>CAZZIP010000034.1:0-4294 GCA_964654415.1 uncultured Methylococcales bacterium | reverse complement strand
GTCTATTTGCTCGGCCGTCCCGAGAAAGACTTCAAGCAGCACTTCCTGGACGATCCCGCGACAAAACCGGATGCCGTCTACCTGAGTGGTTTCGAGCTCGTCCAGGGCCTTAAGGGCCGCCTGCCTGGCCGCGCTTTTCCAGACCTCGAGGTTGACCCGGGTGGGCTTTAAGTGCCGCATGATAGCCAGCTTATGGCGGCGCCATTCCGCCTCGCTCGAGGAAAATACGCCCTCTCCCAGAATGGGGAAGACCAGATCGTGCGTGAAGTCCTGCCGGGAAAGACCGCCCTGATTTTCCAGCCGTGCGGCCTGGAGGATGGCTTCAGGCGCCGCAAGAATAGCTATACTGGATTTTATCCAGGGGAAGATGACCGGTTGGCCGTGGATCCACCGCCCGATCAGGGAAAGGAACGAGCCGGCCGCTGGCCGAAACTTCGGTGTGGCAGAAACAACATCTTTCAACATGGCCCCTCGCTCCGCTTTGAGAAAGTATCAAAACTTTGGCACGACACCCATGGCACCGGATCAAGGTGGCTTTGCCTTCTTCGAGCAATCTAAAGAGGGTGGCGGCGTGGTCGACCCGCAGGGGCCGATCCTCGAGCGAACGCACAAGGTGCAGATACATCCGATACCCGACGTAGAACCGCGTCAGGAGGTCCTTTTCTCCCGCAAGCCCGAGAAAGATTTGGGCGAGGATCGAAGCCTGCCGCTGGCGCTTTTTCGTCTGCTGGAAGAATCCAGGCCGCACCAGGCGCCCGTTGGGCGGGGAGGTAGACATGAGCCTTTCCCAAAGACACCGGATTTTGTACCCGGAAATCCCGGTCAGGTACTCGAGCGTCGTGGTTCGTGCCCCGTCCCGGATCAGGTCGAGCAGCATCCGGTCGAGGGAAGGATCCTGAAGCATTATTTAGCCGTTCCGTTAGACTTACTCATTCCTGTTCAAACAGGAACGAAGCTAACTTCCTGCTTCACAGAGGCTGGTTTCGTTCTGGTCTTGCGACCAGAACCAGAGCCCTCCTCTCCACAGGCTTGACATCCGGCGGAACTCGCCGTAGGACCACTTAGGGTGGCCAGACCATATTTCAACAGATTTTTTGCCGCATTAATGTCGCGGGCGTGATGCGCGCCGCAGTCGCACGTCCATTCCCTGACGGCGAGCGGCATCTTTTCGGCAATCGCTCCACATTCGGAGCAAATTTTCGATGATGGAAACCAACGATCCGCCACGATGATTTTGGCACCATAGAGTGCGGCCTTGTACTGCAACTGTCGCTTAACCTCATACATGCCAATGTCGGCAATGTGCCGTGCTAGCTTTTTGTTAGCCATCATGCCGCGCACGTTCAAATCCTCAATGCAGATGACGTCGAACCGGCGCGTTAGATTGGACGTGAGCTTGTGCAAGGCGTCCTGCCGGATGTTGGCGATGCGGGCATGAAGCCGCGCAAGTCTTACCTTGGCCTTGGCGCGATTGGCTGATCCTTTTTGCTTGCGCGACAGGCTGCGCGAGAACCTCCGCAGACGTTCAAGCAAAGCCTTATGCGGCCTGGGGCCTTGGATGATTTCTCCCGTCGAGAGCGTCGCTAATGCCGCGACACCTAAATCCACGCCCACCGCACCTTGGTTTTCGGCTTGGCGTCTCGGCGGGTCTTCGGTATCTACGGTGATGCTGACAAACCAACGGTCGGCCACACGGGAGACCGTGGCCGACATGATCTTGCCAGTAAAGCGCAACGACTCGCGCATCCGCACCCAACCGAGTTTTGGGATACGGATGCGTGAGCCGTCGATGCGGAATTTGTCATTGGTGAGCGTAAAGCGGTCGTGCACACCTTTCTTGCGGAACTTAGGATACTTTGCCCGTCCAGCAAAGAAGTTCCTGAAAGCCTCGCCTAGCTGGATGATCGCTATCTGCGGCGCAGTCTTTGTGACTTCGAGCATCCATGGGAATCGCTCACGTTTGATGGCGTTCAATTTCCGACGCAAAGCGGCTTCAGACGGCTTGGGCAGGCTGTTGTCGGCTCTCCATGCTTCGTATTGGCGTTGCCATTCGGCCAGTGCCCAGTTGTAGGCAAACCGCGCCGTACCCGCCGCACGGGTGAAGTACGTCGCCTGCACGTTATTTGGGTCGAGCGCGATCTTGTGGGCAACGATCATGCCTGCGCCTCCTCCACGGCCTTCTTCACGCCGTCCAACAGCTTCTGGTTCTTGCGCGAGCGACTGCCGTAGAGCCTGGCGCTGAACACAGTAATAATCTCCAGCACATCCTTCGCCAGATCATCCTCAAACGTCGTGTCTTCGCCTTGGTTAAGAATCACCACTTCCACATTTTTCGCCTCGCAGATGGCAAATACCAGTTCCGCGCCGAAGCGCAGCAACCGATCCTTGTGGGGAATAACGAGATGCCCGACCTTCCCAGCAAGAATGTCGTTGAGCAGGCGCTTCAATCCTTTCTTCTGGTAGTTCATACCAGAACCAAGATCGGCAATGACATCAAACGTCCACCCTTGGCGGGCGCAGTACAGTTCAAGCACCTGCTTTTGCCGCTCCAGGTCGTCCTTCTGGTCGTGGCTTGAGACGCGGGCGTAAGCGATGGTGCGGCGATCAGATTCAGGCAGATGGAATTGTTCAGGACGCAGCCGCGCAAGGTTGTATCGTCTGCGGCCACCGATGGTGCGCTCATCGGGCAAAAACCGCCCTTCGCGTTCCCAGCGTCGCAGCGTCTGAGGTGAAACACCCAGGAACTTTGCGGCTTCGTGAATACTGACCATCTGGCGCAACATGCTCAAAATTTACATAATCGCGCAAAAAAAGTCAACTAGTGATTTGACTGTTTTGAACCCTTCCCCGTCACAAGCGCGGCATCTGATCCGAAAGAAGAGCAACAAGAACAAGAAGAAGTAGGGGAGTAGCGCCGATGCAGGCACGGGATAGCACACATGCAATAGGGGCATAGCACCGATGCAATAGGGGCATAGCACCGATGCAGGCACAAGGAAAAACGCATTTTTTCTCTTGTAATTCAAAAACTTACGCGAATGGCGATTTTTCCCTAATCCTTTTCTAATCCTTTTCTAATCTGCGCGTGCGGATAAATGGACCCTCTCAAAAACGGGTGTTTTTGGGAAACACCCCCCCCAGGAAAAGCCGACACGGATTTTCCATCCCCCCATCTGACCGAAAACTCTCTCTTGAAACCTCGTTCCGAAAACGTTACCCTACCGATGAGTTTTGAGAAATTAGGAAAAGATGCTCGTCGGATACGCGCGCGTTTCCACCCGGGACCAGGACCTGAGCCTACAGATCGATGCGCTGAAGGCAGCCGGATGCGGGAGGATTTTCACCGAAACCGCCTCCGGCGCCCAGAGGGACAGGCCCGAGCTGAAGGCGGCTTTGGATTACCTTCGCCGTGGCGATACGCTGGTGGTGTGGAAGCTCGACCGCCTGGCCCGCTCGATGAAGCAGCTCATCGAGACCATCGAGCAGCTCGAGCGGCTCGAGGTGGGCTTTAAGTCGCTGACCGAGGAGATCGACACCACCAGCGCCGGCGGCCGGCTGATCTTCCACGTCTTTGCGGCGCTGGCCGAGTTCGAGCGCAATCTGATTCGCGAGCGCACCCTGGCCGGGCTTCAGGCGGCTAGGGCTCGGGGACGGTTGGGCGGCAGGCCCCGGGGGCTGTCGGAAAAGGACCTCAAGGTAGCGCGGACGCTGCTTTCGGACCCGGGCTTGTCCGTCAAGGAGATCGCCCACCGGCTGAAGGTGGCCCCTTCCACGCTTTACCGCTATTTTCCCGGCGGGAGGGGGGCGTTGGAAGGAGAAGGGGTGTAGTGGACCTTACGACGTTGGGGGAGGTTATGAAGTCCATCCTGAAGGCGTTTTTTCTGGTGTTCCTGGTGGCCGTCTCGGTCCAAGCCGTAAGCGATGCGGCCAAGGACGCCTTCCAACAAGGGCTTGCTGCGTATATCCGAGGCGATTACGCCACGGCCCTGAAACACTGGCGGCCTTTGGCCGAGCAGGGGAATGCTAATGCGCAATTCAACCTCGGGCTGATGTATGCCAAGGGCCTCGGTGTGCCGCAGGATTTCAAGGAGGCGGTCAGGTGGTTCCGCAAGGCCGCCGAACAGGGGGATGCCGGGGCGCAACATAACCTTGGGTTGATGTATGCCAACGGCCTCGGTGTGCCGCAGGATAAGGTATTGGCCTATGCCCTGTACAATCTTTCTGCCGCTACCGGTCCGTCTGACGTAAGCAACCTGGCTTCCAAAAACCGAGCGCAGTTGCTGGAGGAATTGAC
>CAZZIP010000033.1:0-4318 GCA_964654415.1 uncultured Methylococcales bacterium | reverse complement strand
CACCCACCAGGGCCGGAAATAGCCCTCCTCGAACACATGCGTGCGCACCCCGCATACCTCGCCATGATCGATGGCGGGCCGATGAATTGGTCGCCGGTCACCGAACAGTACTTGATCGGTAATACCGTGGCGCTGGTATATCACATCGAGAAAGTCGCGCATAGCCAGCGTATCGCCACGGTAGTGCAAGGCGGGTAGGTTGTTCCAATACAGCACATCGCCCGCGTTGAAGTGGATACGATGAACCTTGTGCCCCTGTTGAGCCAAATAGCGCGCCAGACTGGCAAAGAACGGGGTCGCTGGACCTTGGAGAAAGAGAAACGAACGTTTCACCTCACCCCCACTACCTGCCTTAAGGCAACGCGAAACAGCTTACGCCACCAAGGCGTCTTGCCACCATGATCGTTTCGCCACTCGATCAGTTCTTCGATCGCCTCTTCCGGCGCAATCAAGGCGTCGCGCTTGCGACTCATGTAACGCGGGTAGAGGATCAACGCACCGGCGACCAACTCATCGAGTTGCAAGCGCCGCTGGCGCCTGCCAATGGGCACGATGTCGTGCGTCAAACCCCACCCCGCATAAAACGGTTGTCCGTAGCAGGTCACTTGCTTGCCGCGCAACAGGGCCTCGAAGCCGGCCAACGAAGTCAGCACATGCACTTCGTCTACCACATCGAGCAGATGATGCATAGGCGCATCGACCACCAGTTCGTCGCACCAGCGCGCGGCCTCATCCTCGCCTGCGCCAAGCTTACGCAAGTCGGCCAAGACATCCGGATGCGGCTTATAGAGCACATAGGCATCCGGGTTAGCCTTGCGCGCTGCCTGCAGCAGTCCCAGGTTGGTCTTGATCCCTGGCGCGCCATAGGCAATCGAGGCATCGCTCTCCACTTGGCCCGGCACAAGGATAACCCGGCGCGCCCCTGGCGGCCGCCGCCAAGGGCTGCCGCCGACATTGTATTTAGTCAGCCCGGCCGCGACAATGCGCTCGCGCAGAGCCGCGGCGCGGCTGAGCATAGTGGTGTCGAAGGTCGTCCCGGAAAGGATCGTCTCCAAGTCAGAAGGACGGGTGGCATCGAAGTAAATCCCCCGGCCATCCACCACCAGCGAGAGTGGCCGGATCAAGTCCGCGCCGAGCCCCACCGAACGCAAAAAACCGTCCTCCACTCGCAAGAGCCGCAGGCCCCGCCGCCTTGCATCGGGCGTGGAGCGCATGCCCCAGACGGCAAGCGTCGCACCGTCCGGTACCTGTTGGCTATGGGAAACGAAACGCACGTCGCTTTCTGGAAAGCACAGCCGCAGCGAACGGCGCTTCCAGCGCGAAAAATCGAGCGCGTAAACCACCTCGGGCGACATGATCGTGCTCAATGGAAATAACGCCCCAGGAACGCATCGACAACGGCGAAGTGCTCCTGCCACGAAGGCGCCTTCCACCCCGCCATGCGCGCCAACTGCGCTAAACGGCGGGGATTGTCAGCAGCAGCGTAATCCAGAACAGCCCGTCGCCAACCCATGCCATCCAGCGGATCGAGATATTCTGGAATATCGCCAGCCAGTTCGTGGAACACGGGCAAATCGCTGGCGATCACAGGGGTGCCCAGACAAAGCGCCTCCACCAGCGGAATGCCATACCCCTCGGCGAAGGACGGGAACAGCAAGGCTTGCGCATGGGCCAGCCAGGTCGCCAGGGCCGCGTCATCACAATCGGATAATTCGAGCACGTTGCCTCTCAATACCACGCACCGATCGAGCATATCCACCACCTGCTCGCATTCCCAGCCGCGTTGGCCGATGACCACGAGGCGCGGTGCCTGATCGCCGAATTCCCTGACCAGTTCGCGCCAGAGATTGAGCAGCAGCAAATGGTTCTTGCGCGGCTCAATCGTGCCCAGCACGACGAAATAGCGTTCCCGCATCGGGCGATCAAAAGCGACTCGTGGGAATACCGGCGGGGCCAAATGTGCCGCTTCCCAAGGCGGCGAAGGTATTCCGGCGCTGGCAGCGTAACTTGCCAACTCTTCTCCGGTGACCCGTGAATTCACCACCAAGCCGGACGCAGTCATCAACATCGTCTCCAGCCGGCGGCGATGCCGCTCGGCTTCCCCTGGCCTGCTATATTCGGGAAAGCCGAGCGGAATCAGATCGTGCAGAAAATACAATGGCCGCAACCGGTAACGATGGACGCGGGAAGCGTACTCCGGGTCATCTAGGCCGCTGTGTGTCACGTTCACCAAAATACTCTCCGGCGCAGGCCATCGCCAATTCAGCACATAATTCTTCCCGACAAGCCAGCGTACGCGAGAAGCAGATGTCGAGCCGGGAGCCAAGGCCCAATCAAAGAGGCATCTTGAGTCCTCGTCCGAAAAAATCATCCATCGCCGCGCAAACCGCACCAAAGCCCGCGCGCGCCCCCTGAAATGCGCGACATACGCCAATCCGACGCGATCCACGCCGGTTGGCCGCTTGCCCTGCAAGGCTCGATCCAACAGCCGGGTAATGTCGATCAACAGACGGGAAGAGGCCACCGACCCTCGATCAGCCATTCACATCGTGTAATCCAGAAAGTCGGCGCTGGCGGGATGGTGCCCGCCACCTCGCCAAGGTGGATCATTTACCCAAATTCACCAGGCTGCTTACCGAGAACAACGACGAGGTCAGGATGTTGAGGAACTTCTGCAATTCGGCCGCCGGCGCGTTAGCTACGTAAATCACATCTTTGTTTTTAATTGGAAAGTTCTGTGCCACCAAGAAAGAACGCGGGTCTTTCAAATCCACCCGATACACCACTGGCACCTTGCCATCCGGCGTTTGCGGCAATGGCTTGCCATCCGTCTTCACGATGCCTGGTTCCTCAAACCGGAAAATGAATACTCCCCGTGCATCGGCCTGGGTATCGCGCACCCCTGCCATGCGACCCAGCGCTTGCGCGAGCGTGATGCCCTGCGCCTCGAAATTGATCTCCTCGTTCTTGCCCGTCGCCCCCAAAGCCGTGAAGCTCAAGGGCTGGAACAGAGCCGTCACAACGTCGCCCGGCTGCAAATAGACGTTCTGTTTCGGGTCTTGAATCACCCTGTCCAGCGGCATCGACATCACCTTGCCGCCCCGACTCAACTGGATCGTGATCTTGCCCACTGGCTGGCGCACCCCACCGGCAGCAGCAACTGCATCGAGCAGGCGCTCGCCCTTGGCCGTGAGCGACATGCGCACGCTCTGCACCACTTCCCCCACCACGGTGACATTCTGCGTCGCATTGCGGATCACCCGCACCAACACCTGCGGCTGATTCGCCTTGTCCTTCAAGCGCTGCACCAGATCGGCCTCGATCTGCTGGGGCGTCTTGCCCGCCACCGGCACCGTGCCGGCGAAAGGCACGTTGATCACCCCATCAGCATTCACGATCTGTTCCGGAAAAGTCGTCTGGCGTGTGGTCGTCAAGCCCGCACGCGCATCCACGACCGCAGCCCCGAACAAGGCTGCCGGCGGCGCCTCCCAAACCGAAACTTCAAGCACATCACCCGCCCCCACTACATAACCGGGTGGCGCCTTGGCGGTAAGGGATTCGGCAAAAGAATCTGCGCGCTGAGTAGCCAAAGCTCTGCGCGCCACGGCATCATTGACCTCAACCACCGGAATCGGCGAATCGATCTTTTCCTGCTCGACCACCTGCGCGACGCTGGGGCCGGACGAGGGAAGCCAGGCGGGGAAGGTGGAGCAGCCGGACAGCCCGCCACATATCAGAAGCGAGCCGAAGGAGAACCAAGATAATTTCGTTCTCATGGTTTTTCCTTGTTGTGACCACTGGATTCCAGTACGACAGGCTTCCCGGATTTCACGCCTTGCTGAGTCACCCAACTTAAAAGCTCTTGTGATTTGATCTGCAAATCCGGTATGAGCGCTGAACCGCAAGCCAGAATGAAAATGAAACCGGTCAAACCATATGCAAAGGCGGTAAAGACATTCAACACACCGAGCAGTAAAGGAACCATGCTAAATATCATCGCCCCCACCGCATTAAATCCAAGATATGTCAAGCTGAAAAACATCATTCCGGAAAGAATAATGGCTTTAATGATGTGGAAGATCATGAGAGAGACACCCCCAAGCCGCCCCACTCAAAAATAACTGACGCAAGTTCCTTGGGATGGTCGGAAGGAAAATCTCGCAAGCGGGTTGTCGGCCGACCATCTTCCAGCAAATAGCATTTATACCCAAGCTCCCCCATCAGCGAAATGTACTGTGATGCGGAACTATTCGATACCCTATTTAATTGTTCCGGAAAAATCTCAGAAAGGATTACTGGTTTGCGCCTACGCAATGCA
>CAZZIP010000032.1:0-5005 GCA_964654415.1 uncultured Methylococcales bacterium | reverse complement strand
ACAAGATCGCGCAGCAGATTCAAGAGCGTCAGCTTCTGGACAAACTTGCAAACCAGATTGAGTGATGTGTCCAGATGGCGCAGAGGTCTTCGTCGTGTGCAGAAGATGCTGCTGTGGCTCATGATATTTGAAGATGACTCAAGGACGGTGAGAATTTATGCGTAGATCGTTTAGAACCGCACTCAAACTGGTCGGCTCAGTCGCTTGTGCTGCCGCTGTAGGCGGTCCCATCGGCGGCATGCTGGGCAGCCTGGGCGGTGAACTGTTAGGCAAAATGCTGGAAAGCTCCGCTCAAGAGGTCGCGGGTATTTTGAGCGACCTCTCCACCAACGTCCTGAAAGACTTCGCTAAAGGGCTTGGCGGATCCCCCAACCACGATTTGCAGCGGGCTTTGGCGGCAGCGTTAGAATCGGCGCTTCAAAGAAAGCGTGATGAATTACGCCGGGAAGAAGGCACGAACCGCTTCTTGCGCGGCAAGCTCCTATCTGATGAGCACGAGCGCCTATTTGCCCTGTGGCTCAAGAAGTTGCAGCAGGCGCAGAGCGATGAGCAAGCGCTTCAAGAACTGCTTTCAGGCGAGGTGACGCCCGAAGCAATTTTGCAGGCAGTCGATGCGAAAGACGAACAGCAAGCATGGTGGCAATTTGTCGAACAGGCCCTGACGGCGTGGGCAGGCGGGCAGTCTATCCCTGATGACCTGGGGAACTTCTTGCGTGAGCGCCTGCCGCAAAACCTGCAAGCGGCGCTGGCGGAAATCCTCAAAGACCCCAAGCATCAACGAGCGTGGATTGCCTTCCAGCGCACGATGATGACCGAAACGTTGTCGTTAGTGCGGCACGTGCAAGATCAATTGACCGACCTTACCAAAGAGCAACAGCAGGGTTTCGCTCAGTTGCAGAAGCACCTGGAAACCTTGAGCACGGCGCCCGAGCTTCTTACTCAACTTTCCCGAGCAATGACCGAGATCCTTGCTGCTGTTCACGAGGGGACAGAGCGCATAGAGCAGTTGCTCGAAACCTTGTCAGTAACGCTTCTACGCGAAATACGCCGCCGCCCGCTCTACGAACGCTACGCAGGGCTTGAGGTGGCTGACCGCGTTGAGGAACTACTGCGAGACTACACCACGCTGTTTGTCGGGCGCAAGGACGAATTGGCTCAACTGGATGGCTTGCTTTCCGCGAAACTATCAGGCAAGCTGATCATCACGGCGAAGGCTGGTTTTGGCAAGACCGCACTGCTGGCAAACTGGGTGGCACGGCGGCGCGGCGACGGTTGTTTCGTCGCCTGCCACTTCTTCAGCCACCGCTACGATGCCACCCGCTCCGTCGTCAATGCCTACCGCAACCTGCTGCGGCAACTGTTTATCTACCACGAACTCGCCGATGAACCTCTGCCCGACGATGAGAACAGCCTGCGCGATACACTTTACGGCATCGTGAAAGAACGCGGAGCCCGCCCCGATGAACCACTCATCATCGTGCTGGATGGACTTGATGAAGCAGAGCACGTTTTCTCCCCACCTTTCCCTGTCCCCCTGCCTGAAGGGGTGTTTGTGGTGGTGTCGGCTCGAGCCGACGAAGGTGAAGAGCCAGACTACCTGCGCAGCTGGATGGACGTCGCGAAGCGTCTCCACCTGACGCGGTTGCCCCGCATCGCCATTGCCGACTACCTGCGGCGCGCAGGCGACGGCGAGTTAGCGGCGTTCGCAGAAGACGAAGGGTTCATCGCTCAGGTGGACGAGACAACGGAAGGTTTTCCGCTCTACCTACGTTTTCTGATCGACGAGATGATTCAGGCGGCAAAGGCGGGGCAGGATGTGCAGGCGGTGCTGACCCGCAGTCCGCGTGGCTTTGGAGCATACGTGCGCGAGCAGTTGCGACTGCTGGCGCAGGTGGAGGAGGTTCAGCAGAAGCGGGAAGTGCAGGAACTCTTCGCCCTGCTGTCGGTCGCTCTGGGCGCGCTTTCGGAGGACGACGTGCAGGCGTTGACAGGACTGACGGTGTTTGACCTGAGAGCCTTGCCGTGGCAGGCAACCCGCTGGTTCACGATTCAGACCCGTCCCCCTGCTCAAACTCTCTACGCCTTTGCTCACGCCTTGCTGGCAGATGAGTTTGAACGCGCATTAGGACGTCAGGCGCAGGACGCCCGAAACAAGTTGATGGACTACTGCTCCCGCTGGCAGGAGCACAGAAGCCCTTACGCCCTTCGCCACTACGCTGAACATCTTATTGATTTGGGAAAACTAGCGGAAGCGGTAGAAATTTTAACGGATGTGGAGTTCATCGAAGCCAGGTGTCGGGGTGACTTTCTACGACATCACATGAGGGAATGTAAAGCGATGGTTGGAAAAATCAGCGATGCCACACCCCGCGAAATACTTCGCACGGTTGCATCAGCCATCGCCATCGAGCGCCCTACGCTGGAGCGATTCCCTGAACTCACCTTTCAAGCCCTTGTAAACTCCTGCCGGTGGGTCGATGCTGCTTGGACACAGTCTCTCATCCAGCGATGGATGTCGTCTTGGGAGTCCTCTGGACACGGCGCATGGTTAGAGCGTCTCTTGCCTCCGCGGGAGATTCCGCAAAAGTCCCCTATAACGATGGTATTGCCCGATGCTTTTGTTCGCTCTCTGGCATTCTCCAGCGATGGAAAATACCTGGCTGGAGCAGGTGGGCGGTCAGTCATTGTGTGGGAAGTTGAATCAGGTGAAGAGATCTGTGTGTTGGAGGTGCCGAAATTTATCAATGGTGGCTTGATTGACGTCGCGTGGTCGGGAGACGGTCGATGGATTGCGGCAATAGGGAATCTTGAAGGTTATCTTGCCCTCTGGGATTTCAGGGATAAAAGGCTAAGATTCTTTAAGAAAGTGCATGAGTTCGGCCGCACAGTGGCGTTTTGTCCGCAGGAACTCCGCGATCCATTCTATGACTGGGACCTTTTAACATGTGGGAGAGACTCGTTTCGGCTTTGGTTCATACAGGAAGACTGCGATGAAGTCATCAGTGAAGCTCTCGATGTATCCGGTGAGAAGCTACGCTTTATCCAGATCATGCTTGGTGATGCGATACCATGGAAGCCACCCCTGGCAGGGGCAGCATGGGTGAAATTGGACGGTCAGCAAGTTATAGCTGTAGCAGCGGAGTCCGGGCAGATCGTTCTATTGAAAGCCGGTTTGAGGCCTGTTGCGGGTGCAAATCCCGGGTTATCACTCCACCATGTCAGTGCGACAGAGGACGGGCGTTTCATTGCGCTTGTGCAGGATGTTAATGAATCTCCTTTGCCTGGAGCAGCCAGGATGGGCAATGATCATTGCTTCTTCCTGATTGACAACGAACAAGAGCAGGACATTTCCGGCTTTCGCTTGAAAGGTCATATTGCCAAAATATCGTTACTTTCAGCAGAAAATCGGATGCTTACTTGTGAAGAAGACACAGGGCTGGCAATTTTATGGAACCTCGTACCATTCAGTATGAAAGGTGCCTGGCAAGGGCCGAGTATTGGACTTTGGGCCGGTGCATTAGGCAAAGGAAATCGGATTGCGATTTCTACAAAACATGACTCTGTAATGCTTCTGACTCCTGAAGCCATGTCCAGTCATCCAGAAGATTCCGCCGGTCATGTTTGGAGCATGTCCATTTCAGCGGATGGTGATTCTATTGTAGCTGCTCGTGCGGGTCATTACCTTGATTCTCGGTTTGAGGGAGATCTCGCTCTGGTTCGCTTGAAAAACCAGAAGATAATGTCTTTGGAATCATTCAAAGAGAGGGATGCCCCATTAAGCACGGCTTATCTTCCCGATGGGCGATTCGTTACAGGCCACATGGACGGGACAATTAGGCTGTGGTCCCCTAATGGTTCTTTAGAGTTAAAGCATTTGATTCGGAAAGATGTAGGAATCGGGAATATTTGTGTTAGCAAGAGTGGTGAGTTAGTTGCCCTGAGTTGTGGGTCTTGGTATGACCGTCATGAGGTTCCGGACACCATTCATGTCCTTCAAATTGCTGATATGTCAGAGGTCTTTACTGGCGGCGCAGGGGAAAGGGGGTATGGGGGAAAACCGGGTAATGCCTTGGCTTTCGGCGGGAGAGACAATGACCTTTTAATCTGTGGCGGAAGTCCAATCCGAATGTGGAGAAAATCTGATTCTGGCTGGGAGATAGCAGCAGAAATAGAGAACGACCTTGGGGTGATATTGGACATAGCTTGGTCGCTCCATCTCGGTGGATTTATTTTCTCCTACGGTTCTTGGCATTCAGGCGGTCTCGGCTTGTTGCGTCCCACATCAACAGATTGGCAAAAAACCGTATGGAGAACTGGCAAGATAACACTTGGTCTCGGTATCTCTGAGTGTGGGCAATTCATAGCCTTTGGTGATGCGGACCGGGTATGCCGATTCTGCCGGTTTGAAGATAATGGATCCATCACAGTTCTGGCGAAGCATTTCATTCATGCAGCAGCAGAGGTATGCTCAGCGGTTGTATCGTGGACTCACAGATTAGTGGCATTCGGAGACGCCAATGGGGATATTCATGTGTTTCGCTATCATGAGTGAGTCTGAAACCAAGAATGAAATCGCTGCTGTCCTTGCCGAAGTAGACGACAAAGAAAACTTCAAGCGACTTGTACTCCCCTGCGCCTACTACCTCGACGCCGCCTACAAAATGTGCGGATTGCTGGCGCGGCTCTATCCTGAGCAGGCGAGTGTCATAGCGCAAATCGTGCAATCCATCTGAATTCCAATTCAAGGAGGGTTAACCAACAATGGCAGCGAAAGCCTATCGGGGACGAGGCGGGTGGCTGGCGACGCCCTTCTTGACCGTCAAAGACGGCGAGGCATTTGAAGGCGAGGGGGGTTGGCTGGCGGACCCCGTGCTCACCTTTGAGGGGGATGAGATTTATCGGGGACGCAAAGGCTGGTTGGATGAACCCATCGCCACCGTCAAGGGGAACGAGGTTTATGAAGGGCGAGGCGGCTGGCTGGCTGAACCGATCGCGACCCTCAAGC
>CAZZIP010000031.1:0-6225 GCA_964654415.1 uncultured Methylococcales bacterium | reverse complement strand
GTGGTCGCTTGGTGCGATCATGTCCATGGTATGGTCGATGCGCGTACGCGCGCACGGCTTTTTTTCTTTTTATGCCACGTATCTAATGATTGATCTAGTTGGACTGTTTCAGGTACTTCGGTAACGATGGCGGCGTCGGCCAGGCGTGCGCCTATTCGTCTTCAAATTCTTTGTTCTTGCGTCGAATCCGTCTTGGATAAGCCTTGATGCTGCATGGTCGACCGTAAATGTCCAGTTTGGGTCGAGGTGTTCGTTTGGGTTTGCTTGCATCGTCTATCTCGACTTTGACATCCTCGCCGTCTAGCATGACGGTTATACGTGCTTTTCCGTCGTTATCCTTGCTTATATCGCCATTTAGCCTACTGATCCCATCCATTATTTGGGTCTCCACATGTTTGAGCATTCCGGTGTTGATGTAGACCTTTGCCGGATGAAGCAGAATCATGGCGACTGCCAGCCTCGATACGAAAACCGCCCCTTGACCAGTCAAGTTGGATTTTTCCGTTACGAGCGTATAACCTCTATTTGTTTCATCAATGTTTACCCACATAAGCTATTGACCATTATCTCTGGATGGTGTATAATATATCATAATAGCATAAAGATAGATGGCAAGCAAGTTAACCGGGATGATGAGCGGAGCGCGGGATTTCGAGAGATTTCTCAATGAGGCGCGATCCATTATCGTGCCGTTGGCGCCAAGAATTTTCAAAATGGCTCCCCATATCATGCCAACACAATTGGAAATCAATTTGGCAGAGTGGAGGCGTTTTTTTATCTTGCCGGCAAACGTCATTATGTTCGCCAGGACCGCTTTGGGTTACGCCATCATGATTGAAATCAATACGACACTGGACGGTGATGTCGATCGAAGCAGATCATCTATCTTGATGGCCAGTTATGAAAGCCTGTATGTCTGGAAATTGGCAACGAATATCGATAGTTGGTTAACTGTCATGGATAATTATGGATATAATAAATTGGTAAATTACCATAAGGAAAAACTCGGACAATGGTTTGATCAACACAGAAATGATTTCTTCCATAAAGCTGCCTTCATGATGGTGCCAACAATTTTGGGCGGCGAAGTCGCTCCGGATAATCTTGTATTGATGGATTTCAATGATGGTATGTTGATGTTTGGTGACCTGACAAACCAAATCAATCGTATAACAAAAGTACATCTTCATTGAGGATGATTACAAGGTATCTAGCAGCGGGTTGCCGCTACGTTGAATGCATCTGTTGTTATTGACCCGGTAATACGACGGGAGCATGTTGATTACGTTACGGTAATTCTTATGAAGACCACTCTGGAACTTCCTGATGATCTTTATCGTCAGGTCAAAGCCATCGCTGTATTGCGCGGACAGACGGTCAAGGAATGGCTCACCAACCTGTTGCGTCGCGAGCTCTCGGCTCTCGAAGCCGGTCAGTCGCCATCCGACGACAGTGCGCAGGAAGCAGAAGCGTTCGTCGGAGAGTTGAAACGTCTGACCTCGCTCGTCACAGCCCGCTGGCAAGGCCCGCAAGATAGCGTAGAGGCAATTCGCGAACAGCGTTGCGACCTGGCTGCATGATCATCGATGCCTCGGTCTGGGTGTCAAGAATTCAATGAGTTGAAGGCGTTGTTTCTGGAATACGTGCGACGAATTTTAGTATAATAGCTGCGACTTGATCAAGATATGACAGAAATAGCTGCGACAGTCCAGATGCTCGCCCAAACGCTCAAGATACGCCCTACGCGCCGTAGCGTGTCCGGCGCATGGAAATGGAATCGTTTTGTGGCCGCATCCCGTCCTATGGCGAGCTTCTGGAGCGGTTCGGCGCGGAAGGGCTGCATCGCGTCAGGATCGTGATGCGATGGCTGCGAGAGGCGAAAGGCGTGGAGTCCGATCCGCTCGCGCGAGAGGAAGACTCCGAGCGGCGTCGGATCGAGGCGATCCTGAAATCTGTCCCGCAGAATTCTCTGGCTGGCAGGACTCTGCTTGCCTACCGCGAACATCTGATGAGCCGAGTGAAAGTTTGAGCGGAAGTGGCTAGAGGTTGCGCTGGCTTATTTTCATGGATTGCCAATGAGGGTTGGAAGAAGGGCTCTGGAGCAGCATATAGCCCTCGTTGATGACGGCTTTAGTATCGCCTGGGCCGGCAAGAAGTACTGGGTGCCAAGACCGAGAAAGGGGCACCTCGAAAACCCTGATTTCGACAGATTCAGTGCTGTAATCCATTGATTTTTATTGTCCGGATTTTTGTAAAACGAGATCTTTCGAGGTGCTTAAAGCGGATGCGACCTGGAAAGGGGGGTTTGAAGGGATGAGCGCACTAGAAATCAAACGCGACAAAAAGCAAGGGAAAATCTGGAGCCATGTGCGCAGCAAATGGCTGGTGGAAACGCCTGAGGAGACGGTGCGCCAGGAATACTTGCCGGTACTAGTCAATGAGTACGGTTTCTCCCTCGATCAGATTGCAGAGGAGATGGAACTGACCGGACGTGGTTCGGCCTCCGCCCGCGCCGATTTTGTCATCTGGCGCACCCCGCAGGACAAAGCCGCCGACAATACCCCTTTCATCGTCGTCGAATGCAAGTCCGACAACGTCACCATCAAGCCGCAAGATTACTACCAGGGTGAAAACTACGCCCGCATCTGCGGCGCACCGTTCTTCGTCACCCACAACTCTCTGGAAACCAAATATTGGCGGGTCAAAAAAGACAAGGTGCCGGGCTACACAGAAGAGATTGAGAACATCCCACATGGCGACGCATCGGACAAGGACATCGAGGAGTTGCTTTCCAGGCTTCGCGTCTTCAAGGAAAAGGAGTTCGCCGACCTGCTGCACAAGTGTCACAACATCATCCGCAACCGAGAGAAGAAAGACCCAGCGGCTGCCTTCGACGAAATCGCTAAGGTGCTGTTCATCAAGGTTTATGTGGAGCGTTCGCTACTGACCCGGCGCAACAAAACGAATCTCTTTACCGTCGATATGCTGAGAAATCAGATCGCTGAAAATCCGCTGGATAACCTCTTTCAGGAAACCAAGCGGGCTTACGCCGCCGACAAGATTTTCGATGACGACGAGCGCATCAACCTTAAACCAGCCACCGGCGAGGCCATCGTCAAGGAGCTGGAGAAGTACAACCTCTCCGATACAAGCGAAGACATTAAGGGCGTTGCCTTTGAGCGCTTTCTTGGCCGTACATTCAGGGGCGAAATCGGTCAGTTTTTCACCCCGCGCACTATCGTTGAATTCATGGTGCGCATGGTCGATCCACAAGAGGGTGAGATCGTCTGCGACCCGGCCAGTGGTTCTGGCGGCTTCCTCATCCGGGTGTTCGAAATCGTGCGCGAAAAAATCCTCGCCGATGCCGACCGCGAGTACAACACATTCAAGGCCGAGGTCGAAAAGGACGTATCGCTCACCGAAGAGCAGCGAGCCAGGAAACTTCAGGAGAAATTCGCAGAAATACAAGCGAGCATTGACCAAAAACGCGAGGGGTCGCGTCTATGGAAACTTTCCAATCGCTGTATCTACGGCACAGACGCCAACGACCGCATGGCCCGCACCAGCAAGATGAACATGATCATGCACGGCGACGGCCACGGCGTCGTCCATCATCACGACGGTTTTTTGAACATCAACGGCATCTTCGAGGGACGCTTCGACATCATCCTCACCAACCCGCCCTTCGGGGCCAACGTCGAGCCATCCGACAAGGTACTGGAGGCGGATATTGCTGTCGATCCGGTCGCAGAAGAGCGATATCTGAAGGAGTACGGCGACCTCTACCGCGAAGCGCAAAACCTGGTAAAGGCGGCGCTCAACAAGCCCATCGCCAGCCTGTTCGAACTACCCAAGAGCGACAAGGCAAAGATCAAGACCGAAGTGCTGTTCATTGAACGCTGTCTTGACCTGCTCAAGCCCGGGGGGCGTCTCGGCATCGTGTTGCCGGAAGGCGTCTTCAACAATCCGTCACTCGCCTATGTGCGCGAGTTCACCGAAGACCGCGCTTTTATCCGCGCCGTGGTCAGCCTACCGCAAGAAACCTTTGTTAGCTCCGGGGCAAGCGTCAAATGTTCGCTCCTTTTTTTGCAGAAGTTCACCGAAGAAGAAAAACAGCGTTTCGACAGCACTTATGCCACTGCCAAAGCGGAGATCGAAGCCCGTTACGCCGATGAAATAAAAGCGGAGTGCGAGCGCCTGGAAAAAGAAATCGAGGCTGCCAAGCAGTCCAAAGACACCCAGCGGCGAAAGACGCTACAAAAGGAGCTCAAGGAGTACCTGAAGGCGATGGAGGTCAAACAGATCACCGAAGCGCGACAACTGCTCAAGGAGCGCTTCGACTACCCCATCTTCATGTACGAGGCGGAGAAGGTTGGCATTTCCTCCACCGGCGAGGAGGATCAGAACGAACTCTACCCCAACGCCAACCAGCCCGCCGATTGTGACAAGACCTGCCTGGAATGGTACCGGGAGTTCCTTGCTGATCCGAACACCTTTGCTGTGACGGGAAGGGCTGAGTGATGAATGAAGTGGCTCAAGCCTGGCCGCGAGCCTTTTGCGTCAGCTATCGGGAGTTACAGACATGGAGCGTT
Organism: uncultured Methylococcales bacterium; assembly: GCA_964654415.1. Taxonomy (GTDB): domain Bacteria; phylum Pseudomonadota; class Gammaproteobacteria; order Methylococcales; family Methylothermaceae; genus Methylohalobius. The sequence goes on along the minus strand of CAZZIP010000031.1, from coordinate 1,633 downwards.
GCCGCCCAATTTGCTGTTAACTGGAACTGGCCTGATGAGGTTATCAAGCCTTTGGCAAGTATCCTCCACCGACGAACGGAAGCTGCACTTGAAACACTAACGTCCGATTCCTTCTCAACGCTATTGACGATTCGTTTCGACGGTTCCATTGAGCCGAGGGAGCACGTTCAAATCAAAGATGTTAAAGGGAAGTTATTCCGAGTTTTTCCTGGGGATGTCATTTTCTCCAAAATTGATGTGCGAAATGGAGCGATTGGGCTTGCCCCCGATGACCTTGATGTTATGTGCGCAACTTCGGAATTCCCCATCTATTCAGTAAATATTGAAAAGGCGCGTCCTGAATATGTGAAGCTGCTGTTTCGCACAGCAGCATTCAAGAAACTGCTCAACTCGATGATCAGTGGCGCGTCCGGAAGGAAGCGTATTCAACCATCGCAGCTAGAGGGTGTAAAAGTCCCCATCCCGCCGCTGCCGATTCAGCAGAAGATTGTGGCCCATTGGGAAGTGGCGCAACTGGAGCGGGCGGCAGCGGATACCGCTTTATCTGCGTTGGTTGCAGAGCTTCATTCTTGGCTTGTCAATCAAACAAAGGGTTTCGACCAGGTGATCCGCTCCAAGGTGTTCCTCGCCAATTACCAGAACATCCAGCAGTGGGATGTCAAAGCCGGCCGAGCCGCTGCATTCATCACGGTCAATCCTGACTTTGTCCGACTGGGAGATTACACCGAGGAATGCACCGAAACCGTCAGGCCTTGGGACGAACCGGAAAAGGAATGGCCCATTTATGGGGTGAACAACAAGGAAGGTGTTTTTCTGAGTTCCATACAGAAAGGAAAGGAATTCAACGCGCCTTACAAGAAAATCGAAAAAGACTGGTTCTTTCACAATCCTACACGTGCCAATGTCGGTTCACTCGGCATCGTGCCAGAGGTGCCAGCGGATGCAATCACAAGCCCAGAATATCAGGTGTGGCGGCTGAAAGGCGGTTTTCTTCCTGGCTTTATGGCGCTTATGCTTAGGACGGATTATTTCCTTGCGTTGGTAGCCTTCAACCGGGTCGGCGGGGTGAAACAGCGGATGTACTACGGGAATCTGGCCGAAATCAGACTCCCTAAAGTGCCGTTGGAGGTGCAGAAAAACTTTGCCGACCGGCGACAAGAGATTCTGGCAAACATTAGGGCGGCCAATGAAAAGCTGTCCCAACGGAAACAGGAAATCGAAAAAATGATTCTCGGCATTCTACCGGTGGATGCACGCTAACAAGTTAATTTCATTTGAATTCACAATGAATTCATGATGAATTCATTGTGAATTCACAAGCCTGTCTTGTTACTTGGGGTTATTTTGGTATGACACGAATGCTTTTTTACTCTTGAATGGTGTATAATATGTTCAATACGATATCAACCGAGAAGGAATGAGCCATGACAACGAACAGCGAATTGGCAGATGGTAAAAAACAAGGCATCTCGGTGGATGTCTACTGGCATTCCCTTCGTATGGGAAACCTTACGCGTTCTAACGGTAAGTGGTGCTACATACATAGCGCCGATGTAGCGATACCTTTCTCAAACCTAAAGACACGCGAAGACGGTCTGCCATATTTTCTCGAATCGCTGCTTCCGGAGCAGAT
>CAZZIP010000030.1:0-7203 GCA_964654415.1 uncultured Methylococcales bacterium | reverse complement strand
TCAAGGCTGCAACACGGGTTCGAATCCCGTTGGGGACGCCATATAGCCCGCGTGAGAGCGGGTTTTTTCTTGCGCGCTCATGAGGTCGGGGCAAAAGATAGGCCTTATCGCCGGGCCGCTGAGCTTCTTCTTGGTGCTGGCGGCGCAAATTCCTCTTAAGGAGGATGCGCACCGCTTGGCAGCGGTGATCGCGTTGGTGGTGGTGCTATGGCTGACCGAAGCCTTGCCGCTCGCCGTGACGGCGCTTTTGGGCAGCGTGCTGGCCATACTGCTTGGCGTTGCGCCGGCGCAAGAAGTATTTGCCCCTTATGCCGATCCGGTGATTTTCCTGCTGCTTGGGTCGTTGCTGGTGAGCGAGGGATTGATCGCTACCGGTTTGGACGCGCGTTTGGCGAGATACGCCCTAGGGGGAAAGACGATCGTCTTGGGAGAGCGCTTTTTGGCCCTTGCGGCTGCGGGCACCGCGTTTTTGTCCATGTGGATGAGCAATACGGTGGCGGCAGCCGTCGTGATGCCGTTGGTGCAGGCAGCGCTGTCCCAGGCTCAGCTCCCGCAGCGCTTTAAAGCCCAGGCGGTGCTGACGGTGGCGTATGCTGCCAGCATAGGCGGGATCGCTACCCCCATCGGCACACCAGCTAACCTGATCGCTTTGGGGTTTTTGCGGCGCGCCGGAACCGATCTTTCTTTTGCCGTTTGGATGGCGTTGGTCTTCCCTTTGCTGGTGGTGCTGTTAGGGGCCTGGCTGGTGCTTGCCCGGCAGAACCGGGTTCGTTTGGCTTTGGTGCCTGCCCCGTCTCCACCTTGGCAATCCGGCGAGCGCTGGGTGGCGGGGGTATTTGCCCTAATGCTCCTTGGCTGGCTGGCGCCGGGCTTTAGCGCCTTGTGGGGAGAGCCAAGTCATAGCCTGGCCCGCTTGGCGGAAAGCAGCGTCGCTCTGGCTGGAGCGGTGGCATTGTTTATCCTACCTGCGACGTACTCGCCTTTCCGCCCGATCTTGACCCAAAGGGCTTTGCAGCGAATCGACTGGGGGACTCTTTTGCTATTCGGTGGCGGCTTGTCGCTGGGTGCTTTGGCGAGCAAGACCGGTTTGAGTTTCTGGCTAGGTCAGAAACTGCTCGCTGCTACAGGAATAGAGTCTTCCTTAGGTCTGATCGCTTTGTCGGCGACTTTGGCTTTGGTCCTGACCGAATTTATGTCCAACACGGCAGCCGTAGCCATCGTGCTGCCGGTGGTCTCAGGGATGGCCGGGGCCTTGGGGATACCGGCGACGCCCGCGGTGATGGCAGCCACTTTGGCAGCTAGCATGGCGTTTGTGTTGCCGGTGTCTACTCCTCCTAACGCTATCGCCTACAGCACAGGACTGGTGACGGTAGGGCAGATGGTGCGCTTTGGGCTGGCTTTGGATGCGCTTGCTTTGGCCGCGATCTGTCTGTGGAGCTGGCTGGTTTGGGTAAAGCTTTAAGAAGTTTTACCGGTGATGATCTGCATTCGGACTCGTTGAGCCGCGCCTCGGATCTCAGCGCCGCGATTATCCGGCTGCATAAGGTCTCGCCGCTCGAGGAGTGGCCAGGTGAAGAGGATAGAGCTCGCTCAGGCAGCCGCCCATTCTGCCGATAGCACCTCGGCCTGCTCCAGCACCGTCTGCGTCGCCTTCTCCTGCTTGTCAGGTGGGTACCCGTACTTGCGCAGGATGCGTTTGACCAGTACGCGCAAGTTGGCGCGGACGTTCTCGCGCAGCGTCCAGTCAATCGTGACGTTACGGCGTACGGTCTCGACCAGCTCGCGGGCGATGGTGCGCAGGGTCTTGTCACCGAGCACCTTGACCGCGCTGTCGTTCGTTTCTAAGGCATCGTAAAAGGCCAGCTCTTCTTCGCTCAAGCCCAACGCCTCACCGCGTCGGTCGGCTTCCCGCATTTCTTTGGCCAAAGCGATGAGCTCCTCGATCACCTGTGTCGCCTCGATCGCCCGGTTCTGGTAGCGCCGGATGGCCTGCTCCAGCAGCTCGGCGAACGACCGGGCCTGCACGACGTTCTTGCGCCGCCGAGTGCCGATCTCTCCCTTGAGCAGCTTCTGCAGCAGCTCGACGGCGAGGTTCTTCTGGGGCATGCCGCGCACCTCGGCGAGGAACTCGTCGGACAGGATGGAGATGTCAGGCTTCTTCAGGCCCACGGCTGCGAAGATGTCCACGACGCCTTCGGGAGCGACCGCACGGGAGACGATCTGGCGAATGGCGTGGTCGAGCTCTTCTTCCGTTCTAGCTTCACCCGGTGCCCGCTTGGCCAGGCTCGCCCGTACCGCCTGAAAAAAGGCCACATCGTCCCGGACGCGCAGCGCCTCCTCGTGGGGGACTGCCAGCGCAAACGCCCTGGACAGCTCTTGCACGGCCTTGAGCAAGCGCTCCTTGCCGTTTTCCTGGGCGAGAATGTGCTCCTGCGCGGCGGGCAGGAGCGAAAGCCTTTCCTTAGGCGTTCCCGTCTTCCACACTGACCAGTCGAAGCCATAAAAGAGGTCGCGGCAAACCTCATATTTCTTGCGCATGACCGCGACCGCCTCGTCCTGATCGAGTGCTGTGCGGCCCGTGCCTCCGTTTGCCGTGTAAACCGCAAGCGCCGCCTTGAGCTCGTGGGCGAGCCCCAGGTAGTCCACCACCAGGCCGCCGGGCTTGTCGCGAAACACGCGGTTCACGCGCGCGATGGCCTGCATGAGGCCGTGGCCGCGCATGGGCTTATCGAGGTACATGGTGTGCAGACTCGGGCAATCGAAGCCGGTAAGCCACATGTCGCGCACGAGGACGAGCTTGAACGGGTCGTTCGGATCGCGGAAGCGGTTGGCCAACGCCTCGCGCCGCGGTTTGTTGCGGATGTGCGCCTGCCACTCCGGTGGGTCGGAGGCGGAGCCGGTCATCACCACTTTGATGACGCCCTTATCGTCATCCGGGTGGTGCCATTGGGGCCGTAGGGGCGGATGGCCATCTGCCCCTACACAGATAATGTTGTAGAGATCGACGCAAATTCGCCGGCTCATGCAGACGACCATTGCCTTGCCGTCTATCGCCTCCAGCCGCTTCTCGAAGTGCTCGACGATGTCCTGGGCGATCAGCCTTAAGCGCTTCTCCGCCCCGACGATCGCCTCGAGCTGCGCCCACTTGGTCTTGAGCTTCTCCTTGCGCTCAACCTCCTCACCTTCCGTGACTTCCTCGAACTCCTCTTCAATCTTCGGCTTTAGCTCTTCGGGCAGGTCGAGCTTGGCCAGCCGGCTCTCGTAGTAAATGGGCACCGTCGCACCGTCAGCCACGGCGCGCTGGATGTCATAGACGCTGATGTAGTCACCGAAAACCGCCCGGGTGCTGCGGTCAGCCAGCTCGATGGGAGTTCCGGTGAAGGCGATGAACGAGGCGTGCGGCAGCGCCTCGCGCATGTGGCGGGCAAAGCCGTCGATGAAGTCGTACTGACTGCGGTGCGCCTCGTCGGCGATCACCACGATGTTGGTGCGATTGGATAATGTAGGGGCAACCCCCTGTGGTTGCCCTACAACCCCCTGTGGTTGCCCTGTATCGGGGCAGACACGTAGGGGCGCACCGGTGTGTGCGCCCGCGTGTGCACCCGTATTATCGGGGCAGGCACGGGGGCCTGCCCCTACGTCGGGCAAAAATTTCTGAATCGTGGTGAAGATCACGCCGCCAGCCTGCACCGAGAGCAGTTGCCGCAGGTGCGCGCGGCTTTCCGCCTGCACGGGCGGCTGGCGCAGCAGGTCCTGGCAGCGCGAGAACGTGGCGAAGAGCTGGTCATCGAGGTCGTTGCGGTCGGTAAGGACGACGATGGTCGGGTTCTCCATTGCCGGCTCGCGAATCACGCGACCCGCGTAGAAGGCCATGGTCAAACTCTTGCCCGAGCCCTGCGTGTGCCACACCACGCCGACGCGCCGGTCACCAGGCGCACCGCCGGGCCTGCGCCCCGCTTCATACCGCCCGGTCTCATCGGCCGCACGCTCCGCGCGACCCGGCTCGGCCGCACGCAGCGTCTCCGCCACGGCGACCTGCACGGCGTGGAACTGGTGGTAGCCTGCCATCTTCTTGACCAGCCGCCCGCTCCCGTCGTCCTCGAAGACGATGAAGTCGCGCACCAGATCTAGGAAGCGCCGTTTGGCGAACAGCCCCTCGATGACCACCTGCAACTGCGGCATCGTCTCCGGAGCCAGCGTTTCGCCTGTAATCGTGCGCCAAGGTTTGAACCACTCGCGTCCGGCGCCGAGTGCACCGACGCGTGCCTCGACACCGTCGGAGATCACCAGCACTTCGTTGAACGCAAAGAGCGAAGGGATCTCCGCCTGGTAGGTCTGGAACTGCTGAAACGCCGTCCAGAGGGTGGCCTCTTCGTCCGCCGGGTTCTTGAGCTCGATGACCGCCAGCGGCAGGCCGTTGACGAACAGCACCACATCGGGACGGCGGCTGTGCCGGTTCTCGACCACAGCGAACTGGTTGACCGCCAGCCAATCGTTGTTGTCGGGATCGTCGAAGTCGAGCACGCGGACCTGCGCCCCGCGGATCGCACCCGCGGCGTCACGGTACTCGACCGTCACCCCGCCGACGAGCATTCGGTGCAGCGCGCGGTTGCGCTGGAGCAGGTCTACGCCTTCGGGCCGCGTGAGCTTGCGGAAGGCGTCCTCCAGGGCCTCGGCGGGTAAGTTGGGGTTAAGGCGAGACAGCGCGTCGCGCAGCCGCTGGGAAAGCACCACTTCGGAGTAACTTTCCCTCTCCCTCTGGGAGAGGGGCAGGGTGAGGGTCTCGCCGCCAGGCGATATGTCGGGACCGTGCGCGATCCGCCAGCCGATGGCCTCCAGCCAGGCGAGGGCGGCCTGCTCGACGATGGATTCGGTGAAGGAGGACATGGTCAACTCAGTACTCCTCGAAAACTACGAACTCACGACGTGACACGATTGGTTTCAGAGACTTCAACCGCCTCTTGTTTACGATGCCGTTTTGCTCAACTAGATCGCGAAGCTCGGGATCATTGATCCATGCACTGTTCCAAAGAACCACCTTCTCACCTGTTGCACACTTGCATAGCTTCTCGTCGTAGGCAATATTTGGATTGAAGGGATAGCTGATACGTTGAAGCCATACCTCAAGATGGCCGTTGTTCGGTAATTGTGCGAGCCGGCGACGGATACGCTCAACTGCGGTGAGCTTATCTTGGTTGGTAGGGAACATGCTCAATAGTTTGCTGACGATCGCTGCACAAGCTGGGAAGCAGCGTGGGCTTTTATAGCCGATATCAATCGCAATGCTTATGAGCTGCATCGGATTCTGCACCGACTTTAGCGGAACCAGCCGTCTGTAGAACTCATCTAACGCAACAAGTAGGCTTCCTCCGTTGGGGAAATCAGTTCCGTGATAATGAATAAGAAGCAGGTGCTTCTGTAAATTCCGATCTCTCTGCCTGCGCCGCATCCACTTGCGCTTGTCGACCTTGAGAGCATTTTCAATGACTGCCTGCGCATTGGTAGTTTTAGAAGCATTCAACTTGAGTCCGATGTCAATTAGAACCTCTGTCAACTTCTTCAAAATTAGCTCTCCAACTTGAGAGTCGTTTGCGAAGATGCGGTAATCGTCTCGATATCGAAGAATTTGGAAGTCCTTAATATTTGCTTCGGTCAATTGCTGGCTTAGCACCAAGTCGGCATAACCGAGCACCATCTCGGCGATAAAGTCCATCACTACAGAACCTTGGGGGATACCATTGGTCTGCCCGTGCTGCATGTTTTGAATACAACGGTCGATTACATTGCCGATGAGTGATTTGTCGTTCTTCTTTGCCTTTGCCGTCGGCTTTCCGTGAATGGCCCAAGCAATTGAATGCGTATAGATGGAGGAGTAGCAGTCCGTGATGTCAGCATGGAGGACGTGATTGAAATCCAGCGCCAAATCAATGGTCGCCTGTTCAATTCCTTGCCACCAGTGGAGAATTTGCGATCCTTGATCCTTTCGTTTGGTCAGAGATTCCTGCGGAATACTCAGACATTTGATCTTTGGATTCTTAGCGAATTCAGCGAACCTATTCTGAATCTCAGTCCAGGCTTTGGGTTCTGTCAGACAGTTGACTAGGGCAACATAGATGACCGGATGGATGAGCTGAAAAGGTCGCCAAGCATACCTGCCATCCTTGTTTGAGTAAATTAAGTGATTGACTCCTTCGTAGGTGCGCGATTTCAGCTCTAGACTGGCCAGCGGTTTCGCTGCGAGAAACTTCTCTACCTTCCGCAAGATCGGCCGAAAGTCGAAGTACGGCGGTAGGTCGAGGCGGCAGTAACTTTCCGGCTTGAGAAAGAACGTACGGGCCTCCTTGGCAGACATATCAAGGACGGAGCGTTCTGCACTCCTCTTTTTCGGTTTAGGGGTCTTGGCCTTCAAACCGAGGCCCTCCTCAATAATTTCTCCGCCTCTTTCACCCGCAGCTCGCCGGAAATGAGCTTGGGCAACAGCGTATCGCGCAGCGCGGCGAGGGTGCGGGATTCACACTCGTTGAGGTATCGTCTGTTAAAGAGCGCCTTTATTACTTCGTCGAAAGCATTCAACACGGCTGGCGGTGGAATCACCTGTAAATTCGAGTAGACGAAATTTCGATTTAACCCAGGTATGGCAGAGTCGGCAGCGAGCGAGGGAAGGTCCTGGTTAGAAAGAGCAAAGAACAAAAAGTAAATACTTCGGCATTTCTCCTTCGGAACAACATAAAAAGTAGTATCAATGGCAAAAAAATCGACCTGCACCCAGGTCACAGTCCCGGGGTTACCCTTCCGGCCAACAACGATCCCGGGCCCAGCTCCTAATACTTCGTCGTGCCAGCCAACCTGACCATTTGAGCCATAGACAGGTACCCTTCCTGGCCTTCGATCCTCCTCTTTCAGTGCCCTACCGTAGGCAAGCTCCATCAATTGACCTAGAGTTACGATCTCCCACCCCTCCGGAATCTCGCCCAGTTCGGAATCCACCAGGCGGTCGGGGAAGAGGTCGAGGATGTGTTGCGGCCATTGCCACCCTGTAGGGGCAGACCTCTGTGTCTGCCCCGATGAAACGGGTGTACACACGGGTGAACATCCAGGTGCGCCCCTACATTTGGCGCGCACGGGTTCAAAATCCACAAACCACGCCTTGAAGAGCGCCCGCGCCATCGCCTCCAGCGTCTCGCTCATCCGCCGGTTCAGCTC
>CAZZIP010000029.1:0-7783 GCA_964654415.1 uncultured Methylococcales bacterium | reverse complement strand
CTGACGTAAGCAACCTGGCTTCCAAAAACCGAGCGCAGTTGCTGGAGGAATTGACTCCCGCTGAGCTGGAAGCTGGCCAGGCACTCACCCGGGAGTTGATGAAGCCGGGCAATTTCGCCCAGGCGCTCGATGTCTGGCAAAGACGATGAAGACCGGCTTTTGGCGCTTTGTTCATCCGCTCAAGCGGCTAGTATCTGGTTTAGGTCACGCAGGACCGTCTCGGCGAGCAGGTATTGGTGCTGCGCTGGAAGAGCTTGGACAGAGGGAGAAAGAACGATGAGACACACCTTCGCTTTTCTTTCACTTGCCATATTCATCCTTTCTGCCTATGCGCCTGTGACCGCATCGGCTTCTATGCCCGCCATTGCTGACCTTCGCGCCCGGCTCACACCTGAGGCTAGGCAATGCATATTAAAAAAACTGGGCCGGCAAAAAGCCCGGCAGGTGGCCGCAGAGATTCGAACGATGGGACGAATGGACCCGGCCACGTGGGCGCAGATCGCCCCCTGCTTTGAGACGCCAGCATCGCTGACTAAGGTTCCGCCGACGATTGCACCTTCCATCACGGCCCGACCTCCTGTTGAGGCGACCCCGCTGGAGGGGACTTTGCCCTATCCGCCTTCTTCGGGCAATCCAAACCCCTTTGGGGTGATGCTTCCCTCTCAGCTGGTCCGTGCACCTGGGGGGATAGAGGTGGCCAAGACGCTGGGGGCTGTTTACTTTAGGCCATCTTCGGTTTTCCTGGATCGATGGAACGGGACCTGCGAGGAATGCGACATCGCCTTGAATGCTGGTTTGCAGCTCGTTCTCACCGTGCGCAACAGCGGCCCGCTGCCCACCGCCCCACCCAAAGATCTATCCGCCTATCAACGCACGTTGGGCCAGGTCCTGAACAAATACCGGCCGGTCGTCCTGGCGGTGGAGAACGAGGAGAACTCGGCCCTGTTCTACACCGGCACGCCGCAGGACTACGCCGCCGAGTTGAAAGCTGCCTGCCAGGTGGCGCATCAAAAGGGCATCCCCTGCACCAACGGCGGGCTGGTGAGCACGCTGGTGGCCTTGCTGGTCTATGCCCATTACCTGGAAACTGGGCAAACGGCCCTGGCCCAAGACTTCGCAATGAGAGCCTTCAGCCCGGAGGAGCGGCAGCTCCTGGACTCCCCCAAGGCCCAGGAACAACTGCGCAAGGGCAAAGCCCTTCTTTCAGCCTACCGCGCTGCCGGGGTGGACTACGTAAACTTCCACTGGTACATCGCCGATACCCAGGCGCTGGCGGAAGCTGTGGCTTATCTCAGGGCACAGACGGGCCTGCCGGTCATCACCAACGAGGTGGGTCAAACGACCGACGACCCCAATCAGACCACGGCGGTCATGGGCCAGATCGTGGAACTGGGCATTCCGATTGCGGTATGGTTCGGCCTGGATGGGCCAAAAGCGCGGGGATTGGTCAATAGCGATGGCACACTGCGGCCCACCGGCGAGGCGTTCCAGCGCTTTATTGACGAACACTTCAGGCCCATCTTCATGCCCACGCCGACAGGCCAGAACCCCTTTGGGGTCATCATGACCCGGCTCGTTCGCGAATCGCCTGAACAAGGAATCCAGGTAGTGAAAGAGCTAGGGGCTGTTTATTTCCGGCCCGAGGCAGTCCACTTGGAACAATGGAATGGCCAGTGTCCGACGTGTGATGCTGCGCTTAATGCTGGCCTAAAGTTGGTTCTGACCGTCCGCAACAGTGGCCCATTGCCCTCGTACCCACCGAGTGATCTTTCTGCCTACAAGCGTAAGCTCGGCGAGGTGCTGGATAAATATCGCCCGGTCATTTTAGTGGTGGAAAATGAGGAAAACTCGGATCTGTCCTACACCGGCACACCGGAGGAATACGGCACAGAACTGGCGACTGCCTGCCAGGCGGCGCATCAAAAGGGCATCCCCTGCACCAACGGCGGGCTGGGGGGTATAGCGGTGGCCCTACTGGTCTACGACCATTACCTGGAGACCGGCCAGGAGGCCAAAGCCCAAGACTTCGCGATGAGAGCCTTCAGGCCAGAGGAGCGGCAGCTTTTGAACTCCCCCAAGGCCCAGGAACAGCTCCGCCGAGGCAAGGCTTTATTGCAAGTCTACCGCCGCGCTGGAATAGACTACATGAACTTTCACTGGTATATCGCCGATACCCAAGCGTTAGAAGAGGCAGTGTCGTTTCTTAAGGCACAGACAGGGCTGCCTCTTCTCACCAACGAGGTCGGCCAGCGCACCGACGACCCCAACCAGACCACCGCCGTCATGGGCCAGATCGTGGAGCTGGGCCTGCCGATTGCAATATGGTGGGCTATGGACGGACCGCTGGCGAGGGGGCTAGTCAATCCAGACGGGACCCTGCGTCCCACCGGCGAGGCGTTCCAGCGCTTTATTGACGAACACTTCAGGCCCATCTTCGGCGTCCACGTCGTCTTGGCGCAGAATACGCCGGACGCCGCCGTCATCCACGCCCTTGGGGCCAGGGTGACCACCCTCTGGCTGTATCCGGCGCCCGGCGGCCGGTTTAACGTCCATCAGGCGAGCCAACTGGTCAACCTGATCAAGGAACAGACCGGCGGGCTGGACGTCTACGTCCATCTCATGCCCAATGCCAGGTCGGAGGCGATGGGCGCCGGTGTGGGCGACCCCGAGTTGCCTGAGAGCGGAGCGGGCTTCGCCTTGCCCGCCGACATGGCCACCTACCTGGCAAGCCTGCGGGAACTCGCCGCGGCGCTCAAGGGAAGCGTCACGTACTACAGCATCGGCAATGAGGTCTCCGGCTTCTCCTGGAAGGGCACAGTGCAGGACTATGGCGCGCTCCTGGCCCAATCCGCAAGCGCCATCAAGAGCGTGGATCCCGATGCGAAAATCCTAGACAGTGGCATGGCTGGTCTAACTTATGCCCTGACCATCCCATACAGCCTGTATCAAGCGGGGAAAACCGCCGAAGCGCTAGATTTCACCCGGCGCTATACCCAAAATCACGCCGGCGCCTTCAGCCAGTTCCTGCCGATTGACGACGAAGCCCAATTGCAGGCGCTGCTAGCAGACCCCAGGGTGCAGAAAACGATCCAACTGAGCAACGCCCGGTTCAAGGAGTATTGCCCCTATTACGACCTCTTCCAGCTGCACGACTATCAGGGCTGGGAGACGATGGAGGAGGTATACGACTGGATCCATGAACAGATGCGCGCCAATCACTGCGTGAAACCCATCCAGGCCTGGGAGATCGGCTATGGTCTGGATAGGAATCTCCCGTATGACCTGAACGAGCACGCACGCAGCGTGACCAAGGTCCTGACGATTTCGGCGGCGGAAGGGGCAAAGACCATCATCTACTTCCCCTTGACCGATCGGGGCAATTATGCGCGGGGGCTGCTGGGACCGAACAACGAGATGCAACCGCCGGCCATCGCCTATCGGGTGACGGCGGCGAAACTATCTGATGCGACGAGCGCAGAGAAGCTTAATCTGGGGGAGGGCGTGTGGGGCTATAAGTTTGGCAGAAGCGGGGGAGACGTCTATGTCCTATGGAGCACGGCGCCAACAACCGTGCACCTGCCCCTTTCCGCACCCCAGGTGACGGTGACGGACCAGACCGGCGCTACGAGGACCGCCAGCCCAGATGCGCTGCAAATCGACGTGGACCCCGTTTTTGTGGAAGCAAGGTAGGTTCAACCCGCTTCAGGCAGTTTATGGGCTTCGCGACAGGCGGCTTGGTGCGTGCGATGAAAGACGAAAATCCATGCTGAAAATCGCAGTCATTTTCCTGCTGGGCCTTGCCCAAGCCATTGCCGCTCAAACCCTTGTCGGACGGGTCGTCGGCGTCCACGATGGCGACACCATCACCGTGCTCGATGGCGGCAAGAAGCAGCACAGAATAAGGCAAGCTAATCCAGTTCATCGCCTGCTTTTGGTAGCTGACCGCCCTTGCGTTGCATGATGCGCCTAAACTCCTCAAAGTCGGCGCGGTTCCTGCGTTCCGCGAAGAATTCAGCCGTATTCATGACCGCCAGTTTCTCGGCTACTGCCGTGGCTACAAACTGATTGATGCTGATGCCTTCTTCCTTAGCGATTTTATCGACTGCCACCTTTATCGAGCGCGGTAACCGCAGAGGGTAAGTCGTGGTATTCGTCATTCGATAGGATTTTCAGACGTTGACAGCCTATTTCGGATGGAAGGAACTTCTGTTTTTATATCCCTAACTACATTGAGCAACATCTTTTTTAGCATATCTGGATAGTCAAAGTCCGACTTCAGATAGTAAATCATGCTAGTTTTACTGATCACGTCCCGGTATTCCTTTTCCCACAATGTTCTATTGTGCTTACGATCCTCTAACTTGAACCCGACCACAAGTTCGTTTGAGACGTTCGAAGCCGGAAGTCCAATCAACCAAAGCACGGGGCCATAGACCGATAACCCGTAAGTAATGATTTTGCCTTTGTACTTTGATGATTTTATCGTTCCTTGGAGAACCAGGTCGCCCTCACTGGCACGAGTACTATAAAAAACTTCCCGGAATATTCGTGAATTATTGAGCTCCTCGGCAGTCGCTTTGGCGATGTCCTCGTTGGGGCGCCATAACCACAGAGCGCTGTTAACGTGCATGGAAACACCCTCCGGCGTATTGAGGTCTTGCCACCCAAACGGCATAAGCGGGATCAAGTACATACCAATCATGTTATTGTTTTCATTGATGCGCTGATCGTTAAAAGGTGTCACGACAACCGTTTTATCAATCAGCGGCGCTCCGCCCAAAGAGACTTCTGGGCCGTATTTCCAAGCTTTTTGGGAAGCGCAACCACCGGCGAGAAGAGCTAAAGACAAGACGATTAAAGCTGTCACACTCCTAAATTTAGGAAAGAAAGGAAAAACCCTTGCCATTTTCTCCCCTTTTACTGGTTATTTGGGCCTAACGCCAAAGCCGCCTGCTGCAACTGGTTGTGTACGCCCGACACGGGCATGAACTGATAGAGTGAAAGTCCCCTGTAGGAGTACCGGTAGTATAAATTATAGGACAAATGCAACTACCAGCTGAAGGCAAGGGCAATCCCGAGAGGGGTGGTCTGAAGGAAACCCGAGCGCCAAGGGGCAAGCCGACGGACAGAAATCGCATAGAAGGCTCAGTCTCTGGGCGAGTCAGCACAAGATGACGAAGCCCACCGGGTACGGGAGATAGGGTAAATGCGGCGGTGGTGCACTGACAGTTCAGGTTCTTATTTGGGGAGATCTGTCCGGCCGGCGATCGGGACAGGTTACGGAAGCCGGACTGAGGACCACCCGGGGTAGGATCACCCCAAGACCCTACCGCCTGTCTGCGGTGGCGCTACGCGCGCACCAAGGTCAAGAACCTGTTGGCCCTAGGGGCGAGCAAACGCCGAGCGATCCTGATGGCGATCAGCAGCAAGAGCTACGGGCACCTGTCGCAGACACTGGCGACCCAGACCGGGATGACCAACCGATGGCCGAAGACCCAGGGGCTGATTTCTATCCGCGATCTGTGGAGGAAGGCCCATGGCTATGCCTGATCTCGTCGTGTGCTCCCTTTTCGTGACCCCCAGTGCAGACCTGCATGCCAGGGTGGTGTGGGGACTGGGGGTTAGAAACCCACGGTTACCCGATTGGGCAGTTCATCTCTTCATGGCGTGGATCTTCGCCGCGCGCTGTTCCAATGCTTTAGCCTCAGAACCACGTCCTGTGATCCGATACAAACCCGCAAGATTCTCAAGGATCGTCGCCACATCGGGGTGCTCGGGGCCAAAGGCCTTTTCCGTGATCACCAGCGAGCGCTTGAAAAGCGGCTCGGCCTTGGCGTAGTCGCCCTGGGTGTTGTAGAGCACGGCTAGGTTGTTGAAGCTCGCTGCCACATCGGGATGGTCGGGACCTACGTTCCGTTCGGCGACCTACGGGGCTTTCTGCGCAAGCTGCACCGCCCGATCGTATTTGCACGCTCGGCACAACTCCTCGACCTCCTGGCTGAGGACCTCCCACTCGATGCCGGCGCTCTGGGCAGGCACGACCGAGGGCATCGTGCCCAGAAAAACAAAATCGAGGATGACAATAGCGTATTTCATTTCAGCCTTTTGTCACAGCTAACGTAAAGCCGACATCAAAACGAAGTCGAATTAGGAACGACCGATATTTCACGGCGTGGTCTGGTACTCGATCTTGCGGGCGTCCGTGACGCGCTTCGACGCATCCAAAATCTCCAACGAGACCAGATTCCTGTCCTCGTCGTAGTCCAGAACCACGCCGGGCTTGTCTTCGTCGCTTTCTGCAACGCTGCGCCTTCCCTTAAGAATCACGGTCAGCGTGTCCGTTTTCTGATCGTATGCGATTTTCATAGCTCATCCCTCCAGTACTTCTCTATTTTACTGGTCCGATAGACCGTCATGACTTCCGGGGGCTTGCGGTCCACGTCCACGAAGACGCGAACGAGGTATGTCTTCCCCTGAAGCGCGATTCTCGACTGCAGAACTTCGCGGCCAGGTCGCATCTGGATCCGCTGCTCTGGTGCAGCAAACACGCGGAGCCTGGTGGAGCCTCTGGTTCTGCACTCTCCCACAGTCGTTGCCAACCCGAATGTCGCGCACATCGCCGATGACAAGCTTTCGGACTCCTGCCTCATGCAGAGCCTTTATCCCCGCCGTCGTCAGCTTGTGCTCGATGTCTCGGATCTGGTTGTCCAGCTTCCTAAGCTGCCGCTGTTTGGACCGGATCAGCCTGTTACAGCGGTTACCTCCTTTCTTCTTCCGAGCTATCCTCGCCGAGAGCTTCGCCTTGAGGCGCTCGCGATACCGCCTTTTGGAGCGAAGTAGCCTTCCGTTCAGAAGAAGAGGTAAGCCAAAAGGGCTGAGGCGTCGAGTACTACCTTATTCACGGGTGGCTTCCGCCCGCCGCTCAGCGATCAATTCCTCAGAGAGACAGCGGCCCTCGAGGTGAGGAAGCATCTGCCGGAGTAACCCCCTTGCCCGCCGTGCCGCCTCCCGGGCGCTCACCAGACGCAGGGAGCCATCAGCCTCGACGGTGAGGATTAACCGATCCCCCTCTCTTAAATCCAGCTGGCGCCGCAGCTCGGCGGGAAGGACGAGCCGCCCCCGGTTGCCGAGGTGGATGGTGTAGCGTTTTTGGGCAAGCGTTATTGTGTGGGACATAAAAAAATTGTACCACAACTAAACATTTTGACCGTTTTGTATGCGTCCAGTACCTTTAGCACTCGGGTTGATGCTTGAAGAGGAATTGTAAGGGGGATTTGGCCTTTGCGATGGTGAGGACGCTTAAGTGTGGTAGAAGATGAGCCAGTCGTAAGTTTGGTTGAATCGGGCCAGGTCGGTAAAGAGAAGATCTTCTCCAGGCTTCAAACCATTAGAGATCCGGAGCGATACGAGAAGTCAAGGCAAAGGCGGGAAACAAAGGAACCTATAAAAAGACGCCGAAAGACTTTCAGCGTTGGCATATTGAACAGAATGTATAATCACTCGTTATTCCGCATGACAACCCCAAGAAGGAGGAATCGAATGGGTAAGCTCACGATTGGGGTAGTTCTCATCATCGTTGGCGTGATTGCCCTAGCATTGGTTCATTCGATGCGCCTACCCAGTGGCTTTGGCGATGCGCTAATGATGATGGGTCAAGGAAGGCAGAACTTCATCAAGGAACCCTTTTACCCGAATGCGGCGTAAAGCCCCTGCCTTCAGGCAGGGGAACATCAATTTTTTCATGGCCACCCTCACCAAAACCCTCAAGCTCCCATTCCTGCGG
>CAZZIP010000028.1:0-8019 GCA_964654415.1 uncultured Methylococcales bacterium | reverse complement strand
GTCGAGTCCGATACCGGCTCGGGCAAGACCGAGGCGGCGCTGGCGTGGTTTTTTCGCCTCTATGCCGAAGGCAAGGTCGATGGCCTGTATTTCGCCCTTCCCACCCGGGTGGCGGCGCGAGAGCTGTACGGTCGTGTGCTGAAGGCGGTGGAGGCGGCCTTCGATCCCGAGGCGCGTCCCGGCCCCGTGCTGCTAGCCGCGCCCGGCTACGTCAAGCTGGATGGCGAGGATGTCCGACAGGTCTTGACCGCCCCAGAAGGGAATCTGTGGGACGACAGCCCCCAAGACCAGCGGCGCGAACGGCTGTGGTCCGCCGAGCGGCCCAAGCGTTTTCTGGCCGCGCCGATCGCCGTCGGCACCATAGACCAGGCGCTGCTTTCCGCGCTCAAAGTCAAACACAGCCTGCTGCGCTCGGTCTGTCTCGACCGACATCTGCTGGTGGTTGACGAGGTGCACGCTTCCGACCCCTACATGCGCGAGGTCTTGGCCGCCTTGCTCGAAGGGCATCGGGCGCGGGGCGGCTGGGCGCTGCTGCTTTCGGCCACTCTGGGTGAGTCGGCGGCCGCGCGCTATTTTGGCCGCGAGGTGGCTGCCCTGGAAGAGGCGATGTGCCGCCCCTATCCAGCGGTGTCCGCCCACACGGGCTTCTGGCCCATGCCTGCGGCGCGGAAGCGCCAACTTCAGGTGGAGCTTTCGCCCACCCTGACCGACGACGAGGCGCTGATACCCAACCTCATCCGGGCGCTCGAAAGCGGCGCCCGGGTGCTGGTGGTGTGCAACACCGTCGGACGGGCCAATGCCCTGTTCCGGCTCGTCGAGACCACCTTGCAGCGCGACCGCCCTGATTTGCTGGAAGCGCTGTTTTCTCTGGAGGGCGTGCGCTGCCCCCATCACGGCCGCTTTGCCCGCGAGGATCGCGAGCTTCTCGATGCCGCCGTCACGGTGCGGCTGGGTAAGGGCTCCCTCGGCGGCCCCTGTCTATTGATCGGCACCCAGACGCTGGAGCAAAGCTTGGACATCGATGCCGACTGGATGGTAACCGATCTGGCGCCCATGGACGTGCTGATCCAGCGTTTCGGCCGGCTGCATCGTCACGCGGGGAAAGCGCGCCCGTGTGGCTTCGAGACCCCACGAGCCTGTGTTCGCATACCCCCAAAAGACCTTGCGGATTACCTCCACAAAAACGGGGATCTGCGCGCCCCTGCTGGCTTGGGTAGCGTCTATCCGGATGGCCGGGTACTGGCTTTGACCCTGCAATCGCTGCAACAAAATCCCCATATCCATTTGCCTGAAGAGGCGCGGCAACGGATCGAACACGCCACCCATCCCGAGTGCTTGGCACAACTGCCCGATCCGTGGTCGGGCCATGGCAATACGGTCGAAGGCAAGGAGCTTGGCGATGTCCGCCAAGCCCTGCGCTCGGTGCTCAGCGATAAGCCATTCGGCGAACTGCATTATCCCGACAAGGGGGAACAGGTGCTCACCCGTCTGGGCGACCCCACTTTCGACTTGCCGCTGGCGGATGGCATGCGTTCACCCTTTGGCGCGATCATCGAGCGCGTCACGATTCCCGCGCGCTGGCTTGCGGATGAAGATGTGCCCGACGTCGTCCACGCAAAAGACACGCCCGACGGTTTTACCTTCTCTATCGGCAATACGGCTTTCCGTTACACCCGTTTCGGACTGGAGAAAGACAATGTATGACCTGCTCACCGAACCACTGATCGGCGTGCGTACGCCCCAAGGCCACCAACGCCTGAACCTGCCCGAGCTGCTCGCCGCCCTGAGCGCAGGCAAAGTGGAAGGCTACACGGGCCTGCGCGCCCATCAGGCCGACCCCTGGCATGTGTTCCTCGTGCAACTGGCCGCCAGCATCCAGGCCCGCCATCCCACCGATCGGCTTCCTGCCGACCCCGGCTACTGGCGCCGAGGGCTGCTCGACCTGGCCGAGGGCATGGAAACCGCGTGGCATTTGGTGGTCGAGGATGTGACCCAGCCGGCGTTTTTTCAGCACCCGTGGTGCTCCAGCGCCAAATACAAACCGTGCGCATACACGCCGGATGAGTTTGATGTGCTCTTCATCTCGAGGAACCACGACGTCAAATCCGCTCGAATTGCGGAAGACGAGCTTGAAGCTTGGATTTACGCTCTGATGACCAGGCAAACGATTACCCCATATGGCGGAGGGGCTGGCACCTATAACGGAATAGCCAGAATGAATTCTGGCTCGGGTAGTCGTCCAATCGTGGCTTGGGTTCGCGACCTACGGCCATCGCAGCGTTTTTGCGATGAAACACACGAGCTCAGTCTGCTGCGCAAAACAATTCTTGCAGGAAGTTACGGCTATAAAGCAAGAGGGGTGGTCTTAACGTGGATTCACCCTTGGAACCACGATCAGCACCAATTTTTCCTGAAAGATTTGGAGCCATGGTTTATCGAAGCTCCCCGTCTGGTTCGCTTGCGCATGGAGGCCACGAAAAACTCCATCATTGCCTGGCAGGCGGGAAGTGGAGCACGTCAAATTGGTCCAAAAGAGCCACACAAGGGCGACGTCGGTGACCCTTGGATTCCTATAACCACAGAAGGGACCGCCCTGACAGTCCAGAAACCTGGATTCACTCCAAAACTTCTTTGCAGGGTGATATTCAAGCAAGGGATTCAACCATCGACGGGACTTCTTGAACCGAGATCCGCTGATGCTTACGGTTGGCTGGTTGCCAGCGTTTTAGCCTCTGGAGGGAATTGCAAAACTGATGGTTTCTATCGAGTTGAATTACCAGTCCCTTCCAAGGTCCGCATTAGTTTGTTGAATCGAGATAAGCGTGACACGCTGGCACATTTAGCGCAGCGACTGTTAAATGACGCTGAAAGTGTGCAAACTACTTTGTCTCTCGCCCTAGAAGTACTGCTGCTAGAACTAGCAAGAAAGTTTATAGGTTCAGACGGTAGTCTTGATCGCGATTTGGCCACGCTGCTTGAGGCAAAGAAAGACAAAAACAAGAAACCTTCTTTCGATCGAATCAAGCTTTTGGTTGGGTCTGTTAAAGACGAATTCATCAAGGCGTGGGAACAGCGTTTTTTTCCCACGCTCTGGCGCGGCGCCGATGAAGCACACGAAGCCATACGCAGCGACTGGCAGCAGCAGCTCGTCAATATGGCGCAAGACCTGCTCGACGCGGCCACCCAGCGCTTACCGCTGCCTACCAACCGTACCTGGCGAGCCGTCACTCAAGCCCACCGCGCTTTTCGCGGCATGCTCAGGAAAAACCACTTGCCGATGCCTGGGCAGGCCACCGAATTTGATGCCAACACCATGGAGGAAACCACCACATGATATCCCCCGTTCAAACCGCACCCGCACCGGATTCGACGCTTGGCTCCCGCATCAACTTGCTGGCGGGCGTGATCGGCTCATCCCGCTATCCAAGCGGTGATCGCGCATCCCTCAAACGCTGGGCGCCGGGTCAACCGGTGCCCTTGGCCTTTTACCGGCTGTGGCTGCGCCACATGGACGGCGATCTGCCCAATGAGGCCCAAACCGAAGCGTGGATGACGCTCGCCTGGGGGCTGGCCGTGTGCGGCGAGGCAAGCCATGACCCGAAACGCCCCTTGGGCCAGGCGCTGGCCGAAAGCGGCTTTGCCGAAGGCCGACTGGAGCGGCTGCTTTCTGCTCCGGACGATGTGCGCATCGAACTATTCATGAGTGCGGTGCGCTTTCTCGCCGCCAAGGGCGAGCGTTTCGACTGGACCGAGGCCGCGCGATTTCTGCTGGCTGTGGATACTGCCAAACGCGAGTCTATCCACCGTCGCATCGCCCATGCCTATTACCGCCAACTCTCACAACAAGCCAAGGAGTAAAACTATGTTTTTGCAAATCCACACGCTTACCTCCTACCCGGCCAGCTTGTTGAACCGCGACGACGCCAACCTTGCCAAGCGCATCCCATTTGGCAACGCGATCCGGCTGCGCGTATCGTCCCAGTGTCTCAAGCGCCATTGGCGCGAGGATCTCACGAAGCGGCTGCCCAATGAAACGGACGGCCAGCGCACCCGTTCGTTCTTCACCCGCACGGTATTGCCCAAGGCCGTTCAGGCAGGCGTTCCTGAAGCGTTGGCCGCGTCCTTGATCAAACCCTTAGCCAAGGCCGTTATCGATGGGGGTGTCAAGGACGATGGCGATCTGAACCAGCCCGTATTGTTCGGACTGCGTGAGGCCGGCTATTTCGCTGATATGCTCAAACAAGTCAGCCAGGAAACCGACCCGGCCAAGGCGCTGGCCGAGCGGCTCAAGTCCAAGGAGGAAAAAGACAACCTCAAAGCCATGAGCAAATCGGCAGCGGGACTGACGGCCGCGCTCTTTGGCCGCATGGTCACCTCCGACCTGCTTGCCCGCGTCGATGCGCCGGTGCACGTGGCCCATGCGTTCACGGTGCATGCGGCTCACACCGAGATGGACTATTTCACCGTCGTCGATGACCTCAACCGCGACGACGAAACCGGCGCCGCGCACGCCAACCAAACCGAACTCGGCGCGGGCGTGTATTACGGCTACGTGGCCGTGGATGTCCCGCTGTTGGTCGCCAACCTCTCAGCAGACGACAAAAAACAGGACACCTCGCGCGCCCGGCAGGTGCTGGAGGCACTTATCGACAGCATCGCGCGGCAAAGCCCGGGCGCCAAGAAGGGCAGTACCGCGCCCTATGCCTGGGCCGACGTGCTCTTTCTGGAAATCGGACGATCCCAGCCGCGCAGCCTGGCCAATGCGTTCCTGGAAGCGCTGCGCCCCGACGGCAAGGTGGACCTGCGAAATGCGGCGCTCCAGCGCCTGGCCGACTACGTCCAGCGGCTCGATGCCATGTATGGCGGGCCGGTGAAGGGAGAGGGGCGCTTCCTGTCCACCACGCTGGACCAGCCGCCGCATCTGCCCACAGCGCATCCCGTGTCCCACACGGTGCGTCAGGCGATGGACGCCATCTTCGGCCCACAGGCATGAGGGCTGACCCATGGATGTCCTCATGCTGCGCTTCGATGCGCCCCTGATGAGCTTCGGAGCCGTGGTGGTGGATCAAAACAACCCCACCTGGCGTTTCCCGGGCCGATCCATGCTGGCGGGATTGCTGGGCAATGCCCTTGGCTGGGACCACCGCGATGCCGCCAGACTCCAGATCCTGCAAGACCGCCTGCGCTTCGCGGCGCGTTGGGATGCCGAGCCGGTTTTGCTTACTGACTATCAAACGGTCGATCTTGGTCAAGACTTCATGATCGACACCGGCTGGACCACACGCGGCTATCGCGAAGACCGCAAAGGCGGCTCCGCCGCCACCGGTACCCATATTCGCTTTCGCGACTATTGGGCCAACGGGGTGGCCACTGTTGCGCTCACGCTGATCGGCACGGGTAGCCCCACCGTGGTTGATCTCGAATACGCCCTGCGCACGCCGGCCCGGCCATTGTTTATCGGCCGCAAGCCATGCTTACCGGCTGCGCCGATTCTCGTGGGCCGCCGTCAGGCTACAGGGGTGAAAGCGGCATTGGCCGCCGAGCCCTTGGCCGACATCGGCCCCCGGCGAAGGCCCCGTGTCATTCAGGCTCTCTGGCCGCTCGAAGAAGGGCAGGGGGCGGGCACCGAAGAACGCTTCGACCGGCGCGACTGGGCTAATAACATCCACATCGGCAGTGAACGTTATGCCGTCGGCTTACTAGAGGTGGAGCCATGAGCTTGTATCTTGTGCGCATCCCTGTGCACGCCCCGCGCCTGCTGCGCTTTGCCTATGATCACGGCATTGCCCAAGAAGACGAAACTTTAGGCTACATGCTGCACGCCTGGTTGGCTGCTCTGTTTGGGGATCTGGCCCCAAAGCCGTTTCGCTATTTGGAGCGGCGCAACGAAGTGCTCGCCTATGCCAACACGGATGCAGCTACCTTGCTAGCACAAGCGCGGACTTTTGCCGATCCGTCTGCCTGGGCGGCGCTGGACGCTGAAGGCATGGCCAGCAAGCCCATGCCCGAAGCCTGGGCGGCAGGCCGCCGCCTGCGGCTGGAGGTGCTGACCTGTCCGGTGGTGCGCAAGGACGATGAAGAAAAGGATGTGTACCTGCGCGCGCTCGACCGGCTGGGTGAGGATGCCCCCGCCCGTGGCGAGGTGTATCGCGAGTGGTTCGCCCGCCAGTGGGGGCAGGCCTTGCATCTGGAACGGGTCGATCTGTTGGGTATGTCGGCCCGCAGCCGCCTGCTGCGCCGGGCACGCAACGGCACCAACCGTCTGCGCGTCGTCGAACGTCCGCAGGCGCTGTTCCTAGCCGAAGCTGTGGTTCGGGATGGCGAACGCTTTGCCAAATTGCTCGCCCGCGGCATTGGCCGCCATCGGGCCTTTGGCTTTGGCATGGTGTTGCTCGCTCCGCCGCGATGAGCCAGACGCCAGGACTGCTGCCGGGCCGTTTGGGTCTGGCCGCCTCACGTGTTCCACACGTCGACCGCCACGGTCTGCTGTGGCTCGAATACGGCAAGCTCTCGGTAGAGGACGGCACGCTGCGCTTTGTCGCCGCTAAAAGCGAAACGCTGGATGCCGGCGACTACGCTATTCCCTACCAGACCGTCTCCATGATCCTGCTTGGCCCGGGCACCAGCATCACCCAGGACGTGCTGCGGCTGTGCGCGCGTCACGGTACTCTGATCGCTGCGGTCGGCGAAGGTGGCGTCAAATCCTACACCGCTCCACCGATGGGGCAGGGCCGATCGGATGTGGCTCGAGCCCATGCAACCCTTTGGGCCGATCCCAAAAAGCGCCTGGATACCGCCCGCCAGCTCTATGCCTGGCGCTTTGGGCGGGTGTTGCCACACCGTGACATCGCCACGCTGCGCGGTATCGAAGGGGCGCGGCTCAAAGAAAGCTACCGGCTGGTAGCACAGCGGTTTGGCATCCAGTGGGATGGGCGTCGCTACGACCGCGACAACCCCACTGCCGCCGACCTGCCCAACCAGGCCATCAACCACGCTGCCACCTTCGTTGAAGCCGCCGCCGACATTGCTGTAGCCGCCGTCGGCGCGTTGCCCCCGTTGGGATTCATTCACGAAGATTCGAGCAATGCTTTCACGCTCGACATCGCCGATCTCTACCGGGTAGACGTGACCCTGCCGCTTGCCTTTGGCGCTGTGAAGGCTTATCAGGAGGGCAAGACTGACTCACTCGAACGCGAAGTGCGTTATCGAGCCGCCAGAGTCTTTCGGCAGGAAAAGCTCATCGCTAAGATGATCGATCGCATCAAGGAGCTGTTCAATGTCGATGACTGTGGTGGTAACGCGTAACGTGTCACCACGGGTACGCGGCTTTTTGGCCTCCGTCATGCTGGAGTTGGCGCCAGGCGTCTATAGCGCCCCGCGCATCTCTCCCGCGGTACGCGCGCGTGTCTGGAAAGTGCTGGAGGATTGGTTTCCTAACGAGCAGGATGCCTCGATCGTGATGGTCTGGCAGGAACGCGAGGTGCCAGGTGGTCAGGCAGTGCGCACTCTAGGTACACCGTCGATCGAGCTCGTTGAAGTCGATGGGCTGTTCTTAGCCAAAAGGGCACCTCCAGTCAATTCTTAAGCAAAAAACGCGCCTAGCTCTTTAAAAAATGGTTTTTCTCAGCTGGGACAATAGGTTAGAATCAAGGGACTCCCCCGCGCACGCGGGGATCGACCCTAGCTTCATGAAAGAAGCTAGGATTGTTTACAGACTCCCCCGCGCACGCGGGGATCGACCTCCATCAAGCGTTTTCGCTCTTCAGACAGCTCCGACTCCCCCGCGCACGCGGGGATCGACCCTCAAATGTGATTCTCCTAGGCTTGAAATCAAGGACTCCCCCGCGCACGCGGGGATCGACCCCAGAGGCAGCGGCACTCTCTGCGCTTGCCAGGGACTCCCCCGCGCACGCGGGGATCGACCCAAGGCAAGCATATCGCATACCAAACCTTCCCGGACTCCCCCGCGCACGCGGGGATCGACCGCAGCGTTATTTGACGCGGGCGAGAAAACAGACG
>CAZZIP010000027.1:4843-10143 GCA_964654415.1 uncultured Methylococcales bacterium | reverse complement strand
ATCATGATCTAACCCCAAGCCTTGAGGTGTCCACTGAACCGGGGCAAGTTCGAACTCTATCCACATACCGCAGCATTTGGGCGACCGCTTCGCCGTCAGCGAAGACAGGCAACCGATACCCCTTGTCGAACGGCGTCACCACCCAAACACGTCCCGTGTCCGACGAAGTTCTTGCCCCGCCCGGCGGCAGAGCCATACCAGCGGCATGCCGTCGGGCGTGGTGAGCCCGCTCCGGTTTAACGCCCTTCATCCCCCGCGGCTGCCGGACGCCCGCGCCGCCACTCCTCGTACCAGGCCACAGTCCGCCGCAGCCCCTCATCAAGGCTTGTCCGCGCCACGAACCCGAACCGCTCCCGCGCCCGCGAGACGTCCAGACGGCGGCGGGGCTGGCCGTCGGGCCGGGAGGCGTCCCAGCGGATCTCCCCCCGGTAACCGGTGGCCGCCCGCACCTTCTCCGCCAGTTCGGCGATGGTGACCTCCTCGCCCGTGCCCAGGTTCACCGGATCAGGATCGTCGTATCGCTCCGCCGCCAGGAAGATGCCCTCGGCGCAATCCTCGGCGTAGAGGAATTCGCGGCTCACCCGGCCCGTGCCCCACAGGGTGACATGAGGAAAGCCCCGCTCCCGCGCCTCGCTGAACTTGCGGATCATAGCCGGGATCACGTGGCTCGTCTCGAGATCGAAATTGTCGCGCGGACCGTACAGGTTAGCCGGGACGAGGTAAATCCCGTTCAGACCGTACTGCCGCCGGTAGGCTTGCAGCATGACCAGGAGAGCGCGCTTGGCCACCCCGTAGGGCGCGTTGGTCTCCTCCGGGTATCCGTTCCAGAGGTCGTCCTCGCGGAAGGGGACCGGCGTGAACTTGGGGTAGGCGCAGGTGGTCCCCACGACCACCAGCTTCTCCACGCCATACTGCCGCGCCGCCTCGACCACGTTGAGCCCCATGGCCATGTTGGCGTAGAGGAAAAGGCCGGGGTTGGCCTGGTTAGCGCCAATACCCCCCACCCGAGCCGCCAGGTGGAACACCACCTCCGGCCGCGCCTCGCGGAAGAGGCGCCGGGCCTGCTCCTGCTCCGTGAGGTCCCACTCCCGGCTGCGGGGAACGACCAGGTCGGCCACCCTGGCGCGCCGGAGCTTGTCCACCAGAAACCCGCCAAGGAACCCCGCGCCCCCGGTGACGAGGACCCGCTTTCCAACCAAACGCATCGTGACCACCCCTTACCCGTCCAGCGAACCGCCGGCGGCTGCGGCCTCCGCCGCGCCACCGGTCCGGGTCGCGGCGCTCCCCAGGCCGTTCTCCAGGAGGAGCTTCTCCCGCCGCGCCAGGTGCAGGTCGTGCTCGACCATCATCTTCACCAGCCCCTCGAAGCTCACCCGCGGCCGCCAGCCAAGGACCTCGCGCGCCTTGCGCGGGTTGGCGCACAGGTGCTCCACCTCCGTCGGCCGGAAGTACCGCGGGTCTATCTCCACATACTCTCGCCAATCGAGATCCAGCATCGCGAAGGCCAGGTCGAGAAACTCCCGCACCGAGTGGGATTCCCCCGTCCCCACCACGTAGTCATCCGGCTCCGGCTGCTGGAGCATGAGCCACATGGCCTCCACATAGTCGCCGGCGAATCCCCAGTCCCTGCAGGCATCGAGGTTCCCCAAGTACAGCCTGTCCTGGAGGCCGAGCTTGATCCGCCCCGCGGCGCGGGTGATCTTGCGGGTGACGAAGGTCTCACCCCGCCGGGGCGATTCATGGTTGAAGAGGATGCCGTTGCAGATGAAGAGACCGTAAGCCTCGCGGTAGTTGACGGCGTAGTGGTGGGCGGCCACCTTGGAGGCAGCGTAAGGGCTGCGCGGGTAGAAGGGAGTAGCCTCGTTCTGGGGCGGCGGCGAAGCCCCGAACATCTCCGAGCTCCCGGCCTGGTAGAAGCGCACCTGCCTCCCCGTCCGGTGCACGTAGTCACGCAGGGCCTCAAGGAGTCTGAGCGTGCCCAAGGCCACGGCGTCGGCCGTGTACTCCGGCTGGTCGAAGGAGACACGCACATGGCTCTGGGCGCCGAGGTTGTAGACCTCGTCCGGCTCCACCTCCTCCAGGATGCGCCGCAGCCCGGTGCCCTCGGTGAGGTCGCCGTAGTGGAGGAAGAGCCGGGCCGCCGGATCGTGGGGGTCGCGGTAGAGGTGCTCGATCCTCTCCGTGTTGAACGAGGACGCACGGCGGATGATGCCGTGGACCTCGTAGCCACGGCTTAAGAGAAACTCCGCCAGGTAGGAGCCGTCCTGCCCTGTGACGCCGGTGATGAGGGCCCTCTTCAAAACACTCGCCCCTTTTCCCGCCGTATGGCCATCCGGTAGATGTCCATCAGCATCTCGTAATTCTTCTCCGCAGTATATTTCTCCTCGTACTCGCGCCGGGCCGCCCGCCCCATCTCCGCCATTTCCCTGGGATGGCTCCAGGCCCACTCGACCTTGGCCGCCAAGTCCTCGGGATCGCCGGGCTGGAAATGGAGCCCCGTCCGCCCATTTTCCACGATTTCGGCCATGGCCCCAAGGCGCGACGCCACCACCGGCAGCCCGCAGGCGAAGGCCTCGCCAATCGTAATTGGGAAGCCCTCGTAGCACTCCGATGGGAACAGAAGGAAGCGAGCAGCCCGCATCAGCGCCAAGACCTCCTCCCGCGAACGCCGGCCCAGCAGATCGACGCCCTCCAATCCCTCCCGTTCCACGAAGGCCTGCACCTCGGGAGCCAGCGGCCCGTCACCGACGACCTTGAGGGGAACGCCCTGAAGGTTCCGCCAGGCGCGCAACAGCGTGCGCAGGCCCTTCTCCGTTGATAGCCGGCCCACAAAGAGGGCATACTCCCCCGCTTCAGGCTCCTTTGCCCCCGGATCGGGATGCACGAAGTTGGGCTTCACCACGATCCTCTCCGCCGGCAGGCCTCCCTCGACGAACTTCCGCCGGGCGAATTCGGTGAGGGCGACATAGACGTCCACTTGTTTCGTCCACGTCCTGAGCCACCGGTGCGCCGTGAGCATGACCCCGACCACGGCCGTCGGCGCCCGCCCGCGCCAGCAGCCGCGCACGGCTCCGGGCCAGGGCACCGCTCTGCCGAGACAGTCCTCGCACAGCCGCCCATCGCGAAAGAACGTGCCCGCCGGGCAGAGCAGGCGGAAGTTGTGCAGGGTCTGCACCACGGGCACCCCGGCTTCCGTGCAGGCATAGTACGCCGCGGGAGAGATGCGCAGAAAGGTGTTGTGGAAGTGGGCGACGTCAGGCTTTGCATCGTCCACCAGCCTACGGAGCTGCCGGCGCGCCTCACGGGACCATACCGCCGTCAGCGCGGTCTTGAGGGGACTTATCCCGTTGAGCCGGGCGTTGTCCTCGACATATGGCACAACCTGATGACCCATGCGCTCCAGCAGCGCCTTCTCCGCCTCGAAGACGGCATCCTCGCCGCCCGGCTGTTGGTAGCGGTTATGGCATAGCAATATTTTCATCGCGCCTTAACCTCTAGCGCATGACATGCGGTTTTATCGCCCCCCTGGGTAGTTGTAGTTCGCTGTGCCGAAGATGCTTCCACTAGAATGGCTAGGCTAATGAGGATAATAAAGTCACGTCCAAGGTCTAACATGCCTTCCGTAATTGAGCGCACCAGAACGAAGACCGTTGTCAGAACTAAAAAAGTAGCCAAAGGACTGCCCTTTACCTTTTTCACGTACTTCATGACCTTAACTACAGCCCCAACCACAACAATAATAAACAAAACCAGCCCTGGATATCCACCTACAAAGAGCGCGTCCAGAAAAGCATTATGCGCCTGCGTCATGGGTACGATGAATCCAAGGCCCAACGAATAGGGAAGGAAAATATCTCTGAATGTCGCCAAACCATACCCCAACCAGGGCCTTTGATCGGCCATTGCGAGAGTCCAACTCCAGAGAACTGTACGACCGGTCAGGGTTTCCACCAAATAAGGGTTTGCTGTATACTCCTGAATCTGTTGCTGTATGTATCCTAGCAACGATACAGATGCAATGCCCCCAATGGTCAGGAAAGTTAAGGCGACTTTTGCCCCGCGCCAGCCGCGTTCAAATGTGATGGCCACGCCAAACGCGACGAGGATGGCGGCCAGGGCCGTTTTGCTAAACGTGAGGATGAGTAAAACCGCTAAGCCCATGGCCATGCCAAGGCGGAGCAAAGGGGACCGATGCAGGCGAAGGGTCAAGGCAAAACTCAATGCAGAACCGTATAGAAACCCGAGAACATTCGGCTGCAAATATTCATCATTGCCAAATCTGGCCGATTGTTCAGCGCCACGGGCGATAAAACTGATGGTAACCACAACTGCTCCGAATACGTAGGCCCGGCCGGCCATGATAATCGCCCTATCCCCCTTCACGAAACGCGAACCAAGCATCGCCGCTATGAAAAGGGAAAAAGCTGACGCCAGGAGCCCTGCGCTTCTCAACCAATTCTGCCAAACGTAGGGAGAAAGTATGGAAACTAAAGCAACCCACGCAAAGTAGGCGACCACCCATCTCGACAATCTGGACCGTATCTTGAAGGGCCGTCCCATCCACAAGACTAAGAACGCTGTTGCCAGCAAAGCCGACAGCATGGTGCTTGCCGCCGTTACGGTGTAAAGGTTTTCGGGAAAAAAGATAGGTAGACTGTGGCTTGCGCTCAGCCAAAACCAAAACAAACTCCAAAGTAACGCAGGTGAAACGAAATTGCGCCTGCTCGTCGTGGCTGAGACCATGGTGGATCAGCTCACCGCTCCTGAAAATCCGCTATAAATTGCGTTCATTTCCTCCCCAAGCCGTTTCCAACTGAACTCCTCTTGTACCCTGCAACGCGCCGCCTCCCCCATCCGCCTTCGCAGCTCCGCGTCTTCCGCCAGCCTACGCATGGCCCGCACCATCTCCTCCACCGCTTGCTCCGGCGTCCGGGCCGAGACCTTGAACCCCGTCTCCTCGGTTACCTGCAACGCCGGCCCGCCGAGGTCGAGGCAGATCACGGGTCGCCCGGCGGCCATGGCTTCCACGCAAACCCAGCCGCCGGAGTCATGCAGGCTCGGATGCACCAGCACGTCGCACTCCGCCAGCCTCTCCAACGCCTCGCTTCGCGGGAGCGCACCGAAGAAACGCGTCTTCTCCGCCACGCCGAGCTTTTGTGAGAGCCGTTCCAGGCTGCGCCGTTCGGGTCCGTCACCAACGATCCAGTACTCACTTTGCTGAAACGCCTGCACGAAACGGGCAAACGCCTGCAGGCCCAGATGAAACCCTTTCCAGTGCAGCAGGCGGCCCAGGCTCAGGA
>CAZZIP010000027.1:0-4743 GCA_964654415.1 uncultured Methylococcales bacterium | reverse complement strand
CCTGCCGATGGAGGCGCTTGCCGATGCGATACGCACCGATCTGCCAGAGGTAGTAATATGTGTGCACACCCCGTTGTCCCTTTTTCCAGAAGCGCGCCCAGCGAGGAAGGTCGAAATAGACCCAGTGGACGTTCGGCATGGGCTCCACTGCCAAGGCCTGCTCGATGGGCCCCCGGTTGTTCGCCCGGGTGATCACCCACACCTCGGCGAAGCGGGCGATCTGCTTCACCCAATTCCAGCCCACCCCGGGCTCGGACCCCTTGCCCGGCTCGCAGGCGTACGCAGAAACAAGAATTCTCACAGTTCCACCGCCCTGGACCGCCACTGCGTCAAGTAATAGCCCTTCGTGGCTTTAAGCCAGCACCTCTTGCCACGGGCTAAATACATAAAAACTGTCCGAAGCCCTTTCCGTATCCCTGGATGAGTCGTCAGTCTCCGCATAAAAGGATCCAGTTCGAGCAGCGCTCTTTCTTGTTCAGCCCGTTGTTCATCTTGAGCTATAGTCGACTTATTTTGAGAATGCCAACGGAAATCCGCTAAGACCGCAGGGATATGGGCAAATGTATAACCCTTTAATGCCAGGCGCAGCAAGAACTCGTAATCCATCGCGTAATTATAGTCCTCGTTTAGGTAGTTGCCTTCGTCAAAAATCCTCCTCTTAAAAAACGTTGCCGTTGTCGGAATGTATAAAATGTGAAGATATTTTAGCATAAATAGATCGAAGCCCAATTCTTTTCTCAACTGAAGGACGCTTCCATTCTCGTTTATAAAGCGATAATCGCCATAGACTATATCTACATCGGGGTGTTCCAGCATGAAGCGGGACACTGTATGAAAACATCCCGGCAGGTACAAGTCGTCCGCGTTCAACCACCCGATGAGGTCCCCCCCAGCCATTTTAAACCCTTTATTAAGGGCATCCGCCTGACCCCGATCCGGTTCAGAAATCCTGACTAAGTGAGGGTATCGCTCAAGAATTTTTAGCGTATTATCCCTGGAACCACCGTCCACAATAATGTGTTCATAAGCCGGGTACCCCTGTTCTAACACGCTTCGTATGCAAGCCTCTATAAACCTGCCTTGGTTCAAACTTGGCGTGACAATAGATATCTTAAGATGCAACTTCCGGTTCCCCCTTTTCCTTATGCACGAAGTTCACTGCAATAACATGCAATGACGTTGATGAATGTTCTGAAGTTCCTTATTTCATGCGCTGATAGCTTAAGTTGTCCCGCATCAAACCAAGATGTTTGCCAAAGAAGAAAGAGGTCAACAAGATAAGCCAGGCTAAGATGTGGAACCACGTATTCAGGAATACCAAGGGACTCGAAGTAATCATTCCATCTGTTTACCTCTCTGAGACCAGAGAAGCCCTTTTGGCTCCGGAGGAAATGGAATACATCCCATCCAGGCAGCCAGTTTGCGCGTGCGTACTCCAGGTCTATAACTTGGACAACCTCCTCTTGGTCGTTGGCTAATCCAATGTTCCACGGTACGAAGTCCCCCAGGCGCCAGACCCACGGGAACTCCACCATACCGATAGCTCGATGAAGAAGATTGAGGGCTTGCTCCAGGACAACTAACTGGTAGTAAGGAATCCAATCGCGAAGCCTTGCAAGGCTTCGTTCAGTGTGCTTCCAAAAATCGCTTTCAAGCAGGGTCGCCGTTTCAACTTGTTGATAACCGATTTCCTTAAGGGCTTTCATACAAAGTGAATAAGGAGGTGTGGTCTGATTATTGAAGCGAATGGCTTCAGTAATCAGGATCGCAAGCGACCCAACCCATCTCTGGTAAATAACTTTCGGAGCCTTTATGTGGGTGAGACTTGTCTGCTCTAGCCATTGCAGGGAGCGAGCCTCGTTTAAAACCAGCCTCTTGGTCTCTTCGTTCCACCCCACTTTGACATAGCCCAGCGTCTCCCCAGACTCAGTGAGCACCTGAATGACCGGCTTGCGGTGGGGTCCCGGCGTGCCCAGGGAGACAGCAAGAGAAAGGTTCCTTTGGCCGAAGACCTCCTCAAGAAACCTCCGAAGCTCCCCCAGGTCGAGACCCACTCGGGGAAGAAAGCGTTGGGCAAGCCCTGTGCGGAAGCCCACGCTCAGGATATCCCGGGCGAACCTCGCCTTACCCCTTTGAGGGCTGTAAAGAGACAGGGCCCGGACCGCCGCCTTGCGGGAGTTCGGGGGCAGGAGATAACCCCGGCCGTCCGGCAGGGCCAAGTGCAAAAAGGTCGTTCCTTGCCCCGCAGGCGAGGCCGCTTCAGCGTTCAGAGCCTGGGCAGCCCATTCGAGGGTCTCTCTTTGATGATTACATTGAAACCATAGAGTCCGCCGCCATAGATAGCGCTCATGTAGAAGATCCAGCACCACATCCCGCGCCTGCCGGGCCACATTCTCCGGGGGCAGGGAGCCGTCGAGAAGAACGGCATCGGGAAGCTCCGTCGCCAAACGTCTATAGCCATCCCGCTGGCGTCGAATCTCTTCTATCGGCACCTCCCGCTTGCGGCGCAGGATTTCCTCTTCGGGAACGTCCAAGACGAGCCAAAGGTCCGGTCTCGGGATAAGCTTCCGCAAATGCCGTGCCAATGCCAGTGGCCCGCCGTAGCGGTAGCGCCTTGGGTCCACCAGGAGATCGTCATAGTAGCGGTCGAAGAGTACCAAGCCGGAGCGTGCAAGGAGTGGCCTGACCTTAATCCAGAACCCAAGGGTGTAGTCCAGCCAGTAATAGACCAGCTTGAGCAGTGATGCGAACGAGGACCGGGGCGGCTTGCCGTGGGGGTCGGTCACCGGACCGCCGCCTCGCCGCCCCCGAAACAGGCCCGGCATAAGGTGAAAGACGGCCGTCCGGCCGAAGTACCCCGTCAATTCCCGTTCCAGATGGCCGATTAGTGTGCTTTTGCCAGCCCCGTCAGGACCGACAATGGCTACGAAAACGCCCTCTCTGTCACTTTTTTGAAGCAAGATGTCCTCCGTGTTTTTTGATGAACGCCTCAATAAACAGTTCCTCCACGCGCCTGACAGCCCTTTGCGGAGAATTGCCCATGCACACAACTACATCCACCGCCCCTCTACGCACAAGGTCGTTCCACACTTCCAGTTGCTTCTCTATTTCTGCGGTTGGGAATTGTGGGCTTTGCGCAAGGATAATCTCCGCAGGAACATTTAAGAAGATCACCAAATCGGGTTTCGGTAAAACGCGCAGGATCTCAAGTATCCAAGGAGAAAGACCGTTTCCAGCTATCCCTACTGCTATTTCGTCCAAAGCCCACCCATCATACAGAACTGGCCTCAAGCTATTTGCTTTATAATTGTCACCAAAGTAACAGCTCCAGGCTCTTAATATTGCCTGAAGTGACCACCTTAGTGGACCCAAAAGATTCCCAGCTAAAACTGCAGCTGTATCTTGGGATTTCAGCTTTCCCGAATCCTTTATCTTCCGCCACTCACTGACCACCCGCTCCATGAAGAAAGAGTCCTTGAGCTGGAACAGCTGTACCACACTGTGCCGATCCGGTACATCAGGGCCCACAATAGCCAGCACTGGAACCATTCGCCGCATGCGGGGACGGATCTCCCTTACAGGCCATGAAAGCGAGTTCTTCAGCGCTTCAAACGGTCTCTGCATAAACACTCGAAGTACTGCCGCTCGTTGCAGGAACGGGATTAATTCCCGCAAAAGCACCTCGTTCTTTTCTCTCAAAGTATCAAGCAATCTTAGAGTCAGTCTGCGCCCAAACAGCCTCTGACAGGCATGAAAAGCAGCACTCTCCTCTTCTTGACGCAGCCATGGATGCTTTGGTAATCCTCCGCCCAATATGTGCATGAGTACTCGCTTGGCAAAGGAAGCCGACCAGTCTACTTTAAACGGGCCGATCCTACCCGTTGGTCGAATGGAGCCCACCACCGTTGTAGGACCCCACACCAAGTTGGAAAAAAAGTCTATTTCTAAGTGGCTCTTTTCTCCAAAGGCATATATAGATTCTTTTGGCCATGGATCCCACTTTGGCAAAATAACTTTCAGACCCGCCCGCCGCAAATGCTCCGCCGCGAGACTCACGGCCAGATGACTATGTGACTTATGGACGCATACATCCACATCACGACCAAGACACTTCGGGTACTCTTCGATACCATGGGCTACCCCATATACCACTCCAGCCTCATTCCATAAACAGGCAATTTCCTCCATTAACCGGACCCTTGAATCAACACTTTTGATCACCTGTTTTTACCTGCACCCCCATCTGCCGATCTCTTATCACCCCATAATGTTAAATTACGCCGCTCGTTTTGCTAAGAGAATAATAGTGTCTGCATAACGAGGCCCTAAGGGGAAAATATGGTCGAATACAAAATTAGCCAATCTATTGGGATGACTTGAAAACCTTTCTGCAGAGGAGAGCCATTTAATTATATGTAAACCGTAACGATTAAACAGAGTTTCAAGTAAAGAGAACGTGAAGCCTAGGGTATGGTCCGGATGAATTCTTTGCTTACCCAAAAAGCTATGTACACACACCTTAAGACTTAGAAGATTAGGAGTAGTTATAAGAAGAATTGTTTCAGGCCCCATGTACCTCCGTATAGAATTCAGAAACAGTCCCGGATTGTTCAGATGTTCTATTAATTCTCCCGCAATTATTACATCAAATATAGGATCAAAGTTTAAAGTTAGCTGCTCAACATCTGGGTCAAGTCCGAATTTGTGTGTAAATTACCCTCTAGTAGATAATGGTAGCTACGT
>CAZZIP010000026.1:0-10332 GCA_964654415.1 uncultured Methylococcales bacterium | reverse complement strand
AGCGCTTTGAGGACATGAACAAGCGCTTTGAAGCGATCGACAAGCGCTTTGAAGACATGAACAAGCGCTTTGAAGCGATCGACAAGCGCTTTGAAGACATGAACAAGCGCTTTGAAGCCGTCGACAAGCGCTTTGAGGCGCTCAACCGGCGTCTGGACCGGTTGATGATCTGGAGCTTTGGGATTTATGTGGCCGGAGTGGGGGCGATCTTAGGAGCGATGTGGCATTTTCTAGGAACTAGGTAATGGATGCGGCTGTCGATCCCATACTCCAAGGGACTATGAAGCCGAAAATAGCCGGCCGCTTTTTACGGGTCGATGATCTTGTGCGGGCTGAAAGCACCTCGACGGATTAGCCACGGTGTGTCAAGCGGCTACTCTCCCCGCCGGAGTATTAGCAAGCTAAGCTTTTAATTTTCAGGCTACCTGGAGAGGCCATGAGCTGTATTAGCTTGCGTCAACACCAAGACAGAAATCGGCAGCCGCTTGGAACGCTTGGCAGCTTGTTTGGCATATCCTACGCGCAAAAGCATAAGAGGAGTCATTTCGGCAAACAAAGTCTTCGCTTCTTGGGCTAAACGTGCGGCGGCCCCATGAAGATGGGTCGGAATCTTACTGGTTCCAAAGCGCCAAAGTTGATCGGCCAACACGAAGTAAGGATGGATAGCCAGTTCCTGTTCAGTAAGGGCGAGCCATACTCGCTCCAGAAGCCTTCCGGCTTCGAGCCAAACGCTGTTTTCTATTCTCGTGCTCGCGATTGCAACGATCGCGCCAGCCTGAGTAAACTGGGAAGCTTCGATGTACGCCAGGAGCTTGTAGGCGCCTAGGCGGTTGAGGACGGCCATGCGCTCCCACCGGCGCAAAAAGCGGCTAAGGAGCTTTCCGCCTGGAGGTAAGGCGAGCGTGTCTATGTCCAAACCGTCCCCGCGCGCGGCTTCTTCCTCCGTAAATCGCAAAGATCCAGCTAACCAGCGGTGAATTTCCTCAGTCTGAAAGCGCAGCTCCGAAGCCAGGCGCACCAGCTCAGAAAGCTGGGTGATCGCCTCCCGCTTTGTAAACACTAGGGTTTTTACTTCCCCTTGGCAAAGCGCTTGGATTGCTTTGACCAAATCGTCAGCAAGCGGCGTCTTAGCAAATGGGCGGCGGTTGGTATGGCGGGCACAGATGACTTTTGGAATTTCGACCTCGATTAGGCTCTGAGTAGGGGTAGAAATTTGCACCAGGCAGCCGGTCTTCAAGAAGTCGGGAAATTCCCAGCGGCCAGTGTCGATCTCAGCCGCTTTAGCAGCTTGTAGGAGATTTTCAAGCAGCGCGCCAAACGCCAATAGCACCGCCGGGTGATGGCGTCCCAACTGGCCGCCGCGAGCCTCATCGAACTCTACGGTAAGCCGTTGGCCGTCGAAGACAAAACGCCAAGGCTGAGAATTGTCGGCCGAGGGGGCAAGCCGCCCGGCCTCGATCAGATAAGCGGACCAGGAAGGAACGGCGTTCATATCTAGCGGATTCCTAAAAGGTGATATTGTAAAAGAGAATCTAGTACGTTTTTACAATATCATCTTTCGCGCTGCTCGGTTATCATGTAACCCTCTGAAAGGACAGGATTTTCCCCGACCTCGTGGTCGAGAGCAGCAAAACAGAAATTTTAAACCACCGATGGAATTTAAGGATTACTATCAAATCTTAGGCGTTCCCCGCCATGCCAGTGAAGAAGAGATCAAGCGCGCCTACCGCAAGCTAGCGCGCAAGTATCACCCGGATGTCAGCAAGGAACCTAACGCCGAGGAAAAATTCAAAGAAGTCTCTGAAGCCTATGAAGTTTTAAAAGACCCACAAAAGCGCAAGGCTTACGATCAACTAGGCAGCGGTTGGCAAGCCGGACAAGGATTTCGCCCGCCCCCGGACTGGGAGGAGCGCTTTGGCTTCGGCCGAGAGTATGCTAGAACCGGCTTTAGAGATTTCAGCGAATTCTTCGAAGCGCTGTTCGGCGGCGGCTTTCGCCCCCGAGGCCGAGGCGGTCTCAGGATGCGGGGAGAAGATTTGCACGCTCAAGTTTACATCGACTTAGAAGACGCTTACCGCGGCACCACCCAGACCATCCGCTTAAGCGTCCCGGAGGTGGATCCGGCCAGCGGCCGCCTAGTAGACCGGACCAAACAACTCCAAGTCAAGATTCCGGCGGGAATTCTGGAAGGGCAAAAGATCCGTCTGGCGGGCCAGGGAGCGCCTGGGATAGGCGGGGGACCGGCAGGAGACCTGTATCTGGAAGTCCATTTCAAACCTCACCGATTCTTCAAAGTGGAGGGCAAAGACTTGTATTTGGAGCTGCCTATCACTCCCTGGGAAGCCGCCTTGGGAGCCAAGGTCCAGGTTCCGACCCTAGATGGTAAAGTAGAACTAAAGATTCCGGCTGGCTCCAAAACCGACCAAAAACTGCGCCTGAAAGGCAAGGGCTTGGGTATTCCGCCTGGGGATCAATACGTAGTCTTGAAAATCCACACCCCACCGGCGGACACCGAGTCCAAAAAGCGTTTCTACGAGGAAATGGCCGCGCGTATGCCGATGGATCCCCGCCAAGGGATGGGAGGATAAGCCATGCAAGAGAACGAAATCTTGTCCGGCGTGGTACTGGACGAACACTTCAGCCTGACACTGGTGGAGGTGTGCCAAATTTGCGAGGTGAGCGCCGAAGAAGTAATCGAGCTGGTCAACGAAGGGGTGATCGAGGTGGAAGGCGAAGAGCCTTCCACCTGGCGCTTTAACGCTCCTGCTTTCGAGCGCCTGCGCATCGCCCTTAGGCTGGAACGGGACCTTGGGGTCAACCTCGAAGGAGCGGCGTTAGTCATCGATCTCTTGGAGGAGCTGAACCGGCTGCGAGGCCGGTAGGGGCACAGAGGTTCGCCTTCAGGTCCGAAACTGACCGACGATGTCCGCGAGCTTGCCGGCCTGCTCGTGCAAGTGGACGATGGCCTGGCGGGTTTCCCCCAACTTGGAGAGAGCGGCATCCACCTCGGCGTTGACTCGAACGACGTTCTGGTTGATCTCCTCGCTCACCACGCTTTGTTCTTCCACCGCACTGGCGATCTGGGCGTTCATCTCTTTGACTTCATCGATCATGCGGGTCACGTTGTCCAGCACCGTGTTGACAGCATGAGCTTCGGCCATGCTCGCCTGGGCCTGTTCCTTGCTCTTTGAAATTACCTCCACCGCCTGACGCGCGCGATTGCGCAAGCGCTCGATGGTTTGCTGGATCTCGGCGGTAGACTCCTGGGTGCGCGAAGCCAAAGTGCGGACCTCCTCTGCCACCACCGCAAATCCTCGCCCTTGTTCGCCAGCGCGGGCGGCTTCGATCGCCGCGTTAAGCGCGAGCAGATTGGTCTGATCGGCAATGTCGCCGATGATTTTGAGCACCTCGCCGATACTGTCGCTGTCGCCTTCTAATTCCCTCAAGACCTGCGCTGCCTTGTCCACCTCTGAGGCGAGCTGGCCGATTTTGGCAATCGCTTCGCGGACAACTGCCTGACCCGCCTTGACTTCGGCGTCCGTGGCTTGGGAGGCATCCGCCGCTTTAGTGGTGCTGTGCGCGATCTCCTGTATTGCCGCTGTCATCTGCTGCATCGTAGCCGCCACATGCGCCAATTCGCCGCGCTGGCTTGCCGCCCCCACTTCGGTGCCTTCCGCCAATCGATCCAGATGGTTGGAATCCTCGGCTAGATCTCGGCTGCTGTCCTTTACCGTCAATACTAGGTTGCGCAGTTTTTTCATGAATTGATTGAAGCTATGCGCCACCCAAGCAAACTCGGTTTTGCCTTTAACTTCTAGCCTAGCAGTCAAGTCCCCTTCGCCCTGGGCGATGTCCTGCAGCTTCAGGCCCAAAGCAGTCAGGGGTTCGACCACCAGGCGTTTAGTAGTAAAAAACAGCCCGGCGGCAATGACCAGGGTAACCAGCATAATCAGCCCGGCGCCCTTGATTGCATTAGCCGTAATGGTCGCACTGGCCTCATCCAAGGGCGCAATGATTTCGAACGCCCCGTGCAAATCTCCGACTTGTTTGCCTTCCATCGGATAGCCTAGCAAGTCCCTGCCATCGCTTCTCCCCCATAGGCTTTCGGAAGTCCTAGGATCGCCGTGGCAGAATAAGCACGGCTCGCTTAACCGGACTGGGCGGAAATACCTTAAGGCATTTTGCTCTTTGTCGATCAGGCGGTACTCGGTAGCCTGCGGGTGGCGGGCAAAATAGTCGAGCGCCTGAGACTCTAAGGCATCCGGAGCGTTGCTTGGATTGCGTGGGTTCTGACGCGGCGTTTTGAGCTGGTAGCCTTTTTCTCTGGCTTTGAGTTGGATCCACTCCCAAGAAACTCCCACCGGCACCGCGGCAAGGATTTTCTGCCGTGCTTGGGCTTCTGGTAACTGGGCAAAAGCGCGCAACCGCTCAGGGGTGAATATGCCAAGCTTCCACTGCTCCGCGGTCTGCTCCTGTACCATCTCAGCCACCACAAGCACGTTTTTGGCGCCGGTAGTCTCGGCTTCGATCACCATCTGGCGCTGCTGGAAAACATAAAGCCAGATCAAACTGCCGGCTGCCAGCGCGAGCAGACCCATCACTACCAATACCAGACGCATGCCGACTGAATGCCAATTCATGACTCTCCTCCCAATAGTCCTTTAAGCTAAAGCATAGCGTAAAATCGCGGCCTTGCTAGGAAGAAGCCTCTAACTTGCGTCCGGTAAACGACCTGCCCCGCGCCAGTTCTAAAAACTCTTGAACATACGCCAGGCCGTCATCGGCTTCGCGCAGCGCCGCCATGAGCGTCCCGGTCACCGGCTTTGGCCCTAAGGGACGCACGGCGATGTAATCGCGCGCTAGATATTCGGTCAAGACCCAGTCGGGCAAGGCGCACACCCCGCGGCGACTGGCCACCAATTGCAACATCAGCGCCGTCAGCGTGCAAGTCCTATGGCCAGCCGGCTTGACCTCGGCCGGATCCAAAAACTTGGCGAATATATCGAGCCGCTCTCGTTCCACCGGATAGGTGATCAACACCTGATCACGCAGGTCTTGAGGTTCGATCCAACGTTTGGCCGTCAGAGGATGATCTTTGGCCATAGCCAGCAGCACCGTGAACGCAAACAGCGGCTCATACACGATGCCAGCTAAGGTTTTGGGATCTGAGGTAATCACCACATCGACCTCTCCCTTGATTAGGGCTGGTAGCGGGTCGAGACTGTAACCTAAAGTCAAATCCATCTCCACCTCCGGCCAAGCTTCTCGGTAAGCGTCCATGGTTGGAAGCAGCCACTCAAAGCAGCTGTGGCATTCAACCACGATAAATAACCTTCCCGCCTGGCCTTGCTTGAGGCGGGCCAAATCGCGCTCGGCTGCCAACACTTGCGGTAAGACCTGCTCGGCCAGCGCCAGCAAGCGCTTTCCGGCAGGGGTAAACGCCAACGGCCGGGCAGTACGCAGCACCAGCGGCATTCCCAAATACCGCTCCAGCGCTTTAAGTTGATGCGATAAAGCCGACTGGGTCAGATGCAGCCTTCTGGCCGCCGCTCCCAGGCTGCCTGTCTGTCGGAGCATGTCTAAGGTTTGCAAGTGTTTGAGTTCGAGATACATGAAATTATCTCAATCTAAGTTGAAAAATCATCAATTGAATTCATAAATTTATCTGCCCATACTGGTAGAAAGAGCAAAAATCTTCAAGGAGACGCAGATGATTTTAGTTCACAACTTGGGTTTTCCCCGCATCGGCCTGAGGCGGGAGCTGAAAAAAGCGCTAGAGAGCTATTGGCAAGGCGCCATCGATCTGGGGCAACTGGAACAAACCGGCCGAACGTTGCGCCGGCGGCACTGGGAAATCCAAGCCCAAGCTGGAATCGATCTGATTCCGGTGGGGGATTTTTCCTGGTACGACCAGGTCCTAGACACGAGCTGTCTCTTAGGCGCCATCCCCAAACGCTTCGGCCACACTCAAGGCTTGGTGGACTTGGATACGTATTTCCGCATGGCTCGCGGCCGTGCCCTAAGCGGGGAACCGAGCGCGGCGTGCGAGATGACCAAGTGGTTCGACACCAACTATCACTACATAGTCCCAGAGCTGACTCCAGAGCTTAGTTTTTCCATCTCTTCAGACAAGCTTTTTGCCGAGCTGACGGAAGCCCAGTCGATCCTCGGCGCTAAAGCCAAGCCTGTGCTGCTTGGCCCGTTGTCGTGGTTGTACCTGGGCAAGTGCCAAGGCAAAGAGTTCGATAAGCTGGCGCTTTTGCCCTCTCTGCTGGCGGTGTATCGCGAAATCTTGACCCGCCTGGCCGCTCAAGGCACCAAATGGGTACAAATCGACGAACCCATTTTGGCTTTAGATCTTAACGCCCAGTGGCAAGCGGCGTTTGAAAGCGCTTACCACCAATTGCAGGTAAAAGACCTAAACCTTCTTTTAGCCGTTTACTTCGGCTCTTTAGCAGACAACCTGAAGCTCGCCTTAAACCTCCCGGTGGCCGGGCTGCACATCGATGCGGTCGAGGCTCCGGAAGAGCTGGAGCAGGTCCATGACGGGCTGCCGGCACACAAGGTGCTCTCGGTCGGGATCGTCGACGGGCGCAATGTCTGGCGCACCGATCTGGAACAGGCCAGGCAAAAGCTGGCGCCGCTTCAAACGCGGTCTAATCTATGGCTAGCCCCCTCCTGTTCGTTGCTGCACGTGCCGGTGGACCTAAGCGCTGAAACCCAGCTGGACCCAGAATTGAAAAGCTGGCTGGCGTTTGCGGTGCAAAAGCTCGACGAATTGGTCCTGCTCAAGCAGGCTTTGGATCGAGGTCCAGAAAACGTCGCCGCTGCTTGGCAAGCAAACCGCAAAGCTATAGAAAGCCGCAAAGCTTCCGCGCGCCTCTGCAACCCCCAAGTGCGCCTGCGGCTAAAAGAAATCGGCCCGGCGCTGGAACAACGCGCCAGCCCTTATCCGGTGCGTCGGCAAGCGCAACAAGCCAAGCTCAAACTGCCGCTTTTGCCGACCACCACTATCGGCTCTTTTCCACAAACGCCCCAGATCCGCGCCAAACGCCGCGCTTTCAAGCAGGGAGAGATTACCGCCGCCGAGTATACCGCTTTTCTTCAAGAACAAATCGCCTTAGCGGTCCAGAAACAAGACTCGCTCGGCTTGGACGTCTTAGTCCACGGCGAACCGGAGCGCAGCGATATGGTGGAATACTTCGCCGAGCAGCTTGAAGGCTTTGCCGTGACCACAAACGGCTGGGTTCAATCTTACGGCTCGCGCTGCGTTCGACCTCCCATCATTTACGGAGACGTATGGCGGCCAAAGCCGATGACCGTAGACTGGATCCGCTATGCCCAATCCTTAACCGCCAAACCTTTAAAAGGCATGCTCACCGGCCCGGTGACCATGCTGAAGTGGTCGTTCGTGCGCGACGACCAACCGCGCCAAGACACCTGTTTTCAGATCGCTTTGGCGCTGCGCGATGAGGTAGAAGATCTGGAACAAGCCGGCATCTCCGTGATCCAAATCGACGAGCCTGCCCTGCGTGAGGGATTGCCTTTGCGCAAAAAAGCCTGGCCTGAGTATCTAAATTGGGCGGTTAGGGCCTTCCGCCTGACCTCCAGCGGGGTAAAGGACGAAACCCAAATCCACACCCACATGTGCTATTCCGAGTTCAACGACATCTTCGAGGCCATCGCCGAGCTGGACGCCGACGTCATCTCCATCGAAGCGGCGCGCTCGAAGATGGAGTTGCTCGAGGCGTTTGCCAAGTTCGGCTACCCCAATGAGATTGGGCCAGGGATTTACGACATCCATTCCCCCAACGTTCCCACCGTGGAAGAAATGGTGGCCTTGCTGGAGAAAGCCGCGGAAAAAATCCCCATAGAGCGGCTGTGGGTCAACCCCGACTGCGGCCTCAAAACCCGCCAGTGGCCTGAGGTGGATGCGGCTTTGACCAACCTGGTAGAGGCAGCGCGCACCTTACGGCGTAAATATTCGTAGCCTGCATCGGCAGCCAGCTATACCCTGCCCTATCGCCACGGATGGCGATAGCAAGGTCGATCCCCGCGTGCGCGGGGGAGCCGGGAGATAGGGCCCCATGCGCCGTTCGCTGTTCACTATTCGCCATTTGCCGTTCGCCCTTGATTTCGGGCGGCGGAAAAGGCCGTCTCGGTATCATTCTTACGAACCGAACTATTCTGTTATTTGTGGAACACGATCCAAAGGCCGGCGGCGATGAGGAACCCCCCGAACATCCGTTCCAGGACGGTCCCCTCCAGGGAGATGGACAAGCGGGCCCCCAGGTAAGCGCCCAGGAAGATACCCACGGCCAGTAGGACGGCGTGGGGGACAAGAATGTAACCGTTTCGGTAGTACTGAGCAGCGCCCAACAGGCCCACGGGCAGGAGCAGGGCAGCCAGGGATGTCCCGACAGCCTCATGGGGCGAGCACTTCAGGGCATACATGAGCATCGGGACGATGAGGATCCCGCCGCCGATGCCGAACATCCCGGACAACAGCCCGGCAACCGTTCCGATCACCAGGACGATGGCATACTTCACGGTTGGACCTCCTCCTGACAGTCAGGGACCGATCTGTGTCCGCCATATCATACTTTCTTTCCGGGATATCCCGAATCCAATTATCACCTTCATGGCGGCGTCCATCCCATCCGAATGCCGGCAGTGATGCCGGTGTCAACATCAAAGGCGGGTCGGCAGATAGAGATAGGTAGGAAGGATAGCGCCCCATGCGCCGTTCGCCATGAGGTCGATCCCCGCGTGCGCGGGGGAGTCAATATCAGGCGGGAGTGCGAGCAATACACGCCAGGTCGATCCCCGCGTGCGCGGGGGAGTCAAGGCGCTAAGGGGGTAAGAGATGGCAACAACAGGTCGATCCCCGCGTGCGCGGGGGAGTCGAATATCGACCTAGACGAAGACAGCGAAGAGGAGGTCGATCCCCGCGTGCGCGGGGAGTCTCGGTGACGATTTGACAGTATTAACATGGAAAAGGTCGATCCCCGCGTGCGCGGGGGAGTCCTTAGAGGGTAGGTAGAATGAACACTTTCCACAGGTCGATCCCCGCGTGCGCGGGGGAGTCGTGCCACCAAAGGCTTACTTGGTGGCTATATAAGGTCGATCCCCGCGTGCGCGGGGGAGTCCAACATAGGCTTAGGAATAGGAAAATGAACACGGGTCGATCCCCGCGTGCGCGGGGGAGTCTGAATGGTGGACCAGGAAGGTGCTCTTCCTAAGGGTCGATCCCCGCGTGCGCGGGGGAGTCGGATGGCGCGGCCTATTGCATCGATCATGCTGAGGTCGATCCCCGCGTGCGCGGGGGAGTCCTAAAGGTAATGGTTCCAGTCCCACCACTGGCGGGTCGATCCCCGCGTGCGCGGGGGAGTCAGTGATGCGATGATCGCCTGGGGCTTATTTCTGGGTCGATCCCCGCGTGCGCGGGGGAGTCACGGCATGTTGAGCTTCTTCGGGTAAAACCGGAGGTCGATCCCCGCGTGCGCGGGGGAGTCGCCACCAGCGCCATTAAAATAATCGGGATCGCGGGTCGATCCCCGCGTGCGCGGGGGAGTCCCAGCGTGCATCTACCTGCATGATCTTACCCTGGGTCGATCCCCGCGTGCGCGGGGGAGTCACTCGGCAGCGAGAGAAGACTTTTTCACTGCCAGGTCGATCCCCGCGTGCGCGGGGGAGTCATCAAGGTCGATCATCTTGTCCTCCTATCTATGGGTCGATCCCCGCGTGCGCGGGGGAGTCCGCTAGCCGCCGAGCTTCTCGGCGGCATTTTGAGGTCGATCCCCGCGTGCGCGGGGGAGTCTCCTCCTATGGTACGGGCAACCCCAGGTTC
Organism: uncultured Methylococcales bacterium; assembly: GCA_964654415.1. Taxonomy (GTDB): domain Bacteria; phylum Pseudomonadota; class Gammaproteobacteria; order Methylococcales; family Methylothermaceae; genus Methylohalobius. The sequence goes on along the minus strand of CAZZIP010000026.1, from coordinate 482 downwards.
GGGGGTCGATCCCCGCGTGCGCGGGGGAGTCTTTTCTCATCAATCTTAGCTTCCTCGCTCATATGGTCGATCCCCGCGTGCGCGGGGGAGTCTCATAAAGCCGTCATATTCCCGCCAATCGACGGGGTCGATCCCCGCGTGCGCGGGGGAGTCGCCGAAGAAATGAGCAAAGGACTGGTCGATGAAGGTCGATCCCCGCGTGCGCGGGGGAGTCGCTCTTCGGGTTGGGTTTGCTCATGGACTTTGAGGTCGATCCCCGCGTGCGCGGGGGAGTCAGCGCCTATACAGGAAATATTCCTGTTCTTACAGGTCGATCCCCGCGTGCGCGGGGGAGTCTGGCCACTTGGCTGAGTTTGCAAGTATTCATCAGGTCGATCCCCGCGTGCGCGGGGGAGTCTAGGAACGAAGGCGCTTCTTTGGGCAAACCTGAGGTCGATCCCCGCGTGCGCGGGGGAGTCATTCCGTGGGCAAGAAGGGAGCTT
>CAZZIP010000025.1:0-11555 GCA_964654415.1 uncultured Methylococcales bacterium | reverse complement strand
CTACGCAGTAGCGGCACGCTTTGTCCATTTCCTGGAAGTCGAGCGCGAGCTCACCGTGGAAGAACGCAGGATTTTGGACTATCTCCTCGATTACGGTCCGGCGGCTGAGACCGACTTCGACGGTGAACATTTTTGGGTAGTACCCCGTCCTGGCACCATTTCCCCCTGGTCGAGCAAAGCTACGGATATCCTCCATATCACCGGCCTCGAAGCCGTCGTGCGGATCGAACGAGGAATTGAGTACCGCATCGCTTCTAAGCTCCTGCTCAAAGACCGGCGCGATCGGCTCTTGCCCCTTTATGACCGAATGACTGAAGTTCTCCTGGCCGAGGGCGAAGAGATAGACCTGTTCAGCCATCGTCCTTCTGCCCCGTTGGTAACCATCCCCCTGCTGGCTGAAGGTCGCGCCGCTCTGGAACGGGCTGATCGGGAACTTGGGTTGGCGCTCTCGGACGAGGAGATCGATTACTTATTGGAAAGCTACACTCAGTTGCGTCGAGATCCTTCCGACGCCGAACTGATGATGTTTGCCCAGGCCAATTCGGAACACTGCCGCCACAAGATCTTCAACGCCCGCTGGACCATCGACGGCATACCCCAAGAAACGTCTTTGTTCGACATGATCCGCCACACTACTGCCGCCCACCCCAGCGGTATCCTGTCGGCCTATCGAGACAACGCCGCGATCATCGAGGGACCGGTCACAGCGATGTTGCTCCGCGACGCGCAGCACCGTTACCACTATGTGCGGGAGCCCGCCCATATCCTGATGAAAGTGGAAACCCACAACCATCCCACCGCCATCTCCCCCAATCCGGGGGCAGCAACCGGTGCCGGCGGGGAAATCCGCGACGAGGGCGCCACCGGCTTAGGCGGCAGCCCCAAAGCCGGGCTGACCGGCTTTGCCGTCTCCCACCTGCGCATTCCCGGCTTCCTCAGGCCATGGGAGGCTGACGATCCGGGCAAACCCGGCCGCCAGGCATCTGCCCTCGAGATCATGCTCGAGGGACCGATTGGGTCGGCTGCCTTCAACAACGAGTTCGGCCGACCTTGCCTGGCCGGCTTTTTCCGCACCTTCGAGCAGGCAGTACCGGACACTTCGGGCCGCCACTTTCGCGGCTACCACAAACCGATCATGCTCGCCGGGGGAATGGGCAACATCCGCACAGCTCACGTCGAAAAACGCGATATTCCTCCTGGGGCATTGATCATCGTCCTAGGTGGACCTGCCATGCTGATCGGCCTCGGTGGCGGGGCAGCCTCCTCTTTGGCTTCCGGCCAAGCCAGCGAAGAGCTGGATTTTGCTTCGGTGCAACGCGCCAATCCAGAAATGCAGCGCCGCTGTCAAGAGGTGATCGAACGCTGTCGCGCTCTGGGTGAGGACAATCCTATCCTGTCGATCCATGACGTGGGCGCCGGCGGACTCTCCAACGCGGTTCCGGAAATCATCCACTCTGCCGCGCGCGGCGGTAAATTCGAACTGCGTCAGATTCCCAGCGCCGACACTGGGCTTTCGCCGATGCAGATTTGGTGCAATGAATCCCAAGAACGCTATGTCTTGGCCATCCACCCTAAGTCCCTGCCCTTGTTCGAGAGTATCTGCCGGCGCGAGCGCTGCCCTTTCGCCGTCATCGGCTGCGCCACGGGCAAGGAAATCCTGCGCGTCCACGACCGGCTGTTCGACAACTATCCGGTGGATATTCCGCTGGCGCTGCTCTTTGGCAAGCCGCCGAAAATGCACCGGGTCGCGACCCACCTTCCAGTCCATGCGCCAAGTTTCGATCCCGCCCAGGTCGATCTGGGAGAGGCGATCAAACGGGTTTTGAGCCACCCGGCGGTGGCTTCCAAAGCGTTTCTCATTACTATCGGCGACCGATCGGTGACCGGTCTGGTCGCCCGCGATCAAATGGTCGGCCCTTGGCAGGTACCGGTGGCCGACTGTGCGGTGACTATCTCTGGCTTTCTAGGTTTTACCGGCGAGGCGATGGCAATCGGCGAACGCACGCCGGTGGCGATCATCGACGCGCCTGCCTCTGGCCGGCTGGCAGTTGGAGAGGCGCTCACCAATCTGGCGGCGGCTTGCGTCGGGCCACTTAGCCAGGTCAAGCTGTCGGCCAACTGGATGGCCGCCTGCGGTCATCCCGGCGAGGACGCTGCCCTGTTTGACACTGTGCGCGGCGTGGCGCTTGAACTTTGTCCTGCACTGGGACTGGCCATCCCGGTGGGCAAGGACTCCCTCTCTATGAAGACGGTTTGGTACGACGCGCATGGCGAGAAATCGATGACCGCGCCGGTCTCGCTGATCGTCTCGGCGTTCGCCCCGGTGAGTGACGTGCGCCGCACCCTGACGCCGCAGCTTGTATTCCTCGGCGAAGGAGTAGAAACGGTACTGCTCCTCATCGACCTGGGGCAAGGACAGAACCGGCTGGGTGGTTCGGTGTTGGCCCAGGTCTATGGAGGGCTGCTGCCTAAAGGCTCTAAGGCTACCCCCGACTTGGACGACCCGGACTTGTTCAAGGCTTTTTTCGATGCTGTCCAAGAGCTCAACCGCCAAGGCTCAGTCTTGGCTTACCACGACCGCTCAGATGGCGGGCTTTTGGCTTGCCTGTGCGAGATGGCCTTTGCTGGACGCTGCGGCGTGGACCTCGACCTCACCCCGCTAGGGGAGGACCCTCTTGCCGCCCTCTTCTGCGAGGAGCTGGGAGCAGTTATCCAAGTGCGCCAAAGCGATCTGCTCCGCGTCAGGGCAAGATTGGAACAAGCGGGGTTGAGCCGTCTCAGCCACGTCATCGGAAGGCCCACAGCCGAGCAGCGAATACGCATCCACCATCGGGGAGAGATCCTGTTCACCGCCACCCGCGCCTGCTTGCAGCAGATTTGGGCCGAGGTAAGCTTTAGGATGCAGGCGTTGCGCGACAATCCCGATTGTGCCCGGCAAGAATTCGAGACCATCGCCGATGACTCAGATCCCGGCCTGAGCGCCGTCTTGCGCTTTAGCCCCCAAGAGGACGTCAGCGCGCCTTTCATCGCTACCGCCAGACCGCGCGTCGCCATCCTGCGCGAACAGGGCGTAAACGGCCACGTGGAGATGGCAGCCGCCTTCGAGCGCGCACGCTTCGAGGCGGTAGACGTGCACATGAGCGACATTCTGACCGGTCGTATTACCTTGGATGGCTTCCACGGCCTGGCCGCCTGCGGCGGCTTCTCCTACGGTGACGTGCTGGGAGCCGGCTCCGGCTGGGCGGCCGCCATTCTTTTCAACCCCCGCGCCCGCGAGCAGTTTCAAGCCTTCTTCCAGCGCCAAGACACCTTCGGCCTGGGCGTGTGCAACGGCTGCCAGATGCTGAGCCAGCTCAAGGAACTGATCCCCGGCGCTGAGCATTGGCCAAGGTTTAGCCGCAACCTGTCGGAGCAGTTCGAAGCGCGCCTGTGTTTGGTCGAGATCCTCCCCTCTCCTTCCATCCTGCTTCAGGGCATGGAGGGTTCGATCCTGCCGGTGGCCGTCGCTCACGGCGAAGGACGGGCGCAGTTCGAACGCGATCCCCAAGCGGTGCTGGACGCCGGCCTGGTGGCGCTTTGTTACGTCGATCATTACCACCGCCGCACTGAAGTGTTCCCTTTCAATCCCAATGGCTCCCCCTTGGGAATCACCGGCCTGACTACCGCAGACGGGCGCTTTACCATCATGATGCCGCACCCCGAGCGTGGCTTTCGCACCGTTCAGTATTCTTGGCACCCCAAGGATTGGGGCGACGACGGGCCGTGGCTGAGATTATTCCGCAACGCTCGGCGTTGGCTAGGCTAACGCTAGAGGCGATTCATGAAACTAGAACGCTAAAAACGCCTGACTAATGTTTATAATCAGTTGACCTTCAGCCCCTTTTCGGTTTAATCACGCAAGCGGAGGTTGCTGTGTCTACAGGTGTTTTGGCGTCGTGGCGTAGACATTCACGCAATCTTTGTCGGCAACAGGTCGAATCCCTGCTCGCTCAAGCCGACATCCGCCTCGGCGGGAACCGGCCATGGGACATAAAAATCCATGATCCGCGCTTCTTCCAGCGGGTGCTAGCGGATACCTCGCTGGGCTTCGGCGAGTCTTACATGGATGGCTGGTGGGATTGTGAACGCCTGGACGAACTGGTCTGCCGCATCCTGCGCAGCAGACTGCAGGAACAGGTATATTCCTGGCAGGACATTTGGGCCTTCCTCCAGGCCAAACTCTTCAATCTCCAATGCATTCATCGGGCTTTTCAGATCGGCGAGCACCACTACGACATCGGCAATGAGTTGTATCTAGCCATGCTGGACAAGCGTCTGATCTACAGCTGCGCTTACTGGAAGCAAGCAGATACTCTAGATGCCGCTCAGGAAGCCAAACTCGATCTGGTCTTCCGCAAGCTAAGGCTCAAGCCTGGAATGCGCGTCTTGGACATCGGTTGTGGCTGGGGGGGAGCGGCTAAGTTCGCCGCAGAGCGCTACGGCGTGGAAGTCTACGGGGTAACCGTCTCGCAGCAGCAAGCAGCTTATGCCCAAAAACTCTGCGCGGGTCTACCGGTGACCGTAGAGCTGAAGGACTACCGCACTATCGAAGGGCGATTTGACTGCGGTTATTCCCTGGGGATGTTCGAGCACGTCGGCGTCAAAAACTATGCGACCTATTTCGACGTGATCCGTAGGTGTATACCCGAAGACGGCTTATTTTTGCTCCACACCATCGGCGCCAACGTCTCTTCCAACCACGGCAATCCCTGGGTGACGCGCTACATCTTTCCCAACTCAATGCTTCCCTCGCTGACCCAGTTAGGCAAAGCTATGGAAGGGCGGTGCATCGTGGAAGACTTGCAGAACTTCGGTCCTGACTATGAGCGCACCTTGCTCGCCTGGTATGCCAATTTCGAGGCCAACTGGCCCACCTTGCGCGAACGCTACGGCGAGCGTTTCTACCGGATGTGGCGCTTTTATCTCTTAAGCTTTGCCGGCGCTTTCCGCGCCAGGCACTTGCAACTGTGGCAGATCGTTCTGTCCCCATGCGGGCGCGCCGAACGCTACGACGCGCCCCGCTAAATTACACCACCTTGAAATTGCGCATCATGTCGGCGTCTTCGTGTTCCAGGTTGTGGCAGTGGTACACGAACAGCCCTTTGTAATCGCGAAACGGCATGATCAGGCGGATACGCTCGCCGGGCATGATCAACACCGTGTCCTTAAAGCCTTCATCCACAAAGCCGTCTTTGACCGTTTCGTAGCCAGCGCCGCTGTGGATGCCGTTTCCAGTCGGGGGGGTACGTTCGATGATTTGGAAATACTCGCCGTGAAAATGGATGGGATGGGCCATGTCGATCATTTGGGCCATTCCCATACCCTCCATCATTCTCCCCCTCCCCATTCCCATCATGCATTGATCACCGCCACGGACGTTGTGATCCATCGTTTGGGCCCCAGGGGCCATCTGACTATGCCCTCCCTCCTCGCCGTGGAAGTGGAAGATTTCTAAAAGCTGCAAGGTATTCAGCGGGATGGTTTCTTCCGGCAGGGCCTCGGTCATTTCAAAGCTTCTACCATTGAGCGTAAACCTACGGCCGCGGTTGCCGATGGCGACGGGCCGCGGCTGGTTGGGATTGGCGGTGTCTTCAATCCGGTAGCGCGGCAAGCTGCGCAGCCTGTCCGGCAGTTCCAGATTGCTTTGCGCGGTACGGGTGACGGAAAAGCGGGCGATGGGAAAACGGCTGCCGGCGGGAATGTGCCTCATCATCATCCCCATCCCTCCCATTCCTTCCATCATTCCCATGCCCATCTCGCCCATCATCCCACCGTGGCTGGCCATCATCTGCATATGCTGCTCGTACATCATCGGCATGACGCCGGAATACTCCAGACTCAAAAGCACCACTTCTTGCCCTTTGGCACCGGCAAAATCGCGCCACAGCTCGTAGCGCTCCCCCGGTGAGATTATCAGATACGGGCGAGTCACCGGCTTTTCCAGAAGACCGCCGTCGCTGCCGATCACGGTGATGGGTTCGCCGTCACTCCAGGCAAGCTTATAGACGCGCGAATTGGAGCCGTTGAGGACGCGGAAACGATAGGCGCGGTTTTCCACCTCCATGGCGAAATCCGGCTTACCGTTGACCAGGATGCGCTCGCCTAAGAATCCGATGACCGCGATCGGCCCCCGGTTGTCGTACCAAAGCTGATTGTCTGAAGTAAAAGTCTTATCCTGGATCACGATGGGCAGATCGTATTCCCCGCGCGGCAAGGGAAGCTTTTGCTCCTCTGCGTCCTCGACGATGAACAATCCGGCAAGCCCAGCATACGCTTGGGCAGCGGTCGCATGGTGAGCGTGGGTGTGGTACCAGTTGGTGCTGGCGCGGTTTTTGATTTCGAATTCATAGACATAAGTTTGCCCCGGCCCGATCTGGTAAAGGGGATGGCCGTCCATCTCGGAAGGGGTATGGACGCCGTGCCAGTGGGTAGTATGCTCTTGGGGCAAAAGGTTATGCAGGCGAATACGAACTTTTTGTCCGGTTTTGAACTTAAGGATGGGACCTAAGTAAATGTCTTTCAAAGGAATCACAGCATCAGCGTCGCCCTTGACTAGCTTGGCCTCATAGCGCCAAACGCGGGTCGGCGCCCCAGGCAGAATAGAGACCTGATCCACTTTGGCGGTCAAATCGATTTCCACGTCTGGGGAGAATCCCGGCTTAGGACCTACCTGTTTGAATGCGTCTTTTTTGAGCGCCACAGGGAAAGCCCGGGAAGCTGTCAGGACAGCCGTCCCAACTCCGATCGCCTGTAAAAGCTGCCGCCGTTTCAAATCAATCTTGTCAGTCACAATGGCTCTCCTCTTCAACCTTCGGATAGCGGTCCGATAATTAGGATATGCTAATGTACTCTAGCAGTCGGCACCAGCCAAAGCAAGCGTTTTTACTCCTGCCTTTGCGCTAGATAAAACTGCGCGCGGGTAAGGTCACCTCCCCCGCCAGCGCAGGCAAGTTTCGATCAAAGCGCGGGTAGAAGCGTCGTGCTCGCCGATCCTTCCCCCCTCAAGTTCAGGCAGAATCGCCTTAGCCAACTGTTTGCCCAATTCTACCCCCATCTGGTCGAATGAATTGATGTTCCAGATCGCTCCCTGGACGAAAATCTTGTGCTCGTACAGAGCAATCAGACTACCCAAGGTCTTGGGGGTCAGTTTTTTGAACAAAAACATATTGGAGGGGCGGTTGCCTGGGAAAGTCTTGGCTGCCGCCAGCAGTTTGAGCTTGTCCTCGGGCAGTCCCAAGGCGGCAAGCTCTGCCCGCGCCTCATCCTCAGTCTTGCCCTTCATCAACGCCTCGGCCTGGGCCAGACAATTGGCCAGCAGAATCGCATGATGCTCCCCCAACTCATGATGGCTCTCGGCCGCAACCAGAAAATCGCAAGGGACCAGATGGGTGCCCTGATGGAGCAACTGGAAAAAAGAGTGCTGGCCGTTGGTACCCACCTGCCCCCAAACTATTGGTCCGGTAGCATAATTCACTGTCTTCCCTAAGAGATTCACGCGCTTGCCATTGCTCTCCATGTCGAGTTGTTGGAGGTGATCGGGGAAGTAGCGCAAATATTGATCATAAGGCAGGATAGCGTGGGATTCTGCGGCAAAGAAATTGACGTACCAGACCCCCAACAACCCCATGATCACCGGAATGTTGCGGGAGAAAGGGGTGGTACGAAAGTGTTCATCCGCCTCGAACGCACCCTGTAATAATTCCTCAAAGCAATCCATGCCCACTGCCAGAGCAATGGATAGACCCACTGCTGACCACAGGGAATATCGTCCGCCGACCCAATCCCAGAACTCAAACATGTTCTCCGGGTCGATACCGAACGCTTGGACCGCGTTACGGTTGGTGGAGATGGCAATAAAATGCCGGGCGATAGCATCTAAGTTACCGCCTGCACCGGTGAGCAGCCAATCCCGAGCGGAGTGGGCATTGGTCATGGTCTCCTGAGTAGTGAAAGTTTTCGAAGCTACCAGGAATAAAGTAGTTTCCTGCTTCAAGCCCTTGAGGACTTCCAAAAGATCGGACTCGTCCACATTGGCAACGAAATGGACCCTAAGGTCTTTTTTGTGATAAGGAGTCAGCGCATAAGTCACCATCCGGGGCCCCAAATCGGAACCGCCGATTCCGAGATTGACCACATCCGTGATTGGCTTACCGCTAAAACCTCGCCACTGGCCGCTGCGTACCTGATCAGTGAAGCGGCGCATCTTGTCCAAAACCCGGCGTATGTCCGGCATTACGTTTCGACCTTCTACCTGCACGGGCCGTCCGGACCGGTTGCGCAGGGCCACGTGCAAAACCGCCCGCTCCTCAGTGAGGTTGATTTTGTCGCCGTTGAACATGGCCTCGATGCGCGCCGCCAAGCCGCATTGCTCGGCCAGTTGGACGAGCAGCCCCAAGGTCTTGTCGGTAATCCGGTTTTTGGAGAAGTCAAACAGAATGTCTCCTAACACCAGGGAAAAACGCTGGAAGCGGTCTGGATCGCGGTTAAACCAGTCGCGCAGGTGTTGACCTTCGATTTCGCGGCGATGTTCGGCTAAGGATTGCCAGGCGGGTAAAACGGTAGGCGTCGTCATCGGATTGGAACCCCTCCAAGTTAGAGTGAAACCGCAACAATGGTAAACCAAGGCCGTCTTAAGGAAAATGGAAGCAGGTTTTTTTCATTGTGCTGTCACGCCCAACGATTAGATTGACGCCTTCTGGATCAAGCGGTGACAATTTTCTATAAATTCCGTCAAATTTTTTTCCATCAAGCCGGATTCCCTAAACCTAAGCGTTTGCAATTCAATGAGAATTTATCCTGGCGCAAAACCTGCTAATAATTGTGATAGGCATCACAGGTAAAAAAGCATCTTATGAAATACATCTCGGGTTACTTGACGATAGGCAAACTTCTTATAGGAATCTACTGGTTGGTAATGCGCCAGTGGTGTTATCTGGCTTACCGTAAGCTGACTCAGCGACTCGGAGGCCGAGGGACTGTGACCACCCACTGAATGATGCAGATCTCAGGTAGGTTATATGTCGTCGCCACGCCGATCGGCAACTTGAGCGACATCACTGTGCGGGCGTTGGAAATCTTGCGTCAGGCGGATTTGATCGCGGCTGAGGATACCCGCCACGTGCGGCGACTGCTTGACCATTATGGCATCCCCACTCCCACCTGTTCGTTGCATGTCCACAACGAGCAGGCCAAAACCCGCGCGTTGATTGAACAACTCCAAAGCGGCCGGAACATCGCTCTGGTCTCTGACGCGGGCACGCCGCTCATCAGCGATCCAGGTTTCCCGTTGGTGGCTGCCGCCCATCAGTTTAACATTCCAGTAATCCCCGTTCCCGGACCCTGCGCCGCCGTCGCTGCCTTGTCGGTTGCAGGACTTCCCACCGAGCGCTTCGTCTTCGAGGGTTTCCTGCCCCGTACCCAAAGCGCCCGCCGCGCATATCTGGAACGGTTACGCGCCGAACCACGCACCATCGTGTTCTATGAATCCAGCCACCGCCTGGAGGATTGCCTTACGGACCTGGCTGCTGTCTTTCCTCCATCGCGCCCTCTGGTCATTGCCAAAGAGCTCACCAAGCGCAATGAACGACTGATCTTCACCTCGGTGGGAGAAGCCCCTGGGCTTTTCCAGCATCAGCCGGAATGGAAAAAAGGCGAATTTGTGTTGCTGGTTCAAGGGGCACCCTCGCCTCCCCCAGAGGACCTGACCCCGCAGCAACTTCGCATCTTGGACCTTTTGCTTAAGGAATGCCCCTTAAGCACCGCCGTCTCCCTGGCGGAGAAGATCACCGGTGCGCCTCACAAAACCCTCTATCGCACCGCCCTAGCCCGGCGGGAAATCGCAAAAACTTAAAACTTTGCCTTAAGATTTGTGGTTCAATATTAGAGAGAGTCGGCTGGGCAATCGCTCCCGCCATGCGGGGGAGGAAAGTCCGGGCTCCACAGGGCAAAGGTGCCAGGTAACGCCTGGACGCCGCGAGGCGATGGAAAGTGCCACAGAAAATAGACCGCCGATGGCCTTTGGGCACAGGCAAGGGTGAAACGGTGCGGTAAGAGCGCACCGCGCGGCTGGCAACAGTCCGCGGCACGGCAAACCCCACCTGGAGCAAGATCAAATAGAGGAGCTAGGGAATATCCCTACGTGCGGCCCGCACGGCGCTCCCGGGTGGATCGCTAGAGGCGCGCAGCGATGTGCGCTCAAGAGGAATGATTGCCCTCGACAGAACCCGGCTTACAGGCCGACTCTCTTTTTCTCAAACTACCCTATACTTGGAATCCGGCGTTCTGCCCAAATCGATCCCTGCCCGACCGATTCCAACCAACTCCGAAGCTGGCTGACAGAACTTCCCTGGCTCGATATCGATCAAACCACCGCCAAACTCATCGACCAATCGCGAGCGCTTGGTCAAACCCGGCTTACGCTGCAGCAATGCGAGCGGTGCCGCAAAATGCTTTTTCCTCCTTGCTCGGCCTGCCGGTCCCGTTTTGCGTTGTCATTCTGGTTTTGCCCGACAAGAAAGATAAAGCAGTTTCGTTTCCCATCAATAAATTGGCAATCCCTGTGGCCTCAGACTAAAATTGGCTAGGAAAAAATTGGCAGCAGATTTGGGATTTTCACTGGAGTGGGGGCGATGTGGCATTTTTTAGGAGCTAGGTAATGGGCGCAGTAGCGTTTGACACTTTAAAGTTTGCCAAACGCTTGAAGGAGGCAGGATTTAGCGAGCAGCAGGCCGAAGCTCTAGCTGAGGCGGAAGCCGAATTGTTTGAGGCGCATTTAGCCACTAAGCAGGATATTGCCGATTTGGAGCGCAGCATCGGGGAAGTCCGCGCCGAACTCAAGCGCGATATCGCTGAACTTCAGCGTCGGATCGAAGAAGTCCGCGCCGAACTCAAGCGCGATATCGCTGAACTTCAGCGTCGGATCGAAGAAGTCCGCGCCGAACTCAAGCGCGATATCGAGGAGCTTTGGGCCGAACTCAAACGCGATATCGAGGAGCTTCGGGCCGAACTCAAACGCGATATCGAGGAGCTTCGGGCCGAACTCAAACGCGACGTCAAAGAGCTTCGGGACAAGGCCGAGGGCGACGTCAAAGGTCTGGAAGAAAAATTCGAACGCGACCTTAAAGACTTAGAATACCGCATGCTCATCAAATTAGGCAGTCTGATGGTGCTGGCGGTGGGGGTGGTGGCGACCCTGGTCAAACTGTTATAAATCGGTTGTCAGAATTTTTTACATCCAATGTTAGCGCAAGAAGACATTGAATTCATCAAGGCGCATTTAGCTGAGTGGTTGGCTGAATTATCGTTGGGCAGGCCGCCTGTGGTGTATGAGATTGAGCTTCGCGAGCGCATGGTGCGGGTGGAGGAGGAGCTCAAGCACCAGCGGGAGTTGATGCGCCAGGGATTTGAGTTGATGGAGCAGCGCTTTGAAGAAATGCGGGTGGACACGAACAAGCGCTTTGAAGACATGAACAAGCGCTTTGAAGCGATCGACAAGCGCTTTGAAGACATGAACAAGC
>CAZZIP010000024.1:0-12650 GCA_964654415.1 uncultured Methylococcales bacterium | reverse complement strand
ATGGATTTAATAGAGAGTCCCACGAGACCCTTGCGCCTTTCATCACTTTCAGGTAGTTCAGCCGGATTTCCCCGACACAAAGGGGCTTATCCTCACCAGGCCCCCATATCTGGCGTAGGATAAGCCCCCCAATCTTCTTCTTGACACCTATCTGACACCTATGAGAACCGCTTGGCACCTCTGCCCTTGACAGTCCCAGGGATAAGCACAGAACACGCAGAACGCTCTAAGTTGATCTGCCCAGAGGTTTTGGCGGAAACGGCATACCAGGCCTGCGCGCGTCAAGGGTTTTTAATGCTGCGCACTCGCTTCACTCGCCCTGACGCGCTTCGGCCGGTGCACAAAGGTAAGGAAAGCCCATTTTCGCCCCAACACGGAGGCTAGGGCGAAAGGCCCCGGTATTCCCGTCAGGCTGGCTAGCGCTGGGGCCAATCGGCATAAGAAGTGGGTGGAACGTCCTTAGCCCACGCTTGGGCAGCCATGGCACCTATGCCTGGATGAGGGCTACGACGTTGCTAGGGTGCGCGCGCTCATCGCGGCACGGGGTACAGCGGCCCAAGCGAAACGGGAGGTCCCCGGCTATCGGGCGCGGTGCTAGGTGGTTGAGCGCACGCACAGTTGGCTGAATCGCTTGGGAATGCTACCTCTATGACTGGGCCCGCTCGCAAGACCCGCGCACCGATGCCACGCTCAGAGCCGTGTGGGAAGGGGTTGAGCGCTTTCTTCTCACCCACCTGGACGGGGTGGACAGCATCGTGACCCCCTCCTGGGAACCCCTCTACGAGGATACGGCAGCCTGGCAAGGGTTCCTGGAGTCGCTGGGCTACCGCCGGGTCAATGCCCGCGCTTTCGCCAAACCGCTGTGAGCCTCAGAACTGCTCTCATGCCCAGGCCAGCTTGAAATCACCTCCCTGGCGCACCCGGAGGCTGATAAAGCGGGCTTCTGTATCTCAGGCCGTTACCGTTCGTCATGACAGTGGGCTGCCAGCAAATCTCGGCCATCAGGGAGTACAACGCCGAGTCGGAGAGGTCAGCGACTGCTTGGAGGCGATAGCGGCACGCTCTTGTGCTGGTCTATAATATCAACCTCTTCAACCCAGCGAGATAAGGCCCAAGATATGCGAACTGGCATCGGGCTGGGCGCGCACACGATTCTTATCTTATAGTGTAGCTGTAGATGTCCCTGGCGTAGCGGTCAGAGTCTTTGGCGAGGGCAGCGGCTGAGGAGTGTCCGTCGGGCCATGGATGACCGGCTTGCCGTCGACGAAGGTCACGAGGTCAATACGCAGGCTACGTGAGCCGTTGGGGTAGCCAATGTCCGGGGCTGTCCAGGCATGATAGGCCATCCACAGGTTACCGTGCGCGTCGGTGAAGAACTCCTGACCACCCGGGCCCATGACTGTGCCCTTGGCGGCGAAGATCGGTTCATTCTGAGGCTTGACGCATGGGCCGACCACCGATTCGCAAACGGCATAGCCGACAGCATATTCACGGCTCTCCCACCAATTGGCTGAATAGAATAGGTAATATCTGCCGTCGTGCTTGACCATCGCCGGGCCTTCGATCAGCGGGTGCTCCCAGGGTTGGTCCTTGCGGATGAGTTCGGTCGGATCGTCGACGATCGTGAGGCCGTCGTCGCTCAACTGCTGCATCCACAACCCCACCGGTTTGCCGCAACAATTGCCATCGTTCTTCCACAACAGGTAGGCTTTGCCGTCGTCATTGACGAACGGGCTGGGGTCAATGGAGCCGCCCAGCTCAGTTTGGCAAATGAACGGCCCAGTCGAGTTGTCCTGGAAAGGGCCCTCAGGCCGGTCGCTCACAGCATAGGAAATGCACTGCAGGCCAACTTTGCGATAGCGCGCGGTGTAGTATAGGATATACTTATCACCGCGTTGTAAAACGGAAGGCGCCCAGGTGAGCTTCTGATTTGAGGCGGCCCAGGCAGGCAACTGCGGCAAGGCATCACCGAGCAAGTCGGCATCAGCGAAATCGGCGGACAGGCGCAGCACCGGCACGTTGATTTCGTCCACGTTCGTTGCATAGACGTAGTACACATCGCCCACGCGCAAGACAAAGGGATCGGGAAAATCGGCCGAATAGATCGGATTAGTGTAAGTCCGTTCCAGTTTGACCTCATCGGATGGGTCAATAACAGGTATTGAACACACCAGCCGGGGCCCAATAATTCCAGTTCCCTTCAACCCTGACGGCCCCACGCAATAACACCTGGTTGTCCACAGAGATCGTGACGACCCAGGTGCCTGAATGCAGTCCCCCAGGCTCTCTCAGGGTCACCTGCCCCATCCCTGTCACCGGCCCGGGCCAGGTGCAGTCATATCTTACCCATTCCTGACCGTTCATCGTCCAGGTGCGAACGTAATGCGCGCCTATTGGAATGTTTTCAAACTTCCATTGCGCGTAGACTCTGGTTGTCCCCTCCGGAAGGACGGTAACTGCATTGCTTCCATCGCAGGGCTGAAGGCAGGCAGAAAAATCGTAGATTCTAGGTATCTGAGCCGCAGGCGTCGCAGTGACGACCTGGGGCGGTGCAGTCGCAGCCTGGGGAGATACGGTGAGGCCCGGCAGTGCGACCGCAGTCGGGGGAGGCCTTCTCGTCTGCGTGGCATTCGGCATCGGCAGCATGGGGACCTCGGTTACGGCTGGCGTCGCAGTAGGCTGAGCGGGCGTTACTTCCGGAGCTGGCGCCGCTACCGGGGCGGTCCGTCGGAATGCTACGAACAGAATCACGACAACTGCCACTCCCGCCACCAGTATCAACGCACCCGACACTACCCAGCGTTGTCCTGGCCTCCCCTGGCGCCTGGCAGCGACCTGAGGTGGAGGGGCCAGGTGGGCTACCGCAGCCCCACAGCGCGGGCAGAACTTGTGCCCGGCCCCAAGCGGTGCCCCACAGGTGCCACAGAACTTCGCCTGCATCTCAAGCCTCCCCTGAACTGATGATCGGTCGTGCAGCAGTGAGGATGTGGGACTGGCGAATCCCCCAATATGCCACAATAGCCATGGCACCCCTCCCCAACGACAATCCCAACAAGATCATCAACCACACGTTCATGGCAACATCCCCATTTGTGCCAACACCTGGCCTTGAGCATCAAGCAGGCGCAGACCCATGCCGCCCGTGCCGGTCTTTGGCCAGAGTGCGCTAAAGGCGCGCCCAGGCCCGGCGGTCACCCGCCACTCGGCCATCACTTGCCCTTCTTGGAACAGCACCGCCCGCGCGCCCAATAAGTTGTGGCTGGGGACAATGCCCACCCACACTATATCGCCGCGATCATCCAGGCGCAGGGCAGCCTCCGCATTGGCATAATCAAAGCCGCTGGCCAGCCCGGTCAGCGGATACCAGCGCTCAGTCCAGGCTATCCGCCCGCCCGGCGGCAATGTGCCTGTGGCCCAGAAGGTACGCGTCCACCCGCCCCACAGCTCAAAATACGTGCTGTCGTCGTCAGTCCACATCCCCGGATCCAGCCCCTTGCCGCCGAAGACCTTGACGCCTGGGGCCACGCCCGGCGGAAAGATGCGCACGACGCCCTGGTCGGCACTGGTATCGTAGGCACCAACGTAGCCATCGGTGACCGGATCAGCGAAGAAACCCAGATAGCCGTACCAATTGGCGTAAGTGCTTAAATCGCGGCCTGGGACCGGCCAGTTGATCACGCCGCCTGGCCCGGGCAGGTCGCCGTTATCGGTCGTATGGATCATCACCTGGGCGGCCGGCAGGGTAAAGCGAATGCCATCACCGGCGCGGTTATGCGCCAGGCTGAGCATCGCATTGATCCAGAATTGGAGCGGCTGCGCCTCCGTGGTCTTGTTCGTCACCTCTGGCTGTAGCACCAGCCAACTGTGGCTTCCATCCAGGCTGACGGTCACCGACACGTCCAACCCGGTACGGTCCTCGTGGTCGCTCACGGTGACACTGGTGCCATGGACGACATAGGTCCAGGGGCGGTATTCATTCAGCCCATGCTCCTCAACAGGCAAACACCACTCAAAGCCGCCGGTCGCCAACCACCAGCCGCGATAGCCCCACCGCGTCGGCTTGATCACTGGATTCTGGTAAGTCAATACCCGGCCGGTTGTCTTATCCGTCCAACGGATAATCCGCCCGCCTAGCTTCGGCAAGATAATCACCTGAACATAGGCGTTCTCCAGCACCACCGCCTGGTAACTGACCGGGGCCGGCCCGCTTACAGCCGCGAAGTCCAGGCGGGGATACGGATAGATCGGGTCATCCGGAGCACTGGGTACGAGCGCGTTCTGGTAGCCGTACGTATTCAGGACCAGGCTCGTCTCATAGACTCGGACCCCGGCTGGCGGGATCAGCGAGACAGGCGACGGGATTGGCTGGTGAGTTGGCGTATCTATAGGGGGCGGCAGCGTGGGCTTCGGCCGATTGGTGGCGATCACTGGAATTCTGGTGGCAGATGGGGGCGCGCCTGGATGAGAGGTCGGATGCTCGTCAGCAGTAGCCACGGCTACCAGGCTGGTGTCGTCGCCTGCCGGTACCGTTGCCTGCGGTGTCTCCATGGGAGCATCAGGCACCGTCGCTTCATTGGGCAGCGGGGAGACGAAGGTCGGCGGCGCCCCGGTGGGGGCAGGTGTCCCGCGCGGCATAAGTGAGCATGTGGTGAGCACAAGCCCCAGCCCCGAGCAGGTCACGAATAAGGCTTGCCGCACCCCAAGTATAGCCTGTGCACGATGGCGAACCGGCTGGTTCATCGGGTGTACTCCCAGTTGCCGTTACTGTAGAAGACGAATACCTCGCCCGTCTTCTGCCATCTCCAGATCCTGCCCCCCTCAAAGTCCTGAACTAGGCTCTCCCCACCCTCCTCGCTGATAACAGCATTGCCAAGTTGAGCCCTGACGTTCTCATTCCGACACCACACCAGGCCGAATCCACGCTTCGGCGTCGGCGGCGAAGGTGGCCCGCCGCAACTGTATTCGTCCATACCCTCCTGCCACTGATCTCGGAATAGGTCCCAGCGCCCTCCAGCATAGACCGCCCGAATTGTGCGGCTGCTGCTATCCCACAGCATCCAGCCTCGCTCAAACCGCTCGTAGGCCGTGTAGATCGTCCGGACCGAACTGCGAGGACAGCCCAATCCCGCCTTGTAGCGCGGCCACAGGTTAGCAAATGCCCCGTTGGGTACAACCTGACAGGGGGTAGCAGTGGGCGTTGAGGTTGGGAGCGGCGTCCGAGTAGCGGTGGGCGGGACTGTGGGAGTCGGTGTGGCTGTAGAAGTTGGTGGCCGTGTAGGGGTCGGGGACACCACAGCGATAGCGACCGGCGTCGCTGTGAATGGGGTCGGTGAGAGCGCACTGTCTGGGTGACTGGCCGTCGCGGTGACCGGCACCTGCTCCGTGTTGGTCGCTTCCATAATAGACGCTTCTGAAGGCAATGAGGGGGTGGCGAGCGTCGTCTGCGGCGACACCGACGTCGTTGTAAAGCGTCGGAATGCTACGAACAGAATCACGACAACTGCCACTCCCGCCACCAGCATCAACGCACCTGACACTACCCAGCGTTGTCCTGGCCTCCCCTGGCG
Source organism: uncultured Methylococcales bacterium (assembly GCA_964654415.1). Classification (GTDB taxonomy): domain Bacteria; phylum Pseudomonadota; class Gammaproteobacteria; order Methylococcales; family Methylothermaceae; genus Methylohalobius. The sequence goes on along the minus strand of CAZZIP010000024.1, from coordinate 7,083 downwards.
CCTGGCAGCGACCTGAGGTGGAGGGGCCAGGTGGGCTACCGCAGCCCCACAGCGCGGGCAGAACTTGTGCCCGGCCCCAAGCGGTGCCCCACAGGTGCCACAGAACTTCGCCTGCATCTCAAGCCTCCTTGCGAATACGCTCAGGTTTTCAAACCAGTTTCAAATGATACGCTGGCGATCCATACGGCCAGCCGGCTTAAGATCGTCCGGATTCAAACCAATCTCATCCAGGGATATGCGGACCGTCTGTTCAACAGCTTTCATCATGGCCATTAAGTCGTCTTCGTTGAATTCATTAGGCTGCACCCGTAAAGCCGCGAAAAAATCCCTCTCCGTGAGCCATTTATAGAGGCTGAAACACAGGAACAGAACCAATACCAGTGAAATGAGCGCCCCCAAGGGGCCGACAATACAGAGCAGGATCAGTAAGTCACGCAGGTCCGGAACCGTTCCGCCGAACAAATTAAGCCCTCTGAAGGTGCGTTCAATCGCGCTGTTAACCGAATTCGGGTAAATGAAGAGCACGTAGCCCTGGAAAAGCAACATTAGGAATAGGATCAGCACACGGAAATTGCTAATAGGCGATTTCAGGTAAGCAGCCAGCGAAATGAACAGGTCACGACCGAACTGACGGATGTATAAGGCTACACTGACCAGACCGCGACGTAAGATGAAGTAGGGCCGATTTTCCACCAACAGGCCGCGCGCCACCAGTACTTCCTGGGTGACGGTCGTATTGGGGATCTGGCGTTCTTTGAATTTCGTTTCCACCTTGGAGATCAATGCCTCCGCCTGAGGCCCTTGTCCATCCATTAGCCATGCTACATGATGACGGCGAGTACCGTAGCCAGCAAATGGCCCCCAGATATTGAGAGCACTGAGCCGGGGGGCACCGAAAAGTTGGCGCTGAGGAAAGCTGATTTTAAGAGAAGGGGGCTGTAGCGCTTGATGCTGAGGCAGTGGCTGGTAATAACGCTGAAGAGCGGGCTGCGGACCGGTAGGATGGGCCACAGGTTGTGTTTGGGGAACTCCAGCGAGGTGTTCAGAGAGTTCTGTGGCCGATGCTTCAGCCTCCGCTATCAGCTTGGTGCCACATTTCATGCAGAACCGATAGGCGTCATCGTTGACAGTACCACAATTTGGGCATTCCATGGGGTAGTCTCCTTATAAAAGTAAGTTTCAGTCGGGCATCTGGCTAATCTTCTGGTATCCGCGCTTTATCCTTCCAGCTTTGCCGCCAGCACGCCAATAGGGTCAAGGCAATACAAAAACCTAATAAGGCCAGCCAGTTTCCGAGCAGGGTGAAACCGTTGCTGGCGAAATCTAACTTGTCCAGAATCGGGTCAGTCGCTTTGCCGGCAATAGTAAACAGTTCCTGGAGATTGAGGCTATTGCCGAGCGCCTGCATACCCCAGTGGGTGAAAGCCAGCCAGGCAAAGGGGCCTACATCAAAGAGCAAGCCTGCCAGCAAGACCTGGATCAACATGGCGGGGAACACCAGCAAGGTAGCTTGATCTAAGGACCGTGCAAATGCGGAGATGCATAGCCCTAGGCAGATTCCAGCCAACAGCATCAGTTCCAATGTAACAAACCACTCAAGATCAAGGGATATAAGAGGCTGGAATACATTGGGCAATTGTCTGCCAAGTGTGCCCATACGGCTTTCCGGCGCAAACCGATAGAGCGTGATAGCTTCCAAAGTAGCCATTTGCCACAAACCCAGGCCCCCCAACACGAGAATTTTTGAAAGCACGTAAGGGATAGGTCCGACCCCATAGCGGCGCTCTCGTCCAAAGATGCGTCGCTCCCTTACAATCTCTTTGGATGCATTCAATATGCCCAGCCAGGTGGCAGCGATGCTCAAAATGAACATCGTCGTAGGTGCCTCCCGTATACCAGCGGCAGTAAAGGCGTCTTGAGCCGCAACCCCCCATAACAATATCGCTGCCAATGCTCCTTGAAGGAGTTGAAAAAAGAACGCACCCCGATCACGCCGCAAAAGAAGCCAGTATCGGGAGGTAAGAATTGTAAGTTGATGACGGATTTTCTTTAAGTCCAGAGGCATTCGCTCCCTTATGAATGGTTCTTGTAGCGCTTCTAAGCGCTGGCTTTCCTGAATATCTTGGGAGGAACGGCTACGATCCCAGATAGCCTGATTCCATCGGGGTTCGGTAGTAAGTTTGGTGTGGAAGTATGCGGCCACATCTGGATTCTCAACCAGTTGATATACCTCAGAAAAAGTCTCTTTACCAAAGAATTCGCAGGCAGGGCCACCGGGCGGACCGAAATACAGGACGCTCCCACCGCGTTCTTCGCCTGCAATACGTAGTCCCCCCATAAATACAATGTAATCACAGAGGCGTACGTTTTCTGTCGCATGGGTAATCAAGACAATCGTTTTCGGGTCCGCAGGTTGGGCGAGACCTGGACTATCCCCACCCCTAGCCCATCCCTTCAGCAGACTCATAACCTCTAAATCAAGGCCGGGATCCAAGCCTGATGTCGGTTCATCAAGGAAAAGCAGGCGCGGTTCAGCAACTAACTCCATTGCTATGTTAACCCGTTTGCGTTGACCACCACTGAGTTGAGCGATCGGCTTGAGTTGAAGTTCCTCTCGGTCTAGTTTGACGGTCTTCAGAGCGTATTCAACTCGCTTGAGGCGCTCCCGTTTATCCAGATCGGAGGCAAAGCGAAGACGAGCGGCAAAGTCCAATGCTTCACGGGCCGATAGCTGCAGGTGAAGACTATCATCCTGCTGGGGAACATATCCCACGATCGTGTTAAGGGGGGCAAAGGCATGGACATCTGATCCGCGAATCAAGAGTTGATTGTTGAAGTAAACATCGCCATTCCGACCGTGCCCCTGAATAGTGTCCATCCCAAGGAGCGCTTTCAGTAATGTGGATTTTCCAGCGCCACTGCCGCCTACAATGGCAATGAATTCTCCGGGTTTAAATGAGAGTGGCGTTCCTCGCAGATCCACCAAAGTTTTTGTGCCCACCTTACGTTGAAGGTTGAGGACATCTAGGCGTAGGTGCGCTGGTCTTGGTTGACAGTTATCTGTGTCTGTGCTCAGGCGCAAAGCGTATGGTGCAATCCACAGCGTGTCTTGTTCTAGGGCAATAGGTGAACCTCCCGGCCCAACACGTCGGTTATTGACGTAGGTGCCGTGATCGCTACCCAGGTCCGTCACCCACCAGTTGCCATCAGGGTTTAAGGTTAAGGTGGCATGGTGGGCGGAAACAGCCGGATGGGGGAGCACCCAATCATTTCCTTCGGGAACCCGTCCCAACCGGATCAATGATTGGCCGGCGACATTGATGATCCCCAGGTCCGTATCAGGTACATTCATCGCATCCCCTCCTGGCGATCAGGGGTTGGGCAACTCAGGGTCTCTGCACCATTGTTGCTTAGGATAATGCTGGTCTCTCCAGGCAGGAAGAGAGAGATGGCGTCACAGGAGAGGCCATAAAGCTGGCTGTCAGAAATCGTCAGCCCCTTAAACTCCCATTCGGGCATATTTGTAAGGTACAGGCCAATGGTTGCGAAACGTATCTGGGTGCTGAATAGCGCAAGTCGTGCATTTGTGTTGTTGGGATTCACCACGATCCCCAACCAGGAGCCCCGATTGGGGGGCTGGGTGCTATTATCTGTGTCTCCGGCAGTATCATCGGCCAGGGCTGTCAAGCTAACCAGGGGGCCCTCCGGCTCACCCACACGTAGTTGACCCTCCACAATCAGGCCTCCCTGGGGGGAGAATTTAACGACAACACCTGGATCTATAATCAGCCGGGCATTAATCCCGATCACCAAAACGCTCTGCAGCACCCGAACAACCTGATTTTCAGAGGAACCGATTATCTTCCAGCGCGTTTCTCCCTCTGGAAGCACTCCTGCCCGAACCACCATACCGTTGATGGCGTTGCGGACCAGGGTCAGATTGGCAATTTCCGGGGTAGACCCAATATCGGCGCTTAAGGCCTCCACCCAGCAGTCTTCAATACGGGTGTCGTTAATTAAAGGCCCAGCTCCCTCTAACCATATCCCTGTTTGGGCATAGCGAATCAACGAGTCATCAAGGCGTGTGAGTTGGCGCCCATGAATTCGCACACCTAGCCAGGACCGTTCGCCAGATGAATTTCCATCGGTATCGCCACCATAGTCATCATCGTGAAGGGAGGTCAGCACAGCCTGGGTCGCTAGGAGCCCACCGTACACGTCCAGGCCTCCGTTGGTGTCAAACTTGATGATTACGCCCGGGTCTAAGCGTAGCGTGGCTCCCGAGTCGATCTCCAATATCCCCCCGATCACCCGGACTACTGGCCGGTTATCGGCGTTGTACCACGGCGACCAAACAGTCTCACCCACCACATCTAAGGTGCTGCGCCGCACTTCCACGGCCTGCCATGTGGAATTATCGCCCAAGGTCAAACGTCCAATTTGAGGAGCAGATTTAGCGTCCACGCTGATGGGATACCAGGCGCTATCCTTGATAGTTACTTCGGAAAGCACAGGGCGAGAATCTGTCAAGATAAGCGAACCGCGTTGATTGCCCTCTCCACCCGCATAACGCACCTCGACATGGCTCAAGCGGGTGTCGCTCTGAACATTATCCAAGACTACTCCAATCCAGTCACCCGCCTGAACACCCGTCTCAGAGCTGAATTCCGGATCACGCCAGGAGGTCATGACCACAGGACTGTCGGCGCGCCCCTCAGCGACCAATGTTCCCCTTACCCAAAGGCCCACCCCCTTGCCAAACTTGAGCACCACACCTTCCTCAAGGGAGAGCTTGGCCTTTTCCTCTATTGTCAGCCAGCCTGATACGACACGCACGATCGGCCCACTCCCATTCCCTTGGAATAGCGCCTTCCAGGTGCGCTGGAGACCCTTTTGGAGATTGCTCTCCCAGATGGCCCACTCATTAGCGGGATAGCTATCAGATAAGGTCAGGTCTTTAATGACTGGCTCGGAGGATAGATCACTGCTGATCGGGTAATAGCCACAGCGGTTCACGTTGACACTGGTCAAGGATGGCGCAGCCCCATTTAGTAATAAACAACTGATTTGACGGTCCGCTAGGCCCCCGTAGCGTATCTCTACGAAGTTGAGCCTCTTCGTGGTGTGGGAACCCTCGAAGAGCACCCCAGCCCAGTCGCCCGGCTGGGCACCGCTTTCATCGCCACCGCCTTCCGGATCGCGCCAGGAGGTCAAGAGAATTGGCTTTTCAGCCGTGCCCTCAGCCAGGAAGGTCCCTTTTGCTACCAGGCCTGCCCCATTAGTGAATTTCAAGATGAGTCCGGGTTGGAGATTCAAGGTAGCTTCCGGCTCAACAGTAACGATCCCGGTGATCTGCCGGATCACAGGCGTGCCATCTGCGTTAAACAGGGGTTCCCATTTCCACTCCTGGCGTGCTTGCAGGGATGACTGACGAATCTCCCACTGGTTAGCGCGGACATTATCGCTCAGATCCAATCCCTCCACCTGGGGGCGGGAAGCAGCATCACTGCTGATGGGATATGCAGCGCAATTGCTTATCTTGAGATGGCTGATCTTAGGCGAGGCCGGGTGCAACCAGAGGCAACTGTTTTCCACAGCTCCGGCATATCGGATTTCCACATAAGACAAGAGGGCCTTGTCTGGGTTGTTGTTCTTGATATGTAGACCGCCCCAATCACCAGGCTGGGCACCCCCCACAAGGTTGAATTGGGGATCTCGCCAGGAAGTCAACACGATGGGTTCTTGGCTGCTCCCTTGGGCCTTAAGGGAACCATCTGCCCAAAATCCTGACCGATCGCCTCCAGCAAAAAGCAGAATAACGCCTGGGTCAATCGTCAAGCTGGCCTTTTCGCTCACGCCCACCCAGCCCGTCAAAACCGGATAGAGAGGGGTCTGATCCATCGTGAATAGCTTCGAAAGGCGGCGGCTGGCCACCCCTTCCAGCCTGCTCTGGCGCAGTTCCCATCGTCGCAGAGGCTCTGTTTCAGTGAGGGTCAGATTTTCAATGATTGGGTTGGAGAGCAGGTCGGTGCTGAGAGCGAAGCCTGCGCAGTCGCTTACAATGACATTGCTCAGCTTCGGTGCAGCATTGCTCAACCACAAGCAGCCACGTTCATGGGCTTCCCCGCCAGCGTAGCGGATTTCAACAAAGGTCAGTTCTGATTCGGCCTTCTGCCCAACGAATTGGAGGCCTACCCAATCGCCTTCCGCTGGCTCGGGGCCGGTTTCTTCAGTACCATCGTTGACCGATGTAAAGATGACGTGCTCATTCATCGTGCCCTGAGCATTTAGCCCGCCTATCACGCGAAGTGCACTATTGGGTTGAAACTTGACCCACGCCCCAGCCCCGATGGTCAGAGTGGCTTTCTCACCGACTTCAACAACGCCGTTCACGATGAAAGGCTGCGTTCCTACCCATTCCCGACTTTTATTTAATACGCCCCCACGAATTTCCCATCCCGTTGGTCCATTCTCGACAACGAAAGGTGGGCGCAGGCGTGGGAAACTATCCGGGTCCAAGCTAAGGGCATACCACTGGTTGCTGGAGAATTTCAGATCCTCAATTTGCAGATCGGTTCCTTCGACCCATAAAGCTGCATGGTTGTCCCTTCCAGCAAACTCAATCGTGGCATAGCCAATAACTGTATCACGGTCTGCGTTACGAAACTCAATGCCGGCCCAGAAGCCAGGCTGGCCGGAGGTCGTATCCGCAGTGAATAGGATGCGCCGATTGCCGCGACCACAGGCCGAGAGTGTCCCTTCTACGACCATCCTGGCGCCCCGGCCAAACCTGACCCGTGCTCCGGGTTCGATGATTAAGGTGATGCCCTCCGGTACAGTGAAGGTGGCGTTCTCAGCAATGGTGTACTCTTCGCCTCCCCTAAAGTAGCTATCCTTACGCAAGTTGCCCTGCAAATCGCGCGGGTTAGCAGCTTCATAATCCTCACCAGGCGTGGCTGGCTGACAGGCCTCGTTATCGCGTGGATGAAGGGCGTTCCACAAATAAGCAGTGACAACAGCCAAAATTACTAGTCCAGCAGCGATTATCAATGTTCGACGGGAGATCCATTTGAGCTTTTCAAG
>CAZZIP010000023.1:0-15291 GCA_964654415.1 uncultured Methylococcales bacterium | reverse complement strand
TCGTGAAGGAGGTCGTACCGTCGGCGCCGGCGTCGTCTCCAAAATCATCGAGTAATCGTCCGTCTCTGGGGCTTTGGGTCTTTATCATCGTGTCTTATTGGATAGATTGAAGCGACACAGGTCAGTAGCTCAATTGGTAGAGCAGCGGTCTCCAAAACCGCAGGTTGGGGGTTCGAGTCCCTCCTGGCCTGCCATTTTTTCTGTTTTTGTCTGCCCTCATCTTTAGGTAAGCAGTTCATGACAGCGCAAGCACATTCTCAAGAGTCGTCATTTTCTCTCTTTGACTCTATTAAGCTGATCTTGGCGGCTGTTTTTTTGATAATCGGTGTGGCGGGGTTTTATTTTTATGCTGAATATTCTTTACTCTACCGCACCCTGGCCATGGTTGGCATTGCTTTGGTATCTGCAGGTTTGTTCTTTGCCACGCCATCTGGCCGCAGTTTTTGGGCATTTTTTCAGGAAGCGCGCACCGAGGTTCGCAAAGTTGTGTGGCCAACCCGCCTAGAAACTATCCATACCACATTGACGGTGGTGGTTATGGTGTTTGTGGTGGGACTGATTTTGTGGCTATTGGATTCTTTGTTTCTATGGTTAGTGCGTCTGCTCACCGGCCAAGGGGGTTAAGCACAGTGGCCATGCGTTGGTATGTAGTCCATACCTATTCAAACTACGAAAATCAGGTGAAGCGTTCCTTAGAGGAGCGGATTAAGCAGGCGGGGCTGGAGAAATTTTTCGGCAAGATCTTGGTGCCTACGGAGGAAGTTATCGAGATGCGGATGGGTCAGAGAAGGAAGACCGACCGCAAATTTTTTCCCGGTTATGTGCTGGTCCAGATGGAGATGAACGATGAAACCTGGCATTTGGTGCGCAGTGTCCCGCATGTATTAGGTTTTATCGGAGGAACAGCGGAGAAACCGGCGCCGATTTCTGACCGGGAGGCCGAGGCGATTCTGGCCCGGGTCGAGGAGGGCTTGAGCAAACCGAAACCTAAGGTGCTGTTTGAAGTAGGTGAGGTGGTCAGGATCATTGAGGGGCCGTTTAAGGATTTCAATGGAGTAGTTGAAGAAGTGGACTACAACAAAAACAAGCTGCGGGTATCCGTGCTGATTTTCGGACGCTCGACGCCAGTAGAGTTTGACTTCAGCCAGGTGGAGAAAGCCTAAAGCTGATATTAAGGGGAGCCTTAAGGCGCCAATACCCAACTGAGATGAGGAAATCATGGCAAAAAAGGTTAAAGCTTATGTCAAATTACAGGTGAAGGCTGGAGAGGCAAATCCCAGCCCGCCAGTCGGTCCGGCATTAGGCCAACATGGAGTAAACATCATGGAATTCTGCAAGGCGTTCAATGCCCAAACCCAAAGCATGGAAAGAGGGTTGCCTTTGCCGGTCATCATCACCGTTTATACGGATCGTAGTTTTACTTTTGTTATTAAGACTCCTCCAGCGTCCTTTTTGCTGTTGAAGGCAGTTGGCGCGGAGAAAGGCAGTGCAACGCCGAACAAAATTAAACTCGGCAAGCTCACCCGAGCACAGCTTGAAGAGATCGCCAGGATCAAGCAGCCTGACTTAACTGCCGCCAACATGGATGCTGCGGTACGTACTATCGCTGGTACGGCGCGCAGTATGGGTATCGAAGTGGAGGGAGTATAAATGGCGCGCTTGTCCAAACGAATGCAGACGATCCGCGCAAAAGTGGATTCAACCAAAGCCTACAATGTTGAAGAAGCTTTGCAGTTGCTCAAGGAATTGTCTACGGTCAAATTTACCGAATCGGTGGATGTGAGCGTCAACCTGGGCGTAGACCCGCGCAAGTCTGACCAAGTGGTGCGGGGATCAACGGTGTTGCCCCATGGCATCGGCAAGTCGGTCAGGGTGGCGGTGTTTGCCCAAGGGGAGGCAGCTTCCGCGGCCAAAGAGGCTGGGGCGGATGTCGTTGGTATGGAAGATCTGGCGGAGTCAGTCAAACAAGGCAATATTGATTTCGACGTGGTCATCGCTACGCCTGATGCTATGCGTATCGTCGGGCAATTGGGCCCTATCCTGGGACCGCGCGGCCTGATGCCAAATCCCAAAGTGGGCACGGTCACCACGGATGTGGCGGGCGCAGTAAGAAATGCAAAGGCCGGCCAAGTACGCTATCGCACCGATAAAGCTGGAATCATCCACTGCACTATAGGCAAGGTAAGCTTTGACGTCAAAGCTTTGCGTGAGAATCTGGAAGCATTGTTGGCGGATCTGAAAAAGGCCAAGCCGGCATCGAGCAAGGGTGTGTATATGAAGAAAGTTACTTTGTCAACTACGATGGGGCCAGGCGTAACTATAGATCAGTCTAGCCTCAACGAATGAGTAACGAGCTTTGGATTGCCGGGAAGGTATCCGGTGATCGTCAAAGACCGCAGGTGCGTAGAAACGCTTAAAACTTAAAGCCTGCGCAGACGGTGAACCGGGCTTTATAAAGACGGGGAGCCGCAACTTAAAGCATCCCGATGAGGATGCCAGCAAGAGTCCTTTGGCGGAAGCTAGAGGGTGTGATGATCGGAGGTAACACGTGGCATTGAGACTTGAACAAAAACAGGCATTCGTAGCCGAGGTCGCGAATGTCGCCGCCAAGGCCCATTCCGCCATTGCGGCGGAATATCGGGGTCTTACGGTGCCAGAGATGACCGAGTTGCGCAAACGGGCCCGAGAGTCACAAGTGTACCTTCGCGTGGTGAAAAATACGTTAGCGCGCCGTGCGCTGGCAGGGACGGATTATGCCTGCATGAGCGAAGGCTTAGTTGGTCCGCTGTTGCTCGCGTTTTCACTGGAAGAGCCGGGTTCGGCTGCCCGTGTAATTAAGGAATTTGCTAAAGAACACGAACAGTTGAAACCCAAGCTGGTCGCCTTTGGGGGCAAGCTATACAGTCCAGAAGAGCTAGATCGTCTGGCAAGCCTGCCGACCAAGGAACAGGCCATCAGTATGTTGATGGCGGTGCTGAAGGCGCCGATACAAAAGTTGGTGCGGACGCTGGCTGAGCCCCACGCGAAATTAGTGCGAGTGATTGCCGCGGTGCGTGATCAGAAGCAAGCGGCTTAATTCGGGTTGGGTATTGAACTGATGATAATTTTGGAGTGAACGATGGCGTTGTCTAAAGAAGAAATTTTGGATGCGATTGCCAATATGACTGTAATGGAAGTGGTGGATCTGATTTCTGCCATGGAACAAAAGTTCGGGGTATCCGCCGCAGCTGCTGTGGTTGCTGCGCCAGCAGCGGCTGCAGGTGCGGCAGCCCCGGCGGTGGAGGAAAAAACTGAATTCGATGTTGTTCTGACCAACGCGGGCGCTAATAAAGTAAATGTGATTAAAGCAGTTCGGGCGATCACTTCGCTTGGTCTAAAAGAAGCCAAAGCGTTGGTGGAGAGTACGCCGGCTCCGGTCAAGGAGGGAGTCAGCAAGGCTGAGGCTGAGCAAATCAAAAAGCAACTAGAAGAGGCGGGGGCTTCTGTCGAAATCAAATAGCAGTTATTTTGGTATTCACACATAGGAACTGGCTGGCAGTTTCTACTGCTGGCCTTTTCCTGTCTCATCAAGGTGCTTGGTATCAAACGAGCGGTGTATAAGATTGGAGAAAGCTATGGTTAGTTGATCCGTTTCATCCCGGTATTTAATTCTCATTAGCAGGTGGGTTTTTTCGAAATCCTCCGAGCTGTCAACCTTGCAGTATCTAAGGAACCGCTATGGCTTATTCCTTCACTGAGAAAAAGCGCATTCGCAAGAGCTTTGCAAAACGACCCGAAGTTCTCGATGTTCCCTATTTGTTGAGCATTCAGACCGATTCTTATAGAGATTTTCTCCAAGCCGATAGGCCTCCACAGGAGCGCCTGGACCAGGGGTTACATGCTGCGTTTAAATCGGTGTTTCCGATCGTAAGCCATAATGGTTATGCAGTTTTAGAATATGTCAGTTATCGCCTGGGTGAGCCGACGTTTGATGTCAAGGAGTGTCAGCTCAGAGGTGCGACTTATGCGGCGCCACTTAGGGTAAAAGTGCGTTTGGTACTGTATGACAAGGACGCGCCGGCATCTGCAAAAGTGGTCAAGGACATCAAGGAGCAAGAAGTCTACATGGGTGAATTGCCCTTGATGACTGAGAACGGTACTTTTGTGATCAACGGTACCGAACGGGTAGTGGTCTCTCAATTGCATCGCTCTCCCGGCGTATTCTTCGATCACGACCGCGGCAAAACCCATTCTTCTGGCAAGTTGTTGTTCAATGCTCGGATCATCCCTTACCGAGGGTCCTGGCTGGATTTCGAATTCGATCACAAGGACATCGTCTATGTCCGTATTGACCGGCGGCGGAAATTACCGGCCACAATTCTGCTGCGTGCGCTCGGGTACGATAACGAGCAAATAATCCAAATGTTTTTTGAGACCGATAGCTTCTATTTGAGCCGGGATGAAATCATCTTGGATCTCGTTCCGGAACGTTTGCGGGGCGAGATTGCACCGTTCGAAATTAAACTGGATGATGGAACCGTGATCGTCGAGGAGGGACGGCGAATTACGCCAAAGCATATCCAGCAAATGAAAAAGGCAGGTCTCAAGCGTCTACTAGTGCCGCAGGAATATCTATATGGGAAAATCCTTGCCCACAATGTAGTGGACGAGCGGACCGGCGAGTTGATTGCTGGGGTGAATACTGAGATCACCGCAGAGTTGCTCGAGCAATTGCGCAAGGCCGGCTGTACCAAGATCGAGACCTTGTATGTCAACGAATTGGATCGTGGTCCGTATATTTCTAATACGCTAAAAGTCGATCACACTACTACCCAGCTAGAGGCCTTGGTCGAAATTTACCGAATGATGCGGCCCGGTGAGCCTCCTACCCGGGAGGCGGCAGAGGCTATGTTTCACGGTCTGTTCTTCTCCGAGGAACGCTATGATCTCTCGGATGTGGGGCGGATGAAGCTCAATCTGCGCCTGGGTCGCAAGGACGAGCAAGGACCTAGGGTGTTGACCAAAGAGGACATCATCGATGTGCTCAAAGAGTTGATCAACATCCGCAACGGTAAAGGTCAAGTGGATGATATTGACCATCTAGGGAATCGCCGGGTGCGCAGTGTAGGGGAGATGGTCGAAAACCAATTCCGGGTCGGATTGGTGCGCGTCGAACGGGCTGTCAAGGAGCGCTTGACTTTGGCCAGCAGCGAAGGCTTAACACCGCAAGAAGTGATCAACGCCAAGCCAGTAGTGGCGGCGATCAAGGAATTCTTCGGCTCGAGCCAGTTGTCGCAGTTTATGGATCAGAATAACCCTTTGTCCGAAGTGACCCATAAACGGCGGGTATCGGCGTTAGGTCCAGGGGGTCTGTCGCGGGAGCGGGCCGGATTCGAAGTGCGCGATGTGCACCCCACCCACTATGGCCGCCTGTGTCCGATCGAGACCCCAGAAGGTCCCAATATCGGATTGATCAATTCGCTGGCCGTCTATGCTCGGACCAATCACTACGGTTTTTTGGAAACTCCCTATCGCAAGGTGGAAAATGGCCGGGTAACGGATGAGATTCATTATCTCTCGGCTATCGAAGAGGGTGACTATATCATCGCTCAGGCGGGTGCTCGGGTAGACGCGGACGGACGTTTGCTGGATGAAATGGTCTCATGCCGGTACAAGAATGAATTTACTTTAGCATCGCCGGAGATGATCCAATACATGGATGTATCGAGCAAACAGATCGTGTCCGTGGCCGCCTCTTTGATTCCATTCCTGGAACACGACGATGCCAACCGGGCGCTGATGGGCTCCAATATGCAACGCCAAGCCGTGCCGACGCTGCGCTCTGAGAAACCCTTGGTGGGTACAGGGATGGAACGCATCGTAGCGCGGGATTCGGGGACTGCGGTGGTCGCCCGACGTGGGGGTGAGATCGTTTCTGTGGATGCAGCCAGAATCGTGGTGCGAGTCAATGACGATGAAACTGAGGCGGGGGAGCCAGGGGTCGATATCTACAATCTAGTTAAATATACCCGCTCCAATCAGAATACTTGTATCAACCAAAAACCCCTGGTCAAAGTAGGGGATAAAATCGCCCGTGGCGATATCCTGGCTGATGGGGCGTCCACTGACCTGGGCGAATTAGCTCTAGGGCAAAACCTTTTGGTCGCCTTTATGCCGTGGCAGGGGTATAACTTCGAAGACTCGATCCTGATTTCTGAACGCGTGGTCCAAGAAGACCGCTACACCACCATCCATATCGAAGAAAAAACCTGCGTTGCTCGTGATACCAAGCTTGGCCCAGAAGAGATTACCGCAGACATTCCCAATGTGAGTGAGGCGGCCTTGGCTAAGTTGGACGAATCAGGGATCGTCTATATTGGTGCGGAAGTCAAGGAGGGCGATATTCTAGTGGGGAAAGTAACCCCTAAGGGGGAAACCCAACTGACCCCAGAAGAGAAGCTCTTGCGCGCCATCTTCGGCGAGAAGGCTTCGGATGTAAAGGACACTTCTCTGCGTGTGCCTTCTGGCATGGCTGGTACGGTCATCGACGTGCAGGTATTTACCCGCGACGGAGTGAAGAAGGATGCCCGCGCCAAAGCCATAGAGGAAGCCCAGCTAGAGAAAGTGCGCAAGGATTTGAACGACCAACTTAAGATTCTCGAACAGGACACGTATCAGCGGGTTCGGCAAATGCTTTTAGGTAGGATCGCCGAATCCGGTCCTGGCGGTCTTAAGGCCGGAGACTCGGTCACTGAGCAATATCTAGACGGGTTGCGCCCGGAAGAATGGCTTTCCATTCGCCTGCAGGACGAAGATATTAACTTCCAGCTGGAGACCATCGCCGAACAATTGGCACAGCAGCGCAAGGACATGGAACGCCGCTTCGAGGAAAAGAAGGCCAAGATCACTATGGGAGATGATCTGCCGCCCGGAGTGTTGAAAATGGTCAAAGTGTACCTTGCGGTCAAACGTAGGATTCAGCCCGGCGACAAGATGGCCGGTCGCCATGGAAACAAAGGAGTGATCTCCCAGATTGTGCCGGTGGAGGATATGCCGTATCTAGAAGATGGAACCCCCGTGGATATCGTTTTGAATCCCTTAGGGGTGCCGTCACGGATGAACGTTGGGCAAGTCCTCGAGACCCATTTGGGCTGGGCGGCTAAAGGACTAGGGGTGAAGATCGGCAAGATGCTGGAAGCTAAGGCCAAGGTGCGGGAAATACGTGAATTCCTCGACAAAGTGTATAACCAAAGCGGCCGCAAGGAAGATCTAGACGCGCTGAGCGATGAGGAAATCCTGGAGCTGGCTCATGGCCTCAAAGGTGGGGTGCCGATGGCGACGCCGGTGTTCGACGGGGCTACCGAAGAAGAAATCAAAGCGATGCTGAGGCTGGCGGAATTGCCCGAAAGCGGCCAGACCACCCTTTATGATGGAAGAACTGGCGAGCCGTTCGATCGTCCAGTGACGGTGGGTTACATGTATATGATGAAACTCAACCACCTCGTAGACGATAAGATGCATGCTCGTTCCACCGGACCCTACAGCCTGGTGACTCAGCAGCCTCTGGGCGGTAAGGCCCAGTTCGGCGGTCAGCGCTTTGGGGAAATGGAAGTCTGGGCGCTGGAAGCCTACGGCGCGGCGTACACCTTGCAGGAGATGCTCACAGTCAAGTCTGACGATGTGACCGGACGCACCAAGATGTATAAAAACATCGTGGATGGCGATTACCGGATGGAAGCTGGTATGCCCGAATCGTTCAAGGTGTTGGTCAAGGAGATTCGTGCCCTGGCGATCAACATCGAGCTGGAACAGGATTGAATCTGACGTAAGTCCTAAGGTTCAAAGTAGGAGTTGAAGCTTTGAAAGATCTCATCAAGTTTTTGAAAAGGCAGAGTCAAGCAGAAGAGTTCGATGCGATCCGCATCGGGCTGGCTTCTCCGGATATGATCCGGGCATGGTCCTATGGCGAGGTCAAAAAGCCAGAAACCATCAACTATCGGACTTTCAAGCCGGAACGCGATGGTCTGTTCTGCGCCAAAATCTTTGGCCCGATCAGCGATTACGAGTGTTTGTGCGGTAAATACAAACGCCTAAAACATCGGGGTGTCATCTGCGAAAAGTGCGGCGTTGAGGTGACCCTAGCTAAAGTTCGCCGCGAGCGGATGGGCCACATTGAACTGGCCAGTCCGGTGGCGCATATTTGGTTTTTGAAATCGTTGCCGTCGCGGATCGCCTTGATGCTCGATATGACTTTGCGAGAAGTCGAGCGGGTGCTTTACTTCGAGTCCTTTGTGGTCATTGATCCCGGCATGACACCCCTGGAACGTGGCCAACTCCTTACCGATGAGGAGTATTTGGACGCTGTCGAGAAATATGGTGACGACTTCGAGGCCAAAATGGGGGCCGAGGCGATTCAAGAGTTGCTCAAGTCCATGGACTTGAAAGCTGAAGTTGCCAAGTTACGTGAGGAAATCGACGCGTCCAGCTCGGAGACCAAGATCCGCAAGCTGTCCAAACGGCTGAAGCTAATCGAGGCCTTTCTGAATTCCAACAACCGGCCGGAGTGGATGATTCTGACCGTGCTGCCAGTATTGCCACCAGATCTTAGGCCACTGGTGCCGCTGGACGGCGGGCGGTTTGCTACCTCGGATCTCAATGACTTGTATCGGCGCGTCATCAATCGCAACAACCGCCTGCGCCGGCTGCTGGAGCTCAATGCTCCGGACATCATCGTGCGTAACGAGCGCCGCATGCTGCAAGAGGCGGTGGATGCGCTTCTGGATAATGGCCGCCGTGGCCGCGCCATCACCGGCACCAACAAGCGCCCGCTCAAATCCCTGGCAGACATGATCAAGGGGAAACAAGGGCGATTCCGCCAGAATCTCCTAGGCAAACGGGTAGACTACTCCGGCCGTTCGGTGATCGTGGTAGGCCCGACCTTAAGGCTATATCAGTGTGGCCTGCCAAAAAAGATGGCGCTTGAGCTGTTTAAGCCTTTCATATTTGGCAAGCTGCAGAAGCGCGGAATCGCCACCACGATCAAAGCGGCCAAACGCATGGTCGAACGTGAAGAAGCAGAGGTCTGGGATGTTTTGGATGAGGTAATCCGCGAGCATCCGGTTTTGCTGAACCGGGCGCCGACTCTGCATCGCTTGGGGATCCAGGCATTCGAACCGGTGCTCATCGAGGGTAAGGCGATCCAACTTCATCCCCTAGTCTGTACCGCATTTAATGCCGACTTCGACGGCGATCAGATGGCAGTGCACGTGCCTTTATCCTTGGAGGCGCAGATCGAGGCGCGGGCGCTGATGATGTCCTCTAACAATATCTTATCGCCGGCTAACGGTGAGCCAATCATTCATCCGACCCAGGACATCGTGCTCGGTCTCTATTACATGAGCCGAGAACGGATCAATGCTCGGGGCGAAGGCATGGTGTTTGCCGACGTAGATGAAGTGCGGCGGGCTTTGGATCACAAAGCGGTCGATCTGCATGCCAGGATTAAGCTGCGCGTGGTCGAAAAACTCCTTGGGGAGGATGGTAATTTCACGGAGCGGCGGCGAATCATCGAGACGACCGCAGGTCGTGCCTTGATTTGGGATATCGTACCGGCAGGCTTGCCGTTCGACCTCATCAATCAAGATATGACCAAGAAAGCCATCTCCAATGTGATCAACGTCTGCTACCGCAACCTGGGGCTCAAGACTACGGTAGTGTTTGCCGATCAGCTCATGTATCTGGGCTTCTCCTATGCTACCCGCGCTGCGGTCTCGTTCGGTATCGAGGACATGGTCGTTCCGGCAGAGAAGGAGCAGATCATCCGAGCCGCCGAACAGGAGGTCATGGAAATCCAGCGCCAGTATGAACAGGGGCTGGTGACCGACGGCGAACGCTACAACAAAGTGGTGGATATCTGGTCGCACGCTAACGAGCAGGTGGCCAAGGCCATGATGAAAGCGTTGGGCGAAGAAGAGGTCGTCTTAGCTTCGGGCGAACGCGTCAAGCAGAAGTCGTTCAACTCCATTTTTATGATGGCCGACTCTGGTGCTCGGGGCTCGGCAGCCCAGATTCGTCAGCTGGCTGGGATGCGTGGGCTGATGGCCAAGCCGGACGGTTCTATCATTGAAACCCCAATCACCGCCAACTTCCGCGAAGGTCTAAATGTGCTCCAGTACTTCATTTCTACCCATGGAGCGCGCAAAGGGCTAGCGGATACCGCGCTGAAGACCGCCAACTCTGGTTATTTGACCCGCCGCCTGGTGGACGTTGGCCAGGATTTGGTGGTTGTTGAGCACGATTGTGGCACTGAGAACGGCATCACCATGACGCCGATCATAGAGGGTGGCGATGTGGTGGAACCTTTGTCCGAGCGCGTACTCGGCAGGGTGGTGGCTAAGGACGTCTTGGACCCGAACACGCAGGAAGTGATAGTGCCGGCGGGTACGCTGTTGGATGAGCGCTATGTAAAGGTTCTGGAGCAGTATGGTATCGAGCAAGTCCAAGTACGCTCGGTGATCACCTGTGAGACGCGCTTTGGGGTATGCGCCAAGTGTTATGGCCGAGACCTTGGGCGCGGGCATCTGGTCAGCGTCGGCGAGGCGGTCGGGGTGATTGCTGCCCAGTCGATCGGTGAGCCGGGAACCCAGTTGACCATGCGGACTTTCCACATCGGGGGGGCGGCCTCGCGTTCAGCGGCGATCAGCAGTATTGAGGTTAAGTCTTCGGGCACCATTCGCTTGACCAACCTCAAAACGGTGCGTAACAAGGAAGGGAAGCTGGTGGCCGTATCGCGCTCAGGCGAGGTTAGCGTCATAGACGAGTATGGGCGCGAGCGCGAGCGCTACAAGATCCCCTACGGGGCGGTCCTCAGTGTGGAGGATGGCTCTCAGGTCAAGCTGGGCGATATGGTCGCCAACTGGGATCCTCATACTCACCCGGTGATCACCGAAGTAAGCGGAATCGCCAGATTGGAGAACTTCATCGAAGGTCTGACGGTACGCGAGCAGTCGGATGAAGTCACCGGCTTAAGTTCTATGGTGATCATCGATCCGAAGCTGCGTCCCACCTCCGGGCGGGATTTGCGCCCAATGATCAAGTTGGTGGATGAGAGTGGGAACGATGTATATATTCCCGGTACTGAAATCCCTGCTCAATACTTCTTGCCTGGAGGTGCGATCGTCAACATTCGGGACGGCGATCGGGTGGCCGTTGGGGACATCTTGGCGCGGATTCCGCAGGAATCCACCAAAACCCGTGATATCACCGGTGGTTTGCCGCGGGTGGCAGATCTCTTCGAGGCGCGCAAGACCAAGGATCCTGCGATTCTCGCAGAGGCGAGCGGAACGGTCAGTTTTGGTAAGGAAACCAAAGGCAAACGCCGCCTGATCATTACTGACGACGATGGCAATCAGCACGAAACCTTGATCCCAAAATGGCGCCACATCACCGTTTTCGAAGGCGAGCGGGTGGAACAGGGAGAGACCATCGCCGAAGGCGATCTAACTCCGCACGATATTCTGCGTCTGCGCGGTGTCGAGGAGCTTGCTGCTTATTTGGTGAAGGAAATTCAGGACGTCTATCGCTTGCAGGGGGTGAAAATCAACGACAAGCACATCGAGGTAATTATTCGCCAGATGTTGCGTAAAGTCGAAATCACCGATCCAGGCGATACTCAGTACCTGGTGGGTGAGGAAGTGGAACGCTCAAGGATTCTGGAGGAGAATGAGGCTTTGGAGAAACAAGGTAAGCGCCCCGCTATTTTCCAGCCGATGCTTTTAGGTATTACCAAAGCGTCTTTGGCGACCGAGTCGTTTATCTCCGCAGCTTCTTTCCAGGAAACCACGCGGGTATTGACGGAAGCGGCGGTACGGGGCTTGCGTGATGATCTCCACGGCTTAAAGGAAAACGTGATCGTAGGACGTCTGATCCCCGCCGGTACCGGTTTAGCCTACCATCGTGAGCGCAAACGCAAGCGTGCCATGGCGCAACCTTTAGAAGAGCGAGAGATCAAAGCGATTGATACCGAAAAGGTGGAAGAGGCGCTGAAAAAGGCGCTGAATCCTTAAAGATCGATTGAAGCTGGCTGGCTTTGTTGACAGCCAGCTTTTCCCTATCTAAAATACTCGGCTTTCAGCTAGAAGCCGTTGGCCCGTCTAAGTTTTTGATTTGTTTGAATAGTAAGGCAAGGACGCTTCTATGCTTTATCCAGAATGCCGTTCGAAGCTTGGAGGAAATTTTAAGGTATGGCCACGATTAACCAGTTGGTTAGAAAACCTCGGGTAAGCAAAAGGGAAAAAAGCAATGTGCCTGCGTTGGGCGGTTGTCCACAGAAGCGCGGAGTTTGTACGCGGGTATATACCACTACTCCGAAAAAACCCAACTCCGCGTTGCGAAAAGTGGCTCGCGTGCGGTTAACGAACGGCGCTGAGGTAACCAGTTATATAGGTGGTGAAGGGCACAACCTGCAAGAACACTCGGTTGTTCTGATCCGCGGTGGTCGGGTTAAGGATCTGCCCGGGGTGCGTTATCACGTGGTACGCGGTGCGCTCGATTGTGCCGGGGTAAATAATCGTAAGCAAGGTCGCTCCAAGTATGGGGCCAAAAAACCCAAAACTTAACAGATAAAAACGATGCGAAGAAGGTCAGCAGAAAAACGGCAGATCTTGCCGGATCCAAGGTTTAACAGTGAAACCGTAGCCAAGTTCATCAACATGGTTATGGTCAATGGTAAGAAATCGTTGGCTGAGCGAATCGTTTATGGCGCCTTGGATATAGTCCAGAGCAAAGGCCACGAGGATTTATTGGGTGTGCTTGGGAAGGCGCTGGAAAACGTACAGCCTCTGGTCGAAGTTAAATCTCGGCGGGTAGGCGGGGCAACCTACCAGGTTCCGGTCGAGGTTCGGCCGGATCGACGTCGTTCTTTGGGGATGCGCTGGTTGATAGAAGCGGCGCGCAAGCGGAGTGAGAAAACCATGCCTCAGCGCTTAGCAAGTGAACTGTTAGATGCCATGGAGAACCGTGGCGCCGCGGTCAAAAAGCGCGAAGACACGCATAGGATGGCCGAAGCTAACAAAGCCTTCTCTCACTATCGCTGGTAATTTGAGTTAATTTTCAGGATTTAAAGCTGTGGCACGCACGACTCCAATCGAAAGATACCGCAACATCGGCATCATGGCTCACATTGATGCCGGCAAGACGACCACGACCGAACGCATTCTGTTCTACACGGGAGTGTCTCACAAAATCGGCGAAGTGCACGACGGTGCGGCAGTGATGGACTGGATGGAGCAGGAGCAGGAGCGGGGAATTACCATCACTTCTGCTTGCACCACCTGTTTTTGGACCGGGATGGATCGCAACTTCCCCGAGCATAGGATCAATATCATCGACACGCCGGGTCATGTGGACTTCACCATCGAGGTCGAGCGCTCGTTGCGCGTTTTGGACGGTGCGTGTGCAGTTTTCTGCGCAGTGGGTGGCGTCGAGCCGCAGTCTGAGACCGTCTGGCGGCAAGCCAATAAGTACCGAGTTCCGCGCCTAGCTTTTGTCAACAAGATGGACCGTCAGGGGGCAAATTTCTTGCGCGTGGTCGATCAGATCCGCAATCGGCTCGGTGCCAATCCGGTGCCGATTCAGTTGCCCGTCGGGGCAGAGGAAAATTTCAAAGGAGTGGTTGACCTCGTCAAGATGAAGGCTATCTACTGGGATGAAGAGACGCTAGGCAACCGCTTTGAAGAGCAGGATATTCCCGCAAATATGTTAGAGCAGTGTCAGGAATGGCGGGAGAAGATGATTGAAGCGGCCGCCGAAGCCAACGAAGAGTTAATGGAAAAATACTTAGAAGGCGGAGAGCTCAGCACCGAAGAGATTAAACGAGGTCTCAGGATGCGGACTATTGCCGGTGAAATCGTGCCGGCCTTGTGCGGTTCAGCCTTTAAGAACAAAGGCGTGCAGGCTTTATTAGACGCCGTCGTTGAATACCTGCCTTCGCCAGTCGATATTCCTGCGGTCAAGGGGCTAGATGATAAGGGCAATGAAGTCGAACGCCATGCTAGCGATGATGAGTCGTTTGCGGCTTTGGCGTTTAAGATTGCCACTGACCCGTTCGTAGGCACGTTGACCTTCCTGCGGGTTTATTCTGGCGTCCTCAGTTCCGGAGATATGGTGTATAACCCGATCAAGCACAGGCGTGAACGAATTGGTCGTCTAGTGCAGATGCACGCTAATCACCGAAACGAAATTAAAGAGGTACGCGCCGGAGACATCGCTGCGGCTATTGGCCTTAAGGATGTTACCACCGGGGATACTTTGTGCGATCCGCAAGCTGTCATCACCTTGGAAAAGATGGAGTTCCCCGAACCAGTAATATCGGTGGCAGTAGAGCCCAAGACCAAAGCCGACCAGGAGAAAATGGGGATAGCTTTGCAGAAGCTCGCCCAAGAGGATCCATCCTTCCGCGTACACACCGATCCTGAATCGGGTCAGACCATCATTTCCGGAATGGGTGAATTGCATCTTGAGATCATCGTCGACCGGATGAAGCGGGAATTCAATGTCGAGGCCAACGTGGGTGCACCTCAGGTGGCTTACCGGGAAACCATCCGTAAAACCGTGGAACAGGAAGGTAAGTTCGTGCGCCAGACCGGTGGGCGCGGTCAGTACGGCCATGTCTGGCTCCGCCTTGAACCTAAGGAGCGTGGTTCCGGCTACGAATTCGTCAATGCCATCGTAGGGGGAGTGGTGCCGAAGGAATATGTCCCCGCGGTGGACAAAGGGATTCAGGAGGCCTTAGAAACTGGAGTGTTGGCGGGTTATCCGGTAGTCGATGTCAAAGTCACTTTGTTCGACGGCTCTTACCATGAGGTGGACTCGAGCGAAATGGCTTTCAAGATTGCCGGCTCCATGGCTTTTAAGGATGGGGCGAGGAAAGCCGACCCAGTGTTGCTCGAACCAATCATGAAAGTCGAGGTGGTGACGCCAGAGGAATACATGGGCGACGTGGTGGGCGACATCAACCGCCGTCGTGGCATGGTTCAGGGGATGGACGACACGCCTTCGGGCAAGGTGATCCGTTGTGAGGTTCCGCTGGCGGAGATGTTCGGTTATGCCACTGACCTGCGTTCGCTGACTCAGGGTCGGGCGACCTATACCATGCAGTTTGAGAAGTATCAGGAAGCGCCGGCGAGTGTTGCTGAGGCGGTAATCAAGAAGGCTTCCAGCTAATTGCAGATCAACTTTGTTTAAGTGAGGTGAAGTTGTGGCCAAGCAGAGGTTTGAGCGGACGAAGCCGCATGTGAATGTGGGGACGATTGG
>CAZZIP010000022.1:0-15718 GCA_964654415.1 uncultured Methylococcales bacterium | reverse complement strand
TCAAGTTCTCGAGAGTTCCAGCCGGTTCAAACGCTGGCGGCCATCGACAGTCTTAATCCCTTTTTCATCAGGTCAAGTTCTCGAGAGATCAGGCGGTCTGAAGCCGCCGCAGTATGCAAGGTCTTAATCCCTTTTTCATCAGGTCAAGTTCTCGAGATGGCAACGACATATCAAAAAGTCAACGAACTGTTGTCTTAATCCCTTTTTCATCAGGTCAAGTTCTCGAGAGCACCCCTTAAATTTCTTTTTAAAGATCAACGCCTTACAAAGCCCTTTGCGGAAAATTTTTGACGCCAAAAAGTTGACGCTCATAACTCCTTCTGGTTTTTAACTTAGCACCACCAAAGCCCTCTGGCAAGGGCACACTGCTGCCACTAAGAAATATCCTGGCACAAACTGGCGATTAGGTGCCGCCGTCAGCCAGCACTCGTGTACCGATTTCTGCCAGCCGGTAGCGTAGAGGCGAGTAAGGTAAAGCGCAGCGCACAAGCCTTGCAGACCGGCGACGTCGTAGGCGACAAGATAAAGCTTGCGGCTAATCTTCATAAGAGATATGTTGAATCGATCCTGGCCACTTTGCTTGGCCGGCAAGCTTGCCGAATCGGAGGCGATAGTTTTCCCCGATGAAGCACAAAACCGCTAATACCACGCTGCTTTGAAGACTTCTTCTGCCTGCCGAAAAGAAAGCATTTTCCTGCTGATCATCGGAAGCGCGCTCCTAATCTTATCGGGCATCTCGCCGAAGGACCGCACCACGTGGGTGTTGGAAACCTTGCCGATTTTATTGGCGGTGCCTTTATTGATCGCGACCTGGCGGCGCTTTCCTTTAACCGCTCTGGCGTATAGGCTTATTTTTGTGCACGCGCTGATTCTAATGCTTGGTGGGCATTACACCTATGCTTGCGTCCCAATCGGCTTTTGGCTTCAGGATTTATTGGACTTGAGCCGAAATCATTACGACCGATTGGGACACTTTGCCCAGGGTTTCGTGCCTGCTATCCTCGTACGCGAAATCCTAATTCGCACCTCGCCATTAAAACCTGGAAAGTGGTTATTTACCCTAGTGACGGCGGTGTGCTTGGCTATCAGCGCCGCTTATGAGCTCCTTGAATGGATGGCTGCGCTAGTTCTCGGACAAGCCGCCGATGCCTTCTTGGGCACCCAAGGCGACGAATGGGACACCCAGTGGGATATGTTGCTGGCCCTCGTCGGAGCCATCGTTTCCCAGCTGTTGCTGGCCAGAATCCACGATCGCCACCTGGCACGACTAGCAGCAAAATAAACCCACAGCGAGGGTGAAGCTCTTTTGCGCTTGGACAAACCCAATTTTCATAGAAGCAACTATCCTTAGGTCATGCTGCGGCGTATCGGCTTGCTCGTAGGTTTATTCTCAACCCTTGGGGCAGCAGACGCTTGTCGGGAGCGTTTATGGAGCGTCAGAAAGAGTTTCCCAGCGTAACCACCCGCTTCGGCGATCCGGGGACCTTGTTCCATGACCAGCGCGCTTACGCCGACCTGCGCGGCGAACACAGCTTTGGCGCCTGGCATGGGACAATGCGCCTGTTCGAATCCGAACACCAAGCTAGGCAGCTTTGCACGCTCGGCTGCCAAATCATGCAAGGGTATTACTTTTACCGACCCATGCCCATTGCCCAATTTGAAGCGCTTTTGCAGAAGCAGGCGCACAGGTGTAGCGCTTAGCCACTACGCCGACACAGATCACGGTTTGCGCTGCACTTCGTATTCCTCGATGCGCGCGCCAAAGCGCTCCAAGTCATCTGCGGAAAGCTCGCACCCCCGCACTTCGGGGGGCACATCTAGGGAGAGATTGAAAAACCGCGCCCCGCGCGCGCAGACTTCGGCGGCAAGGTGCACCGGCAGAGTACCGATGACGGTATCGCCCGCCCGTACCTGATCGATGTCCAGGTGCGTCACCTGGCGATCGACACGGATGCCCTGCCGCGCCGCCCACTCGATGGCTCCCGGGTGGCGCGAGACAAACCAAACCGTGCCGGCCGTCTGTCCCCGATCGGCCGTATCCGCTGGCTTGGCCTGCTCGAACTTGTCGGCGAACCGTTGCAACTGGTCACAAATGGCATCAGCCGGCAGCGGCTCTTCGCGAAACCCGCCGTGCTCGAGGTCGTTGCGCAGCCCCATCAACCGGCGCTCGATAAACCCAGCTTGCGCCAAGCGCTGCTCAGCGATCTGGCGGGCCTTCGGATCAAGGCGCTCGCCTGGGCAGGTTGCCTCCGGCGTTGCATACAGATTGACCCAGCCCTCGCGCAGGGTGATGCCAGCTTCGGCGTAGCGGCCAAGCCTAAGGTAAAGGCGCGCCAGATTGGCCATGGCACGCTGACCAGCCTCCCCGCCCAAGTGGTCTTGGGCCAGAATCAGCGGATCGACCATCTGCGAGATTTTTTCCAGCGCCCGCGACAAAGGCGGGATATGCGCGGTGAGGTCGTCTTTTGCCTCCACGATCGCTTGCGCCAGCCACCGAGCGGCCGAAGAGTGCTCGCCGCGTGCGAGCAAAAGCTCGCCAGTGCGCACCGTAACCAGCGCCTCGCTAAAAGTGCGCAAGGCGCTGGCAAACTTTTTGACCCGAGGCGGCTGCCCCATCTTGGTCTTCGCCCAATCCCTGGCCAATCGCTGCCCCATCGCCTCTGCACGGTCGGCCAAATCGCGCCCTTGACCGCTGGCCAGAAAGACTTTTATGGCCTGCGTCCAATCGAGCAAATCCACAACCGCCGTAAGATCCCAGATCGGCGCCCGGTTCTCAGAGTCGCGCGCCTCAAACACCCCATAGACGATCCGAATCTGCGGCGCGCGCTCCTCCACGGCGCGCACAAACGACACCACCGCTCCGGCGAAAAACGGCTGTGAGCGAAAGCCGTGGGTGATGTCGAGCACAACCTGTTCGGCCTCGGTTTGGCTCAAAAGCTCGGCTAAGCGGTCAAAGTTGGCCCAAAGCTCGTCCTGGGATCTGCCATCGCAAATGCGCACCCACCGGGGCTGAGGTTTTCCAAACTTTTGCAATTCCTGAACCAGCGCTTTGCGATGGGCGTTTTCGGCTTTCTCGGTGGCAAGCACCACCACCTCTTCTGCCGGCAGAAGGCAAGCCAACGCCGCTGCCACAAAAGGCGTCGTGCAGCACTCTGAAGACCCCTCCAGACAATAGCGCACAGGTTGGTAGTTGCCTGTCCCCAAAAAGCTGATCAGCCTCATGGTTGAAGTCCCAAAAGCTCAATCAGATTGCCTTTTATTCGAACCCGCACCGAAACGTCCTTGAGCTCTTTTTTCTTCTTTAGCTGTTCAGCTCTGTCGCCGAGTCCGGCAAGAATCTCCTTGGCGAGCTCGCCACGCGCCCCTGCAGTGCTCTTACCTTCGAAAACTGCCTTGATCTCACCTGACCCTGCGTTGTAGGTGAGTTTCGCCTTAGGCCAGATTGTTTCTGTCTCTGAAACAGTTAATGCTTGGGTATGTGGCGTAGCAGGCTGGCCGGATGAGGTGTTTTCCATCATTGGCGAGCGCGCCTGGCGCATCCGCGGCGTCTCCATCGCCCCGTAACCTACAGCGGTTTTGGCACCAAAGCCAAGCCACTCGAAGGTGTGCTCGAAGGCGGCTTCAAGGAGCGTCTGCCAGCGCGGCTTGCCATCGTCGCCACAGGCCAGCAGGTCCGGCGCGCCGTCGAGCGGGTGCTGCGTCAGGCGCGCGAGGTGCTGCCGGTCACAGACGACGTAGAAGGTGAAAACCGAGCCCGGCGGCACAGTGAGAAAGGGAATTGGGGTGGGTTGACCCGAGTCGTGGGGAGGAACCTCAATGGGATTACCCCGTTGATCTTTCTCCCACTGATAGTAATGGCCCTGGTGCGGGGTCATGATCTCGACCATGAGGCTCGCGCCCTCGATCTGCGGGATCACATCCCAAAAGCTGAGCGCGCCGCGCACGTGCTCAGTGTCGCCTTTTTCGGGTTCGTACCCAAAGAGCACGTCGAGGACGGAAAGATCGAGCGTGACACGGTTCTTACCGCTGCCGTATTCGATTCGGTAGTAACAGCGCTGATCGAGCCCTTTCCAACCACGATCGTCATCCCACATCCCGCTGGCGAGCTCTTGCGCTGCTCGGCGCACCACACCCTTGACGCCAGAGCCGGGAAGATACGGCAGCCCATAAGGCCACAGAAACGCAAAACCGTTCTCCAGCGGGTGTTCGTTGCCAAGTCCCGTGGTGAAGGGGGCGGTGGCGGTGGCATTGAGGCGCAGCAGCCGGTCTGGGGTGACCGTGTCCGCCAAAGCAGTTTGGCGATTCGCCAGCTGCTTCACCCGAAGCTGATCAGAAGCGGTCATCGTCTTGACCACATCCCACGCCTTCCTGGCGGCGAAGTCATTCTTGTCCCAAAGTCCGGGCAAGGGCCTCTGTTGCCGCTGACGCAGATGCCTGATCGTCGCGTCCATTCCCTGAGTCTGGAGCAGGTTAGCGATCTCCTGCCCTTCCCGACTCCTGGCTTCAGCCCGCTTGCGGACTTCCGCTTCCTGATCCTGTCGATTCGTCCAGATGGGTAACAGCAGCCCGAAACGCATCCCCGGCGAAGCTTCTTTGAAATCGTTGCCCAAGTAGGCAGGAACAGCAGCGATTGGCATAGCTTATCCTCCCTGCCTCGCGCTGGCCATCTGCCTAAGCCACTTGAGCCAGGCAAAAGCTTCGGCAGTGATCATCTGGTAGGTGCGTGGGTCGGCGTCCATCAACGCTTGCATGAACGTCTCAAAGCCTGGGTCATTGTTGACGCCGTTGAAGCGATGGTTGAGCCAGCGCCGCAGGTCCCGTGCGATGTCCTCGTATTCGCCACTCTTTTCGTGACAAAAGGCGAGCACCTGCATCAGGCCCGAGTTCATGATGAGTGCTGGCAGCCCTTTGGCGAAGTTGACGTGACCTTTTTGGTAATTGGCCGACTTCTCCCACGCATCCTGCGCGCGTTGCTGCTCCAGCGTCAGACGCGGTTCTTTATGGGCTTGTGCGTTCATCACCGGCCCTCCACCATCTTGGCGACCACCAGCCCACGACCGGTGGTAGCGTCGCCGCCGATTTGCAAGAGTTTTCCGTCGATCACGTTCTTGATCTTGGCCATGACGCTGAACGCATCCTCCTCTTCGTCGCGCTTCTTACCGGTGCGAGTCTGGCTCGCCAGCATAGGCGCCACGAGCAACGATTCTGGCGGCAGGTTTTCGGTGTAGAACAACCCTCCGTCTTCAGCAGTGCCAGTCACATCGTTAATGCGCACGTGGGGTTCCACCAGCGTGGCGTGCTCGGCGAAGTAGGCAAAATCGGTGTCGGACAGCACCACCAGATCGTTTTTGAGTTTATCGCGGAAAAAGCCGTAGCCATCGCCTTGTGGAAGGGCGTTTTCCGCCAGCCAAGCGGCGACTGCTTTCACGGCCTGGTTTTCCTTGTCTCTAGCTACATATTCGAAAGCTTCCAGATGAAGGACGTCGGTCTGTTGGCCGTTGATCAGGCGCTGAGATAGCAACGCTGGGTTGGCGAGCAGGCATTTGCCCTCCTCCAGTGCTGGCAGCTCGGGCCAGCCGGTCTCAATGCCGATCAGCCCCAGCAGGCGCTGCGCGCGAGAAATCGCTTGCGGGCAGGTGGCGTAAACATAGCCCCCTTTGAGCGAGCGCACCGGAAAAACGACAAGCTGCGCATCGCCAAAGCTCACCGCGCCGGCGTGGAGGTCCTTGCCCTGACGGGATTCAGGATCAGGGTCAGGACCAAACAGGTCGTCGATGACTTCCTTAAGTGGTTTTTCAATCTTTGTATCCTTGGACAGCACCTCAAAGCTATGCCGCACTGCACCCTTGATGCCAGAGCCAGCAAAGCAAGGGTGACCGGTGTGGCGCTCACGCTGGATGGGGTTGTCGATGACGCCGATCGCTTGGCCCGCGCCCATGTGCACGGGACTGACGGCGTAAAGGAAAAGAACGGCTCGTTTTTCAAACATTGCCAGCACTCCTTGACTTGACCAAGATTGTGACCTACTCTCTGAACATGTCCAAGCACATTAATCTCTATGAGGCAAAGGCCCGTCTTTCCGAGCTGCTCGATCGGGTCGAGGCGGGAGAGACCATTGTGATCTGCCGCCGTAACAAACCGGTGGCTGAGCTGAAGCCGGTTCCTCCTTCGGGCGTGGCCGAACCGCGCCCGATCGGCTTGGCCAAAGGCGACGGTCATGTGCCACCCTCGTTCTTCGAGCCGCTCGACGAGGAGTTGCTCGCGTTGTTTGAGGGTCGCGCGTCCTCGTGAGGTTGCTTCTCGACAGTTGCACTTTCCTGTGGTTGATCTGGGACGAACCGGAGTTGTCGCAGGAGGCGCGCGTCCATATCGCCGATCCCCGAAACGAGGTGTACCTGAGCTCGATCTCCCTTTGGGAAATCCTGCTCAAGCACCAAGCCGGCCGTCTGGCTCTGTCCAAACCGGTTGATCCCGAGCGGTATTACGTCGAACAACGGGAAGCCCATCGCATCGCGCCCCTCCCCCTGACTGAGGAAGCGGTTGCCCAGATAATCAAGTTGCCGCCTCTTCATCGCGACCCCTTCGACCGCATGTTGATCTGCCAAGCCATCGCTCATGGCTTGGTGGTGTGCACGCCGGACCGCGCGATCCAACAGTACCCGGTCCGCACGCTGTGGTAGCCGCCTCACGGCCACAGCCCCCAGGTAAAGCGATTGAAGCCCTCGGCACGGCGGGTAGGATTTTCGCAGGGATCGCTCCACAAACCGTGCGCGGCAAGCTTGCGCAGGGCCTCGGGGGTCGCCTGCAGGTCTTCGATCCAATAGACGCTGCCCGTCGGGGCCGCCCGCAGCGCGGGCTTTGGAGCCCAGTTGGCCAAATCCCAGCCGGAGACGACCTCATAGCGCGGCACGGCAGCGCACACGATCCAGCCGGTGACGCCATGGAGAGCAAAACGAACAGCACCATCGCTGCTGCGACGTTGTTCGGGATCGGCGCCGGTGGGCAGCCAGCCCGCCCTCACCCCCGGCCCCTCTCCCCCAGGGAGAGGGGTAGAAAAGATGCCCGGTGTGGTGAGCACCAAACGGCAGCGGCCCGCTTTCGCAATAGCGGCGTAATCGGGCTCAGGCGGGGTATGGGCGATGGGCGTAATCGCGGCGGCGCGCCCATCCCCGCCTAAGCGCACCATGCCCTCCTTGGGCGGATGGGCGCCGGCGATGGCGACGAGGAACCCCACCCCTTCGCGCATCGCCACCGCCTGCACAGAGAACAGCCGCCCGTCGGCAGCGCGGCGGGTGCTGGCCTCTAGCCCCACACCTACGCGGAGATCGAGTGCCCACAGCTCGCTCGATTTCACCAGATCGGCAGCTTCTGGCGTCTCGCCCTTCAGGTACTTGCGCCAGCCGGATTCGGTAAACCAGTAACCGCTGGCCGGCTTGCGGCGCTC
The DNA here is from genome assembly GCA_964654415.1 of uncultured Methylococcales bacterium. Classification (GTDB taxonomy): domain Bacteria; phylum Pseudomonadota; class Gammaproteobacteria; order Methylococcales; family Methylothermaceae; genus Methylohalobius. The sequence goes on along the minus strand of CAZZIP010000022.1, from coordinate 8,274 downwards.
GCGCTCGGCCAGCACCGGCAGCAGCGGCAGCGGCGCAGAACTCAATAGCCCCTCTCCCTCTGGGAGAGGGGCGGGGGTGAGGGCGCGCACCGTCGCATGCCCGGCCGCGTCTTCGGAAATCACCAGATCGGCGGGCGGCGGCAGGAGGATTTCCACCCGCCCATTCCCGTATCGCCGGGCGAGGTGAAAGGCAGTGACGGCAAAGGGCCCCGGCTTGGCCGGCGTGCCTAAAACCGGATGCTCGATTTCGCCGCGGGCGAAGGCGGCAAGGTCTACGCCCTCATTGGCAAGCAGCGCCGAACGGATGGCACCTGCGGCTACCGATGGCCAAGGCGGCACGAGCGACTCGCCAAAGCTCCCCGGATCGCCAAAGAGCTTGTTGCCGCGCAAAAACAGCACGTCCAGGGGTTCGAGGAAACGATATTCGATGCTCATGCGTCACCTCCGGCACGGGTTTCGCGGGCCAGGAACTCGGCCACGGTAAGGAAGTTTTGCAGCCAGTTCAGGCCGTTCCTGGCCTGGGCGACAGCCAGTGTAGCCAGGCGCCGGGCCAGCGTCGTTGACCTTGGATCGTTGCCCGATTGGCGGGCAAGCTGATAGGCCAGCAGGCTTTCCAGCATCTCGGGTTTGCCCCTGGGGTCGGGCAGATCGGCAAGCCATTCCAGCGTGTGGTACACCGCCCGCCGCGAGGTGTCGTCGTGGCGCAAAAAGGCGATGAGATCGTTGAGCAGCCGCACCGGCTCGCCCCATTTTTCCGTCAGGTACAAGGCTCCGCCGGAACGCTTGACGACGGTAATAGAGAAGGCGTCGCGTCCCCCCTCCGTTTTTGCCCGTTTTTCCGCCGCGCGCAGCTCGCGTAACACCATCGAGAGCGGTGCTTGATGGTGGGCGACGACTGCACCACAGGAAGCTGTGGCGTTTGTGCCCATCGCCAGATAGAGACGATCATAGAGCCGATCTTGCCACCGCACGAAACCCCGGTTGATTTCAAGTTCCTGATCACCGAATGGCATCTCCTGGCCGTTCGGCATACCACCTGAGTAGACAGTGCGCAGCAACCCCATGCCTTTGAGCAGATCGCGCACCGACACCATCGCCATGACGTCGTCCCCGCCTGCATAGAGCAGCTTGCCCAGGCAGGCATCCTCCACCACATAACGAACCAGGTGGAGCGCAAAGCCATTGAGTGCCGTCGAGATCGCCATATGGCGCGCTGGAGAAACCGGCCGTTGCATTGCCAGATAGCGGTTCAGCTTGGCGCTCCTGTAATTATCCAGCAGACCGGCCTTGACGCGGCTATGGAAGGTGTCGCCGAAACGAAGAGTCTTATCACCGGAGAGCCATGCGCCCAGGCGGTCACCATCCATCAGCAGCAAGGCGTAATACCGCTCGATCTTTGTATCCAAGGCTTCTTCGATATCGAGCAGACGCTGTTCGACCCGCTTTGCCGTCTCCGCTTGGTCAGACTCCTCCTCGGCGCGTTCCAGATAAGTGGGAAGCTTGGTTGCCGTCTCCCACCATGGGCTTTTGCGCAACTCGCTGCGCATCAGCCGGCGCGGCAACGCAGGGCGCTTCAAAGAAGCAACTTCCCTAGCAAGCCGATCCATAGCCTGTGTAGCCTTGTCGGTCTTCGCCGGACCATCTTTCATCAGCCGTTCCAACGAAGGCGCCAAGGCCATCACATGGGTAGAGACCACATAACGCGAGAGGTCCGGATTGTCGGCAAGCTGCTTGTACCAGCGGCTTTCCTTGATGGTATCGATGAATCGTTCCGGCCACAGGCGTTTGATCAACCCAAACGCAGACAGGTGTTCGCCCTTTTTGGCCCAAGAAGGCTTTTTCTTGGCGACCTTGGCCCATAGCGTATCGTCACGCTGACGCGGTGAACCTTCTTCGAGCTGCTTCTCTTCAAGCGTGAGCCACTCACACTCGCCCGTCAGCGAATCGCGATACCCCTTCTGTTCAAGCTGACTGAAACTTCGCGCGCTCTTGGCCGCAGCGAGCATCCTGTCTGCGAGGTCGTAGACAGCAGGATACAGCACGCCGTCGTTGGGTTCCCAAAAACGCCAGCCCTGTTCCGGTTCGATGGGCGAAGTTAGCGTATTCCAAGCGTTGCTGCCGAAAAGACCAGGCCGCTTGCCGTCTTGCGGATAGAACGGCTTGAGCGCCTCCTCCAGGTGCTTTTCCGGCAGCCAAGGCACCACCGACCAATGCACCTCGGGAAAGCCGCACAGTTGGGCCTGCAATTGCTTGTAACAATATTGGTTGGCAGGAGATTCTCCGATTTCTTTAAGCACGCGGTCGAGCATGGCACGGGCCTCGGTCAGCACCCATGCTTCCAACCGCTCGCGAATGCGTCTAGCCAAATCCCCAGCAACATTTTCTGGCACCAGCGCCACGAACCGGTTGGGCAAGGCAGCGACGAACAGAGGGTTGTAGTCCGTGCTGGTGTCGTTCCAGGGGGAGTTCGCGAAGAGCTCAGCACGCACCCCTTGCTCGATCAGCCACAGGTCCACAATCGGTACGCCACGAAGCTGCGGGAAGATAATGGCGTCTGGCCCGTAGGATTCGGCAACTTCTTTCATGGCCTGCCAAGCCAATGTAGAAAGAAAATGCGAGCTGGCCCAAAGATCAGAGGTAGAGCGGGCCGCGGCAATGAAGTCTTGCACTGGGCCGATTGAAAGGATCAAAAGCGCCGGCCGACCGCCCCCGACCATCGCACCAGCCAGGGCAGAGGTCAGATCCAGATGCTGCCAGATGGTATGGTCCGGCGTGCGGGTATCGGCTGGCAAGAGCCCCCACAAGTGGCCGATGCCTTTGAGATCGCGCCCCAGCTCTGGCCCAAAGCGCCAGAAGGCGAAGGCCGTCAGGCGATGATTGGGGGTCCCATCAGCATCGTGATGAATAAGCGATTTGAACAAGCCCTCGCTCGCAGTTTTGATGTGCTCGGTCAGAATTTGCTGACCGATGTTTCGGACCTCATAGCGCTCACCCGACAGCGGGTGCACCAACTCGCCCTCGTCGGCAAACTGCACCTGCGCCCAGGGCACGAAGCGCTCGTTGGCATCTTTTGGAAACTGCGCACGGTCCGCTGCCGCAGCCCAGTGATCGGCCTGCTCGACGATACGTTCCATGTCTAGCGGCAGCTTCAGTTTTTCAAGCTTCGAACCATCACGACGCGGCACGCAGTGGGTTTTGAAACGCAGCTCCTTGCCGATGCCGACAATGCTGCCGCCTTCATGCCCTGCCGGATCGCGAAGCAAGACGAGCGCCTTTTCTGCCGGGTCGTGAATACGGGCGGCGAGTTTGGTTTGCCAGAGGGTGTCGTTGTTCATGGATCTATCCTCAACTATCCGACCGCGTGAGCTTGACAAGTGCCTTGTCTTTAGCCTCCACCTTCGCCCACCAATCGCTCAAACGCTTCGTTCGATCCGCTTGCGCCTTTTTGTCGAGGCAGGCGCATGGTAGCCACGTTACTTTCGGTGCATTTTCCAGAGCATCGAGAAAGGCATGCACACAGCGCCAAACGCATTCGATCACTGGGCGGTTTGGGTTGAACGCTGGCGGCGGCAAGTGCGGCATGTGGAAGATTACTCCGACGAGCTTGCCGTTCTCCGTCTGTCGGACTTTGAAGCGCAGTTGGTTAGGCAGGCGAAGATTGTTCCAGGCCCGTACCGAATGTTTGGTGACGGGATAGCTCAACCAGTGGCGTTCTTCTACCCGAGGTGCGTTTTCCCCGGTGGTAAAGACGAACTGCGTCCGCAGCCCGATCTTGACGATGGCCAGCGTCCTCATGAGCGACTTCCAGTCCTCATGAGGCGCGGTCTGCCAGATGAGCGCGCCTTTTTCATCCTGGCCAATGGCATGCGGCCAGTCGAAATCCAAATCCAGGCACTTCCTCCAGTCGCGTAGGGGGAGCGGGAACTGAGAGCCCTCACCCCAGCCCTCTCCCTCCGGGAGAGGGTGCAAGGCGTAGGAGCCCCAGCCGTTGCGGCTGCGTCCGCCCAGGGTGCCATAGCGGTCCATGAGCCAAAAAGCAAGCTTGATGCGCGAGATGTTCGTCTCGATCAGGCGTTTGAGTTCTGGATCCGCGTGGGTAATCGGGTAGGCGATGGCAAGGGTGGCTGATTCGCCGGCCTGGATGGCGGCGTTCACCTTCTCGCTCAGCTTCGTATTGCCGCGACCATCGAGTGGTCCGTAACCCAGATAGGCATGCGGCCCGACCTTATAACCAGTCCTTTGAACCTCCGGGTGATAAACAGTCCCTTGTTCCAAGCCTTGCCAGCTCTTCAGGCGGCCCTCATCCCACCTATTCAACCGGACTCGCACCAAGCTCTTGCTGTGATCGGCGACGTCACGACCGTTCTGATGGTGCGACAACCACGCATTGCCAAAGAGCAGCCCCTCCTCGCGGCGCATCTCCGTCACGCTCACGCGGAAGCCTTTGTCCGCCGCATACGCCACCCGCCACCATTGCCGCAGCTGCGCCTTGATCGGCGGCGTGCGCCACTGGCCGGTCTGCCCGGCGTTGCCCAAAAAGGCAGGAGTAAGGAAGGTCAGCTTTAGGTATTGCGTGCGCATTGCGGTTCTTCCATCGGTTCGGGTCACAGCAGTGGTCATGGCAAAAGCATCCTCCAACATCGGCGCATTATGGGTTTTGGCAAGCTTGCCAGCCGCTCATGGGGTGTTGGTCAGACGGTTGAGCGTGGCCTCCAGCTCGGCGCGCAGCCGTTGCGGGTTTTTCAGCAACCGAGCGTGAAGCGCGTAGCTCGGTATAGTGCCGTGGGCGCAGGCGTTGCGAACATTTGTCAGCAGCCAGTAAGCCTCGCGCCTCCAGCTCGGGTATTCGTCTTCGCGCAGTTGTTCCCGAAAAACCTCGTTGATGCATTTCCTGGCGACATAATCGAGAGGATCGCCGCCGCTTGCCTGCACTTCGCGCGACAGAAAACTCTCCAGGCCAAAGATCGCCGCACGCAGGAAGTCGCCGCGCCGAAGCGCCTGCAAGGCCAGGATGCGCTGCATCTCAGCCAGCGAATCGGCGGCCGTCCAGCGCAGGGATTCCTGCAAGCGTTTCCTGAATAGTTCAGAGGCTCCCGCCAAAGGCTTGCCCAATGCGCTGTATACGGGGCCCAGGGCGCGCGCGGCATCGACGACATTGCTCACGTTGAGCAATGCCCAGCCCCGGCGTAAGCCGTCAGCGAGTCCTCGGTCGAAGCCGTCGCGCTCAAGCAGCGGCGCAAAGCGGGAGAAATCGCCGCTCGCCTCGTAGGCGGCCAGCGCCTCGGCCCACTCCTGAACGTGCGCCAACCCTGTAAGCTCGACCACCGGCGCCACGCCGTTCTGCACCATGTCGAGCGCGCCGTAGTAGAGCCCAATCACCTCGATGCCCCGCGCGCGCGCCAGATAACGCGCCGCGGTCAGGCCGAGCATGGCCAGGTGGCGAAAGCCGTGCGTGACGTCGATTGCGACGCGCTCCTCGCGCTTGAGCGCCCCGGCCAGGCGAACGAGCAGAGCGTGCTGATCGGAAAACTCCATCGAGAACGGGATCACGATCAGCAGCACGACACGACCTAGGCTCCGTTCGATGGCCGGGCGCAGCCGTGCGAGCAAAGATTCCTCCACCTGCCCCGCACGCGCGGCATCTATAAGCTCAAGGCGCAGTGCTTCTTCGGCAGCATCACCAACCACGTTCTCGATCAGCACATCCCACATGCTGGAAGGTGTGCCGATGAGGATTAGCCTGTCCGCATTCAGGTATTCCGCCAGGGTCAGGCCAAAGTAGGCGGTCTCGCGTTCGCTGCCATCGGGGAAGCGGTAGCGCGTTCGGCGATAGCCATGCTGGCTTTTGCCCAAAAAAGAGGTCAGCGTCATCATCTGTCCAATCTCCCACTCGTCAGGTGAATTCGATTTTACGTTCCTATCCCCAAAACCCTACATCTGGCAAGCTTTCCGCCTCGATCCGATAGCCCCCAAGCCCCATCACCGTCCCTTTGCCGACGTGCACCGCCTGGCCGACCCACAACCAAGGCCAAAACGGCGCCAGCTGCTGGCCTGCAAAGCTTACCCGCCCGATAAGCCCTCCCATGCGCATATAGGTCCTCTGGCGGTTGGAGTAGCGCTCCCAGTCGTACCAGGCAAGTTCGGCCGAAACCGGGTGCACGGTTTCGGCTTGGACAAGCAGGCCGCGAAAGTCGGCCACAATCGGATCGCCGCCGTGGAAGTAGCTCAAAAGCGACAGGCGCCTGAACAGGGCAGCGATCAGGCCGCGGAAGCTAAAATCCCTCTCCCCCATCAGCTGCTCTTGGTGTTGGACGCGAAGCGGGGTAGTCAGCACCAAGGTACAAATCCCATCCGGAACCTGAGGCGCAACAGGCGCTTGCGCCGGCAAAGCGGAAAGACTGCCGCCGGCCGAATAGACGAGCTGAAGTCCCGCGCCAGGCACGTACTGACTCACCTGCTCCAAGGCAAACCGACCGCGGCCTTGGCCAACTCCTCTCATCCCAGCTTGGTGTAAGGCATGGACGACGTAAGGCAATTGGCCAACAGCGCGGCCGATCAAGGTCAAATCGACGCTGAATGCCTCCCCGGCTGCGTAGCGACGGCCGTTGGTCGTTTCAGGATGGATCAGGAAAGGATGCGGGGCCGCCGGATACTTGCGCAGCATGACCGCCCCTTTTGGAGGTGGCGTCTCAAATAAATAGCTGTAAGCGCAGCTTCGCCAAAGCAAGCACTCGCGGCAGTCGCGAAGATGAGTGACGCAGACCGTGCGCTTTAAGGCATGGCCAAACGCCCCGCGCCAGGTCGATCCCGCATAGCGGGGAAAGCCAAGCGCCTCGACTGTCTGGCAATGAAAGCGGTAACGCGCAAAACGAATCATGACCGGCTGCCCAACCACGGTGCTGTCATCCCCGCCCGGGCATAAAGCTCCACCAGCACCGCGTGCATCTCTTCAGGCAACCGGTTCCAGGCTTGGCTTGCGATTTCCTCAGGAATCCCAAAACGCGCCTCGGCGATAGCGCCTGTAATCGCCGCCAGGGTATCGGCATCGCCGCCTAGGGAGACGGCGTTACGGACGGCATCTTCGTAGTCGCTGGACTCCAGGGCACAGACGATGGCTGCAGGAACCGTGCCTTGGCAGGTTTCGTCGAATCGGTAATCGGGCCGGATTTCCTCTACTGTGCGGCCAAGATCATAGCCGTAGCGCTCCTCAATCAGCTCGCGCAGGGCTTGCGCCGCTACCTTCTGGCGGGAGAGAAAAATCGCGGTCACGGTGGCAGCCGCCCCTTTGAGGCCTTCGGGGTGGTTGTGGGTGATGCAGGTGACCTGCTCGGCCATCTCCAGCGCCTCCTCTAAAGTCCCGGCCAGGAGAGCGGCCGGAGAGACGCGCATCGCCGCCCCGTTGCCAAAGCTGCCATAGGCTTCGGTCTTTTCGGAAAACAACCATGTCCGAAACATTCCGCCCCAGCCGCAGTCCGGATAGCGTCTCCCCCAATCCTTGAACGCCACCACCGGATCGCGCCCGCGGAGAAGTACATCGGCCACCGCCACGGTCAGGACAGTGTCGTCGGTGAAATGGGCCTTTGGGTGGAACAAAGGCTGAAAGTCTTTGCGCTTTATCGGGTGAAATTCATATATCGAACCGATGATGTCTCCGGCGATGGCACCTAACATATAAGCCTCATGACAGCAAAGCAGTCTTTAAGTTAGCATAGCATCACCCAGACTCATGCGATGGCAAGCTTGCCGAGAGGCATCGTCTTCAAGGCTAGCAAAACTAAAGCGGTCTCACTCTTACCCCTCTCCCAGAGGGAAATGGGTTATTCAGGATGTCCTTAAGGTTTACCGAAAAAGATCGTTCATAAACCATGCTCGCTCAAGAAGACATCGAATTTATCAAAGCCCACCTTGCCACTTGGCTGGCCGAGCTTTCGCTTGGCAAGCCCCAGATTGCCTACGAAATTGAGCTGCGCGAGCGGCTAGTGCGCGTAGAGGAAGAACTCAAACACCAGGGAGAGTTGACGCGCCAAGGATTTGAGCTCATGGAACAGCGCTTTGCTCAAGTTGACAGGCGTTTTGAAGAGCTGCGCGATGATATCAACAAGCGCTTTGAAGCCGTCGACAGGCACTTTGCTCAAAGCGACAAACGCTTTGAAGAGCTGCGCGATGATATCAACAAGCGCTTTGAAGCCGTCGACAGGCGCTTTGCTCAAAGCGACAAGCGCTTTGAAGAGCTGCGCGATGATATAAACAAACGCTTTGAAGCCGTCGACAGGC
>CAZZIP010000021.1:0-21446 GCA_964654415.1 uncultured Methylococcales bacterium | reverse complement strand
GCATGGGCTGTGCTGCCCGCTGGAGCTTGAGGTTCCAGCGGGCGGGCCGGATGACTTGGTCCAATGCCAACTTAGATGTAAGCTCTGTAGCTTACTAAGGAGGACAACATGCGTAACACGCTGTTCTTGTTTACGATATTGTCGCTTGTGGCCTCGTATAAGACTTATGCTTATGAGCTCTGCAGCTTGCTGGTACAAATGGATAACGACTTGTGGGTCGTCAACACCGAGGGAGATCCAGTTCTTCGCCTGACATACGGCGGCACGTTCTATTCAGCCGCGACGTGGTCGCCTGATAGGCAGTACATTGCTTTCAGCCCGGCAACGCGCATGGGAGATGAGAAAGCAATTATCATCGTTGATAAGACTGGCAAAGAGATTGCCAAAATCATTGTGGATCCTGCCAACAGCGATTATGGTATCCGATATATCGACAGAATAGCATGGGAAACGCCTACCCTTTTATGGTCGCATGCAAACGTGGGACCAAATGGGGGATATATTGACATCTGGAAGTTAGATCCTTCATGGCGTTATTCCCGTGAGAAGCGGATAGGAACAAATGGCTTTGGCTGTGAGCTTTCTCCAAACAAGAATCATGTGGCTTGCGTTGTAAGTGCTTTTGATGCTGACAGTAATAGATCCTTCCATTTGTTAAAGATTTACGATGCCAGCAAGAAAGAACATCCAGACGCAGACACTTTCTTCGATAGTCACCCGCGCGTGATTGAGCTTCCACAAGTTGAAAATGTGGATAAGATCAGCTTTACACTTGACGGAGCAAGGCTAGTCATCCTAGGGGGCAGTAGAAAATTCCTGCTTGATATTCGTGACAATAGGCTATCGGAAATCAAAGAGGTGCCGCAAAGCATGTAAGTAAGAAGATTGCCGGAGACAATAAAAGTGAAAAAGGACGCAAAATCTCGCGAGGCTCAAGTTCTTGACCTGGTCCTGCCCTGGTGGATCGGGTGGACAAAGCCCATAGCGAGCAGGACCAAATCGGCATCGAGAGTAAACTCGCTGCCTGGAACTTCCCGCATCACGTAGCGGCCATTCTGATCCTGATGCCATTCGACCTTGACGCAATGAACCTGGCTGACCTGGCCGTTTTTACCTTCGAACGCTCGGGTCGAGACGCTGAACAGACGCTCGCAGCCTTCCTCGTGAGAGGTGGAAGTGCGCAGCTTATTCGGCCAATAAGGCCAAGTCAGGAGCTTGTTTTCCTTTTCCGGTGGCTTGGGCAGGATCTCTAGCTGAACGATCGAGATTGCGCCCTGGCGGTGACCTTGCTGCGCCGGGTCGAAAACCTCGGTCTTTTGAGGCTTCCTTTGGCCATTTCATTGTGCTGGTAGCCGCAGAAGCCATGGGCAAGCAGGAACTTAGGGTTGAAATTATACAGCTGCGTTGAAGCCCGCAAGAGCGAGGAATCCTGCGCAAGTAGCTCAGAAAATTCTGGCGTCGTCCAACCTCGAAACCAAGTGAGGCAGCATGGATTACCAGCAAGAGGACGCCGCTTCTTAGTTGTAACGGCGTACTGAAGGAGGACGATTCCGTAAAACTCAAAGTAGACTAACAAGCTCAAGCTGATGCGCGCTACCTTACTTTAAGCGAGGCGGCAGTGACCCGCTCTGAGGATGTCTCGGCGGGCATCATCGTGGAGCTATGAGCACGATCGAGTGATCGGCATCGAAAAGCTCTATCTTTCCAAACGGGCGCCGGCGGTGGATGTGCGGCGGTTTTTGTTCGAGTCAGTGCCGCAGGCTGGTTGATGCCTGAAAAGGTTTGTTTTTGCAAGGCCCAATTCCTCTGGAACGGCGCTTTGGCGAGCAGGGAATTGACCTTGAACAGCTCGCTCTTGAACTGAGACAGATTGCTAGGACTCTGGACTACGAACTGCCACTTTGAGCAATCAGTTAGACATGAAACTCATTTAGTTTTTCTCTGCTCAATCACACGGTTGAACGGGAAATACGCATCTGACAAGAGGTCATACCAAAGGATTTGTCCAGTTACGCGGTCAACCCGGAATCTATCTACAAGGGGCGCTGTATTCGGATCTCCTGGACAGTCGTCTTTATGTTTTTCTCGAATGGCAAAGTCGAAGTATTTTTCAGTGCTATCTTCGGTCAAGACGATCAGACACTCCATTTTTGTCCAATCGGCGTAGAGACCAGTGCCCTCGATGCTTTTTATTAAAAGATCAAGCGCTTCATTTTCCTTGATGATGTGGACTTTCCTGTTGTCGGTAGGTGCGGACTTAAAGTCTGCTTTGAAGCCTCGGCCTAACTCTATTACTACCTTGTCCCAAAGCTTGCGTTGTTCCGCTGGGTACGTAATCTCGAATCCAACAAAGTGATCTTTAACGAAGAACTGTTTCTTGTAAAAAATGGTGTCCTTATCGAAACCCGATACGACATACCAATTTCCTCGGAAAGTCTTGAACGTGACTTGCCGACTTGATCGGTGCTCCGGCCCGCCCTGAAGTTCTTCCTCAAACTTATTCTTTAGGGTTTTATCAGGAGTGTCGCTGAATCCAAACACAACCAGGCGAGTCTTCTTGTCATAGGAAACAAAAATCTGTCCGTCTCCATATTCTGTCTCGCCCTGCTGGGGAATGAATAGCTTGGCAGGAAAGCGGACGGCAAACCCAAATCGCGCATTGATGTACTCTGCATATTCACCGGAGGAACCGACGGCCCCAACGCGAAAGTCTTGCGGCTCTTGAGTCGGCGTTGGCGGGACGGGCTGCGCCTCGCGGTTTGGGTAGTTTCGAATCAGCCAGCCAGTTATCACTGCCAAAACAATTGGCAAAAGCCACTTTAACGTGCGCATGGATTTCCTTATATCGGTCCAACCTAAGTTGAGGGACGCGCCGCTTTTGGCACGCCCCTCTCGACTGTCTCGAGCCAAATCCCTGGGTTCGAGTTATCGGTACAACACCTTTGCGAAATCATACACGCGATACCAAGGAGCATTCTCAATCAGCCACTGGCACTCCTCCCAGACATTGGGATACTCGCTCCAGTTGCTGTGATCCGGAACTTTCCTCAGTATTGCAGAGGACGTCCCGAATGTTGCTGGGAGCGAGTCTCAGCTCACCCTGAGCGATCTTGAGAATTGCAGCTCAAATCTCGTAGGGTGCGTCTTCACGAATCGAAATGTCGGCTGCATCCGGTTTGCAGCCATGATGTGTTCTTAGCTCATATATCACATTCGCCTTTATCGCGCTGTTTAACGCTACGGTTTGGCTTCGAGCTGAGCGGTATCCAGCCTGGCGGGCTGCTTGCCGCCTGCGTCTTGGGGCACGTGAAAAGCGCGTCAGGCAGACCGCCCGCGGCCATTCGCTCATGTCGGAGCCATCAGCATCTTGACGACCACCGCCCGCTTCGCCTTGAGGCGATACTTGTGCTTGCCTTGGCATTTCGGGTGCTCCGCGATCTTCACGTACTCAGATGCCATTGCCAGCCTCGACATAACGCCTAGGATCACCTGCGGCCGAAAGCTGTCGGGTGAATCCTGAAGTTAGACATGAAAGCGATACCTCCAACGCACTTCCTGGCTTCAGCGTCTACCCGGCGAGAGCGTTTTCGCACGGTCTCTGATTTGCTGCATCATTTCTCTGCAAACATTCGTAATAGCGCCTTCTGCGTGTCAGGGAGATTCACCAATTGGGCTGGGCCTTCGACGGTGGATTTCCGCCAAAGGCTCAACCCAACGGAGGATAGGGCATAGCCAGTGACATAACCTGCTTGATTTTGGGTCTGCGCTACGATGACGGAGAGTTCGTATTCTGGGTCATCGTCAGTGATCACGACACCATCGAGTTCACGTAGCTCACGCGACAGGTAGCTCTGCACGATCCCAGACAGGGCACCTTCAGCCGATACCCTCAGTCTGACGCGAGCCGTGAAACGAAATGTCTCGTCCGCCACTCCCGCCTCCGGGAAAACAAACAATCCTGCCAATGCGGCGATGACGAGAACCGCAAACACTGCCGCCCTGTACCCCAGGACATCTTTGAACATTTCGGTATCCTCCCTGGCGTATGGGTGTCTAAGTCTTGGCGATCAGCTGCGGCGTGCAGCGCCGGCAGCTGCATCGCCTTGTTGGGCGGGTCTTACAACTTGAGCCACGGCTGCGTCGGGCGTTTCGGCCTGAGTCTCCCCCAGAAGTACGTAACCCCGCTTGGCCAGGTTGGTGATTCGCCAAGAATTGCCCTTGAAAGCAGGCACGAGCCACAGAGCAAAGTAGCCAGCTGCCAACATCAAGTAGACGAGTGCTTGCGCACCCGGCTCCGACTGAGCAGCATCGGTAACCCTTTCTATGACCGCCAAGCTGACGTAGGCCAAGAACCAGAGACTGGCGTGGGCCCAAAGCCGCTTTACCAGCATCCAAAAGAACCCGAAGAAAAAGGCTGGTCAGGAAAACCCCTGCTTCACGGCTTCATGTGCATGGGTCGGATGGCTGGACACTCTGAAGGTTTTCATGGGTTGATCTCCCGGTCAGGGCAGAGCCGCCCAGCTAGAAGTAGGCATCCTAACTGACGCCTTGCATTGCGTCAAACCTCAGGTCTAATTCCCCTTTCTTATTCATAACTTTTTAATTTTTAGATATCGCCAGTGGCAGATTTCCCAAGTAAAACAAGGCCCCGCTTGCTCGACCAGGTGCACGAAAAGCTTCGCCTCAAGCCTTACAGCATCCGCACGTAGACTGCATTAAACGGTTTGTTCTGTAGGAAAAGCATCCAGAGCAAATGGGCGAGGTTGAAATAGAGGCGTTTCTCACGCATTTGGCGGTCAAGAGAAAAGTCGCAGCTTCGACCCAGAATCAGGCGCTGAGCGCTCTTCTCTGCAAGGAAGTTCTCGGACGGGAGTTGGGGTGGCTGGATAAGATGACGCAGGCCAAGTGTCTGGCTCGGCTGCCCGTGGTGCTGACGGTTTCCGAGGTGCATGCGGGCGCTGTTGGTGCGGCTGGAGGGCCGTCCCTGGCTGATGGCAAGCCTGCTGTATGGGACGGGCTTACGCTGATGGAATGCGTGGGGCTTCGAGTCAAGGATATCGATTTCGAGCGGCTGGAGATCACGGTGCGGGACGGCAAAGGGGCAAAGGATCGTGTCACCCTGTTGCCCGGGCGCCTGGTTGCGCCTTTATAGAGCCACCTTGAGCAGGTGCACAAGCTGCATGGGGAAGGCTTCGCGACTGGCTATGGCGAGGTTTATCTGACGAATGCTCTAGCCTGGAAATATCCAAACGCCGTGAGAAGGGGATGGCAATATGCTTTTCCTCACGCAAGAAGCAGGTAGTACAGGAGGCCGGTATTGCCAAACCCATCACTCCGCACACGCTCAGGCATTCCTTCGCCACCTATCTGCTGCAGGCCGGCTACGACATCTGCGCCGTGCAGGAGCTTCTGGACCACAAGGACATACGCACCACCATGACCTATACCCACGTGCTCAACCGAGGCAGAAAAGAGGTGGAGAGCCTACTGAATCGGTTTGGGGCATGACCTATATCTGCCAAGCCCCGGCATCCTGGCCATTGCTGTTGCCTTGCGGCGCTGATGGCCGAGCGTGGCGTTGTGGTTGATCACACAATCCTCTACGGCCTGTGAAAAAATCGCCAAATAACAGTTAGGTTTGGAAGGAATTGCACCACTTAAGAAGTGCGTCTCTCAGCGAACGTAGTAGAGGGCAACCACGGTTTGGGCCCGTTGGTAGGCCTGGCTTTGACAGGCATCGATGGCGACATTCATCTGGTAGTCCGCATCGGTTCGGACGCGTTTGGACGGCGCGCTGGAAAGGCCGTTGAATTGGTATTTGCTGGACACCTGGACGGCGATCTGGCGGATGCTGTCGCCTTGATTACAGGGTAAGCTCCGAATAGCCCATCAGATACTCATCCACCGCCCGGGCGGCCTGGCGACCTTCCCGGATGGCCCACACGACGAGGGACTGGCCGCGGCGCATGTCACCAGCGGCGAAGACTTTGTCGATCGAAGTCCGGTAATCGCGGGTATCGGCTTTGACGTTGCCACGTGGATCCAGCTCTACGTTGAGTTGTTCCAGCATCCCCTGGTGGATCGGGTGGACAAAGCCCATAGCGAGCAGGACCAAATCGGCATCGAGAGTAAACTCGCTGCCTGGAACTTCCCGCATCACGTAGCGGCCATTCTGATCCTGATGCCATTCGACCTTGACGCAATGAACCTGGCTGACCTGGCCGTTTTTACCTTCGAACGCTCGGGTCGAGACGCTGAACAGACGCTCGCAGCCTTCCTCGTGAGAGGTGGAAGTGCGCAGCTTATTCGGCCAATAAGGCCAAGTCAGGAGCTTGTTTTCCTTTTCCGGTGGCTTGGGCAGGATCTCTAGCTGAACGATCGAGATTGCCCCTTGACGAATAGCAGTGCCGATGCAGTCGGAGCCGGTGTCGCCGCCGCCGATGACCACAACTCGCTTGCCGGTGGCGAGGATGGCTTCTTCGGGAGGGATTTCATCGCCCGCTACGCGGCGGTTCTGCTGGCTTAAAAACTCCATGGCGTAATGAATGCCTTTGAGCTCCCGCCCTGGAATCTCAAGATTGCGTGGTTTTTCCGAACCTCCCGCTAAGACGATGGCGTCGTACTGCTTCAGCAGCGATTGGACCGGAATATTTACCCCAACGTGGGTGTTGGGGCAGAATACTACCCCTTCAGCGCGCATCTGCGCCATGCGCCGGTCGATGTGGTGTTTTTCCAGCTTGAAATCGGGGATCCCGTAGCGCAAAAGCCCGCCGATGCGGTCGTTCTTTTCGTACACTACCACCCGATGACCTGCCCGGGCCAATTGTTGCGCGCAAGCAAGGCCCGCTGGTCCAGAACCGATTACAGCTACTTGTTTGCCGGTCCGAGCTTTAGGAATCTCAGGCTTGATCCAGCCTTCCTCCCACGCACGATCCACAATGCTGCACTCGATCGTCTTGATGGTAACGGGATTGTCTTCCAGGTTTAATGTGCAGGCAGCTTCGCACGGGGCAGGGCAAACGCGTCCAGTGAACTCGGGAAAATTGTTAGTGCGATGCAGCTCTTCGATCGCCTCACGCCAACGGTTGCGGTAGACGAGATCGTTCCAGTCCGGGATCAGGTTGTTTACCGGACAGCCGTTGTGACAATAGGGAATGCCACAGTCCATGCAGCGCGCTCCCTGTTCGGATACTTCTCGCGCCGGCAAGGGAATGACGAATTCGCGAAAATGCTGGACCCGGTCGGCGACCGGGGCGTAACCGCGGTCACGACGTTGAATTTCCAGAAAACCGGTTGGCTTGCCCATCAAGTTACCTCTGCAAACTGATTTTTTTACCCGTATTGCCTAAGCAGTCATGCGTATCCGCGTGTGTTCCTGTTTCTGCTGCAGCTGTTCCAGCGCGCGCCGATAATCGATCGGCATCACTTTGACGAATTTGTCCCTAAATTCGGACCAATTTCCCAGAATTTGGCGGGCGCGGAAGCTGCCGGTATAGTGCAGGTGGGCTTGGATCAAGCTCCTGAGCCGCTGTTCGTCGTAGCGAGTCATATCGTGGGCGACCTTGACCCAGCCGTGGGTTTCCAGATCGCCGCCTTGGTGCTCCAAGACCTCCAGGGCCTCGTCTTCAGCCAACACCGGTTCAAGCTCCACCATAGCCAGGTTGCAGCGTTTTTCGAAGTCGCCTTTCTCATCCAGCACATAGGCGATGCCGCCCGACATGCCGGCTGCGAAGTTGCGCCCAGTCTCACCTAGGACCACCACGATGCCACCGGTCATATATTCACAGCCATGGTCGCCTACTCCCTCGACTACGGCGATGGCGCCGGAGTTGCGCACTGCGAAGCGTTCGCCCGCTACGCCGCGGAAGAAGCATTCACCGCTGATAGCCCCGTACAAGACGGTGTTGCCGACGATGATGTTCTCCTCCGCCACGATCGGGGTTTGTTCCGGCGGATAGATGATGATGCGGCCACCGGACAGCCCTTTGCCGACATAGTCGTTGCCTTCACCTTCCAATTCTAGGGTTATTCCTTGCGCCAGCCAGGCGCCGAAACTTTGGCCGGCGGTCCCTTTGAGCTTGATGTGAATGGTGTTGTCTGGTAGCCCTTGATGTCCGTAACGTTTAGCGACTTCTCCAGAGAGCATCGCTCCGACCGAACGGTCGATGTTGCGCACCGGCAGCTCGATCCGTACCGGCTTTTGTTCCTCCAAGGCCGGGAGAGCAGCAGCGATCAACTTATGGTCCAGAGCCCGGTCGATTTCATGGGGCTGGAGTTCACAGTTGTATATCGCCACCCCAGGGTCGGACTTGGGTTTAGCCAGAAGCTTGCTGAAGTCGAGCCCTTTGGCTTTCCAGTGGTCAATCGCGTCGACCATGTCCAAGCGGTCGGACTGTCCGATCATCTCGTTGAAAGTCCGATAACCCAGTTGTGCCATCAGCTGTCTGACTTCCTCGGCGACGAAGAAGAAGTAGTTGATCAGGTACTCCGGTTTGCCTTTGAATCGCTTGCGGAGCACTGGGTCCTGAGTGGCGACTCCCACCGGGCAGGTGTTGAGATGGCATTTGCGCATCATGATGCAACCCGACACGATCAGCGGGGCAGTGGCGAAACCGAATTCATCCGCTCCCAAAAGCGCCCCGATCACCACGTCTCGACCGGTGCGCAGTCCGCCGTCCACTTGGACGCAGATCCGGCCACGTAGTTTGTTCAATACCAGAGTTTGGTGGGTTTCAGCCAAGCCGATTTCCCACGGGAGTCCAGCATGCTTGATCGAGGTCAAGGGGGAGGCGCCGGTGCCGCCTTCGTAGCCGGAGATGGTTACATGGTCCGCGTGGGCCTTGGCTACCCCAGCGGCGATCGTTCCAACCCCTAGGCCAGAGACCAGTTTGACGCTGATGCGCGCTTTAGGGTTGACGCACTTTAAGTCGTAGATCAGCTGTTTTAAGTCTTCGATGGAGTAAATATCGTGGTGCGGCGGCGGCGAAATGAGCCCCACCCCAGGCGTGGAATGGCGTACTTTGGCGATGATCTGATCCACCTTGTGGCCCGGCAATTGGCCGCCCTCACCGGGTTTTGCCCCCTGGCAAATCTTAATCTGGATGTCGTCTGCGTTGACTAGGTATTCGGTAGTGACGCCGAATCGGCCAGAGGCTACCTGCTTGATCGCCGAACGCATTGAATCTCCATTGGGCAGAGGCCTGAACCGTTCTGGAAGCTCCCCCCCTTCGCCGGTATTGGATTTGCCACCAATGCGATTCATGGCGATGGCGAGGGTGGTGTGGGCTTCGAAGGAGATGGAACCGAACGACATGGCCCCGGTGGCAAAGCGCCTGACGATGGAACTGGCCGGCTCGACTTCCTCCAGTGGGACCGGAGGACGATCGAATTTGAAACGCATCAAGCCGCGCAAGGTGAATAAGCGCTCGTTTTGATCGTTGATTAAGCGGGTGTATTCCTGATACGTCTCCCAGCTACCAGAGCGAGTGGCGTGCTGGAGCTTGGCAATGGTATCCGGCGTCCAGGCGTGAGCCTCACCGCGCTGGCGGTAAGCAAACTCGCCACCTACGTCTAGGGATTTGCGCAACTCTAAAGAACCGCCGAAGGCGCGTTTGTGTCGCTTAAGTGTCTCGGCGGCGATTTCCTCAAGACCCGCCCCTTCGATGGTGCTGGTGGTACCGGTGAAATAACGATCGAGGAAATCCTGATTCAACCCCAAGGCATTGAAGATCTGTGCACCGCAATAGGATTGATAGGTGGAGATACCCATCTTGGACATAACCTTGAGGATGCCTTTGGCAAGCGCCTTGATATAGCGTTTCTTGGCTTCTTCCGCGCTGATGGGGTCAGGCAACGAAAGGCACAGATGGGTGATGGCGTCGAAAGCCAGATAGGGGTTGATCGCTTCAGCACCGTAACCGCCCAGGACACAGAAGTGATGCACCTCGCGCGCCTCCCCGGTTTCGACCACAAGTCCGGTTTCGGTCCTTAAGCCCTTGCGGATCAGATGATGGTGCACCGCAGAAGTGGCTAAGAGTGCAGGAATGGCTACATGAGTAGCGTCTACATCCCGGTCGGACAAAATCAGAATGTTATTGCCGTCGAGGACAGCTTGTTCGGCTTCCCGACACAGCTGCTCTAGCGCCTTGGCCATGCCGTCTACACCTTCGGCGACCGGATAGCAAAAGCTTAAGGTTTTGGTACGGAAAGCACCATGAGTCCGAGGCTCGATGTAGCGAATCTTTTCTAGATCTTCATTAGTGAGGATCGGCTGCTGGGCCTCCAGCCGCATGTGTGAACCACCCTGGTTGAGACCCAAAAGGTTGGGGCGGTGGCCGATCATGCTCACCAGCGACATGACCAGTTCCTCGCGGATCGGGTCGATAGCGGGGTTGGTGACCTGGGCGAAGGCTTGCTTGAAATAGTCATAGAGCAGGCGCGGGCGGTTGGATAGAACCGCTAAAGCGGCGTCATTGCCCATCGACCCGACTGGATCCTGACCGCTGGCCACCATCGGTTGGAGGAAAAATTTCAAGTCTTCTTGGGTATAGCCGAAAGCCTTGAGCCGCTCGTGCAAGGTATCTTTGTCCAAGGGCATGGGGGCCACTTCCGGCTCCAGTTTCTCCAATCGGATTTGCGTCTTGGCCAGCCATTCCTGATAAGGGGCTTTATTGGCCAGTTCTGCCTTCAGTTCGGCGTCGTCGATAATCCGGCCTTCTTCTAGGTCGATCAGGAGCATCTTGCCCGGTTGCAGGCGCCATTTCTTGACGATCTTCTCTTCCGGAACCTTGAGCACCCCCATCTCCGACGCCATCACCACGAGCCCGTCTTCGGTGATGAGATACCGTGCTGGACGCAGGCCGTTGCGATCCAAGGTGGCGCCGATTCGTATACCGTCAGTGAAGGCAATAGCAGCCGGACCATCCCAAGGTTCCATCAGCGCAGCATGGTATTCATAAAAAGCGCGGCGTTTTTCATCCATGAGGGGATTGCCAGCCCAGGCCTCGGGAATCAAAAGCATCATCGCGTGGGCTAAGGGGTAACCCCCAGCGACCAGCAATTCCAGAGCGTTGTCGAAACAAGCTGAATCCGACTGGCCCTCGGCGATCAGCGGCCAGAGCTTATGCAGATCCTCTCCCAGAAGATCGGATTTCATCGCGTGACGGCGAGCGGCCATCCAATTGAGATTGCCACGCAGGGTATTGATCTCGCCGTTGTGGGCGATCATGCGGAACGGCTGGGCCAGCTCCCAGGACGGGAAAGTGTTGGTAGAAAAACGTTGATGGACCAATGCGAGCGCCGAAACCATACGCTCGTTGTGGAGTTCGGGATAATACTGGCCGAGCTGGGCGGCCAATAACATCCCCTTGTAGACCAGGGTACGCGAGGACAACGAAGGGATGCAGAACCCAGCCGGATCGTCGAGGCCAAGCGTACGGATCTGATTTTCTGCTTGCTTGCGAATGACAAACAGTTTGCGCTCAAAGGCGTCTTGATCTTGACAATTTTCCCCGCGGCCTACAAAGACCTGGCGCACCACTGGCTCGACCTTCTTGACCGATTCGCCGATTCCGCGGTTGTCGGTGGGAACGTCGCGCCAGCCGAGGACAGTTTGGCCTTCGGCAAGGATGAATTTCTCCAAGATCTGTTCACATTGCTGGCGGTTCTCCACGCGCTGCGGCAGGAATACCATGCCCACCCCATAACAGCCCTCCATTGGCAAGGCAATACCAAGTTTTGCGCACTCTTCGCGCAGGAACCGATCTGGAATCTGAATCAAGATGCCAGCACCATCGCCTGCCAAGGGATCGGCCCCCACCGCACCGCGGTGGGTCAAATTGGTGACGATCTCCAAGCCCTGCTCAACAATCGTGTGGCTCTTGCGGCCCTTGATGTCGGCGACAAAACCGACACCGCATGAATCGTGTTCATGACTGGGATCGTACAAACCCTGTCTGGGTGGTAATCCGCTGTGATTCATAATTCGACCTCATCTGGACAAGCTACGCAGGACCCTAAAAATGAGCGCTTTATTTATGTGGAATAGATTGTCTATCCAAGCCCCTTAGGTCCTATCTATCCACAGAAAAGCACTAGAGCATAGGAAAGTTAGCCGAGATTTGCAAGGATTTTGCTATGAGTTGGTCTGTTTCTCCGCCCGCGCCGATCTGAGAACTGGGTCAAGAAATCACAAAAAATTCTAAAGATTTTTTAAGGCCGGTCGCTAAGGCTAATGACTACCGGCAAAACTGCTTTAGATCGGGAGGTGTGGGATGATGCCAGAAATGCTGGAAACGGTAGAGGTATTGGACGATGAGATAGTATTGGACTGGGACGATAGCGAGTTTGCCGAGGAGCAAGTTCCGGCTGATTCTATGGCCCAGTTCGATGTGACCCAATCCTATTTGAACGAATTGGGTCGGTTCAAGCTGCTGACTGTTGAAGAAGAAAGATACTATGGAGCGCTGGCCCGGCGCGGCGACGAGGCGGCACGGCAGCGCATGATCGAAAGTAACCTCAGGCTGGTGGTAAAAATCGCCCGCCGCTATCTGAATCGAGGATTGCCGTTGCTCGACTTGATCGAAGAGGGAAACTTGGGCCTGATTCGGGCCGTGGATAAATTCGAACCGGAACGCGGCTTTCGTTTTTCCACCTATGCCACCTGGTGGATTCGGCAGACCATAGAGCGCGCTTTGATGAGTCAGACCCGGACTATCCGCCTGCCGATCCACATCGTCAAGGAGATGAACGTCTGCCTCAAGGCAATGAAGCAGTTGGCTCAAAAGTTGGATCGCGATCCAAGTTCAGAAGACATCGCCGAATACCTGGACAAGCCAGTCAAAGATGTAGAGCGGATGCTCAAGCTGAACGAACGTACCAGTTCAGTGGACGTGGCTTATGGTAAAGAGTCGGATAAACCGCTTTTGGAAATCATCACCGACGAGATGGCAGTCGGTCCGGAAATACAGCTTGAGAACGAGGCACTAAGTGAGCACGTCGACCGCTGGCTGCGTCAATTGCCGGACAAGCACCGCGAGGTTTTGCTACGCCGCTACGGCTTGTGGGGGTATGATGCCTCGACCTTGGAACAAGTAGCGCAAGAAATGGGGGTAACCCGCGAGCGGGTGCGCCAGATTCAAATGGAAGCAGTCAAAAAGCTGCGTGAGATCCTCAAGGCTGAAGGATTCTCGGCAGAGACGATTTTTCATTGAGCTGGTCTGCGTTGTTCAGATAGGGGAGCGCCCTTGCCGGTTTTTGGAACTTGTCTATTTAAATGAGAGTCACCGGAGTAGTATAATTTACTTCTGCCAAAGATTTGGCGGTTTCTATTCGGTAGTCCCGATGCCTTGGCGCCTTTGAAGACACAAGCGGCTTAAGTTGCATCGAACTGCTTGTTTGTTTTCAAAGACCCAAGGTATTTTTATGTCTAATCCAATCACCGCGCTTAGTTTTTGCGACCTCGATCTGCCCGAGTCTTTGCTTCGGGTATTGACTAAACTGGGTTATGAATCTCCCACGCCGATCCAGGCGGCGACCATTCCCCACGTTCTGGCCGGGCGCGATGTGATCGCCCAGGCCCAGACGGGCACCGGCAAGACCGCGGCGTTTGCTTTGCCGCTCCTTGCGCGCCTCGATATCAAGCTCATTCATCCTCAAGTCCTTGTGCTGACGCCGACTCGGGAGTTGGCGCTGCAAGTGGCTGAGGCTTTTCAAACCTATGCGGCCGGTTTGTCCGGGCTGCATGTCTTGCCGATTTACGGTGGCCAGGAATACGGGCGGCAGATCCGTGCTTTGAACCGCGGTGTCCAGGTGGTCGTTGGGACCCCGGGACGGGTGATGGATCACATGCGTCGCGGCACTTTAAATCTGAGCAGTTTGAAGACCTTAGTCCTGGACGAGGCAGACGAAATGCTGCGCATGGGGTTCGTCGATGATGTGGATTGGATCCTTGGACAAACCCCAGCCGAGCGGCAGGTAGCTCTGTTTTCTGCCACCATGCCGGCTCCGATCCGGCAGATAGCCAAGCGCCATCTGCGCGATCCGCAGGAAATCCGAGTTCGGGTCAAGACCACTACTGCCGAAACTATTCGGCAGCGGTACTGCGTTCTCGCCCCTCATGCCAAACTGGACGTTTTGACCCGAATCCTCGAAGTGGAGGATTTCGACGCCACTATTCTATTCGTGCGCACCAAGACTCAGACGCTGGAACTGGCAGAAAAACTGGCCGCCCGTGGATTTGCTGCCGCGCCGCTCAACGGCGATATTCCCCAAAGCCAACGTCAGCATACGCTGGAACAGCTCAAAAGCGGACAATTGGATGTCCTGGTGGCCACCGACGTGGCGGCGCGGGGATTGGACGTGCAGCGGATCAGCCACGTGATCAATTACGATATTCCCCTCGATACCGAATCCTATGTTCATCGGATCGGACGAACCGGTCGGGCAGGTCGTACGGGTGAGGCGATTTTGTTCGTGACTCCCCGGGAGAAAGGGCTGCTTGCGGCTATTGAACGAGCCACCCGGCAAAAGATCCAAGCGATGGAGCCGCCCACTGTCGAAGCCATCAACCGGCAACGCATGATTCGGTTACAGCAACGTATTAGCGAGGCTTTAGCCGGTCCAGATGTTCAGTATTACCGTGATCTGCTCTCCCAGTATCAGCGTGAGCATGACGTTCCAGCCATAGATATCGCAGCGGCTTTAGCAGCGCTAATCCAAGGACGTGAGCCATTATCGACAAGCGAGCATCCAATGCCTGCCGGTGAACCTTGCCGAGAACGTGGGACTGGCCAGCGCAGGTCCCGGTATCCGGAGAGTGGGGTAACATGCTACCGCATCGAAATCGGCCGTCGCCATGGAGTAAAGCCAAGCAATATCATGGGGGCGATCGCTAATGAGACAGGGTTGGACAGCCGGTTCATCGGCAGGATCCGCATTCGCGAAGAATTTAGCACTGTGGAGCTCCCAGAAGAGATGCCTCGAGAAGTTTTCCGAACCCTGAAGAAGGTTCAGGTGGCGGGTAGGCAGCTCAATATCTCGCGATATAGCTGAAACTCGGTCCTTTATGCTAAGCGCTAAGCTTGGCAAGTGGTGGCAAGCGCGCCATTATAAACGGCATGAGCCGGAACGAAACCAAATTCGCCTCTCCCAGACTCCTCTCAGCCGGGGTGGTGGTGGTGAGATTTATGGATCATCCCCGTTATCTCTTGCTGCGCGCGTTTGCCCACTGGGATTTCCCCAAAGGTCTGGTCGAGCCAGGCGAGGCACCGCTTGCAGCAGCGATTCGGGAAGTGCAGGAAGAGACCGGGCTTTCTGACCTCGTTTTCCGCTGGGGAGAAACGTATTGCGAGACCCCCCCTTATGGGCAGGGAAAAGTAGCTCGCTATTACCTGGCAGAATCCCCCGCGGGGGAGGTTCAGCTTCCGGTCAGTCCAGAACTTGGTCACCCAGAACATCACGAGTTCCGCTGGCTGACCTACGACGAGGCCCGGCAGCTGCTGGTACCAAGACTTAAAGCGATCCTCGACTGGGCACATGGAATCGTCACCGCGGCCAAAACGGAGCGGTCAGATGGATATTCCCCTTAAGGCCAAGCTGGCGTTTTTGCTGCGCCCCGACAGTTACCCGGATCGTCCAGCACGCGTAAAGCAGATCGAAACCCACCTGGCTTGGGTGTTCTTGACCGACCGTTTTGCTTATAAGCTGAAAAAACCGGCCCGTTACCCTTATTTAGATTTCAGCACCGTGGCTGCGCGGGAATTTTATTGCCGTGAAGAACTGCGTCTCAACCGGCGGTTGGCGGCGGATGTGTATTTTGACGTTTTGCCTTTGACGGCTTTCGGCAACGGGAATTTGGCGCTAGATGGGCGCGGTGAAATCGTCGACTTCGTGGTTTGGATGCGGCGCCTGCCGCAGGATCAGATGTTAGACGGCCTGCTTAAGGACAGGCGCTTGGAAGAGCGGCACCTTAAATCCTTGGCTGAGGTCTTAGCTGATTTTTATCGAACCTTTCCGTGCCGTGAGGTGGACGAAGAAAGCTACCGCCGCCACTACCGGGATGCGATTGCGATTAACCTGCGCGAGCTTCAAGCCTTACGTTCTGCCTTGCCCAAGAGAGATGGTGAAGCTTTGTGCGATGCCCAGCTAGAATTTCTGGAGCGGCGGGCGGATTGGTTTAAGGCTCGGGTAAGCGGCGGTCGGATCGTGGAAGGGCATGGGGATTTAAGACCCGAACACGTGTGTTTTGAGCCTCCTTGGCCTAAGGTGATAGACTGTCTGGAATTTTCTCGCGAGCTTCGCTTTCTGGACAGCGCCGATGAGGCGGGTTATTTGGCGCTGGAGTGTGAGTATCTGGGGTATGGCGAAGTAGGCAAGCGGTTCTTGGAGATTTTCACCCGGGTTGCTAAAGATAGCGTGCCCCCTAGGCTGCAGGATTTCTACCTGGCTTACCGGGCAACCCTTAGAGCGCGCCTGTTGCTTTCCCGGGTGCGGGAGAGCGACCCGGCGGCCTGGTTGCGCCTTAGGCGCCGGGCGGAGCGGTATTTAAAGCTGGCAACCGCATATAGCCAAAGGATGCTGGCCGATTAGGTCAAGCTTTTGACTTTTTCCAATACCTGCTGGGCGTGGCCTTCAGGGTTGACGCCATATTCGGCATCGACGATCGTCCCATTCTTATCGATGATGAAGGTGGAGCGGACTATCCCCCATTTTTTGACCCCACCTTTCTCTTTCTCTTGCCAGACCCCGTAGCGTTCGCACAAAGTGCCATCAGTGTCGGCCAGAAGGTTCACTTTGAGGCCATGCTTGGCGATGAACGCCCGGTGCATGTCGCACGGATCCTTGCTTACGCCGATGATAACGGTGTTGTATTTAGCAAATTCCTCGGCCAGTTGAGTGAACTCTTTGGCTTCGATAGTACAGCCTGGGGTATCGTCCTTGGGGTAAAAATACAAGACTACGTTTTGTTTGCCGCGAAAATCGGAAAGGCTGATGATTTTTTCATCTTGATTGGGAGCGCTGAAGTCGGGAGCGGGTTGGTTTTTAGTCAGCATGGCCTATCCTCCTTTACATGCGATTTAAGAGACAGTAAGTCGGCGGCGTTCCTCGACTTGGCCCTCGGCACCGACAAAGGCGATGCTGGCCAGGTTAAAAAAAACGCCGTGCTCGATTACTCCGGGAAGGTCGTTCAAAAAGCGGTCGATAGCGAGGGCATCCCAAGAGTCAGGAAACTGGGCATCGAGGACGAAAGCCCCGGAAGAGGTCACTGCCACGCCACCCTCCTTCACCCTAAGTTTGGATTTTATACCTTCGGCCTCGAGCTGGGCTTGGACCAATTGCCAAGCAAACGGCCATACTTCCACCGCAATCGGAAACTTTTCGCCTAGGCGCGCCACCAGCTTGGAGCGGTCCGCCAACACCCAAAATTGGGAAGCTGCTCGCGCTAGGATTTTTTCCTTTACCAGGTCTTGGCCTCGGCCTTTGAGCAAAGTGAGATCGGGGGCAACCTCGTCGGCGCCGTCCACGTACACGTCCAGCTTGCTTACTTGCTCTAAGGAGACGAGCGGCAATCCTAAGGCATTGGCCTGGATGGCGGAGATCGGAGAACTGGCCAAGGCGGTGATACGCAAATTTTCGCTGCGGCAGCGTTCGGCTAAGGCTTGGATGAAACAGTTGGCGGTAGAGCCTGTTCCGAGGCCTACTATCATACCGTCTTGAATCTTCCTGGCGGCGAAAAGCCCAACCAGTTGCTTGTCGTCCATCCTACCTCTCCCGAAGCTTTCGCTATAGTTGAGTATGATACTAGGAAAAGAAGCCGCGTCAATGGTCAAATAGTTCTGTCAATGAACCACCTTGGTGAATCCGCTGAATGGCTTGGGCGAGAAAGCCCGTAGTGTCAACCACGGTCAGTTTGGCTTTGACCTCTTGACTGGTGAGCTGCCAGGGGGTCACTGTGTCTGTGACCACGATTTTATCTAGCGCCGGATCGGCGAGGTGTTGATTCGCGTTAGGGTGGAACAGGCCGTGGGCAGCCAAGGCAAACACGCGCGTGGCGCCTTCTGCCTTACACATGCGCGCCGCATGGGCTAGGGTTCGGCCGGTGACGATCATGTCGTCGAAGATCAAAACGGTACTACCTGCCACCTCGCCCAGCAGGCGGCCGTGGTAGAGCTCCCCGCCGCCGCGCAGTTTCTCTGTCACTGCGATTCCTACCTCGCTTCCTAGCCGACTAGCTAATTTTTGGCGAAGAAGCTGGGCGCGTTTGTATCCCCCGGTGTCAGGAGAGACGACGGTAACGGGTTCCTCGGGGGTCAGGACAGGGAGCAGCCAGTCCAAAAATATCGGAAAGGAATCCAAATGTTCGGCGACACGGCGAAAAGCGTTCTGATAGGCGGCCGGGTTGTGAACCTCCAGGGTCACTACGCGGTCAGCGCCGACGGCTTCGATCATCTGGGCCAGATACCTAAGGCTCACCGGGTCTCGCGCTTGGGTGCGGCGGTCTTTGCGGGCATAGGCGAGATAAGGCAGAACCAAGGTGATCTCGCGCGCCGAGGCATCGCGTAAGGCGCCGGTGAACATAAGCAGGCGCAGTAGTTTATCGTTGACGCTCAGATTGGCATCTGAATACAAGGATGCCAGTAGAAACACATGCCGCCCACGTGCGCTTTGCAGGGGGCGAATCTTGAATTCTCCGTCCTCGAACGCACGCTCCTCGTGTTTTCCTAAGGGGACGCTGAGGCGGGCGGCTACTTGGCCGGCGTATTCGCTAAAGGCTTGTAAGGCAAAAAGAAGTGGTTCGGACATGGTTTTATCACGCAAGCTCTCTTGGGGTATTGTCGGCGACTTTAAAGCATTGGGCAATCCCACTCTGCTATGCTTGTTGCTGGAGGGCTATTGCTAGGAGGCCACTATGTTGGTCGAATCTTCAGGGTTTTCTCAATTGCACATCGATGTGGCCCGCTTTGCTACCGACGATTTCAACTTGTTCCACGACCTCCACAAATGGCAGCGCTTGCCCGGCAATCCTTACGGCGGGCCGATTGTATTGGGGTTTCAAATAGAGACTTGGCTGGCCGAAGCGATAGCGACTTATCGACGCGCGCACGATGAACCGGCTTTGCTTGAAACGCTCAAGTTTAGCAATTACCAACTCAACTTTGCCTCTGCGCTCAAGCCCGGTCAGCGCTTTGATCTGACAATCAAACCTTCGCATTGGAATGAAAGCCAAAGAGTGCTAAGCAACCGGCTGCTGCTGCGCAGCGACCAGAGAATCGTGTTGATGGGGTATCACAAACTATCGCAAGAGCCTCTAGTGCTGGCCGGGTGGCACATAAAAGACCTCCCGCAGCTAGGTTGCGTACCGGATCGCTCGGAGGTAAACGGGTACTTTCTAAAGCGCAAGTTCATGATGACCGCTAATGCCAAAAATTTCCTGCTTGGGTCTTTGGTCGATCCGATCCAGTATTTCGACGAACTGGCAGGGAAGGTAGTATTTCCGGAAATGTTTCCGGCCAGCTATATCTCCTGCGCTCTGTTGGAAAGAGCTAAAAGTTTCGGGCACGATTTCGAACGCGAACCTATGGTCTATACCCGCCACGAGATAAGCATAGACAGAGATACCACAGCCCAGATCGCCAGTAATGACCCCCTCCATCTCCTGGTGACCCCCGAGGACCAAAGCCGGGATTGGTTCTACTGTCTAGGTCTGATCGGCAATGACTTGCTGTTTCGCGCCAGAATTGAACTGATGCCACTGGCTGAGGTTGTCAAAGCGATGGTCCGTTCGAAGAGGACTTAAGGTTTGCTAAAATTTTATTTTTTAACATGGAACGGCTTTAAATGAGCGTACGCACTCGCTTTGCTCCTAGCCCTACGGGTTATCTCCATATCGGCGGCGCCCGTACGGCCTTGTTTAACTGGCTGTATGCGCGCAAGCACGGCGGTACTTTTATTCTCAGGATCGAGGACACCGACCGCGAGCGCTCCACGCGCGAGTCGGTCAACGCCATCCTAGAAAGCCTAGCCTGGCTTGGCCTCGATTACGACGAGGGCCCCTATTTCCAAAGCGAGCGCTTTGACCGCTATCGGCAGGTCATCCAGCGCCTGTTGGACGAAGGCAAGGCCTATTATTGCTACTGTACCAAGGAAGAGCTGGAAGAAATGCGCCAAGCGCAACTTATGCGCAAGGAAAAGCCGCGCTACGATGGCCGCTGCCGAGGGCGCACTGAACCAAGGCCAGGGGTTGAGCCGGTGGTGCGGTTTTGCAATCCTCAAGCAGGCGAGGTGGTGATCGAGGACTTGGTGCGCGGGCGCGTGGTGTTTTCCAACCAGGAGTTGGACGATTTGATCCTCGCCCGTTCGGATGGCACGCCTACCTACAACCTGACTGTCGTGGTGGACGATCTGGACATGGGCATCACGCACGTGATCCGCGGCGACGATCATTTAAGCAATACGCCCAGGCAGATCAACATCCTGCGCGCGCTAGGTGCCGAACCCCCGCGTTATGCTCACGTGCCGATGATCCTGGGCGAGGACGGTGCGCGACTGTCCAAGCGCCACGGCGCAGTCAGCGTGCTGGAGTATCGCGATCAGGGGTATTTGCCGGAAGCCTTGCTCAACTATCTGGTTCGTTTAGGCTGGGCGCACGGTGATCAGGAGGTTTTCTCCGTCGATGAGATGATTCATTTGTTCGATATCGCCGAGGTCAACAAATCTGCCTCCACTTTCAACCCGGCTAAGCTCTTATGGCTCAATCACCATTACTTGATGCACTCCAATCCTTTGCACGTCGCCCATCATCTGCGCTGGCACCTGGGGCGGCTGGGGATAGACCCAGATCAGGGACCAGACATAGTAGACCTAGTGTTGGCGTTTAGGGAACGAACCAAGACCCTTTTGGAGATGGCCGAAAACAGCCGCGTCTTTTATCAGGATTTCACCGAGTATGACGCCCAGGCGGCTAAAAAATATCTGACCGCCGAGGCGCTGCCGGCGCTTCAGGCATTGTACGAGCGTTTCCAGAGGCTGGAGGCTTGGGAACAAGAGAAGCTTCATCAGGTAGTGCTGGCCACTGCCGAAGAGTTCGGGCAAAAACTTGGCAAGATTGCCCAGCCGCTTAGGGTAGCGCTTACCGGAACCTCAGTTTCACCGCCAATCGATGTGACTTTGTATCTATTGGGACGGGAAAAGACCCTGACGCGGATGGTTAGAGCGATCGCTTATATTCTGGACAAAGAACGCGAAAAGAATTAAACTAATTAATCTTCGTCCCCATCGTCTAGCCGGCCTAGGACACAGCCCTCTCAAGGCTGCAACACGGGTTCGAATCCCGTTGGGGACGCCAAAATCGTTGGACAAAAAGAAAAGCCGTCTCTATAATAACCCTTCTTTTTGGGGCCATAGCTCAGCTGGGAGAGCGCTACAATGGCATTGTAGAGGTCGCCGGT
>CAZZIP010000020.1:0-24347 GCA_964654415.1 uncultured Methylococcales bacterium | reverse complement strand
TGCCACCTCGATCTTCACTTTAGGTAGAAAATCCACCACATACTCTGCCCCGCGGTAGAGCTCGGTATGACCTTTCTGGCGACCGTACCCTTTGACCTCGGTCACCGTCATCCCAGAGATCCCGATCCCTGAGAGGGCTTGGCGCACGTCGTCGAGCTTAAAAGGTTTAATGATCGCGACAATCAGCTTCATAGACGACTCCTTAAGAATGCATGACAAGTTGACAAACTATGCCGAAAAATGCAGCAAAACACAATTTGGCCGCTTGAAGTGAATCCGCTATGCTTGAAGTATCGTTTTCAACAGAGGAACTCGATTCATGTTCGACCCCAGACAGCTTGACGATCTGGCCCAACGCTTGGCTGGCGTCTTACCCGAAGGGCTCAAACAGCTGCGCGAAGACCTGGAAAAAAACTTTCGCGCCGTCCTCCAGAGTGCTTTTTCCCAGATGAATCTGGTCAGCCGCGAGGAATTCGAAGTCCAGGCCGCACTGCTAAAACGCACTCGGGAGAAACTCAACGCCCTGGAGGCGCAGGTTCGGGAATTAGAACAGAAGCTCAGAAGTTAATATGGCGTTGGCGCGGGTTTACAGCCGCGGTCAGGCCGGTATCGACGCGCCCGAGGTCAGCGTAGAAGTACATCTGGCCAACGGCCTACCCAGCCTGGCCATCGTCGGTCTGCCAGAAGCTGCAGTCAAGGAGAGCAAGGATCGAGTCCGGGCGGCGCTGGTTAACTGCGGCTTTGAGTACCCGACTCAGCGCATCACGGTCAATCTAGCGCCTGCGGACCTGCCCAAAGAAGGCGGGCGCTTCGATCTGGCGATTGCTCTGGGGATTTTGGCAGCTTCTGCGCAGATTCCCAGCGAGCCGTTGATTCACCATGAGTTCCTCGGGGAATTGTCCTTGAGCGGCGAACTGCGCTCCATTTGCGGCGCTCTGCCTGCCGCCTTACACTGCCGTAGGGCTGGCCGAATGCTACTGGTGCCAAAAGCCAACGCTGCTGAGGCGGCGCTCGTGGAAAACTTAAGCGTATTCGGCGCCGAACACTTACTCGAGGTCTGCGCTCATCTCACAGGCCGCCGCCCTTTGACGCCGGTGGCGCCACCTCCTTTCGCTGCCCCACCTGCGTTGGGTCTGGACTACGCTGAAGTGCTCGGGCATTACCAAGCCAAACGGGCGATCGAAGTGGCCGCTGCCGGCGGTCACAATTTGTTGATGATCGGTCCGCCAGGATCAGGCAAGTCGATGCTGGCAGAAAGGCTGCCTACCATCCTGCCTCCATTAAGCGAGGCCGAGGCTTTGGAAGCTGCTACCATCGCCTCCATCAGCGGCCAGCCCTTCGATGCAGTCCGTTTCAGAGTGCCTCCTTTTCGCGCCCCTCACCATACTGCTTCGGCGCCGGCGCTGGTGGGCGGTGGGATCGGCGGTCAGATTCGTCCCGGAGAAATTTCTCTGGCCCATCTGGGCGTGCTGTTCCTGGATGAGTTGCCCGAGTTTCAGCGCAAGGTGCTGGAGGTTCTTCGCGAGCCGATGGAAACTGGGCGCATCACAATCTCACGCGCCATTCGCAAATCGACTTTTCCCGCTAGGTTTCAGCTCATCGCCGCGATGAATCCCTGCCCGTGCGGGTACTACGGCGACCCGTCCGGTCGTTGCCAGTGCTCTCCGATGCAGATCGCCCGCTACCGCGAGCGCATCTCCGGCCCGCTGCTGGATCGAATCGACATCCATCTGGAGGTCAACTGCCATACAGACGAATTGCTCGGCAGCCCTATTGCGCAGCGATCCAGCACCGAGATGCGCGCCTGTGTTCTGACCGCCCGAGAATGCGCTCTGGCGCGAGCAGGCAAGCTCAACGCTCACCTGAATGTGGGCGAGATCGAGCGCTTCTGCCAACCGGACGCCACTGCTCGGGAGCTGCTCGCCCAGGCCATCGCCAAACTCGGCCTATCTCACCGCGCCCTACACCGGATTCTCAAAGTGGCGCGCACCATCGCTGACTTGGAAACCAGTCCCGCCATCACGGCCAAACATCTAAGCGAAGCGATTGGCTACCGGCGCCTGGACCGCAAACCCCTCTCGCCACGCCAACCAGTTAGTCCTTAAGCTGGACTTCGTAGCCGGCAAACTTGCGGATGTTGATTACTCCCCGGTCGAAAATCAGATATTGCCCTTTGATCCCGTGCAGAGTCCCACCGGCTTCTGGCTGCTTATTGAAATCAAAAACTCGGATTGCCGTAGGATAGGTCAGAATCGGATAGCGGATCGCTACCGTTTCGGCAACGCTAAGCTCGCTTACTTCTGCGCCATGGCGCTCTGCCTCCTGGTGGATTTCTCGCCGGCACAAAGCCAACAAACGCTCTCGCTCGGCGGGCAAGTCCAAGGGAGGGCTTTCGGATCTAAGCATTTTTTGCCACTGAGTTCGGTCGCAGACCCAGCGTTTTAAAACCACCTCCACCAATCCTGCCAGATAGCGGGAGGGTGTTTCCAAGACCGGCAAGGCTTGGCTGGCTCCTTGGTCGATCCAGCGTGTTGGAATCTGGCTTTTACGAGTGATCCCGACTTTCAGACCGGAAGAGTTGGCCAGATAGACCACGTGGGGTTCAAAACAATTGAGCTTGGCCCATTCCGGCTCCCGGCAGGTACCCTGAGCGTAATGGCACAGCTCTGGCTTGACGATGCACTGATCACAGCGGGCGAGCTTGCGGAAACAAGGGAAACAATAACCCTGATTGAAACTCTTTTGCGTCTTGCGGCCACAATGGATGCAGTAAATTTGACCCTGGTAAGTCAACGTGAGCGATTTCCCCAGCCAGCCGTCCATGGGCAGCAGGCAGTCTCCCAAAGGCAGCCGGTATTCAGCCATGCCATCGGCTGTCAAAGTCACCTGCATTTTGCGCAATGCGCCGCAGTAATTCATAATTTTATGCTTTGCAATCAGTTCATGGAGAATGCCAATGGCCTTGATGCGGGTTTCCTCCGGAAACAACGTCCCTCACGACATCAATGTAATCATCGAAATTCCAGCTTACAGCGATCCGGTCAAATATGAGGTCGACAAGGAGACCGGTGCGCTGTTCGTGGACCGTTTCATGGGCACTGCGATGCAGTATCCGTGCAACTACGGTTACCTGCCCCATTCTCTGTCGGAGGATGGAGATCCTGTAGATGTGCTGGTAATCGCACCATGGCGCTTGATTCCTAGCTCGGTGGTCCGCTGCCGGCCAATCGGAATGTTGCAAATGACCGACGATGCTGGCATCGACACCAAGATCCTGGCGGTACCGATAGACAAACTGACCCCGCTTTATAAAACTGTCAGCACTTTTCGCGACATCCCAGAATCCCAACTGGCCCAAATCGCCCACTTTTTCGAGCACTACAAAGACCTGGAGCCTGGCAAGTGGGTAAAGGTGGAAGGCTGGCTTGGACCAGAGGAAGCCAAGGAGGAGATCCTCGCCTGCATCCAGCGTTACGATCAGGCTAAGAAGAAACCCAAATTCTGATGTTTTCTTCGGCCTTAAGTTCAGGCCGGGGTATTTTTCTCCACCCAGCGCACGCCACCCGGCAATCTCTCCTGCTTCCAAAAAGGCGCCCGGGTTTTGAGCGCTTCCATGATAAATCGGCAAGCCTCGAAAGCCGGTCCGCGGTGGGCGGACCATACCGCCACCAAGACGAGGGGATCGCCGGGTCGGGCCTCTCCCACCCGGTGGATTACCAAGGCATCCAAAAAATCCCAGCGCGATCGTGCTTCGTCGACAATCCGCTCCAGTTCACGTTCGGTCATCCCCGGATAATGCTCAAGAAACACGGCTTCTACCTGCTCGCCTTGGTTGAAGTTGCGCACGGTACCGACGAAACTGGCTGCAGCTCCATATTGGCCTTGCGTTAAATGCTCCTGATAGACACGCAGCTCTGCCCACGGGTCGAACGAGTGATCGACCAGCTTGACCAGCATGACTCACCCTCCAGTCACCGGCGGGAAAAAGGCCACCTCATCGCCTTCTCCGACCGGCGCCGTAGGGTGCGCATATTCCCTATTGACCGCTGCTAGCACCTGCTGCGGCAGCGGCTCGCCGGTCAATACTTGCCACACCTCGGCGACGGTGTGTGCCTCGTCTGTCGGCAATTCGATTTGATCGATGCGCCAGCGTTCGCGCAAGCTCGCAAACATTCGTACCCGGATTGGCATAACATTAACCCTGCCTCAGACTAGAAAATTGGTATATTATAAAGCTATTATGATGAAACTGACTCATTTCGATGCCCAAGGCCAGGCTCACATGGTGGACATAAGCGACAAACCCGCCACCAAACGCCGAGCCGTAGCCGAAGGTTACATCGACATGCAAGCTGCAACCTTAGAGCTGATCCTTACAGGCGGCCACAAGAAAGGCGATGTACTGGGCATTGCCCGCATCGCGGGGATCATGGCAAGCAAGAAGACAGCGGAGTTAATCCCTCTGTGTCATCCCATCCACTTGACCAAGGTGGAACTGGATTTGATCCCCCAGCCTGAAACTTCGTGCGTCCGCTGTGTTGCGGTCGTGGAGACCACTGCACCCACTGGGGTGGAAATGGAGGCCTTGACCGCAGTCCAGATCGCCCTGCTTACGATCTACGATATGTGCAAAGGCGTAGACCGCAGCATGACTCTGCACACCATTCGCCTGCTCGAGAAAAGTGGGGGCCGCAGCGGCTTGTGGCAACGCCCATGACAGTCTAAATCAACTACTGACAGGAGTCCTCATCATGCCTAAATCCTACCTTGCTTTATTGACCTTGCTAATCGCAGCCCTGGTGATTACGCCTTTCGGAGACGCTGAAGCCAAACGCTTGGGTGGCGGCCGCTCTTTCGGGAGCAAACCCTCTTACAGCAGCCCTTATCAACGCTCGCAGATTCAACCCAGGCGCGCCATAAGCCCGGCCAAGGTAGCACCAACCCGGCAGGCTGACCACCAGGCCTTGCCCAATCGCACCGGTCTACTAGGCTGGCTAGCTCCGCTCCTGGTCGGAGGGCTTCTGGGTTCGCTGCTCCTAGGCGGCGCCTTCGAGCATCTGAATCTGGCGGACCTTTTGGTCTTCGGCGGCTTGGCTTTTGTTCTCTTCAAATTACTGGCGCGCCGTTCTAGACCGGTGGAGGAAGCACCTTATTACTCTGCGGGAGTAACCACCCCTGGGGCGGAGGAATTTACCACCCGCCCTTTCGATACCGATCTATTGTTCAACCGAAGCAACCCCAACCAGGCCTCTTCAGCACTGGTGGATACGCCTGCCGATTTCGACGTGGAGGGGTTTCTCGAGCAGGCCAAACAAATCTTCCGACAACTGCAAGCGGCCTGGAGTCAAGGAGAATTAGCCGATATTCGCGGACTGACTACCGATGAAGCCTTCATGGAAATCAAAATCCAAAAGGAAACCGAGGGGGTCGGTCCGGTTGAGGTATTGGCGCTTAAAGCTCAGCTTTTAGATTACCAAGAGACCTCAGACACTCAGACGGCGGCAGTTTTGTTCACCGCCTTGATTAGGGAAGATCAACGAGATCCAGAACAAATCGAGGAAATTTGGCACTTCGTCCGCGCCAAGTTTGGCTTCAACCCCAGTTGGCGGTTAGACGGAATCCAACAAATCGAAGGCTGAACAAAGCGCCGCATTCCTGCGGCACTTTTCCCCAAAATCAAGGAGCAGCGACGTTGATATCGGTTAAAGACAGACCTTGTAGCTTCCAATTGGAATGCTCGGCCAGATCCCCGCCCGTGTGCTTTAGTTCACATACATAGTTCTTGCGGACTGCGGCTGCGTCAGGCTCATTCACAGTTACCTGAGATTTGATCAAAAATCGACCAAAGCCAATATCCCAGGCCTGATAAGCTGCGTTCTCGAAAGCGAGCGTTACCTTTTCGTCGAATTTATCCTGGACAAAACGGTTGCATTGTAATAATGCCATCGCGGTACGGTCGTCGTGCACTTGGGTTGGCTCACCTCCCTGCGAAGCATCACCCACAAACAGCTCGCTGTTGGCTACGCTGAGCGCAAACGGCACGATTGCCTTATTGAGAATCACGTACAAAGCGATGACATAAACCGCCCAAAGCAGTAATGAATATTTGTTTTTTAATAATTTCTGCCACATAGCTGAATCGACCCTCTAAAGTTCTTCATTCTCCGCAAGAGCAAGCATACCGATTCGCTTTTATTTTGACCACACCCGTCAGCCAATTTTAGAGTACAACAGGCCATAGCTTAAACTATGGGTCTTTCAGAGACGATATCGGGAGGAAGTCTGCATAATGTTAATGTTACGGCATTCCATCAAAACCAGCCTCCACGACCTAATCATCGCTGGGATCACTTTCGTCGGGATCGCCCTCTGCTTATACCTCGACTCGCTACACGATCTGGCATTACAAAACGCACTGGGAAAATGCGCCTGGGTGGTTCTGATC
The DNA here is from genome assembly GCA_964654415.1 of uncultured Methylococcales bacterium. Classification (GTDB taxonomy): domain Bacteria; phylum Pseudomonadota; class Gammaproteobacteria; order Methylococcales; family Methylothermaceae; genus Methylohalobius. Next base: position 17,902 of record CAZZIP010000020.1, on the reverse strand, counting down.
GGCTTATTGATTTGGGAGACTGGTCCAGTTCGCTTGCAAGTCTTGATCGCGGTTTTGTTTGCCACCTTGGGCGAGCATTTTGCCTCCGGGCTAATGGAAGGCTATATCTATTATTTTCATAATCTCCCCGCCTATGTCCCTCCCGGACACGGCATGGTTTATCTGACCGCGGTTGCTCTGGCCCGTTCACCGATCTTTCAAGCGCTACAGCGCCTGATTCTGTGGGGAGTCCTAACAACGATGGGTTTATGGTCTTTATGGGGAGTGACCTTTGCCGAACGCAGCGATTGGATTGGGATGCTGCTATTTCTGGCCTACCTACCTTGCGTCCTATGGGGCCGGGCGCCTTTGGTTTATTTGGGCGCGTTTTTTGTCACCACGCATCTAGAGCTCATCGGGACCGCCCTTGGGACTTGGAGATGGGTCGAGGTGGATCCGGTCTTGTCCTTGCCCCAAGGCAATCCGCCAAGCGGTGTAGCTGCCTGGTACTGTTTGGTCGATGCGGTGGCTATAGGCGGCGCCAGCTGGCTAATCGACCAATGGAACAGCATTCGTTCCTTGCCGGCCCGGATTCGAAGCGCATTAACCCCGCCAGCGTGGGTGCGGGTCGCTGCGGAAGACTGAAGTCTTCTACGAGAACAGATAAAATATCTTGTTGCAATTCAAGACGACCGGTCATATCATTTTTATCATGCAGCGCGACCTTCGCAAACGCCACAATCTAAAAAAACTGCTCGATCAGGGCGTACGCCTGCTCATGGAACGCGGCTATCACGGCACCGGCATCCAGGAAATTTCGGCTTCCGTGAACATCCCCAAGGGGTCTTTTTACAATTATTTCCCCAACAAGGAGTCCTTCGGCGCTGAGGTCATCCGCCATTACATCGAACCGTTCATTACGCAACTGGAGAATTTCTTATCTCCTGGATCAGACCCGGTGGTCGGCTTGCGCAATTATTTCGAAGCTTTGATCCAGGAAGCGATCCACAATGACTTCAAAGGCGGCTGTTTGCTCGGCAATCTGATGGGAGAAATCGGCGACACCAGCGAAACCTGCCGCCAGGCGCTTAAAGAAGCGGTGGATCGCTACCGGGACAAGATTCGACAAGGCCTGGAGCAGGCCCAAAGCCAAGGAAAAGTGCGCAACGACTTAAGTGCCTTGGAACTGGCCGACCTGATGGTGGACTACTGGCAAGGCGCTTTATTGCGGATGAAGGTAGAACGCTCGCCAAAGCCGCTTTATGCCTTTGTACGCCATATTTTTGAACAGACTTTGCCCGGTTAATTTTTGGCTCAGCTGAAAAATGACCGGTCGTTTTAATCAACCCCAAAGGAGGTCATCATGCCTAAATATGTGATCGAACGCGAAATCCCCGGTGCCGGTAAGCTCTCTCCAGAGGAACTCAAAGCCATTTCGCAGAAGTCTTGTGGGATTCTCAACCAGATGGGACCTCAGATCCAGTGGGTGGAGAGTTTCGTCACCCAAGACAAGGTCTACTGCATCTATATCGCTCCCGACGAGGAAGCGATCCGCGAGCATGCCAAGCAAGGAGGTTTCCCGGCCGATCGGATCAGCGAAGTTAAAGCCATCATCGATCCAACTACCGCTGAGGGTAAACCATGCTAGAAGTCGGGTGGAACGAGGCTCTCTGCTGTCATGCTGGAATCTGCGTAAAGAGCTTGCCCGAGGTATTCCGGGTCGAAAACGGGCGGCTGCAGGTCGATCCCAGTGCAGCCGAGCCACAGGCAATCATGGCAGTGGTCGCCCGCTGCCCTTCTGGCGCCCTGCAGCTTAGGGAATCATCGATTAATCAAGAGGTTATGTCATGAGATTGGTATCTTTCTTGCTCATCTCGTGGTTCTCCACGGTTTGGGGCGATGAAACTCCGCTTCCTCCCTATCTGGCCAAAATCACCGGTCAAGAGGATTTCATCTACGTCTGGACCTTAGGTATGGAAGGATTAGGAGACGAATCGGACAAGCTGGTCACCATAGACGCCAACCCCAAATCGCAAAACTTCGGCAAGGTAATTCACACGGTCTCGGTCGGCGGCCGTCACGAGGCCCATCACGCCGATTTTACCGAGGATCGCAAATACCTGTGGGCAGGGGGACTTGACACCAACAAGATTTTCATTTTCGACGTCCATACCAATCCGGCCAAACCGAAGCTGGTCAAGACTATCGATGATTTCGTAGAAAAAAGCGGTGGAGTGGTCGGGCCTCATACCTTTTATCCACTCCCCGGCCGCATGCTCATCAGCGGCCTGTCCAATAGCAAGGACTTAGGCGGCCGCACCGCGCTGGTAGAATACACCCACGACGGCCAGTACCTGGCCACCTATTGGATGCCAAGCGATGACAATCTGCGCGGCGCGCGCAAAACCGGTAAGTACGCCGACGGCTATGGCTATGACGTGCGCTCCCTTCCGCGCCTGGGCATCCTGTTGACTTCATCTTTTACCGGCCACAAGAACTACATGCGCGATTTCGGTGAGCTGATCAAAGACACCCAAGCGATGCAGGAGTTTGGCAACACCATGGTGGTGTGGAACTTGAGCGACCGCCGCCCCAAGCTGATCTTCGACGTTCCGGGCGCGCCTTTGGAAATCCGCTGCGCTTGGCAGCCAGATCACAATTACTGTTTCACCAGCACCGCTCTGACCGCCAAGCTGTGGCTGATCTATCTGGACCCACAAGGGAACTGGCAGGCCAAAGCCGTCGCCGACATCGGCGAGCCCGAGAATACACCGCTGCCGGTGGACATTTCCATCGACAGCCAAGACAAGAGGCTCTGGGTCACTACCTTCGCCGACGGCAGCGCTCATCTGTTTGACATCTCCAACCCGTTCGCGCCCAAAGAAGTTTACCGCACGAAAATCGGCGCTCAGGTCAACATGGTGTCTCAAAGTTGGGATGGAGAGAGAGTTTATTTCAGCTCTTCGCTGCTATCCAAATGGGACAAACGGGGGAAAGACAACGAGCAGTTCGTCAAAGCCTTCCGCTTCGACGGCAAACAGCTGATTCCTTTATTTGCCGTCGATTTCATCCAGGAAAAATTGGGGCGACCTCATTTGATGCGCTTTGGAGCCAAAGCCTTATACCACTAGACCATCGGCCAGGGACGGCCTCTCAGCTAGAAGGCTTTTTCCTCAATCCAAAGAGCTGCAAGACCGAGGTAACCGCCTGGACAAATAGACACATCAGATCCACCAAACGGCTAAATAAATAGCCACTTAGCTCCTTCCCTTTCATGCCAAAGAAACGCCTGCCAAACCATTCCAACAGGTAAGGTGCCCCTAGGACTCCGGCCACGAATCCCAATACTAACATCCCTGAGAATAGAGGCTGGGAATTGGAATCTGGAAAAGCAGGAAGGAAGGCGTTCCCCTCGCCGACGATCAACCGCGAGGTAATCACTTGAGGTTGCTGATGAACCTCAGAACTAACCGGATAGCTCCTATCTTGCGGAGGTAGAATAAACGTCCCTGTCACTTCCTCGCCACCCGAAGCCTCCAAGGCGAACACCCCTTTAGGATAAAGTTCTTTAGGCAATCCGCTAACCACCCATTGGTGTCTGACCTGATCGTCGTTGATCAAAGTCACCGTCAAGCGGGCACACGGCTTGACGTGCCATTCAGCGTCGCTATATCCATAGACAACGCCTGGAAACTTGGCAAACGCTCTCCCCGCGTGGACGGTAAGCTGCACATCCTCGGAGAGTTTGGTGCACCCGTCAGGCAGTCGGTTGTCATTTTGGCCGATCACCGTGCGTCCGCGCGAGTCCATCAGCAAGCCTGAATCGACCGCCGGCATATTTACCGCTGCAGCAGATCGTGTCATTTTAACTCTTGGTCAAGCAGCGATGAATCAGTTCGCGGGCGCGCTTTTGGTTGGCGAACAACACATACGCTAAAAATCCTAGAAACAAACCCACGAGCAGATCGTAAACAAGCTTTGTCGGCTTGGCTTGCCTAGCCTGCTTTTCAATGGCACTGGAATCCAGCGTCTTACCAGTGGAACTAGCAAACTGGCCAAGGTCGATGTCCGGGACATCCTCTGGGCCGAGGGAAGATTCGTACACGATCGCACCTAACTGCCTCCACGCTGACCTTCCTCCTAGGTTTCGACCGGAAATCGTCCAGACGCCAGGACCAAAACTATGCAAGCCATCGTCGCTGGTAACTAGATTGAGATCTAAGCGCTGCCCTGGAGCCAGATCGAGAACGTCGCGCATCACTTGGGCCAGCGGATGATGTTCTATGCCGTCGTAGTGGGTGATGCTCACTCTGTGACCTTGAAAAGCGATTGCGACCGCATCGCTTTGGGCATTGAACAGGCGCAGTTTGATCGCCTGATCTGGCTTGACTATGATGGGAGAGTCGCGCAAGACATAGGGGAACAAACGACCGTTGAGCAAAAAGTAGTCTTCGTCCATCCTGCCAGAATACCCTGCCAAACTTTGGGCGACTTGTTCCGGGGTGCCGGCAAGCTGCACGAGCTGATGTAATTCTTTATCGACGGCCTGGTATTGAATATCGTATTCCTGATCATATTTTTCCAGGACTCCCCTGGCCGGATGGCGAACTTTGCCTGCTCCTATGTTAAAAGTTTGCACCCAGTTATTGGGTCGATTTTCCTCTACTACGAACATGCCGATCAGACCCAAACTCACTTCAGCCGAGCCATCAGCTTGGTAAAACATGGTTCCCGGCTGCCTTGGGGTAAACTCATACACTAGAGCTTGTCCCGGAGGGGCAGGTCTCTTCTCGCGAGCAAATGGGTGATCGACCCCGAACAAAGCAAAAGTATGCGGCAGATAGTGGGTGTTTTCCAAAACGAGCTGGACTGTGTCTCCGGCCTCAACCCGAATCACTGGGGATGGAAAACGCAACTCAAGCGCCTCATCCTGAGAGGCCAACAGGCGCAGCTTGGGGGAAAATACCCAAAACGCCGGCTTAATCCCGGGAGCAATGCTAAACTCAAGACTTTCCCCCTGCCCTGAGGAAGCGCCGTTCAATTCGGCGATCTCCAATTTGATGATGATTTCATCCGGATCACCGTCGCCGTCGCGATCATTTTTCTTGATCACCGCGTCGGCGGCCAGGGGAGTTTTCATCAAGGTAGGCACAGTAATGTTGTTGGTCCCCTTGACGAAAGCAGCAATCGTGTAGGGGTCGTCCGGCAAGCAAACCCGCTCCTCCTGAATCTCGATGCCTTCTACTACTTGGGCATGACGCCATTCGGGCGGCCGCCCCTTAGGGCAAAACAGCTCAGCTTCACCCTTTTCTACTTCAAAGGAAGGCGGCGGTTTGGCATCCGCCGCCATCACTGAAACGAACCCACCCAGCATCAAGGCGCCAGCGATAGATAAAAGGCAAACCTGCATTGAGTTATCTTTTTATTTTTACCAGCATATCGTCCACTTTTTTCCGAAAACCGGCGCTGGACAGATAAAATAGATAAACTGCTGCTACAATTAGCACGGCGGCAATAATCAGGTTTCGCAGTGAAGTACCGCCTGTACCGACTTTAAGAGGCAAGTGATTCTCTACGGTTTTACCGCTCGGATCGGTAAGCTTGACCTCAACTACGTAATCGCCTGCCTCCTGGAAGTTGACCACGGATTCCAAGATTCCAGTCTTAAACTTTTCAGGAGAACGTTTAAAAATACTTTGATCTCCTTTCTTGACTTCAATTTCGATTGTCATCTCCTTAATCTGCCTGTCTAAGTCTAGACTTGCTTTTTTAGCAGTAGACCCTTCTAGGGACTCGTAATCAAACACCAAATTCGTTTGTCCCAAGCCAGGAATCTCAGTGCAAAATTTCGCATCCCCCGTCAACTGAGGCTGGTAGGCAGAAAACATCAAGGCAAAATCCCCGACCGAGAGACGGCACCCACCTCCAACAGTGCCTCCGCCACCACCATCAGCAAAGGCGGATGAACTGAAAAAAATCGCCAAAATTATCGCAATGAACTTAATCGTGATAGTCGGCATGACTCTCCTCCACTCGTTGTGGTTATTGTGTAAGCGCACGGTTATTGTGCCAAATCAGCCAGCCTGAATCTAGCCCAAACCGCCCCTTCGAGTGAAGAAAGATATTGGCAGGAAATTGGGGAAAGTGGCTACGGGTGGACTCGAACCACCGACACCAGCATTATGAGTGCTGTGCTCTAACCACCTGAGCTACGTAGCCATAAATGGCGTGTATTATATTCAAAATCTGGATTATCCTGTCAAGGATATATGGTGGATGCGATTATCGTGCTCCATAAAAGGCAATCGGAGAACTTCCCATGATTTCCGGGTTTATTGGCCGCACGCCCGTTTACGATCGGTCCCTCAATTTATTCGCTTATGAGCTTCGCCCCTGCAGCTTTCCAAGTCAGGACGAGGCGCAACTGGAGGAATTCCTAAAACGGATGTGGCAAACGCTGCGCTTAGAGCGCATTACCGGCGGGCAAACTGGCTTGCTCCAGCTGCCAGCGTCGTTGTTGCCGGAACTGTCCGCTTTGCCCTGGCCCCGGGACAAACTGATCGTCTATCTTCCCCAAGAAACACTTGCCCGTCTGACCTTTGAAGATTTAAACCGGCTGGTCAAGGAGGGCTATGTGATTGCGATCAGCAGCGACCGCTACGACCCTCAAGCAGCTCAAAACCTGGAATCTGTTAGCATCTGGGCGTTTGAGGCCAATGTTCCGTTAGCTGAGATCGAACCTCAGGTGGAAAGTCTCCATACGAGGGGGATCAAATTGCTCGTTCGCCATGTAGAAACCCAGATGCAATACGATGCTGCCTTCGAGTGCGGGTTCGATTATTTCCAGGGTCGGTATTTCGAATGCCCTCGCCTGATCCACGGAACCCACCTGCCGGCCAACCGGCTTGCGGTCCTCCACCTGATTGCACGCCTTTACGATCCAGGGATCACCATCGAAGAAATCGAAAATCTCATCAGCCACGATGTGACTTTGAGCTACAAGCTATTGCGCTTGATCAATGCTGCCTTCTATGGCCTGCCCAAAAGAGTCGATTCTCTTCGCAGAGCCGTGGTTTTCCTAGGTCTGACCCGAATAAAACATTGGGCTACGGTGATTTTGGTGAACGCGATCGATTACAAGCCCCGCGAATTATTAATCACCGCCCTAGTACGCGCCCGCACTTGCGAGGCGATCGCCATGCTGCTGGGACGCAGTGATGCCGAGCAGTGCTATATCGTTGGACTTTTTTCCTTGCTCGATGCGATCATGGATGCACCTATGGAAGAAATCCTGCGCCACATCAACTTGGTCGATGAGATCAACCAAGCTCTGCTGTACGGCAGCGGTCCGCTGGGCCTTGTTTTACAAACCACCGTGTGCCTAGAATACGGCTTGTGTCATAAACTACCATTGGCAGAACTCGACCTGGAAACCACCTTAAAGGCTTATCTAGAGGCGATCGACCAAGCTGAAGAAGTGCGCCGCCAACTTCAAATGTAATCAACCCCAAAGGGCTCAGCATGCCACAGCCGCAACTGCTCACTGCCACCCGAATCTTGGAGCGCACCATGCCAGCTACCACCCGGCGGCTATTGGTTTACGGGGCAATCGCGCTGGCTTATTTGGTATCTATCCCCCTGGGCGCCGGTACCTTCTATGGCCTTGCCTCCTTTGCCCGGAATCCAGGCTATTGGGCGCAGCTCGGGGCAATCTTCGGACTGGCTGTCTGTATTTATATTATTCGTATGGCTCGTCCCACCCTATTCCATAGGGTCGACCTGATTCACCTGGCGGCGATGGTCAAACGCCTGACCGGCCAGGAACTTCCTTCGGGCAAAGAACAGCTAAAGCAACTCGATTCTTTCGTGCTCAAGCTGTTTCCCTCCGCGCAGGCAAGCTTTGACTGCTACTGCAAAATCCGACAATTTGTCTTAGAGTCCTTTACCAATCTTCCTCCCGGTAACTCTCTCGGTCAATTATTGCCCCGGCCTCTGGCTGGCTGGCTGCAAAAGGGATTGACGGCAAGCCTATTTGGAAAGTCTGGCGTCGAAGCCATCTTGGCTTTTGCAAACAAGGAAGGTCGCCTAGGTGACTTGCGCCGGGGTGCGCTGATCTTCTGCGCGCATTATCGGGAGATTTTCAGGCATAGTCTGATTTTGAGCGCATTCTCGTACAGCTTATCCCTGTTTGCCTTCTGGCTGTTCCTAAAACCGGTGGGATGGGTGGACGAAGCCCTTCCTGCGGACTTAGGATTTTGGCAATACGCGTTCGCGCTGATCTTAACTTATTGGATCAAGGCCGCGTTTTTAGACCCAATCACAACTGCCGCGATGACGATCACCCTGTTGCAGTTGGAACAAGAAACTCAAGTTTCTGAGGAAGTCACGCAGGAATTGAGCCTAAGACTGCCGAGTTTGAGCCAATTACCCTCTGACTGAACCCAAACCATTCGCCAGCGATAGGATCAAATGATATATGTATTTTCTATTGACTCCTTCGGGTTGAGATGGATCGTATAAAACAGATTCGCGTTACCAATACTGTCTGCGCCCGCATTCCTAACCGGTATGGCGAATTCATGCTGCACTACTACGAAAACGACTTAGACCACAAAGAACATTTAGCTTTAGTCAAAGGAGAAGTTAAAGGCCAAAGCAAAGTGCTCGTGCGGCTCCACTCCGAATGCATCACCGGCGATGTATTCGGTTCCATGCGTTGTGATTGCGGGGAACAATTGACGGAGGCGATGCGCATGATCGGCCAGTCAGAGCGCGGAGTGCTGCTGTATCTGCGCCAAGAAGGCCGTGGAATCGGATTATTCAAGAAACTTCAGGCCTATAATCTGCAGGATCAAGGGCTAGACACTGTGGATGCCAACCTAAAATTGGGGCATCAACCCGACGAACGCAACTACCGCATCGCGGCCCTGATCCTCAAAGACCTCGATGTCCGATCGGTGCGCCTGATCACCAACAATCCGCACAAAATCGAAGAACTCGAGCAGTACGGCATCTGCGTGAGCGAACGAATCCCGATCGAGGTCGGCCACACCTTCGAGAACCTGCACTACCTTAGAACCAAAGCAGAGAAAATGGCCCATCTTTTGAGCTTGAAAAAACTGGACGAATCTAGCTGAGCTAAGCTAAAGCCAGCATCCGGTCCAATGCTAGCTTGGCTAAGCTTGCGGTTTCCTCCGGCACCCGGATTCTGTTGACTACGTTCCCTGCCACTAGATTTTCGAGCACCCAGGCCAAGTGCTGGGGATCGATGCGAAACATGGTGGAACACATACACACCATAGGCGACATGAAATGGACATCCACTCCCTTAGGTTTCATCTCCTGGCGCAACCGATTGACAAGATTGAGTTCAGTCCCGACTAACCAGCGCGACCCAGCTTGCGCACTGCGCACGGTCTTGAGGATAGCCTCGGTTGAACCAATATAATGACTCTTCTGGCAGACTTCGAATGCGCACTCGGGGTGGGAAATCACCTTGGTTTCCGGGTAGCGTTCCAAAAACTGGTCGATATGCTCGGGGCGGAACATCTGATGCACCGAACAGAATCCCTGCCAGAGGATGATCTTAGCGCCTAGGATCTGGTCCGGGGTCAATCCTCCCAAAGGTTTGCCAGGTTGCCACACGACCATTTCCGCAAGCCCGATCCCCATCCGGTAGCCGGTATTGCGCCCCAGGTGCTGATCTGGGAAGAACAGCACTTTGTCCCGCTGGGAGAACGCCCATTCGAGGATTTGGGCAGCGTTGCTCGAGGTGCACACGATCCCACCGTGGCGGCCGCAAAAAGCCTTGAGGTCAGCGGCCGAATTGATGTAAGTCACCGGCGTGATCTGGGCTTCCGCATCCAGCACCTGCTCCAACTCGCGCCAGCACTGCTCGACTTTGACCCGATCGGCCATGTCGGCCATCGAACAGCCGGCGGCCAGATCCGGCAGGATCGAGACCTGTTCGGGCCGCGACAAGATATCCGCCACCTCCGCCATGAAGTGCACTCCACAGAAGACGATGTACTTAGCGCTAGAGCGAGCCGCCTGACGCGAGAGTTTAAGCGAGTCACCGGTGAAATCAGCGTGGCGGAATACCTCGTCGCGCTGATAATGGTGGCCCAGGATCACCACCTGGTCGCCTAGCCTAGCTTTGGCAGCCTGGATGCGGGCTTCGCACTCGCTGTCCTCAAGCAAGACATAATCCTGGATCGCCAGTGCTGTAGTCATGATTTCCTTAAGCTAATTTTAAGCCAGTTTACGCAATTGGATGCTGAGCTCGCGCAGTTGTTCCTCGGTGACCTTAGCCGGAGCATCCACCATCGGACAAGCTGCGGTTTGGGTCTTGGGAAAAGCCATCACGTCGCGGATGGTCTTCGAACCGGTCATCAGCATCACCAAACGGTCCAGTCCAAAAGCGATACCGCCGTGCGGGGGGCAACCGTACTTCAGAGCAGTCAGAAGAAAGCCAAACTTCTCCTCGGCTTCCTTAGGCCCTATTCCTAAAAGTTCGAACACCGCCTGCTGCATCTCTTGGGTATGAATCCGGATCGATCCTCCACCCACTTCGACACCGTTCAAAACCATATCATACGCCCTAGACAAGGCTTTTCCTGGATTGGCCTTAAGCTCTTCGACAGAGCACCTGGGAGCAGTAAAGGGATGGTGCAATGCCATCCAACGCTTTTGCTCCTCGTCCCATTCGAACATGGGAAACTCGACTACCCACAATGGCCGCCAGCCCGGCTCCACCAAACCGCGCTCGTGGCCGAGCCTGACTCTGAGCGCTCCTAAGGCATCGTTGACCACCTTGGCTTTGTCGGCGCCGAAAAATAGGATGTCGCCGGCTTCGGCCTGAGTCCGCTGCAAAATACTCTCGATCACCGCATCCGGGAGGAACTTCAAGATTGGCGAGACAAGCCCATCGCGCCCCCGATCGCGCGCGTTGACCTTGATGTAAGCCAGTCCTCTGGCACCGTAGTTGGCCACAAAATCCGTCAACTGATCGATCTCCCTGCGGCTGAGTTCGCCCCCTCTAGGCAGGCGCAAAGCCGCCACCCTTCCCTCTGGGTCGCTAGCCGGAGCTGAAAAGACTTTAAATTCCACCCCTCGCAGCAAATCAGTCAGTTCCACCAACTCCAGAGGGATGCGCAAATCCGGCTTGTCGCTGCCAAAGCGGGAGATGGCTTCGGCATAGGTCAAGCGGGGAAAAGGATCGGGAAGATCGACCCTCAGAACCTCTCTAAACAGGTTGCGGATCATCTCCTCCATCAAGGCCATGATCTCATTCTCATCCATGAATGAGGTTTCGATGTCCAGCTGGGTGAACTCCGGCTGACGGTCGGCACGCAAATCCTCGTCGCGGAAACAGCGCACGACCTGATAGTAGCGGTCAAAGCCAGCGATCATCAAAAGCTGCTTGTAGAGCTGAGGCGACTGCGGCAAAGCATAAAATGCGTGCGGGTGAGTGCGGCTCGGAACCAGATAGTCGCGTGCCCCCTCGGGGGTGGCCTTGGTCAAAAACGGCGTCTCGATCTCGTAGAACCCGTGTTCGTCGAGGAAGCGGCGCAGGGTCCGGACTACGTCGCGGCGAGTACGGAGCTTGGCCTGCATCTCTGGACGGCGTAGATCCAAGTAGCGATAACGCAGGCGAATCTCCTCGCTGATCGGGATTTCGCTGTCGATAGGAAACGGGGGAGTCTCGGCGCGGTTGAGAATCTCCAAGTCAGAGACGAGAACTTCGATTTTCCCGGTCGGGAGGTTCGGATTCTCAGTTCCAGGAGGCCGAAGCCGAACGGTGCCACGCACTTTGACCACGTACTCGCTGCGTACCTGTCCGGCACAGGCGAAGGCTTCCGGCATGGATGGGTCCACTACTACCTGGACGATCCCTTCCCGGTCTCGCAAATCAATGAAAATCACTCCTCCATGGTCGCGTCGGCGATGTACCCAGCCGCACAACTCTACTTCTTGCCCAAGGTGAGTCTGGTTAAGCTCACCGCACCGATGAGTTCGCATCATAATTGGTCTCAATTTTATCCCTGGTTGCCAAAGGGATCGATCTTAAGGATAGGCGCAGACGGGCGCAAGCCCGTCCGCTCATCATTAGACGCTCTAAGCTGCCTCGGGTTTTGTCTCCGAGGATTTGGAAGATTCAGTCTTTTCGACTTTGTCGGCCAGATTACGTTTTTTTTCTGAAGCCTTCTTAAAATCCGTCTCGTACCAACCGCTTCCTTTGAGCCGGAAACCAGCGGCTGATACTCGTTTGACAAGGTCTGGCTTCTGGCACGCCGGGCACTCGCTTAAGGGCGGATCGCTCACCTTCTGCAAGGCTTCTACCACGTGCCCGCAAGTTTGGCAGGCGTATTCGTAAATCGGCATGTGATCACCTCCTTGACATCAGAACAACAGCGGTTTATCTGGAGACATTCTAGGCGCTTTTCAAGCGCCTCAAGTTTACTGCATCATAATCCTATGATGGATATCTAAATCAGTTAGGCAAGAACTCGATGCACGCCTTCACCCTTACTCGCCCCGATGACTGGCATTTGCACCTGCGCGACGGGGCTCTGCTCAGGCAGGTGGCAGCTTTTAGCGCCAATCAATTCAAGCGGGCACTGGTCATGCCCAACCTGAAGCCACCTCTCACCCGGGTCGAGCGGGCCCTAGCCTATCGCCGGCGGATTCTGGAAGCCATCCCCGCGGAGACCGGCTTTGAACCTTACCTTAGCCTTTATCTCACCGCCACCACTCCCCGAGCGGAGGTAGTCAGCGCTGCTAACTACCCTGAAGTGTTGGGCTTTAAACTTTATCCCGCAGGTGTAACTACCCATTCCGAAGCCGGCGTGACCAGGCTGGAAACCATTTATTCCATCCTCGAGGCGATGGAGCGCCATGATCTGGTTTTGCAGATTCACGGCGAGGTCGCCGATACTGAAGTCGATATCTTCGACCGGGAAAAAATATTCATCGACCGAGAACTGATCCCCATTACCGAGCGTTTCCCAGCGCTGCGCGTCGTCCTAGAACATATCACGACTCAGGAGGCGGTAGATTTCGTCCTGGCTGCCAAGGACAATATTGCAGCCACTATCACTCCCCAGCACTTGCTCTACAACCGCAACGCTCTCCTCGCCGGCGGTATCCGCCCCCACACCTACTGCCTGCCGGTCCTAAAGCGCGAGTCTCACCGGCAAGCCCTGCTGCGCGCCGCCACTTCCGGCAACCCCAAGTTCTTCCTCGGCACCGACAGCGCCCCCCACCTGCGCCAATTCAAAGAAGCTGCGTGCGGCTGCGCCGGGTGTTTCACTGCTCCCATCGCCTTGGAACTCTACGCCCACGCTTTCGAACAGGCTGGCGCCCTGGATAAACTGGAAGCATTTGCCAGCTTTTACGGGGCGGATTTTTACCGCCTGCCCCGCAACCGGGAAACCGTCACGCTAACCCCCTCTTCCTGGACTGTTCCCGAAGCCTATACGGGAGAAGCTGGCGAGATCGTGCCCCTGTGCGCTGGCGAAACCCTTCGTTGGCGCCTAGCTCACAGCGCCTTCTCCGACTCCTTCTCGAACTCCTCGAACTCCTTTTCGAACTCTTCGAACTCCTCTTCCCGAAGCGGCGGCTCGCCGTCGTAGACCAGATATTCGCGGCGCTGGAAATACGCGTTGCGGATGAACGAGTAACGATCCAGGGCCGCCTCGTCCAAGACCTCGGTCGCCTTGAGGTTGTCGGCGCGAAAATCGATCGTCCTAAGCCCATACAGGCCAACCCTGGCGGGCAGAACCGTATAGGAGATCGGATTTAGGAAACCGTCTGCCACGTTGCCCACAGCATCGCGCGGCGTCATCGGCCCTAGGAAAGGCAATACTAGATAAGGCCCGTTGGGCAATCCCCATACGGCGAGGGTTTGGCCAAAATCCTCTTCGTGCCTCTCCAATCCAAGACGGGAAGCAACATCGATCACCCCTCCCACGCCTACGGTGGTATTGACTACCAAGCGGGCGGCGTCTTGCCCGCTATGCTTGAATTTGAACTGCAACAGGTCGTTGACGGTCACAGCGATGTCGCCGAGGTTATTGAAGAAATTGGTAACTCCCCGGTCGACAAAGTCCGGGGTAATCCACTGGTAACCTTCAGCGACGGGTTTCATCACATAATCGTCCAGCGTGTCGTTGAACTTCTGCATGCTGCGGTTGAACGGCTCGATTGGATCGCGCGGGTCGCCGTGAGTGGCACAACCTGCTATCCAGACTAAAATCACAGCCAATATGCTAAGGCCTGTCCAATCTGCGATGATGGTTTTATTGTTCATATTTTTGTTACCGCACGAGTCTACCGATAATGCTCTAAAACATAGCATATTCGATCAAGAGCTAAAAAATTTCATAACAAATTTTTAGGCTATACTGAACTTTCTATAGAAGCCTGATCTACCGATGGCCCAAACCTTACCCTTAAAGTCCCCTATAGCCCTTCGCTTTCGCGGTTACTTGCCCGTCATCGTCGATGTGGAAACCGCAGGCTTTAACCCGCACAAACACGCCCTGTTGGAAATCGCGGCGGTGATCCCAGAAATGGATGAAAACGGCCTGTTGTCTATCGCCGAAGCCTACTCCGTCCACGTCAAACCTTTCCCCGGCGCCGAGCTGGATCAGGCTGCGCTCGACTTCAACGGCATCGATCCTCACCACCCGCTGCGCATCGCTTGGGAGGAAAAAGAAGCGCTGCTTAAGATCTTTCAGCCGGTGCGCGCGGCGATCAAAAAAAACGGGTGCACCCGCGCTATCCTGGTAGGGCACAACCCGTCCTTCGACCTAAGCTTCATCAACGCAGCTGCAAAACGCTGCGGGATCAAGCGCAATCCTTTCCATCCCTTCAGTACCTTTGATACTGCCACCTTGAGCGGCTTGGTCTTCGGCCAGACGGTCCTCGCCAAGGCCGTAAAAGCCGCTGGGATTGAATGGGACAATCAGGAGGCCCACTGCGCTCGCTACGATGCGGAAAAAACCGCCCAGTTGTTCTGCGCCATCGTCAACCGTTGGGAGACCCTCAATCGCGCCTCTCACTGTCCAGCCGTCGCTTCTTCCAGCAACCTTTCAAGCTCTCCGCTCTGATACAGCTCGAACATGATGTCGCAACCGCCGACGAGCTGACCTTTTAAGTACAGCTGCGGATAAGTAGGCCAGTTGGAATAAGACTTCAAAGCTTCGCGCAATTCTGGGTCCTCCAGGATGTTGACGTAAGCGTATTCGACCCCGCAGGCATTTAAGATTTCCACGGCCCGTCCGGAGAATCCACATTGCGGAAAATCTGGCGTGCCTTTCATGTAAAGGATGACGGGATTTTCTTGAAGCTGGCGCTCTATGCGTTCGATTACACTCATGGTTATCACCCATACGGTTTAAAATGTTGAGTTATTTTATCAAAAATCCCTCTTCCTCGAGGAGAGCGCGCCTCAAGCTCAAGTCTCCTCCCTTCCTTTTCAGGCTGCAGCTGGATTACAAGGTCTGCCTCAGGCAGAAATCCTTTCCCCTTCTCCGGCCATTCGATGAAACACACGGTATCGGCTTGGAGATAATCCCTAAAGCCTATCCATTCTAGCTCCTCCGGATCGGCGATCCGGTAGAGATCAAAATGAGCCACCGCGAAACGTTCCGTTGCATAGGTTTCTACCAGCGTAAAGGTTGGGCTTTTGACCTTGCAGCAAAAACCTGCTGCTTTCAAAAGAGCACGCACCAAAGTCGTTTTTCCGGCTCCTAAAGGACCTTGAAGATAAATCACCACCCCTGGCTCCATCACTTGCCAAAGCCAATTGGCAAATTCGGCCGTTGCTCCAGAGTCGGCTAAGTAATAGGTCACTCGTTGACCAATCGACGCAGCCATGGCAAAAGATCGCTGGCAAGCAACCCCCGCTCGCCTTCGGAGGCAGACGCATCGGCGGCGGCGGCGTGCAAGGCTACTCCCATCTTCGCTCCTTTATCCAGCTCAAGCCCTTGGGCGATGAGGCCGGCGATAGCTCCAGTCAGCACATCTCCCATTCCCCCCGAGGCCATACCGGGATTACCCAAGGCGCATACCCAAGGAACCTGCCTGATCGACCCCACCAA
This sequence comes from uncultured Methylococcales bacterium, assembly GCA_964654415.1. Taxonomy (GTDB): domain Bacteria; phylum Pseudomonadota; class Gammaproteobacteria; order Methylococcales; family Methylothermaceae; genus Methylohalobius. The sequence continues at coordinate 1,817 of CAZZIP010000020.1, read as the reverse complement.
AGTACCAGCTCCTTTGAGCACGCACGTTCCGCCATAGCGTTCTAGCAAAGCGTCCAGAGCAGCAAAACGGTCTTTTTGCACCTCGCTCGAAGTGCTGCCCAATAGCCTTGCTGCCTCTCCGGGATGAGGAGTTAAGACCCAATTTTCTCGCTTTCTGGGTGAGTGGGCCAGCAGATTTAAAGCATCGGCGTCTACCACCAGCAGCCGCGAGCTTGCCAGAACCTCCTCCAACAAAGCCTTGGCCCAGTCAGACTGACCCAAGCCGGGGCCGATTGCTACTACATTGGCGCGCTGCAAAAGCGGTTCAAGCTCCTTAGGGCTTTCCACGCCGTGCACCATGATCTCAGGTCGTCCTAGGTTCAAACAGACCGCGTGTCCCTTGCGCGTAGCTACGCTCACTAGCCCCGCCCCAACCCTTAAAGCCGCTTCAGCCGCCATCCGCGCCGCGCCAGTGAACCCCGCTTCCCCTCCCACTACCAGCACGTGGCCAAACTGGCCTTTATGCGCCGTGCGGCGGCGCGGAGAAAGGAGATTTTGGTAGCGAGAACACAACAGCGCCAATGGTTGTCCCCCAGCAGGCACGGCCTGGGGAACCTCAAGGTCTGCGTACCAAATCTTGCCAGCACAAGCTGGCCCCTCACCGGTAAACAACCCTTGCTTTAAGCCGATGAAAGTAACGGTGAGATCGGCTTCTACCGCACAACCTAAGATGGCTCCGGTATCGGCGTGAAGACCTGACGGGATGTCCACTGCCAAAACCCCTCCGGAGAACCGGTTGATTTTAGCGATGGCCTGAGCGTATTGGCCTTGCACCTCGCGGTCTAGACCGGTCCCCAGCAAAGCGTCGACCACGACATCAAAACCCTCTAGGGTATTAGGCACCCCAAAAGCCATTTCCCCGCCGGCCGCTCGGTAGGATTGATAGGCCAATAAAGCATCCCCCTGCAGGCGTTCAGGAGAACTCAACGCAAATACTTTGACAGCCAGTCCTTGATCCAGCGCACAGCGCGCCACGATGTAGCCATCGCCGCCGTTGTTGCCGCCGCCGCACAGTACCGCTATGCTTTCGGCTTGTGGCCAATGACGATTTAGCACAGAAAAAGCAGCGCTGCCGGCCCGCTGCATGAGCACGATTCCAGGAACTTGTAGGTGCTCTATGGCATAACGGTCCATGGCGCGCACTTGCTCGGCGCGGAAGAGGGCTTCGGGCAGTTTGTCGGTCAACATGAACGCTCCTTTAGATTTTGCCGCTCTAAAAAGCCAAATTCGAACTTTGGGACAAGCGCTTGGATTGGATGCTGTCGGCGTCGCTAGTATCGATCTTACTCAGGCGAGCGAGCGATTCAAGCACTTTTTAGCCCAAGGCTTCCACGGCCAGATGCACTACCTGGCCAAGCACGGCGAAAAGCGCTTTCGCCCAGAGCGATTGGTACCCGGCACAGTGCGGGTGATCTGCACGCGTTTAAGTTACCTGCCGCAAACCCATCAGGCGATGCACAATGCCTTACGCGATCCTATGTGCGCCTATATTTCCCGCTACACCTTAGGCCGCGATTATCATAAAGTGGTCAAAAAGCGCCTGTTGGCGTTAGCCCATCAGATCGAAACTTTGATCGGCCCGTTTGGTTATCGGGTGTTTTGCGATAGCGCTCCAGTTCTGGAAAAACCCTTAGGTCAACAGGCAGGTTTAGGCTTTTACGGCAAACACACCAACCTGATCGCCTTCAAACAGGGATCTTGGTTTTTCCTAGGCGAGATCTACACCGACCTTCCGCTTCCTCCCGACCCTCCTATCGCTAAAAGCTATTGCGGAAGCT
>CAZZIP010000019.1:0-25540 GCA_964654415.1 uncultured Methylococcales bacterium | reverse complement strand
CGAACGCCTCGCGGCCGCGGGAGGCGTAGCGCTCGATCCGGGCAATGGCATCCAGAATGTCTCGCAGGCGCTCCTTCGGGTCTCTCATAGTGGCACCGCCTCCTTCAACACCCGATCCCGAATGCGCGGCTTGATGCCGCGATCGCTCACCACGTCCACCTTGCGGCCGAGCAGCTCCTGCAGTTCGAGCCACAGCGCGGCGTGGTCGAGCAGGCTGCGTCCGGGCTCGAATTCGACGACGAGATCGATATCGCTCTGCTCGTCCGCTTCGCCGCGGGCCACGGAGCCGAAGACGCGCACGTTCCGGGCGCCGTGTTTGGCAGCGATCTTGAGGATCTCCTCCCGTTTCTCTTTCAAGAGTTGCTCAATGGTCATACCCCACCTCCTTCAGGTTCTTGGCAATTGCAACATTGCGATTTGCGGCCTCGGTTTTCCGCTTGTGCAAGCCCTTGGACGTCATCATAGCTGCGCCTCCTCGGGTTCTTCGAACAACTTAAGATACGGCTCGAAACGGAAGCGGCGGTTACGGGCGTAGCCGGTAATCTCTTTGAGCAGACCGATTTCCACCAGGCGCCTGACGAGGTTGTTGGCACCCGCCTGGGTGATGCCCAGCCAATCGCGCACGGTGGCGACCGTGACGATGGGATGCTCGAAGAGCTTTTCCATAATTCGATGGCCATTAGCGGCGGCGCGACCGAGGTGCTCGGTGATTTTGGCGCGGTACTCTTCGCGCATGCGCAAGATGGCCGCAGCAGTTCGGGTCGCTTCTTCGCTCACTTCGACGACGCCGCGCAGGAAGAACTCGAGCCAGCCCTCCCAGTCGCCCATATCGCGCACGGCTTGCAGGCAGTCGTAATACTCGGCGCGGTGGCGTTTGAAGTAGTGCGAGAGATAGAGCACAGGCCTGGCGAGCAGCCCCTTTTCCGTGAGCAGAAAGGTGATGAGCAGCCGCCCGATGCGCCCGTTGCCATCCAGAAACGGGTGGATGGTTTCAAACTGAGCGTGTGCCAGTCCGACGCGAATCAGCGCCGGCATGGCGTCTTGCGTGTGGAGGAACCGCTCTAGGTCAGCCAACGCCTGGGGTACCTCCTGGGGCGGAGGCGGGACAAAAGTCGCTTCGGAAAGCGTGCATCCTGCAGGACCGATCCAATTCTGGCTGGTTCGCAGTTCGCCCGGGGTGAGTTGCCCACCGCGAACGCCACGCATCAGCTTGGCGTGGATTTCTTTGATGAGGCGCACTGAAACCGGTAACGCGGCGAGCCGCTCTAGGCCGTAGTTCATCGCACGCACGTAGTTGATGACCTCGTTGACATCGTCGGGCGTGTCGGGGTCAAAAAGTTGCGCCTCGGCTGCCAGCAGGTTCTGCAATGAGCTTTGCGTACCCTCGATCTGACTGGAGAGCACGGCCTCTTTGCGCACATACATGAACACGAAGAGGTCAGGATTGGGCAAGGTCAGTATGGCGCCGTCAAGCCGGCCCAAGGCGTAGTCAGCTTGGGAAAGCAGCGTCTGAAGCGAACCGCTGACCTGAATCGGTGGATCGGGGGGTAACGGCTTGGGGATAAAAGCACGGTAGCCATGCGGCTGGCGGACGTAAACACCTGCGCGCGGCTCCTTGTTATCGCCTGCGTTTATCATGACCCAAAAAACTCTCCATGTTCAACGGTGCGTTTACTATGGAGGCGGTCTTTCTCTGTAATAGACGATGCGTTCATCAGCAGCCTAGCTCCCAGATATTCCGCCAAATCGCCTCGTCGAGCTCGCGACCTCAGCCTGCTGTTCGTAAGCCATGCACACCGGCCTCATTCCCGTTCCTCCAGGCATTTTAGAAGACGCTCAATGTAAGGCTTCAGGGCAGGGGCGTCCCGACTGGCAGCCTCCCAGACGATCTCGGTATCAATCTCGAAGTACCCACGTTGCGCATGCCGATGATCTTGGACCATTCGATCTCGGGTGCCAGCACGCGCACATCCTCGGGCAAGGCCCGTGCCGCCTCACCGATGATCTGCAGGTTTCGCACGAACCAGCCTTGCATCAACTCGTCTTGGTCAAAGGCGGCCTTGCCGCGGTGAATATGGCGCTCGATGGCGGCGATCGCTTGGAGCATGTCCCGTAGTCGTTCCCTGGGGTCTCTCATAGGGATACCGCCTCCTGGAGGACGCGCCCGCGAATGCGCGCCTTGAGCCCCCGCTCCGTCACCACGTCCACTGGACAACCCAGGAGACGCTCTAACTCGTATTGAAGACCTCCCAGGTCGAATAGACTGCGTCCGGGTTCCATTTCCACCAGAAAGTCAATGTCGCTTTTTTCGTCCGCTTCGCCGCGGACCACGGAGCCGAAGACGCGCACGTTCCGAGCGCCGTGTTTGGCAGCGATCTTGAGGATCTCCTCCCGTTTCTCTTTCAAGAGTTGCTCAATGGTCATACCCCAGCTCCTTCAGGTTCTTCCAAATCGCCGCATCGAGCCTTACGGCCTCGGCCTGCTGCTCGCGAAGCTGTGCCACCAGTCGCTTCATCTTTTCCTCGAACGGCTCGCCGTCGTCTTCCTGCGCCTCGGCTCCGACGTAGCGGCCGGGGGTGAGCACATAGCCGTGTTTGCGGATCTCGTCGATGGTAACCGACCGGCAGAATCCGGGAATATCGCAGTATTCCGTAGGGGCAACCCCCTGTGGTTGCCCTACACCCTGTGGTTGCCCTGTATCGGGGCAGGCACGGGGGCCTGCCCCTACAGGTTCACCGCGCCAGGCGTGGTAGGTGTTGGCGATCTTCTGGATGTCCTCGTCGGTCAGCTCGCGGTGGGTGCGGTCCACCATGCGGCCCATCTTGCGGGCGTCGATGAAGAGCACCTGGCCGCGGCGGTCCCGTAGGGGCAACCGGCCGGTTGTCCCTACCCGCCCCGATTTATCGCGCGCCAGGAACCACAGGCACGCCGGGATTTGCGTCGAGTAGAAGAGCTGGCCTGGCAGCGCGACCATGCAGTCCACCAAGTCGGCCTCGATGATATTCTTGCGGATCTCGCCCTCGCCCGACTGGTTGGACGACATCGAGCCGTTGGCGAGCACGAAACCCGCCACGCCCGCGGGCGCCAGGTGGTGGATGATGTGCTGCACCCAGGCGAAGTTGGCGTTGCCCACGGGCGGGGCGCCGTACTTCCAGCGCTTGTCGTCGCGCAGGCGCTCGCCGCCCCAGTCGGAGACGTTGAACGGCGGATTGGCGAGGATGAAGTCCGCCTTGAGGTCGGGGAAGCGGTCATTGTGGAACGTGTCGCCGTGGGCGATCTGGCCGTCGATGCCGCGGATGGCGAGGTTCATCTTAGCCAGGCGCCAGGTGGTGTAGTTCGACTCTTGGCCGTAGATCGAGATGTCGGCACGGGCGCGGCCGCCGTTGCCGTTGCCGCTGGCGTGCGCGCGGATGAACTCCACCGACTGGACGAACATGCCCGCGGAGCCGCAGCAAGGGTCGTACACGCGGCCGCGGTAGGGCTCGAGCATCTCGACCAGGAGCTTGACCACGCAGCGCGGGGTGTAGAACTCGCCGCCTTTCTTGCCCTCGGCGCTTGCGAACTGAGCGAGGAAGTACTCGTACACGCGGCCAAGCAGATCATGGGCGTCTTTACCCTCACCCCGTCCTGCCGGCCACCCCTCTCCCAGTGGGAGAGGGGAAGGGGGTGAGGGGTGATCTGATCGAAAATCGAGATTTGATATCAGATCAACGAGCTGGCCGAGGCGCGTCTTGTCGAGCGCGGGGCGGGCGTAGTCCTTGGGCAGCACGCCTTTGAGCGAGGGGTTGTCGCGCTCGATGGCGGCCATGGCGTCGTCCACGAGCTGGCCGATCGTGGGCTGGCGGGCCTGGGACTTGAGATGCGACCAGCGCGCCTCGGGGGGGACCCAGAAGATGTTGACCGCGCGGTATTCGTCGGGGTCTTCGGGGTCGGCGCCTTGGGCACGTTCGGCTTCGAGCTTTTTGTGCTGCTCCTCAAAGGCGTCGGAAATGTATTTCAGGAAGATCAGCCCGAGCACGACGTGCTTGTACTCGGCGGCGTCCATCGAGCCACGCAGCGCGTCGGCCATGCGCCAAAGTTCGGCCTCGTAGCCGACGGTGGCGGCGCTTGCTGCGGCAGCCTTGGCAACGTTCTTTCGCTTTGCCATATTCCTCATCTATCCTCACTAAAGCTTTTTCGGCGACCATTTTTGCCGGCTTTCCTTGGCGATTTGAGTTTGTGCTAAAGACCTGGCAGGCGGTTCTGTAGCCTTGCTCACGGCACGCTGCCAATTATGCCAAAATTGGCGCAAGATTTAGGCTTTAGCGGGTAAGAGAGGTCGGTTGGAATGCGTTTCTGTCGGAACGCGGTGTGAGCTGGTGCCGAGGAGAGGACTTGAACCTCCACGGGGTTGCCCCCACCAGATTTTGAGTCTGGCGCGTCTACCAATTTCGCCACCTCGGCAGAGGTTGCATATTATACTGGAAAATCGATGAACGCCAAGATCAACACGCACGATTTTTCCTACGAGCTTCCGCCTGAGCTGATCGCCCAAGCGCCTTTGCCGGAACGCAGCGCCAGCCGGCTGTTGGTGCTCGATGGTGCCACAGGCGCTGTCGCGGACAAAAAATTCACCGACCTTGTCGAGCTGCTCGAACCAGGCGATCTTTTGATCTTCAACGACACGCGGGTGATCCCGGCCCGGCTTTATGGGCGAAAGGAGAGCGGCGGGCGGGTGGAAATTTTAGTCGAGCGCATGTTGGCTGAAAATGCCGCGCTGTGCCATGTGCGGGCGAGCAAGGCCCCCAGGCCGGGAACAACCATCTTGTTGGAAAGGCAGATGAGTTGCACGGTCCTTGAACGCCGCGAAGATTTGTTCGTACTCGACTTTGGCCAAAGCGTGCTTGCCGCCTTGGAGGCCATTGGCCATGTGCCTTTGCCCCCCTATATCGACCGACCCGATACTGCCTGGGATCGCGAGCGTTACCAGACCGTTTATGCCCAAAAGCCTGGAGCGGTGGCGGCGCCGACAGCAGGACTGCACTTCGATGGGCCGCTGCTTGAGCAGCTCAAGCGCAAGGGGGTGAGGATGAGCTTTGTCACCCTGCACGTGGGGGCCGGGACGTTCCAGCCGGTGCGGGTGGAAGATCCAGTGCAACATCGCATGCATCGGGAGTGGTTTGAGGTGCCGCAGGAGACGGTGGCTGCCGTCGAGCAAACCCGCGCGCTGGGGAGGCGGGTAGTGGCAGTCGGCACCACCGTGGTACGGGCGCTTGAATCCGCAGCGCGCAGCGGAGAGCTTAAGCCCTATCGGGGCGAGACCGATTTGTTCATCCTCCCGGGATTTAAGTTTGGCTGCGTGGACGCCATGATCACCAATTTTCACCTTCCCCAGTCCACTCTGTTGATGCTAGTATGCGCGTTTGCCGGTCTTGAGCCGGTGCTAGCGGCATACCGCCACGCCGTGCGGGAAAAATATCGATTCTTCAGCTATGGGGATGCGATGCTAGTAAGCCGCAGATAAAAAAACGGCACCCTACGAAAGAGGAGGTTGGCCGTGTCTTTGACACGAGAGGAGGAGTGACGAAAGACAGCGTAGGGTGCCGGCAACCAGGTTGAAGAGGTTATGCAATTGCATTGAAGCACTATCTGTGCCAAATTCTAAATCCCTTTGTAAATCAAAATCTTGTTATTTGTACCGCAGCAACGAGCTGGCAGAAGATGGGAGCTATTTGCCCCATCGTTGGGGGAAATGCCTCAGTCTGGTGCGGTATGCGACTGGATCAGCGACAGAAGTTCGCGGTGTAACGCCTCGACGGTCGCCTCGTCCCGGGCTTGCCTGGCTATGGGGATGGCAAACTCGCGCTCGGCCCGGGTGGGAGGGGAAGTCAGAAACACCAGCCGGTCGGCCAAAGCAATGGCTTCGCGCAGGTCGTGACTGACGAATAGCACGGTATGAGGGCGATGCTGCCACAACTCTCGGAGCAGGCGGCGCATTTTCCCGGCAGTGGCCGCGTCTAGGGAGACGAACGGCTCGTCCAACAGCAAAAGGTCAGGCTCGATTGCAAACGCCCGCGCCAGCGCCACCCGGCGGCTCATTCCCAACGACAGCCGCTGCGGGTAGGCGTGTTGAAAGCGGGTGAGGCCAGCGGTTTCAAGCAGCTCGGTGACGATTTGCCGATTGTGTCCGCGCGGCAGGACGAGTTCCAAGTTCTCGCGCACGGTGCGCCAAGGAAGCAAGCGCGGTTCTTGGAATACATAGCCCAAGCTAGGTGGCTTGGGCAGGTGGAAGTCGATTTGGCCTTCAAACTCCCGGTCCAAGCCCGCGATCAGGTTGAGGAGGGTGGTCTTGCCGCAGCCGGAAGGCCCAATTAAACAGACAAATTCGTTCTCCGCAAGGCGTAGATGCAGGTCCGCGATGACGATGTGGGGTTCGACGCGACCCTGCCTGGGGAAAGCCTTACGGTGAATGTGGATGTCTATCATCACCTGCGCCACCGGTTGGCGTGACGGTCTAAAGGTTTGAGCACGCCCCACTCCAGAAGCTGGATCACGGCAACGAAAGCGAGGGTATAGGCGAGGATGGCGGCCACGTCGAACAACTGAAAGAATAAATGCAATTGATATCCCATACCGTCGCTGCGCCCTAAAAGTTCCACTACCAGGATGACCTTCCAGATCAGCGCCAGCCCCGTGCGCGAGGCAGCGATGACAAACGGATACAACTGCGGCCAGACGACGTGGCGGAGGGTCTTCCAGAGACCGAGACGGTAGACTTGCGCCATCTCCAAAAGTCCCTTGTCCAGAGCCTTAGCCCCTTCGCGCAAGGTGACCGCCACGTTAGGCAGTTTGTTCACCACTACCGCCAGGATCGCGGCGGTTTCAGTCAGGCCCAGCCAGACGTAACAGAGGATGACAATGACCAGGGCGGGGATGTTCAAGAACAAGGTCAGCCACGGATCCAGCACTCGGTCGAGCAGAGAGGATCGTCCCATCGCGATCCCCACGGCAGACCCCAAAAGCATGGCGAGAAAAAAGCTCAGACTCAGGCGTGTGAGGGTGATCGCGAGGTGGCGGGGCAGTTCTCCCGAGTTTAGGTGTTGGCCCAACGTCTTAAATACCGCAAGCGGCGTCGGCAACAGGGGAGAGTGAAGCCACCAGGCCAGAATCTGCCAGACCGCCAGCAAGCCGAGCAACGAGGCGGCGGGGATCAGACGCTGCATAGAAATGGATCAGCGCGGCCAGGTGAAATTCTGCCAGAAAGTCCCCTTGGGCAGTTCCTTGGCAGGGCCGGTCAACTGTTCTCCACCTATGGCGGCGAGCAGCCGATACAACCGCGCCGCTGCTTCGATTTCCTCCGCGCCCCAATGCTTGATCCGGCCTTCGCAATAGCGCTGGCGCAAAACAGCCTGGACTTTGGGGTCGTCCTGCCCGGTTAAGGGCGCAACGTATTGCCAAACCTCAGCCTGGGAACAGATCGCTTCTCTGGCCTGCAAGGCGGCGTCCAAAAATGCCCGAAGGGTTTCTGCGGCCTGATCGGCCAAAGCTTCGCGGAAGATGTATCCCAAAGTGGGCAACGGAGGATCGATTCCCAATGCCTTAAGCAACTCCCCCCCGGTAAGCAGCCTGCGGTAACCCTGAGCTTCCAAAGGAGCGGCATAGTGCCAGTAGGTGAGCAGGGCGTCCAGGCGTTTCTGCAGGAGTTGCTGGTTGAGCAAGGCAGGGGCACCGAAGACCGGCTGCGAAGCCTTAGCCAAGTCCAAACCGTACTGCTGCCTGGCCAACGCCTGGAGCAGCAGCCAGTTTTTGTCCAGCGCGCCGCCGGCGATCCCTAGGCGTTTATCCGCAAGGTCTGGCACCGAGCGGATCGGCGAATCGGGAGCGACGAGCAAAGCGCCGTGGGTGAGGGAATAAGGGACGGCGGTAAAATCGGCGCCTTGGCTGCGTTGCCTGGCCACCCACAGCCAGTCGGCGACGATCAGATCCACCGAGCCGGCCTGAAGGGCGATCTCAGCCGCTTGCGGGCTGGCGAGCTTGCGCACGCTCAGGCGGAACCCTGGGTTGAGCTTTTCGCGTTCGATGACTAACAGTTCCCAGTTGAGGGTACCGTAGGCCAAAGCGCCAACGGTCAGAGTACGAGCCGTTGCTTGGCACGTGACCAGCGAGCTCAGGATCAGCAAAAGGTAGGCCCACATCAGCGATGCAGCTCCCGATACAAGGCTTTGAATTCCTCGGTCAGCTTGTGGTCGGGGGCATAATAGATCAGCGGTTTGGCCTGGCTGTGGGATTCGCGCACCTTAACCGAAGGCGAGAGGCGGGTGGCGAGCACGGGATGCCCTTCCTTGGCGAGTTCTTCCACCAGTTGCTGGGGGAGTTTGGCGCGGCTTTGGAATTGGTTGACCACTACCCCTTCGACTTCGAGCGCCGGATTATGATCCTGCTTAACCTCGGCGATCGCCTCCAAGAGCTTGTATAGGGCTTCGCGCGAGAAAGCGTCGCAGTCGAAGGGGATCAGGCACTTTTCGGCGGCGATCAGCGCAGAGCGGCTGTAGAAATTGAGGATCGGCGGAGTGTCGATGAAGATGGAATCGAACTCGTTGAGCTGCTCCAAAGCTTCTTTAAGCTTATAAATCTTGTAGCGCGATTCGAGTCGGCTTTGGAGCGCTTCCATTTCCGGATGGGAAGCGAGCAAATACAAGTTTGGAAACGGCGTGGTCTGAATCAGCTCCCGGGCCGAGGTCTTCTGATTCTTAGCAAAGGGATTGATGCTCAAGGTCTCGCGGAAGAACTTAGCCAGGGTTTCCTCCGGATCCTCGATTTTCGCTCCCAAAAGATAGTGGGAGGAGTTGCCCTGCATGTCCAGGTCTACCACCAGCGTGGATTTTCCTTCCGCTGCGCTGATGGCCGCCAGGTTGCAGGTAATGGTGGATTTGCCCACTCCGCCTTTCTGATTAAAGATCACCCTGCGCATTAGACCAACCTCTTAATGTCGTTTAAAATCACGCGATTGGAGCTGAAGGTCATTTTAACACTTTTCAATTTAAGGTTATTGAACAGCAATGGACGAAACCTATTGCCCCCACGCCATCGAGGAAAAGGTGCAAAAGCTTTGGGAGGAGACGGGCGCCTTCGAAGTGACTGAGGACCCGCGCCGCGAGAAATTCTACTGCCTGTCGATGTTTCCCTATCCTTCCGGGCGCCTGCACATGGGGCATGTGCGCAACTACACTATCGGCGATGCCATCGCCCGCTACCAAAGGATGCTGGGCAAGAACGTCCTGCAACCCATGGGTTGGGACGCCTTTGGCCTGCCGGCCGAAAATGCCGCCGCCAAGCACGGCATCCACCCGGCTAAGTGGACCTACGAGAACATCGCCTACATGAAGCGCCAGCTCAAGCGGCTGGGATTTGCCTACGACTGGCGGCGCGAGATCGCCACTTGCGATCCCAGTTATTACCGCTGGGAGCAGTGGTTTTTCACTAAGATTTTCGAGCGCGGCTTGGCTTATCGCAAACTGGCCACGGTCAACTGGGATCCGGTGGATCAGACGGTGCTGGCCAACGAACAGGTGATCGAGGGGCGCGGCTGGCGCAGCGGGGCTTTGGTCGAACGGCGTGAGATTCCACAATGGTTTTTGCAAATCACCGCTTACGCCGAAGAGCTTTTGACCGATTTAGACCGGCTGGATGGCTGGCCGGAGCAGGTCAAGACCATGCAACGCAACTGGATCGGCCGCTCGGAAGGCGTGGAGGTGCGCTTTGCCTTGGAGAGCGGTGAAGCACTGACCATCTTCACCACCCGCCCGGATACCCTCATGGGAGTTACCTATCTGGCGGTAGCTCCGGAGCACCCTTTAGCGCAAGCTGCGGCCAAGGCCGATCCGGAGCTTGAGGCATTTCTCGCAGAGTGCCAAAAGACCACGGTGGCCGAAGCGGACCTGGCGACCATGGAGAAGAAAGGTTATCCCTTGGGTCTTTGGGCGATCCATCCGGTTTCTGGGGAAAAAGTGCCGGTGTGGGTGGCCAATTTCGTGCTTATGGAATACGGCTCCGGAGCCGTGATGGCAGTTCCGGCGCACGATCAGCGCGATTTTGAATTCGCTCAGAAATACCGTCTCCCGATCCGTCAGGTGATCGCACCCAAAGCGGGATCGGAGAACAAATGCGATTTGAGCCAAGCCGCGTTCACCGACAAGGGGATTTTGATCCATTCTGGCCCTTTCGATGGGTTGACGTCGGAAGAAGCGTTTGAAGCGATCGCTCAATACCTTAAGGAGCGCGGCCAGGGCAAAAAAACCGTCAAGTACCGCCTGCGCGACTGGGGGGTATCGCGCCAACGCTACTGGGGCGCGCCGATCCCGATGCTCTACCTAGAGGATGGCACCCCCATTCCTGTGCCGGAGGATCAGCTTCCGGTCGAGTTGCCTTTAGATGTGACAGTAGACGGCGTGCATTCACCGCTCAAAACCGATCCGCGCTTTGTTGAAGTCACCCTGCCGGATGGCCGGCACGCCAAGCGCGAGACCGATACTTTCGATACCTTCATGGAATCTTCTTGGTATTACGCCCGTTTTACCTGTCCGGATTTTGCCAGCGGAATGCTGGACAAAGCCAAGGTCGATTATTGGCTGCCGGTGGATCAATACGTAGGCGGCATCGAGCACGCTATTTTGCACCTGTTGTACGCCCGCTTTTACCATAAGCTGATGCGCGACTTTGGCCTGGTCAGCTGCGACGAGCCGTTTAAAAACCTTTTGACCCAGGGCATGGTGCTCAAGGACGGGGCTAAGATGTCCAAGTCCAAGGGTAACGTGGTTGACCCGGAGGAGCTGATCGAAAAATACGGCGCCGATACCGTGCGCCTGTTCATCTTATTCGCGGCTCCGCCCGAGCAGTCGCTCGAGTGGTCCGACAGCGGGGTAGAAGGGGCTTATCGCTTTTTAAAACGCCTGTGGCGCCAGGTGGCAGCGTTCGTTAACCGGGAAGATCGCCGTGAGCCTGTTGATCCCCAGGCGTTGACCGAGGAGCTTAGGGAGTTGCGGTACAAGACCCACCAGACCATCGCCAAGGTAACCGAGGCGATGGAAAAGCGCTACACCTTCAACACGGCCATCGCCGCCAACATGGAGTTGCTCAACGCCTTAAGCCGCTGCGGCGATGAAAGCCCCCAAGGGATGGCGGTCAAACGCGAGGGGCTGGAAGCCATCGTCCTGATGCTTTCGCCTATGGTCCCGCACATCTGCCAAGAGCTGTGGCAGGCTCTAGGCCATACCGGTATGGTGATCGATGCCCCCTGGCCCAAGGTCGATGAGAACGCGCTGGTGCAGGCCCAGATCGAGCTAGTGGTCCAAGTCAACGGCAAGCTGCGCGGCAAGATCCAGGTACCGGTGACGGCGGATCAGGAAACCATCGAGAGGGCTGCTTTGTCAGAAGAGAACGTGGCGCGGTTCGTTGCGGGCAAGAAGATAAAAAAAGTGATCTTGGTGCCGGGTAGGTTGGTGAACGTGGTGGTCTGAAGCGATTACTCTTCCCGCAATTTAAGCCGCTGCGCAAATTGCATGAAGTATCCGGTTTATTCAGATTCTAAAGCCCTTGCGCGCGCGGTCTGGACGCTGCGCCGCGGGGGATTGGTGGCGTTTCCTACTGAGACCGTCTACGGCCTGGGGGCAGATGCTACCAACGTCGAAGCGGTGGCGCGCATTTTTGCCGTCAAGGGTCGCCCGGCCGATCATCCTTTGATCGTCCATTTGCCAGGCATCGAGGCGCTGGAGCGCTTCGCGCGCAAGGTGCCGCCCCTCGCCCGGCGGTTGGCGGAGCGTTTTTGGCCTGGGCCGTTGACTTTGATTCTCCCGCGCGCTCCCGGCGTGCCGGATTGGGTGACCGGCGGGCAGGATACGGTAGGGCTTAGAGTGCCGTCTCATCCCCTGGCGCTGGCGCTGCTTGAGGCGTTCGGCGGCGGCGTGGCGGCTCCTTCCGCCAATCGGTTTGGACGGGTCAGTCCCACTACCGCCGCCCACGTCGAAGAAGAGCTGGGCGGCGCGGTAGACTGTGTGCTCGACGGGGGGCCTTGTCCTTTAGGGCTCGAATCCACCATCCTCGATTTGAGTGGGACTCGGCCTAGGCTGTTGCGCATGGGCGCGGTTTCGCGGCTGGAATTGGCCGAGGTCTTGGGAGAGGTTCCCGAACAGGCCACGGCGCAGGCGCCGCGCGTACCGGGGAGCTTGCCTAGCCATTATGCCCCGGCCACCCCCCTGCGATTGGTCGCTCAAGCTGAGTTTGATGAAAGTCTCAGGCGCTGGCAGGCCGAGGGGGAGAAGCTGGTGGTATTGGCGATTCGACAACCGCCAAACTGGCCTGGGGTGAAGTGGGTTGCAATGCCCGTAGAACCTGGCGCTTACGCTCAGGTCCTGTACGCGCGCCTGCGCGAGGCAGACCGCTTGGGCTGCCAATTGATCGTGGTAGAGGCTCCGCCTGCAGAGGCGGCCTGGGAGGCCGTGTTGGACCGCCTACAGCGGGCCGCGTATAAGCAGGGTAAAAATTAACGGTCCGACTGGAGGATAAACGATGGAGGCAAGCGGTATGGCTTACCGCGGAGAGCGGTATTTTGACTATCGCGCAGTGGTGGACAGCTTACAAGCGCTCACTCAAGCCTTCCCGGAAGTCACACGCCTGGAAGTGATTGGCCAAAGCCGCCAAGGGCAGCCCATCTATCTTATGACCATCGCCGCTCCCAGCGAGGTCGCGGTGGAAGACCGCTCGGCGTTTTGGCTGGATGCGGGCATGCACGCAGCCGAATGGGCGGGGATCATGGCCGCTTTGTATGCGGCTTGGCGCTGGGCCGAGAAGGCCACGCAAGGCGAGGCGTGGTTTGGCCGCCATGCCCTTTACATCGCGCCGTGCGTCAGTCCCGACGGCTTTCAGGCTTTGTGCGAGGGAGCGCCTTTCTTGCGCTCGGTGCTTAGGCCACCTGAACCTGGCACTCCGAGAATCGGTTTTGTGCCTAAGGATTTAGACGGCGACGGCTGCGTGCGCTGGATGCGTTGGCGCCATCCGGCCGGCCCGTTCGTGCCGGATCCAAAGCTGCCGATCTACTTGCGTCCAAGGCGCCTCGACGACGACCCGCAAGAAGCTTATTTCCTTTGTCCAGAAGGGGAGTTTGTGCATTGGGATGGGGTGCGCTGGACGGCGGCGATCCGCGAATACGGCCTCGATTTAAATCGCAACTTCCCCGAAAGCTGGCGGCCACTGTCGATGTGGGGCATGGATTCTGGGCCGTATCCTTTGTCGGAGCCGGAAAGCCGCGCTCTGATGGAGGCTTTTACTGCTCGCCCGAGGATCGCTTGCGCTTTGAGCTGCCATACCTACACCGGCTGCTTGCTCACCGCTCCGGCGCGCGCCGACGATCCTTTAAGCCAGGCGGACGTGCGCTTGCTCGAGACGCTTGCCCAAGAGGCGGTCGAGGGCACCGGCTACCGCGTGCTCCGCAAATACCCCGATTTTGTCTACGACCCGAAAAACCCCATCGCCGGCTGTTGGGATGATACTTTGACCAATGTCTTCGGCGTGCCCGCGTATGTGTTGGAGCTGTGGGACCCGTGCGCTTATGCCGGCATCGACAACCCTAAGCCGGCCGAATTCTTTCAGCGCCCCGATCCGGAGCGCCTGCGCAAGCTGATGGCCGCGTTTGCCGAAGAACCCGGCACGTTGTCTTGGCGCACCTTTGACCACCCGCAGCTCGGTCCGGTCGAAATCGGCGGCCTAGATTATTACCGCACTATCCGCAATCCCCCTGAACGCCTGCTGCAATCCGAATGCGAGAAGGCGTTCAAAGTGGCCGATAGCTTACGCCGCGCTTTGCCTTGGGTAGAGGCCAAAGTCGAGCACACATCGCACGGAGCGTGCCACCGTGTGCGGCTGGTGCTAGAGAACGTGGGGTTTTTGCCGACTTCCGGCTTGGCGTTCGCCGAGACCTTGCCGCGCTTTGCCAAAGGATGCGCTGAACTTACGCTTGCAGGGGAGCTGGCCTTGCGCAGTGGGACGCAGATCGTGCCGCTGGAGCCTTTAGACGGCTGGGGAACGCTGCGCGTGGGCACCGCCGCCAATCCGATCTATGCCGAACTTCCCTACCGCGGAGTGCGCCGAGCTTACGAGTGGTGGCTGACCGGAAGCGGAGAGATCACCCTCCGCTGGGACTTAGGGCGCGGCGGGGCCAGAGTCTTACGGGTAAGCGTGTAAGACACTTTCGGCAAGCTTGCCGCAGACCACTTTAAATACGGAGGGCTTAAGCTATGCTTTGAATAGACTTAAAGGCAGCGTAGCATGACTGATCCAAATTGCCCAGAAACCTATCCCCGCCGCGTTCTGCTGGCGGTCACGGGGCTTTCGCCGCAAGTGGTTACCGAGACCTTATATGCCTTGAGCGTTAAACGTACCCCTCCTTTTATTCCTACCGAGATCGTCTTGATCACCACCCGCACCGGGGCCGAGCACGCGCGTCTTAACCTGCTCTCGGAGGAACCAGGCTGGTTTTACCGGTTGCGGAAAGACTACGGTCTGCCGCAGATAATCTTCTCTGAAGCGTCGATCCACACCATCCCTAACGCTCAAGGCAAGCCCACCGACGACATCCGCACGCCCGAGGACAACGAGCGCGCCGCCGATTACATCGCCAAAGTGGTACGCCAACTGACGGCCGACCCCGAGTGCGCCTTACACGTCTCGATTGCCGGCGGGCGCAAGACCATGGGGTATTACCTAGGTTATGCCCTTTCGCTCTACGGTCGTCCCCAAGACCGCCTAAGCCACGTTTTGGTCTCTCCGCCGTTTGAGGGACACCCGCAGTTTTTTTATCCTAGCCCTAAGCAGCGCATCATTCATACCCTAGACAAGCAGCAGAGTCCGCTCGATTGCTGCCAGGCCGAGGTGATGCTGGCCGAAATCCCCTTTGTTTCGCTGCGCCACGGCTTGCCACGGGCTTTGCTCGAAGGTGAGGCGAGCTTCAGTCAGACCGTGGCCGCCGCCAAAAAAGCTTATGCTCCGCCGCAGCTGGTCATCGATCTTGTCCAACAGACGATTTACGCCGCGGGTGAGGTTATTCACCTGCCGCCGGCGGAACTGGCTTTTTACAGCATGTTTGCCCGCCACGCTTTGGCCGGAGAGGAGCCTTTGCCAGCGCCGAAAAAAGGGGTTCCAGATTTGGCCTGGGCGGGGCGCTTTCTGGCCGAGTATCAGCAGATTCGCGGCGAAATGGCCGATCTTGAGGCCACCAAGCGCGCTCTGCGGGGTGGCATGGACGGGGACTATTTTTCCCAACGCAAGGCTAAGCTCGGGAGGATCCTTCGCCGCAAGCTGGGCCCGGCAGCCAAGCCGTATCTCATCACCAATGGCGGCCAGCGTCCTGGACGCTATGCTCTAGCGCTGCCGAAGGAGGCAATCCGTTACGCACGCTGAACGGGGCTACGATATTGGTTCGCATGAGATCCACCTCTTTGGCCCGGCCATGAAATATCGGAGCGGCAAGGCTAGCCTAGAAATGGGTCTGCCCCTCCAGCGTTCCGTTCCCCTGCCGGGATGCTACGGCATGATATTGCCGGGTTGATAGCCCGGGCGAGAGGTTTGGCCGACAAGCTTGCCGGTTGTGTGGGTAAGAAACGAGTTGGTTTTTAATTAGCGGTTGATTTAATTGGAGAAGACAAAATGCACGATGCCCAACTGCTAAACGCCTCTTGCCGCGTGGCGCTGGCTGCGCTGCTCCACGATCTTGGGAAATTTGCCGAACGTGCTCGGATTTCCGAAGCAGAGCAAAAGGATGCCGACGGTATCAGCCTCCGGAATGTGAACGTCCAGCTCGTTTGCCCTCACTTCAATGGGCGCCCCACCCACATTCACGCGGCCTATACGGCGATTGCCATCGATCTCATCGAGCGCTATTTCCCCGATCTCGTCGGCGATGACATGACTCCCTTCGCACCGTGGAAAGACAAAAACGCTGACGACTCGCTGATCAACGCCGCCGCCAGACATCACCGTCCCGAAACCTTCCTGCAGTGGATCATCGCCACCGCGGACCGCATTGCCTCGGGTTTCGAACGTGAAACCTTTGCGCGGTACAACCAGGACAAAACCGAGGCTTTACAAAACCATTATACTACCCGCCTGCTGACGCTGTTCGAACAAATCCGGTTGGACGGGGAAAGCCCAAGCGCTGAGGAGTTGCAGTACATCTATCCACTCAAGCCTTTGGCGGTCAACAGCTTATTTCCGGAGAAAAAAGCCGACTACCTGCCCAAAGACAACAAGGCAGCGCAAGCCGAATACCGCAGCCTATGGGAGCAGTTTTTGGCTGGTTTGGAGCAAATTCCCAAGGCCCATCGCCAAAACTTAGCGCTGTGGCTAGATCACTTTGACAGCTTATGGCAGTGCTTTACCCATGCCATCCCTTCGGCCACGGCTTTCAGCGTCAAGCCCGAAGTGTCGCTATATGACCATTCCAAAACAGTGGCCGCCTTGGCAGCGGCGCTTTGGCGCTATCACCGCGAAACCGGGCAAGAAAGCGGACAGCTGGAGGATTGGGATACCGACAAGTTCCTATTGGTACAGGGCGATTTCTTCGGCATTCAGGATTTCATCTTTGCCAGCGGCGGCGAAACCCGCAGGCGCGCAGCAAAACTGCTGCGCGGGCGCTCGTTCTACGTCTCGCTGCTGATGGAGTGTGCAGTGTTGAAAGTCCTGGATGGTTTGCAGCTGCCGCCCACCAGCCAGGTGATCAACGCGGCGGGCAAATTCCTGGTCGTCGCGCCGAATACGCCGCAAACCGTCGAGCAATTGAAAAAGGTGCAGGCCGAATTGGATACCTGGTTTCTGGAGCATACCTACGGGCAGTCCGGCATCGGCCTGGTGTGGTTGCCGGCATCTTGCGAGGATTTTACCCAAGGCAGGTTCAGCGAACTAATGAGACGGCTGTTTGAACAGCTGGAAAGGCTCAAGTTGCAGCGTTTCAATCTCTGCGCCGACAATGCCCCTGCGGTGTTCGAAGGTTTCCTAGACGAGTTCAATGCCGTCCAAGGCGTGTGCAAAGTGGATGGGCGTTCGCCCGCCGCCGTAGAATTGACGGAAGGCGTCTGGATCAGCCGCTTGGCGGATGACCAGATCAAGGTTGGCGAATACCTGACAAAGTTCGAGCGCCTGCTGATAACTTGCGACAACCTCGATCACCACACCCTGGCCCTGCCGATTTTCGGATATTACGTCAGCTTTACCCAATGCGAAGACATCAGCGGCAAGTTCGGGCAACTGGCGCGCGAAGGCAAGCTGCTGCGGGCGGTAGATTTTGCCCTGCCCGAAGAGGAGGGCAAGCCGCTGTGGAATGGCTATGCCCGCCGCGCCATCAACGCCTGGATTCCACGTTTCACCGCGGATGACTTTGACACCTTCGACAAGTACGAGGATACCGACGAAATCTACGAGAAGGCCGTCGGGGAAGCCAAGACGCTCAACCATCTTGCGGATGAGGACAAATGGCTGGATGAGAGGGGCGAGTGGCTTGGCATCAGCGCCCTGATGACCCTGAAGGGGGACGTGGACAATCTCGGCGCCATCTTCCAGCGCGGCCTGGGTGCGCCGAGCTTTGCAAAGATGGCCGCCTTGTCGCGCCAGATGAATGCTTTTTTCTCCACTTGGTTGCCGCATCTTTGCAGGACGGAATTCCCCAACACCTATACCGTGTTTGCCGGCGGCGATGATTTCTTCCTGATCGGCCCGTGGCGTTCCACCATGAGATTGGCTCAGAGAATGCGGAACGAGTTCAAGCGCTACGTCGCGGAAAACCCGCAGCTGCATTTTTCAGCAGGCCTATCGCTTACCAAGCCAGGATTGCCGATCAACTATCTGGCTGACCTGGCCGAAGAGGCGCTGGATGCTGGCAAGTCCTTCAATCCCAACAAGCAGGCCATCCCGCCGAAAAACGCCGTGACCTGTTTTGGCCGTTCCGTAAGCTGGGAGGACTTCGATGACTTGCTCAAATGCGCTGAGCGGCTCGATAAAATGCGCGCCGATTTCGGCCTGAGTACGGGGTACCTTTACGACCTCCTGCATCTGATCGGGCTTGCAGAAGACTTAAACAAACCCGAAAACGCCATCTGGCGCTCGCGGTTCTGCTACCGCACTTACCGCATGCTGGAAACCCGCCGCCGGAATGGGCGCAAACTCGATGAGGCTGCGCGTAGGCGTTTGCAGGCGGAACTCGCTGAGGCCATCGTCCAGAACGGTATCGAAAAACACAAGGGCAATTACCGCATTGCCCTGTTTACCCACCTTTACCAACACCGGAGGTAATCGCCATGAACCGACCTGATCGCTCAAGACCCGACCGCCGCGACCAAGGCCCCACCCTGGACACGTCAAGAATCGTGTTCAGGCCGGTTGATCCCGAGTTGTTCAATACCGTGGCGCACGAGACTGCGAAAACGCTGGCCGACACCAGACGGGAAGTCAACAAATCCACGCAAATCCGCCGTTTCTACGACGAGCTTTTGATGTGGGACACCAAGGTGGCGCAGAACCCGGACAAATTTGACGAGTACCTGCCTTTTGTCCGCATGCTGAATGCCAAGGTTGCGTATGCACAGGGCCGCGGGCACGTGGATCAAAACTTCACGCTTTTCATGCGCCATGCGCTCCAGCAGGTGGAGAATGCCCAGACGCTGCACACTTTCAAGCTTTTCTTCGAAGCGATGCTGGGCTTTTTCAAACTGGAAAAGAAAGACTGACGGAGATCAAAGCCATGCAACTGACTAAAATCCAGCTTCTTGAGGGACAAATCCGCCTGCTCACGGGCTTGCACATCGGTGCGGGCAATGAAGAAATGCACATCGGCGGCACGGATAACCCTGTCATCAAAAATCCCTTGAACGGGCAACCCTACATCCCTGGCTCCAGCCTCAAAGGCAAGATGCGCAGCCTGTTGGAGTGGCATTTGGGCGTGGTTGGGCTGACCGATGGCAAGCCATTAAACTTTAAGGACGTTGCCAAAGCCCCAAATCAGGCGGGCGCCAAAAAGCTCTTGAAACTGTTCGGCGGCTCACCTGACCCGTCCAACGACGACCAGCTGATCGCGGAAATCGGCCCGGCCCGCCTGGCCTTCTGGGATTGCCCGCTGAACGAAGACTGGGCAAAGCGGGAGATTTCCGACAAAAATCGCCTGTTCACCGAAACCAAGATGGAAAACATGATTGACCGGATTCAGGATGTGGCGCAGCATCCGCGTACGACCGAGCGGGTTCCGGCAGGCGCGATCTTCGATTTCAAACTGACCTTGCGCGTGCACGACGACGAAGATCTAACCGACATGCTGTTTCAGGGCTTGAAGCTGATTGAACTCACCGGCTTGGGCGGTTCGCTGTCGCGCGGCTATGGCAAGCTGGTGTTCGAGAACTTGAAGCTGAACGGCGCGGACGTGCAGGGGAAACTGGCGCAGGTGAGCTTCGGCAAGGTGGCCTGACATGCAAACCCTGACCCTGACGTTGCGCCCGCTGTCTGCCTTCGGCACCCCGCCCATGGGCGATACACTGTTCGGGCAATTGTGCTGGCTGCTCCGTGACAGCAAAGGGGAGCAGGAGTTGACTCGACTCCTGGATGGTTACACCCACGGCGAGCCGTTTGCCGTGGTGTCGGATGCTTTTCCCAGTGGCTACGTACCGCGGCCTATGGTGCCGATGTGGATGTTCCGGCGAGAGGAAAACGCCGACCGCAAGGCATTGAGGAAAAAGACGTGGCTGCCCGTGGAAGCGCTGAGCACGCCGTTTGCGGAGTGGCTGGCCCAGTGCAAAAGCGATCAGGAAATCCACCAGAAAGGTTTTATGCAATGGCATACCCAGCCGCACAACAGCATCAGCCGGCTGACCGGTACCACTGGGAAAGGTGCGTTTGCGCCTTATGCGCTGGAGCAGTCCTGGTATGCAGAAGGCGTCACGCTGGCGGTGTATGTGGTCTTCGATGCCGGACGCATCTTAGCCGATTCGATCCGGCAGGCGTTTGAGTCCATGGGGCAGGTAGGATTCGGGCGCGATGCCACAGTCGGGTTGGGCAAGTTCGCCGTCGCGGGTGCAACCGAAAGCATGCCCCCCGGCTCTCCCAGACCAAACGCCGTGTTGACGCTCGCTCCTTGTGCGCCGCAAGGGCTTGGCTTGGATGGCCGAAACAGTTTTTACCAGCCCTTCACCCGTTTTGGGCGCCATGGTGGGCAGGCCGTGCAGCTGGGAAGGCCGTTCAAAACTCCGGTATTGCTGGCCAAAGCGGGAGCAGTCTTTGCGTTGTCGTCGGTTACTCCGGATACCCGTTTCGTTGGCCAAGGATTGGGCGGCAACGGGCAACTCTCCAAGGAAATATCGGCTACTGTCCATCAGGGCTATGCTCCGGTCATCCCGATCCAGTTTCCGCAGGAGGCCACATGAAAACCCCGATTCTGGAAAGCGTCACCTTACACATCACGCCGCTCTCGCCGGTGCATGTAGGTACAGGCGAGGACTACGAACCGACCAATTACGTCATGGACAAAGGCGTACTGTTCGCCTTCGATAGCGATATTGCCAGCGAGGTATTGACACCAAGTCAGCGGGAGGAACTATTGAAAATGGTGAGCCGTCCCGCGCGCCAGGCTGAGGACCTGATCATGCAGGTCCAGAGCTTCTTTTACAACAACCGTGAGGCATTCGCGGCTGCCTCTACCCATTGCCTGCCGGTTAGCGCCGGGGTATTTGATCTCTATCAAAAGCGCGTCGGGCAAACCGCCAATCGGGAAGCGGGTGGCGGGGGCGTCATCAACAAGCTGGCCATCGAGCGCACGTTTTTCAACCCGTATAACCAACAGCCGGTGATCCCGGGAAGCAGCATCAAGGGTGCGATCCGCACAGCCTTGCTGGATGATGTGAATGATGGGAATGAGTTAACTCGAAAAGAGCGAGAGTTCCTGGAAGACAAGCGGCAGTCTACGAAAGCCAAGGCGAATGAGGCATTGCAGGAACGCCTCTTTGCCTACCGTCGCGATGTTGATGGCAAGTCTAAAAAGTTATTGCAATGCGACCCCATGCGCCTGGTACATGTCGTCGATGCGAGCTACCAGACCCCGGGCCTTTACGGCAGCGAAGTTCGATTCGCGGTCAACCGCAAGAAACGGGAGGTGTTGAAAGGCGGCAAAGTCGTGCAGTCTCAGGCCGAAGCCAAAAACCTTTACCAGTTGCTCGAATGCCTGCCGCCGCGTTACCGCAGCTTCCAGAGTTCGCTCACGATCCAGGATTTACAGGACATCGATCACATCGGGAAAACCCCGGCGAAGAGCCTGCGTTGGAAGGTCAAAGACGTCGCCGCCGCCTGCAATCGGTTTTACCGGGAGCGGCTTGCGGTCGAGCTTAAAGTATTGCAAGAACGCCGTTACCTCGACCCTAACTGGGAAAGGCTGGCCGACGAGGTTTTGAATGGCACAATTGCCAGACGGCTCGATCAGGGAAGCGCTTTTCTGCTGCGGATTGGGAGGCACAGCGGCGCCGAATCCGTCACGCTGAACGGGGTGCGTTCCATCAAAATCCTGGAAGGGAAAGGCGCAGACGGTAAGCAAACGTCGTCCTACCAGCTCGAGGCCAAAACCATTTGGCTGGCTGCGCCCACGTCACAGGCACGTAGCGGCATGCTGCCGTTTGGATGGGCGCTGATAGAAATCCAAGCAGATCGCAAGCCGCTCGAGGACTGGCTTGAGTTACGTGAACGACTTGCTCCTTTCCAGAAGGATGCTGAAGCGTGGCAGACCAAGCAGAAAGCGCGTGCGGTCGAATTCGCACGGGTACGGGAGGAACTCCTTCGCCGGAAACGGGAGGCCGAGGAAAAAGCGCGCCTTGAAGCCGAGGCAGAGGCCAAAGCGGCCCGCGAAGAAACTGAGCGGTTAGCGCGGCTGTCTGCGATGTCGCCGGAAGAACAGGCCCTGGAAGAATTTCGCGCTTATTACCAAAGGCAAAAAGCCAAGGGCCGCTACCAGCCAGGAGGGGAATTCGATCAGCGCCGGTTGGAGTTTTTCCGCAAGGTGCTTGCCTGGGAGGACCGGGCATTGCGCCGGCAGGCGGCAGACCTCATCTTCCAGACGATCAAGGAATGGACCGACTGGCCCAATAAAAAAGAGCGCAAGCAGCAGTTTCGCCAGTGGCTGGAAGAGCTTGAGCGGAAATAAAGCAAATGCGCTGGCTGAATCCTGAGGCGGATTTAGTGCGCAAACGGAAGTTGGCTCGTCAAGCCCACAGGCTGGCTAAGGAAAACTCGGTCGCCGTAAACGGCACCTGGCAAACTGACGCTTCTCCTTCCAAAGTGGCCAGCAACAGCCAGTGCGGCTGGCCTTGGCTGTGGTCTAGGGTATAGACCTCAAGCGTTTTTAAGTCCGGGTCGATTAACCACAGGTGCAGGACACCGTGCCGGGCATAGAGGGGCATTTTGATCGCCCGGTCAACGCGCGCCGTAGCCGGGGAAAGCACCTCACACACCCAGTCGGGGGGAAGCTCAAACCAAGCCGTCTCCGGCAAGGCAGGGAGCCTTTCCCGGCGCCAGCCGGCCAGGTCCGGCACTAAGATGTCGCTTCCTAAATGCAGTTCCGGTTCTATTAAGATCCACCAGCCGCCGGGGCCACCTGCGCCGCTGTCGAAAGGTGGCCATAGCACCCCATCCAGGGCCGATTCGACCCGTGCGTGTTTCGGCGCTGGCCGTGGGTGGGTATAGAGTTCTCCATTTAAGATTTCACCGACCAGGTACTCGGGCAGGCGTGCTATGTCTTCGTAAGTGGCGTGGCGTTTAGCAGCTTCCATGGCAAGCTTGCGATGAAGGTCAAGACTCATTGTCATTGTACCATTTCATCTTGACCTGGCGATCCAAGCGGTAGGTATCCCAATTTCGGCCCGTTGCGTCGCCGCTTCTAAGACAAGCTTGCCAAATCAGACAACGCTTTGCGCGTGTGTTGCAATAGCGGCTATGACTGACCGCAATCTTTATTTAATCGCCTACGACGTGCGCGAGCCAGACAGGCTGCGGGCGGCTTTGCATTTGACCCGACGCTATGCCACCGGCGGGCAAAAATCCGTCCACGAGTGCTGGCTGACCGAAGCTGAAAAAGGCGAGTTGATTTTCCAACTGTGCCAAGTGCTGGAGGAAGAAGACGCTTTACTCGTGCTGCGCCTCGATCCGCGCCAGGCGGTAACTGCCTTAGGGCGGGCGGTGGCGCCCTCGGACCCCAATTGGTTTTACATCGGCTAAATGAGCACGTTTTACTTGGATCGCACCGAAAGTGAGCTAAGCCTAGAAAACGGCGTCTTGGTGATACGCAGCGGCGAGGGTCGGCAGACGGTGCCGGTGGCTTTGCTCAAGCGCTTGGTAATCGCCGCCAAGACGCGCTTGGACACCATGCTGCTATTGCGCTTGGCCGAGCAGGGAGTGACGGTGGTTTTATTCGATCCGCGCTGTGCGGACCGGCGGGCGCAGGTGCTGGGCGTCGCGCACAACGATGTGCAAGTGCGCCTTCGGCAATACCGAGCCGGCGCGGACGAACAACAACGCCTGGCCGTGGCGCGCAGATGGATTGGGGCCAAACTACGCCGTCATCACGACCTGCTTTCTACGCTGGCTGCTTCGCGCCCCGGACTCAAAGGCGCCGTACAAACCGCGATGCAGCGGATTTCGGCTTTGCAGACCTCGGTGGCAGCGGTGAACGATCTAACAACCCTACGCGGTTTGGAGGGCAATGCCGCGCGCGTATTTTTTGAAGTCTATCAAAAGTTGTTTGCTCCTTCTTTAGGGTTTACCGGTCGAAAAAAGCGCCCACCGCCCGATCCGGTCAACGCCACGTTGTCTTTGGCCTACACCTTGCTGCACGCGCGAGCAGTACAAGCGGCGTGGGCTGCCGGTTTGGACCCCAGTGTGGGCTTTTATCACGAACCGGCTTGGGGTAGGGAGTCTTTGGCTTGCGATCTGATCGAGCCGTGGCGACCGTGTGTAGATCAGTGGGTATGTGAGTGGTTTCACAGCCGCTATCTGGAGGCCGATCACTTCAAACGCCGGGGCGAAGGTTGTTTTCTCGGTAAGGCCGGAAGAGCCAGGTTTTTTGCGGCATTCGAGCGCCAAGTAGCTCCCTTGGAGCGTGCGTTGCGCCTGCAATGCCGGGTACTGGTGCAAAGCTTGGTGGAGAAGTGCGATGCGTGCCGTCTATCTTAATGCCTCACAAGTGCGGCGGGTGAATCTGGAAGGGCCAGCGCTCAAAGTCATCTGCCGCAATCAAAGCGAGCAATATTTTCCCTTAACGCGCATCAGCCGGGTAGTGAGCGTAGGGCCGGTGGCCTGGAGCAGCGCGGCACTCATGGAGTGCTTGCGTTGGCGAGTGCCTGTTACCTTGCTCGACCGCCAGGGAAAACTGATCGGGATGTGTTTTGGTGCCTGGCCGCAAGATTCTCAATTCAATGCCTTACTCGATGCGTTTTTTACTTTAGACGACGGCTCGCAGCGTCTTAGAGACTGGTTTGACAGCCAAGAACGCAGACGGCTGTTAGCGCTGCAGAAAAAACACAGCCTCGTGCTGGCCGATCTGCGGGCACCTCTGGTGCGCGGGTATCTGGCGCTAGCGCTGAAGCAACGCAAGATACCGGTTGATCCGGGATTGTTTGAGCGCTTGTATCCTCTTAGCTTGGCGCATGTAGCGGAGATTCTGGCAGCCTATCAAATCCAGCCGGCTATTCTCGAACCCAGCCACGACTGGCGCGGGCTGACGGCCTATCTAACCGATTTGTTGGCGTGGGAATGGTGGGAGTTGGCTTTGGAGGGACGTTTGGGAGTATGCCGTTCGCTCGAGCAACGGCACGTAGTGGCTTGTTATGAAAGCCACGCCGAAATCGTTAAAAACCAAGCGCACTATTGGATCGAACAACTGTGGCGTTGGTTAGAGCAAAGTGAGGCCTATTCCGCATGAGCTTGCATGAGAAACATCCTCATCTAGTGGCATACGACATCAGCGATCCCAAGCGCTTAAGCCGTGTGCATCGCTACTTGAAGAAATTGGGTATTCCCCTGCAATACTCGGTATTTTTGGTGTACGTTACCGCCGCAAGCAGATCGTATTTTACTTAAATCGCCTCATCGATCCGCGCGCTGACGATGTGCGTATTTATCCTTTGCCGACGAACCCCGACTGGCAATGGTGGGGGAGTCCGATGTGGATGGAGGGAGTGATGTTGTGCGGCATCCCCTTGCCGGAAGGGTTGGGGCGTGCTAAGTTTAAGGATGGCCGTTTGTCAAAGAGTCGTCATAAACGTCAGCTTTCTGGCGTCAAAAATTTTCCGCAAAGCTCTTTGCAAGGTGTTGATCTTTAACAAGAAATTTGAAAGGTGCAGTTTGAATCACGACCTGATGAAAAAGGGATTAAGACCCAATTTTTATCCAAATTTCGATCGAAAAGTTGGGTTTGAATCACGACCTGATGAAAAAGGGATTAAGACATAGCCACGTCAAACGACTCGCTGCAGCGGTACGCGTTTGAATCACGACC
>CAZZIP010000018.1:0-33175 GCA_964654415.1 uncultured Methylococcales bacterium | reverse complement strand
CTACGCCGGCAACGTGGTGCGGGCGATGGCCTCGGCCAAGGACAGCTATCCCCACATCGTGCGCCTGTTCCACAAAGAATTGGCCGCGCTTGATCCCGGAGCGCAGCCGGCGCGCGACCTGGCTTGGGCAAAATTCGGCGCGCGCCTGGACGAGCGGCTCTTGCCTCAGATCGTCGAAGTGGTGCGCTTGACTCCCAACATCGTCGAGCTCGTGGTCAAGGCGCCCATGGCCGCCAAGCACTTTGCCCCGGGTCAGTTTTACCGGGTTCAGAACTTCGAGACGCTCGCCCCGGTCAGTGGCGGTACCCGGCTGGCGGCGGAGGGGTTGGCCCTGACTGGGGCGTGGGTGGACAAGGAACGCGGCGTCATTTCCTTGATCGTGCTGGAGATGGGCAGTTCCTCCAAGCTGTGCGCCTTGTGGCAGCCGGGCGATCCGCTGGTGGTGATGGGAGTGACCGGGGCGCCCACCGACATTCCCGCCGGCCGCACGGTGCTCCTGGTGGGAGGAGGCTTGGGCAATGCGGTGTTGTTTTCCATCGGCAAGGCACTCAAAGCGGCGGGCAATCAGGTGCTGTATTTTGCCGGTTATCGAAGCTCCCGCGATGTGTTCAAGGTCAAAGAGATCGAGGAGGCTTCTGACCTGATCGTGTGGGCGGTCGACGACCTTCCCGGCAACCAGCCGCTCATACCCACTCGCCCTCAGGATAAGAGCTTCATCGGCAATATCGTCGAGGCCATGCTGGCTTATGCCAGAGGGGAGTTGGGGCCGACGCCGATCCACTTAGACGACGTCGATCATCTGATCGTGATCGGATCGGACCGCATGATGCGCGCGGTCAAGGAGGCGCGCGATGGGGTCCTTGCGCCTTATCTGAAAAAGCAGCACATCGCCATCGGTTCGATCAATTCGCCGATGCAGTGTATGCTCAAAGGAGTGTGCGGCCAGTGCCTGTGCCGGCATCTAGATCCCAAGACGGGACAGGAGTATTTTGTCTATTCGTGCTACAACCAGGATCAGGAGCTGGATCGGGTGGATTTCGACCACCTCCACGCTCGCCTGCGTCAGAATACAGTCCAGGAGAAGCTTACCAAACTGTGGTTGGATTATCTGCTGCAAAAGGTTTAATAGGGTGAGGAAAATCGGTAAAATATAAAAATTTTTCAACTCAGTAAAATCCGAAATCGCAAGGGAAACAAAGCTTATGGTCAAGATTCGTTTGGCACGCGCAGGTACGAACAAGCGCCCTTTCTATCACGTGGTAGTGGCTGACAGTCGCGCCAAACGCGACGGTCGGCATATCGAGCGAGTGGGGTACTTCAACCCTCTGGTAGAGGATGGCGATGCCCGGCTCAAGTTGGACATGGAACGGGTCGAGCTTTGGCTTGGACGCGGTGCGCAAATGACCGACCGGGTCAGGAGCCTGCTGCGTGAATGGCGCAAGCGCAGCGCTCAAGGGCAGGAAGCTGTCTAAAGGGGCGTGGTCAAACGCATTGCAGTAGGTGAGATTCGCGGGGCTTTTGGCATTAAGGGGTGGGTGAAAATCTACTCTTATACTGAGCCGCGCGAGAACGTGCTTGCTTATTCTCCCTGGGAGCTTGAACATCAAGGCAAGCGCTGGAAGATTACGGTTTTGACCGGGCGCCGGCAGGGGAGAACGGTGGTGGCGGCCTTGGAGGGCATCACTACTCCAGAGCAGGCCCAGGCCTTACGCGGCGCCAAAATCAGCATCGACCGCGCCCAGTTGCCGCAACTTGCCCCAGGTGAGTTTTACTGGGTCGACCTGATCGGACTTATGGTCATCGACCTCAGCGGCAGACAGCTCGGGCAGGTGGTCGATTTAATGGAGACTGGCGCGAACGACGTGTTGATCGTACGCTCGGAGAGCCGAGAGATACTGATTCCTTGGCTGCGCGACCGGGTGATCCGTGACTTGGATCTGGAGGCAGGTACGATTCTGGTGGACTGGGACCCGGATTACTGATGCGTTTCGATGTGATCACCCTGTTCCCGGACATGATCGATCACGCCTTGCGGTTCGGAGTAACCGGTCGGGCGCGAGAGCGGGGGTTGATGCGCGTCGTCCTGTGGAATCCGCGCGATTTTACCCACGATCGCCACCGCACGGTCGACGATCGCCCTTATGGGGGTGGACCGGGGATGGTGATGAAGGTCCAGCCGCTCAAAGACGCCATCCTGGCAGCGAGGCTCGCTTCCGGGGAGAGCGCTAAGAGCGCTAAGGTAGTGTATCTGTCGCCCCAGGGCCGGCTTCTGGACCAAGAAGGGGTTATGCGCTTTGCGGCGATGGAGAGCTTGATCCTGATAGCCGGCCGCTATGAAGGCGTCGATCAGCGTTTGCTGGATAGCTACATCGACGAGGAATGGTCGATTGGCAATTACGTGCTGTCAGGAGGGGAGTTGGCCGCGCTGGTGGTCATCGATGCGGTGACGCGGCTTTTACCAGGGGTGCTGGGGGATGCTGATTCAGCTCGGCAGGACTCTCACATGGACGGGCTTTTGGACCATCCGCACTACACCCGGCCGGAAGAGATCGACGGACAGCGGGTGCCGGAAGTGCTGCTCAGCGGCGATCACCAGCAAATCGCCCGCTGGCGTAGGAAACAGGCTTTAGGCAGAACCTGGCTAAAGCGGCCAGACCTCCTGGCGCGGCGGAAACTGAATGTCGAAGAGCAAATCTTGTTGGAAGAATTCAAACGTGAGCTGGAGCAACAAAATGGGCAATATCATTGAGGAAATCGAAAAGGAGCAGATCGCCAAGTTGGGCAAGCAAATCCCGGATTTTAGGCCCGGTGACACTGTGGTCGTGCAGACCAAAGTCAAAGAAGGCGAACGCGAACGCCTGCAGGCTTTCGAAGGGATCGTAATCGCCAAGCGTAACCGCGGCTTAAATTCTTCCTTTACGGTGCGCAAGGTTTCCCACGGTGAGGGGGTGGAGCGGGTGTTCCCGTTATATAGCCCGATGGTGCATGAAATCACGGTCAAGCGCCGCGGCAAGGTGCGCCGGGCCAAGCTGTACTATTTGCGCGAGTTGCGTGGCAAGGCGGCGAGGATCAAAGAAAAGATTTGAGCGTGGCGGTCCGGTGGCGATCCTACACTGCAGCTGATCCCCCGGTTCGGCGGGTGTTGCGCGCCCCCTGCGGGCTGTTGGAGATCACAGGTCGGGGGGAAACGCTGACTGGCCTGTCCTGGCAGCTAGAAACTGGACAGGAAGCGGAGATGGGCAGGGGGATGAGCGCCGTGTGGGAGCAACTGGTGGCCTATTTCCGGAATCCCTTTACCGCGTTTGAGTGTTGGTTGGCCGAATCGGGAACGGCTTTCTGCCGGCGAGTCTGGCAAGCCCTGTTGGAGATTCCGCCTGGGCAGGTGCGTACCTACGGCGAGCTGGCGCGCCAACTTAAGACTTTCTCCAGGGCTGTGGCGGCCGCCTGCCGGGCCAATCCCTATCCGATCATCATTCCCTGTCACCGGGTAGTGGCCAGGACCGGATTGGGCGGCTACTGTGGAAAGTCTCAAGGCGCTGCCTTAGACATCAAGCGTTGGTTATTGCGCCACGAAAGCTGGCATGGATGAGCCGGACCTGATCCAGCGCTTTACCACCGCTCTGTGGCTGGAAGAAGGGTTGAGCCAAAATACCCTGCAAGCGTATGGCGCAGATTTGAAACTGTTTTCTGCCTGGCTTGGAAAGCCCCTAACCGAGGCGACCGCAGAAGACCTGGCGCGTTATCTGGGCCATCGTTTCCGCGCGGGGGTCAGCGCCAGAAGCAGCGCGCGGCTTTTATCTTCTTTGCGTAAATTTTATCGTTACCTGGTGCGCGAGGGTTTGATCGCGATTGACCCCTGCGCCGGGATCGAATCCCCTTATTTGGGGCGAAGTCTCCCAGATACTCTCAGCGAAGCCGAAGTCGAATCCCTGCTCAATGCCCCCGATCCACAGCAGCCTTTGGGCCTTAGGGACCGTTGCATGCTCGAAGTCCTGTATGCCACCGGGATGCGCGTTTCGGAGTTGGTAGGATTGAAGGGCGATCAGGTGGATAGGAGACTGGGCGTAGCCCGCATCTGGGGCAAGGGGAGCAAGGAGCGATTGGTGCCGTTGGGGGAAGAAGCGCTGACGTGGCTGGAGGCGTATCTTAGGAAATCGCGCCCCATGCTCTTGGGCGCCCGGCAATCGGTGTTTTTATTCGTCACCCAGCGCGGCGGCCCTATGACCCGCCAGGCGTTTTGGTATGTGATCAAGCGCTACGCCCGCCAGGCGGGAATCGTTAAACCCCTCTCGCCCCATACCTTGCGCCATGCGTTTGCCACTCACCTGCTTAACCACGGTGCGAACCTGCGCGCGGTGCAGATGCTGTTGGGCCATAGCAGCCTTTCCACGACCCAGATCTACACCCATGTCGCCCAGGCCCGCCTGCAGGAGCTACACGCGCGTTTTCATCCTCGCGGATGAACTAGAATAAATTCATAGACTCCTCGCAAGGAAACCCGCGATTTCAATCGCGGGAGGGATTGCGGCTTGCGCAAGGCGCACGCTTTTGGTAAAAGCAACACGCTGGCATTCAAGTCGCTGTGCGACCGAACTTCCAGTCCAACGGTACGCATTGGATAGCCCCAATGGTCGGTATCTCTGGCAAGTAACGGAAGTTAAAGAATCGGTAGCCGTTTTCCCCCGAGGCGCAGGTATCGGGGGATTGGCGGGACGGCCGTCCCGCCAAGGGCGGTTGTAAACACGCCTGATGTCGGGGATGAGCATCGCTTTGTCCTACGATAAAGCCTTCGACTTTAGTCGAGGGTTGTTTACTGCAACTACAAAGCAGGTCTCCGAACGATGGGAACTCGGGTTTTGGTCACCGGTGGGGCGGGGTATATCGGCAGCCACACGTGCGTTGAGCTGATGGCAGCCGGTTTTGAAGTGACAGTGGTAGACAACCTCTCCAACAGCAAGTACGAGGTGATCCGGCGGGTGGAAAAAATCACCGGCTGCAAGCTGGATTTCGTCGAGGCAGATATCAGCGACCTCGAGGAAATGATTCGGGTTTTCGCCCGCGCTAGGATCGCCGTGGTGATCCACTTCGCCGGTTTCAAAGCCGTCGGGGAGTCGTGCGAGCGGCCTTTGGTCTATTACCGGAACAATGTCGGCGGTACCTTAAGCTTGTGCGAGGCGATGGCGGCAGCTGGAGTCAAACGGATGGTGTTCAGCTCTTCTGCCACCGTTTACGGCGATCCGGCCATTGTGCCCATCCGTGAGGATTTTCCTTTACACGCCAGCAACCCTTATGGCCGCAGCAAGCTGTTCATCGAAGAAATCCTACGCGATTTGGTGGCTGCGGATCGATTGACCAAAACCGAGCCTCCCTGGACGGTGACTTTGCTGCGTTATTTTAATCCCGTCGGTGCCCATGTAAGCGGCCTGATCGGGGAGGATCCAAGAGGAATCCCGAACAATCTCATGCCTTACATCACCCAGGTGGCGGTCGGGAAGTTACCGGAGCTTAAGATATTCGGTGGCGACTGGCCCACCCGCGATGGCACTGGCGTGCGCGATTACATTCACGTGGTGGATCTGGCCAAAGCTCACGTCAAGGCTTTGGAAAAACAGCTCGCTTCTCCAGCAGGTGGAGTGTTTACCTACAACTTAGGGACTGGCGCCGGATACAGCGTTCTGGAGGTGGTGCGGGCATTCGAGAAAGTCACAGGGTGCCGGGTTCCTTACCGCATCGTCGGGCGCCGGCCCGGAGATGTCGCCGAAGTGTATGCCGACCCTTCCAGGGCCGCTGAAGAATTGGGTTGGCGGGCCGAGCGGGGAATCGAAGACATGGTGCGCGACGCTTGGCGTTGGCAGAGCCAAAATCCAGACGGTTACCCCGATTAGTCGCGCTCAAACACTTGATCGAGTTTCCAGTACCAGCCAACTGGGTCCTGAGGGAAATGAACGCGTTTGAGGATCACGTCGAAGCGCCTGCCCAAGGCTTCGACCGGATTGAAGACGAGATCGGTCGTTTTCAATAGGGTTGCCCCTGTGGCAGGTTCCCCCGGCAGCAGGCCGTAGCTATCCAGGCGCCAGTACAATCCTTCTGGGTCGTCTGGATTAGCATAGAATCTCAGCTTGGCTTGGTAGGAAGCCCCATTTGCGTCCACCGAATCTATGGTCACCGACCAATCGGATTCAAGGCGCACGCTAGGGGACCCCAGATTGAGCTGGGCTGCCAGCCGATAATCCCCTTCGTGCAGCGTTCTGAAAGCGCTGTTGGCGATCACCTGATAGCGGCCAGCGGAGAGATGCTTGACGATCAACGCGTTGCTACCAAATCCCGAATCGTCATCGGCCGCCAGAATGCTGGTGCCTTGGCGGATTTCCAGGTAAGGGTCGAGCTGCTCCGAATCCATGCGCACGAGGACCAAGCCAGCCACTGGCAGTTCCAGGCTATACAGATCCACCGCGCTGTCGTCGCTGGCAAAAGCGCTGTCTGCGATGTCCAGGCGCCGGCAATCCGAAGCCTCAAGGCGGCCTTGAAGCCAGGTATTGAGCGGCAAGGAAGGTTGGGTTTGGCACACAGACGGCGGACGGGATGCACCGTATAAGGCGGCAACGCCATCGAGGTCGTCTTTTTGCGGTAGCGTCAGGTCGTTTGTCAGGCTAGACATGATGGCGGGGACCCGATCTTCATGACCTAACCCTAAGGCATGACCCAGTTCGTGCGTGGCGACCCGAGTAAAGTCGGTAACCTGCGGACGCAGCGGGCCGTCATAAACGTCCCAGGCCTCGTTGGCGTTGAAGACGATGTCGGTCTCGAGCAAAGTACCGCCGGAGAAGACGCTGTAGGTGATCGCCAACGTCGTGGAACCGAAGGCAAAGCCGCAGTCGTCGCTCCGAAAGCCGACGGTGTTTTGCCCATCGTCGCGGCAAGGATCGGCTGTGCCTGGCCGGCCGTAGAAGCGAAATACGGTGCGCTCGTTCCAGCGCTGCATGGCGGTTGCAAACGCCTGATTCCAGGAGATGCCGCTTGGCGCAACTCTTTTCCCGTGGGTATCGACCAGATCAAAGACGAAGCTTGTTTCAGCTTGCGGCCAGCGCTGACCGCTCAAGACA
The DNA here is from genome assembly GCA_964654415.1 of uncultured Methylococcales bacterium. GTDB lineage: Bacteria > Pseudomonadota > Gammaproteobacteria > Methylococcales > Methylothermaceae > Methylohalobius. The sequence goes on along the minus strand of CAZZIP010000018.1, from coordinate 26,072 downwards.
TAGGCGAAGGCGCTGCTCCACCAACCGATGCTCAGGCATACATACAGCCCTATTCCCCTCATCGTCTGTTTTTGTTCAGGTATTGGCGCAGTTGTTGCTTGAAGTCTTCTATCGACATGGCTTCAGAGGCCTCAGCTTCGCGCCGGGTCAGCACCCCTTTCGCAATCCCCCGGCTCAACCGGGGAAGACCTGCAGTAGACTCAAATTCTAGCCCTGTGACGGGCTGGCCTGTGGCGGTCTGGAGGCGCAGGCGGCCCGATTCATCGGCATGCGCGATGAAATGGCCCTGGGCCCAGCCGTACAGAGGATGCACCTGGCGCCGATTTAAGGATTCGACGAAGTAGATTCCATGTTCTCCAAGCATCGGATAGTCCATTGCTTCCAATGCCAGGCGTTTGCCGCCGCTTTCTCCCCCGAGAAAATCCAGGGTAATGGTGGGACGCTCGAAGCGGCCTTTGATGACCTCCAGTACCCGAAAGTCGATCCGAGTAAACGGGCGGTGGTCGGGAGTTTCCTGAACGGCGACGTGGATGACCTCGCCTTCGAAGACGAGTTCGGCGCGTTCGAGCATCTCCGGCAGGCTGACTTCGCGCACCGAGGTGGCCGCAGTGGTGGCGAGCCAAAGGCTCAGGATCAGTCCTACTAGCCAGATTAGCGGGCGTTTGGCGATCATCGCTTAAAGCCTCATGGCGATCGAAGCGAGAATCGCTTCGACCTTGGCGTTCTGCGCGCTTAGGAGCTGTTCTAGCTCAGCCTGACACTTCTGGGCAAAATCCCGATCTTGGAGCGCATTCAGGTTGACGGTGACGTTCAAGGCACAGCCCTTCAGGGCCGCTTGTGCGGCCAGCGCGCCCACGCCGGCATCGGTGATGAGGTTGGCATTGCCATGTTCTGCCGCCAAGCGGCATAGCTCGATGACTTCGGCGCACAAACGCGCGCAAGTCATCGGCGTTTCGGTGGCGGCCTTAAGGGCAGACTGCATAGCCAGTTGACGCCGTGCCTTGTCCGCTTCGGTCTCCTTGGGTAGCCGATAGGCGGCCATTACTCGATCGAAGGCGGCTACGTCGTCCTCGATGACATTTAGCAACTGCTCGCGCAAGGCTTCGGCGCGGGCGAGAAGCGTTCGCATCTCCTCTTCTACGGCTTGGTATCTGGGTTTGCCAAGGGTAAGATTGGCCACCATACTCACTAGAGCCGCGCCCATGGCACCCATGATCGCGGTGGCGCTACCGCCGCCGGGGGTAGCGGACGGGCCGGCAAGCCGGTCTAGGAACGCTTGGATGGATTGGTCTTTGAGCATCTAGACCTCGACTGGTGGCGGAAACAAGCAGTCATTATAATCCAGCAGCCCTGCCATAGGCCAAGTTGCCAACTGGCTAGATCTGTGGCCACGGACACAGCAAGGAGCGATTCCAAATGAAAAAAATCCTGTTTCAATTCGATACCGACCCGCACCCAGCTTCGTTTGATGCAGTCGTCGCCTACGACGGCGGCGCCGATTGCGTGATCGGTTACGCCAACCTAAAGCCGGAAAACGTAGGGCCTTTGGTAGACGGGGCGATCTTTACCCGCCCTCCCAAAGACAAGAAAAACACCGCGATTTTCATTGGCGGCCGGGACCTTTGGGCTGGGCAAGCGCTGCTAGAGGCAGTCAAAGGGAGGTTTTTTGCCGATTTTCGGGTATCGGTGATGCTCGACAGTAACGGTAGCAATACGACCGCCGCCGCAGGAGTGGCCCGGATCGCCGCCGGCATCGGGATTTCCGGTAAGCGGGCGGTGGTGTTGGCCGGAACCGGTCCGGTCGGGCAGCGGGCTGCGGTGCTGTTGGCCCGGGAAGGCGCCGAGGTAGTGCTGACCTCACGCAAGCTGGAGCGGGCCAGGCAGGTCTGTGAGGTGCTGCGGGAGCGCTTTGGAGTAGAGGTCACGCCGTTGGAAGCGGCCGACTGCGAGGCGCGGGGACGAGCAATCGCCGATGCGCAGATCGTCTTCGCTGCCGGGGCAGCCGGGGTTCGGCTATTGGAAGAACGTCACTGGCGGGATCATCCCCAGCTCGAGGTATTGGTCGATGCCAATGCAACCCCTCCTTTGGGAATCGCCGGCGTGGAGATGGCCGACCGGGGGACGGTGCGCCATGGCAAAATCTGCTGGGGGGCGATCGGCTTTGGCATTTTGAAGCTCGCGCTCCACCGCGCATGCATTGCCAAGCTGTTCGAACGCAACGATCGGGTCTTTGACGTCGAGGAAATCTACGCAGTTGCCCGGGAGCTAACAAAGACCGTCTGAAGGCTCGCTCGAGGGCGTCATGCACGTGGATAAAATTTGGCGATTCGATTTGCAAACGGCGGGTGAACGATGCAAGCCCCTCTCATAAGATGGCTGATCCGGCTGGGTTTTGGCGGAGTCGGGTTGGTCTGTACGGTAGGATATGCCGCCCAATGCGGGCTGGTCGAATTTTTGTCAGACAGGAGCCGGGGGGTCGAGGTCCAACTCGATCTATGCCCAGGAAAGACCGAAGTCTCCCAAGGGGCGATCTTGACCCTCGCCCCGGGGGCACGGCTGTGGCTCAAGGTGCCCCAAGTCGGCGAGCCGGGGCGGGAATACCAAATGGTCTGCCAGAGCAGGTCGGAAGGTATGCTTGCGCTGCTTGTGGAAAGCCAGGCCCCGCCGTGGATCGGCTCCGTCTCTCTGCGTTGTGCTCCCTGGGATGGGAGCCGGCTGGCCTGCGCCAGCGCCGATGGGAAGCCGAATGTCCTGTTCTGTGTGGCCGGGAGGTTCGACCAACCCAGCGTGGAAACCTTACCTGAAAAGGGAGCTTCTATTGTTCTACGCTCTGCCGGTCGAGACTTAGGCGGGATGGAGGACCCAGCGCGCCGTCAGGCTGTGCTGGAGGCGGTCCGAAGTGAGGTTGAATTGTGCCATGCCCTGTATGGCGTCACCCGGCAGTTTGAGGTGGAATGGGAGGTCGATGCAGCGGGCAAGGTGATCGAAATCACGCCAACGCTGCCCATCGAGCGGATCGATCCTGAATTTGCCGACTGTCTGACCAGCGCCATCCGGTCTTATCCTTATCCGAAATCTTCCCGCACCGTTTTCCTGTCTGCGATCCTGTGATCGGCAAAGGGATTGCGGCTTTGTTCGTGCTCGCGGCGACTGCGCTGGGAGTGGCGCTGGACGCCGGCTGGGGGACCGCGATCGACAACTGGGTGCACGATCCGGTCTTGGTGTATCGGGCACGGACGAAGTGGCGGTACGTCGCCCTGGTAGCGCTGGACGAAGACGTGCCACTCCAGGTTGGCCGCAAGCAAGCGTTGCCGCTGGTGGCTCGGGCGGCTGAACGGCTGGTCCACGTCGGAGCTAAAGGGATTTTTCTGGACGTGCGGCTGAGTAAGGTGATGGAGGTCGCCATGCCTTATGCTCTGTGCCTAGAAGCCCCAGGCGTGGTGCGCTGGTCTAAGCCGCGATGCGTAGCTGACGCCGACCGGTGCCGGCTGACCAGCAGCCGGGCGGGAATCTCCCCGTTGGCGATGGCAGGAGAAGTCTTCCCGAAATTCAGGGTCGCGCCTTACCTGCCGGGCCAAGAGCCACTGCCGGATTTCTTGCTGTATGGTCTGGAAGCGCTGCCGTTTATCCCCCAGTCGGGGTTAACCGCCAGTGATCGCCTGGTGAGTCGGGATCTAGCGGTCGTGCGTTGGATGGACTTAAGCCCCGACCACGCCGTGGTCCAGCTGGCCTCCCTCGTCGATCCCGAGCGCACTCGCAAAGCCTTAGTGCACTCCCGGGACGATGAGAGCTGTGGCGAGGTCCGTTGCCGCCGCGTTCGGCTGAGTCATCCGCACTACCAAATCCAGCCACAGGCCAAGCTGCCGATTTTTCCTCTGAGCGTGCTTGCAGCTTGCAATGAAGATGCCGCGCTTAAGGCGGCCGCCGGGCTCAAGGACAAGGCGGTGATTTTTCAGTTGACCTCGCCGGCAGAGGCCACTGACATGCTCGTCACGCCGATGACCGTAGCCTTAGGAGGGCCGCATCTTTTCACTCCCGGGGCGCAGTTGCTGGCCGATGCGGTCGAGACCCTGCTGCTTCAAGATCACCCCCGCGCCCCACCTCGGGTCGCAAAAATCTTGTTGTTTGTTGCGGTCGCAGCGGTGAGCGTCTTTCTCGGCAGAGAGGAGCGCCAGATGCTGCCCCTGATCGGGCTGCCGATGCTCGCCCTAGGGCTTGGCAGTTTGTGCTTTCTCTCGCCTTTTGAGCTTTGGCCGGTGACTGCAACCGTTGCCGTGTATCTTTGCGGGATTCTCCAAACCGCCGGTTTGCAGCTGGTGATTGGCTTGCGCGAGGGCAGGCTGATCCGCCGGTACATGCCAAGACAAATCCACGACCTCCTCATCGCGCCGGGAGAGATACGGTTCCGCAACCGCTGTCACCAGGCCATCGTATTGATGTCGGACCTAAAGGGTTACACTACGGTCAGCCAGGTTTTGGAGGATCCTGCGAGCATTTTGGAACTGATGAATGATTATCTGGAGGAGACCTCGTTCATCCTCCAGGAGAAATACCAGGGATGGTTGGAGGCTTATGTGGGGGATCTGGTTTGTTACTATTGGCCGCTGTGGGGGAAAGATCCCCTTTGTGCCTGGCACAACGCTCTGTTAGGGGCGGTGGAACTGATGCGCCTACAAAGGCGGTTTTTCGCCGCTCTCAAAGAGCGCTATGCCGGGCGTTTCCCGCAGCCTGTTCTGGAACGTATCGCTGCGCTGATCGACGCCGGCATCGGCATGGCTTCAGGTGCCGTAGTGATGGGAGACTTAGGACCTAGGAAAGGGGTGAGAAAATTTGGCGTCCTAGGCGATCCTTTGAACTTGGCCGCGCGCTTGGAAAGCTTGACGCGCGCTTTTAACTGCCACCTGATCGTCTCCGAGGAACTGGCCGCTAAAGCGGGGGAAGTAGGTTTGGCCAAGCGCCGGCTGGGACGGATTGCGGTCAAAGGACGGACGATGCCGACTGCAGTGTTTGCGCTGGGGGAGGGTGGGGAGGAGCATTTTTCCGCCGAAAACGTGCGCGGCTGGGAAAACTGGCTGGCCGAGTTCGAACGGGGGGAGGAGCCGATCACCGTCTGTCCCTCAGTCTATGCTAAAGACTTGGCCACTTTGCGGCGCTGGCGCGCCCAAGGTTGGCTAAAAGAGGGGGTTTTTTATTTGGATGAGAAGTAATGCTTTAAGTTACTATGGGTTTGGTTGATTCTCATCCGGGAGGCAGCGATGAAACGCGCAAGACCTGCAACACCAAAGGCGTCTGAAACCCTCGCCCAGGAGGAGGTTCGAACTGGCGTTTCTCCTTCTGCCTTAAAGCGCGCGGTGATGGACAATCTTTATTACCTTCAGGGTCGAGTGCCGAAAACGGCAACCCTAAACGACTGGTACATGGCGGTGGCCTATACGGTACGCGATCGGATCTTAAAGCGCTGGATGCAGACCATAGAGGTGTACCTCTCAGGCCAGGCCAAATCGGTCAGTTATCTTTCGGCGGAGTTCTTGATTGGACCTCAGCTTGGCAGCCACCTGTTGAGCCTGGGGATAGAAGAGGCGATGCGTCAGGCGCTGGCCGAACTGGGTCAGGATTTGGAGGAGCTTTTGGCACAGGAGGAGGAGCCTGGTTTGGGCAATGGCGGCCTGGGACGCTTGGCTGCCTGTTTCCTAGAATCGCTTGCATCTTTGGAAATCCTAGGCGTCGGCTATGGAATACATTATGAATTCGGAATCTTCAACCAAGAGATCCGCGACGGCTGGCAGGTAGAAGCGGCAGACAAATGGCTTAGGCTGGGGAATCCATGGGAAATATCGCGGCCTGAGATCGCTTTCGTCGTCGGCTTCGGTGGGCATACCGAGCAGCTCTGGGACGAGTCCGGCCGGTTCCAAGTCCATTGGTTGCCGGCCCGTAGTGTGCGCGGAGTGGCCTGCGACATTCCCATTCCAGGCTATCGCGTCAATACCGTCAACCTGCTCCGCTTGTGGAAGGCAGAGGCTACCGAAGCATTCGATTTCCAAGCGTTCAACCTAGGCGATTACTACGGCGCGGTCGAGGATAAGGTCGCTTCAGAGAATCTCACCAAGGTCCTGTATCCGAACGACGAACCGCTTGCAGGCAAGCGGCTCCGACTGGAACAACAGTATTTCTTCGTCTCCTGTTCCTTGCAGGACATGATCCGGGTGCACCTGATGCGGGGCAAAGCGCTGGCGGACTTTCACCAAAGTTACGCTATCCAGCTCAACGACACCCACCCTTCGATTGCGATCGCCGAATTGATGCGCTTGCTCGTGGACGAGCACAGCATGGACTGGGAAACTGCCTGGCAGGTCACCTGCAATACTTTTGCCTATACCAATCACACTCTGCTCCCTGAGGCACTGGAGAAATGGTCAGTTCCGCTTTTCAGTAGTCTGCTCCCGCGCCATCTCGAGATCGTCTACGAGATTAACCGCAGGTTTCTGGAACAAGCTCGCCAACGATACGGGGCAGACGAGGGTAGGATCGCGCGCCTGTCGCTGATCGACGAGGCCGGCGAGCGCTACGTGCGCATGGCCAATCTGGCCAGTGTCGGAAGTCACGCCATCAATGGCGTTTCTGAGCTTCACACCAAATTGTTAAAGCACCAAGTGCTGGCCGATTTTTACGCGCTCTTCCCCCAGAAGTTCCACAATGTCACCAACGGCGTCACGGTAAGGCGTTGGCTGGCGCTGTGCAACCCTAGGCTTTCCCGCCTGATCTGTTCGGTGCTGGGAGAGGGATGGATCCGCGATGCAGATCAGCTTAAGCGGCTTGAAACCTTTGCCCAAGATGAGGCGTTTAAGGAGCAGTTTCGCGCCGTCAAGCGTGCCAACAAGGAAAAGCTTGCTCAAGCCATCCGCCAGTCGACCGGGATTACAGTTGATCCCGACTCGCTGTTCGACATCCAGGTCAAGCGCATCCACGAATACAAGCGCCAGCACCTTAATCTTCTGCACGTCATCGCGCTTTACCATCGCATCAAGAGCGATCCCAAACTCGACATCGTTCCGCGCACGGTGATCTTCGGCGGCAAAGCAGCGCCTGGCTATTTTCTGGCCAAGCTGATCATCAAGCTCATCCACGCGGTGGCAGAGGTGGTAAATAACGACTCGGATGTGGCGGGGCGCCTGAAGGTCGTCTTTTTGCCCAATTTCAACGTCAAGACTGGGCATACGATCTATCCAGCAGCCGATCTTTCCGAACAGATCTCGACCGCTGGCAAAGAGGCTTCGGGCACAGGAAACATGAAATTTGCGTTCAACGGAGCGCTCACGATCGGTACGCCGGATGGGGCCAACCTCGAAATTCAGCAAGCGGTGGGCGAGGAGAATTTCTTTTTGTGTGGGCTGACAGCGGCTGAGATTTCAAGCCTTCGCGCGCGCGGCTATAAGCCTTGGGAATTTATCGAGGCAGATGAGGAGCTCAAGGCGGTCATCGATTTGCTGCGCCAAGGGGTATTCTCCAAGGGGGACCAGGATCTGTTCAAACCGCTTTTGGATTCGATCGTCCTGGGCGACGAGTACATGCTCGTTGCCGATTACCGCCCCTATATCGAGTGCCAGCAGCAGGTTTCGCAGACCTACCGGGATCCGAAACGGTGGACGACCATGGCCATCCTCAACGTGGCCAGGATGGGCAGGTTTTCCTCGGACCGAGCGATTTGTGAATACGCTACTAAAATCTGGGGCGTGGAGCCGGTCCAGATTCAGGGTTAAGCCCGTCGCCAGATCGTCCCTTTAGGGGTGTCCTCGAGCACGATGCCATGGGTTCCAAGCTGCGCCCGGATCCGGTCGGCGGTGGCCCAGTCCTTGGCCTTTCTAGCTTGGTTGCGTTGTTCGATCAGGCGTTCGATTTCGTCAGCTGAAAGCTCAGTCTTGCCTTTGAGAAAGGCCTCTGGTGTTTCCTGGAGAAGCCCCAACACGCCGGCGAGAGTTTTGAGGGTAGCGCCGAATTCTGCGGCTTGCTTGGGAAATTCGGATTTGAGGCGGTTGATCTCTTTGGTCAGGTCGAACAGCACCGCAAGCGCTTCGGGGGTGTTGAAGTCGTCGTCCATAGCGTCGATAAAGCGTTGGCGGAAGCCCTCACCCGCTTCCCCTTCGCTTGCCTCGGGCAGACCGCGCAGAGCAGTGTAAAACCGCACCAGCCCAGCGCGCGCTTGGGCCAAGGATTCTTCGGAATAGTCCAAGGGGCTGCGGTAGTGGCTGGTGAGGATAAAGAACCTGAGGACTTCCCCCGGGTAGGTTTTGAGCAGTTCACGGATGGTAAAAACGTTGCCCAGCGATTTGGACATTTTCTCCTGGTCAATGCGGACGAAGCCAACGTGCAGCCAGTAGTTGACGAACGGCTTACCGGTGGCGCCTTCGGATTGGGCGATTTCGTTTTCGTGGTGGGGAAATTGGAGGTCGGCTCCTCCGCCATGGATGTCGAAATGCGCGCCTAAACAACTCGTGGACATCGCCGAGCACTCGATATGCCAGCCAGGGCGTCCTGGACCCCACGGCGAATCCCAGGCTGGCTCTCCGGGTTTGGCCCGTTTCCACAACACGAAGTCGAGCGGGTCGTGTTTGGCCTCGGCGATTTCCACCCGAGCGCCGGCGCGCAGTTCCTCAAGGTTCTTTCCTGAGAGTTTGCCGTAAGCCTGGAATTTGCTCACCGCATAGTAGACATCCCCATTGTCCCCGAGGTAGGCATAGCCCCGATCCAATAAGGTCTGAATCATAGCGATGATTTGGGGGATGGATTGGGTAGCCTTGGGCTCCAGGTCCGGTGGCAAGCACCCCAAGGCACGCTCGTCTTCGTGCATCGCCTGGATGAACTTCGCGGTGAGCTGTTGGATCGGGATGCCCAGCTCGTTGGCGCGGCGGATGATCTTGTCGTCAATGTCGGTGATGTTGCGTACATAGGTGACGTCGAAACCGCGCCAGCGCAGATAGCGGACGATGCAGTCGAACACTACCATGACGCGTGCATGACCTAAATGACAATAGTCATAGACCGTCATGCCGCATACGTACATACGCACCTTACCGGGCGTGATGGGTCGAAACGGTTCCTTTTTCCGGGTCAAGCTATTGTAAATTGTCAGCATAGTCGGCCAAGCGGGCGAATCGATGGAAAATGCGTTGTGGCCCAAGAATCGTATAAATCTGCTGAATCTCCGGTCCGTCCAGGCGGCCCGTTAGGGCTGCCCTGAGCGGCTGAAACAACTGTTTGCCCTGGATATGGCTAACGGCTTTCAGCGTTGCCAGGAATTCTCGGTAGTTTTCTGGATGGCGGCGGGCGGCTTCCAAGGCGATGCGAAAAAAGCCAGGTTTGGTTTCGGTTAAAACGAGGCGTGCTTCCTCGGTGACGGGATAGGTTTCACTGAACAGGATTTCCGCCCAAGCCTCGGCCTGCTTGGGAAAAATCCAGTTGCTGCGCACCAGCGCTAGGAATTGGCTGCGAGAAGCCTGGGGAACCAGCATGCGGGTAGATTCAGTAAGCCACGTCCATAGGGTAGAATCGTCGGCGGCACAGACCGCCCGGGCCTGCCAAAAATCCAGTTGCTTGAGATCAAAACGCGCAGGCGCTCGGCTCAGTTTCTCTAATCGAAATCCCGCGGCCAATTCCTTCAGAGAAAGGAGCCTGTCTTCATAGGTGTGCCCCAGACGGGCCAGAAAATTGACCACTGCCATAGGCAAATAACCCTGTTCCCTAAGTTGCCGGATGCTGCGGCTGCCATTGCGCTTGGAAAGCGGAGCGCCATCTTCCCCCAGGATTAACGAAATGTGTCCGTAGCGCGGCGGCTGCAGCCCGAGCGCTTGGAGAATGAGTAGCTGACGGGGAGTATTGGTCAGATGATCCTCGCCCCGCAAAACATGGGTGATGCCCATCAAAGCGTCGTCTATGGCGTTGCAAAAAAAGAAAGAAGGAGTACCGTCGGCGCGGCGGATGATAAAGTCGCCTATAGCATCGGTGGCAAAGCGCTGCTCGCCGCGAATCAAATCTTCGAATACAACCGTCTGCCCAGGCGGTACCCTAAAGCGCAACGTCGGTTGCAGACCTTGCGCTAAGCGCTGTTTGATTTCTTGGCAGCTCAAATGGGCGCATTTGCCGGAATAACGCGGCGGCCGGCCTTGACTCAGTTGCATCTTGCGGGAAAGCGCCAGTTCTTCAGGAGTACAAAAACAAGGATAAGCGAGGTTGTCTTGCTCCAACTGGGCATAATAATGGTTATAAATAGCTGTGCGCTGAGATTGAAAATATTCGTCCGGCACAGCAGAGTGGGGACCGTACTCCCATTCCAAACCTAGCCAGCCCAGATCTTCTAAAAGGGCAGCGACGAACTCAGGGCGGCTGCGTGCCGGGTCAGTATCCTCGATGCGGAGTAGGAATATTTGACCATACAGACGGTTGAAAATGGCGGTGCGGGCGTTGCCCAAGTGAATCCAGCCGGTGGGACTGGGCGCAAAGCGCGTTTTTGTAGAATACATGGAAGAATTTAATTTATAAAAATAGCGTGCTGAACCGCTCTCTTGACACGGAACGGGAGATTTGTCGTATACTGTCTCTGCATGGTAGCATGCGTAGGATACTATAAATTCAGAACATATTGTTGAAAAGGGTTCAATAATGGGAGCTATACTTGATCTAGTTGAGAAGATGCGGACTCCAGGCGGTATTGTAGTCACCATCATCATCGTTGTTGCCGCCTACTTTTTTTATAAGTGGGTGACGGCGGAGCCTGGGGAAAAAAAATAATCTATCCCAAAAATGCGGGTGGTAGTTGTCCCTGTCGGCACTCCTATCGCCCGCAAAGTAAGGCGTATATTCCGTTCCTCTCTGCATCCATAAAGCACGATGCGTCTGGATGAGTTTCAGGCGCATGTTCCCTGTAAAGTCAGGCAAGGGCTGTAAAGGTTAGCTTGCCCTGCGATCCCGGTCATGCAGTTGGTCAAGACGTTTGTCTCCTTATGCTTTTTCTGGAGATTATCCAAGGATTGGTCGATCTCGCCTAAGGATTCCGAGAAGACAGCATTGTTTTATTGTTTTACTTGGCCGTGTTCTGGGGTATCCAGGGCCTGCTCATAGGGGATCCGTCCGAGGCATTTGTCGCTGCACTCAGCGAGCTGATTTTGACTCAGATTTTCGTATTCGTCGTGCTGTATTTGGCCAGGCGTCGCAGTTTTTTCTTTCCTACTGCCACCTTAATTATGGGTGCAGAAAGCTTAATAGGTTTGCTTGCCATCCCGGGGTTAGCTTGACTGAGAGTGGCCGAAAGCCCTGCTTTGCTGGCGGCTTTTTATAGCCTAATGCTATTTTTGTTCTGGGGACTAGCAGTGTTTGGGCATAATTTCCGTCCAGCATTGGCTAGACCTTCCTCATTCGGTTTTGGAGTGGCTTGTGTCTATGCGGCGGAAACCTATTTGGGTACTTTATTTGTTAGTGCTCTAACGAGGTGAGTTACCTGCAACGGTCATGTCCGCCAACCAGAGGGAACCCGTCTGGATGTTGCCGCGCCGGTCGATATCCTGGCCGATCGCCACCAGCGTGCTAAACATTTCTTTGAGGTTGGAGGCGATAGTAATTTCCTCTACCGGATATTGGATTTCTCCTTTTTCTACCCAGAAGCCGGCTGCTCCGCGAGAATAATCCCCGGTCACTAAGTTTACTCCGTGACCCATCAATTCAGTAATCAATAAGCCAGTTCCCATTTCCTGGAGTAAAGCTTCGCGTGTCAGCTTTCCTGGATCGACGATGACATTATGAACGCCACCGGCATTGCCGGTGGTTTCAAGCCCTAATTTGCGGGCTGAATAGCTGTCTAAGATGTAAGATTTGACGATTCCATTCCGAATCAGGTCGTGGGGATACGTGGCCACTCCTTCGCTGTCGTAAGGAGCACTGCCGATACCTCGCTTGAGGTGGGGTTCTTCGTGAATGCGGACGAATTCCGGAAAGACCGGTTTTCCCAAGCTGTCTAATAGAAATGAAGCCTTGCGGTATAAATTGCCCCCCCGAATAGCAGCTAAAAAGTGGCCGATCAGGCTAGTAGCTACCTCCGCTGCATAGATCACCGGGCACTTGCGCGTGGTCAAGGAACGCGCTCCTAGTCTGGCTACCGTGCGCTCAGCGGCTTTACGTCCAACGCTGGTGGGGGAGTCCAAATCCTGTGGATTGCGGGCTACTGTATACCAGTAGTCGCGCTGCATTTGGTCACCGCGCTTGCCTACCACTGCACAGCTCAAACTATGGCGTGAAGCCGGATAGCCGTGTAAAAATCCTTCGGTGTTACCTAGGACTCGGATACCGCGATGACTGGTTAGGCTTGCTCCTTCGGAGTTGACGATTTCCGGATGAAAGCTGCGGGCCTCTGCCTCACATTCGATCACCCGCTCGATCGCTTGGTCTGGGCTGATTTCCCATGGATGATACAGGTCCAAGTCCGGAATCTCGATAGCCAGTTTGTCCGGATCGGGCAGACCGGCATAAGGGTCTTCGTTGGAGAGTCTCGCAATCGCGCATGCTGCCTCGACTGTCTCCCTGAGCGAAGCATCGTCTAGATTAGTAGTACTGGCAGAACCCTTGCGCTGTCCAAAATATACTGTCACAGCCAGATTTTGATCGCGGTGGTGTTCGATGCTCTCTACTTCCCCCAGCCGGGCGCTGACCGCTAGCCCTTCGTCGAAATTGGCCCAAGCTTCGGCAGCACTGGCGCCCGATTTCCTGGCTTGTTCCAATACCAGGGCGACTTTCCCCTGTAAGATTTCAAGGTGCGATTCTATTGGCTCCACTGGTATGCTCTCGTCTTAGGCATTGGTTCCGCCTACCGTCAGTCCGTCCACGCGCAGCGTTGGCTGACCTACTCCTACCGGCACGCTCTGGCCATCCTTACCGCAGGTACCCACTCCAGGATCTAAGTTCAGATCATTGCCCACCATGCTGACCCGAGTCAATACCTCCGGGCCATTGCCAATCAGCATAGCCCCCTTGACTGGCCGAGTGATGCGGCCGTTTTCGATCCAGTAGGCTTCGGATGCAGAAAATACAAACTTGCCAGAGGTAATGTCCACTTGGCCGCCACCGAAGTTTTTGGCGTACAGGCCTTTATCCACCGAAGCGATGATTTCTTCCGGACTGTACTTTCCAGCAAGCATGTAGGTGTTGGTCATCCGCGGCAGTGGAGCATAGGCATAGGATTCGCGGCGGCCGTTACCGGTAGGGGAAGTACCCATCAAGTTGGCGTTCATCCGATCTTGCAGATAGCCTTTGAGGACGCCGTTCTCGATCAGCACCGTTTGCTGGGTCGGAGTGCCTTCGTCGTCGATGCTGAGGGAACCGCGCCGGCCTGGTAAGGTGCCGTCGTCCACTACCGTGCACATAGCAGAGGCGACCTTTTCGCCGATGCGACTGCTAAAGGCCGACGTCCCCTTGCGGTTGAAGTCTCCTTCCAGGCCGTGGCCTACGGCTTCGTGTAAAAGCACGCCGGGCCAACCGGAACCCAGGACCACAGTCATGGTGCCGGCTGGAGCTTCCACCGCTTCCAGATTGATCTGAGCCTGGCGCACCGCCTCCTCCACGTAGCTCTCAGCTCGCTGTTGTTCGAGAAAGAAACGATAATCGCTGCGGCCGCCACCACCTGCGCTGCCTTGTTCGCGGCGCCCGTTTTTGGCCATGATCACGTTTACGTTGAGTCGGACCAGGGGGCGCACGTCGGCGTGCAGGGCACCGTCCTGGGTCGCGATCAGGACGATTTCATAGCTGCCGGCCAGGCTGACGATCACCTGTTCTACGTGGGGATCGCTTTGGCGGGCGAGCGCATCCAGGCGTCGCAGAAGATCGATTTTGGCTTGGGTGGTCAAACTAGGTAATGGATCGATACTTGGATACAGTCGCCTTTGGCCTGACGATGCGGCGATCGCTGTGCGGGCAGAGGCGGCATGATGGGCGATCGCGCGCACGTTGGCGGCAGCTTCCATGAGAGTGTCGAATTCGATCACGTCGCTGTAGGCAAAACCGGTCTTGTCGCCACAGACCGCGCGCACGCCGAATCCCTGTTCGATGCTATGCACGCCTTCCTTGACGATTCCGTCTTCGAGCACCCAAGACTCAAAACGGGAAAACTGAAGATAGATGTCAGCGAGATCCACGGGTACCGTAAGGATGCGGCCAAGGACCCGATACAGATGGGACGGATCGAGTCCGAATGGTTCCAGAAGAGTACGCTGGGCAAGACTTAGCGCTTCATCAGTCATGGCATTGGCTTAGATTTAGGATTGGTAGAACCTGCGGTGGGTCAATGCGGGAAAAGTCCGGCGAACCCCTTCCAAAACGCGCGGTTTAAGGCGCGCTAAGCACACCCCGGGGTCTTTCCCAAGCTGAGCCAAGACGTCGCCCCACGGGTCGATAATCATGCTGTGGCCATAAGTTTGCCTGCCATTGGCATGAGTACCTCCTTGGTCTGCAGCGATCACATAGCACTGGTTTTCAATCGCGCGGGCGCGCAACAGAACTTCCCAATGAGCGGCTCCAGTGCGGGCGGTGAAGGCGGCCGGTACCAGCAGGATTTCTAGTCCGCGTTCACTCAGATAGCGGATAAGCTCGGGGAAGCGGATGTCATAGCAAATCGCAACGCCCAGTTTCCCGAGCGGGGTGTCTAGTATCAACGGCTTATCCCCAGCGGCTACGGTGTCTGATTCGCGGTAGCTCTCACTCGTGCCGGGTACGACCACATCGAACAGGTGGATTTTGTCGTAGCGTCCTTTGAGTTCTCCGTCGGGGCCATAAATCAGGCAGGCAGCATAGGCTTTGCCGTGAACATCCGCGCGCAGCGGAACGCTTCCCCCGATCAGCCATAGCCCGAACCTGCTGGCAGCGGAGGCTAGAAAATCCTGAATTTTGCCTCCGCTCTCCGGCTCCATGATGGTGAGCTTATCGTGCTCGCTCATCCCCATGAAGGCAAAGTTTTCCGGCAGCAAGACGAGATTTGCGCCTCGGTCAGCCGCCTCGGCGATCCACGCTTTTGCGGTCTCTAGGTTGACTGCAAGATCAGGACCGGAGGTCATCTGGACAGCAGCGGCAATGATTTCGTTATTCATTTTGATCTCCGGTCAATTCCTTCACCTGCGACCAGATCCTATGGAGCATAGTTCCTGGCAAACTGCGGCGCACTAAGACGATGTTGGGGTTGTCCCAGGTGCCATAAATAGCGTATTGGCTTTGGGTGATGCTGTCCAGAGGGGCATTGAACAGGCGCTGGGCCAGGCTGGCCATTTTAGCTAAACCATTGGTTTGGTGTTCGTTGAACAGCCCTAAAGTGACGGGCGTGTTGGGAAAGACGGTGACGTATTCGTCTACCTGATGATTTGCCAAGTCTACAGTACCGGCAATATGGATCCGGGCGGAGACGGCTGTGATGGTCAAATCGTCGGTGAGCGCTAAGCCGTCTTTCATGCGGATGTGGCCACCGATGTGCTCGTAGGCCAGGCCAGCCTGAAACAAATCGCTGAAATCCAGCCTTAGGCGGCGTCCCAACGTACCTAAATAAAGCAAACCCAACAAGCGGCCGGCTCCCGGTTCAGCATCCAGCCACCGACCTGGGCCCATCTCGAGGTGGACCTGGCCGCCCAGCTTGGCCACGGAAAACTGAGAGGGTGCTGCCGGCCAGTTGAGTTTGAAGTCGATGGTGGTTGGCGTTTGGACCAAGGCTGTGGAATGGCCGATGTGCTTTAGGAATTCACCGAGATCGTCGCTTAAGAAACGGCCATTTACCCGGGTGTCGAAAGGCGGGGTCAGGTGCCATGTGCCTGAGGCTTCAAGGCGGTGCTTTGCGCCGGCCAGACTGAAGTCAAAATTCACTCGATCAGGAAGCTCGGGGAAGGCTTTGAGGTCGAGGATACCAAGATCCCGATTCTGCCAGCGAAGGCGGCGCGCCTGGAGGGTCAGAGCCGGCCAGCCGTTAGTTGCCGGCCGTTTAGGTAAAACCTGCGTTTGTCCAGGACTCGGGACCGACTGTTGGAACCCATCCAGGTCTACAAAGTCCAGCTTGAAATCCAGCCGGTTTTGTCCTTTCTTCCACGACCAGTTCCCAGCCGTGTAAGGAGTGGTCAATGTTCCTTCCCAGCCGGAATCGAGGCGGTAAGCCTTAACGTGGTGTGGGCCGTGGTCCCGGCTGCCGATCTGCAGATGATCGGTGTGCAGATCGAATTGTTGGAAGCGATCTATCATGCCAGGAGGCGAGAGTGGCTGCCTCTGCCAAAATTCGAGCCAGGAATCTAAAGGTAGGCGGTCAAGGTGGCCGGCCACGATGAGGACTCCCTCGGTATTTGCCGGTGGGGGAGGTTGGTTGAGGCCGATCCGTCCACTCAGCTTTTGGTCTGTCTGGTCGAAGGTAAGCTTAGCATGCACAGGCCCATAGTCTAAATGCAAGGGAAGCTGGGGAGATTGTAGCCAAGCAGTCAATTGCAAAGGATGGGATTGGTCGTAAGTTTTGCCGAGAGGATAGGGAAGGTGTACGGCCATACCTTGGAGATCCGAACGCAGGCTTAGGCGGGGGGGAGATGCACGAAGGTGGCTTATTTCCAGGCTCAGCAGCGCTTCGCTAGTCCCGCTGAAATAGCGGTGGAATGCTTCAACGGGTAGGGCATCGGTGTCCAACAAGGTGAGCAAGGTCAAACGGGTGTGATCCCGATCCACGGTAGCCTCAAGGCGCGCCGGTTGTTGACGCAACCGGCCGTGCAAGCGAGCGGTCAACCGGTGTTGGGTAAAGCGCAGTTCACCGCTTAAGGCGTCCAAATTCAGAGGGGGAGTAAGAAGGCGCCAGCTGCCCCCTTGCAGTTTGACCCGGCCGTCGATCTGATAGGCTTCGGGATGGCGAACGGGGAGAGAGATGCCGAGGGATAAGGTGGCCTGGCCGGTCAGGTGGGTTTTTTCGGTGAGCATCGTGACGGCTGATTCTAACGGAGAAAGCGCAAGCACCTTTAGGATCTCTGGGACCGAATTGCGGCTGGATCCTCGGATCTCCAATGCTGGATCGGGGGCGGTTAAGTCCAGGGTCGCGCCCAAAGCCTCGATCTGCGCATCGTCGAGTTTTCCGCGGCTCATCGCGATGGCCACTAGGCCGTTGCGGAACTTCAGATTCAGGTCGGATGCGGCCAGTGCGGGCCAGCGTGGATGAAATTCGATCTGGGCTTGCTGACTGGTGAGCCAAACCTCGCTGGTGCCGCTGTGGTCGCGGAACGGGAAATCCTGCAGCCGGCCGCGCCACAATAGGCGACCCTGGGCGATGCCGCGCAGAGGTTTGCGGCCCAGCCAGCTGGCCAAGCCTGCAGGAAGATGGCGGGGCAGGTAGGTATCCAGATTGGCTAGGTCCAGGCGGGCAAGATCAGCTGTCATCTCCAAATGAGGAGAGTCCTGCGCTGAGTGATTCAGACACAGGCGGGCATGGAGCTCGAAATCGGCGTTGCCAAGGTGGAGGGGCTGAGCGTCGATCTGCCAGCCGCTGCGATCCCAGTAGCCATGGATCCTACTATCCGCCCGGTGCAGTCTGATCGGCTGCTCGAGCCAGGGGAGGTGCCAATTCAGCTGCTGCAAGCTTAGATCGGCGGTCCCCTCTAAGCGACCCGCTCGCCAGCTTCCCTGGAGGGTCAATGTTCCTCGACCTGAGGGATGAGAACCAGGGCTTAGGTAATCCCGCAGCAGAAAAGTCTCAGCGGCCCCCGTCAGTTGGAACTGCTTGAGGTGCAGCAGGAAGTCTGCCTGCCATTGTTCAGGATGGTCGATTTCTCCCTGAATGCGGGCGTTCAGGCTGGCGTGTGCGGCCAAAACTTCAGGCGCTTCAAAGCGTACCTGGAGCCGGTGCTCGGCTCCACGGTTGTCGAGGCGGACGTAGACGTTCCGCCAGGTGACGGCGCGGATGTCGGAACCGGGATGCCAGATAAGCGTGCTGTGGAGCAGCTCGAAGCGTCCGTCTGCCACCAGCCAGCGCGGGAAGCTTTCTGTTCCTCCGTTGCCCAAACCAAGTACTTGAAAGCGCCCATTCGCGGTTCGGGAGACTTCGATATGGCCCCCTAAGATTTTGACCCACGCTGGCTGGAGTCGGCCACTTCGAAGACTGGCGGGGAGGTCAATTCCTAGTTGGATTTCCTCAAACTGCGGTTGGGTGCGGCCGTTTGGACCGACGCTAACCCCGATGAGACGTAACTGTGGGGTGATGCCATCCAGACTGGCCTTGAGGTGGCGGATCTGAACGGGCTGCTCGATATGCTGGCTCAGGCGGTTTTCCAGTTGGTGGCGAAATTGGTCGATGCGGGGCAACAGCCAGAATCTCAGGGCAGAGAGGGTGAAGGCGAGAGAAACCAGCGTCAGCCACAGGATCAAGTGAGTCAGACGCAGAGTGTGATGGAAGACTCGAGTCAAAGCAACACGACGTCGTATTGTTCCTGGTTGTACTGCGGCTCTGCCCGAAAGCGAATTCGCACTTTGAGCGAACGTTCCAGTTCCGCCAGAGTGGGGGCCTCCTCATCGAGGAGCCGTTCTACCACTTCGTTGGAGGCCAATACCAACAGGGATTCGACTTCGTATTGGCGGACTTCTCGGATAATTTCGCGAAAGATCTCCAGACAAGTGGTTTCAGCAGTCTTGAGTACCCCGCGCCCCCCACAGCTGGGACAAGGTTCGCACAGGATGTGCTCGAGGCTCTCGCGGGTGCGTTTGCGGGTCATTTCCACCAGTCCCAACGACGAAACCGCGCTGATGGTGTTTTTAGCGTGGTCTTTCTCCAAACTTTTTTCCAAGGCTTTGAGGACCTGGCGGCGGTGGTCCTCGTCCTTCATATCGATGAAATCGATGATGATGATGCCTCCCAGATTGCGCAGGCGCAGCTGGCGGGCGATGGCCTGAGCGGCTTCCATGTTGGTTTTAAAGATGGTTTCCTCGAGGTTGCGCCCCCCCACGAATCCCCCCGTGTTGACGTCTATGGTGGTCATCGCTTCGGTCTGATCGAATATCAGATGCCCGCCGGACTTGAGCTGGACTTTGCGTTGCAGGGCTTTTTGGATTTCATCCTCGATTCCGTAGATGTCGAACAAAGGGCGTGCGCCGGTGTAAAGCTCGATCAGGGGAGCGACTTCGGGAATGAATTCGTCAGCGAACTGGACCAGACGGTGGTAAACCTCGCGCGAATCCACCCGGATTTTCTCCACTTTGCCCCGGTATAAATCCCTAAGCGCCCGTACGGCCAAAGGAAGGTCCTGGTGGACCAAACTGCGCACAGGAGCTAGGGCATAGTGTTCCTGGATCGCGTTCCACAACTTGAACAAAAACAGCATGTCGGCGCGCAGGACGAATTCGTCCACGCCTTCGGCGGCAGTGCGGGCGATGTAGCCGCCGCTGCCGTATTCCTCGCGGAAGGAGTCGATGCAGCTTTTCAGGCGTTCGCGTTCGGTTTCGCATTCGATGCGCTGAGAGACACCGGAAAAGGAGGAAAAAGGCATGTAAACCTGATAGCGGGACGGAATGGTGATCTCAGTAGTCAGGCGGGCGCCTTTGCTGCCGATCGGATCCTTGCTCACTTGCACCATGATCTCCTGGCCTTCCTGGAGCAAGGTTTCGACGGTTCCGTTTGGACTGGCCTGAAGCTGTTTTGGGTTCAAGTCGGAAAAATGGAGGAAGGCGGACCGCTCTAGCCCGATATCGACGAAGGCCGCCTGCATTCCGGGCAATACTCGGCATACTTGGCCCTTGTAGATATTCCCTACCAATCCGCGGCGGCGAGAGCGTTCGATAAAGATTTCCTGGAGGATGCCGTTCTCTACCACCGCTACTCGGGTTTCCGGGGGAGTGACGTTGATCAGAATTTCATCGCTCATAACACCTGAATCCCTGCTTTCCTTACCAGCTTGGCGGTTTCGTATAGCGGCAATCCCATCACGCCGGAGAAGCTACCTTCAAGGCGCCTGACGAAAATGACTCCCAACCCTTAGATGGCATAGGCGCCAGCTCTGGGTTTACGGATGTGCCGTTATTATATCTGACCCCGATCTGATCCAGCAGTTCGCCCCGACGGGGAGAGGCCTGGATGAACTGTGGCTTAGGCACGGCTAGCGGTGATAGGGATGGCCCTGGAGCAGACTCCAGGCGCGGTAGAATTGTTCAGCCACGAGGACGCGCACCAGAGAATGAGGAAAAGTCAGCCGCGACAGGCTCCAGCGAATCGCAGCCCGTTCCAGGCAGACCGGTGCCAACCCTTCCGGACCGCCGACCAGCAGGGCCAGGTCCAGGCCCTGCTGCAACCATTCGGCCAAGTGCCATGCCAACTCGTCTGTAGTCCATTGTTGGCCGTCCTTGTCGAGAGCAATCACATGGGCGCCTTGGGGGATCGCGGCGGCCATCTGGATGCCTTCAGCCTCGATTTGACGGCTTATATCCCCACGCTTGCTGCGCCGGTGCAGAGGAATCTCCTTCAAGTACAGGGCGCACTCCCTCGGCAGGCGTTTGGCGTATTCCTCAAATCCTTCCTGGACCCAGCCGGGCATGCGGTTGCCGGCGGCGATCAAGTGAATGCGCATGGTGCAACTTTTCAGTCGATATGACAAGAGTACGGTGACAAATCATAAGCTTCAAACCAGTATCGCCACAATGGCTGCCAATAGGGCCCCTAACCCAAGCCAAGGACGCAAATCCATTGCTATTGGCCGGAGTCGTCCGGGACGGGACTGACGCACAGCGTCGGTAAGTTGCTGCGGCGTATTCAAGGTCAGATAGGTCAGGCCGGTGACCTCAGCGAGGCGGTGTAAACGGGTAGCGTCGAGGCGGGAAAGAAGGAGAGCAGGTTCCTCAAGGGGCATCCGAGTTTGGTAGCGGGCCGATTGAGCTGGACGTGGCAGATCGGTGGTCTGCCAATAGCCGATCATCTGACCGTCGGGATCGAATTTCGGAATAGGGACCGGGCGAGGAGTTCCAACTCCAACGAGCCAGCCGCCGACCAGTCCTGGGGAGGCGAAAAACAGAGGATCGCGAGCGGTTTCCGGAATCTGATCGCCGTCGGTAATGAAAACTAAATCGGCCTGAAGGTTTAAGGCAATGCGCAGAGCATCGAACACGCCGTAGGCGATATAACTGTCGGCAGCCCAGGCGCTGCGCCAATCGATGCCCTTTAAAGCAGCGTGCAGAGCCGGTGCGTGGTGGCATACTTCTATGGGTTCGAGCAGCAATTGGGTATGCTTGTGGGTGAAGATGCCAAGGCCCACTTCCGAGCCACACGGTAGGGCCAGGATCGCAGCTTCCATCGCTGCTTTGGCAAACGAGAGCCGGTCCGGTGGCAGGCCAGGCAGGTGATAGTCTCGGGCATTCATGCTCTGGGTGATATCGACTACCATGAGGTAACGGGGGAGGCTTTGGGGCAAGACCCAGACCGGCTTGAATAAGGTGGCGGTCAGCAGCCCCAAGGCTGTTAGCCAAAGCCAGACCCGCACAGCTTTGGAAGAAAGACGGCGATGCCAGGTCATGGCCCACCGTGGGGTAGACCGGGTAGGGTAGCAAAAACGCTCGATTTGGTTCCCTGCCACTTGGCAGGTTCGCGTTCGCGAGGGGGAGGCGTGATCCGCAGGGCGTATTCCAAATTATAACGGGCATTTAGATCGTTTGGATCGAGCCGCACCGCCTCGCGCAGATAATCGCGCGCTAATCCCAGCAGGGTGACCACGCGCGAGTAAGCCCAGACCCCGTGCCGATTCCATAGGTTCGCAGCCTCGCGCAGGTAAAGCGTGCCCAAATTGTAGTTCAGTTTTTGCCGTAGGGTTCCCTCGGCCCGAGGCAGCGCTTGTAGGTAGAGACGCAGCGCGGATTCCAGCTCGCCTGCTTGAGCGTCGCGGTTGGCCTTGGCAGCGAGCAGTTCAGGTTCGATCTGCGCGTCGGGCTGCAGGCCATCGAGCTTAGCCAGAGCACGGTTGTAATGGCTCGCTCGATACAGCTGATACCCTTCCCATCCTGCGGTTGCTCCCAAGCCCAACAAGAGGGCGGCAAGCAACGCGTCTAAGCTGGCTAGGCGAACCATCGATCGACCTCCAATAAAGTCAGAACCAGAAGCGGTAATCCCAAAACCAGCGCCAGTCCGAAGCCGTATTGGGAGAGATCCCTCCGCGGGAGGGTTTCAAAGTAGGAGATCGGCTGATTTTCCAGCGCTTCCACGGTCGCGATGGCTTCGGCCAGGCTTTCGGGATTTTCAGCCTCGAATACTTGGTATGGAACTCCTAAGGTCTGGAAATAGCGGTGCAGGAAGATTTCCGGGGCGGTGGTTTCCGATAGGTTGCGCTTAGGCGGATGGAGGACGCTGACGCCGTTTGGATTGCGCAGATAGATCCAATATAGGCTCACGGCCAAATCCTGAAAATCTTGCCGCAAGCGGTCCTGAACGTCTTGGTCGATGTGGGCACCACCGTCGGAAACCAGTAGGATCACTCTCGCTCCGGTCAAGGGATGGCCGCGGAATGTCTCTAGCGCCATCGCCAGTCCAGGAGCGATGTTGGTTACGCCGCGGCCGCGCAGTCCTGTGGCGCTGACTGCGGCGACGAGTGCGGTTTTATCTTCGGTCAAGGGGAGGACTTGGCGCGGGGCGGTACTAAACGCCACTACCGCGAACAGATCTGGTTGCCGCCTGCGGATGAATTCCACCAACAGTTTGCGCGCCACAGCGCTTTTGGTTTCCTTGGACGAGCCGCCGAGATACCGGCCAGCGAAGTTTTCGTTCATGCTGCTTGAGTGATCGATAGTCAGGACGATGTGTGCGCCGGTGCCGAGGCGCGCAACTTTTTGTTCTTTGAGAAAAGGATCGGCCAGGGAGAAAATCAAGCTGCTGAGGAAGCTAACCAGAAGGAGCTTCCTCGCCTTTTCTAGACCCCGCGATAGCGGATCATCCGGCAGCCAAGATAGGGCTGGATAAGGCAGCCGAGTTTGGGCCGGACGCCAAAAAGGAAGCGCGACCAGGGGCAACAGCAGCAACCATAGAGGTTGGGAAAAGCCTATTTCCGGCATTGCCTTTCAGCCTTGGTGCAAGCGCGGCACAACCGCTCCAGCGCGATCAGCCAATCCGTTGCTGGGGTCTGCTGACGGCGGTAAAAGAACTGCTGCGACTTCTCGAAAAACTCCTGAAAATCCTCTTTAAGTGGAGCAAATGCTGGTTTGCGGGCGAGGAAGTCGGCTAATTGCCCGGCAAATAGAGCCTGGCCTGCAGTTTCGTTCAAGGCTTGATGAAAAGCCAAAAAAGCGGCCTCGGTTTCACGCTTGCGAGCGGCTTGGCGGATCTTGGGTAAAGCCTTTGCAAACGGGAGTCGCTGCAGGGGCAGGCGGTAGTGACGCCAGACCAGGATCAATCCAACTGCCAGCAGGCCAGCACTGATTTCAGCCAAGCGTTGCCAATGGGGGGAAAGATCAATCGCCTGAGGCTGCCACAGCGGACGGACCTTGACTTGGGCATCGCTCCACTGAGCCGGGATCAACGGATTGGTAGCGAATGACCAGGGGGGAATGGAGATCACTTGCTGTTTTCCGGTGGGGGTGGTGAGTGGCAGAGACACCGACGGGATTTCCAGGACCAAGGCCTGTTGCAGGGAGGGAAAGATCTGATAGTCGATCCGAAGCCGGTAGCGGATCCCCCCGTTTTCTCGCCATTGCGCATAAGTGAAATCCCGAATCTCAAGCCAGCGGTTGAGTTGGCCTTGGGTGGGCAACTGGGCGATGTCCAGCTGCCACGGCGTCGGGACGAAAAGCTCGATTTGGTGGCGGATGACCGATCCAACGCCGTAACCAAACGGTGGCGAGGTCGTGAATTTGACTGTCACAGGCGGTTCCGCTTGGCTTGGGAGGCAGGCGAACAAAACTAGCCAGAACAGGATCAGGCGCATGTTTCCAGAAAATACCGGGTTAAGCTATCCGGGTGAAACTCGTCTTCCACAAAGAACGGTGGCCGGCCATAACGGCGACACAGGTCGCTCAATTGTTCACGGTGCTTGTGGAAGGCAGCGCTTAGCCTGGCTTCGCTGCGCGGCTGCAGCCACAGAGGACGGTGGTGGCCGGTTTCCGGATCGTGTAGCCTCGCCCAGCCCCAGCGCTTAGGTGGATGCCACTCGTGCCGAATCCACAGGACCACCGGTACTAAGTCATGAAGCCGGAGTTGGGCGAGGATGAGTTGCGCTTCGGTCAGGGGGAAATGGAAGTCCGAGAGCAGAAAAACCAACGCTCGTCTGGCCCCTAAATGAGGGGCCAGCCGGTGCAGTCCGCGGCTGCTCCCTTGAAAGGTGACTTGCCTAAGGCGGTGATTGAGTTCTAAGGCCAGGCATTTGGATAAGCGCAAAGGATATTGGAGTACGATCCGGTCGCTGATCCCAAAAAAGCCGCATGGATCGCCGGTTCGGTAGGCAGAATAAGCAACCGCCGCGGCCAATCTGGATAAGAGTTGTGGTTTATGACCGATGGCCATGGAAGCGGAAAGGTCTGCAATCGCAAACACCGGGACCGCGCTCGTTTGAGTAAATTGCTTTACTTTATACTGGCCAAAAGGATCGTGTAGAGTTGCATGGATGTCCAGCCTGCGCGGGTCTGGGTAATCGACGAGCGTGGTGTGGCCGCGAAACTCGTGCCCACCTCCTGCGGTTTGGCTACGGTGATAGCCGAGATGGACACTGCGCGCGCGCCAGAAAATACGGTAGTCGAATTTCTCTAGCAGCAGGCTCAAGGGGCGCTGATCCGATTGAGAATAGCTAAGCTTAGGCGTTTAACCAGGTTTTCCCGTTGCAGTTCGTAAATCGGAGTGAAAACTATCCGATGCCCGACTACCTCGTGAAATATATGTTGGAGATCTTCCGGCTCCAAGTAGTCGCGACCCTGAAGCCAAGCTCGAACCCTGGCAGCGCGCAGCAGCATGCTCATGCCCCGGGTACTCGCGCCGGCTAGAACGAGTTCCGTCATATTTACCCCATCAAGACGGATGCCAAAGTCCTGAGGAGTACGAGTTGCCTGCCATAGATTTAGGGCATAGTGCTGCAAGGCTGGGCTGGCCTGAACGTGTTCTTGGATTAACTGGGCGATAGTTGCGATGCTTTGATAGGGAACTACCGCGGCCTGGAGGGTGTTGATCATGGCGTCCACATTGTGGAAGCGGGGATTGAATATAAGTTCGGCCCGATGTTGCGGATCGGTAGGGATTTCGATGTGGATTTCCATCAGAAAGCGATCCCGGGCGGCGGAAGGGATCTCGAAAGTTTCTTCTTTTTCGACTCGGTTGCGGTCTGCGAATACTTGCAGATAAGGGAAGCGGTATTCGCGGTTAAATGCGGAGACGCTGCGTTCGGCCATCACCCGTAACAATAAAGAGTGTACCTGCGGGCGCGCTCGATTGACTTCATTGAAGAAAAAGACTGCTAGCCGTTCCCCATTTTTCAGCAATGGGCCAGGATCCACTCGAGGCTTACCGTGCTCGTCAATATAAGTGTGATAGATGAGGTCGTTGGGCATCAGGTCGATAGTACCCTCAATCCGTTCATAACCTCCACCTAGGGTCCTAGCGACCGCCCTTAGCAGGGTAGTCTTACCCACCCCGACGTCCCCCTCCAGCATGACGTGGCCTTGGGCGAAAATAGCGAGGGTGATCTTTTCAATAGGGTCATCAAGACCTACTATGACTTTTTTGATCTCCGCCTGCAGGCGTTTGGCTTTGTCACGCCCATCAGCCAAAAGGTTGTCAGGTGATTGCATCTCTCCATCCTAGCTTGTCTAATTAAAAATTAAGCTATAAAATCAAACGCTTGTCAAACCAGCCGCTCTGCAGGCTAAAAAATTCAAAAACCATTTGATAGTTGAAAATGGCGTATGTATAATTTTCAAGATTTGGTGCAGATGGAGCTGCAAGGAAGGAACTTCTCGCTTTTTTAGTTGTCTTTAGGTTTTGCGGAATTTTCTTGACATATTTTTTTGGGTAGTTTAGGATTGTTATTCTCTCTTATTGAGGGGTGAGTTCTTTAACAGATTGATCGAATCATCCGTGTGGGTTCTTGGTC
>CAZZIP010000017.1:0-41234 GCA_964654415.1 uncultured Methylococcales bacterium | reverse complement strand
GCCGATGATAGTGGGGATAACCCCCGCGAAAGTAGGACACCGCCAGGCTCCTATACCAAAATACCCCCATTCTTAAATGGGGGTTATCTTTACCAGAAAAGTATCCACCCTTAAGGCTAACTCCCCAACCAACGCTCGGCAAAGACATTGGCTGGAAGCGGAGGGCTGTAGAGATAACCTTGATAGAGGTCGCAGCCTTGATGGGCAAGGAATTGGAATTGCTCTTGAGTTTCTACTCCTTCGGCCAGCACCTTGATTCCAAGAGCGTGGGCCATGGCGATAATGGCCGAAGCGATCTCGCAGTCTTCTCTTAGATTGGGTAAGTCATCGACGAAACATTTGTCGATTTTGATGATGTCCAGGGGGAGCTGCTTGATCTGGGCCAGGGATGAATAGCCGGTGCCGAAGTCGTCTAGCGCCAAAGACACCCCAAGGTCGCGTAAAGCCGTCAACGCCTCAGTGGCTGCCTGTCCTTGTTCCATGAGCGCGGTTTCGGTTAACTCCAGCGCCAAGAGTTTAGGAGGAAAACCGGTTTCTTTAAGAATCTCAGTGACTACTTGGTCTAAGCGGTAGCGGTGCAGCTCCTTAGGCGATAGGTTAGCGGCCAAGGTCGGTATCGACAAACCCAAATCTAACCAAGCACGGCCATGGCGGCAGAGTGCCGCTATAACCCAGCGATCCAACTCGGCAATCAGGCCAGTTTGCTCGGCGATAGGGATGAATCCACTCGGTAGAATCACGCCGTTTGTGCTTGGCCAGCGCACCAGGGCTTCTGCTCCGACTAGCTTCCCATCCCGGTCGCACTGCGGCTGAAAGTAAAGCACGAGCTGATTTTCTTGTATTGCCCGGCGCAGTTGGTTAGCTACTTGGAGACGGTGGCGGGTGCGTGCAGTGAGCTCCGGGCTGAAATAGCAAAATTGGCCGCGCCCCTGGGCCTTGGCCTGATATAGAGCAGCGTCGGCGTGCTGGAGGAGAATACTAGGATCTTCGCCATGGTCGGGGTAGAGTGCAATGCCACAACTGGCTCCGACTCGGACCTCAATCTCCTCATTCAGTTGCCAGCAGCTTCCAATGTTGGTGATCAGTTCGACGGCCACTCGCCCGGCATCTTCCGGACTGTTAAGGTTGTCAAGGACTAGGGCGAACTCGTCGCCTCCCAGTCGGGCTAACAGATCACTCGCGCGCAGCCGTTTGCGGAGATAAGCGCTCACCTGGATCAACAGGCGGTCGCCCATGTCGTGGCCGAAGCAGTCGTTGACATCTTTGAAACGATCCAGGTCCAAAAGCATCAATGCGAATCCGCCACCTTGCCGGCGCGCCTGGGCAATGGTGGAAGACAAGTGTTCGAGCAGCCGGCGGCGATTGGGCAGTGAGGTCAGAGGATCGTGATAGGCGAGAAACTCGAGTTCCTTCTCTTGGAGCTTGCGTTCTACAGTGATCGCTTCGAATTCCAAAGCGTAACCTATGTCGGCGGCAAGCTCCTCTAACAGGCTAAGGTGCTCGGCTTCAAAGAAGCCTTGTTCTTTGGCACAGACGGCCAACGCCCCGACTGCGCGGCCGCGCACCCGGATAGGAAGCAGCGCCAGCGCTTCTATGCCGCAGCGCGCGATCTCCGAGTGCAAGACGGCCATCTTAATGGCATCGGGCGAGTTGGCCAGCCAGGGTCGGTTGTGGTCTAGAGTCTGCTCACTCAGGCGGGTGAGCGTTTTGCCCAGGCGGGATGCCTCGACGCCAGGCGAAGCCGCAAGCAGTACCTGCTGTAGGGCTTGGCCGCGCCTATTGCCTAGGCTGATCCAAACCAGCTCGAACTCTCCTTCGCGGAGGATGATCTGGGCGATGCGTTCGAGCAAAACTTTGCGTCCCGGACGGCGCAGGATGAGCTGGTTGATTTGCGACAGAGTGCGGTACAGGCGACTGATTTTAGCAAAGTCCTGGCGGATGCGGTGATGCTCGCTTAGGTCGCGGGTAATGATCAAAGCCCCCGTGACCCGCCCGACTTGATCGAACAGAGGGACGCCATGCGATTCCACCTGCCGGCTGACCCCGTCTAACCCAACCAAGGTCAACGCTATGGCCGGCCTAGGCTCTCCGCGCAGGATTTTTTCCAGCCAGGCTTTGGCGCGCTCCTGATCGCAAGGGGCGAGGAATTCCCACGCTGGGCGCGAAGAAACTTCGGCAAAATCGCTTGCCCCCAGCATTTTGAGCCCGGCGCGATTGATAAATTTGTGGGTGCCGTCGGGGTTGAGTACCTGGATGCAGTCGAGGGCGCTTTCGAGCAGAGTAGCTGAAAGATCGTAGGGCAGCAGCTTGCTGCTGCCATGGGTGGGCGTGCTGAAAGCCAGAAAAAGCGTTTTTAACCAGCGTTGCAGCATCAGGCCGTTTCTACCCGGTTGCGGCCTTTCTCCTTCGCGCGATACAAAGCCTGATCGGCAGCGTGGAGCAAGGATTCCAAATCGCGCGCTGGCGGGCAAGAACTTACCCCGATTGACACTGTCATTGGCCGTTTTAATGCCAAACCTTGTGGCTGCTGGGCGACGAGCGCTGCCCGCAGCCGTTCGGCCAGTTTAGCCGCCGCACTTAGATCGGCGTTGGGGATAATGGCCAAAAACTCCTCCCCACCCCAGCGGCATAATACATCGCTGGCGCGCAGGGCGTTTTGCATAACGCTTGCTGCGTGCTTTAGCACTTCATCGCCTGCAGCATGTCCTAAGGTGTCATTGATGCTCTTGAAGTAATCTAAATCGAGCACCATTGCGCTTAAAGGACAGCCGTAGCGGTGGGCTTGGGCGAGTTCTTGCACTAAGCGCTTTTGGGCATAGCGGCGGTTGGGCAGGCCAGTTAAAAGATCGGTGTTGGCCAGTTGCTCGAGCTTACGGCTTAAAAGCGTCAGTTCCTTGGCTTTGAGTTCAAGTTCAGCACGCTCTTTGGCCAGCTCCTGTTGCAGCTGGACGATCCTTTGCCCGGCACGCAGGCGGGCCGATAGCACCTTGAGGTTGACCGGTTTGACAAGATAATCGTCTATGCCGGCTTCGAACGCCTTGACCAGATCGTCTTCGCTTTCGTTGGCGGTGAGCATAAGGATGTAAAGGTGCTTGCCCAATTCCGACTCGCGCAGCGCGCGGCACAAAGATAGCCCATCCATAGGCTGCATCGCCCAGTCGGTGAAGATCAGTTGCGGCGGCTGGTTGAATATTGCTTGCAGCGCTTCTTGCCCGTTTTGGCAGGTACGGACCCGATGGCCTAGGCTCTCGAGCGGTTTTTTCAAGCGCGCTAAGCTCAAAGGATCGTCGTCCACCAATAAAATGTCTAGTCCTGACAATGGCTTGCCTGGTTCCCTCTTAGAGATAGAGGGGAACTCGGTGCGTACTTCTAGCAACTGTCCCCAAGCCTGGTAGGCAGTTTTAAGTGTTTGCAAAAAGGCTTCCGCCTGATCGGCTGAAATGTCTGCTTCAGTCAAATCTGGAGCCGATTGGTCGCCGAGGCACCAAGCGGCAAGCTGCTCGGCCAGATGAAGCTGAGCGGCGATCTGGCGGGTCCTGGGATCGGCCGCTTGCTGTGGGGCATTCCCACAGGCGACAGCATTGGCAAACACCTCCGGCAGCTTCCAGTCGGCAAACAGAAACAAGGTGAGTTTGTGCGAATTCAGGGCGAAATATTTGCGCTCTAAGGTGAGCAAGTCGCCACCTTCTTGAGCTTCAGTCAGGCAACGCGCATATTCTTCTGGCCAGGCAGTAGCCAGTGCCAGTTGGCCGATATGGGCGAGTAATCCCAAGACGAAAGCCTCTTCAGGCGCTAAAACGCGCCGGCGTTCGGCGAGCTTGCTCAAAGCCACCGCGCGCGCTAGTGATTTGGCCCAAAAGCGCGGGTAGTCGAACGCCGGGCATTGGGCGATGGGATGGCATCCCAGGAGCGAGAGAGATAATACTAAGGCACGTGCGGCATTCAAGCCGATGCGGATCAATGCTTCATGAATCGAAGCGATGGGGCGCCTAGGGGCGATCAAGGGGGAGTTGGCAAAATTCAAGACCTTGGCGCTTAAGGCCGGGTCGGCCT
The DNA here is from genome assembly GCA_964654415.1 of uncultured Methylococcales bacterium. Classification (GTDB taxonomy): domain Bacteria; phylum Pseudomonadota; class Gammaproteobacteria; order Methylococcales; family Methylothermaceae; genus Methylohalobius. The sequence goes on along the minus strand of CAZZIP010000017.1, from coordinate 37,181 downwards.
GGATGAGGCGAGCGATGTCCTCTAAAGGAGCGTCTTCTTGGCTGCTCAATTCCAGCACTTTGAGCGCCACTCCCTGCGGCGAGGGCAGGCGTTCGGCGGCTTTGAGTTCGGCAAACAATAAAGCTTCGTCAGCCATAGGCGCGCTCCTTTAAGAGGGGCAATAGCTCACGCAAGGTTTGGGCTAAGCGTTGAGTGTGCTCTCCGCCGGGATCGCCTATTCCTTGTTTGGCGGCTTGTTCCAAACTGGCAGCTTGGTCTTTAAGGCATACGGCGCCAATCTGCGCCGCCATGCCTTTGAGCGCATGGGCAGCCTCTTTGAGCGCGGCCAGATCGCCTCGGCGTTGGGCTTCTTCTAAGGCGGCTAGGCGTTTAGGGGCTTCTGCTAAAAACAAAGCGATCAGTTCGGCCAAAAGTTCTTCGTCGCCGTCTAGGTTCTGCAAGGCAAGATCGCGGTCGAACAGCGACGATGGGGGCGAAATATTTTTCGCCCTTTCCGGCGGCCCTAAGAAACGAACGAGCATTTGTTCCAGCGCCTGGCGGCTGATGGGTTTGGCAAGGTACTCATCCATACCGCAAGATAAACATTTTTCCCGCTCGCCTTCGCCGGCGTGGGCAGTGAGCGCTACGACCGGGATGCGCTTTAAGCCCTGTTCGCGTTCTTTAGTCCGCAGAAGGCGGGTGGCCTGATAGCCGTCTAAGACCGGCATCTGGCAGTCCATGAGTACCAGGTCAAAGGGTTCCTTGGTTAACAGACTTAAGGCTTCTTGGCCGTTCGCGGCCAGTTTGTATTGCAGCGCAAAGTGCGCAAGGAGCTTGGCGATTACTTTTTGGTTAACGGAGTTGTCTTCGACTACGAGTACGCGCGCCTTAGGCCAGGTGGGCAAATCGCACGGAGCACGGTGCGCGGAAGCGTTAGCGTGCGAGGTGCCAAACAGGTTTTGTAACACTTCGCTCAGTTTGCTGCGACGGATGGGTTTGGGCAGGCAGGCGTCAATGCCGGCCTCTTGGCGTTGCTCTAAGCTGAGCAGGGTACCTGAAGTTAACAGCACGCGTTTGCTGGCAGCAAGCTTAGGCAAGGATATCAGCGCCTTAGCCAGTTCTAAGCCGTCCATACCCGGCATATGGCCGTCGATGACTAGGAGATCAGGGGGGGATTGGGCGGTCAAATAAGCCAGCGCTCTGAAACCGTCTTCGGCTTGGGCGACTTCCCAGCCCAAGTGGGTGAGATAGCTGGTTAAAATTTTGCGGTTGGTGGCGTTGTCGTCTACGATCAGGGCGCGTTTGCCGGTAAGTGGCGACAAGCGCTCAAAAGGCGCGACTTCCCCTGACGGAGGCAGAGGTAGTTCAAAAGTGAACGTGCTCCCTTTGCCTTCGGCGCTTTCTACCCCGATCCAGCCGCCCATTTTCTCGACCAGCTGGCGGCAGATCGCAAGGCCTAAACCTGTGCCGCCGAAGCGGCGGGTGGTGGAGGCGTCGGCCTGGGTGAAAGGCTGAAACAGGCGCGCCTGCACTTCGGGGGCAATGCCGATGCCCGTGTCTTGCACCTTAAATTGGACTGTCTCGCCTTGGGCGAAAATTTCGACCGTCACCTCGCCGCGTTCGGTGAATTTAATCGCGTTGCCGACTAAATTGGAGAGTACCTGGCGGATGCGCGTCGGGTCGCCTAAGCGTTGAGACTCGAAGGAAGGCGGGATGATCAAATTGACCTCTAGCCCTTTGGCGTAGGCGCAAGGCGCTAAGACAGAGAGCGTCTCCTCAACCAGGTCGACTAGATTGAAAGGCACGTTTTCGACCTCTAACTTGCCCGCCTCGAGCTTAGAGAAGTCTAAAATGTCGTTAAGGATCTCAAGCAGCGCCTCGGCCGAAGCTAGGCAGGTATGGACCAGATCGTGTTGCTCAGCAGTCAGCTCGGTGTCTTTTAGCAGCTCCAACATTCCGAGTACCCCGTTCATAGGGGTTCTGATCTCATGGCTCATGTTGGCTAAAAACGCTGCTTTGGCTTGGGCGGCGCGCATGGCTTCGTCGTGCGCTGTCTGAAGCGTCTGTTTGGCTTCCTCGTGCAAAAGGGCTAAAGCCAGCATCTCGCCCGCTTGAGTCAGAAACGCCAACCGGCTTGGGTCGTTTGCAGGATAAGGATCCGTGTACAGGAACAAAACGCCTAAAATGTTTTCCTGATAGCGGAGTGGGACAATATAGTGTCCGTGGGGCTGCATGTTGGTAAAGCGCCGTTCGTGGCGCGGATCGCAAAAGCAGTCGTCGGAAACTAAAACTTCCCCAGCAAGCGCCGCTCGTCCGCACAGGCATTCGCCGAGCGGGACAAACTGCTCTTTAGTGCGAAACTCCTCGGAGAACTCGCCGTGGAGAAGATAGAGACTAAGCCCTTCGCCTTGGCGTTGGAACAGCCCGCCTTTGCGCTGTAAGGCCATATCGGGAAGATCAAAGAGAATTTCTAGTACCTGAATCAGCCGATCTTGAAGCGGTATGGGGGAGGCTAAAACTTGGGCAATGTTAAGGCGCGCTTGGGTGTCTTGCTGCTCACGGCGCTTGCGCGCCTCTTTCTCGACTTCAGCCGAGACGTCGCGTTGGATCTGGATATAACCTGACAGTCTCCCTTGCGGGGATAGAATCGGCGAGACGTTTATCTCTGCCCAGTATTCGCAAGAGTCAGGCGCTTGGGTTTGACCTTCGATCGGTATCGGAACAGGGGAACGACCTTTGCGCCGCTGCAAGACCCTTCCCGACCAGGAACGGCCGGATGCAAGCGCTTCAGCCATCGCTTGAAGCGTCTTCCGGCAGGCGCGGGGGCTGTCTAGCACTTGAGGCGTGCGGCCTAACAGCTCTTCGGCGGTAAATCCGGTCGCCTGAAGCAGAGCGCGGTTGACAAAGCCGATTTTGCCTTTGGAGTCGGTGAGCAAAATCATTTCCCCGCAAGAATCTAACGCTTGCCGCAGCTCGCCGATTTCTGCGGCGCTTTGCCAGTGAGCGGACAAGGTGCGTTTAAGCGGTCTTAAATTTAAAAACCATACGGCGGGTGTACCAAGAAGAGTCAGCAAGGCTGCATCGACAAAAGCCTCTGAGACAGGATTTAGGCTTAACCCAAATTGCGGCAAGACAGTTAACCCCCCCATGATTGCCGCTTCCACCACCGCGATGGTTACCATCAATTTAACAAAAGGCAGCGCTAACGAAATCATCTTGGATTTAAGACAAGTTCCCTATTCTTTTTAAAGATAGTCCAAAATCGAGCGTAGGGGAGGGGCTTTTTAGCCCATCCCAATGGACTAAAAATTGCGGCCTTAGGGGACTTTTACCTGGCCAAAACAGAGAGGTAATCAGCCAAAACGCCCAGTGATGTAGTCTTCGGTTAAAGGATGGCGCGGATTGGTGAAGATCTTGGCGGTGGGACCGATCTCGATCAGCCGGCCCAAGTGAAAGTAAGCAGTGCGCTGGGAAACGCGCGCGGCCTGCTGCATGTTGTGGGTGACGATGACGATGGAGTACTTATCGCGCAGCTCGTCGATCAATTGCTCGATGGTCGCGGTGGCAATAGGGTCTAGCGCTGAGCACGGTTCGTCCATGAGCAACACTTCTGGGTTGACCGCGATCGCCCGGGCGATACACAGGCGCTGCTGCTGGCCGCCGGACAGGCTGGTGCCGGGCTGGTCGAGGCGATCTTTGACCTCCTTCCACAGCCCAGCTTTTTTGAGCGAGTCCTCGACGATTTCGTCCAGTTCGGTGCGGTTTTTCGCCAAGCCGTGGATGCGCGGACCGTAGGCGACGTTAGCATAAATCGATTTAGGGAAGGGATTGGGTTTTTGAAACACCATCCCCACTCGGGCGCGCAAAATTACAGGGTCTAGCTCATCGCGGTAGATGTCTATTCCATCGAGCTTGATCTCCCCTTCTACCCGGCAGCCTTCGATGGTGTCGTTCATGCGGTTTAAGCACCGTAAAAAGGTGGATTTACCACAACCTGAAGGGCCGATCAGGGCGATCACCTCGCACCGGCCGATGTCCAGATTGACGTTGAAGATCGCCTGTTTTTCGCCGTAGAACACGTTGACGCTACGGCAAGTCATGCGCGGATCGGGGACAGTGTAGTCGCCGATGGCGGTCTGTGGCAATTCCTCAAGCTGACTGCGCGTGGCCGGTTCCGCAGCGGGGGTGGCCGATGCCTGAAGGGGAAGCTCGGTCGCAAGGGGTGTATTGCTTAGGTTTGACATAGTTTATTTAGGTTTTTACCAACGGCGCTCGAAATGCCGGCGCAAGAAAATCGCCAGGGCGTTCATAAGCAGCATGAATAGCAACAATACGATGATGGCAGCAGCGGCGCGCTCGATAAAGCCGCGTTCGGCGCTATCAGCCCAAAGGTAAATCTGCACCGGCAGGGCAGTAGCCGGATCGAGGAATCCTTTGGGGATATCGACGATGAACGCCACCATCCCGATCATCAACAGCGGCGCAGTTTCGCCCAAAGCGCGGGCGGTGCCGATGATAGCGCCAGTGAGCATCCCCGGTAGGGCCAGGGGCAGCACGTGGTGCAAGACCACCTGCATTTTCGACGCCCCAATCCCCAAGGCAGCGTCGCGGATCCAGGGCGGGACGGCCTGAAGCGCCACTCGCGAAGCGATGATGATGGTAGGCAGGGTCATGAGCGTCAGCACCAGCGCGCCTACCAGAGGAGTCGAGCGCGGCAGGCCGAAGAAATTCAAAAATACTGCCAATCCTAGCAAGCCAAAGACGATCGAGGGAACTGCGGCCAAGTTATTAATGTTGACCTCGATCAGGTCCACCCAGAAGTTTTTCTTCGGCGCAAACTCTTCCAGGTACACAGCGGCGGCAACGCCTAAGGGGAAAGATAAGGCTAGGGTCAGGCCGATGGTGTAAAACGAGCCCAGCAGCGCTCCCAAGATACCGGCCATCTCCGGTTCGCGCGAGTCGCCGGCGGTGAAAAAGGTGGTATTGAAGCGTTTTTTAAGCCGGCCCTGGGCGATCAGTTGGTCGATCCAGGGCCGTAAGGATGCAACTTTCTGCGCCCCAATCCCGCTTTTTACGAACAGGTCCACATCACTGCTTGCCGGCAACCAAATTCGTTGTCTGGTGCCAATTGTGCGGAGGTCAGCCAGCACCATATTGCGTAATTGATCCGCGCCGCCGGCGCTCGCTAATCGGTAAAGCGCTCGGCTTGCCCGGCCTTCCACTTGCGGGAACAATTCCTTCAAAGCGCGCTTTATCAGCGCTTCATAGTCGGCACGGCGCAGGGAATCTGAGTCCAAGCGTCCCTCCGGGGCGATAATTTGCGGATCGAAATAGACGTCCAAAGCCAGCTGGGTTTGCCAGATAGCACGCCAGCCCAGCAAGACGATGCTGGTCAGCAGGATTCCTAATAGGAGGAGACCTACAGTCACAGCCAGGACTCCATACAGCCTCAGGCGGGTTTCCCGAGCGCGGCGCCGGGAGACGCCAGCGACAATCCGGTCTACTGAAGAGCAGGCTTGGCTACTCATAGCTTTCCCGATATTTGCGCACCACATACAAAGCCAGGACGTTCAGGCCCAAGGTGATCACAAACAACACCAGCCCTAAAGCGAATGCAGCTAGGGTCTTGGGGGAGTCGAATTCCTGGTCGCCGATTAACAGAGAGACGATCTGCACCGTGATGGTGGTGACCGATTCCAATGGGTTGGCAGTCAGACGGGCGGTGAGGCCAGCGGCCATCACTACGATCATGGTTTCGCCGATGGCGCGAGAGATCGCCAATAAAATCCCGCCGACGATTCCTGGCAGCGCCGCCGGGATCACCACCTGGGTGATGGCCTCGGCGCGTGTGGCTCCCAGGGCAAAGGCGCCGTCGCGCAGGGCTTGCGGTACGGCATGGATGACGTCTTCCGAAAGCGAGGAGACGAAGGGGATGATCATGATCCCCATGACCAGTCCAGTTCCTAAAGCACTTTCCGAGGAGATGCTGAGGCCAAGGACGCTGCCCAGATCGCGGAGGAAAGGGGCGACCACCAGAGCGGCGAAAAAACCATAAACTACCGTGGGCACCCCAGCAAGGATCTCAAGCAGCGGCTTGACCACCGCCCGTACCCGGGGATGGGCGAATTCGGCCAGATAGATAGCCGACAGCAGTCCCAATGGAACGGCAACTGCCATGGCAACCGCAGAGACGAGCAGAGTGCCGGTGAGTAGGGGGATAAAGCCGAAGGCGCCGGAGGCACCCACCTGGTCGGGGCGGATCGCAAGCTGTGGGCTCCAATTGGTGCCGAACAGGAATTCGGTCACCGGCACCAACTGAAAGAAACGCAGGGACTCGAACAGGACCGACAAGACGATCCCGATAGTGGTGAGGATAGCCAGCGTAGAGCTGGCGATGAGGAAAACTTCGATCGCTTTTTCCACCTGGTTGCGCGCCCGTAATTCTGGCCGGACCTTAGTTCTTGCCCAGGCCGCGCCTATCCCGGCAGCGGCTAAGGCGAGCACCGTCAGGCAGCGATCGCTCAAGGTTTTGAGGTAGCGGTAATGGTCGGCTGCAGTCTGGATGACTGGATCGTTGGCTGGAATATCTCCTAAGAGGGCGTTTTTCACCTGATTGAGGATCAGGTTGAGTTGCTGTGGGGGGAGACTTTGGATCTCCTCAGGCAGCGCGGCGATTACCAGTTGGGTGATGATGCGGTCGTCCAAGGCGAGCCACAAACCCAGGATGAAAAAGGCCGGCAGGCTGCACCAAAGGGCCACGTAGTAGCCGTAATAATGAGGCAAAGAATGCAGCCGGCGAACCGGTCCGCTGCTGGCGGCCATCGCCCGCCTCAGTCCAAGGTAATAAGCGCAGGCGGTTAGACCTAGGAGAATCAGGATCAAAGTGCTAGGTTGCATGGTTTGGATCTGCGAAAAAATCGCGCGCGGGAAACCTCATGTTGCCCGCGCGCCATTTTACTCGATTTTCGCTGAAATCCGATTATAGGGATTGAAGGGGAATCAACTCGCGGGCGATTTTACGATATTTTTCCCGCTCCTCCTCAGGCATCGGAATCAGGCCCTTGTCTGCCAGATACCCTTCTTCTCCCCAGGCTTTTTCGCTCGTGTATTCGTCCAAGAATTGAGGAATACCGGGGATCATCCCTAGATGGGCTTTTTTGGCGTAGATGTAAAGCGGCCGTGAAATCGGGTAGGTACCCGCGGCGATGTTCTCGAAAGTAGGCTCGACCCCATCGACGGGCGCTCCTGCAATCAGGTCGATGTTCTGATCCAGGAAGCTATAGCCGAAGATCCCTAAGGAATGGGGATCGGCTTCCAGCTTGCGCACGATTAAGGTGTCGTTTTCTCCCGCTTCGACATAGGCGCCATCCTCGCGGATGGTGTGGCAGATTTCCTTAAAGCGCGCCTCGTCTTTTTCCTTTAACGCCTTGATCCAGGCGAAATGGCTGCATCCCCCCTCCATGGCCAGTTCCACGAAAGCATCGCGGGTACCGGAGGTGGGCGGCGGGCCGTAGACCTTGATCTCCAAATCGGGCAGAGAAGGATCGATGTCGCGCCATTTTTGGTACGGGTTGGGGATCAACTTCTCGCCGCCCTTGGGATCGGGCACCTGTTTTGCTAGAGCCAACCACACTTGGCGCAGGGTCAGATCTTTCCAGGGCGGGGATTTGCGCGAATGCGCAAGAACTATGCCGTCATAGCCGATTTTAATCTCGATGATTTCCTTGACCCCGTTCTTTTGGCAGGTTTCAAACTCGGATGGTTTGATCCGGCGCGAGGCGTTTTCTATGTCCGGGTGCTGAACTCCTATCCCTTCGCAAAACAGCTTCATCCCGCCGCCGGTTCCGGTGGACTCGACCTTGGGGGCAGGGAAACCGGTGCTTTTAGCGAAGCGTTCGGCGACCAGGGTGGTGAACGGATAGACCGTGGAGGAACCAACTGCGTAAATATAGTCGCGCCCAAGCGCTTGGCCGCTTAGCACGAAGGTACCTACCAGCAAAAGCGATAATGATTTCGGTATCACGTGAGACCCCTTAAGTTGTTTTATCCGTGTTATCTTGCCCTAGGCTTGTTACAACTATGTTACCGCCAGCGCTTTGCTGGCGATTTCGAATAAATCTTTGGACAAGGCAGGCGTCTGCAACAAGCGCTCAAGTTCAGAGCGCATATGCTGTTGCCGGATCGGGTCGTAACGCCGCCACGCCGCAAGCGGCTGAGCCAAGCGCGCGGCAAGTTGCGGGTTGCGGCGGTCAATCTCAAGCAGATAGTCTGTCAAAAGCCGATAGCCTGCTCCGTCCAGGCGGTGAAAGTTGACCGGATTCTGGCGCGCAAAGGCCAAAAGCACCGCGCGGACGCGGTTGGGGTTGCCGAGGTCGAAGTCGGGATGGGCGAGCAACGCTTTGACCCGCTCGAGTGCTCCTGGCTGTGGCGAGCTGGCTTGGATCGCAAACCATTTATCGATAACTAGAGGCTCATCTTGGAAGCGCTGATAAAACTTCGCCAAACATTGGGCGTGGGCTGGGTAATCGTGGTGGACGATGACTTTGAGGGCGGCGAGCTGGTCGGTCATGTTTCGGGCCTGCTCGAATTGCTCCAAAATCTGCACTTGGGCGGTTTCTGTGCCAAGACAAGCGAGATATCCAAGGCAAGTGTTCTTCAGCCGTCTTCGGCCGATGGCGGCTGCGGAGGTGTCTTCGGCTTCCTCGGGGCGGTGGTGGCGAAAATAACAGGCTAAAAACTCCTCGCTTAAGGCTTCGGCAAGCGCCCGTCTTGCCTGCTCGCGGACGCGGTGGATGGCGTCAGGGTCGATGACCGCCATTTGCTCGGCCAGATAGTCCTCCTCAGGTAAGGTCAAAAGTAAGGCGGTGTAAGACAGATCCTCCAGGGGATCGGTCAAGAGGGCAGAGAACCCGGCCTTGAGCTTGGAATCCAGCTGGAAAGGACTGGATTTAAGCTGTTTGAGCAACATGGCCGAGATCAGGGACTGGCCGGCGTCCCAGCGTACGAAGGGATCAACATCGTGGCGCCAGAGGAAATCTAACTCCTCGGGCGGGCGGGGATAATCCAGCTTGACCGGTGCCGAAAACCCACGCAGCAAAGACAACACCGGTTTTTCCGACACCTCGACAAACACAAAGCTTTGCACGGTCTCAGTGAGCGCTAACACGCGGCAGGTGCTGGAGGTTTTGTCTTCTCCTTCCAGCCGCAACGGGATTTCCTTGCCGTCTTGGCCTAACAGCCCCAAGCGGATCGGGATCACGAACGGTTCTTTGTGCGGCTGGCCCGGCGTGGGGGGACAAGACTGGCGCAGGGTCAAGGTGAAAGCCTGGCGCGCCGGATCGTAGGCAGTTTTCACCTCGAGCTTGGGGGTGCCGGCTTGGGTATACCAGCGCATAAATTGCGATAAATCGATGTTGTTGGCGTCTGCCAACGCCCGGACGAAGTCTTCGCAAGTCACCGCCTGGCCGTCGTGGCGGGTAAAATACAAATCCATCCCGCGGCGAAACCCTTCCTCACCCAGTAACGTGTGGAGCATCCGAATGACTTCGGCGCCTTTTTCGTATACCGTCATGGTGTAGAAGTTGTTGATCTCGATGTAAGACTCAGGCCGCACTGGATGGGCTAAGGGGCCTTCGTCCTCGGGGAACTGGCGCGTTCTTAAGAGGTTGACGTCCTCGATCCGGCGCACGCCGGCAGAACCCTGGTCGGCGGCGAACTGCTGCTCGCGGAAGACGGTAAGCCCTTCTTTCAAAGAAAGCTGGAACCAATCGCGCAAAGTGACGCGGTTGCCGGTCCAGTTGTGGAAATACTCGTGGCCGATGACCGAGAGAATGTGCTCGTAATCAGCGTCAGTGGCGGTTTCTGCCTTGGCCAGGACATATTGGGCGTTAAATAAATTTAGCCCTTTGTTCTCCATCGCCCCCATGTTGAAGTGGCTGACCGCCACGATCATGTAGCGGTCCAGATCGTATTCGCGGCCATATCTTTGCTCGTCCCAAGCCATCGCGCGCTGTAAAGAGGCCAGCGCATGATTGCACTTGTCGAGGTCGTGAGGCTCGACGTAAAGCTCCAACAGCACTTTGCGCCCCGATCGGGTCGTGAAGCTGGCGCTGCGTTTTGCTAGGGCCCCTGCCACCAAGGCGAACAGATAACAAGGCTTAGGAAAAGGGTCTTCCCATACCGCAAAATGCCGCCCGTCGTCTAGCTCTCCCTGGTCGATCAAATTGCCGTTGCTGAGCAACACCGGATAACGGGTTTTATTTGCCCTGAGCGTGACACGAAAGCGCGCCATTACGTCCGGGCGGTCGGGGAAATAAGTAATCCGGCGGAAACCTTCCGCCTCGCACTGAGTGCAAAGCAGGTCTTTGGAGACGTACAAGCCCTCCAGTCGGGTGTTGGCCTGAGGATGGATCAACACTTCGGTATCTAGGGTAAACGCCTCGGGGACATCTGGGAGGATAAGGCGATCCCCCTCGATTTGGTAGCGCGTCTCAGGCAAGGGGGCGCCGTTCATGGCGATGGCGCAAAGCGCGAGTTCCTCGCCGTCCAGAATCAAGGTGTTTGGGGCGGAGGAAGCGAGGTTGCGGCGAAAGGACAGGTGCGCTTTGACGCGCGTTGCATCTGGATCGAGGTCGAACTCAAGATCAATGCGATCTACCAGATACGCCGGCGGCCGGTAGTCTTTGAGATAAATCGGTTTGGGAGTTTCAGGCATTAAGGGTTCCTCCATCCGTGCCAAGCCACGAGCAACCAGGAGGTGATCAGCAGCGATCCTCCAAAGGGTGTAATCTTACCCAGCCAGAGCAGGCCGCTCAAGGCTAAAAGATAAAGGCTGCCGGAAAACAGCACGACTCCCAACAGCATCAGATACCCGCCCCATTGCGTCCAGGGCGTGCGCTCTAGGTGAGCGATTAACCCAAGCCCTAAAGCGTGCCACATCTGGTAACGCACCGCCGTCTCCCAAGTCGCACGCATTGGGTCGGTCAGCCAAGGCGCGTGTGCCCCCAAGGCGCCTGCAATCACTCCCAAAGCCGCCAGCAAGGCGGCAGGAAACAGGAACTTAGAGCAAACGTTTGCCTTCATCCTAAAGGCGCTACCCCAAACAGTCTGGCGTGGGCGTGAAGCAAACCGCCGTAGAGCACCAGCGCTAGCGCGATTTGCCAGAAGCTCAGCTCCTGCCAGATAAGTCTCTGTCGGCCTTGAAGGATGGCCCAAAAAGGCAGGTTGGAGGTAACCTCAAGGTAGCGCTGCCAGCGCTCCCCATGTTCTTTCAAGCGTTTTTTGTCCAGGTCGAAGGTACCTTTGACGGCCAGAACCAAAAACGTGCCGAAGAAGATCACCGCGGCCAAGTCGCCGTTAGCCAGAAGGTGTAACCCCGACCACAGGGCGATACCCCACATCAGGGGATGGCGGGTGATGCGCAGCACCCCATACGCTAAGCGTTCTTGGGGGAGTTCAGTTTGCGCCGTCAACGCTGGGTTTTTGGTGGTAAACGCCGCCACTCCCAGATAGAAGGCCAGCGGCATGAGTAGCACCGCCAGATAGCGGAAGATCAGGGGAGAATCCCATAGGGGAAGATAAGGCGCTCTTCTCCAGGCAAAGATCAGCCAGATAAGTCCGGCCAAAGCCGCTACTGAAAACCCCAGCCGGTAAGCTCTCTCGCCATAGCGCAAGATCAACCGGTAACGCAGCTCGGTGCCCGAGATTCCCAAATGGATCCCTAAGAAAAACGCGCAGGCTAAAATCAACTGCAGCATAAGGTTACCTCGTTTCCAAAAGACGCGGCAGCAACTCTACCAGATTGCAGGGGCGAGTGCGAAAATCAAGCTGCGCCTGGATCAATTTGTCCCAGGCGGTGATGCAGGCGTTTTTCGATCCTGGAAGGCAAAACACGTAAGTCCCGTTGGCCACTCCTGCCAGCGCCCGTGATTGGATAGTGGAGGTGCCGATTTCCTGATAAGAAATAAAGCGAAACACTTCGCCGAAGCCGTCGAGCACTTTGTCCAAAAGCGGCAGTACCGCATCCGGCGTACCGTCGCGACCGGTGACCCCGGTGCCGCCGGTAGTGAGGATCACATCGACGGCAGGATCGGCGATCCAGGCCGAGACGACCGCTCGGATCTGATAGATGTCGTCGGGGACGATGCGCTTGGCCACCAAACGATGACCTGTGTTTTGCAGCCGTTCGACGAGGAGTCTGCCCGAACTGTCGGTGGCCTCGGTACGGGTATCGGAGACGGTGAGGACAGCGATATTGAGGGGGATGAATTGGCGCGGATCGCTCATGGCGGTATTATGAAATAGTCATTGTGATGGCAGGTTGTGTCGATGTCTCGAACCTTCGAAATTCACGTCAAACAACATCCTGAAATCCTAGTCAGCAAAGCTCAGGAAATGGCTTTGGCAAATGCGATCTGCTTTATTGCCGATAAGGTCCAAGGGCATTTCTCCGGAAGAGGGCTAGAGGGCAGCTATCGGTTTGACCGAGATACCCTCATCGTCACCGTGGTCAAAAAACCCCCTTTCGTAACCTGGAGGATGGTAGAGCAGATGCTGCACCGGTTTTTTGCTTAAATCTTTTGATAAATCTCTGCCCCCGCCGCCAAGAACTCCCTGGCTTTTTCCTTAAGGCCCGCTTCGACTTCCTGGGCGGCAGCTGCGCGTACTTCCTGGCTGATCTGCATCGAGCAAAAATGCGGGCCGCACATGGAGCAAAAGTGGGCGACTTTGGCGGCTTCCTGGGGTAGGGTCTGGTCGTGGAATTCTCTCGCCTTTTCCGGATCGAGGCTCAAGTTGAATTGGTCCTCCCAACGAAATTCAAACCGGGCTTTGGACAGGGCGTTGTCGCGGTACTGGGCAGCCGGATGTCCCTTGGCCAAGTCCGCGGCATGGGCGGCGATCTTGTAGGTAACGATTCCCTGCCGCACGTCTTCTTTGTCCGGTAGTCCCAGGTGCTCTTTGGGGGTTACGTAGCAAAGCATAGCGGTGCCGTACCAGCCGATATTGGCGGCGCCGATAGCGGAAGTGATGTGGTCGTAGCCGGGGGCGATATCGGTGACCAAAGGTCCCAAGGTGTAAAAAGGCGCTTCGAAGCATTCGACCAGTTCGCGATCGACGTTTTCCTTGACCAAGTGAAGCGGGATATGCCCCGGTCCTTCGATCATCACCTGCACGTCGTGCTTCCAGGCGATCTTAGTGAGCTCGCCCAAGGTTTTGAGCTCGGCAAACTGGGCTTGGTCGTTGGCGTCGGCGATCGAGCCCGGCCGCAGGCCGTCGCCTAAGGAGAAGGCCACGTCATACGCTTTCATGATTTCACAGATTTCCTCAAAGTGGGTATAGAGGAAATTTTCTTGATGGTGGGCCAGGCACCATTTGGCGATGATCGAACCGCCGCGGGAGACGATCCCGGTGACGCGATTTGCGGTCAAGGGGATGTAGGCCAGGCGCACGCCGGCGTGAATGGTGAAGTAGTCCACTCCCTGCTCGGCCTGTTCGATCAGGGTGTCGCGGAAGATCTCCCAGCTCAGCTCCTCGGCTTTCCCTCCGACTTTTTCCAGCGCTTGATAAATCGGTACCGTCCCTACTGGAACCGGCGAATTGCGAACGATCCACTCGCGGGTTTCGTGAATGTGTTTGCCGGTCGAAAGATCCATGACCGTATCGGCTCCCCAGCGGATCGCCCACAGCATCTTTTCGATTTCTTCCTCGATGCTGGAGGTCACCGGCGAGTTGCCTAAGTTGGCGTTGACTTTGACTAAGAAATTGCGGCCGATGATCATCGGTTCGGATTCTGGATGGTTGATATTGGCCGGAATGATAGCGCGCCCAGCAGCGATTTCCTGGCGGACAAATTCCGGAGTGATCTGTTTAGGGAACCTGGCACCGAACGCTTCCCCTGGATGCAGCCTTTGACCGTAAGCCTCGCGCATGGCTTCCAGATTCTGATTCTCGCGGATGGCGACGAATTCCATCTCCGGAGTGATGATGCCGCGCCGGGCGTAGTGCATCTGAGTCACGTTGGCGCCGGGTTTGGCGCGCCTGGGCGAGCGCAAGTTGGGAAAGCGCAGATAGGAGGTCTTGGGATCTTTAAGGCGTTTTAGGCCATATTCGGAAGAAGGTCCAGGCAGTTGTTCGCTGTCGCCGCGTTCCTCGATCCAGCCAAGGCGCAAAGGCGAAAGCCCGCGCGTCAAATCGATTTTGACGTTAGGATCGGTGTAAGGACCGGAGGTGTCGTAAATATAGACCGGCGGATTGTCCACCTGTCCGGAAGAGGTTCGAGTTGGGCTCTGATCGACCCGACGCATGGGAACGCGCAGGTCCTCGCGGCTGCCCTTGAGATAAATCTTGGTGGAGGCAGGAAACGGTTTGATCGCATCTTGTTTGATGCGAATGTTTTGCTGAAACTTATCTGGAATAGCGTTCATCGGTCTCTCCTACGGTCAGGTTAAGCGTAGGGAAAGACCTTAAAGCTTCCCTACGCCGGTATTATCCGGATCAGGTTCAAAGGGTATCTCTCAGCGCCGCTTCAGGTCTTGCGGCGCACCCCTAGCCTATAGCGTTAAAGCTAAAGCATCGGATGAACGAATGCAAGCGTAAATCCATAGAAGATCAGTAAGAAAAAACCGTTTGAAGAAGCATTTACCGGATTGGAAGGATGGTGCTACAATCCATGTCCATTCAATATTATTTGCCCACCGATTTAGCGCCTTTGGGCCTTATGCATTCCAACGGTCTTAAATTTCCGCCGGCGGTGGAGATCAAGGGGGGGTCAGTGACCTTACCTATCGTTCGGCTGCTGAGCAGCGATTTGGCGGTCGTGATGGTGCAATTGACCCAGCAGATCGCCAAGGCTCCCGAGTTTTTTCGCAGCGCTCCGGTGGTGATCGATGTCTCTGCACTGGCGGACAAATCCAATCTCGATTTGGCGTTGCTGTTGGAACAGTGTAAGCAGTTTGGAATGATTCCAGTGGGTCTGCGAGGTGGAGACGAGGCGTTGCGCCGGACTGCAGCTTCCCTGCAACTTGCGCTGCTGGCCGATGCGCCGGTCGCAGGCAACCGCACCACCTTGTTTGAACCTGCAGAGCAAAGGCCCACCGCAATCCCTGCGTCTGCCAAGTCGCAACTTGTCACTCAGCCGGTGCGATCCGGTCAGCGCGTGTATGCCAAAGGCACCGATCTGATCGTGCTGGCGTCAGTAGGCCATGGCGCTGAGGTCATGGCCGATGGCCATATCCATATCTATGGTACTTTGCGCGGGCGGGCTTTGGCCGGCGTGCGGGGCGATACCGAGTGCCGGATTTTTTGCCGGGATCTTCAGGCGGAGCTGGTCTCCATCGCAGGGCATTACCGGGTGAACGAGGATCTGGATGAGTCGGTGCGGGGGCGCTCAGTCCAAATTTATATGCGGGATACTGCATTGATCATTGAAAGTTTGTGAAATTGCAGACGAACTGGAGGTAATTGCGTGGCGAGAATTATCGTGGTGACCTCGGGCAAGGGCGGTGTCGGCAAAACGACTACTTCGGCGTCTTTAGCGATGGGGTTGGCCTTGCGTGGGCACCGTACTGCGGTGATCGACTTCGACGTAGGTTTGAGGAATTTGGATTTAATCCTGGGTTGTGAACGCCGGGTGGTGTACGACTTCATCAACGTCATCAACGAAGAGGCCACGCTGCGTCAGGCCCTGATCCGCGACAAACGCTGCGAAAACCTGTTTATTCTTCCAGCGTCCCAGACTCGAGACAAGGAAGCTCTGACCAAGGAAGGGGTCGGCCGGGTGCTTGAGCAACTCTCGCAGGAATTTGAGTACGTGGTTTGCGATTCTCCGGCTGGGATTGAGAAGGGCGCGTTTTTAGCTATGTATTATGCCGACGATGCGATCGTAGTCAGCAACCCGGAGGTTTCTTCGGTTAGGGACGCCGACCGGATGATCGGAATTCTCTCGAGCAAATCGCGCCGGGCCGAGCTGGGAGAGGAGCCGATCCGCGAGCATCTTCTCCTTACCCGTTATGTCCCGGAACGGGTCAAAAGGGGAGAGATGCTAAGCGTAGACGACGTGTTGGAAATCTTGGCGCTGCCTTTGCTTGGCGTCATCCCCGAGTCTCAGACGGTCTTGAGCGCTTCGAACGAGGGAATACCGGTGATCTTAGACGAAAAAAGCGACGCCGGCCGCGCTTATCGGGACGCAGTGGCGCGTTATCTGGGGGAGGATATTCCCCATCGTTTTATCCGTCCTGAACGCAAGGGCCTGTTCAGTAGGTTGTGGGGGGGGTAAGCGATGGGACTTTTAGATTATTTCCGTGCCTCCCGTCCCAAGAGCGCCCAGGTAGCCAAGGAACGCTTGCAGATTCTGGTCGCCCATGAGCGCGGTATGCGCAATGCTCCCAGTTATTTGCCGCAGATGCAGCAAGAGTTGTTGGCGGTGATCCGCAAGTACGTGAATGTGGACCTCGATGCGATCTCTATCCAGATGGAGCAGGATGAAGACCGCGAGATCTTAGAGGTCAACATCGTGTTGCCCGAGGATGGCGCGGCCGGGGGAAATTAAGGTATATAAGACAGCGACTGCATTATAAGGGGATGTAAGATGAGCGATAAAAAGCAAGGTTCGGCAAAATCGAGCAGTACAGCAAAGCAAGGTCCGGCCAAGCCGGCAGCAAAAGCAAAACCAAGTGTGGAGACTACCCGGGGCGAGGAGATCGGCCTGGCGGCGGGTAAGATATGGCATTGTCTGGAGCGGGTCGGAGAAGCTTCGTCCTCCAAATTGGAGGCGGAAACCGGCCTGAACAGCAAGGAAGTCCAACGCGCGATTGGTTGGCTGGCGCGGGAAGGGAAGCTCATCATCGAGCGGGATGGGCGGACCGAGGTATTTAGGCTCGCCTGAATAAAAACTCAATCTTAGGAGGACGGGGTTATGCGTAAACTATCATGGTTGGCCGTGGCTCTGAGCGCGGCGGTATTTGGGACGGCGGCGTGGGCAGGTGCGGAAAAAGAGGGTGAATTTCGAATCAAGATTCGTCCCACCCAGGAACAGGGCGAAATGGCTATGCCGGGGATGCAAGGCGGGCAGCCGGGAATGGGGATGCAAGGCATGTCTATGCCTATGATGCAGCAGTGTATGCAGATGCATCAAAAGGTGATGGAACGCATCGAGCATCTAGATAAAAAGATCGACCATATACTCAATAGAGCAGGAAAAAGAATCCCACCAGCGCCTGAGTGCCATCGAATCCAAACTGGAGCACATATTCAAGGAACAGGAGGAAGAAACTCATCGCCGCTTAGGGGCTTTAGAGACCAAGCTCGACCACGTACTCAAAGAGCAGGAGCAGGAAACCCACTGATTGGTGACCGGCCCCGCTGGCTAAGGCTAGTGACATGCTTTCCTTTTTGCGCCAGTTGGGGCTGAGCCTGTTGGACTTGGCGCCGGTTCTGGCGGTGGTGCTGGTGTTCCAAGTGGTGATCATCCATAAGCCCCTGCCGAACGTCTTGAGTTTGGTGACGGGAGTCGTGTTGACCGTGTTGGGGCTGACTTTCTTCGTCCGGGGACTGGAGTTGGCGCTGTTTCCATTGGGGGAGGCGCTGGCTTATGCCTTCGCCCGCAAGGGAAGCCTGTTTTGGATGTTGTGCTTTGCCTTTTGTTTAGGGTTTGCCACCACGGTGGCAGAACCGGCCCTGATCGCTGTAGCTAACAAAGCCGCCGAAGCGGCTGTAGAAGGCGGTCTGGTCAAAGACCCTGCTTTCTGTGAACGCTACGCCTTGGGGCTGCGCTTGAGCGTGGGGGTGGCTGTGGGGATAGCGCTGGTAGTTGGCGTCATCCGCATTATCAGGGGTTGGCCCTTGCCCTGGTTAATGGTCTTAGGGTATATCGGGGTGTTGGCAGTGACACCACTGGCACCGCCCGAAATCATCGGTATCGCTTATGATTCCGGGGGGGTGACCACTTCGACCATCACCGTGCCTTTGGTGACCGCTTTAGGGGTGGGGCTGGCTCACTCCATCGAAGGGCGAAGTCCGCTGGTGGACGGGTTTGGGCTGATCGCGTTTGCTTCCTTAACGCCGATGATTTTCGTCATGCTTTATGGCGTGCTATGGAAGGCGTGGACTTAGTCGAAAGCTTGCTCGTGGCCATCCGCGATTGTGCGCCTATCGTGGCGACCATTTTGGTGTTTCAGCTGGCCGTGATCCGCCGTCCTCTGCCGCATCTTCGCCAAGTAGTTTTGGGATTTGGATTTGTCGTTTTGGGTATGGCTTTGTTCCTCCAAGGGCTGGAGATAGCCCTGTTCCCTTTGGGGGAGGCAATGGCGGTGCAGCTTACCGCATCGGGCGATGGGAATTACTTGTGGGTGTATGCGTTCACGGTCAGCTTAGGGCTTACCGTCACCCTAGCTGAACCGGCCTTGATCGCGATCGCATTAAAAGCGCGTGAAATCTCCGCCGGCGCGATCAACCCGTGGGGGTTGCGTTTGGCGGTATCAGTAGGTGTGGCCGTGGGGATTACTTTAGGGGCGTATCGGATCATTAATGGCGGGTCTCTGGTAGTCTACATTTTGGCCTGCTATGTCCTGGTGCTGACTCAGACCCTGCTCGCACCGCGGATGATCGTCGGTCTTGCCTACGACTCGGGTGGGGTGACCACGTCTACCGTCACCGTGCCTTTGGTGACTGCCCTGGGACTGGGATTGGCCAAGTCGGTGCCAGGGCGCAGCGTTTTATTGGACGGGTTTGGGCTGATCGCATTCACTTGTTTGTTTCCGATCATGACCGTGCTGGGCTATGCCCAATTGGTAGCCTGGTATGCGCGGATAAGGAGGTAACTACAATGCGTTTCAAGCTGATCATTGCTTTCGTGGGGGACGACAAGACCGATCTTGTCTTAAAAACGGCCCGCGATTTTGGGGCAACCGGGGCGACCGTGATCACCAGTGCCCGCGGCGAAGGGATAGAACGCCCTAAGACCTTTCTGGGCCTGACCTTAGAAGCCCAGCGCGATGTGGTATTGCTGCTGGTCGAGGAGCATGTAAGCCGCACGATTCTAGAGGCGATTGCCAAGGCGGCTGGATTTGATGAGACGCCAGGCACCGGGATCGCGTTTCAAGTCGATGTGGAGGACGCCGTAGGCGTGCGCCATCAGATGGAGAAGCTGGTGCCGTTGGTAGAGGAGGAAATCTGAGTATGGAGCGGAAAAAACCCTTAATCCGCGTGCGCGACATCATGCGTACCGATTTCGGCAGCATAGACGGCTTGGCCACGGTGGGCGAAGCGCTGCGCCAGATGAAGACCCTCAAGACCTCAGTGCTGGTGGTAAACAAGCGCCACGAAGACGACGAATACGGCCTCATCACTTCTGGCGACATCGCCCGCCACGTCTTGGCTAAAGACCGCTCGCCCAGTCGCGTCAACGTTTACGAAGTGATGGAAAAACCGACTATTCTCGTCCATCCAGATATGGACATCCGTTATTGCTCGCGGCTGTTTGCCCGCTATAACCTAGTGCGAGCCTTGGTGGTGGACGGTCGTCAGGTAGTCGGAATCGTCAGCCCGAACACCTTGGTGTTGGATGGCCTGTACCGCCTGCTCGAGCTCCAATAGATAGCGTCATTCCACCAAGCGCACCGCTAAAACATCGCACTTGGCGTGGAGAATGACGCTGGATGCGGTCGAACCGAGCAGGATCCCAAGTCCTTTGCGGCTATGAGAACCGAGCACGATGAGGTCTGCCTGTTCCACTTCCGCCACGCGCACAATCTCCGCCTTGGGGCTACCGATCTCGACCCACTGCCGATCCTCGGGAATGCCCAATTTCTCCCCGATACGGTTCAGTTTCTCCTTGGAAGCGGAGATCAGTTGTTCGGTGATGTCTACGTCGAAAGGGATAATGGGGCCGTAGGTGGAGTCGGTAATCGGCAGGTTGTCCACCACGTGCAAGACGCTAAGTTTGGCCTGATAGCGATCGCTTAGGTCTTTGGCCCGTTCGGCTACAAGCTCTGCGTGTTCAGAAAAGTCCGTTGCCAGAAGGATGTGTTGGTAGGGGCGCATCTGAATTCTCCCAGGTTGTACCGCGTGCATCATATCAAAACTTGCGCCGGAATCACGGTCTCGAACGCTAGGCGTCCGCCGCAGCAGCGTGGGGAGGCAGCATGGAGAATGCGCATCGGGTCAAAATCAAAGGCTCAGATAGCGGTTTTTGAGCTCGATGTAGTGGTTGGCGGAGTAACGCAAGAATTCGCGTTCTTCCTCAGTCAACGGGCGGATTTGGCGGGCTGGCACCCCTACGTATAAATACCCTCCTTCCAAGTGTTTGCCTGGAGGCACCAAAGCTCCAGCCCCAAGAATGATTTCGTTCCCCAATACCGCCCCGTCCATGACGATGGCGCCGATTCCCAACAGGCATCGGTCGCCGATTTGGCAACCGTGGGCGACGACCCGGTGACCTAGGGTGACAAACTGGCCGATAGTGAGAGCAAAACCTTCCGGGGCGTGGGGTCCTGGGTGGGTGACGTGGAGCACGCAGCCGTCTTGGACGTTAGTGCCAGCGCCGACGTGGATATGGTTGACGTCGCCGCGCACCACCGCCCCGGGCCAGATCGAGACGTCGTCGTCTAAGTGCACGTCACCGAGAACCAGGGCGCTTTCGGCGATGTACACGCGCTGTCCGAGTTGAGGCAGATGGCCTGCGAAAGCTTGTCGGGTCAAATGACACCTCCTGCTGGCTATACTTGATATAGAACGTTCAATGCAAAGGAGCCTGCCATGCTCATTATCGTCTTAAGTGTACTAGCTGCCGTTGGTTTTGTCCTCTTGGTTTACGGGATAGTCATCTACAACCGTCTGGTCGCCTTGAAACACGCCGTTTCCCAGAGCTGGTCCAACATCGGCGTGCTGCTCAAGCAACGCCACGAGGAACTGCCCAAGCTGGTGGAGGTGTGTAAGCGTTACATGAAATTCGAGCAGGATACCTTGGAGAAGGTCATGCGCGCCCGAAGCCAAGTGTTTCAGGCCAGCGAGCAGGGCGACTTGGCCCGGTTGGGACAGGCGGAGGGGCAGCTTAAGCAGGGGCTGCTCAACCTGTTTGCGGTGGCGGAAAATTATCCAGAATTGACTACGAATCAGACTTTCCGCCATCTGCAAACCCGCATTACGCAACTGGAGGAAGCAATCGCCGACCGGCGCGAGTTTTACAACGCGGCGGTCAACCAGAACAATGTTCGCATCGAGCAATTCCCCGACATTTTGCTCGCCAACTGGTTCAATTTCCGAGCTTTCGAACCATTGGAGTTCAGCCCTGAGGAGAAGCGCGACGTGGAACTTGCGCCGTTGTTTGACTGATGGAGGCGGTTGCCTCACTTGTTCTGACCGCATCTCCAACGCGCTTTTGGGGAGCGCTTGGCGCGTTGGCGGTGATCACCCTGGGGCTGTTCTATCTGGGGTTCAGACAGCTCCATCGGGCTCGTTTGATCGAAGACACGCCAACCTCGCGCATCCGTTCTGCGGCCCAAGGATACGCGGAATTGGAAGGGCGGGCGGTGGCTTTGGGAGACCCGCTCTATGCCCCCTTAAGCGGGCGACCGTGTGTCTGGTACCAGTATCGCATCGATCGCCGCCAAAGCGGAATCCAAGGCCGCAAGCGTTGGGTCAGCCTGGAGCGGGGCGAGAGCGAGGCTATCTTTGGTTTGGAGGACGACACTGGCCGGTGCGTGGTCGATCCGGAGGGGGCGGAGATTCACCCGGCACATGAACTGAACTGGTGTGGTCACGAACCTTATCCGGTCCATACTCCTCCGGGCCATAGCGATGTGTTTGGACCTTACCGATATACCGAAAGACGGATCGAAGTAGGCGATCCACTATATGCTTTGGGTTGGTTTCAAACCCTCAAAGAGACTGTCGGACAGGGATGGCAGGAAGAGACCCGGGCCCTGCTTAAGCGTTGGAAAGCCGAGCCAAAGGCTTTGCTTGAACGCTTCGACCTCAATCGCGACGGTCAGATCGACGCCAAGGAATGGGAGATCGTCCGCAAGCAAGCTACCCGCGAAGCATTGCGAGCACATCTTCGCCGCCCGCCCGAAGAGGTCGTTCATCTGCTCTGCAAGCCGGCTGGTAGAGGATATCCATACATTCTGGCCGCTTCCCGACAGCTGGATCTGGTTTGGCGTTACCGGGTTTATGCTGGAGTGGCGCTGCTTGGGTTTTTATTCGGCTTTCTGGGATTTACCTGGGTACTGTGGCAGAGGTTGTAAAAATTGCCCTATTTCGATTCATAACGCTTAAATCCTGGTGCAAGAGGTATTCGAGCAACTTTGAGCGACTGCGTTTTGGAAAATGGCACGAATTTTGTTCGTCATTAATTACAAACATAATGGTTTTCCGGGAGGAGATAAGTAGAGCTTTAAGGCGAGATTATTCGACTTAAGGAGGAAAGCTATGTTCACCTACATCAACCAGTGGATCGTGCGGCAAATCAACTACCTCGTTTTGCGTACCTACCGGTGGCGGCGCAGGAAATGCATTTATTTGGGGAAAAAAGTAGAGCAGTGGCAGGACCCCTGGTCGCTCTTGTGGTATTCCGAAAACACCGCCTTGCAAGTGGTGAAAGCGCGGGCGCTTGACGAATATCGAGGGGGAAGGTCCTACGCGGACAAAGAGCGCTTTTAGCGCATGTGCATCCACTGTCATTGTGGTACACTGATTAGCGCGTTTATAAAGCGCCGGATTTATTTTTGAGCTTCAAGCCATAGATGGCGCACCCTGTTTGGGAGAGGTGCCGGAGCGGCCGAACGGGCCTGACTCGAAATCAGGTGTACGCTTTAGCGCGTACCGAGGGTTCAAATCCCTCCCTCTCCGCCATTCCTGCGAGCGACGGGAGTCCTCAATGTGGGTACAAAAGAAGATCGTTCTGTCCCCGAAACCCAGAGGGTTTCACCTCATCACCCGCGAGCTTTTGGCCCAGCTTCCTGAAATTAAGGAATTCCGGGTAGGTCTGGCGCAGTTTTTTCTCTGCCATACTTCTGCCTCCCTGACGATCAACGAAAACGCCGACCCCAGCGTGCGCGCCGACATGGAAGCGCATCTTTCCCATTTTGTGCCTGAGAACGCCCCCTATTACGAGCACACTCTGGAGGGGCCAGACGATATGCCGGCCCATATCAAAGCCTCCCTGCTCGGGGTGTCGGTGGTTATCCCCATCGGCGGCGGCCGCTTGCTGCTTGGTACTTGGCAAGGTATTTACCTAGGCGAGCACCGCAACCGCGGCGGCGCCAGAACTGTAATCGCTACCCTTTTCGGCGAATGAGCGCCCCCCTCATCCTAGCGGCTGACGTAGGCGGCACCAAAACCTGGCTTCGGCTTGGGAGATTCTACCAAGGCGAATTGGCCACTCTGCGCGAAGAGCGCTTTACCAGCGCGGATTATCCGCGCTTCGAGGAACTTTTGGCCAGATTTCTGGGGTCTGAAGGCCAGTCCATCGCGGTAGCTTGCTTAGGGGTTGCCGGGCCAGTGGAGGATGGGGTCTGTCGCACCACCAATCTGCCCTGGCGCTTAGAGGCCAAAGCGCTGTCCAGGCAGCTTGGAGGCGCTAAAGTTCAGCTGCTAAACGACCTGGAGGCGGCAGCGTTTGGCATCCTGCATTTGCCCGAGGCGCAATTTGTCGAACTGAATCCGGCTGCCAAACCCCGCCTGCAAGCCCATCGAGCGGTGATCGCCGCCGGCACGGGCTTGGGTGAGGCGCTGATCCTTGAGACCGACCGGGGACCTGTCATCGTTGCCACCGAAGGGGGACATTGCGATTTTGCCCCCTTAGTTGCCGAGCAAGACTCATTGCTCGCCTGGCTGCGTACGT
Source organism: uncultured Methylococcales bacterium (assembly GCA_964654415.1). Lineage (GTDB taxonomy): Bacteria > Pseudomonadota > Gammaproteobacteria > Methylococcales > Methylothermaceae > Methylohalobius. The sequence goes on along the minus strand of CAZZIP010000017.1, from coordinate 13,366 downwards.
GCTATCCAAGCCATGTCAGTTACGAACGGGTATTGTCTGGCCCAGGGCTGGTAGAAATTTACCGTTTCTTGGGCACTCGTTACCCTGAGCAGAAAAATCTGGAGCTGGCTTGCCTGATGAAGACAGAAGATCCGGCGGCGGTCATCGGCCAGTTGGGCGTGGCCAAGCAGGATGCGTTATGCTATGAAGCTTTAAAATGGTTTGCCCGCATCTACGGCGCCGAAGCCGGCAATCTGGTCTTAAAGAGCTTGGCGCTGGGCGGTCTCTATGTGGCCGGCGGGATCGCGCCGAAGATTTTGCCAATCCTCAAGGAGGGCTGGTTTATGGCAGGGTTCACCGCCAAAGGGCGGTTTCGCGAGTTGCTCGAGACGGTTCCGGTCAAAGTGGTGCTGAATCCTAAGCTGGTTTTGATCGGCGCTCAGGCTTGGGCTTTACAGCGCCTGCTCGGCGCTGGGTAAAATGAGCGTTGCAAAGCAGGGGAGCTGGAATGATGCAGATAGGGGTGCCTAAAGAGAGCAAGCCCGAGGAGTACCGCGTGGCGGTCACTCCCGAAGGCGTTCGTGCCTTGGTCGAGGTGGGCTGTCCGGTGACGGTCGAACGCGACGCCGGCATAGGGGCCGGTTTTACCAATGCGGAGTATCAGGCGGCTGGCGCCTCTTTAGGCAGCGCCGCCGATGCCTGGGCGTGCGATTTGGTCCTCAAGGTCAAGGAGCCTCAGCCTGCGGAATATCCCTTCCTGCATGGCCAAATCGTGTTTACCTATTTTCATCTAGCCGCTGCCCCCAAGCCGCTTTTGATGACCTTGCTAGCAACCAAGACCACTGCCCTCGCTTATGAGACCGTAGAAGACCAAGAAGGGCGTCTACCGCTGTTAGCCCCCATGAGCGGAGTAGCCGGCAACATGGCGACTTTAATGGGGGCATTTTATCTGGCCCGTTTCCACGGTGGCCGAGGAACGTTGTTATCTGAGGTGCTCGGAGTAGGTTACGGCAAGGCGCTCATCATCGGCGACGGCGTAGTCGGGCAGCACGCTGCCCAACGCGCCTGTGCGCTGGGGGTAGAAGTCGCCATGGCAGGTTTGCATCCTCAGCGCGGGGTAGAGCTTAAGGCGAAGTTTGGGCCGAACTTTCGCTATTTTCTCTCCTCTCCGGAGGCGATCGCCGCCGAGCTGGTCGACGCCGACCTGGTGGTCGGTGGGGTGCTCGTACCGGGAGCGCGGGCTCCGCACGTGGTGACCGAGGCGATGGTCAAGTCTATGCCTGAAGGCGCGGTGATCGTCGATGTCAGCATCGACCAAGGCGGCTGTGTCGAGACTTCTCGACCTACTACCCACGCCGATCCGATTTTTATCCGCCACGGTGTGGTCCACTACTGCGTTACCAACATGCCCGGTGCTTACCCGCGTACTTCTACGATTGCCTTAACCCAAGCGACCATGCCTTATGTCCTCAAGTTGGCGCGCCAGGGGATGGCGGCGGTGATGGAGGACCCTGGGTTTTCCAAGGCGGTGAACACCTACCAGGGGTGGATCACCCATCCGGCTGTGGCGGAGGCGTGGCAAGAAGAAAACCGCTATCGGCCGTTGGAGATGCTGGTATGAGCAGCGATCCGCACAAATGGAGCCAAGGTCAGGTGGTGGAGCTCTACCGCTGGGCGGAGGCGCTTTACTCTTTGCGCGTTGCGGCCGAAATCGAGCCGTTCGAGGCCGGTCAATTCGGCCGGCTAGGGCTTTGGCTCGATGGGGAGTTCGTCAGCCGACCTTATTCCTTCGTCAATGCTCCAAGCGAGCGGCCTTTGGATTTTTATTTCATCGTTATCCCCGACGGCAAGCTTACTCCTAAGCTGGCTGCCTTGCAGTCTGGGGACGCGGTCTGGGTCGCTAGGAAACCCTCCGGCTTCTTTACCTTAAGCCAGGTTCCCCCGGGAAGATTCCTGTGGCTGTTGGCCACAGGTACAGCGATAGGGCCGTTTTTGTCCATCCTCAAGACTGAGGCGCCCTGGCAGCGATTTGAGAAGGTTGTTCTGGTTCACGGTGTGCGTACCTGCGCCGAGCTCGCCTATCAGGAGACCATCGCCGGTTTTCACTGCGCCCATCCCAGTCAATTTCAATTTTTTGCCAGCGTCACTCGCGAATCCGGAGGAGATCTTTCCGTCCGTATTCCCCAGGCGATCGAGTCCGGTCTGTTGGAGGATTTGGCGAGGCTCTCGCTTAAGCCTGAAGACAGCCAAGTGATGATCTGCGGCAATCCCGAGATGGTCAAGGACACGGTCGCTTTGCTCCAGGCCCGGGGATTTAAGGAAAACCTGCGCAAGTCGCCCGGGCAGATCACTACCGAACGTTACTGGTGACTTCGACCCAAAAACGCCGTTCGCTTTCTTGACGAAGCTTAAAGCTGAGCGGCAAGAATTGCTCGATCACCCAAATGTTAGTAGTGGTATGTAGGGTGGGTGGCGTAGTGAGAAAGCGGCCACCGCCTGCCAAGGCCATAGGCAGCAGCAATTGGTCGGCGAGGTAAGGCCCTACCGGAACCTGGGCGGCAAGGTAATCTTTGACCTCTGCCGCCAGATGCTCGGCTACCGTTTCTGCCCGCACTCCACGTTCACCGAAACCGGTAAACACTTCGGTAATATGCTCGCAGCGTACCGTGACCGTGACTGCATTGCCGACGCCGCAGCCGATCAGTTCTTCGATGTTCAAAGCGCTGGCCGGCAGTCCCAGAGAGTGCGCCAACACCTTGAGCTCGCGCTCGGCAATGTGGCGCGGTAAGCCGGCAACCAGTGCGCGAGCATGGATGTCAAGCAGCTTGCCGCGATCGGGGATATCTAAAGGGGCCAGCCCGCTTACCGGCTCGATCTCAGCCTCCAGAAGTCCTCCGCCTTGGGGATAGAAGCCGGGACGCCTAAGGGTCAAGTTCACCTTGGCTCCCATGCGCGCTAGCAAAGGCAAAAACGCCTGAGCGAGGAAATCAAACGACGGCGCTTTGGGATTGTGGGTGCCGCCTTTGAGTTTCAGTCGGCTGGGACCAGGCGCCAGCAGCAAAGGAAATAGGATGGTCTGAAGCAAGAGGGTAGTTGAGCCAGCGGTGCCTATGTCGAAAGCGTAACCGCCGGGGCGCAGCGGGCCAGGTGCGAAGTAGAGTTCCTGAGAGCCGAGGGTAGCCCCATTGACCTTGGCCCCACTGATCTCAGCCGCTGCTAGCACGCAGGCCAAATGCTGGCGCCTAAGTCCCGGCCGGTCGCGACGCGCGCGGAGGTTATAGAGGTGGACGGGGCGCTTGAGGCATAGGGATAAAGCCAAGGCGGTGCGCAGGATTTGGCCGCCGCCTTCGCCGTAACTGCCATCCAAACGCTGCGCTTCGGTCATCCTTCCTCCACCGCCAATAAGACCTCCTCCGGCGTGCGGCCATCGAGGCGGAAGCCGCGCATCTGTAAGGTTCCTTTGGTGACCAAAGAAATGATCAGAGTCAGGGCCTCAGGGTAAGCGACTGCTTCCAAGTCTTCGTCCGAGGGGAAAGGCGGCGCGGTAGGGTGGGAGTGGTAGACGGCAAACAAGGTTTCGCCGCGCTGGCGCATGGTTCGCATCGCCTCGATCTGGCCTTTGGGATCGAGGTGGAAATGGCGCCTTCGGTCAGCGGCGACGTTTTCTACCGGATACAGGCCGACTGGGACGCCGTCCCGTGCGCTGATTAGGCCACAGACTTCAATCTCTGGGTGGGTTTGGGCCTGATGTAGGAGACGAATCACCAGGGTGCGGGGCAGGAGGATGAGGTCAGACATCAAAGGCTCCTTTGCGCTTGGATGAGACGGGGGCGACCCTCGAGGTCGAAGTAACCGCTCAAGGCTACCAAGCCCTCGCGTTGCAGGAGTTCTGCTACGGCTTCTTGTTGCGTAGGGCCATGCTCCAAGAGTAGGAAGCCGCCTGGTCGTAAGCATCGCCGGGCTTGGGGGATCAGACGGCGAAAGGCATCTAGGCCATCGTTTCCGGCAACCAGGGCAACGGCCGGTTCGAAGCGAATATCGCCTTGAAGGTGGGGATCGTCAGCCGCCACGTAGGGGGGATTGCTGACGATGAGGTCAAAGCTTTCTTGGGCGAAGGCGCAAAGCCAGTCGCTACGGACGAAAGCGACATTGGGCACCTTGAGGCGGCGAGCGTTGGACTTGGCCACTTCTAGCGCCTTGGAGCAAAGATCAGTGGCGATCAGGCGCGCATGCGGTCGCTCTAGCCCAAGACAGAGCGCAATCGCCCCCGAGCCGGTGCCCAAGTCGGCGATTTTCCAGCCGGCATCCGGCGGGATGAGGCAAAGTGCCCGCTCCACTAAAAGCTCGGTTTCCGGACGCGGGACGAGCACCCAAGGTCCGACTTCAAATTCATGCGACCAGAATTCCCGCCGTCCGGTCAGGTAGGCGACTGGTTCACCCGCTAGGCGACGTTCGGTCAGTTGGCGAAACCGCTCCACTTGCTCAGGCGTAGGGGCAACTTCCGGCCAGGCCAGGAGGTAGGTGCGTGAACGCTCCAGAGCACACGCTAGGAGCAGCTCAGCATCCAGCCGAGGGGTCGGGGAGACGCTGGCCAGGCGCTGGCTGCCTTGCCGAAGAAGCCAAGCGATAGTGGTCACGTGGTTACCGTTTCCGCCAGGAGTTCGGCCTGATGTTGCTGGATCAAGGGGAGGATCAGTTCGTCCAGATTGCCCTCTAAGATTTCATTCAATTTGTAGAGGGTGAGATTGATCCTATGGTCGGTCACTCGGCCCTGAGGAAAGTTGTAGGTGCGGATTCTTTCTGACCGGTCGCCGGATCCCACCTGAAGCCTCCTGGATGCAGACTGTTCGGCTTGGCGTTTGGCCTGTTCGGCGGCGAGCAAGTGGGCTTTAAGGAGCGCCATCGCGCGCGCCCGGTTCTTGTGCTGAGAACGTTCGTCCTGACATTCGACCACGATCCCAGTGGGAAGATGGGTGATCCTGACCGCCGAGTCGGTAGTATTGACATGTTGGCCGCCCGCTCCAGAGGAGCGGAAGGTGTCTATGCGAAGTTCGGCTGGATTGATTTCTATCTCATCAATCTCTTCGGCCTCGGGCAGCACTGCGACTGTGCAGGCGGAGGTATGGATGCGCCCCTGGGATTCGGTCTCTGGGACGCGCTGGACACGGTGGGTGCCGGCTTCGAACTTGAGGCGAGAATAGACGTTATGGCCTGAAATTCTCAAGATAACTTCTTTGTATCCGCCGTATTCTCCAGGACTCGCCGCCAGGGTTTCTACCCGCCAACCGCAGCGTTCCGCGTAGCGCAGATACATACGCAAAAGGTCTCCGGCAAATAGCGCAGCTTCTGCGCCGCCGGTGCCGGCGCGGATTTCTAGGAAAATATTGCGGGCGGCGTGAGGGTCTTGGGGGAGCAACAGCAGTTTGAGTTCTTGCTCCAGTTGCTCCAAATGAGCCTTAGCGCGACTGATTTCTTCCTGGGCCAGCGCCTTGAGTTCGGGATCGTTTTCGGCAAGCAGCGCCTGAGCTCCAGCCAGTTCGGACTCGGTCTTGCGATAGTCCTGATAGGCAGCGTGGATTTTTTCCAACTGCGCGTATTCGCGGCTCAAGTCGCGCAGGCGCTGTGGGTTCGCCTGGACTTCGGGCAAAGCCAAGAGCGCAGCGATTTCTTCGAAACGCTGGCTGATTTTATCCAGTTTGCTGCGGATGGTATTCTGCACGGCAGTCAGTTGAGCTTGAACAGTTCGCGCGCGGCAACGATCAAATCATGACGCTGGTGAATGCCGGCTTGCTTGAGTTGGACACTGGGAAGGTGGAGAAGTTTATTAGTCAAGGTATGGGCTAACAGTTCCAGCGCTTGCTCCGGGGGAACCCCCTTGCGCAGCGCTCGTCGGGCGCGGTGCAAAGCCTCCTGGCGCAGGCGCTCGCCTTGATCCCTGAAAGCGCGGATCGTATCGCTCGCCCCTTGCGAGCGCAGCCAGGCGAGGAAGTGCTCGACCTCCATGGCGATGATTTCCTCAGCTTTTAGCGCCGCCTCTTGTCTGGCCTGGCGATTCTCTTCGACGATACCTTTGAGGTCGTCGATAGTATACAGGTAGACGTCCTCGAGCTGCTCTACTTCGGGCTCGATGTCGCGTGGCACCGCCAGGTCCACCATGAAGATGGGTTTGTGGCGCCGCCTTCTGACCGCGTGCTCAATAGCTCCTTTGCCCAGGATCGGTAGCTGGCTGGCGGTGGAGGAAACCACGATATCGGCTTCGGGTAAATGCTCGGGAAGTTCTCTCAAGGCAATGGCGTAAGCGCCAAATTGCAAGGCGAGTGTGCGGGCCTTGTCGAAGGTGCGGTTGGCGACGATTATCCGACCGATGCCCTGTTGGACAAGGTGGCGCGCGGTCAGCTCGATGGTTTCTCCAGCACCGATCAAAAGCGCTGTCTGCTGGCTGAGATCGGCGAAGATCTGCTGCGCCAAGCGCACGGCAGCAAAGGCCACTGAGACTGGACTTGCGCCGATGGCGGTGTCGGAGCGTACTTTCTTGGCAGCGCTGAAAGCGCGTTGGAATAGCCGATTGAGAATTTTCCCCAAGGCTCCAGCCTGGAGGGCAGCACGGTAAGCGGCTTTCATTTGACCTAGGATCTGAGGCTCTCCTAAGACCATCGAGTCTAGGCCACAGGCAACCCGAAGCAAATGGCGGATAAATTCTGCGTCAGTGTGGAGGTAAAGATAAGGTTCAAATGCGGTTACAGGCAGGTTCTGAATCTGAGCTAACCAGTCTATCAGCAATTGGCGGTTAGGCAGCTCAGTGGTGCAATACAGCTCGGTCCGATTGCAGGTGGATAAAATCGCGGCTTCGCGCAGGCCAGGTAGAGTCAGGAGATCGTGAAGACACTCGCTCAGTTTATGGGTCGGAAAGGCAAGCCGCTCGCGTACCGCCAACGGAGCTGTGGTGTGGTTCAAGCCTAGAGCGAGTAAGGTCATAAGAAAGGCGTGGTTTTAGATCGCATTATTTTTCATTTTAAAAACAAAATATAATTAAACCAACTATCCGCCTCGACCCTCTAAGTTGGTCGCCATACAAGGAAGGAATTTATCCGTGGTGAAATCTTCGCTGTCCCCCGCTATTTTGGTCTGCTTGGTGTTGACTTTGACTGGCTGTGCTCGCCTGCAGTTGCCGGGAAAAACCCGGGAAGAAGCACCCATCCCGATCGCCCCCGAACAATTGCGAGAGTTGCCTTTGACCGGTGTCAGCGGCAAGGCAGATGTCCTGTATCGCCTGCTGGTCGCCGAGATTGCAGGTCAAAACGGCGATTATGCCCTGGCTCTTGAGAATTATTTTGAAGTAGCAAAGCGGGTTACCGATCCCTGGGTGGCAGAGAGGGCCACTCAGATCGCGCTGTATCTAAATGACGTCGAAAAAGCCAAGTATGCCGCAAAGCTTTGGCTGGAGCGTGCCCCCCGTTCATTGGACGCACACAAGGTTGCATTGATGCTGGCATTGCAGACGGGCGAGATGGAGCTGGCAACTGCTTATTTTTCCCGAGTGCTGGAGCTGGCAGGGAATAATCAATCTGAGGTTTTGTTAGATATCCTGCGTTTCATGGATCAGAACGTACCTAAAGAGACGGCGCTTGGGGTGATGGCAGCGGTTAGTCAAAGCTTTTCCAAGTCGCCTGAAGTTCTCTATGCCTACGCTATGCTTGCCCTGCGCAAGGGCGAGCCTCGGCTGGCTTTGGAGCAAATTTCTCGCGCAGTAGCGTTGCGTCCTGATTGGCCTAGGCTGCAGTTGATGCAAAGCCAGCTTCTCGCGCATCTGGGCGAGGACAGTAAGGCGCTGCAGATTCTGAAGGAACTGGTGAAAAAACACCCAGAGGATGTGCAGTTGCACCTCCTATATGCCCAGCTGCTGCTCAAGCAGCAAGCGTTCGACGAGGCGCTGCTGGAGCTGGAGAGGGTGCTCAAACAGGAGCCGGATCATCCCGATGCCTTATATGCTTATGCTTTGGTCAATCTCCAACAAGGTCGGGACGAGGAAGCCGAGCGCGCTTTGCGCCGACTACTCAAGCAGGCAAAGTGGCGCAGTGAGTCTTATTTTTATTTGGGGCAGATCGCGGCTCATCAGGGGCAATTGGAGAAAGCGCTTGCCTGGTTTGACCAAGTCGACGAACAAGGAGAGTTGGCCTTTGACGCCCAAGTCAACGCCGTGGCGGTCTTGGCTAAACTTGGGCGAACCCAGGAGGCTTTTCAGCGACTGGATAGGCTGCGCGGCCGTTTTCCAGACCGCAAGCTGCAGCTGTACCTGCTGGAAGCAGAGATCCAGACCAATCTCAAGGATTATCAGGCTGCGTTTGCGATCTTGAGCCAAGCATTGAGAGATTTCCCAGATCACCCGGATATCTTATACGCTCGAGCCTTGGTGGCTGAGCAGATGGGCAAGGTCAACATCGCGATCGATGATTTCAAAGCGGCCGTGACCAAGCGTCCCGAGGATGCCAATCTGCTTAACGCATTGGGATATATGTTGCTGGAGTACACGGATCAAATCCAGGAAGCCCGGGGTTATCTGGACAAAGCGATCCGGCTCAAGCCTGAGGACCCTGCGGTTTTGGATAGCTATGGTTGGCTTTGGTATAAGCTTGGAGACTATTCTCAGGCACTCAAATATTTGCAGCGAGCATACGCGCTCAATCCCGACCCTGAAATCGCTTTTCACCTGGGGGAAGTGCTATGGGCTTTGGGGCGTGAGCAGGAAGCCAGGCGGCTGTGGCGCGAAGTCCTGCAACAGGCTCCTCGGGACGAAAGGGTTCAATCTTTGATCAAGCGCTTCCGAGATCGGCTCGAGCCATGAGTGCTCGCATCGGCTTGGGATTGTTGCTGGCGATCTGGCTGGGAGGGTGCGCGTGGTGGCGCCCGCCTTTGTCGGCAGTGGACCGAGAGGAATTGGCCTGGCTCAAGCGTCTTGACCACTGGCAGCTTAAAGGGCGGGTCGGGGTGCGCGGAGAGAAGGGGAATTGGCACGGAAACTTGCGCTGGACCTATCAGGAGGGTCAGGATCGATTAGTCGTTTCGGGGCCGTTCGGACAGGGAGGCGTAATCATTCAAGTCTACACAGATTGGATTAGGATCGAGCAGGCGGATGGCCAAACGCGGGTATCCGACCAGCCAGAAGAGTTGTTGGAAGAGGTGCTGGGAGTGGCAGTTCCGCTCACTGCTTTGCGCTACTGGATTCGGGGGCTGCCAGCTCCTGGCCAAAGCGAGATCGAATCCGGCCCCGATGGCCGGATGCGGCGGTTGCTGCAAGGGGGATGGCAGGTCGAATATCATGAATATCGGGCGGTAGGTCCTTATGCCTTGCCGGCGAAACTGAGTCTGAGCGGACCGCGTGGGGTGCATCTGAAGCTGATCGTGGATCGTTGGGAGGTCGAGGTTGAACCCAAGCGAGCTTGAGAATTGGCCGGCGCCGGCCAAGCTGAATCTCATGTTGCGTATCGTCGGGCGGCGCGAGGACGGTTATCATTTGCTGCAGACGGTATTTCAGTTTATCGATTGGTGCGACTTCATTTCTTTTGCCTGGCTCGAGACGCCGGAAGTGGTCCTGGCCAAGCCGCTGCCAGGTGTGCCGCCAGGCGTTGATCTGACCGTACGCGCCGCTCGCCTGCTCCAGCAAGTGACAGGGGTCAGGCGGGGTGTCCGGATCACGCTGGACAAGCGTCTGCCGATGGGTGGGGGCTTGGGCGGCGGCAGTTCCGATGCGGCCACCGTGCTGGTGGCGCTTAACGCTTTGTGGAACCTTGGGTTAAGCGAAGAAGAATTAATCGGTCTTGGGGTTCGGTTGGGAGCAGATGTGCCGGTATTCATCAAAGGAGTTGCAGCCTGGGCCGAAGGCGTGGGAGAGCGTCTGACGCCGCTGGATTTACCTGAGCCTTGGTATGTCATCGTGGTTCCGTCTTGTCGGGTGGCAACAGCGGAGATTTTCGCTGCACCTGATTTGACAAGAAATAGTCCTCCTGTCACAATAGCAGAATTTCTTGCTGGGGAGCAGGCCAACGACTGCCTGCCAGTGGTGCAGCGGATGTACCCTGAGGTTGCCGCAGCGCTTGAAGCCTTGTCAGGTTATGGAAAGGCGCGCCTGACCGGCACCGGTGCTTGCGTGTTTGCTGCCTTTTCGGAGCAAAAGGAGGCGCAAGCAGCGGTGGAAGCGCTTGGCCGTAAATGGCAAGCTTTCCTCGCGCGCGGGACCAATCGATCGCCTTTGCTAGGCAAGTTGATGAAAGCGGCTTAAATGAGAGTTCTAATGGGGCGTCGCCAAGCGGTAAGGCACGGGGTTTTGGTCCCCGCATTCCCAGGTTCGAATCCTGGCGCCCCAGCCATCCACGAGCGTTGCTTTTCCTCCAATCGGCAAGTTCAAGGTGGCCGCATGAACGATGCGGGTTTTATGATTTTTGCAGGTAATTCCAATTTGCCGCTGGCTCAGGGGATTGTAGATAAGCTCAACATGCGTCTTGGGCTGGCCTCGGTGGGTCGTTTCAGCGATGGCGAAATAGCCGTTGAGATCCAGGAGCACGTGCGGGGCAGGGAAATCTTTGTCATCCAGTCCACCCACATGCCCCATGAGAATCTGATGGAACTGTTGGTGATCGTAGATGCCTTGCGTCGGGCGTCTGCTGGAACGATTACGGCGGTGATCCCTTATTTCGGGTATGCGCGCCAGGATCGGCGTCCGCGCTCTGCCCGCGTGCCGATCACGGCTAAATTGGTGGCGAAGATGATCACTTCCGCCGGCGTAGACCGCGTGTTGACCGTAGATCTCCACGCCGATCAGGTACAGGGATTCTTCGATATTCCGGTGGATAACGTGTACGCGTCGCCGCTGCTTCTTGGAGACATCTGGCGCCAGAAGTATGAAAATCAGATCGTCGTTTCCCCGGATGTAGGCGGAGTGGTACGCGCGCGGGCGCTGGCCAAACGCCTCGGGGATGCGGAATTGGCGATCATCGATAAGCGCCGGCCTAGGGCCAATGAATCCCAGGTGATGAATATCATCGGCGACGTGGCAGGGCGCACCTGTGTCTTGGTCGACGACTTGGTCGATACCGCCGGAACGCTGTGCCAGGCAGCGCAAGCGCTCAAAGAGCACGGAGCCGTGCGGGTAGTTTCCTATTGTACCCATCCAGTGCTGTCGGGCCAGGCGGTAGACAACATTGCAAGATCGGCGTTAGATGAGTTGGTAGTTACCGATACTATTCCCTTGCGTCAGCAAGCGCGAGAATGTAGCAAGATTCGACAGTTGAGCGTGGCGGAAATGCTGGCTGAGACGATCCGCCGCATTGCCGTGGGAGAATCGGTTAGTTCCTTATATGTAGATTGATCGTTTGGAGTTATTGAGATGGAAGCAAGTTTTGAGTTCGAAGCCGAAATCAGGTCTGAAACCGGGACTCGGGCTGCACGGCGGCTGCGTAGGGAAAACAAGGTGCCTGCGGTTCTGTATGGAGGAGACCAACCTCCAATGGGGTTGGCGCTGACGAAAAATCAGGTGGATAAGAATCTGGAACAAGAGGCGGTGTTTTCCCATATTCTCACGCTTAAGTTTCCTGATGCCCAGGAAGTGCAGGCGATTCTCAAGGATATCCATCGCCATCCGAGCAAGGAATCGGTGATGCACTTGGATTTCCAGAGAGTCAAAGCCGATGAGGAAATCCACGTTCATGTCCCGTTGCATTTCGTTGGGCAAGAAGATTCTGTCGGGGTAAAAAAAGGCGGAATCGTGTTGCATAATCTGACCGAAGTGGAAGTGGCCTGCCTGCCTCGCTATCTACCCGAGTATCTGGAAGTGGATTTGACCAATCTGGACATCGGGCAGACCATTCACTTGGGAGAGTTAATCGTACCCGAAGGGGTGACGCTGGTGGAGTTGGCGCACGAAGGGGGCGCATCGATTCCAGTGGTGACCATCCAACCGCCGCTGGTGGAAGACCAGGCTGAGACGCCTGCTCAAGAAGGTTGACGCAAAGCTTAAGTTGCGGTGAACCAGTTTGCCTTGTTGGTCGGTCTGGGTAATCCAGGTCCCCGATACTTTAAAACCCGGCACAACGCCGGGTTTTGGTTTGTAGACGAAGTAGCCGACCAGCACGGTGCAAAGTTCATTTGGCAAGAGCGGTTTGGTAGTTGGGAGGCCAATTTTTACCACCGGAACGAAGCGGTGCATTTGCTCAAGCCGGCACAATACATGAATCGCAGCGGAGGGCCTGTAGCAGAGGTGTGCCGATATTACCGGATTTCACCCGAGCGGTTGTTGGTGGCACACGATGAATTGGACTTCGAGCCAGGGGTGGTGCGCTTGAAGAAAGACGGAGGGCACGGTGGACATAATGGCTTGCGCAGCGTCATAGAGCATTTGGGTTCAAATCAATTCTGTCGTTTGCGCATCGGGATTGGTAGGCCAAAGCAGGGATCGGTTGTCGATTACGTATTGGGGCAGCCCACTGAAGAAGAGCAAGCCAAGATCCGAGCCGCTATTGCGCGAGCAGTTACCTTGTTGCCCCAACTTCTCGACCAGGGAGTGGAGAAAACCATGAATCTTCTTCACGGATGAGCCGTCTCTGGCACTATATCTGGTTGCAATCTGGTGCTATCATTTGGACGGTTGACATGGGAGAGCAAATCGTAAAGAATTATTAGCTCTTTGTTTGGAGGGGTTCCCGAGTGGCCAAAGGGACCAGACTGTAAATCTGGCGGCTTCGCCTTCGGAGGTTCGAATCCTCCCCCCTCCACCAAGTTCGGAGGGTTTGTGCGGGTGTAGTTCAATGGTAGAACCTCAGCCTTCCAAGCTGATGACGTGGGTTCGATTCCCATCACCCGCTCCAATTAGTGGGCGGGAACCAGAATATAGCCCATATAGCTCAGTCGGCAGAGCACTTCCTTGGTAAGGAAGAGGTCACCGGTTCAAGTCCGGTTATGGGCTCCAACTGATGAATTAATTTAGCAGAGCGAAGGGGATTTGTTGTTATGGCCAAGCAGAGGTTTGAGCGGACGAAGCCGCATGTGAATGTGGGGACGATTGGGCACGTAGATCATGGCAAGACGACGTTGACGGCGGCGTTGACGAAGGTATCTGCGGAGCATTTTCGTGGGGCGGAGTTTGTGCCGTATGATCGGATAGACAAGGCGCCGGAGGAGCGTGAGCGCGGGATAACGATCTCGACGTCGCACGTAGAGTATGAGAGTGCGAAGCGGCATTATGCGCATGTAGACTGTCCTGGGCATGCCGATTATGTCAAGAACATGATTACGGGTGCGGCGCAGATGGACGGGGCGATTTTGGTGGTATCGGCGGCGGATGGGCCGATGCCGCAGACGCGGGAGCACATTTTGTTGGCGCGGCAGGTGGGGGTGC
>CAZZIP010000016.1:0-42391 GCA_964654415.1 uncultured Methylococcales bacterium | reverse complement strand
TGTCCAACAACGGCGCCTCCGCCGCAGCACCTACCACCTGTGTCGTCGCAGCCATTTTTTCTACCTCCTTCTCATAGAGAGTATGCTATCGACGAACCTAAAGACAATTGCAAACCAAAAAAGTTCCCATTTAAATTTCAAAATCATCCTGCTGAGCGGCGTTTTCAGTTCTGTTGTCGACCGGCTCCCCAGCAATATACCGGTTCTCAGCAGCCCATTCCCCTAAATCGAGCAGCTTGCACCGTGCACTGCAAAATGGCCGGTTTGGGTTTTCCCGACGCCATTCGACAGGCTTACCACATTGAGGGCAATTGACTAACACGGGATCAAAACAGGCAACAAGTCAATTGGAAAGGCACGTCAGCACTAGTTTGCTTGGATTTTTCGAGAAACTCTAGTTCCATGAAGCGCACCGTAAACCGATGCTTCCCGCCGCTAATTTCCGCATAGTAAGGTAGATCACGCTCCAGACCGATGCGAATCATTTGAAACGGCAAAGAGCGATCCAGATTCTGTTGGAAAAAACCAGCCTGGGCATACTCCTGGCTGGGCAAAGCGCTCTGGCGGATAGTATCCAAAACGAAAGTGATGCTCTCTTCTACCGGTATAAGCGGCTCCAACCACAAGGACAGATCCTGCTGACGATGGGCGGCCGGCTGCTGCAGCCAAAAATGATACCCCGGTAGATCGAAGCAGCAAGTTCCTCCAGGGATTGCGCTCCTTTGGACGATGCTTTTGAACAAACCACAGTCGAGCAGCTGAGCACCGAATTTACTGTTAACTTCGCGTAACTGCTGGCTTAAAAAACCAATCTTGTCTATGATGGTTTGCAGCTTTTCCCGGTCGATCCCCTGGCTGCGAGCGAGGCGCGCAAGCACTTTGTAGTGACGCTCAAGCTCCTTCAGCAACTCTGAACGCACATCGCTGCGGCTGAAGATGGTGAAAGCGTCCAAAAGCGCCTGAACTGCCATTCGGCTGTCCCATTCCGAGGTGCCCTGAGCAAAATAGCTGATCTGAGCGAACAGATGCTCGAGGCGAATAAAGGTCCGCATCCGTTCATTGAGGGGAAACTCGTAAATAATAAGGCCGTTCTTCAATGATGACAGTCCGCCAGCGGTTACAAGACTCAAACCCGGTTATGTATTGTAGTGAGTTTTGTCCTATTCTGCATCAGGGTGGGAACAATCATCATTTGCTCCAATGCCAAAGGACGATCAGTACCGGGGGTGACTGCGCCGCCTGCAAAGCCCAAGGCTATCCATCAACCCGCAGCTGGAAAAAGATCTTTCTTGATCAGATACAAAATGCTGGCGAAGACCTGCAGCAGCACACCCATGATCGACAAGGCAAACCAACCGAGAACTACAAAGCCCCAGTGCAAAGATGCCGCAAAGATCTCTTCCATGAACCAAAAAGTATGCCCCCATTCATTGAGGCCCACGTTCGGCAGGATCATGAATGGTCCGACTACTAACATCAAGTAAGGAATGGACAACCCCTTGATGAAGTACGGCACTCGTGTCTTCGCATATAGAAATGCCCCGCCGCCGACGAGGATGAACATGGGATAGGAAAGGTAAAAGACGACGATATGGCTGGGCGTAAAGTCGGTATCTCGGATCACCGTCTGATGCCAGGTAGCGTCCTGCTCAGTGAAAAAACTCAACCCCCAATACAAGGACCAAGCATAAGCGGCCAACCAGATCAGATGCGTCAGGTTGCGCCGCAACTCTTCGCGCGGGGTCAACATCACCAGGGTGGGGTCTGGCTTCTTAGCGAGCAGTTGTTGAAGGTCTTTGCCCCTTACCCTTTCCAACACCGTTTCCCGATCCAAGAAATGCATCCAATATTTCTCCAAACAGCGATCCCGCGTTCTCCATAACCACCCCCACAGGGCAGCCACCGCGGTGGCTTCCAGGGCAAGCTCGGCATACAGAAAGTTCATCCAATAGAACTCGAACTCCGGAGCGAAAGCATCCAACCCTCTCGACCAACCATAAACCGCTTGATACCCACGGGCCCCGAGATAAATCCCCGCAAGACCCAAGAGTGCCAAAATCAGATGGCTCATCTTGAGCAGAGGCAGTTCGCGAGCCGTCCCCAGAGATTGCTCTTTCATCGGCTACTTCATATAAATTTGGCGATTTACATTAAGACAAAGAGAGCGAAGAAAAAATCCTTTAGGAAACTTTCAGCACCACTAGGGAAATATCGTCGTGGAAGGATTTGCTTTGGCAAAAAGATTCCAATTCGTGGAGGATACTATCGATGATGCCTTGAGGAGAATCTTGGGCATGGGCGGTGAAAAGCTCCCACAAGCGTGGAGTACCGAAAAATTCGCCGTTTTTGTTCTGAGCTTCGGTGACACCGTCGGTATAAAGAAGCAGCACGTCTCCTCGTTCTAAAAAAAGTTTTTTTTGCTCGAAGCTCACTCCTTTTTTAACCCCTAGAACAAGCCCCTCGGCGTCCAATTCTAGGCTTTTGCCCCGATGTAGAAGCATCGGGCAGTTGTGGCCGGCATTGGCATAGGTAAGCTCGCGGGTGGTCGGATGGTATTGGGCATAAAACATCGTGATAAAAAGATCCGCCCGATTTAGGTCTTCGAACAGGAGGTCGTTTAAAACGGCAAGGATTTCCGCCGCTTTGTTCGTCGAACCTACTTTTTCCCGCAGCAGCCAGTGAGTCTCGATTTTCAGGGTGCTACGAGTTTCGGCCATGATCATAGCCGCCCCAACCGAATGGCCGGAGACATCGGCAATCACGATATCGACAGTATCTTTGGTGCTGAAATAATCGAAATAATCCCCTCCCACGTGGGTGGCTGGCAGACAAAAGCCTGCCACCAGGATTCCCTCTCTACGCAGCGGCCCCCGAGGGAGCAAAGATAATTGGATTTGTTTGGCGATCTCCATTTCATGGTGCTGCTCTTCCACACGTCGAAGCTCGGTGACGTCGGTCTGGATGCCCACGAAATGAGTCAGAACCCCGTTCTCGTCCCGCACCGGGGAAATCAACAGTTCATTCCAGAACGGGGTACCGTCCTTGCGGTAATTTCTTAAGGTCAGGTGACAATCGCGGCCCTCCCTAATAGCCTTTCGAATCTCCTCGACCGCCTCAGGGTCGGTATTCGGACCCTGGAGGATACGTGGATTTTTCCCCAAGATTTCTTCCCGGCTGTAGCCGGTGATTCGCAAGAAAGCCGGATTGGCGTAGATGATGGGATTGCCTGGCTTGAGAGCGTCGGTAATGATGATGCCGACACTGGAGGCTTCGATGGCGCGATCCCTCAGGCGCAGCGCATCCTCAAAACGCTTGCGCTCGGTGACGTCACGATCCACACCGCGCCATTTGAGCACATTGCCCTGACTGTCCAAAAGCGGCGTGCCGCTCGATTCAGTAAAGACCTCGTGACCGTCCTTGTGCTGATAGCGATTGATGATGGCGCGGAAAGCGCGTTTTTTAGCCAGCATTTCCAGAATGGCAGGTTCAATGCGCTTGCGGTCCTCCGGGGTGAATAATTCGTAATAATGCTTTCCGATGATTTCCTCTGGTTGATAGCCCAGGATCTCGCTCACTGCGGAACTGGAATAAAGATAGCGCCCCTCCTTGTCTTGCTCCCAAATCCACTCGCCGGCCAAGTCGGCGATTTGGCGAAACCGGTCCTCGCTTTCTCGAAGCGCCATTTCCGAGCGTTTGCTCTCAGTGATATCCTCAATCATATCGATCGCAAACTGCAACTCGCCCCGCACTCCATAAACCCCAGAGACGATCTTGCGCACCCACAGCAGCGACCCGTCCCGCCGGATGAAACGCTTTTCCAGTTTGTAGTGAGTGTGTTTTCCCTCCACCAATTCTTTAAACAGCCGAACGCTGATTTCCCTGTCTTCGGGATAGGTGAGATCAACCAGGGTCTTCCCATACAGATCTTGGCTGCTGTAGCCGAGCATCTGCTCAAGCGCCAGATTGCTCTCCCTCACCCTTCCCTCCTTATCCAGCAGGCCAATACCGATGCCCGCTTTTTCAAAGATCACGCGAAACCGTGCCTCGCTGTCCCGCAAAGCCATCTCAATCAGCCTGCGCTCGGCAATCTCCGCCTCAAGGGTTTCCTGGGCTACAGCCAGTTCGGCGATCTGTTTTTTGGTCGTGCCCTCCAGCGCCTCGCAGGTTTTGCGCAGCTCCGCTACCGTCTCCTCATAACCCTGGAGAACCTTCCCAAAGAGGACGGAAGCCCGGCTCAGCAGTCCTTCTCCGCCCGGCAAAAGCGCTGCCAGCATCTCATGGTGAGTCACCGCTAGATTCTTGAGGTCAACGTGCCTTTCTGCCGCCCGACGACCGATTTGATAGGCGCGCTGCAGGATGTGCTCCTCGATTCCTGCCAGGTAGTCCTTGAACACGGCTTGATATTGCGCAGTCAGATCATGTTCCATCTCGTCCATCAACGCACCCATTTTTTCATGATCACCGTCGTTCCCTTGCCAGGCTCGGAGTTGATCTCAAATTCGTCCATCAACCGTTTAGCCCCAGACAAACCGTAGCCTTTCTGCATGGCAAGCTCGGGGTTTTCAATCCCCGGTCCCTGATCGCGGGCAATGATTAATATACCCCGCGTGCCATCTCCCCTTTCAGCCGTGCCCAGAATAATTTCGCCTTTACCTGCATATTGGATGATGTTGAGCGCGATTTCAGAGATCGCCATAGCGATAAACATTTTCTCGACCGACCAGAAACCCAGCTTGTCGGCGAGATCCCGCCCCAACCTGCGGGCAGTCAGGATGTCGGCTTCCGAGGCGATGGGGATACGCACCTCCTCAGCTGCTACCGCTTCCCCCTGTTCTGAATACAGGCGATCCATAAATTGATCAGACTAGCCGCATAACTTTCTGCATTTTGTGAGAGGCAAGCCGCTCTGCCAACCCCTTAGGCCTTATATTGTCGGCTTATCGGCCCTTACCGTCCATCATAGACAAACTTTATGCTTTGGGATTTACCCGCCTACTGAAGCTTTAAAGAGTGGCGAAGCGGCGCCAGGCAGGGCCGACTGCCTAGTTCGGGACGGCTTCGGCCCCTTGTGCTTACTGTTTTTCCTCAAGGTCTACTGATTGTTTGGGTTCTCGGCCAGTTACGACCAGATTAGCGAGGAGACACCCTGACCAGCACTCCGAAGGCGGGATGGTCGAGGTAGTGAATCTCGTTGAATTTGATCTGCCGCCTCTCGCGCAGCCGGTGGACCGTTCCATCGGCGGCGCGGTATTCCATGTCCACGATCGCATAGACATAGAGATATTCGCCGCGTTCTAAGCTGAGCATTCCCTCTACTGTCTCCCCTCGGACATGATAGGGCGAACCGAGCTGGTCAGGCTCGGCCGGCTGAAGCCAAGCCAAGTGCAACAGCGGGCGAAGATCTGGCGAGCGGCGTAGCTGCTCGTAGGCAGCATACAGGCCGGATTGGTCTTCCGGCAAAGGGATAGGTTCGCGCATGTCGGACGACCAAGCAAAAGGCGGTTGATCCGTAAGGTCCTCATCGGTGTCAGGGGGTTGGGCGAAGACCACTACCGCCACCTGATACCAGGCTTGTGTCTCGGCGGCTAGAACCGCAGGGGTCGCTGTCAGCGCAATGATAAAACTGAGCGCAAGCCTGATACGCGACATGAAAAATAAAACTTTAAGGTCTAGGTCCAAATTCTGGAAAAATGGCCACCGAGACCGCAAAGACCCCCGATCGACTCCGAAGGCGTATAGAGCGCGCCCAGGCCTTGTTCAAGGCAATTTGATCTTACCGCCGAGGCCGGGAGGATTAAGATCCGCTGGCATGCCGCCTTTGGGGATGATCAGGGAGCTGACCTGTTCCTGCTGTAAGCGCCTGAGTTCCTCCAGCGTTTCCTTAAGCCCTTGCTCGGCGGCCTGAGCGTATTTCTCGACCGCCTCGCGCAAGGTTTTGGCATCGATCTCAAAGCTCAAAGGCAGGCTCCCCATCGGGGTCAACACCGTGGCCTGGCCGACAAAAACCAGCTTACGGCTGGGATCAGGCGCGCCTTCACAAGTAACTGGGATAAGTTGTTTGATGGTACCGGTTTTAAGGTCGGTGTAGACTTCTTCTCGATACAGATGTTCCGGGTCCATCTGGGCGGTTTCTTCGCGCATGGGCTTAACCTTTAACTTTGTTTCGCTGAGCTTCATCTTACCCCATCTTGGGCTACTAAGTTAAGCCGCTAGCATCTCCAAAAGATTGCTGACAAACGCCATGCGTTCGCAAGGCGTATTCAAACGGGTTTGGAAGCGCAGCTTGTCTGCTCCGTCAAAGAGAAAGACCTTAGGCTGGCCCTGCACGATCTGGATTAGTCTGGCCACATCGACACTGGGCTTAGGTCCAAATACTATCCTGCCACCTGCTTCAGCGCCTTCGATTTTGGCAATCCCGAGTCGTTCGGCTTTAAGCTTAATCTCGGCCAACGCGAATAGATGTCTGACCGGCTCAGGCAGCGGGCCAAAGCGGTCGATCATTTCCACTTGCAGATCTTCCAAGGCTTTGGGATCGCGCGCATTGGCGATGCGCTTGTAGAGTACCAAGCGGGAGTGAACGTCGGGCAGGTAATCGTCCGGGATCAAAGCAGGCAGTCTGAGGTCGATCTCTACTTGAGTATCCGGGACGTCGAAAGCGATTTCCTGACCCGATTTGAGAGCGGCTACAGCCCGCTGCAAAAGTTCTGCGTAAAGGGCAAAACCGATCTCCTGGATTTGACCGCTTTGCTCGTCTCCCAGGAGTTCGCCAGCGCCGCGGATTTCCAGGTCATGGGTGGAAATCAAAAACCCCGCCCCTAGTTCGCCGCAGGCTTCTATGGCCTCCAGGCGTTTGATCGCATCCCTGGTCATCAGCGATTTGGGCGGTACGATCAGGTAAGCATAGGCGCGGTGGTGGGAGCGGCCAACTCGCCCGCGGAGTTGGTGCAGTTGTGCCAGGCCGAATAGGTCGGCGCGGTTGATCAGGATGGTATTAGCGCTAGGGACATCGATCCCGCTTTCGATGATCGTGGTACATAGCAGCAGGTTGAAGCGCTGGTGGTAAAAATCCAGCATGATCTTCTCCAGTTCGCGCTCCGACATTTGGCCGTGGGCGATGCGCAGGCGCGCTCCAGGCACCAGGCGCTGGATCTCCTCGGCCATCCTAGCCAGGCCATCGATTTTGTTGTGGACGAAATAGACCTGGCCACCGCGTTTGAACTCACGCAGGATCGCCTCTTGAATCAAGGCATCGACCCATTGGCTGACGAAGGTCTGGATCGGATGGCGGCCCTCCGGGGGGCTGGCGATGACCGAAATATCCCTGAGGCCGCTCAAAGACATGCTCAAAGTGCGCGGGATGGGAGTGGCGGTAAGGGTCAGCAGATCCACCTCGCTGCGTAGACGCTTGAAATGTTCCTTTTGGCGCACGCCGAAGCGGTGTTCTTCGTCGATGATGACCAGCCCCAGATCCTTGTATTTCACTCCCTGCTGGAGCAGCTTGTGCGTGCCGATCAAGATGTCCACCTTGCCGGCTGCAGTATCCTCGAGAATCTTGAGTTGCTGCTTGGGGGAAGAAAAGCGCGACAAGACCTCGATCCGCACCGGCCAGTCGGCGAAGCGGTCACAGAAATTCCGATGGTGTTGTTGGGCGAGCAGGGTGGTAGGCACTAGGACCGCCACCTGCTTGCTGTTCTGAACCGCGACGAAGGCCGCACGCATGGCCACCTCGGTTTTACCGAAACCGACGTCGCCGCACACCACCCGGTCCATCGGCTGGGGCGCCTGCATGTCGGCAAGAACCGCAGCGATGGCGGCGGCTTGATCGGGGGTTTCCTCGAACGGAAAGGCGGCGGCGAACGCTGCATAAGCAGTTTCCTCCACCTGCAAAGCGCAGCCTTTGGCGGCGGCGCGTTTAGCGGCGATCTCTAAAAGCTCTGCCGCCACGTCGCGGATCTTTGCCTGGGCCCTGCGCTTGGCCTTCTCCCACTGCTCGCCGCCGAGGCGGTGCAGAGGCGCGGTTTCGCCGTCGGCGCCGCTATAGCGGTGGATCAGGTGGAGCGAGGAGACCGGCACGTAGAGCTTGTCACCGCCGGCATATTCCAAGGTCAGAAACTCACCCTCTACCCCACCGACCTCCAGCCGCTTAAGCCCTAAGTAGCGACCTACCCCATGGTCGCGGTGGACCACAGGCGCGCCGATGGTCAGTTCCTGCAAATCTGCAACTAGGTTCTCGATTGCTTGGCCGGCAGCGCTCCTTCGACGCTGGCGTACTTTTTCCCCCAACAGCAGGGTTTCCGGGATCACTACAAGGGGGGGCTCGCTGCTCCATAACCCCTCTTCCAGCGGAGCGACGGTCAAACCTAGGGCCGGGCGATGGTCGAGAAAATCCCGCCAGTCCGCTACCGGCTGCACGCGCAGGCCGAGCTTGCCCAGGGTCTCCTCCAGGGCGGCCCGTCGGCCTGGGCTTTCAGCGCTAAACAGGACCGGACTTTTAACCTGTTCGAGGAAATCCAAAAGCGCCTGTGCCGGCTGCTTTTTGTGGGGCTGGAAATTCAGCACCGGTAAAGAGGAGACGGCGAACTCGGCCCGCCGGGTGGTTTCCCCGGCTTCGGTCAAATGAACGCGCGGATAAGCGCGCACACGCTCGATGAACGCCTCTGGAGTTAGATAAAGGGCCTCCGGTGGCAATGGAGGACGATCCAAGTCGGCACGGCGAAGTTGATAGCGACTCTGGACTTCAGCAAAGAATTGGGAGGCATTCTGCGCTTGGGCTTTTAGAACCAGAGTGGTCTTATGCGGCGGCAGATAATCGAAGAGGGTTTCAGTCTGGTCTAGGAACAAGGGCAGATAGGATTCGATCCCTCCGGGAAAGAATCCTTGGCTGACGTCCTGGTAGAGCGCACTTGGACCGGGTAAATCCGGGAACGCGGCACGAAAAGCGCGACGGAATCGCTTGATTCCAGCTTCATCCGTGGGAAATTCGCGCGCCGGATAGAGCTCGAAAGCGTTGATTTTTGTGACCGAGCGCTGGGTTTCCGGATCGAAGCTGCGGATGGACTCAATCTCTTCGTCGAACAGCTCGATCCTAAGCGGGGTGTCATAACCTTGGGGGAACAAATCCAGGATCGCGCCTCGCACGCTGAACTCGCCATGCTGCTGGACTTTGGGGACGAGTTGATAGCCCGCCTGCTCCAATCGGCTTCGGAAATTAGCCAAATCCAGCCGGTCACCCACTTTCAGGGAGAAGCTGTGCGCCAGAATATGCTCCCGGGGCGCCAACCGTTGCATGAGCGTGGCGATAGTAGTGATCAGCACCCCGCTTTGGACGAGCGGCAGTCGGACCAGAGTGCGCAGGCGTTGGGAAACGATTTCCGGCAGGGGCGAAAAAACGTCGTAGGGTAGTGTCTCCCAGTCTGGAAAGTGCAATACCTGGGACTGCTCACCCAAGAAAAAGCGGATCGCTCGCTCCATCTGGGCTGCGCTGTGGCTGTCGTCAGTAACTACCACATACAGGCGGGGATCTGTCTCGATGGCTCGGGCAATAGCCACGGCCTCGGCGGCTCCGACCAGTCCGTGCCAACTGAGCGGGCGATCTGGACTATCGGCAGTCGGAGGATAGAGCAAGAGAGGTTTTTTTTGAATATGCTGCCGCGCGATATCGGTCATGGGATAGATGGGCAATGCGGTAAATCGAAAAAGAAAAATTCAAGTCAACCGCCAAAGCTTAACCATTTGAGGAATGGCTGAAAGCTCATTGCGGTTTTTCCGTGGTCAATCCCAAGGATAACCAGCTTTGCATACCGCCGCGGTACCACTTGAGTTTCTCCGCTGGATAACCGTGAGCAATCAGCTGTTTGATCGCCTCATAAGAATCTGGGTTCCAATAGCCGTTGCAAAATAACACCAGAGTTTTGGCGTTGGTATAATCCCATTGATTGCCACTTTTCTTCGCCCCTAGATGTTTTTCTAGCAAGTAGGAAAGATCTTTGCTGAAACTCTCGGATGGGAAATTGACGGCCAAGGGGATCGTTCCCCGCTGGTACCATTCGGGCAAACGGGTATCGATAATCATAATCCGATCGTCCCGGGTTTTTTGCAAGAATTCGATCAATTCCAGTTCTCCAAGAGTTTCAACCCCAGGCGCTGCAGTGATAGGTTGGATACAAAACGGTGGACAAGCGCGCGAAGTTTTGTCAAAAGGCGGCTCGATCGTATGCAGCGGATCTTGCTCGCGTTGAATCACAACGTTCCGGGTAGGGGTTTTGATTTCGATTCTCTGGATACTTTTGGTAATGCCTACTGATTCAGTAGGAGTTTTAGGCTGTGCATGAGTTACTAAGTGAGCGCTGAATATCCCAACAATCGTGACAATGGGTTTAATAATTTGCATAAAAGCATTGAAGATAAAAACCGAGAAATAAGTTATACTGATTTTTGGTTCAATTTGGACGTGAGACATAAATCGTTGGACATGCAAATCGAAGAACAACTGCAAGAACTATCCCCCGAGGAATTGCGGCGGGTGATTGAGGAGGCCCAGCGCGCGCTCGAACTCAAACAGAAGCAGAAACAGGAGCAAGCGATGCGCCAAATTCGGGAGTTGGCCGCTCAAGCGGGACTCGAAGTCGAGATCCGGGTCAAACCTAGGTCGGAGACCAAACCTTCTCGTCGGGGAACTAGGCTTCAACCCAAATATCGCCATCCGACCGATCGTTCTCTGACCTGGACTGGGCGTGGTCAAATGCCACGCTGGCTCAGGGAATTGGTCGCCCAGGGGCACGACCGGGAGGAGTTCCGCATCCACAACTGATCTGCCTTTTCAATCCAACCAGCGCCGGGTCAGGTCAGCATAAGCATCGATCCGCCGATCGCGTAGAAAAGGCCAGGTCCGGCGAATTTTTTCACTCCTCGTCCGATCCAAACATGCGAATAATATTTTTTCCTCGTCTGCATTTGCCCGGGCGATCCATTCCCCCTGGGGGCCAGCGATAAAACTATTCCCCCAGAAATGAATTCCGGCCGTTTGGCGGCTGGGGTCCGATTCCAGACCGATCCGATTGCAGACTAATACCGGCAACCCATTGGCGACCGCATGGGCGCGTTGAATCAGTTGCCAAGCCTCCAGCTGGCGCTGTTTTTCCGCTTCGTCATCGTGCGGATTCCAACCGATGGCCGTGGGATAAAGCAATAAATCGGCACCCGCCAAAGTCATCAGGCGTGCTGCTTCCGGAAACCATTGATCCCAGCATACTAACACTCCGAGCTTGCCTACGCTGGTGGAGATGGGTTTAATCCCGAGGTCGCCTGGCGTGAAATAAAATTTTTCGTAGTAACCCGGATCGTCGGGAATATGCATCTTGCGGTATTTCCCTGCCAGCGAGCCGTCTCGTTCCAGAACCACCGCAGTATTGTGGTACAAGCCACAGGCGCGCTTTTCAAACAGCGACCCCACGATCACTACTTTGAGTTCTGCAGCCAAAGCAGCCAAGAATTCGGTCGCCGGCCCTGGGATCGGCTCAGCCAGATCGAAGTAGGCAAGGTCTTCTGTCTGGCAGAAGTAAGGCAAGGTATGCAGTTCCGGCAACAGGATCAATTCGGCTCCTTCAGCTGCGGCCGTGCGAATGGCGCGCTCGGATAGACTCAAGTTTTCTCGCCGGTTACCGCAACAAGCTTGTTGGATCAGGGCAACGTATAGGTGGTCTCGCATTAGGGTCCTTTGAAACGGATAAGTTGAGGATACTGCATAGTCATGCAATGCAAACTGCCATATTGGTAAATCAAGGCACGCGCCGGGATGGCAACGATCTCCCGCTCAGGGAAGGCCCGCCCGAGTTCGGCCAGCGCCTCGGCATCGGCGGGGTCGTCGTAAGTAGGCACCAGCACTGCTTCGTTAATGATCAGAAAGTTGGCATAAGAGGCCGGCAACCGTTTTCCGTCCGGGTGATGGATAGGCTTGGGCGACGGTAAGGCGATGAGGCGATAAGGCGCCCCATCTGGGGTTTTAAAGCTGGCCAATTGCAACGCCATGGCGTTAAGCGCTGCGTAGTCAGGATCGCCGCGATCGGCACAGGATTGATAGACAATCGTCGAGGGCGTACAGAATCTGGCTAAAGTGTCGACGTGACCGTCGGTGTCATCGCCCGTTAGATACCCATGGTCCAGCCACAAAAAGCGCTTTATTCCCAAGTGTTCTGCGAGGATCGATTCGGCTCGCTCCGGGTCGGGATTGCGGTTCAAGTTTTGCACTGAACTGCGCGTAGCCAGCAAAGTGCCCAGACCGTCGGTTTCCAAGCTACCGCCTTCAACCACCCAGTCTACCCGCCGGTAAGGGGTTTGGCCGAAGACACCCTGTCGGTACAGGCACTGACCTAAAACGTCGTCTTCCGCCCAAGGGTATTTGCCACCCCAGCCATTGAAGCGGAAATCAACCAGGCAGCCGCTTTTGCCTTGATAGACGGTCAAAGGAGCGGTATCCCGTACCCAGACGTCGCGGTAAGCCCCTATGCCGAAGCCGATTCGCGCCGCCACAACTGAGTAGCGATTCAAGATCGCCTCGATCCGGGCACGATGTTCTCCGTTCCGACAGACGATCATCACCCCCTGGCGGCGGCTGATGGCAGCCACTGTCAAGGCATAAGTGTGTTCCACTGCCTCCAGCCAAGGAGCAAAATCCCCTTGCGGATGAGGCCAGGCCAGCAGAACGAACGCCTGTGGCGCCCACTCGGGTGGCAAGATTATTTTGTCCATTGCAGCATTTCCTCGGCATGGGCTAGGGTTTGCCTAGTGATTTTGATCCCTCCCAGCATCCTCGCGATCTCTTGTCTCCGATCGTCTTCGGTCAAAGGGAGAACTCGGGTTTCTGCCTCACCACCGTCCGTGGTCTTAGTGACCAGGCAGTGGTGATGGGCTTGGGCGGCAACCTGGGGGAGATGGGTAACGCACAGCACCTGCTGGTGCAGGCCCAGTTCCCGCAAGTGACGACCGACGATCTCCGCCACGCCTCCACCGATGCCGCTGTCCACCTCGTCGAAGACCAGAGTGGGTACCGATCGGGCTTCGCTACACGCTACCTGAATGGCCAGGCTCAGGCGCGACAACTCCCCGCCCGAGGCGACTTTGGCCAGGGGCCTTAAGGGCAGACCGGGATTGGCAGTAACTAGGAATTCGATTCGGTCCAAACCTTCCGCACGGGGTTCAGCATCGACCTCGGTTTGGACCTCGATTGCAAATTGGCCGTGGGGCATACCCAGTTTGCGCATCAGTTCGGTGATGCGCGCTGCAAGTCCCTGGGCGCATTCGCGGCGGCGCGCGCTCAAGTGTGCGGCCAACTCCCGATAACGGTGTTCCAGATCCTCGAGCTGCCGTTCCAGTTCGGCGATCTGCACTTCCTGGTGGGTCAGATCGCGAAGTTCGGCGCGCATCTGGAACAGGCGCCCGGCGAGCGCTTCGGGAGCCACCCGATGTTTACGCGCCAGATCATAAAGCAAACCTAATTGCTGTTCCAAAAATTGCAAGCGGGCAGGGTCGGCCTCCAGCTGGCCCAGACGCTGACGCAGGGCGTGACCGGCCTCCTCCAGCTGAATCTGAGCGCTGCGCACGAGCTCTGCCGCTTCTTTGAACTCTGGCGCCAGATTGAGAAGGAATTCAAGCTCCCGGGCTGCCTGATCGATCAAATCCACCGCCGAAGGCTCTGCCTCATAAAGCAGATGCAGTTGGGCTCGCACGCTGGCCAAGATCTTGTCCAGATTGGCCAGACGGGTATGCTCCTCGAGCAGGGCGTTGAAGTCTAGCGTCTCGACCGCAGCCGCCTCCAGTTCCTGGATCTGGTAGCGCAGGAATTCCTCCCTCAGGGTCTGATCGGCGGCGCTTTGGCGCAGCTTTGCCAAGCGTTCCCGGCAGCTGTGCCAGGCGCGGTGAAGCTCGGCCAGTTGGGCGAGCAGGGCCTGATGGCCAGCGTGGACGTCGAGGAGCTGGCGTTGGGCATGGGGTTGGCGAAGGCGCAGGTGTGCGTGCTGACCGTGGATTTCTACCAGGTGCTGCCCCAAGGTTTGCAGCGCCTCAAGGCTAACCGGGCGGTCATTGACGAACGCCCGATGGCGGCCCTTTGTGGCTATGATACGGCGGATGAGGCAGGTCTTGCCATCCTCCAGCGCGTTGTCTTTGAGCCACTGACTGGCGGCCGGGGCGCAATCTAGGTCGAATTCTAAGATCACCTCTGCCCGCTCGGCGCCGCTTCGGACCAAGTCGGCATCGGCACGCCCCCC
The DNA here is from genome assembly GCA_964654415.1 of uncultured Methylococcales bacterium. Taxonomy (GTDB): domain Bacteria; phylum Pseudomonadota; class Gammaproteobacteria; order Methylococcales; family Methylothermaceae; genus Methylohalobius. The sequence continues at coordinate 28,127 of CAZZIP010000016.1, read as the reverse complement.
CAGGCCCAGTTCGAGGGCAGTGAGCAGGATCGATTTTCCCGCGCCGGTTTCTCCTGTCAGCGCGGTGAAGCCGGGTGACCATTCCAGGTTCAATTGCTTGACGACTGCAAGATCGCGGATGCTTAAAGTTGTCAGCATGCTGCAGTCAACCGTTACTCCAATTCAATTTGACCCGCAAAATCTCAAAAAAATCGTAATCGACCGGATGCAGCAGCCTGAACGGTTTGCCCGCCTTACGGATACGGATATGGTCGTCGAACTTGACTTCGGGGATCGAGACATTGTCGCAAGACACCTCAGCGCGCATCTCCTTAGCCGCACCAAAGGCGATTTCCACTTCGCTGGTACCGGAGATAACAATGGGGCGGTTGGTCAAGGTGTGGGGGTTGATTGGCACCAGCTCGATCGCATCAAGGGTCGGATAGACGATCGGGCCACCACCGGACAAGGCGTAAGCAGTAGAGCCGGTGGGAGTGGAGACGATCAGCCCGTCGGCGCGCTGAGAGTTGAGGAACCGGCCGTCGATGTGGGTAATGATCTCGATCATGCTCGGAGTGATCCAGCGGTGGACCACTACCTCGTTGACGGCCAATTCTTCGCGGATAACTTGGCCACAGCGTAAAATCTGGGCGCGCAACAGGATCCGCTCTTCGGCCAGATAGTGGCCGGCCAAGATTTCGTCCAGCCTGGTCAGGGCCTGCTCTGGGGAAATGTCCACCAGAAAGCCGACCCGGCCCAGATTGACCCCGATCACCGGCGTATCGAAGTCCGCCACTGCACGGACCGTGTTGAGCAAGGTTCCATCGCCGCCCACGGCGATCACTACATCGCATTCCCCGCCCAGCTTCCGGGATGGCCGAACCGCTTCAGCCGGCACATTCAACAATAATTGGCGGCTGGCCTCCTCAAGCAGGATTTTGAACCCGCGCCGGTCAAGATGATCGTAAATCGCCCGGAGGGTAGGGCTCACCCCCTCGGCATTGGGTTTGGCGATGATGCCAATGGTACGGAAACATCCTTTCACAAGGCGTACTGGCGACCGAGGAAAACCAAAATGCGTTATATTAAATGTTTATTGACAATATATCCAGAGATTGCTAGTTTGGCACTCTCTCGAAAAGAGTGCTAACACTTCTACTTGACAGCAAGTTAATTTCCAATCCTATGGAGTTGACCGAACGTGCTCAACACCTCCTGAAAGTGTTGATAGAGCGCTACATCGACGAAGGTCAGCCGGTGGGTTCCAGAACCCTGGCGCGGGATGCGGGACTGAACTTGAGCCCGGCGACGGTTCGCAACGTCATCGCGGACTTAGAGGAAATGGGGCTAGTGACCTCACCCCACACGTCCGCGGGTCGAGTGCCTACGGTTAAGGGATACCGATTATTTATCGATTCATTGTTGACGGTTAAGCCGTTGGAGCAAGCGCTGACTCAGAAGTTGTGGGAAGATTTCGAGGCGTCAGAAGACCCACACGAATTGTTGCAAACGGCGTCTCGGCTGCTTTCCCGCATCACCCATATGGCTGGATTGGTCACCTTGCCGCGGCGCCAGCAAGTCGCTCTTAGGCAGATCGAATTTCTGCCTTTATCCCAAGGGCGCGTGCTGGTAATTCTAGTGACCGACGACGAGGAGGTCCACAACCGGATCATCCGTCCAACCAAGCCTTTTACCCCAGCCCAGTTGCAGCAGGCGGCCAATTATCTGAATGCCCATCTTACGGGCAAGCGCCTGACTGAGTTACGCTCTGCCTTGTTGCAGGACTTGCAACAGACTGGGGAACAGCTAAGCGCCGAGATCAGAGCGGTGCTGGAGATGGCCGAGTCGGTGTTCGAGGCTAGCTCGTTGGAAGAGGACTTTGTGCTCACCGGCCAGACCAATCTGATGGATTTTGCCGAACTAGCCGATCACACGAGGCTTAGGACGTTGTTCGAGGCCTTTGAGGAAAAACGCAATCTGCTTCATTTGTTGGATCAATGCATTGAGGCGGAAGGCGTGCAGATTTTCATCGGTGAGGAATCCGGCTATCAACCCCTGGCGCAATGCAGCCTGGTGACCCGCAGTTACCTCATTGAAGGTCGGACTCTGGGGGTACTTGGCGTGATCGGTCCGACCCGGATGCATTATGAGAGCATCATTCCGCTGGTGGACGTCACCGCCAAGCTGCTGAGTATGGCCTTGAATCAGAAACTTATGTCCCCATCTTGAATTTAGTTTCAAATCAATTAGCGGAGCAACTATGACAGAGGAAAGCAAAAATACCCAGGAAGAGGTGACCGCCCAAAGTGAAATCCCAGCAGATGAAGTCACGGAATCCGAATCTCCAGAGCTTCTGCGGCAGAGGCTGGCCGAGGCTGAGCACAAAGCAGAGGAGAACTGGGACAAACTCCTGCGCGCTCAAGCTGAGCTGGAAAACCTGCGCCGCCGTATGGAACGCGAACTCCAGAATGCTCACAAGTACGCGATTGAGAAATTCGCTAAAGATCTGTTGTCGGTAATGGACAGTCTGGAATTGGGGTTACAAGCAGCAATAGAAACTGATGATCTGAATAAAATCCGCGAAGGGATTGAGTTGACTTTAAAACAGCTCCTCACTGTGTTCGAGCGCTTCAATATCCGCGCGATCGATCCTTTGGGCGAAAAGTTCAATCCCGAATTCCATCAAGCCATGGCGGTCGAGGAAGTCAAAGGGGTAGCGCCAGATAGCGTAGTCAAGGTATTCCAAAAGGGGTACATCTTAAACGACCGCATCCTCCGCCCAGCACTGGTAGTGGTGGCCAAACCCTCAGCGGAGGCTCAACCGCGCATCGATGAGAAGGCTTGAAAACTCATGCGGATAGCCCCATTTACGATTCAGCAGGCGACAACAGATAAAAGTTAAGGGTTAAGGAGACAAAACAATGGCAAAGATTTTGGGTATCGATTTAGGTACGACCAATTCGTGCATGGCGATCTTGGAAGGCGGTAAGGCGAAAGTGATCGAGAACGCCGAAGGCACCCGCACGACGCCGTCGATCGTGGCATTCACCAAGGACGGGGAAGTGTTGGTGGGGCATCCCGCCAAGCGCCAGGCGATTACCAATCCGCAAAATACCTTCTATGCGGTCAAGCGCCTGATCGGGCGCCGCTTCGATGACCCGGTGGTGAAAAAGGACATGGACATGGTGCCCTACAAGATCGTGCCGGCCCCGAATGGGGATGCCTGGGTGGAGGCGCCGGCGTTGGGCAAAAAAATGGCGCCTCCGGAGATTTCGGCGCGCGTACTGAGAAAACTCAAGGAAGACGCCGAGGCCTATTTGGGCGAGGAAATCAAGGAGGCGGTCATCACCGTGCCGGCCTATTTCAACGATTCCCAGCGCCAGGCGACCAAAGACGCCGGCCGCATCGCCGGCCTTGAAGTCAAGCGAATCATCAATGAGCCAACCGCGGCGGCCCTCGCCTTTGGTCTGGACAAGCAAAAAGGCGAGCGCAAGATCGCGGTCTACGACCTAGGCGGGGGGACTTTCGACATTTCCATCATCGAGATGGCCGAGGTAGAAGGCGAGCGCCAGTTCGAGGTGCTTTCCACCAACGGCGATACCTTCCTGGGAGGGGAGGATTTTGACAAGCGCGTCATCGACTACCTGGTGGATGAATTCAAGAAGGATACCGGCATCAATCTGCGCAACGATCCCTTGGCCCTGCAGCGGCTGAAGGAAGCGGCCGAAAAGGCCAAGATTGAGCTTTCCTCGACCCAGCAGACCGAGATCAACTTGCCGTACATCACCGCCGATGCAACCGGTCCCAAACACCTGAGCGTGAAGCTGACCCGCGCCAAGCTGGAAGCGTTGACCGAGGATCTGATCGAAAGGACCCGTAAACCTTGTGAGATCGCGCTCAAGGATGCTGGGCTTTCGCCGGCCGACATCGATGACGTCATCCTGGTGGGCGGCCAGACGCGAATGCCCAAGGTGCAGGAGTTCGTCAAGCAGATCTTCGGCAAGGAGCCGCGCAAGGATGTCAACCCAGACGAAGCGGTGGCTTTAGGGGCGGCGATCCAAGCCGGTGTCTTGGGCGGGGAGGTCAAAGACGTGCTGCTGCTCGACGTGACGCCGCTGTCGTTGGGAATCGAGACCTTAGGCGGGGTGATGACCAAGCTGATCGAGAAAAACACCACCATCCCCACTAAAGCGACTCAGATTTTCTCTACCGCCGAGGACAACCAGACTGCGGTAACTGTCCACGTTCTCCAGGGCGAGCGCGAGATGGCTAAAGACAACAAGTCTTTGGGCAAGTTCGACCTGACTGGGATCCCGCCAGCACCGCGCGGCGTGCCGCAGATCGAGGTGACTTTCGACATCGACGCCAACGGCATTTTGCACGTTTCGGCTAAGGACAAGGCCACCGGCAGGGAGCAGTCGATCGTCATCCGCGCCTCCAGCGGCTTGACCGAAGAGGAAATCCAACGCATGATCCGCGACGCCGAGCTGCACGCCGAGGAAGATCGCAAATTCAAAGAGCTGGTGACCGCACGCAACGAGGCCGATGCGCTCATCCACGCCACGCGCAAGAGCCTCGAGGAGTTGGGCGACAAGGCCCCAGCTGCGGACAAGGAGCGAATCGAGGCGGTCATCCGAGAACTGGAGGCAGCGATGAAAGGCGACGATAAAGCCGCCATCCAAGCCAAGACTCGGCAGTTGGCAGAACTATCGGGCAAACTGGCGCAGCAGGTCTATAGCTCCAGCGGCAAGGCCGAAGGCGCTGGCGAACGTCCCCAGTCTGCTGGCGAAGAGGTAATGGACGCTGAGTTCGAGGAAGTTAAGGACGACAAGAAATGACCTTAAGCTAAGGCAACCACAAAGGGTTGCCTCTACAGAAGAAAATGGCAGAAGATTACTATGCGATTTTAGGGCTTGCACGCAACGCCAGCGAGGCGGAGATCAAACGTGCCTTCCGCAAGCTGGCGATGAAGTACCATCCGGACCGAAATCCAGGGGATCCCAAGGCCGAAGAGCGCTTCAAACAGGTTAAGGAGGCGTACGATGTCTTGAGCAACCCGCAAAAACGGGCCGCCTACGACCAATTCGGCCATGCCGGGGTCCATGGTACTGCAGGCGGAGCTGGCTTCAGTGCTGAGGCATTCAACGACATCTTCGGCGAGGTGTTCGAAGACTTGTTCGGCGTAGGCCGAGGCCGCCGCACCCGAGCCAGGCGGGGTGCGGATCTGCGCTATAATTTGGAGTTGACTCTAGAGGAGGCGGTCGCCGGGACTGAGGTACAGATTCAGGTACCGACTTTGATTGCCTGCAGCGAATGCGGAGGCAGCGGCGTCTCCCCCGGAAGCCTGCCGTCTACCTGTGCGTTGTGCCACGGCCAGGGGGTAGTGCGGATACAACAGGGATTTTTCTCTATCCAGCAGACCTGCCCCAACTGTCAAGGGACCGGCCAGGAGAACCGCCATCCCTGCCTAAAGTGCAGCGGTCGCGGCCGGGTACAGCGCACTAAAAAACTTACGGTCAAGATTCCACCAGGGGTAGACACAGGCGACCGCATCCGTCTGGCCGGAGAGGGAGAAGCTGGGGAATACGGAGCTCCCCCAGGAGACCTTTATGTCCAAATTCACGTGAAGGAACACCCGATCTTTACCCGTGACGGGAATAACCTCCATTGCGAGGTACCGATCAGCTTCACCACGGCTGCTTTGGGAGGGGAATTAGAAGTGCCCACCCTAGACGGCAAGGTAATCCTCAAAATCCCGCCGGAAACCCAGACTGGTACTTCGTTTCGCCTGCGGGAGAAAGGCGTCAGGCCAGTGCGCGGCGGCCCCCCGGGAGATTTGATTTGCCGAGTACGGGTTGAGACCCCGGTACGCTTGACCAAGGAGCAGATCGAGTTGCTCAAGAAATTGGACGACTCCCTTAAGGGGAACGGTCATCATCACAGCCCCCAGGCTCACGGTTGGTTCGATGGAGTCAGACAATTTTTTGAAAAACTCCGCCCAAAGGGACATTGACATGATCCGGATCGCGATTCCTGGTGCCACGGGCCGCATGGGCCAAACCCTGATTCAGGCGCTTGCCGCCGCTGAAGATATGCAGCTGGTGGCAGCCACTGTACGCCCAGACTCTGAAGGTTTGGGTCAGGATGCCGGAGTACTCGCCGGGATCGGAGCGCTTGGGGTGCCGATTCGGTCCGAGCTAAGGGAGTGTGCCGATTTCGACGTCTTGATCGATTTTACCGCTCCTGAGTCGTGCCTTGAGTTTGTAGGCTATTGCCGAGCGCATGGCAAGCGGCTGGTCATCGGAACTACAGGCCTGCACGAGCAGGACTTAAACGCAATTAAGGCGGCGGCCCGCGACATTCCTATCGTTCTTTCTCCCAATATGAGCGTGGGGGTAAACTTGGCTTTGAGGCTGCTCGAGACGGCCGCCAAAGTTTTAGGGGATGAAGTGGACGTAGAGATCCTAGAGGCGCATCATCGGCACAAAGTAGATGCGCCTTCCGGTACGGCCTTACGCATGGGGGAGGTGGTAGCTAGCGCATTGGGCCGGGATCTTAAAATCTGTGCCCAATACGGCCGCCAAGGCAATACCGGCGAGCGTGACCGCAGGACCATCGGTTTTTCCTCCATTCGCGCCGGCGATATCGTCGGCGAACACACGGTCCTGTTTGCCGCAGAAGGCGAACGCTTGGAAATCACCCATAAGGCCTCCAGCCGCATGACTTTCGCCAAAGGGGCTCTGCGTGCGGCGCGTTGGCTGATGACCCAGGGGCCTGGTCTCTATGATATGCAGGATGTGCTTGGGTTTTAAGAATTGACGACGCCGGTTTTCTGCTTTAAAGTTTGAATTTCCTGATGGCTCACGGGCCGGGTGGCGTGCTTGGCGGTGAAAAAACGTCCAAGCCATTAGAATTTAAAACTATAAACCGCAACTAAAGTGGAGCAAGCACATGGCAAAACAAGTGATGATTCAATTTGCGCTCGATTCCTTAGATCCCCAGAAAACCCTGGATCTGGCAGCTAAAGCTGCTCCTTATGTGGATATCCTGGAGATCGGAACCCCATGCATCAAGTACAACGGCGTATCTCTGGTCAAAGAGATGAAATCCCGTTTTCCGGACAAGAAAATCCTAGTCGACCTTAAAACCATGGACGCCGGTGAGTACGAGGCGACCCCGTTCTTCGAGGCGGGTGCCGACATCACTACCGTACTGGGAGTAGCAGAGCTGGCGACCATCAAGGGGGTGATCAACGCCGCCCACAAGCACAACGGCTGGGCTCAGGTGGACTTGATGAATGTTCCCGATAAAGCCGCGTGCGCCAAAGCGGCTGCCGCAGCCGGGGCTGACATCATCGGCGTGCACACCGGTCTCGACCAGCAAGCGGCAGGCATGACCCCGTTTGCCGACCTCAACCTGATCTCCAGCCTGGGGCTGAACGTCAAGATTTCCTGCGCCGGTGGGGTCAAGCACGAAACCGTGCAGGATGTGGTAAAAGCCGGCGCCGACATCGTGGTAGTCGGAGGGGCGATCTATGGTGCGCCGGATCCGGCAGCGGCGGCCAGAAAGTTCCGCGAACTGGTCGATTCGGTTTAAGAGGCCTTAAGAATGAATCCGCATCGGAAACTGGTCTTAGACAAGATCACCGAGATTCTAGCTGCAACTCCGGACGACTATGAGGACCGCCTGACCAAGATGATCGATGAGGCCGGTCAGGTATTCGTCGGCGGCCAGGGGCGTTCCGGCTTGGTCACCAAGTTCTTCGTCATGCGCTTAATGCACGCTGGTTATAAGGCTTTTGCGCTAGGCGAGACGGTGACCCCAGCGATCCGTGCCGGGGACTTATTCATCGTGATTTCTGGCTCTGGCGAAACCGGTTCGCTGATCGCCAACGCCAAAAAAGCCAAGGAAATAGGCGCTAAGGTTGTGCTGATCACGGCCAAGAGCAGCTCGACTATCGCCGACCTGGCAGATGAAGTCCTGCAGATCGGAACGGACAACTCCTATCAGAAGGTATTCGGACTGCCGATGGGGACGATGTTCGAACTATCCGCCTTGATCTTTTTGGAAGCCCAGATTTCTCATGTAATCCATGAGAAAAACATTCCAGAAGAGGAGATGCGTTCGCGTCACGCCGTCTTGGAGTAAGCTGTACGTTCCAGAACAAGGACGACCTTCGGGTCGCTTTAAGGAAGGCAAGTATCCTGTGGATGCTTGCCTTTTTTATGGGTCGTGGACACCTTATAAGGGTATCGCCTAGAATGCATCCTAAACTTGCTCGATCAGGATTGGATTACTTGATCGGCTATCTGTTCGACCTGCTTTCGGAGGATAGGTATAGGTGAAGGAAAAAGCCATTTTAGCCTTGGAGGATGGGACAGTTTTCCAAGGTATCTCGATAGGAGCAACTGGGTGTCGGGTCGGGGAGGTGGTTTTTAATACCGCCGTGACCGGATATCAAGAAATTCTGACCGACCCGTCTTATGCGCGCCAAATCGTGACTTTGACCTATCCGCATATCGGCAATACCGGGGCCAATCTAGAAGACGTGGAGTCTTCCGGTATTCATGCGGCGGGCCTGATCGTGCGGGACGTACCTGGGTTCCCCAGCAGCTGGCGGATGACCGAGCCTTTGGCGGATTATCTCAGACGCCAGGATGTGGTCGGGTTAGCCGGGATCGATACCAGGCAGTTGACTCGAATTTTAAGGGATCAAGGTGCCCAACGCGGGTGTCTGTGGGCAGGCTCTGACGCCGACGCCCAGGCCGCGGTGGCGAGAGCGAGGGACTTTCCAGGTCTCAAAGGCATGGATCTGGCACGTGAGGTCAGTTGCCGGACGCCCTATGTCTGGAGGCAAACCCGCTGGCGCTCCGGTTTGGGTTACGGCGAGTTAGACCAGCCACGCTATCAGGTAGTAGCTTACGATTTTGGAATTAAGTTCAACATCCTGCGTGAGCTCGCCGAGCGTGGCTGCGAGGTGACGGTGGTGCCGGCCACCACCTCCGCCGCTGAAGCGCTGAGCTTGGCTCCGGATGGTATCCTGTTGTCGAATGGTCCGGGAGATCCTGAGCCTTGCACGTATGCGATTGAGGCAATTCAAGAGTTTTTGGCGGTCGGCGTACCGATATTCGGCATCTGCCTTGGCCATCAACTACTGGCCTTGGCCTGCGGGGCTAAGACGGTGAAGATGAAATTCGGCCATCACGGAGCCAATCATCCGGTCCAGGAGATCGCTACTGGGCGCGTGATGATTTCTAGTCAGAACCATGGTTTTGCCGTGGATGAAGCCAGTCTGCCGTCTTGTCTTAAGCCTACGCATCGTTCCCTGTTCGACGGCAGCCTCCAAGGAATCGAACATATCGAGCTTCCTGCCTTTGGTTTTCAAGGGCATCCAGAAGCCAGCCCTGGTCCTCACGATGTGGCAGGCCTGTTTGACCGCTTTATCAGAGCAATGGCTAGCCGGCGTTGAATTTTTTCCGCTCATAAATCATGCCTAAAAGAACCGATATCCAAACCATTCTGTTGCTCGGCGCCGGCCCCATCGTGATCGGCCAGGCGTGCGAATTCGACTACTCCGGAACCCAGGCTTGCAAGGCACTGCGCGAGGAAGGGTACCGAATTGTCCTGGTAAATTCCAATCCGGCCACTATCATGACCGATCCGGACACGGCCGATCGGGTCTACATCGAGCCAGTCGATTGGCCGACGGTGGCCAAGATCATCGAGCAGGAACGCCCAGATGCTTTACTTCCCACCATGGGCGGGCAAACTGCGCTCAACTGCGCGCTTGATCTCTATCGGCAAGGTGTGCTGGAAAAATACGAAGTGGAGTTGATCGGCGCCACCCCAAAAGCGATTGAGCAGGCCGAAGATCGAGGTCTATTCCGGCAAGCGATGATCGAAATCGGCCTGGAAGTTCCCCGCTCCGGAATCGCTCACAGCTTAGAGGAAGCGCTTGCACTGCTGGAGAGCATCGGCTTTCCGGCGATCATCCGTCCTTCTTTTACCTTAGGTGGCAGCGGCGGCGGAATCGCCTACAACCGCGAGGAGTTCGTCGAGATCTGCGAGCGCGGGCTAGAGCTTTCGCCGGTGCGGGAACTGCTCATCGAAGAGTCGATCCTCGGTTGGAAAGAGTTCGAAATGGAGGTGGTGCGCGACTGCAAAGACAACTGCATCATCGTCTGCTCGATCGAAAATCTGGACCCGATGGGGGTGCACACCGGCGATTCGATCACCGTCGCCCCGGCTCAGACTTTGACCGACAAAGAGTATCAAATCATGCGCAATGCGGCGATTGCGGTGCTGCGCAAAATCGGTGTCGATACCGGCGGTTCTAACGTCCAGTTTGCGATCCATCCCGAAAACGGCCGGCTGGTAGTGATCGAGATGAATCCCAGGGTGTCTCGGTCCTCAGCTCTGGCCTCCAAGGCCACCGGTTTCCCCATTGCCAAGGTGGCAGCTAAGCTGGCGGTAGGTTACACCCTGGACGAATTGCGCAACGAGATTACCGGCGGCTTGATTCCAGCCTCCTTCGAGCCTTCTATCGACTATGTCGTGACCAAGGTACCGCGCTTTGCCTTCGAGAAGTTTCCTGACGCCGACGACCGCCTCACTACCCAGATGAAGTCGGTAGGCGAGGTAATGGCGATCGGCAGGACCTTCCAGGAGTCCCTACAGAAGGCGTTGCGCGGCCTGGAAATCGGTGTCGATGGGCTAACCGAAAGGTTGGACCTGGCCGCCGAAGACGCCCGCGACCGGCTGGTGCGGGAGCTAAGAAGCCCAGGACCTTATCGGCTTTGGTACGTGGCCGATGCGTTTCGCTTCGGTATGGAACTGGAAGAGATCTATGACCACAGCCGGATCGATCGGTGGTTTCTGGCGCAGATCAAAGAGATCGTCCAGGCCGAGGATTCGCTCAAAGCCAGGACTTTGGCGACTTTGGACGGCGACGAACTGTATCGCCTCAAACGCATGGGTTTCGCCGATTCACGCCTGGCCTATCTCCTTGACAGCTCCGAGACCGAGGTGCGCGCTGCCCGCCATAAGCACGGCATCCGTCCGGTATATAAACGCATCGACTCATGCGCCGCTGAGTTCGCTTCAGGAACGGCCTATCTATACTCCACTTATGAGACTGAGTGCGAAGCCAACCCTTCTCAGAAACCCAAAATTATGATCCTAGGGGGCGGCCCCAACCGCATCGGCCAAGGGATAGAGTTCGATTACTGCTGCGTTCATGCTGCCTTCGCCCTTAAGGAAGAGGGGTTTGAGACCATCATGGTCAACTGCAACCCGGAAACCGTCTCCACTGACTTTGACACTTCCGACCGGCTGTACTTTGAACCCCTGACCTTGGAGGATGTGCTGGAGATCGTCGCTCTGGAGCAACCACAGGGGGTGATCGTCCAGTACGGCGGGCAAACTCCGCTGAAACTGGCCCGCGATCTCGAAGCAGCGGGAGTGCCGATCATCGGCACCTCACCCGATTCCATCGACTTGGCTGAGGACCGCGAGCGGTTTCAGAAGCTGGTCGAGCGATTGGGGCTCAAGCAACCCGATAACCGTACCGCCAGGTCGTTGGAGGAGGCGATCCTGGCGGCGCGGGAACTGGATTATCCGCTGGTGGTGAGACCGTCCTACGTGCTGGGGGGGCGGGCGATGGAGATCGTCTTCAACGAGGAGGAGCTGCGCCGTTACATGGTCGAGGCGGTCAGCGTCTCCAATCGGTCACCGGTATTGCTCGACCGGTTTCTAGACGACGCCGTGGAAGTGGACGTGGACGCCATAAGCGACGGTGAGACAGTCTTCATCGGTGCCATCATGGAACACATCGAGCAGGCCGGCATTCATTCTGGAGACTCGGCCTGCTCCATCCCTGCATATGGGCTTCAGCGCGCAGTGCAGGATCAATTGAGCGAGCAAGTGCGTTGTCTGGCCAAGGCGCTTGGGGTAGTGGGCTTGATGAACGCCCAATTTGCAATCAAAGACGGGGAGATCTACATTTTGGAAGTCAATCCCCGTGCCTCGCGTACGGTTCCCTTCGTATCCAAGGCCATCGGTCTGCCTTTGGCTAAAATCGCAGCGCGCTGCATGGTCGGGCAATCCCTCAGCGCCCAGGGAGTAACGCAGGAACGAACCCCATCCTATTACGCAGTCAAGGAGGCGGTGTTTCCTTTCATCAAATTTCCTAAGGTTGATCCCCTGCTCGGACCGGAGATGAAATCTACCGGTGAGGTGATGGGAGTTGGGATGAGCTTCGGCGAGGCTTATGCCAAAGCTCAGCAAGCAGCGGGTGCCTGCCTTCCGCTCCGCGGCAGGGTGCTGATGAGCGTGCGCGATCGCGACAAACCCCGTCTGGTCTCCATCGCCAAAAACTTGGCGGAGAGGGGCTTTGATCTGGTAGCCACCCCTGGAACCGCGCAAGCGTTGCAGGCAGCCGGGATATCCTGCGCGGTAGTGAATAAAGTCGGCCAAGGTCGGCCGCATATCGTGGACCTCATCAAAAACGGCGAGGTCAGCCTGATCATCAACACCACCGAGGGGAAGAAGGCGATCGCCGATTCTTTCCTGATTCGACGCGAGGCGCTCCAACGCCAGATCACCTATACCACTACTTTGGCAGGGGCTTATGCGATTTGTCACGCGTTGGATGCGCTTAACACCGGCCAAGTGTACAGTTTGCAGGATTTGCATCGAACATTCATCGGCTCAGAACAGGAGAGGTAGTCGCAAAGATGAAAAAAGTGCCCTTGACGGTCAAAGGTGCAGAAAAGCTCAAACAGGAGTTACACGAGCTTAAGACCGTGGCGCGGCCAAGAGTCATCCAAGCCATCGCAGAGGCGAGGGCGCACGGTGATTTGCGGGAGAACGCTGAGTACCACGCTGCGCGTGAACAGCAAAGCTTCATTGAGGGGCGGATTCGCGAACTCGAGGCTAAACTAGCCAATGCCCAGATCATCGATGTTACCCAGCTGAATGCCGACGGCAAGGTGGTGTTTGGCGCGACCGTGGAGTTAGGAGATTTAGAGACCGGCGAGACCGTGACCTATCAGATCGTTGGAGAGGACGAGGCGGACCTAAAGCAAGGCTTGATCTCGATTTCTTCGCCCATTGCCCGGGCGCTGATCGGCAGACAAGCCGAAGACATAGTAGAAGTGAAGACCCCCAAGGGAGCGCGGGAATACGAAATCTTGGCGGTGCGTTACGAGTGACAATCTGAACCTTCACGGATGACAAAGGTCCAAAGTTGAGCAAAACGTTAAGTTAAAGCAAGTTAATGATGGCAAGAACCCGTAGCAGTGGTCGCTGGTTGGCAGAGCATTTCAATGATGCTTACGTTCAACTGGCGCAGGCACAGGGTTACCGTTCACGGGCAACGTTCAAATTACAGGAGATTCAAGCCCGCGACCGCATCTTAATGCCGGGAATGACGGTGGTCGATTTGGGCGCAGCTCCTGGGGGTTGGTCGCAATTTGCTGCAGACCAAGTCCACCCCAACGGCAAAGTCGTCGCGGTGGATATCTTGCCTATGGATCCTTTACCGGGAGTAACTTTTCTCCAGGGGGATTTTACTCAGGATCAAACCTGGCAAAGACTTAGATCCATTCTTGGGGATACTTCGGTAAATGTGGTATTGTCCGACATGGCACCCAACCTGAGTGGCAATCGTAGCATCGATCAAGCGCGTGCCATGCACCTGGCAGAGCTGGCTTTGGAAGCCGCCGAACAACTCCTCCTGGAAGGTGGATGTCTGCTGACGAAACTTTTTCAAGGAGAAGGGTTCGAAGCGTTTCAGAAGCGCCTTCGCAACCAGTTTGCCAAGGTTACGACTCGTAAGCCCAAAGCATCGCGGCCGCGAAGCCGAGAGGTGTATTTGCTGGCGCAGGGATTCAGGCGGTAACCAGGGTATAGTCAAAAGAGGCGCAAATTTAAGAGCCTGGTAAGGAGAGAGCGCATATGAACAACATGCTGAAAAACATCCTACTTTGGGTAGTGATTGCGGCGGTATTGATGAGTGTATTTAACAATTTTGGGGTACGGCGGGTGCCTGGGGCGACGCTGTCGTACACGCAATTTATCACGGCGGTACGCGATGGGCAGGTCAAGGAGGTGGTGATTGACGGCAATGCGATCAAGGGGACGACGGCTGGGGGGCAGAAATTTGTTACCTACAATCCCAACGATCTGCATTTAGTGGATGACTTACTTGCCAACAACGTTGAGATCAAAGCCGAGCCTCCTGAGGGGCAATCGCTTTTGATGCAGATTTTTATTTCCTGGTTTCCGATGCTGCTTTTGATTGGCGTATGGATTTTCTTCATGCGTCAGATGCAAGGGGGTGGGGCTGGTGGCCGCGGGGCGCTGAACTTTGGCAAGAGCAAAGCGCGGCTGATGGAGGAAGACAAGATCAAGGTGACGTTTAAGGACGTAGCGGGCTGTGAGGAGGCCATTGAAGAAGTCAAGGAGGTGGTGGATTTTCTCAAGGACCCTAGCAAGTTTCAAAAGCTTGGGGGCAAGATTCCACGTGGGATATTGATGGTTGGTCCGCCTGGGACGGGCAAGACTTTGATAGCGCGGGCGATTGCTGGGGAGGCTAAGGTACCGTTTTTCACCATTTCGGGTTCTGACTTTGTGGAGATGTTTGTGGGGGTGGGGGCTTCTCGGGTACGCGACATGTTCGAGCAAGCCAAAAAGCACGCCCCGTGCATTGTCTTTATTGACGAGATCGACGCGGTGGGTCGGCATCGTGGGGCAGGTTTAGGCGGTGGACACGACGAACGCGAACAGACCTTAAACCAGCTATTGGTTGAGATGGACGGGTTTGAGGGCAACGAAGGCATCATCATCATTGCCGCCACCAACCGCCCGGACGTATTGGACCCGGCGCTGCTTCGGCCTGGGCGGTTTGACCGTCAAGTGGTGGTGGGACTGCCGGACATTCGCGGGCGCGAACAGATCCTCAAAGTGCATCTGCGCAAGGTACCCACGGCCGAAGACGTCGATCCCAAAGTGATTGCGCGCGGCACTCCGGGGTTTTCTGGGGCGGATTTGGCCAATTTGGTCAATGAGGCCTCCCTGTTTGCCGCCCGGGCGAACAAAAAGCTGGTCGACATGAGCGATTTAGAGAAAGCCAAGGATAAAATCCTGATGGGGGTTGAACGCCGCTCGATGGTCATGAGCGAAGAAGAAAAGCGCATGACCGCGTACCACGAGGCCGGTCACACCATCGTCGGGCTGCTCGTTCCCGAGCACGATCCGGTCTACAAGGTTAGCATCATGCCGCGCGGGCGGGCGTTAGGGATCACCATGTTTTTGCCCGAGCGCGACCAATACTCGGCCTCCAAGCGCAAGCTCGAAAGCCAGATCTCTAGCCTATTTGGTGGGCGGCTGGCCGAGGCGATCATTTATGGGGAAGACGCCATTACCACCGGGGCTGCCAACGACATCGAGCGGGCCACCAACCTGGCGCGCAACATGGTGACCAAATGGGGGCTGTCGGAACGGATGGGGCCTTTGGCCTATGCCGAAGACGAAGGCGAAGTCTTTTTGGGGCGCACGATCACCCAACACAAACACATGTCTGAGGCCACCGCTAGAATGATCGACGAAGAAATCCGGGCGATCATCGACCGCAACTATGCGCGGGCGGAGAAGATCCTAAAGGACAACCTCGACAAGCTCCACCTGATGGCCGAAGCCTTGATGAAATACGAAACCATCGACCGGGCGCAAATCGACGCCATCATGCAAGGCCAAACCCCACCCCCACCCAAAGATTGGGAAGATACCGCGCCGCCGGCACAGGGTCAGCCTGCAGGCAGTGGGCAAGCGGAAACTCCGGCAGGAATAGGCCCGTTGGGAAAACCCGCCGGACAGCATTACCAGTAATCTTTAAACCGCATAACTACCCCGCACCTAAGGTGCGGGGTTTTTTTTATAGAACGGCGCAGGAATACCCATCCTCTTCAGGGGATGGGATGAAAGCGCCGCCGTCCGGAAGGGCGGCTATTTCCCCTGGATGTGGCCGGCCCAGGCGATGCACTTGGAAGAAAAACACATTGTGCTGCCCATGGGGCGGGGACGTTCCTCGTTAGTTTTCCAACGTCCTAACAGGTGGTCTGGAGCAGATTCATCAAGCCGCCGTGGTGACCAATGACGGCGAGGCCCTGGTCGTCTCCGGGCGTGGCCTTCGCTCCATCAAGCGCCGGTGCAGCAAGCGGTTGAGTGAAATCCAGAAGAAGCGCTCCCATTGCACAAAGGGATCGCGACGCTGGCACAAACTCGGGCGGGTCCTAGTGAAGCTGACCTTGCACTGTAAGCGCCGCGCCAGAGACCTCCGCCACAGGGGGAGACCTCAAGTATGAGACAGATCGGGCCAACGCTCCGCCATGCTTATAATAATCGTCCGGGATTGATCTTGGAGCTCCCCTTCTGGCTGGGCGCAAACGGCTGGCCTAATCGCCTGGGTAAGCAATAGCCAGACCTACTTATCGGTGACCTGGGCCATCAGCGAACCAACGCAAACGATAGTACTTTTTAGCAAATTTTGCACAAACTTATCCACAAAAACTGTGAATGTTGTAGCTTGCATCAATGCTATCTTGTTTTTTTAAGTTTTTGATGTTTGAAGATAATTTAAGATAACTGGGGGGTTAAAACAAAGAGCCTTCTATTTTCTTTAAGATTTTTCCACAAAGTTATCCACATTTTTATTGAATGAAGCAAGAAAAAGTGAGCAATCTTCAAACCATAGCTGAAACTGTGCCACCTGTGGTCGAGGGTCCGATTCAAGTCACGCCGGAAGGGCCTTTGGAGATACTTTCCAAGAAGGAGATCAGCCATTTGCTCGACAGCGCGCATACCGAGTTGTTCGAAACTTTCCGCAAATGTGCCTTAGCCGTGCTCAACTGTGGCAGCATGGTGGACAACTCCAAGGCGGTGTTTGAGCAGTACCGCAATTTCGCTGTTCACATCCGCCAGCAGGAACGCGGCATCAAATTGGAACTCGTCAATGCGCCTGCTTCAGCGTTCGTCGACGGCAAGATGATCAAAGGGATTCGCGAGCATCTGTTTGCGGTGTTGCGCGACATCGTCTATACCAATCAGCAGATCATAGAGAGCGGAGCGTTTGACTTAAATCAGCCAGGCAGCGTCACCGACGCCGTGTTTCACATCCTGCGCAACGCCCAGGTACTGATCCCAGGGCAGCCACCAGACATGATCGTGTGCTGGGGCGGTCATGCCGTCAGCAAGGCTGAGTACGATTACAGCAAGCAGGTAGGTTACGAACTTGGGCTACGCGGCCTCAATATCTGTACTGGCTGCGGTCCAGGCGCGATGAAGGGACCGATGAAAGGGGCTGCCATTGGCCATGCCAAACAACGCGTTCGGGACGGACGTTACCTTGGGATTTCAGAACCGGGAATCATCGCCGCCGAGCCTCCTAACCCTATCGTCAATTCCTTGGTCGTCATGCCCGATATCGAGAAACGTCTGGAAGCATTCGTGCGGGTAGGACACGGCATCGTCGTCTTCCCCGGCGGGGTGGGGACGTTTGAAGAAATCTTGTATATCTTGGGAATATTGCTGCATCCGGCCAATGCCGACCTGCCTTTCCCGCTGGTTTTCACCGGTCCGGTCGAAAGCTGCGATTATTTTCGCCGTATCGATGAATTCTTCACGACAACATTGGGAAAATCGGTGCGTGAGCATTATCGGATCATCGTAGGCGATCCAGGGGAAGTGGCACGGGTCTTGCGCCGTGGGGTAGACGATGTGCATCGTTATCGCCGCCACACTCAAGACGCTTATTATTTCAACTGGCGATTGGTGATCGATCATGCCTTTCAGCAGCCGTTTGAACCTACTCATTCTGCCATGGCCAGTTTGCGTTTGACTTCGGACCTGCCGGCTCACGAACTGGCAGCCGAGCTCAGACGAGCGTTTTCCGGCATCGTCGCTGCCAATGTCAAGGAGAAAGGGATTGTGCAGGTGGAGCAGCACGGCCCGTTCGAAATCCGGGGTGAAGCCCGAATACTTAGACCGCTGGAGAAACTGCTCGCCGATCTGGTGGCCCAGAAGAGGATGCGGCTGAGCCAGCATTACGAGCCAACCTACCGTTTGATTCCTATCGGATGACTGGCGATTCAATGGAGCCGGTAAGCGGACTCGAACCGCTGACCTACTGATTACGAATCAGTTGCTCTACCGACTGAGCTATACCGGCAAACAAGCATAATGAATTATAAGGCTTTGCCAGCTTGATTCAAGCCTGCGCTGAAGCCTTAGCTTTAGCCGCGTTTATATTTTTGGGCATTGCTGGAATTCCCCGGCACGCTTTTGGTAGCGGCAGATGATGAATTTTTCGGGCTGTATTCTCCAGGCGAGATGAATTGGCCGAAGGCGCGGCTTCCATCGCCGGTGGGAATGGTCGCCAGGAGGTGCAATTTGACTGCATCGAGCACCGACACCGAGTTGCTGAACCAGTTGGCCACATACACCCTTTTGCCATCAGGATGGGCGGCGATCCCCTCGGGATACTCGCCCACGTCCAAAGTGTCGATCACCTCCAATCGTTCGGCGTCGATCACTGAGACGGTATCATCGTACTGATTAGTGACGATTACCCGGCTGCCGCCGTACGCTAGCGCGATGGCATAGGGGCGATCTCCCACGGGGAGGGTGGTGATCGGTTTTAAAGTTGCAGCCTCGAGCACACTGACGTCGTTGCTGAGAACGTTGGCAGCATACAACCGGTTCCTGGCCTCGTCCAAGGCGATACCGAAGGGGTGTTGACCTACGGCTTGGGTAGCGATCACTTTCAGGGCCTTAGCGTCGATTAGGGAGACCGAATCGCTGTCACGGTTGGCCACATACACCCGTTTGTCATCAGTGCTGACTACAAGGCCTGAAGGAGACTTTCCTACCTGGATCTTGGCGATGACCTTCCGCGCCGGAATATCCAGAACGCTGACATAGTGTTCGTACCAATCGGCCACGTAAGCGCGCCTGCCCTTAGAATCGACGGCCACCCCCAAAGGTCCCTCACCGATTGGGATGGAGCCTACTACTTTAAGAGTCTCGCCGTCGACTAAGGTGACGTTCTTGCCGGCGGAATTGGTCACTAGGACAGTGCGCCCATCCCTGCTGACTGCGACTCCTGCAGGCTTAGCGCCTACTTTCAGAGTTTTGACGACGCGGTCTTCGGCAGTATCGATGACCGATACGCTGTCTTCCCCCTGATTGGTGATGAAGGCATAAGGCTTCGCCTGCGCAGGAGCGAGCCAAAAAAAGAAGGCCGCTGAGGCCGCCAATGACGATAGGGCAAATGGCAACGGAAATCGGATCATCGCCTAGGGTTTTTCGACCAACTGTTTTAAGTTATCCAAGCCGCTCCGATAGAAATCAGTGACTGCTTGGACAGCTGCTTCCTCGTTCATCTCCGGCGGCGGGTTATTGTTCATATAGGCTCGGTAGAAAGCCCCTTTCCAGATCACCTCGGCAGTATTGTCGGCCTTTTTTTTGACTTCTATGCTGCCTGAGAAATTCGCCACCGGCAAGACTGGCACCTTGACTTCCTGGCTGGCATGGACGATGGTTTTGGCGGTGCTCATATCGTCTACGTTGAACTTGTAGGAATACATCATTTTCTGGTCATTATAGTTTTTCAACTCTTCGACGATCCAACCGCCATTTGCCAGAGTCAGCTTGGCTTTGGCGCCTTTCTTGGAGGATTCTTCTAGGGTACAGTCGGTGACCTTGGGGTGCCATTGTTTGATGCTGCAAAATTCCTTGATTGCCTCCCAAACTTTTTCCGCCGGGGCGTTGACGGTCACCTTTTCTTCGACTTTCTGCCGCACCGGACCGTGGGCTGAGGCTGAAGCCGACCAGAACAAAACCAGCAGAGAGAAGAGAGCTGCAAATTTATGCATAAATCCTCCAGGTTAACAATTGGACAAATTTAAAAATCATGCCAGGATTTTTCTTCCAGGGCAATGGCTTGCAGGTGGGAAAATCTCCTTCGCATAGGACTCTAGCGCCACCAGAATGTTCAAACGGTTCTGACCGGTCTCAGAACGGTGTAGCTTATGCAGTTCATCCCAGTATTGATCCCAGACGATGCTGGCACCGCATTCAGGTTGGGTTAAGCGCCTAAAGCGAAATTCGTCCCAGCGCTGTCGTTCATCGGCCGACAGGATTTCCGGCCAGTTTCTGGCCCGATAGCGAAACACCATCTCCGGCAGGCGCGGATCGTCAAATGTCAAGTTCAGCTTACGCATGCGTTCTGGTGGCAAGCGTCTGACCTCATCCAGGCGGGCAAGGTCGGCAGCACTGAAAAAGCCGCCGCGGTAGAGCATCAGATCGGGATCGGTGATCGACTCTTCTGGCAATTTAAACAGTACAGGCAACAGTGTGCGCAGACGATCGCGATGGCGGCGCAAGGTCTTAAGATGACGGAGACATCTGGTAGGATCCACATTTAAGCGTTCGGCGTCCGTGGGGCGCAAGGCTGAGATCGGTACTAAGATCGGACAGCGATTGAGCCGTACAGTTTTGAGCGGAAGCCGCTCCATACCCTCCGGCATTCGATCCACGGGGGTAAACAAAAGTGCGCGCAGGTCGTCGTCGGCCAGAGTTAGAAAAGGCTCTGGATCGAAGCTGAGGTCGTAAACGATGACGCCATTAGGATTGTTGGGATCCAAACCGATAGGAGCCACCATCGCCAGACAACCGCGCCGGGCCGGATATTTCTCCGACACGTGCAGCACCGGCTGCATCGTATCGAGGTCTAATAGCTGCCGTACAGCTGCCTTGCGGCGGTGGTTGAAGCAGTAAGCGTAAATTTTTGGCTGGCGGGTGCGCAGGAGGCGGGCCAGTCCAATAGTCGCATGTACGTCGGCCAGGGCGTCATGGGCATCTGGGTGTTCGATGCCGTTGGCGGCTGTCAGCTGATCGAGCCTGAAACAGGGGGTGCCGTCCTCGCGCTCAGGCCAAACTATCCCTTGCGGGCGCAAGGCATAGGTCAGGCGCATCACGTCGATCAAATCCCAGCGAGAATTGCCACTCTGCCATTCGCGGGCATAAGGGTCGAACAAGTTGCGGTAAAGACAATGGCGGGTGACCTCGTCGTCGAAACGCAGGTTATTGTAGCCAGCCACACAAGTTCCCGGCTGGGAAAATTCGGCGTGGATGCGGCTGATGAACTCTGCTTCGCATAGGCCGCGCTCCCGCGCCAATTGCGGGGTGATGCCAGTGACCAGGCAGGCCCTTGGATTGGGTAGAAAGTCGTTGGCTGGACGGCAGTATAACACGAGGGAATTGCCTATCGGATTCAAGTCTTCATCGGTACGCAAACCGGCAAACTGCGCCGGGCGGTCGCGTGCTGGATCGGCGCCGAAGGTTTCATAATCGTACCAATACAGAGTGAGCGGCATGACCGGGGATCAGCAATTATTTATAAGGTATAATATTTCAATTTATTTCTCGATTATGGTGAAGATGCCATGCGCATTTTAGAAGAAGCCATCACTTTCGACGATGTCCTTTTGGTTCCTGCCCACTCTGAGGTATTGCCGCGCCAGGTGGATCTCTCCACGCGCTTGACCCGCGAGATTTCACTCAATATCCCCTTGGCTTCGGCAGCGATGGATACGGTGACCGAAGCACGGCTAGCGATTGCCCTTGCCCAGGAAGGCGGCATCGGCATCATCCACAAGAACATGAGCATCGAGCGGCAGGCTGCAGAAGTCGCCAAAGTCAAAAAGTTCGAAAGCGGGATCATCAAAGACCCAATCACTGTCACTCCGGATACTACTATTCGTGAGGTAATCGAGCTAATGCGGGCAAAAAGCATTTCCGGCGTGCCGGTGGTCGGCCGCGACGGTTACCTGCTGGGGATCGTCACTAACCGCGACCTGCGCTTTGAGACCCGCTATGACGAACCGGTAGCCAAGGTGATGACTCCCAGGGAACGCCTAGTGACAGTGGCTGAGGGAGCACCCAAAGAGGAGGCAATCCGGCTGCTCCACGCTCACCGGATCGAAAAAGTCCTGGTCGTCAATGACCAATTCCAGCTGCGTGGGCTGATCACCGTCAAAGACATCCAAAAAGCTAGGGATTACCCACGCGCTTGCAAGGACGATCAGGAGCGCCTCAGAGTAGGAGCCGCAGTCGGGGTCGGGCCGGGAACCGACGAGCGCGTCGCGGCGCTGGTGGAAGCAGGGGTGGACGTGATCGTGGTAGACACGGCCCACGGTCATTCCCAGGGAGTGATCGACCGGGTGCGCTGGATCAAGCGCCATTATCCCGATCTTCAGGTCATCGGCGGCAATATCGCTACCGGCGAGGCCGCGGTGGCCTTGCTGGAGGCCGGCGCGGATGCGGTTAAGGTGGGGATCGGGCCTGGCTCGATTTGTACCACCCGCGTTGTCGCCGGTATCGGCGTGCCACAGATTACGGCCGTAGCCAACGTCGCCCAGGCTCTCAAGGATACCGGGCTGCCCCTGATTGCCGATGGCGGGATTCGTTACTCCGGCGATGTGGCCAAGGCGCTGGCTGCTGGTGCCCACTGCGTGATGTTGGGAAGTCTGTTCGCGGGCACTGAAGAGGCGCCGGGTGAGGTGGAGCTATATCAGGGACGCTCCTACAAAACCTATCGGGGGATGGGTTCTTTGGGAGCCATGGCTCAGCAGCAGGGGTCCAGCGATCGGTATTTCCAGGAGGATACCGAAATCCTCGAGAAATTGGTGCCAGAAGGCATCGAGGGCCGGGTGCCCTATAAAGGCAGCGTGGTGGCCATCATCCACCAACTCATTGGCGGCGTGCGTGCCTGTATGGGGTATACCGGCTGCCGGACCATTTCTGAGTTGCATGATAAAGCCAGGTTTGTGCGCGTTACCTCCGCAGGAATCCGGGAAAGCCATGTCCATGACGTGACCATCGTTAAGGAAGCCCCAAATTACCGTTTGGACTGAACCCATGGACATTCACGCCCACAAGATCTTGATCCTAGACTTTGGCTCTCAGTATACCCAGCTGATCGCCCGTCGGATACGCGAATTAGGCGTTTACTCCGAGATCCACCCCTTCTCATGGCCGGACGAGGAAATTCGAAAGTTCAATCCACGCGGTATCATTCTTTCCGGCGGCCCCAAGACAGTCACCGAAGCGTTTGCTCCCCGCGCCCCTCGAGTAGTGTTTGAACTGGGGGTGCCGGTGCTGGGGATCTGCTACGGCATGCAGACTATGGCGGCCCAGTTGGGCGGTAAGGTGGAGTCTGCGGCAACGCGCGAGTTCGGTTACGCTCAAGTGCGGGTGAGAGGGCACTCGCGTCTGCTTGAGGAAATCGAGGACCATACTACCCCCGACG
The DNA here is from genome assembly GCA_964654415.1 of uncultured Methylococcales bacterium. Taxonomy (GTDB): domain Bacteria; phylum Pseudomonadota; class Gammaproteobacteria; order Methylococcales; family Methylothermaceae; genus Methylohalobius. The sequence goes on along the minus strand of CAZZIP010000016.1, from coordinate 4,780 downwards.
GTGGGGCGCTATTGGACGTGTGGATGAGCCACGGCGACCGCGTGGTGGAACTCCCGCCAGGATTCAAGCTGATCGCAGAGACCTCCGATGCTCCCATTGCCGGAATGGCCGATGAGGTTAGAAATTTTTATGGTCTCCAGTTCCATCCTGAAGTCACTCACACCCGTCAGGGCACGCGCATTCTGGCCAGATTCGTCCGCGATATCTGCGGGTGCGAGGCCGTCTGGACACCGGTCAACATCGTCGACGAGAGCATTCGCGCCATCCGCAGCCAGGTGGGATCGGAGAAGGTGCTCCTTGCCTTGTCTGGAGGTGTGGATTCGTCGGTGGTGGCCGCCTTACTCCACAAAGCGATTGGCGATCAATTGACTTGTGTGTTCGTGGACACGGGGCTGCTGCGCCTTAACGAGGGGGATCAAGTCATGACCGCCTTGGCCAAACACATGGGCGTCAAGGTGTACCGGGTCAACGCTGCCGAACGCTACTTCAAGGCCCTCAAAGGCGTGACTGACCCGGAAGCAAAACGCCGCATCATCGGCCACCTGTTCGTCGAGATCTTCGAGGAAGAGGCGGCCAAACTCAAGGAAGTGCGCTGGTTGGCGCAGGGTACCATCTATCCCGATGTGATCGAGTCAGCCGGGGCGGCTTCTCAAGCTGCCCTGATCAAGTCCCATCACAACGTAGCCGGTCTCCCAGTGGATATGAATCTGAAACTGATCGAGCCGCTGCGCGAGCTGTTCAAAGATGAGGTGCGCAAGATCGGCCTGGAACTTGGGCTGCCCTACGAAATGGTCTACCGCCACCCGTTTCCTGGACCTGGATTGGCGGTGCGGGTGATCGGCGAAGTCAAGCCGGAGTATGTGAGCATCCTGCGCCAGGCCGACGATATTTTCCTCTCCGAATTGCGCAAAGCCGATCTCTACGAGCAGGTCAGCCAGGCATTTGCGGTATTTTTGCCGGTCCGTTCGGTCGGTGTGATGGGCGATGAGCGCAGCTATGACTACGTCATCGCTTTACGGGCAGTTGAGACCACCGACTTTATGACTGCGCGTTGGTCTCATCTGCCTTACCCTTTCCTTGATACCGTCTCACGCCGGATCATCAATGAAGTCAAAGGCGTCTCGCGGGTAGTCTACGATGTCTCAGGCAAACCGCCAGCGACGATAGAGTGGGAGTAGGCTGTTCGATTGGTAAAAAAATAGATAGGTTGGTGCCGACGGCGAGACTCGAACTCGCACGGCTTGCGCCACCGCCCCCTCAAGACGGCGTGTCTACCAGTTCCACCACGTCGGCTTAAGTCGATTTATTTCTTGGTTCCCTCGGGGAGTGTCTCCGCCGGCGCTACCACTGGAGCATCAGAGGCTGGTTTTTCACTCTTCGTAGGCGGAAGATCGTTTGCAGACTTAAGAAATTCAACGAAGTCTTTCTTTTTATTGTCCGATGCCCCTGAAAAATAAGTAAGCGCTAGGCTGTTTAAGAAAAACAAAGCTGCCAAAATCGCCGTAGTGCGGGACAAAAACGACGCCGAGCCCCGAGCTCCGAACAGGGTACCGGAAGCTCCTGAGCCAAACGCCGCCCCCATGTCAGCGCCTTTGCCTTGCTGCAGGAGGACTAACACTACGATGGCAACTGCGATCAATACGTGAAATACCATGAAAAGCTGGTACATATCAGCAACTTTCTCCAACCGCTTGGACAATCCTCAAAAAGGAATCGGCTTTGAGCGAGGCCCCGCCAATCAAACCACCGTCGATGTCAGGCATAGCAAACAACGCCTTAGCGTTCTCAGCGTTGACGCTGCCACCATACAGGATGCGAACCTGTTCGGCCACTTTTCTATCTTGGATCGCTAACTTTTGGCGAATGTAGTCGTGGACTTCCTGAGCCTGCTGCGGGGTCGCAGTGTGGCCGGTCCCGATGGCCCACACTGGCTCATAAGCAATGACGGCCCGCGTAAGGGATTCCAGCCCTGCCTGGCTCAAAACGGCGTTGAGTTGGGCATCGACGACCTCGAAGGTCCGACCAGCCTCACGTTGCTCGAGGGTTTCACCGATGCACAAGATAGGACACAGGCCGTGTTCTATAGCTTTTTGGTAACGAGCGGCGACTAAGGCGTCCGTCTCCTGGTAGAGCAAGCGGCGCTCAGAGTGGCCGACGATCGCCAATCGACAACCGAACTCTTTAAGCATCGCCGCTGAAACCTCACCGGTGAAGGCGCCTGCCTCCTGGTCGGCAACATTCTGGGCTCCGAGCAGTATGGGGCTTCCTTTGAGTTGTTCGGCTGCTTGGGGAATAAACACATACGCTGGGCATACCCCGACATCTGCCGAAATACCTTGTGGTAACCCCTTAAGAATCGCCTCCAATAGCTCGCGGACGCTTGCCCGCGTACCATTCATCTTCCAGTTTCCTACAACTAAGGGTCGGCGCATCTTTCTCCCCTTGAAATCAGCTAATTTTAGCTGGATACCATAAGCTATGGCAAATTAGGTTAAGGTATGTGCGACCACCGCCGCCAATTCCTGAGCAAGCTGGTCGATCAACGCTGCGTCTTGCCCTTCGATCATCACCCGGACGACAGGCTCAGTCCCGGATAGCCTGAGCAATACACGACCGCTGCCATTGAGCTTACGCTCCACCGCTTCTTTGGCGTTCCATAAGGGAGTGATGGCTTCCAACTGAGGAGGTTTAGTTTTCACCCGCACGTTGCGCAGTACCTGGGGATACTTGCGCATTCCCTGTTTGAGTTCGCATAAAGACTTGCCGGTGCGCCAGATTTCCGCCAGTACTTGCAAGGCGGATATAATTCCGTCGCCGGTAGTGGTGCGATCAAGACAGATAATGTGACCCGAGCTTTCCCCTCCCAGAGTACCTCCATGAGCTTCCAGCATTTCCATGACGTAACGATCCCCCACCTGGGCCCGCAGCAAGGGGATTCCAAGTTCCGCCAAGGCGTGCTCCAATCCCAGGTTGGTCATCAAAGTTCCAACTACCGGACCCTCCAGCTTACCTAAAGCCATGCGGGAAGTAGCAATGATGTAAAGAATCTCGTCGCCATCCACTAAAGTCCCGTTATGGTCTACCATCAGTACTCGGTCGCCGTCTCCATCGAAAGCAATCCCTAGATTCGCGCCACGGCTGACGACTTCGCGCTGCAGCGTCTCAGGGTACATAGAGCCGCAGCCTGCGTTGATGTTCAACCCGTCCGGATGGACGCCGATGCAATCTACCTTTGCCCCCACTTCGCTGAATACGTGTGGGGCGATGTGATAGGTCGCCCCATGAGCGCAGTCCAGCACGATGTGCAGGCCGTTTAAATCCATACAAGCAGGCACGGTACTCTTACAAAATTCGATGTACCTCCCACGTGCATCGCCGATGCGCGTTGCTTTTCCCAGCCGGTCTGGGGCAACCGTAGTCATCGGCCGATCTAATTGCGCTTCGATCGCTTCTTCCACTTCGTCTGGCAGTTTCTTCCCGGCTGCCGAGAAAAATTTGATGCCGTTGTCCTGGTAAGGATTATGCGAGGCGCTGATAACGATGCCGGCCTTGGCCCTCAAGGTTCGGGTCAAATAGGCGATTCCCGGAGTCGGCATCGGACCTAGTAATTGGGTATCTACTCCTGCTGCAGATAAACCCGCTTCCAAGGCAGATTCGAACATATAGCCTGAAATCCGGGTATCCTTCCCCACCAGCACATGCGCCTGGCCTTTATCCCGAAACACTTGCCCCGCGGCCCAGCCCAATTTCAATACGAAATCCGGAGTAATTGGAGCTTCGCCAACTCTGCCGCGGATCCCATCCGTACCAAAAAAACGCTTGGCCACAGACCCCCCTTTTTTAGTTTGGTTACCCTTAAATTGGTCTTAATTTAGTATAACGCTCGCCTAACCCTAACGCCTGACAATAAAAATCCATCCAAACCTGTGGTAGCCGTTCTGTTGGTCCTCGGTTTGCTCCTCCTTCTCTTCCGCAAGGGCCGGACCTGCCGGTTATCACCACCGAGGTCGAGCAAACCACCGATGACCCCACCAGACAACAGCTGTCATGAGCAAGCTTGTGGAGTTGGGGCTGCCGATTGCAGTGTGGTTCGGCCTGGATGGGTCGAAAGCGCGGGGGTTAATCAACCTGGACGGGAGATAGAGGGAAAATAGTTCTACGGGGCGATGGCAGATAGACCTTTCGCGCTTGCATAACCACCTAGGCCTGATGGACCTCGCGGCGCTGCTGACGCGCCGCGACCGCTGCCAAAAGGCGCAATTCCTCTGCTAAAAGATCGATCAGATCGTCAAGAGTGATGATGCCGACGAGCCCGCCTGCGCTGTCCACAACCGGCATTCGGCGTATGCCGAGGGCACGCATCCGCTCAGCAGTTGGGAAAACTTCCTCGGCCTCGCCTGCAGTTTCCACCCCGGCGCTCATGACCTCGGCTACAGTAAGGTGACGAGGATCCAGTTCGCGGGCGAGAACTTTGACCACGAGATCGCGGTCGGTCAGGATTCCAACGGGGGTACGCTTTCCTTCCTGCTCTTCGACGACCACCACATCTCCAACGTGGTATTGACGCATCAATTTAGCGGCGGCAATCAACGCTTCATTGCGCTGGACGATCACCACCTCTCGACTGCAGACCTCACCGACGGTCATCGCTTCCTCCTTTGTGATGCGTCCTGGAACGGCCAGCCTCGAGCTAAAACGCTTAGGCGTCTGATCTTTTATGCAGGATATAGGAGCCTGGCGGTGTCCTACTTTCGCGGGGGTTATCCCCACTATCATCGGC
>CAZZIP010000015.1:0-43711 GCA_964654415.1 uncultured Methylococcales bacterium | reverse complement strand
TCGTGAAGGAGGTCGTACCGTCGGCGCCGGCGTCGTCTCCAAAATCATCGAGTAAGACTCATGGATAAGCGGCAACGGATTCGGATTCGATTGAAAGGTTTCGATCACCGCTTGGTGGAGCAGTCTACCCACGAGATCGTTGAAACCGCAAAGCGTACCGGGGCCCAAGTGTTGGGCCCAATTCCTCTGCCGACGAGGAAGGAGCGCTATACGGTGCTGATCTCGCCGCATGTTAACAAGGATGCGCGGGATCAGTACGAGATCAGGACGCATAAGAGATTGATCGACATCGTCGAACCTACCGACAAGACGGTCGATGCGCTGATGAAGCTGGATTTGGCAGCAGGCGTCGACGTGCAGATTAAGTTGAATTGAGGATGATTGCCATGGCGATTGGGATAGTCGGGCGCAAATGTGGTATGAGTCGGGTGTTCACTGGGGAAGGCCAGTCGGTTCCGGTAACTGTGATCCAAGTGGAAGAGCAGCGTATCGCTCAACTACGCACTGTAGAGCGTGATGGCTATCGGGCCGTTCAGGTGACCACTGGCAGCCGTAAGCCTTCCCGCTTGACTAAGCCGGAGGCTGGACACTTTGCCAAGGCTGGAGTCGAGCCTGGTCGCGGTCTCTGGGAGTTTCGCCTGGAAGACGGTGAAGGTGAAAATCTGCAGGTAGGAGCGACTTTGCACGTGGAATTTGAGGTTGGCCAGTACGTAGATGTTTCTGGCCTGACCATTGGGAAAGGCTTTGCTGGGACGATCAAACGGCACCACTTTAGCAGTCAAGATGCCAGCCATGGAAATTCTTTGTCCCATAGAGTGCCAGGTTCAATTGGGCAGAATCAAACCCCAGGTAGGGTATTCAAGGGCAAGCGTATGGCCGGTCGTATGGGTAACGTGCGTCGAACTGTTCAGAACCTCCAGATCGTGGCCGTCGACAAGGAGCGCAATCTGCTTTTAATCAAAGGAGCGGTGCCAGGGCATAAAGGATCTAATGTTATTGTCCGGCCTGCGGTAAAAAGCAAACAGGAATAAGCCCATGAGTGTTGAAATTCCAGTCATCAGTGAGAAGGACTCCGCTCAGCCGGTGCCGGTTTCGGAAACCGTGTTCGCGCAGGCTTTTAACGAGCCTCTGGTGCATCAGTTGGTGACTACCTATTTGACTAATGGCAGGGCGGGCACCAAAGCTCAGAAAAACCGTTCTGCCGTCAGCGGAGGAGGCAAAAAACCCTGGCGCCAAAAGGGGACTGGCCGAGCGCGCGCCGGTAGTATCCGTAGCCCGCTTTGGCGTGGTGGTGGAGTTGTGTTTGCCGCTTCCCCACGCGATTACTGGCAGAAGTTGAACAAAAAAATGTACCGGGCGGGGATGCGTTCTATTCTATCCGAATTGCTCCGCCAGGATCGTTTGGCGGTAAGCGAGGATCTAGTTTTGGGTGAATTTAAGACCAAGGCAGTTGTCGGTAAGCTCAAAGAATACGGCTTAGATAAGCGAGTGCTGATTCTGGTAGATAAAAAGGACCCAGGATTCGAGCGGGCAGTGCGCAATATTCCTTATGTACAGCTTAGCGAGGCAGGCCGCGTTGACCCTGTGTCTTTAGTGGCGGCAGAAAAAGTTGTGGTTACTTCGGCAGCGGCGAAGGTATTGGAGGAGCGTTTGGGATGAACCAGCTGGAATTGACGAAAGTTTTGCTAGCTCCGGTGATTTCAGAGAAAAGTACTCGGTTGGCAGACAGCGAGAATCGATTTGTATTTAAAGTTCGCAAAGGCGCTACCAAACCTCAGGTAAAAAAAGCAGTTGAGCTGATGTTTGCGGTCGAGGTGGAATCGGTACAGGTTTTGAATACGAAGGCCAAATCTAGACGCTTTGGCCGCCTCATCGGTAAACGACCAGGTTGGAAAAAAGCGTATGTGCGTTTGAAGCCAGGCCATGAAATCGATTTGTCTGCATCCTGAAAACGGGTGGCTTAAAAATTAAAGGAACAGATCATGGCAATTATCAAAAGTAAACCGACCTCACCGGGGCGCCGCTTCCGCATCCAGGTAAAAACTGAAGGATTGTACAAGGGTGATCCCTACGCACCTCTGGTAGAACAGTTGGTCAAGACTGGAGGCCGCAATAACTCAGGCCGTATTTCTGTCCGGCACCAAGGGGGCGGGCACAAGCGTCGCTATCGAATTATCGATTTCAAGCGTGACAAGATAGGCATCCCAGGTAAAGTGGAACGGTTGGAGTATGATCCTAATCGGACAGCCCACATCGCTTTGATTTTGTACCGGGATGGCGAGCGGCGCTACATTGTTGCGCCCAAGGGTTTGCAAATCGGTGACGAGATTCTCTCTGACAAGGAGACCCCAGTTAAGGTGGGCAATTGCATGCCTCTGCGCAATATTCCTGTAGGGACACAACTGCACTGCGTTGAAATGAGTCCTGGTAAGGGTGCGCAGCTAGCGCGTAGTGCTGGCACATCGGTTCAGCTACTGGCGAAGGAAGGGGTTCACGCGACCTTGCGTCTGCGGTCTGGGGAGATGCGAAAAGTACACATTGACTGCAAGGCGGTAATTGGGGAAGTAAGTAATTCGGAACATAACCTTATCTCTTTGGGCAAGGCAGGCGCGAGCCGTTGGCGTGGTCGGCGACCTACGGTCAGAGGGACAGCGATGAATCCGGTAGACCATCCTCACGGCGGCGGTGAGGGTCGTAATAAAGGTAAGCATCCGACTTCGCCGTGGGGTCAGCCGACTAAAGGCTTTAAAACCCGACGGAACAAACGTACCGACAACATGATTGTTCGGCGGCGCAACTCGAAGTAAGATCAAGTCAAGAGGGAAAGGCAGTGCCACGTTCGATTAAAAAAGGTCCGTTTATCGATCATCACTTATTGAAAAAGGTCGAGCAAGCGCTTGAAAGCAAAACCAAAAAACCGATTAAAACCTGGTCCAGGCGTTCGATGATCATGCCTGAGATGGTTGGGTTGACGATCGCGGTGCACAATGGACGCCAGCATGTTCCGGTATTGATCACTGAAAATATGGTGGGGCATAAATTAGGTGAGTTTGCTCCAACTCGCACTTTTCGCGGGCATGCAGCGGATAAAAAATCCAAATAGAGAAAGTAAGAGGCAATGGAAGTATCAGCAAAATTGCGTTACGCTCGGGTTTCGGCTCAGAAATGCCGTTTGGTTGCCGATCAGGTGCGAGGTCTTCCAGTAGGCAAGGCTTTAAATATACTTCAGTTTAGTAATAAAAAGGCAGCTGTTTTAGTCCAAAAGGTATTAGAATCGGCGATTGCCAATGCTGAGCATAATGAAGGGCTGGATATTGATGAACTGAAGATCTCTACTATCCATGTGGATGAAGGTCCGACCATGAAACGTTTCCGAGCCAGGGCTAAAGGGCGTGCGAACCAGATTTTAAAGCGCACCTGTCATATCACAGTCAAAGTATCTGAGAGCAAGTAGTATGGGGCAAAAAGTTCATCCGATTGGTATGCGGCTTGGATATATCAGGGATTGGAATTCGCGCTGGTATGCCAATTCCAAGAATTATCCTGCTCTTTTACATCAAGACTTGGAGGTGCGCGATTTTCTCAAAGAGAAATTAGCCCATGCCTCGGTAAGTCGTATTCAAATTAATCGCGCTGCGAATAATGCGCAGATCACTATTCACACTGCTCGCCCAGGTCTGATTATCGGCAAGAAAGGCGAAGATATTGATCGGTTGCGCCGGGAAATTGGTTCCAAATTGGGAATTCCAGTGCAGATCAATGTGGAAGAGATCCGAAAACCGGAACTGGATGCTCAATTGGTCGCAGAAGGAGTAGCTCAGCAGCTGGAAAAGCGCATCATGTTCCGCCGGGCGATGAAACGCGCAGTTCAGAACACCATGCGCTTGGGGGCAGAAGGGATTAAAATCAACGTAGCCGGGCGTCTGAATGGGGCAGAAATTGCCCGAAGCGAGTGGTATCGCGAGGGTCGCGTGCCTTTGCATACTTTGCGTGCAGATATCGATTATGGCTTCGCCGAAGCGCATACTACCTATGGGGTGATCGGTGTCAAGGTTTGGATCTTCAAGGGCGAAGTGTTTGAACAAGCCGTCCGGACTGAGATTAATAAATAGGAGTCCAGCATGCTGCAGCCCAAGCGAACCAAATATCGTAAACAGCAAAAAGGCAGGAACACCGGCTTGGCATCGCGCGGTAATAAAGTGAGTTTCGGTGAATACGGTCTTAAGACAATAGACCGTGGTCGGATCACCGCTCGCCAGATTGAGGCGGCTCGTCGAGCTATTACCAGGCATGTGCGCCGTGGTGGGAAGCTATGGATCCGAATCTTTCCAGATAAGCCGATTACCAAAAAACCCCTAGAAGTGCGAATGGGTAAAGGTAAAGGCAGTGTCGAATACTGGGTCGCCGAGGTTAAACCTGGTATGGTGCTGTATGAAATCGAAGGGATTCCAGAGGAGGTCGCGCGCGAGGCATTCCGGCTGGCTGCGGCCAAATTACCGGTACGAACTTCGTTTACTGTGCGAACGGTGATGTGATGAAGGCAAGTGAGTTGCGCGAAAAAACCAAAGATGAGCTGGAGGTCCTGTTAGTGGATCTGCATAAAGAGCAGTTTAACCTGCGGATGCAGAAAGGGACTGGCGCCTTAACTAAGCCTGATCAGCTAAAGAAGGTCCGCCGTGATATCGCGCGGGTAAAGACGATATTGGGCGAGATGGCGAGAACTTAAATTATGAGCGAGAAGCAGGAAAATTTAAGAACCTTAACTGGTCGGGTGGTCAGCAACAAAATGGACAAAACCATCACGGTGCATGTAGAACGTCTAGTAAAACACCCTTTGTATGGAAAATATATTAGGCGTTCCACGAAGTTGCTTGCCCATGACGAAGAAAATCAATGTCAAGAAGGGGATCTGGTCGCTATTGCTTCTTGCCGCCCGTTATCGAAGCGTAAAGCATGGAAATTGGTGAAGATTTTGGAAAGAGCTAAATAAAGCTTGGAGCTTAAGGCGAGGAAAGGGGATAGTTATGATCCAGATGCAGACAAGGCTTGAAGTGGCGGATAATAGTGGCGCCAAAGAAGTTCAATGTATTAAGGTGCTAGGGGGTTCGCACCGGCGTTATGCCAGCATCGGCGACCTTATCAAGGTCAGCGTCAAGGATGCGATTCCGCGCGGACGAGTTAAAAAAGGTGATGTCTACAATGCGGTGGTGGTGCGGACTAAGAAAGGGGTGCGCCGCCCGGATGGTTCTGTGATCCGCTTTGATACCAACGCTGCGGTTTTGCTTAATAATCAGATGCAGCCGATTGGTACCCGTATTTTCGGGCCGGTCACTCGCGAATTGCGAACTGAGCGATTTATGAAGATCATCTCGTTGGCTCCGGAAGTGCTTTAGAGCAGATAGGTTCGGCGAAATGCGCAAAATTAAGAAAGGCGATGAAGTTATCGTTTTGACTGGTAAAGACAAGGGTAAACGTGGCACAGTCAAACGAGTGTTGGAAAACGATCGAGTGATCGTCGAAGGTATCAATATTATTAAAAAGCACCAAAAGCCGGCCCCAGCTAGGGGGATACCTGGTGGGATCATAGAAAAGGAAATGCCCATCCATGTATCCAACGTGGCCATTTTTAATTCGCTAACCGGAAAAGCCGACCGAGTTGGCTTCCGGTTTCTGGAGGACGGCCGCAAAGTGCGTTATTTCAAGTCTAATAATGAAGTGATTGATGTTTAATTTAGTATGGCCAGACCAAGGTTGGAAATAGAGTACAAAGAGCGAATCGTGCCAGAGTTGGTTAAGCGATTCAATTACAAATCCATCATGCAAGCGCCTAAAATCACCAAAATTACCATAAATATGGGTTTAGGTGAGGCGGTAGCGGATAAAAAAGTATTAGACAATGCCCTAAACGATCTTGCCTTGATTTCTGGCCAAAGGGGGGTTCTAACCCGTGCGCGGAAATCCATTGCTGGTTTTAAAATTCGCGAGGGCATGCCAATTGGCTGCAAGGTTACTTTGCGTAGGGAGAGAATGTATGAATTTCTCGACCGCTTGATTAACGTTGCAATTCCGCGGATCAGAGATTTCCGCGGGTTAAATCCAAAAGCTTTTGATGGACATGGTAATTACACTATAGGAATCAAGGAGCAGATTATTTTCCCAGAAATCGATTATGACAAAATCGATGCCCTTCGGGGTATGGATATCGCGATCACTACCACTGCGCAAACCGATGATGAGGGACGCGCATTACTGGAAGCATTCAATTTTCCATTCAGGAGTTAATGATCAATGGCGAAGAAATCCATGATCGCCCGGGAGGAGCGGCGTAGACGACTGGTAGCCAAATATGCCGCAAAGCGAGAAAGGTTAAGGGAGATTTTGAAAGATCCGAACGCTTCTCTTGAAGCTAAAATGGATGCCCAAATGAAGCTACAGCAGTTGCCGCGCGATTCCAACCCGGTGAGGGTGCGTAACCGCTGCGCGTTGACTGGGCGCCCGCGTGGGGTCTATCGTAAGTTTGGCCTGGGGCGTAACAAGCTTAGGGAATTGGCGATGCGTGGCGACATGCCAGGTCTTACCAAGGCAAGCTGGTAAGGAGGTAAAGCGATGAGTATGAGCGATCCAATTGCGGACATGTTGACCCGCATCCGAAATGCGCAGATGGTTGGAAAAGCAAATGTGACGATGAATTCTTCTAGGCAAAAAGAAGCTATTTGTCAAGTTCTAGTGGATGAGGGCTACATCGCAGGGTTTGAAGTTGAACGTGCGAGTGGTAAAGCTTTTTTGACCATAAGGTTGAAATATTTCGAAGGTCGCCCTGTGATTGAAAAGATCCAACGGGTAAGCAAACCCGGCCGGAGGATATACCGGGGTAAAGATGAGTTGCCCAAAGTAGAAGGGGGTCTGGGCATTGCTGTTGTATCCACCTCTAAGGGAGTAATGACCGATAAAGCTGCTCGTAAGCTGGGATTTGGTGGTGAAGTGATCTGTATCGTTTCCTGATTTGGAACGAAGGCTGTAAATACTATGTCCAGAATAGCGAATAAACCTATTGTAGTTCCTAAAGGAGTGGAAATTAAGCTTCAAGGTCAGGACCTCTCAGTCAAGGGGGTAAAGGGCAGCTTATCCAAGCATATTCCAGATATGATTGAAGTTCATCTGGAAAATGGCGTGATCAACGTGCGGGCTCGCCAAAATGCCAAACACTGTAGGGCTATAGCAGGCACTATACGCGCCCTGATCAATAACATGGTAACTGGGGTTAACCATGGATTTGAAAAGAAGTTGTTGTTGCAAGGCGTGGGTTATCGAGCACAAATCCAGGGGAAGCAGTTGAATCTATCTTTGGGATTTTCTCATCCCATAGTGTACGAGGTACCCCAAGGTATTACGATCGAAACTCCGAGTCAAACCGAACTAGTGATCAAAGGCGCCGACAAGCATCAGGTAGGTCAGGTAGCAGCGGAGATCCGGGCATTTCGTCCGCCTGAGCCGTATAAGGGTAAGGGCATTCGGTATGCGGATGAACAGGTGATCAGGAAAGAAGCGAAGAAAAAGTAGAGGTGCCGATATGGATAAGAAAGCAGCGCGGATGCGGCGTGCGATCAAAGCTCGGGAGCGAATCCGACGGGTGGGTATTCATCGCCTTACGGTGCATCGGACGCCTAAACATATTTATGCGCAGATTACGACCGCAGATGGTTCAAGAGTGTTGGCAAGTGCGGCGACAGTACAGGCAGACATTCGGAGCAAAGTTAGAAGTACCGGTAATATCGAAGCTGCCAAGCTGGTAGGCGCGGTGATTGCGGAAAGAGCAATAGCGGCAGGAATTCAGCAAGTTGCTTTTGACCGTTCTGGTTTTTTGTATCACGGCCGAGTCAAAGCATTGGCCGATGCTGCCCGTGAAGGTGGGTTGAAGTTTTAGGAGAGTATCAGGCTATGACGGATGGAACAGTACAGACAGGCGGTGAGCTTCAGGAAAAACTGGTAGCAGTCCGCCGAGTAGCTAAAGTGGTCAAAGGCGGCCGCCAATTCGGTTTTACTGCGCTGACTGTGGTGGGGGATGGCAATGGTCGAGTGGGTTTTGGTTTGAGCAAAGCTCGCGAGGTTCCAGTAGCAATTCAAAAGTCTTTGGAGCAAGCCCGCAAGAACATGGTACAGGTCAAATTGCGCGGGGATACTTTGCAGTACCCAATTACTGTGACCGAAGGTGCGGCTAAAGTGTATATGCAACCGGCTGCTGACGGTACCGGTATCATCGCGGGCGGTGCTATGCGTGCAGTATTTGAAGCAGTGGGGGTACATAATGTTTTGGCTAAGTGCATCGGCACGACGAACCCGATCAATGTAGTCCGGGCGACAATCAAAGGCCTAGCGGAGATGCGGGACCCAAAATATGTGGCTGCCAAACGTGGCAAAACCATAAAGGAAATTCTAAGTTGAGGCGACGATGGAGAAAAAACTTAAGGTTACCTTAGTGCGCAGCAAGATTGGTCGGCTGAAGTCTCATCGGGATTGTCTACGTGGATTAGGTCTCAAGCGGATGCATCATTCAGTGGAATTAAAGGATACTCCTGAAATTCGAGGAATGATCAGGAAAGTGGCCTATATGTTGAGTGTTGAGGAATGCGGGTAATGTACCTAAATACACTTAAACCGGCTCCTGGAAGCAAAAAAAAACATAAAAGAGTAGGTCGCGGCATAGGCAGTACGCTGGGGAAAACTTGTGGTCGTGGGCATAAAGGGCAAAAGGCCCGCTCTGGAGGCTACCATAAGGTTGGCTTCGAGGGTGGCCAAATGCCGTTGCATCGCCGTTTACCAAAAGTTGGCTTTCGCTCCCAGACTGATCGCTATGGAGACGAGATTCGTCTATTTGAATTAAACAAGTTACCTGGTGATGTGATTGATCTTGAAGCGCTGCGCCAGGCGAATTTGATTTCTGCGGGTGTCAAGCGGGTCAAAATCATAGCTTCGGGTAAGTTAGAGCGCCCGGTGATTATTAAGGGCCTAGCTGTTAGCCAAGGAGCCCGTTTGGCGATTGAAGCGATAGGTGGAAGGGTGGAGGATTCGTGAGTACTCCAAGCATGGCCATGCTGGGGCGATTCAGCCATTTGGCAGAGTTGCGCCAGCGTTTGCTTTTCTTATTGGGCGCTTTAGTAGTTTACCGACTCGGGACGCATATCCCAGTGCCTGGCATTGATGCAAAGGCGCTAGCATTGATGTTCGAGCAGCAGGGGGGCTCGATCCTCGACATGTTTAACATGTTTTCGGGTGGTGCATTAGAGCGCCTGAGTATTTTTGCTTTGGGGATCATGCCGTATATTTCGGCTTCTATTATTATCCAGCTTCTGACTATTGTGGTGCCAAGGCTGGAACAGCTTAAAAAAGAAGGTGAATCTGGACGGCGTAAAATAACTCAGTATACCCGCTACGGTACAGTGTTTCTGGCGACCTTCCAGTCAATCGGGGTCGCGATCGCATTGCAAAATCAGACTGCAGGGGGCTTGCCAGTGGTGATCAATCCTGGCCCGCAGTTCGTGTTCATTACCACTGTAAGCTTGGTCACCGGTACGGTTTTTCTCATGTGGTTGGGTGAGCAAGTTACTGAGCGCGGGATTGGTAATGGCATTTCAATGATTATTTTTGCGGGTATTGTTGCTGAATTGCCCTCGGCGCTCGCTGCGACGTTGGAATTAGCTCGTACGGGTGAAATGAGCCCCTTGACTGTTTTGGTTTTATTTGCTTTGGCAATTGCGGTGACCGCATTCGTAGTTTTCATTGAGAGGGGACAGCGACGAATTCCGATTCATTATGCCAAGCGTCAAGTTGGACGCCAGATATATGGGGGACAGCGGAGTTTCTTGCCGCTTAAGTTAAACATGGCTGGTGTAATTCCACCGATTTTTGCTTCGAGTATCATTTTATTTCCTGCAACAGTAGCTAGTTGGTTTGGAAGTGCGCAGGGGATGGAGTGGCTTCAAGATGTGGCAGCGGCTTTATCTCCTGGTCAACCGCTATATATTTTCTGTTATTCGGCAGCAATCATATTTTTCTGTTTCTTTTATACTGCAGTGGTATTTAATGCCAAAGAAACAGCCGAGAATTTGAAGAAATCTGGAGCATTTATTCCTGGCATTCGGCCGGGTACCCAAACGGCACGTTACATCGATACCGTGATGACCCGCCTAACTATGATTGGGGCAATATACATTACTTTGGTTTGCCTTTTGCCGAATTTCCTGATTTTGTATTGGAATGTTCCTTTTTACTTTGGTGGAACCTCGCTTTTGATTATTGTAGTAGTGGTGATGGATTTTATGGCCCAGCTACAGACTCACCTTATGTCGCAGCAATACGAAACTTTGATGCGTAAGGCAAATCTTAAAAGTAAGGGATTTACTCGTTAAGGAATTTATGAGGTTAATATGAAAGTCCAAGCTTCAGTCAAGCGGATTTGTAGAAATTGTAAAGTGGTACGTCGCAAAGGTGTCGTTAGGGTCATATGTAAGGAACCTCGACATAAACAGCGCCAAGGTTAATAAAATATAAGCTAATTTCAGAAGTAGGAGACTAAGCGCATGGCGCGTATTGCAGGGGTCAATATCCCAGTTAACAAGCATGTAGTTATTTCTTTGACATCGATTTATGGTATTGGTCGATCTCGGGCGCGACAGATTTGTGAATCGGCTGGGATAGATCCGGTTACTAAGGTAAAAGACCTCACGGAAGAGCAGATCGACCGTATTAGAACTGAGGTAAGTCGATACACCGTAGAAGGGGATCTGCGGCGAGAAGTCTCAATGAATATTAAACGCCTAATGGACATCGGTTGTTATCGCGGTTTGCGTCATCGACGTGGATTGCCGGTAAGAGGTCAACGGACTCGTACGAATGCGAGAACTCGGAAAGGTCCAAGGCGTCCTGTGCGAAAATAACCAGCCTTTTGTGTTTTTTCATTTGTAAAGAGGTAATCAATGGCGGCTCCGAGTCGTACGCGCAAAAAAATCCGAAGAGAAATTTCAGACGGAATCGCGCATATTCACGCGTCTTTTAACAATACCATTATTACTATCACTGACCGTAAGGGGAATGCCTTAGCTTGGGCTTCCTCAGGGGGCTGTGGATTTCGCGGTTCGCGCAAAAGCACTCCATTTGCTGCTCAGGTGGCGGCAGAAAAAGCTGGTAATATCGTCAAGGAATATGGCATGAAAAATTTGGACGTTCAAGTCAAAGGGCCTGGTCCCGGTCGTGAGTCGGCAGTTCGGGCACTCCACAATCTGGGCTTTAGAATCGTGCAGATTTCTGATGTGACGCCGATTCCCCATAATGGCTGTCGCCCACCGAAGAAACGGCGCGTATAGGAGGGATAACGATGGCAAGATATGCTGGTCCACGGTGTAAATTGGCACGTCGGGAAGGTACGGACCTATTCCTGAAAAGCCGTGGTAAGTCGCTAGAGGGGAAATGCAAGTTAGACCAACCGCCAGGTCAGCACGGCCAGAGACGCCGGGCGCGGTTATCCAACTATGCTATGCAGCTCCGTGAAAAGCAGAAGATTAAACGTATTTATCAGGTTCTGGAGCGCCAGTTCCGTAATTATTATAAGGAAGCCGCGCGGCAAAAGGGCTCCACAGGTGAGAACTTATTGTTTCTGTTGGAAAGCCGACTTGATAATGTGGTTTACCGGATGGGCTTTGCCTCTACTCGAATTGAGGCGCGTCAATTAGTCGGGCACAAAGCTATTTTGGTGAATGGCTCTGTGGTCAATATCCCTTCTTATCAGCTCAAGCCGGGAGATGTACTTGCAGTGCGTGAAAAGGCCAAGAAGCAGCAACGCATTCAAGACGCGCTCACGGTAGCTGAACAGTACGGATTTCCTGCTTGGGTAGAAGTAGATGTCAAGAATATGTCTGGGGTTTTCAAGTCTCTGCCTGACCGTGCAGACCTGGGATCGGACATCCAAGAGCAACTGGTGGTAGAGCTGTATTCAAAGTAATCTGAGTAATTTCAAAAATCATGATTGATCTTTTATTGAACTCGCATAAACCCCGTATTGTTAGCATCGAAACGGATTCCTATCAGCATCGATCTAAAATCGTGATTGAGCCGCTTGAGCGTGGCTATGGTCATACCCTCGGCAATGCTTTGCGTCGGGTGCTGCTATCCTCGATTCCAGGCTGTGCAGTGACTGAGGTGCAAATCGAGGGGGTGTTGCATGAATATATGACGATTGAGGGTGTGCAGGAAGATGTTATTGATATCCTGCTTAACCTCAAGCAGCTAGCTGTTATTCTCCATCGAGGAGATGTAGCGGAATTGAGGCTATCTAAAAGTGGGCCTGGACCAGTGTTGGCTAAGGATATTGCCCTGACCCATGATGTAGAAATCGTCAATCCCGATCTTGTCATTGCCAATTTGACTGATTTTGGCGAGTTAAATATGACCCTGAAGGTAGCTCGCGGTCGTGGTTATCAACCCGCGACGGATGCGCGTGTAAAAGCAGAGGATCAGGCGATAGGAGTTTTGCGCCTTGATGCTTCCTTCAGTCCAGTCCGGAAAGTGGCTTATCGGGTTGAAAATACTCGTGTTGATCAACGGACTGACTTAGATCGCTTGGTCATAGAATTGGAGACCAATGGCACAATTGATCCCGAAGAGTGTGTTAAGCATGCAGCTAGGATCCTGCGTGATCATTTGACTATATTTGTAGATCTTCAAGAAGAGCAACGGGAAGAGCCTAGGGAAAAAGGCCCCAAATTTGCGCCAATATTATTGCGACCGGTAGATGATCTTGAGCTGACCGTTCGTTCAGCCAACTGTTTGAAAGCAGAAAATATTTTCTACATTGGGGATCTAGTTCAGCGTACTGAGGTGGAACTCTTGAAAACCCCGAATCTGGGTAAAAAATCTTTAACAGAAATCAAGGACGTATTGGCATCTAAAGGATTGTCTCTAGGTATGCGGCTAGAAGGCTGGCCGCCTGAAGATTTGAAACGGCCGGAAGAAAGTAAGAAAGAAGACAAGGCAAAAGCATCTTCTTGAGATTTAAGGGAAAAGGAAATGCGTCATCGAAAAGCAGGAAAACATTTAAGTCGCACCAGCAGCCACCGCCAGGCTATGTTTCGTAATATGGCAGTCTCGCTGTTTCGGCACGAGTCGATCAAAACCACCTTGCCAAAAGCCAAGGAGTTACGCAGGTTAGCAGAGCCTTTGATAACGTTGGCTAAGGAAGACAATACTGCCCGACGTCGATTAGCATTTGCCAGACTGCGGGATAAGCATGTAGTAACCAAGCTGTTCAATGAATTGGGACCGCGTTATAAGGTCAGAGCAGGGGGTTATATACGCATTCTGAAATGTGGCTATCGGGCTGGGGACGCAGCACCTATGGCATATGTGGAATTGGTGGATCGCCCCCTTGGAGAGAGTTCCAAACCAGAGGAATAACTTGCCATTTTCCCGCAACGATTATAGCCGCTGGCTTTTATAGGGAGAGGGATTTAAGCAGATCTTCGGCTTGTTTACGCTCTGAGAACGAACGTTTCGATGCCAAGGCCTGCTTTAAGTTGGTAATGGCTTCCTGTTTCAATTTATTCTTTTCCTGAGCCAGCGCTAAATGGTAGCGGATCGAAGGATCCTCGGGCGCTAAAGCTACTGCCTCTTCCAGGATTTTCAAGGCGCGCTTTGCGTTTTGGTTTTCTAAAAGTACCATCCCCAAGGTATCGGCGATTTGGGCGGCCTTGGGAGCGGCGGCATAGGCTTGCTCGGCGTATTCCAGCGCGCGCTTAGGGTTCTGTGTGCGCAGTAGCCAGGCAAGATCGTTCAAGACTAGAGGGTTTTTAGGGTTGATCTTCAGCAGTTCGGCCAGTGCTTGCTTGGCATCCTGTTCCCGACCCAGAGCTTGATACAAGCCCGAGCGAAAGTACAAAACTGAAGTGTCCTTGGGATACTTTCCGTTCCAGTCCTCCAAGGTTTTGACCGCTTCTTCGCGGCTTCCTGCCCGCCATAAGGCGTCGGCGAGGTTGATCGCTAAGGCGCTAGTAGGCTGCTTAGCCAAAGCTTTTTGGTAATAATTAGCCGCCTCTTGGGGTTGGCGCTGGCGCATCGCCCACCAGCCCTGAAGCGCCAGAACCTCTGCGTTGTCTGGGAAATCCTTGGCCAGTTGGTTAAGTGTATTTGTGGCTTGTTCAGGCTTTTTCTCCAGAGCCAGTAATTTTACCATCGCCAAGCGTGCGGGCAGGAACTTGGGGTCGAGCTTCAAGGTTTCCTCCAGTTCCCGGCGCGTTCCTTGGGCGTCTTTGAGTTGGGCATACGCCTCGGCGAGGAGGTGATGGGGGAGGGCAGCCTTGGGGGCAAGTTTGGCCAGTGCTTGGGCGGTTTCTAAGGCGTGTTTAGGCTGTTTGGCTTCGAGCTGGGCTTTGGCCAATACTGCCAAAAGCTCGGGATGCTCGGGGTAGCGGCTGCGGATTTCTTCGAGTAAGGTTTGGCTGCGCTCAGGCTGGCCGAACTGGAGGTAATACTTGGCCAGTTCCAGGCGCGCCTGGAGGAGCTCTGGCTGAGTGCGGATAAGATTACTCAAGCGCTTCTCCGTTTCTTTGAATTTGCCTTCGCGAAAGTCCATTTCAGACAGCCTAAGCTGGGCCAAAGCGTTGTTGGGATGAACCTTTAAGATTTCCTCGTAAATCCTCCGCACCTCGGCAAACTGTTGGTTTTTAAACGCCAGGCGCGCTAAGTTTTCTCCGGTGGTGGGATGACCGGGATCGAGCTTCCAAGCCTGATCCAACGCAGCCTTGGCGGCGGCCTCGTCGCCTTGAGCCTGATGCCACATTGCCTCAAGGTTGAACGGCAAGGGATCCTTGGGAAGTTTGCTTTTTAAGCGCTCTATGGACTCTTTGGCTTTGGCAAAATTTTTATCGCGGATATACGTGGTAGCGAGCAACACCTCCGGCTGAACCAGACTTTGGTCTTTGGCTAGGGCTTTTTCTAGAGCTTTAAGTCCTTCTTCTTTGAGGCCGGCGGCAAGCATCCCGGTGCCTAAGCGGGCCTCAACTGCCCCCGAGTCAGGCTTCAGTTCGGCAAGCTTCTGCAAGTACTGTAGCCCTTCCTGAGGGTGACCGCTGGCGAATTCGATATTGGCCATGAGGTTCAAAGCAAGAGCATCCTCAGGGCGGCTTAAAAGCACCGGCATGAGCAGAGTACGAGCGGCCTGGAAGTCTTTCTGGCGGTATTTGACTATGGCCAACAGCGTGTGGCTCTGGGGAGAGCCTGGAAACATGCGGTTAAAACGCGACAGGTACTGATCGGCCTGCTGGAGTTCGTTTTGGCTTAAGGCGATAAAGCCAAGATAAAACAGCGTGAAAGGATAGCGGTTGTTGAGCGCTAGGGCTTGTTCCAAAGGTTCTTTTGCTTCCTTGATTTGGCCTTGGGCGATTTTCAAATACCCTTCGGCAAAGTGCGTCAGATACAGCTTGGGGGCAGTTTTTTTCAAAATTTCCAGGTCTTTTTCAGCCTCTTCGAATTTTTTCTGCTCGATCCGCACCAGGGCGCGATTGGCGCGATCTAGTGCGTTTTGGCGGCGGTGTTCGATCGCTTGGCTGTAGGCGGCTTCGGCTTCGTCCAGTTCGCCACGCTGCTTGTGGAGATCGGCTTTGAAGCTCCAGGCTTTTGCTTCCTCAGGAGCAGCCTTAAGCGTTTCATCGAGCAGCTTGAGTGCTTGGTCTATCCGGTTCTCCCTGACTGCCAAGTACGCCAATCCCAACTTCCCGCGCGGTGAGCCAGGATCTAAACGTAAGGCTTCCTCATACTCGCGCCTGGCTTGATCGAGTTTGTTCAGCGCCAGCCAGGCATCGCCCCGGTAGGCAGCCAAGATGGCTTGGCTCTGAGGCGGCAGAGACGGGGGAAGAGTGATTTCGTCTAAGATGGCCTGATTTTTCCCCTGAAGCTGGAGAGCTTCAGCCAGAGATAGGAGAACTGCTTCGCGCGCTGTCCCCAATTCGATAGCGCGTCTGAGCTCTTTCTCCGCAGTCGGACCATCGCCCAGTTTGGCGCTGATTTCCCCCAAAAGGCGCCTAGCTTCAACATTGCTCGGATTCTTCTGCAGCGCGTTCTTAAGCTCGATCATGCTGGCGCGAAGGTCGCCTTGGTCTTGCGCCTCTTTGGCCCGGGTCAAGTGATCGAGATCGCTGGTGGGACTGCCGCAGGCTATTAGCAGACCGATCCCCGCGATCGAGGATAGACGCAACAGGGCTTTTTTTGCTTTGGCCATAAGTCTGGATTCTCCGTAGGGGTAAGTGGCTATTTCGGGGCGTGGGATTGATCAGAGCTAGAGTATAGTCACAGACGCAGAATCTGTCAGTCACAAACACCTTGTTATAGTCTAGATTTAAGAGTAGGTAGTTAGCTTTTACGGTGATTGAGATGAAAAATGCTGAAGCTAGCCCTTTGGCGGCAGCAGTTGCAGACAATCGGATCGACCTTAAGGCGAAGTTTTACGAATACTTCAAATTGGTCCATGCCACCACTGAAACACTCAAGCGCGAGGTGTACAAACTCAGGTTTCAGGTGTATTGCTTAGAAACCGGGTTTGAGCGCAAGGAAGACTGCCAAGTCTTTTATGAAAACGGCCAAGAAGTTTATCTGGAGACCGATTCTTACGACTGCCGCAGTGATCATTACCTCATCCGTCACCGTCGCTCTGGGCTATACGCTGCCACGGTGCGCTTGGTGCTGCCGGATCCGGGCGATCTTCAAACGCTATTTCCCATCGAGGAACACTGCGTGTTGCAAGCTCCAGTCACCGATCCGGCTATCCGCCGCCATCTGGCGGAAATATCCAGGTTCGCGGTTTCTAAGGAATTCAAACGCCGTCAGGATGAGTCTGGGACGTTAGCGGGGATTGGGCCGCAACCGGAAGTTTATTTTGCACCGGACGAGCGACGCGTTTTGCCGCATATCACCGTTGGCCTGTTTGCTGCGATTGTGCGTATGACCCGGGCGCATGGGATCACCCACTGGTACGCTGTCATGGAGCCTGCGCTCTTGCGTCTCCTGCGCCTATTCGGCATCCGCTTTTTACCCATCGGCCCAGATGTCGACTATCACGGCCTAAGGCGTCCCTGTCTGGCCGAGGTGGATCGGGTCTTGCCGATGATCAGGAAAGTCAATTTACCGGTATGGGAATTAATCACTGACGCCGGCCGCTATGCTTGAGGAGAGATTGTAACAACTGCCTTGTGCCCGGACTGTCGTTAAGCTAAGTAAAGCTATGCAGCGCTCGCGGTAATTTTGTTATGATAATTGGTTTCAAATGGCGGGCATGGCATAAGTGACAAGCGCGATCCGCATTGCAACCCGGAAGAGCCCTCTGGCTATCTGGCAAGCTGAATATGTAGCCACCTGCCTGCGGCGGCTCTATCCTAAGCTCAGGGTAGAATTGGTGCGGATGACCACCCTCGGGGACAAGATTTCGGATGCGCCTTTAGCTAAAGTGGGTGGCAAGGGATTGTTCGTCAAGGAATTGGAGCAAGGGATTCTCGACGGCCGGGCAGAAATTGCAGTCCACTCCATGAAGGACGTGCCGGTAGAGTTGCCCGATCGCCTTCACATCGGCGCTATCCTCAAGCGAGAGGATCCGCGCGACGTGTTGGTCAGTGTCAAATACTCGAGTTTGGACCACCTTCCTCGTGGAGCCTGCATCGGCACCTCCAGCCTGCGTCGCCAGTGTCAGCTACAGCGGCGCTTCCCTGATTGGAGAATTATTTCCTTGCGCGGCAACGTAGGTACTCGGCTGGAGAAGCTGGCTGCCGGCCAGTTTGACGCCATTGTGTTGGCCGCGGCGGGCATGAAACGCTTGGGGTTGGAGGCCCAGATCACCGAGTGGCTCGATCCAGAGTTGTGTTTGCCAGCGATCGGCCAGGGGGCTATTGGGATCGAGTGTCGATGTGACGATGCCTTCATCAACCGGTTAATCGCCCCTTTACATGATCCGGACACTGCAGCGTGCGTAATTGCCGAGCGGGCCTTGAACGCGCGTCTGCAGGGTGGT
Organism: uncultured Methylococcales bacterium; assembly: GCA_964654415.1. Classification (GTDB taxonomy): domain Bacteria; phylum Pseudomonadota; class Gammaproteobacteria; order Methylococcales; family Methylothermaceae; genus Methylohalobius. The sequence continues at coordinate 25,668 of CAZZIP010000015.1, read as the reverse complement.
TGTCAGGTGCCTATCGCCGGCTTTGGTGAATTGCGCGCCGGCCGTCTGTATCTCCGCGGGCGGGTAGGGATGCCGGACGGTCGTGAACTGATCGCCGCTGAGATCGAAGGCGAGGCGTGGGAAGCGCAGGCTCTAGGGTATGCTCTGGCGGAAACCCTGCGCGCCCGGGGTGCGGATCGGATTTTGCAGTCTCTGTATGGTTAATGCCAGAAAGCTTCGAGGAGTACGAGTTCTAGTAACTCGACCCCGTGACCAAGGCGAAGGGCAGTGTCGAGCGATCGAGGCGCTCGGGGGGATTGCTTACCATTGCCCGATGTTGGAGATCGTTCCCACCGAGCCGCCAACGCCGGGCTGGTGGCAGGGATACGACTGGCTGATTTTTGTCAGTGCGAATGCGGTCCGGTTTGCCCTTGAAGCCGGTCTGCCTAAAGCGGAGCGGTTCAAGTCCGCGGCGATAGGCAAGGCGACGGCACAGGCGCTTGTTAAAGCTGGGCTGAGAGTGGACTTGGAAGCGCCGCCTCCGTACACTTCAGAAAGCCTACTTGCGCAAGAAGCTTTGCGCCAAGTCCTGGGTCGGCGCATCCTGATTGTACAAGGGATGGGCGGCCGGACAGAGCTGGCTGACACCTTGAACGCGCGTGGTGCCCAGGTCGATCGCATAGAGCTGTACCGGCGTGCTCCCCCTCGTCCGGAGACGGTCGCATACCTCAGGAGACTGCTTGCCCAAGGCTTGGATGCCATCTCGGTCAGCAGTGGCGAAGGCTTAGTCAACCTGCAATCGGCTGCAGGCGAGCAGTTGGGAGAGCTTCATCCCCTGCCTATGATCGTGGTCAGTTCCAGACTGGCGGAGGAAGCGCGCCGGGCGGGCTTTACAGACGTGATCGAAGCCTCTTCAGCATTAGACGAGGCAGTGGTTGAGGCGCTGGCGGCGCGTTTCGGTTTGAAGTAAGGAGATACGATGGCACAGATGCATGCGGATGAATACGAGGAAGAGGGTCTGTCAAGGCTTGGTTTGTGGATTGCGGTGGTTTTGGTAATTCTGCTCCTGAGCCTTGGCGGGGCAGGCTACTACCTATTCCAGATGCTGCGCGCCGAACAGGCAGGTCTAGGTGGGCAGGTCGGCAAAGAAAGTCAACGGCTGATTGACCTTACCCATCAAATGACTGCTCTGCAGAAGGAGGTCGCTACTTTGCATGCCCAAGTGGCCAGGCTGGAAGGTGCAGAAGGCACGCGCCAGCAGCAGTGGCAGGCGATGCTCTCAGATCAGTCCCGGGTGTTTGACGAGAAGCTGGCGGCCCTCTCCAAACAATTGGAATTAAGCCACGCTCAACTTAAGACCCATCTCGACAGCCTCCAGCAGCAGCTCAACCGGACCAAGAGCGAGGTAATGATCGCCGACGCCGAATATCTGCTCAACGTTGCCAATCAAAAGCTACGTCTGGTGGGAGATACAAGTTCGGCGCTGAAGGCGATGGAGACGGCAGATGAATTGCTGCGTCTGGCCGGTGATCCCGCTCTTTTCAAAGTGCGCGAGGTATTAGCGCGCGAGATCGCTGCCCTGAAAGCCATAGAATCCCCGGACGTGGTGGGCATTTCAGCGCAGATCCTGGCGCTTGAGGAGCAGATCGAGTCTTTGCCTTTGCGCTTGCCGCACATGGGCAGGGTAGCACCGAAACCGGAGGAGGAAGATAAGGGCTTACTCGAGGGTTGGAAAGAAGTGCTCATTATCCGTCGTCGCCAGACTGGCCGTCCGGTAGAGGCGATCCTTACCCCGGAAGAGGTCGAAGCGATCCGCCATGCGCTGATTTTGAAACTGGAAACCGCCCGCCTGGCCGCAGTGCGAGGCGAACCTGTGCTCTACCGCACCAGCCTGGAGGCAGCAGGAAAGTGGGTGAACGAACACTTCGACACTCAGGCCCAGGCGGTGGTGGAATTTACCGCGCAGCTTCAGGCTGTTGCCAAGCGTCCGGTGGCGGTCGAGATTTCTGAGGCCGGGCAGGCCTTGCAATTGCTGCGCAATCTTCCTCAGCTCCGCCTGGAGCTCGACCGGCTGTCATCGCCAGGTACTCCTCAAACCGAGGGATCATTGCCGGGACCGCAAACACCGTCTCAGTGAGAAAGCCATGCCAACCTGGAAGAAGCAACTTATCCTGTGGTCCAGCGTGTTAGTGCTGGCAGCGATCGCGGCTGTGTTTCTGCCCCGCCTAGAGCTGCTTCGCACCGGTTATGTGTTGATCGGTCTTGGAAAATGGGAAATCGAGTTGACCGTCTTGACCTTGGCGTTGATTTTGGGTTTGGCTTTTGTGCTGTTTTATGCGGCAGTGCGTTTGACCGGCCTGCTTTTAGCCTTGCCCACCCTGAAGCGCCGGAAGCAAACGGAAACTGCATTTAGGCAGTTGGTCGAGGGCCTGCGCCAAGCCGCCGAAGGCAACTGGGACCGCGCTGAAAAAGTATTGATCCAAGGGGCTGTCTTGAGCGATCAAGCACTTGTTCATTATCTGACTGCCGCCCGCTTAGCTCATCAACGGGGAGCAGAGACCGAGCGCGATGCGTATTTAAAGCAAGCTTATGAGGTGGCTCCCAGTGCTGAGCTCGCAGTGAAACTCACCGAAGCTGAGCTCAACTTGGCGGCGGGGAAATTCGACCAGGCAGTCGAGTCCCTACTGCAACTGGAAAAGATCGCTCCCGGCAACGCCCGAATTTTAAAGCTGCTACACGAGGCTTATGCCAAACTGGGCGACTTTGAAGGCTTGACCCGGCTGTTGCCGCGCTTGCGCGAGCACAAGGTGCTATTGGAAGCTGAGGTCAGGCTGTTGGAGCTCGAGGCTTACAGTACCCTGCTTAAAGAGACAGCGGCGCGCAAAGACGCCAGAGTTCTTACGGCGAAGTGGCAGGAGCTTCCCGAACATGCGCGCAGCTTCCCGGACCTTCAGGCGATCTATTTCGCCGCGATGATCGAATGCGGCGCAGGAGATGAAATCGCAGAGCAACTGCGCGAAGCCGTGGAGCGCCATTGGCAGGCGCCGCTTATAGTGCTGTATGGCGGGCTCGACCTGCCTGACGCTGAGGCGCAGCTTCGTCAAGCCGAGCAGTGGCTCAAAGCCCATCCGGACGATCCGGTGCTGCTCCAAGTGCTCGGTAAACTGGCGATGCGTGCAGGTTTCCTCGATCTGGCTGAAGAATATCTGCGCCGCAGTCTTTCTCTTCAGCCCTCCGCAGAAGCATACCGCTTGCTTGGGGATTTGCTGCAAAAGCAAGGCGCTTTTCAGGAGGCGGCGGATTGTTACCGGCGCGGCTTAATGCTGGCCTCGCAAGCGGTGCTCGAAGAGATCGAGGCGCATCCTGAAGGTTAGAGGAGATTTAAACTTGGCCAAAGCTCGTCTATACGGCGCTTGACTTCTTTATCCATGACGATGGGCCTTCCCCACTGACGGTTGGTTTCCCCCGGCCATTTGTTGGTCGCATCGAAGCCAACCTTGGAACCTAAGCCGGCCGTTGGAGAGGCAAAATCCAAATAATCGATCGGCGTATGCTCGATAATCGTCAAGTCTCTGGCCGGGTCCATGCGGGTAGTGATCGCCCAGACTACGTCCTTCCAGTCGCGGATGTCGATGTCGGCGTCGGTGACGATGACGAATTTGGTGTACATGAATTGGCGTAAAAAGGACCACAGTCCCAGCATTACCCGCTTGGCGTGACCTGGATATTGTTTTTTGATGCTGATCACGGCTAGGCGATAAGAACAGCCCTCCGGCGGTAGGTAAAAATCGACGATTTCGGGAAATTGTTTCTGCAGGATAGGCACGAACACCTCGTTGAGCGCCATCCCCAGAATCGCCGGCTCATCCGGCGGGCGGCCGGTATAGGTGCTGTGGTAGATCGGGTTCTGCCGTTGGGTGATGCACTCGATGGTGAACACTGGGAATTCCTCTACCTCGTTGTAGTAACCGGTATGGTCGCCAAATGGCCCTTCAAGCGCGGTCTCGCCGGGATAGATGAAACCTTCCAGGACGATCTCGGCGCTTGCCGGTACCCAAAGCTTAGACAGCTTTGCCCGGGCCACCTCGGTTTTGCCCCCGCGCAAGAGTCCGGCAAAAGCATACTCGGACAGGGTATCTGGGATCGGGGTGACCGCTGCCAAAATCGTCGCAGGATCGGCTCCCAAGGCAACAGCTACCGGAAACGGTTCTCCAGGATGTGCCTGTTGCCATTCTTTAAAGTCCAAAGCCCCGCCGCGGTGGGCGAGCCAGCGCATGATGGTTTTATTGCGCCCGATCACCTGCATCCGATAGATTCCTAAGTTTTGACGCTCCTTGTGCGGTCCTTTGGTGATGACCAACGGCCAGGTGATGAGTGGGCCGGCATCTTCCGGCCAGCAGGTTTGGATCGGGTAGCGGCTGAGGTCTACCTCCACCCCTTCGAGCACCGCTTCCTGACAGGGCGCAGATTTGATAAGCTTAGGCGCCATGCTGAGGACTTTTTTAAATAGCGGCCATTTTTTCCACGCATCCTGCATCCCCTTTGGTGGCTCAGGTTCTTTCAGGAAGGCTAAGAGTTTTCCCACCTCGCGCAGCGCTTCTACCGATTCTGCTCCCATACCTAAGGCGACCCGCTCCACCGTGCCGAACAGATTGCCTAAAAGGGGTATCTGGGATCCTTTGGGATGCTCAAACAAAAGCGCAGGTCCTTGAGCTTTCAAGGTGCGGTCACAGATTTCGGTGATCTCAAGGTAGGGATCGACTTCCAGAGAAACACGCTTGAGCTGGTTTTTTTGTTCCAAAAGTTGGAGAAAGTCGCGCAGATCTCGGTAGGGCATAATCCTTTTCTTTAAGGATCAAAGCGATCAATAACACATTATGACAGGGTAATGACCGACAGCAATATTTTTGAGCTTCTGCGTTTGTGGACCAAGCGGGAGTTTAAAGTCCGCTATGCCGGCTCGTGGGCGGGTATGCTTTGGGCTTTGTTTCTGCCATTGGCCTATATTGGCTTGTTTTACTTCGTCTTTGCTGTGGTTTTGAAAATAAGGATACCGGAGTTAGAATTAGAAAACGGCTATTTTCTCTATTTATTGGCTGGTCTTCTTCCTTGGTTTGGGCTGTCTGAAGGTATCGCGCGCGCAGCGCAATCTTTGGTGGCCCATGAGTCATTGTTGCAAAAAGTAGTAATTCCTCTTTGGATTTTCCCGACGGCAGCAGTGCTGGCGGCGTTTCTGTCGCAACTCATTGGGATGCTGATCTTGGGAATGTTGCTGGGGTGGTACGCTGTACTGAATTTGCACGCTATGCTTTGGCTGCCGCTGGTGCTGATCTGCCAATTGGCAGTTAGCTTAGGCCTTGGCTGGGTGCTGGCCGGATTGACGCTTGGCTTGCGGGACTTAGGGCAGCTGGTGCCGATAGGGTTGCAGTTTTTGTTTTATGCCACGCCTATTTTGTATCCTCGCAGCTTTGTGCCGTTGCCTTATCGGGAATGGTTGATCTTTAATCCCTTTGCTGTACTGACAGACGCTTACCACGCGGTTTTATTAGGCTTTCCCTGGCCACCTCAAAGTATAGTGGCCTTGTTGGTTTGGAGCGCCTTGCTGGGTAGCGGAGGATGGTGGCTGTTTAGGCGCCTTGAAGTGGTCTTAAGAGATTGGCTGTGACCGCTGCGATCACTTTGGAACAGGTCTGGCGTGGTTACCTTCTGTCGCGTCGGCCTGTTAACCGGCTGCGCATCCTGTTTGGCCAGGTGCCAGAGCACGCTATGCATTGGGCACTGCGTGAGGTCTCGTTAGCGGTTAGGCCAGGCGAGACCTTTGGCATCGTCGGTGAAAACGGTGCCGGCAAAAGCACCTTGCTAAAACTGATCGCAGGAACGCTTAGGCCAAGCCGAGGACGCATCACTGTATCAGGCCGGGTGGCGGCGCTGCTCGAATTGGGAGCAGGTTTTCACCCCGAGGAGAGCGGTTGGGAGAATATCCGTTTGATGGGAGGGGTGGCCGGCATCTTGCGCGCGCAAATGCCTCAGTACATCCGTAAGGTAGCGGAGTTTTCGGAATTGACTGATGAGGTTTTAGCGCGTCCAGTTAAAACGTATTCTTCCGGAATGTTCATGCGCCTGGCGTTTTCAGCGGCTACTCACGTCGATCCGGATATTTTGATCATAGATGAGGCGCTGTCGGTGGGCGACCTGCACTTTCAAAAGAAAAGCTTAGATCGCATCTTGCAGTTTCGCGAGCAGGGCAAGACCGTATTGTTTTGCTCGCATAACTTATATCAAGTTCGCAGCCTCTGCCAGCGAGTGGCTTGGCTAGACCAAGGGAAGTTGCGCATGTTAGGCGAAACCGAAGAAGTAGTCAGCGCTTTTGAAAACTACGAGCGGGAGAAAAATGCCGGACTGCGCGAAATCGCAGCCGGAATGCCGTTTCGCAATTTGCAGCCAGCAACCTCGACACCAGTGCGTTTGCGTTACGTCGCAATCGAAGACGCTGAAGGTCGTCCGGTGGCTGAAGTGGTTAACTTTCAAACGCATAAGATAGTAGTGGAGATTGAGGGCACGTCGTCACCGATCCCCTGTCATGTGGGAGTGGCAATCGTGCGCAACGATAAGGAAAATATTTTTGGTACCGCCACGCACTTTTTGCCTGAGGCAAAACCCTTACTAGCGGGCAAAAAGCAAGTCGCTTTGGTTTTCCCAGCCTTGCCGTTACTTGCCGGGGAGTATTATCTGAGCGTCTATGTCTTAGACGATTCAGGGCTTCAGGTCTACGACGCGGCGGAATTGATTTGCCCATTTGTCGTCCAGGCCAAGGGTAGGGAAGTAGGCATGGTACATCTGGATCATTTCTGGCAAGGAATCTGACTGAAGGTGGGCAAATTTTTCCGCTATCGGCTCCTGTTTCCGGCATTGGCCTATTTGCCTTTACCTGTAGCTTATGGATTAGCCGCAGTCGTTGGCGTTTTCGATCTGTGGACAAATCGCTCGACGCGGCGGGCTGTGATTGCCGGTGTACGCCTTCTGTGGCCGCAGCTTAGCCTTTGGAAGAGCATCAAGTTTGCTGTAGGTTACTTTGTAACCCAGGCGTGGGAATGTTTAGATGCTTATGTCATGATGCGGGGCAAGGCGGGAGGCTTAGTGCGTGTGCAAGGAATAGAAACCCTGCAGCAAGCTCAGGCTGAAGGCAAAGGGGTAATTTTGATCATGGCTCATTTCGGCCGGGTCGGCTTGCACGGTTTGGGGTTGGCATTGGCCGGTTTCAGGCTAGGGATGTTAACTCAAGCAATAGATGGAGAGCAGTTTGTGGAGAGCGAGCGTGTTTATGTAAGACGTAAGGCTGAAACTCTGCATGCCTATATGCGGGGCTGCTGGATCAGCTTGGATGGAAGGTTACGAGACCTATACCGAGAATTAGAAAAAGGAGAAACTATTATTATCCTCTTGGATGCGTATGCGCCAGGATGGAGAAAGCACGCAGTGCAGCTGCCTTTTCTTGGCGGCTATCTTGCTTTGCCAAACGGCATTTTACGCTTAGCAAAGCGCACTGGGGCGCGTCTAGTGTATGGTTGGACAGAGCCTGAGGGATTTCGAGTTTGCAGTTTCCTCACCGGGTTGCCCGAAGAGCCTGACCTTGCTTTCCAGCAAGCGGTGCGGCATTTAGAGCACAAAGTACAACATTGGCCTTGGCTGTGGTGGCTGTGGCCTATCGTCGGTACAGTTTGGCATCGACAGCAGACCATCAATGGCGGAAGCCTGGCATACTCCAGTAGCGCAGATAACGGGTGATGTGGTTGATCAGCCGACGGCTTGCACTCTGTAGGCGCTTGCGGAATACGCCGACAGTATCTCCCCAAAGGGCGCTGTCAGGATCACCGTTAGGCTCCCAGTCCGTGTGGACTTCTAATAGGTCCATAGCAGCATATTTGGCTAATGCGGCAAAACCGTCGGGATAAAAGCGCCAGCAGTCGACCGGATAGCGGTGCTGTGGCCCACGCGAAGGAGCAATCAGAAAGATCAACCCGCCGGGTTTGACGATGCGCGCCATTTCGAGCCAAGTCAGCCAAAAGAATTCGATATGTTCAAAGGCTTGGCCGGAGAGGAACAAATCAATACTGTTGTTGGCAAACGGCAGGCGATAAGGTGAGTTCAGCACGCAATCGACGTTGGGGCCAGGGGATAGATCGATGCCTATGTAACGCCAGTTTGGCCTCTCAAACAGGGAACGATAGCAGCCATTAATATCCATGGCTCCGAGGTCGGCGATAGTTAGTGAACTGCTTTCTTTCAGGTAAGTGTCAACCAACCTTCGCATATGGCGTAGTGAGCTCTCGTGCATGGACGGCCTATCTCCTTATTAAGACATAGATCTGAAATGATATGGCACTTAAGTTAATTTTTTGGCCGGTGGAATCACAATGACTTTTGATGTGCTGCAACATCCGATCATTTTCTCTGCCCCCAGGCGCCTGACCGACGTCACGGCATGGCATGGCCTAATCCCAGTAGCGTTTGCCTTGACTGCCTTGCACCGGCCTAAAGTATTCGTCGAGTTAGGCACTCACAAAGGCGATTCCTATTGTGCGTTTTGCCAAGCGGTGGACGAGCTTAAATTGCCTACCCGCTGTTATGCGGTCGATACCTGGCAGGGCGACCCGCAGGCTGGATTTTATGGCGAGGAAGTATACCAGGAGCTTCGTGCGTATCACGATTCTTTGTACAGGCAGTTCTCTACCCTTCTTAAGATGACTTTTGATGAAGCGCTTTCTCATTTTGCCGAAGGCGAGATCGACCTGTTACATATCGACGGACTGCACACCTATGAGGCAGTAAAGTACGATTTTGAATCCTGGCTTCCCAAAATGAGCTCCAGAGGAGTGGTGATCTTGCACGATGTAACCGTACACGAAGGGGATTTTGGCGTCTTTAAACTGTGGCAGGAGCTTTGTCAGCGCTATCCAACGTGCTTGTTCGGTTTTAGCCATGGTCTTGGGATTGTCGCCGTCGGTCAGGAAGCACTGAATGAAGGGCTCAGGATTTGGTTTACTGCGGGAGAAGAACAATGGGCAAGGATCGAGCTATTTTTTGCCGCTTTAGGGGAGCGCTTGACTAAACAAGACCAAATTAGAACCTTGCAGGCTGAATTGGACGGCTGCCGGCGCGAGCTCGCCGTAGCCGCCCAGCAGATCGCTCAAGAACACCAGGCTTGGCAGCATTGGAGCGAGGAAAAATCCAAGGAAATTACTATGCTTCAGGCCGCTTTGCAGGAGAAGCAAACCGAGCTCGGGCAGGCCAAGGCCGCCTTGATCCAACAACAGGAGAAACTCGAAGCCCAGCGCCAAGAGCTGGCACACGCCCAAAGCGCTGTCCAGGCCTTAGAGCAAATCCAATCCAGTTGGTTGTGGCGCTATCTGGGTTGTCGCTTGCTTCCCGTGTGGGAGGAGTTTACTCCGGTCGCGCTCGCCGAGTGCACACCGATAACCCTCCCCGTCTACATTTGGCCTAAACCGCGGCAAGCTTTGGGAGGAATGCGCCGGTTTTTAGCTCCGCTGGAGGTTTTTGGCGATCGCATAGCCGAAGAAAACTCGGGCCTGACAGTGAAAGCGCCGCAGGCGCGGCTGTTGGTGCGCTTTGACAACGCAGTGTATGCCGCCAAAGTCGCGCTTAAGGTCGCAGGCGAGCAAGCGGTGCGGCTTTGGTTGGAATTTGGCGAGCTGGCTAAGCAACGCTGGCATCCGCTGATCAGGCAAGAGGTGATGCTCTTTCCAGGGAGGCCGCGCGTGCTTTACCTGCGTTTGCCCAGAGCGGTAGAGACGATGGCGCTGGTTTTTCTGGACCGAGGCAGCGTGAGTTTTTCCCAGATTGCGTTAATTGCTATCAGCCCCCTAGAGTATCAAATCGGTCCTTGGCTATGGCCACTGCAACAAGGGGCAATTTTACTTCGCAGCCAACCCTGGCGGCGCCTTGAGCGGGCAGTGAAGCGCTACGGCTGGCGGGGAGCTTGGCACGTGGCGCGGCAGAGGCTTGTGCTCGAGAGCGAGGCACCTCTTCCACCTTTGCCTGTTCCCAATCGTGCTACTGGCGGTGCAGACCCTTACGCCTATATGAGCGCGGAGGCGAAAGATTTCTCGCTTCTAGGTCGTCGGCTAGCGGTGCTGGCCTCAAGCGGCGGCAATTTTTTTATGCGCGAGATCGGTTTTGCGTTAGCCCAAGCGGCTGAAGGGTTAGGCGCCGAGGTGGTACTGGGAGATGAGCGCGACAAGATCGATCCTAAAAAGCACGATTGGATTATAGTGATCGCGCCCCACGAATTCTTTACGTTGGGCAAGGGAGTTGGGCGGATCTCCCAGTTCTCCCGGGAGTCTTCCCGCCTATTGCTGGTTAACACTGAGCAACCCCAAACTCAGTGGTTTCGGACCGCCTGGGAATTTTTTCCGGCCGCGCGGGCGGTGCTAGACATTAACTATCAAACTGCCATTCACTTGCGGCAGATGGGGGTACGAGCTTATTTTTTGCCGCTTGGCTCTGCTCCTGTAAATCCGCTTGAAGAGTTGCCGGAGCATCCGGCTTTTGGTTACTTGCCAAATGAAATCCGCAGGGTTGCTCCTAAAAGCTATCAAGAGCGGCCGTTGGATGTGGTGTTCATCGGTACCGCCTCGCCTAGGCGCAAGGCGTTTTTTGCCCGCCATGCTCGGTTTTTCGCAGGTCTTGAGACCTTTATTTATCTACCAGAAGGAGACAGACCGTTTTTGCCAGGAGATAAGCGCGCGTTGGATTTTGCCGCGCTTTCGGGATTAATCCGGCGCACCAAAATCGTCCTCAACATCCACCGCGACGAGCACCCTTATTTAGAATGGCAAAGGATCGTCAATTTGGGCATTTTGCAGCAGACCTTGGTGCTCAGCGAGCACTGCGACTTTTGCCCAGCTTTGCACGCCAATCGGGATTACCTTGATTTGCCGTTAGACTTGATTCCAACAGTCTGCGCTCACTATCTTGCCCATCCTGAAGAAGCCGAGCGCTTTGCCCTAGAAGCATTTACCCGCCTGCAAACCGAGCTTGCTATGGATAAGGTTTTGGCGCGCCTGTTTTCAGTTTTGGAGACGCAATGATTCCTGAGGCACCTTTTGAAATTTTATGGAAAAGCGAGAATCTCTCTGAGGGAGAGGTTAAGGTGAGCGTGATTGTCACTTGCTATCGCTATGGCAGAGAGTGCCTGGAGGCGCTAGACAGCTTGTGCGTCCAGACCGAGCCGCGCTTTGACGTGATCGTTCTCGACGATTGCTCGCCGGATGACTCGGCAGCGCGCATATTAGAGTGGATGGTTCAGCATCAAGGAGAAAGGCGTTTTCGCACGCTTAAATTGCTGCGCCATAAGGCTAACCAAGGTCTATCGCAAGCCCGCAATACCGCCATCGTCCAAGTCCAAACTCCTTATGTGTTTATCCTCGACGCCGACAATCTCCTGTATCCGCGTTGTCTGAAAGTGCTGCGCGAGGCGCTAGAGAATTCTGGAGCTCATATGGCCTACAGCTTGATCGAGTGTTTCGGCGGAGAACAGACTTTGATCAGCAATGAGCTTTGGCAGCCTGAGAAATTTGCTTTTGGCAACTACATAGACGCCATGGCCATGATCCGCATGTTGGCGTTGGAAGCAGTCGGAGGTTACCGGCGCATGCCGTACAATTTCGGTTGGGAGGATTACGACTTGTGGTGTGCTTTCGTCGACCGCGGCTTTGTCGGTTGTTATGTTCCGCAAATCTTGTGCCGCTATCGGGTACACGGCCAATCGATGCTGCGCAATGTTACCAATCCCTATATCCTTGAGCGGGCCGAGGAACTGCGGGCGGATATGGAAAAACATCATTCTTTTAAGTTTTATTTCTAAAGGAAGGAGATCATGCAAAAAAAGGAGATCATGCAAAAAATCGCTTGGTTTCTAGTAATTTCTTTATTAACCGGTTGTGCCACTTTGTGGATGGATCAAGAGCAGCGCTTAAGACAGCGCGTTACTGGATTCTGGGATGCGATCAAGGCGGGAGATTTGGTGGCCATGTACGACTATGAGGAACTCTCGCGCAACCCTAAAGCCAGCCTGCAAAAATACGTGCAAAGCAAAGGCGGGATCCATTACCAGAGCTATCAGATCCAATCGGTTCAGTTTTTAACCCCCAACGAGGCCGAGGTGACGTTGGTGGTGGAGTATATAGTCCCACCGGTCATCCAAAAGCCGGTCAAAAGTCAGATCCGCGATAAGTGGGTGAAGATCGATGGCACCTGGTACCATGCGATGCCAAATCCTTAAGAAAGTATTTGTTTTGGGTTAACAATACTTGGCTTTCCCAAGTGAAATATTTGCCTGTCTTGGCGAGCCTCTCTAGGGTGCACGGAGTGTGGCTTCAACCGCTCCTGATCGCTTTGGCCATAGGCGTAAGCTACGGCCACACCTTGGATGTACCGTTTTATCTAGATGACTATCTGACCGTCCAGACCAATTCGGCGGTTAAGCAGTTTGGCCTAAGCCGTCTTTGGCATGAAGAGCCGCTGCGCTTTGTCGGCTACCTCAGTCTGGCTTTGAACTATCGGCTGCACGGCTTAGGGGTGGCCGGCTACCACCTGGTCAACCTGTGGCTTCATTTTGGGGCGGCTTTAGCCTTATGGCAGTTGACGCGCGAGCTGCTTAAAACCCCGATCGGCCAAGAAGGAGTAACAGGGCAGTTTCGGGCGTGGCTGCCTTTAGCTGCAGCGCTGGTGTTTGCCCTGCATCCATTGCAGACCCAAGCGGTGACCTACATCAGCCAGCGCTTTGCGGTGCTTGCGGCGCTATTTTACCTGAGTGCTTTGGTTTGTTACCTGCGCCTGCGCTTGGCTTCCGACCTAAAGCGTAAGCTGCTTTGGGCGGGAGGAGGGATTTTGAGCGCGGTTTTGGCCTTGCTCAGCAAGCAGAACGCGGCCACTTTGCCGCTGGCGGTACTCCTGGTAGAACTTGCCTTTTTTCCTCATCCCCGTTATGCCGCGTGGCTGCGTTGGGGGACGCTGGCTGCCTTCGCCTTCGGTATCGGGTTGCTGTGGGCGATGAGCTATTTGCCGGGATTTCAGGCGCTGGACCAGTTCACCCGCGAGACCGATTGGTTTGGCCGCAGTGACTATCTGGCAGCACAGGTCAAAGTTCTCTGGTGGTACCTTAAGCTGTTCTTTTGGCCGGTGGGTTTGAGGCTAGATTATGCCGCTCATCAGCCGCCTTCTTGGTCTCAGTTTTGGGTGGTGCTTGCTGCTTTAGGCCATCTGGCGGTTGTCACCTGGGCGCTTTGGGGGTTAAGAAAAACGCCGTTTTTAGCGTTTGGAAGCTTGTTTTACTACACCGCCCATTTGGTGGAGTCTTCTGTCGTTCCTATCCGCGACCTTGTCTTTGAACACCGAACCTATCTTCCCAATGCCGGGTTAGCTTTGGCTTGCGCATGGGGGCTGTTGGCAGCCCTGCCAGTTCGCCAGCCAAGGTGGGCAGTACTTGGCCCGGGAGTGCTTGGTTTGGCGCTTTTGGGCTTGCTCTGGCAAACTTGGCACCGCAACCAGCTGTGGCGCGATCCGATCGCATTTTGGCAAGACAACGTTCGCTTGGAACCCAAAGCCCTGCGTCCCAAGCTGGAATTGGCGCGCGAATACTTCGAGGCAAGAAGAATTCAAGAGTCGTTGGCGTTAGGAAGACAGGTTGCCGCCTCTACTCCCTGGCCGCCCGTAGCACCTCTGCCGCAAAGCGTGGCGGCTAATCTGGCCGCAGCGTATCTGGTGGCGGGAAATTACGATTTGGCGCTGCGTGCCGTCGAAGACACGTTAAAGCGGCCTTTGTTACCGCAGATCAAAAAGCGCCTTTACTGGGTGCGCGGCAGCATTTATCACGCGCAAAAGCGCTATGCTCAGGCCGAGGCCGACTATCGCACAGCGCTCTCGTTGGATCGCGAAGATGCGGCGATGTGGCTGTCTTTGGGTGAGGCGCTGCTCGCCCAAGGTGAAACCGCCAAGGCCAGGCAAGCTTATGCTCAAGCGTTTGCCTTGGACCCCCAGAGTCCCGTAGCCAAAAAGCGGTTGGTGCAGCTAGGTGAGGGGAAGTAAAAGCGGCCTTTAGCGCTTGGCTCTTAGCCTTTCATCGCATGTCGGAGAAACTTGGCTGAAAGGTTGAATTTGTAAACCCGCCGGTATAAAGTCTATACTGTTAGAATCTTCGGCAAAGTTGTTGTAGATTTGGCGTTGTGCAAATGCAACAAGCACAAGCAAGCATTGATGCGATTTTACGATTTCTTGCTTGCCAAAATCCAACAATGACATTATATTGAAGCTCAGCCTTGAGCTTTTCCTTGTGTCCCGGGACAGATCAGGGCAGGTTTTAGGTTCGTAGTTTCGCAACAAGTAAGGGAGAAAAGACATGAAGATGAAAAAACTAACGCTTGGCATAGCTGTGGCTGCTGCGATGGGAGGCACTGCCCAGGCGGTAGTCGAGTCAGAATACTCGGTAGGTTTGCTCGTTCCTAACGTGATTCACGATGGCAAAGGTAACACCACTGGGGTGGGGATTATTTCCCGCGCCAAGGGTACGGTGTACTGGACCTTCTTTGACAGAGATTCCAACCATGTTACCAACGGCCAGTTTGATGTTACGGCCAACGATTATCATTCCTTTATCTGGCAAGATGAGGCGGGAACAGGTTTAGAAGCCACCGATGCCAACGATCCGAACGACCCCAACCGGGGGTATCTGATCTTCGTGGCCGATGTCGCATCTGGTACTCCTCCCAACTGTGATAATACGAAGACCGATGGATTGATCACCCAGTGTGACGCAAATCTCAATCCCATCGCCGGCCATGCCATCCAGGTGATTCCGCCGAGCGATGTTGCTTTTGTACCGTCTTTCCCGCTAGCTGTGGTCGATTTAGAGGCTTTCCCCATTTCTCCCACGACGTTGGGGGCAGGGAGTGTGGATTATCTAGTGGCTGGGGCCAATTGTGTAAGAACGGGGAGTAGCATTACTGGGACGATAGGAACGCTGACCGAATCTATCACTGGGCCGTATAACGACGATATCGATATGCGCTACTGTATCGGTGGCTGTGCGGGCGGCAATGCCAGCACTCGAATTGCGGTTTGGTCCGCCGAGATGATCCGCGGCACTTATACCGTAAACATGTTCGACGACGAGCAAAACCGCAAGTCAGTGAACTTCACTTTGTCCAACGAAGAGCTTAACTTCATCGATCCGAGTAAGATCGCAGGTCGCCCGGCTGGGTTTGAAGACGGCTTTATCCGCTGGGATGTTCCCTGTGGCTTTACTGATACAGCTCATACTAACCAAGCTCCTTGGAACGGTGTGGTTACCTTCAGCGTGATCAGCGCGCCGAATTTCGGGGCGGTGCAGACCATCGTCAATCCGTTTGGGGCCAACGTTTCTCCGTAAATCTAGCTTGCCTGAACCTTAAAGCGCCGGCTTAAGCCGGCGCTTTTCTTTGGGAGAAGGAAATTGCGCGCTTGGTTTTTGATTTTTCTTTTGGGCGCGTGTGCCCCCATGTCCAAAAGGGAGGAAGTAGGAAAGCCGCAAATTCCCTTTGCTGACGCCAGTCCTTGGGATGCGCTGCTTGTGGAAGAGAGGGGGCGTAAGTATTTAATCGCTAGCCTGCACGGCGAAAACGCTTTAGGGTTGTGGGACCTTGATCTGTCCAAAGAGCTTGGCCGCTATCCTGAGGCCGGCTATCACCCCGACGGGCTTTGCCCTTGGGAAGGACCGCAGTTGGTGCTGGCGGCCGAAGGCGAGCGCAAAGTCCAGCTGTGGCGGTTGGAAGGTGGCAGGCTGGTATTGGAGAAAGCCTTGCCTGCCCCGTTTCCGGTGCGCGATGTGTTGGCTGAAGATTTGGACGGCGACAGCCATCTGGACCTGGTTTTGACCCCTTACGCCGGAGCGCAGGTGGTGATCTGGTGGGGAAATGGCGAGTTTGAGTTTCCGGCTTCCCAGACCTTGGAAGCTGCCCCCACTTCTTGGCACGTGGCTGTTATCGATTGGAATCAGGATAATTTGCCCGATCTTGTCTGGGGCGATTGGGATACGGGATCGATCCGGGTGCAGGTAAACCTGGGCCGGAGGCGGTTTGCCAGCGAATTTTTACAGCCTCCAAGCCCGGGCTCTCCGCGCCAGGTGGCGGCGGGCGACGTCGACGGCGATGGCACCCAGGACGTGGTGGCCGCGCTCGAGACCGGAAAAGCGGCGCGGGTGTTCTACCACCGCGGCGGTACCGTTGCAAGCGAAGACATCCCCGCCCCCGACTGGGGCTATTCCAGCGCTGCGGTGCTCAAAGACGGCACGGTAGCCTTGGGCGAAGAGGGGCGGGTAATTTTGGCCAAGCGCGAGGGGGGCATCTGGCAGCGGCGTCAACTGCCAGCGGGAAGCTTGCCTTCGCGCCTTCGCGTGGTGGAGGTCAACGGCGATGGTGTAGAAGATTTGCTCGTGGTCAACTCGGCAGGTCCCGGGGTGAATCTCCATTTGGGGCCGTTGTGGGAAAACGCAAAGCCACTTTTGTCTGACGAATGAAGATCTTGGCTTGGATTCTATTGGGATTAAGCCTTAACCTTTGGGCGGCAGAGGATCCGGTATTGGCCGAAATCGACGGCCAAAAAATCCTAGCGAGCCAGGTGCGCGCTTACGTCAAAACCCGGCCGTTGCTTTCTGGCTATTTGCTGACCGGCTATCCCGGCTGGAAGCAGGTGCTGGAGGATTTGATCCAGCTGCGCTTGTTGAACTTGGAAGGCGAGCGCGTGGGGATTCCCAAAGAGGAAGGGGACGACGAAGACCTTTACGCCCTGCGCGTCAAGCGTAAGCTTCTGCCGCCTTGCGAGAAGCCGGATGAAAAAGAAGCCAAGCGTTTTTATAAGACTCATCCCGAGCTGTTCTCCACGCCGGCGTTTGTGCGTTTGCAGCGTATCGAACTGCCCGCTTTGGTTCAAGTCGAAGGGCAGGACGCGTTGACTTTTCTGCAAACGGCGGCTGAACAGGTGCGGAAAGGCCGGGTATCCCTCGACGATCTTGCCCGTCGCTGTCCGAGCCAATGCCTGCACGATTTGGGTTTTGTCCGCACCGACGGCCTTATCAGCCTGAAAGATCAAGCTTTGGCAGAACTGCAGACGGCTGAGGTGGGAGGGGTAGTAGGGCCACTGAAGGTGGGGGAATGGGTCTATCTTTACCAGGTCACTGCCCGCCGTGAGCCTATTCTGACGCCGTGGAAACAAGCCAAAGAAGAGGCGGCCAAGGTCGCCTTGCGCTTTTGCCAGCAGCAGGCTTTTGCCAAGCTGAAAGAGGAACTTTACCACCGCTATCATGTGGTTCTCTATGAGGAAACCCTAAGAGCCATTCGTTGACCGTTGTTTGGTTTCCTCATCGAGTCAAGACTGCGATGAACGAGAGGGGATGACCTTTCCGCCTGTTATGGAACGCGTGATCCCAGTTACCGTTGTCCTCGTCAATTGGAACGGCCGTCCGTGGTTAGGTAGAACGCTCGCTGCTTTAGCCGATCAGACGCTAGCCCCGCACCAGGTAGTGGTGGTCGATAACGCTTCCAGCGATGGCTCAGCCGAAGAAGTGGCGCGAGACTTTCCTTGGGTTAAGCTTAGGCGGCTTAAGAGCAACGTAGGTTTTGCCGCAGCCAACAACATCGCCTTGCGCGAAGAGGTCCATACCCCGTGGGTGCTGCTTCTCAACCCCGATGCAGTGCCAGCGCAAGACTGCTTAGAGTGCCTGTGGCAAGGAGTAGAGCGCTATCCCGGATATGCCGCCTACGGCTGCAAGATGCGCTGCCTCGATGACCCCGCGCGGCTGGACGGTACGGGCGATTGCTACCATCCTTGCGGCTGGGGCTGGCGGCGCGATTTTAACTTGCTTGAAGCAGAGGCCAATCTTTCCGCTGGCGAAATCTTTTCGCCCTGTGCCGCAGCCGCTCTTTATCGATGCGAGGACGTGCTGGCGGTGGGCGGGTTTGATGAGGATTTTTTCTGTTATTTCGAAGACGTGGAGCTAGGCTTTCGCTTAAGGCTGGCGGGTAAGCGTTGTTTTTACCTTCCCGAGGCTATTGTTTATCATAAGGGCTCTGCGAGCTTAGGCTACAAAAGCGATTTGGCGGTCTTCTTTGGCCTGCGCAACCTGATCTGGTGCTGGTGGAAAAACATGCCGGCGCGCTTGATGTGGCGTTATCTTCCGGCGCATCTGCTATTTTGCCTGGGGTTTTGCCTAGTGGCGGCTGCGCGCGGTCAGGGTAGGGTGGCGCTTAAAGCACTGGGCAAGGCATGGGCTGGCTTGCCTCGGGTAGTTGCGCGACGCGCTCGGTGCTCGCCGCAAGAGACGGCCACTTCGGCGATGACGCGATCTTGGGGAGAGCTTTATCGCGCTTTTAGGTCTAGGCGCTGTGCCTGAGCTAATCGTCTCGATTGTCGTCTATCGTTCGCCTTTGCCTGTCTTGGATAAGACTCTAGCTTGCCTTCGTCAAGCTGGAGAGTACGCGGTAGGCAAAGGCTTGATCGTGGCGTTAAGGGTTACGGTAGTAGACAACGCTTCTGGGGGAGAATACTCCTTAAGGCTTGAGGATTTGCTCTGTCGCCATCAAGCGTGCGGGTTGGAGCTGCGCTTGATTCAGCGGCCAAACAACGGCGGTTATGGACGAGGACACAACGAGGTAGCCACGGGACCTGAAGACTTCCGCCTGGTGCTCAATCCTGACGTTTTTTTAGCGCCTATGAGCTTGGTTGCTGGGCTTGAGTTTTTGCACAATCATCCTGAAGTAGGAGTGATCGCCCCGTGGGGTGAGGATGAGCAAGGTCGGCCTTTGTTCTTGAGCAAGCGTTATCCTAGCGTGTGGGTGCTGGGGTTGCGCGGATTGGCGCCTGCTTGGCTTAAGCGTCGTTTTGCAAGCTTTTTGGCTGAATACGAGATGCGCGATTTAGATTGGAGTCGGCCGCAGTTTGGCTTGCCGATGGTCAGTGGTTGTTGTCTCTTGCTGCGCGGCAGGGTGTGGCAGGAGATAGGCGGCTTTGATCCTGGGTACTTTTTGTATTTTGAAGATTTTGATTTTTCCTTGCGGGCGCAGAAGCTTACGCAAATCGCCTACGCTCCCGGTTTCCGCATCATCCACCTAGGCGGTGGGGCGGCGCGCAAGGGCTTGCGGCACCGAATCTGGTTCTTTAGCTCGGCGTTTAAGTTTTTCCGGCGCCATGGTTGGCGCTGGATTTAGCCGGATTTTACGACCTGAACCTTGGTGGCTCCTGATAGTAGGGAGTTTTGAGAGAAGGCGTTAAAGCCTATACTGTCTCTTCGTTAGCCGAGAGGGTAAAACCATGATAGAGGTGTCGTCTCCTTGGGTCGACCTTGAGTTGCAACAAAAGCTGCGCGCCGCCTTGGCCGCCAAAGGGGCCGGTTATCGTCCCCGCACGCGCCACATCGCCCCCGACGGCTCCCCAAAATATACCAACCGCCTGATTCTGGAGAATTCCCCGTATCTCCTCCAGCACGCCCATAATCCAGTCGACTGGTACCCTTGGGGGGAGGAAGCTTTTGCCAAGGCCAAACGAGAAAACAAGCCCATCTTTTTGTCGAGTGGCTACGCTACCTGCCATTGGTGCCACGTCATGGAGGAGCAAAGCTTCGAGAATGAGGAGATCGCCGCTCTCCTCAACCAGAATTTCGTTCCCGTCAAGCTGGACCGCGAGCAGCGGCCCGATGTAGACAGCTTCTACATGCACGCAGTCCAGCTTCTGACCGGACACGGCGGCTGGCCCATGTCTGTATTCTTGACCCCAGACGGCAAACCCTTCTTCGGCGGCACTTATTTTCCGCCAGAAGCGTTCAAACAGCTTCTGCAGAAAATCGCCGATGCCTGGCACAAGCGCCGCGCTGAAATCGAGGATCAGGCCGAAAGGCTTATTCGTGCGCTTATCCAAATCGAGGCCGAGCAGGGCGGCCAGGTCGATGCCAGCCTGGCGCAGCAGGCGGTCCAAGAAATCCTGGATCACTTCGACCCGCAGCACGGCGGTTTTGGGAGTGCGCCCAAATTTCCTAACGAGCCGTGGTTGTGTTTGCTGCTCGATGAACTGTGGCGGAATTATGACCAGAAAGTCCAATGGGCGGTGAGCAAAACGCTATCCTCCATGGCTTTGGGCGGAATCTATGACCAGGTCGGCGGCGGCTTTCACCGCTACAGCGTCGACAGCGCTTGGCAAATCCCCCACTTTGAAAAAATGCTCTACAACCAAGCGCAATTGGGACGAATTTATGTCCAGGCCTACCTTCTGACCGGGGAAGAGATGTTTGCCCGGGTGGCGCGGCAGACCTTAGACTATGTCCTGGCTGAGATGACTTCACCGGAGGGGGGATTTTACTGCGCTACCGATGCCGACAGCGAAGGGGAGGAGGGCAAGTTCTTCGTCTGGACGCCTGAGGAGATCCGAGCTGGGTTGCCAGAGGAAGAGGCTGAATTGGCAATTCGGCTGTTTGGGATCACGCAGGCTGGCAATTTCGAAGGAAAAAACGTCCTGCACTTGCCTAAGCCGTTGGAGGAATTCGCCCGCTGCCAGGGGATGGCCGTGGAGGCGCTGTTGCAGCGATTAGACAGCATCCGCCAAAAGCTCTATGCGGAAAGAGCAAAGCGCGTACCCCCCTTGCGCGACGATAAGATCCTCACCGCGTGGAACGGCATGATGATCGGTGCCTTAGCCGAGGCTGGGCGCCTCTTGCCAGAATCTCGTTACCTGGCGGCAGCAAAGAGAGCGGCCGAATTTCTCTGGCAGCGGCACTGGCAGGATGGCCAGCTCTTACGTGCCACCCTCGACGGTCGGCCTAGTGGCGTTGGCTTACAGGAAGACTATGCGTTTTTGGCGGAGGGTTTTTTGGCCCTGTACGACGCTGGAGCGGGCGAGGTTTGGCTGAACCGGACGCAGACTTTGGTCGATGCAATGCTAGAGGCATTTTGGGACGAAGCTCAGGGGGCGTTCTTCATGCACCACCAGGATGGGAAATTGCCGCATCGTCCTAAAGACATCTGGGATGGGGCTTATCCTTCCGGCAATGCGGCTGCTGCCAGAGTGTTGGCCAGGCTCTGGCGGCGCGCGCCTGAGCCTAAATACGAGGCTTGCCTTAAGACGACCTTTGCGGCTTTGGCCGGCTCCATTCGCCGTCATCCCTCCGGCTTTGCCTATCTTCTTCTGGCGGTGCGCGAGTTTGAGCAGGGTGAGACTGGCCCTTTGCAGTATGCTGCTCAAGGTACGGTCCGAATCGAGGCCAGGCGCGGACAAGACGAACTCAGCGTGATGCTCTCTCTGCGCTCCGGCTGGCAATTGACGAATTGGCATCTGGCGGTAGCCGAACCTGCCCGCGGCTGGCAGTTAGGGGAGGTCGTCTCTCCTGCTGTGGATCGGGACGAAGTCATGCTGAAGGCGCCCATCGTGCAGACGGGCAAAGGCCCTATTCCTTTGGGGCTTACGCTGGAGGCGTGCGGAGAGGGCAGGTGTTTTCCGCCCGAGATCATTAGGCTACAGCTTCCTTAACTTGTCTATAGCAGAATTATGAGCTATCTCCATGCTCCTCGCATCGGCTTTGTCAGTTTAGGCTGTCCCAAGGCGCTGGTCGACAGCGAAAGGATCCTCACGCGCCTGCGCGCCGAAGGCTATGAGATTTCGCCCAGTTACGAAGGGGCGGATCTAGTGGTGGTCAACACCTGTGGCTTCATCGAAGAGGCAGTCGCCGAATCGCTAGAGGCCATCGGTGAGGCGTTGGACGAAAACGGCAAGGTGATCGTCACCGGTTGCCTGGGCGCGCGTCCTCAGACCATCACATCCCGCTTCCCGAAAGTGTTGGAGGTGACCGGCGCCCACGATTATGGCGGCGTGATGGCCGCTGTCCATCGCCATTTGCCACCGCCGCACGATCCTTTTCTGAACCTTGTGCCGCCTGAGGGGATCAAGCTTACCCCGCGCCACTATGCCTATCTCAAAATCGCCGAAGGCTGCAACCACCGCTGTAGCTTCTGCATCATTCCGTCGCTGCGCGGTCCCTTAGTCAGCCGCCCTATAAGCGAGGTGCTTGGCGAAGCCGAGCGGCTTGTTCAAGCCGGGGTCAAAGAGCTTTTGGTGATCTCTCAGGATACGAGCGCCTATGGGACCGATCTGCGCTACCAAGAAGGCACTTGGCGTGGCAGAACGTTGCGCACGCATCTGACCGACTTGGCAGAGGGTTTGGGCGAGCTGGGGGTGTGGGTCAGGTTGCATTATGTTTATCCTTACCCGCACGTGGACGAGCTTATTCCGCTGATGGCGGAAAGGAAGATCCTGCCGTATCTGGACGTTCCGCTCCAGCACGCGAGCCCTAGGATTTTAAAGCTCATGCGACGACCGGCTAATACTCAAAACACCTTGGCGCGAATCGAAAACTGGCGCAAACTCTGTCCCGATTTGATCTTGCGCAGCACGTTCATCGTCGGCTTCCCCGGTGAGACCGAAGCCGAGTTTGAAGAACTCCTCGACTTTCTGGACGCGGCGCAGTTGGACCGGGTGGGGGCGTTTAAATATTCGCCGGTCGAAGGCGCCTTCGCCAACGCTTTGCCTGATCCAGTACCGGAGGAGGTCAAAGAGGAACGGCTTGGGCGCTTCATGGAGGTCCAAGCCAAAATCAGCGCAGCCAAATTAAAACGTCGTATTGGCCGGATTGAGACTGTGCTGGTGAACGAGGTGAACCAAGACGGGATCATCGCTCGCAGCTACGGCGATGCCCCGGAGATCGACGGCGTAGTTTACTTGGAAGCGGCCAGGGGAATTCGCCCTGGCCAATTCGTCAAAGTAAAAATCACGGACGCTGACACCCACGATTTATGGGCGGTGTTAGCCGATTGAGCCGATAAAGCGCCGAAATGTCCTCCTCTCCGCGGCCTTCGGCCATCAGCTGTTCATAGTCGGCGAGGGTTTTGGAAGCAAGCGGCAGGGAAACGCCGGATTGTTCGGCCATTTTAAGGCAAATCCTAAGGTCCTTGTGGTGCAGAGCAAGCTTGAATCCAGGTTGGTAGCTTGCGCGCACCATGGTCTTGCCGCGCTTTTCCAAAAACCAATTGCCGCCTGCTCCCTTGGTCAGTACCTCAATCACCTGATCCAGGTTTAGACCCAACGCCTCGGCAAAAGCCAAAGCCTCGCACACGGCTTGGTTGATACCGGCGCATAACACCTGATTGACGGCTTTGGTAGCCTGGCCGCTGCCGACTGGGCCGGTATGGACGATGGTGCTTGCCACCGCTTCGAGCGCAGGCCTGGCTTTGGCCAAGGCGGCTTGGTGGCCACCGACCATCGTGACCAAGGTCCCAGCGCGGGCACCTTCTACGCCTCCTGAGACAGGCGCATCTAGGAACTCTGCGCCTTTGGTTTGGAGTTTTTCGGCGGCGAGTCTTGCCGTTTCGGCGCTGACGGTGGAGTGGTCGATTACTACTGTTCCTGGCTCGATTCCTGGTAGCAGTGCGTCGATGACCTCCAACACGTCCCGATCGGCGGACACACACAGGGCGATGATCTGGCATGATCTAGCCAGTGCTTCCGGGGCGGCCGCCGCCTCAACCCCTAGCTCTTCGGCTAAGGTTTGAGCTTTGTTTGGGGTTCGATTCCAGACGGCGCGGAGTAACCCGGCTTTGGCCAGATTGCGCGCCATCGGCGCACCCATTACCCCAAGCCCGATAAAGCCCACAGAAAGCATTCTATTCCTCCAGGTAGGTGTAACCGTTGAGTCCGGAGACTAATTCGTTCTCAAACAGCTTGCGCTGGGCCGGGTGCAGATCGATCTGGGCTAGCTTTTTGCGGAAGGCGCGCTGCAGGTTCTCCGGCAGGATGTGGACGTAGCGCAATAGATCGGCGGCGTGGTCGCCGCGCGCCGGCATAGTCAAGTGCCAACCGCCGTTTCCATCCAGTTCCACGTTGACCGAGTGGGTGTCGCCAAACAGGTTGTGAATATCGCCCAAGATTTCCTGATAGGCGCCTAGCATGAAGAAGCCGATCAGATAACGCTCGCCTGGGCGAATTTCATGGAGCGGTAAGGTGGACTCGATGCTCTGGCGATCGACATAGGATTTCAAGCTGCCGTCGGAGTCACAGGTCAAGTCCATGATTCGCCCGCGCCGGGTCGGCGGTTCGTTTAAGCGCTGCAGGGGCATAACCGGAAAGATCTGACCTATCGCCCAAGCGTCTGGCATAGACTGGAACACGGAAAAATTACAAAACACCTTATCCGCCAACCGATCGTTGAGTTCGTCCAAAAGCTCGCGGTGGGCGCGCAGGCGAATGTCCAAGCGTTGGCGCAGGCGCTGGCAGATGAGGGTGTTGAGCCGTTCGGCCTCGGCCAATTGCGCCAGCGACAGCCGCCCTTGAATATATAGGGCGCGCGCTTCGCGCAGGTCAAACTGGGCATCGTGGTAAGTGCTGAGCAACCCGTCGTGTTCGAGTCGTTCGAAGGCTCGGTGCAGATCGATCAGGACCGGATGAGTATCTTCAGTCTGGAGCGGAGGAAGCTCGTGAGCCTGTTCGACTTCGATGATATTGGTGACGAGCACGGCGTGATGGGCAGTTAAGGCGCGGCCTGACTCGGTGATGATCTCAGGATGCGGAAGCTGAGCTTCGGCACACACTTCGGCGAGTGCGCGCACTATGCTATGGGCATATTCTTGTAAGTTGTAGTTGATGGAGGAGAAGCTGTTGGAATGGGTGCCTTCGTAATCCACCCCAAGCCCACCGCCGGCGTCGAAAATCGCAATTGGGGCCCCCAGCTGGCGCAGTTCCACGTAGTAGCGGCTGGCTTCCCGAAGCGCCGCTTTGAAGTCGTCGATGTCGGCGACCTGGGAGCCGACGTGAAAGTGCATCAGCTTGAGCCAATCCAAGTGCCCGGTTTGTTTGAGGGTCTCGACCAAGGATAAGACGTCGCTTGCGGCTAAGCCAAATTTAGCCTTTTCTCCACCGCTGTTTTGCCACTTGCCGGCAGCCACCGAGGTCAAACGCAAGCGTACCCCAAGTTGGGGGATGATCCCCAAAGTCTCGGCTTCTTCCAAGATCAAACCCAGTTCCGAGGGTTTTTCCACCACGAGGAACACGTTCAGCCCTAGGCGCTGACCGATCAACCCCAAACGGATGTAGGCGCGGTCTTTGTAGCCGTTACAGATCACTGCAGTTCCCTGAGGGGCGAGGGCGAGCAGGGCCAGAAGCTCGGATTTGCTTCCCGATTCTAGACCGATGCGCGGCACCTCGCTGTGGAGGATGGCCTCGACCACGCTGCGCTGTTGGTTGACTTTGATCGGATAGACTGGGGTATACGGCCCTTGGTAGCCATATTCAGCGCGCGCAGCGGCAAAGGCTTGGGACAGACGCATCACCCGGTCGCGCACAATGTCGGTGAAGCGGATCAAGATCGGTAGCGCTAGCCCCTCTTGTCCGATCCGATCGACGATCTCGACTAGGTCTATTTGCCCAAGGCTAGAATCGCGGCGAGGAATAGCCACCAGATGACCGCTTTCAGCGATGTCAAAATAGCCGTCGCTCCAGTGGCGGATGGCATAAGTATCTTTAGCGTCGTAAATAGTCCAGATCATAGCCTTCTCGCAAGGAAACCCGCGACTTCAGTCGCGGGAGGAATTGCGGGTGCGCGAGGCG
>CAZZIP010000014.1:0-69506 GCA_964654415.1 uncultured Methylococcales bacterium | reverse complement strand
ACCTTGTGGTAGCTCTCAGAGATCAGGACGCAAGCGTCCGGAAGGCCGCGGCTGACGCGCTTGTGAAGCTCGGGGCGAAGGAGGCGATCCCCGACCTGCAGGCAGCCCTCAGGGATGAAGACTCGGGCGTTCGGGAGGCTGCAGCCCGGGCGCTCGGGGAGCTTAGGGCAAAGGAGGCGGTTCCTGACCTGCTGGTAGCTCTCAGGGATCAAAACCTTTTCGTCCCGGAAGCTGCGGCCTGGGCACTCGGGGCGATTGCTGGAGGGCTTACCGCCCCTGAGGGATGGGAGATTCCTGAAGGGGATACCGAGCTCGTTGTCCTGATGATCGGCGGCCTTCTGCAAGCCGTATCACAGTGAGGGGCTAATTCTGCGATCCACCTTGCGGATTCGAGAGGAGGAATGAAGATGAAAAAACTGCTCGTATTCATAGTTAGTCTGGTGTTTTCTCCTGGGTTGATTGCCGAAGAGCTGGTAATAGACCCGGATAGAAGAGCTCGGCTTTTGGAAGGTTATTTAAACTTAAAAACTTTTTTAGATACAACTGCTAAGCCGGTTTTGTTTGCACCATACGATGAGAATAATCCATTTAAAGTTTTTGAAAATTTCTTTAAAAACTGGTGGTACATGCAGGATATTTATGTCAGATTGTGTTATCGCGGGTTATCTGATTTAAATCTTGGTTTGTATAACAGCTGTGGAGCGGTAGGAGATGCGTTACTTGCAGATATGGCTCCAAGTAATGTGATATCTGTTCTTACCGGTTTTCCTTTAGAAGCGTTCACGCCTCAAGAAGTCGAGGAGATGAATCAGTTTTTGAGTTTTATTTTAAGGGAAGAGACAACGATCGCAGAAGTTTTAAACGGACAGCTATCCCCGGAAAAACGAGAAGCCTTGCTTGATAAATTATCGCGATTTATGGATGGTCCGCTCTATGCTAATTTAGAGCTATTTTCGATTTTACCTCAGCAGGCGGCGGCGTTTGGGATTCAATCGATGCGCACGATGGCTGGGCATGTGAGTGTGGCGGCGGCATCGGTGTTGGGTCGTTTGGAGTCTTTGCACGCTGGTTTAGATACGGTTCGGTACGCGGGGATTCAATGGTATCAGGATGGCAGGCCGATGGTGGGGGGCAATGCGGGAAGTGAGGCGTTTGGGCGGCTTGGAGTATGGGTGAATGGCAATTTTCACTTAGGAGAGGTAGATTCTACGCCCAATTTGCTGGGGTTTAATTACAAAAACTGGGGAGTGACGTTAGGGTCGGATTATAAATTGACAGAAAAGTTTTTGTTTGGTGGGGCGTTTAGTTATATTTTATCCGACAGCGATTTTGACCACCGAAGCGGGCATTTGGATACGGATTCTTATATTGGGAGTTTGTACGGTTCTTATTACCCGTTTGAGAATTTTTACGTAGATGGGATAGTGCACTATGGTCATATCAACTACGATTTGATCCGCGATTTGGATTTGGCGATGCCGCAGGATCCAGGTCGCAATTTGGCCAAGAGCGATACCGACGGCAGGCTGTGGGGATTTACGGCCACGGCAGGGTATCACTTGCAGCATGGTGGTTTGACGTTTACCCCGTATGTGCGGGCCAGTTATCGCCGTTTGATTGTGGATGGTTATCGTGAGACCAGCAATTTGCCCCTGCTGCGGCTGGAGGTAGGCGAGCAACACGTGCGCTCGCTTCAGTCGGTGGTGGGCGGGCAGGTTTCCTATGCCATCAGCCTGCCGTGGGGGGTATTGACGCCGCAGTTTCGTGGCGAATGGCATCACGAATTCCGCGATCCCAGCCGCACGATTGCAACGCGGTTTACGGAAGATGTTCTCTCGCGCGTGGTGCCGATCAAAGTGCCGGCTCCGGATCGGGATTTTGCGATTTTTGGTACCGATGTGACGGCTACGTTTGCCCATGAGGTTTCGGCGTTTGTGGGCTATGAGGCGTTGGTAGGCTACCAGCACATCTCAAGCCATCGTATTATGGGCGGGGTGCGGGTGCAGTTTTAAGCTATGACGGAAGCGACGTTTACTCAGGAAATCGAGGTACAAGCCGGTCAGGTTTTGCTTCCGGGGACCCTTTCTCTGCCGCGGCACGCTTTGGGCTTGGTCCTATTTGCCCACGGTTCAGGCAGCAGCCGTTTCAGCCCCCGCAACCGCTTTGTAGCACAAGCGTTGAATGCAAAGGGGCTGGCGACTTTGTTGTTTGATCTGCTGACTGCCGAGGAGAGCCGAATCGACCAGCAAACCGCCCAGTTTCGCTTTGATATCGCGCTTTTGGCCGAGCGTTTGGTCCATGCTTTGGATTGGACCCAAAGCCAAGCGGAGCTCAAAACGCTGCCGATCGGCTTGTTTGGCGCATCGACCGGCGCAGCAGCGGCCTTGATCGCCGCCGCGCGCCGGCCAGATCTGGTCAAGGCCGTGGTCTCGCGCGGCGGGCGGCCGGATTTAGCGGGGGCAGCCCTGGCACAGGTCAAGGCGCCGGTTTTGCTTATCGTCGGCGGCGAGGATTTTGTAGTGATCGAGTTAAACCAGAAGGCCTGCCAAAAGCTCAAAGCGCCCTGGCAGCTTGAGATCGTCGAAGGCGCCACCCACCTGTTCGAGGAGCCAGGAAAACTCGAACAGGTGGCGCAACTGGCGGCTGAATGGTTTTGCCGGTATCTTAAAGGCGGCTCACCCTAAGAGTTCTCGGATAAGGGCTGTGCCTCTACTGCTGCAGCTCCGATTGCTTCCTCGATCGCCTGATCGACGTTTTCCAGCCACACAAAGTGCAGTTTTTCCCGCGCTTCCTGCGGAATCTCTTCCCATTCCTTGCGATTACGGGCCGGCAGCATTACCGTTTGAATTCCAGCTTGCAAGGCGGCTAGAACTTTTTCCTTGATTCCCCCCACCGGCAAAACTAAGCCGCGCAAAGAGATCTCGCCGGTCATGGCGACGTCCGGGCGCACCGGTCGGTTGGTGAACAGCGACACCAGTGCGACGAAGATCGCCACTCCAGCGCTTGGGCCGTCTTTGGGGGTAGCACCGGCTGGGACGTGGACATGGATGTCGCTTTCGGCGAACAGTTTAGGGTCTATGCCCAGTTGATCGCATCTGGCCTTGACCAAGGTCAGAGCCGCTTGGGCGCTTTCCTTCATCACATCGCCTAAGTGGCCGGTCAGGATCAGCTTGCCGCTGCCTGGAGTGCGCGTGGCTTCGATGAACAAAATATCTCCACCCACCGGCGTCCAAGCCAGGCCGGTAGCCACCCCTGGGAGGCTCGTGCGCATCGCCGCCTCGCTTTCGAAGCGCGGGGCACCGAGGATTTTTTTGACGTCTTCCACGTCGATGGAGATTTTCTCCGCCTTGCCTTCGGCGATTTGCACTGCGCCCCAGCGGAACACCGCGCCGATTTCGCGTTCCAGATTGCGCACTCCGGCTTCCCTCGTATATTGGCGGATGATAGTAAGCAAAGCGGCATTTGAGATCTCGCATTGCTCGGGTTTGAGCCCACAGGCTTCCAGTTGCCGGCGGACCAAGTAACGGCGCGCAATCTGGAGCTTGTCGGTTTCCGTGTAGCCGGGAATGTCGATAATCTCCATCCGGTCGCGCAAAGGACCGGGAATGGTGTCCAAGACGTTGGCGGTGCAGATGAACATCACCTTGCTCAGGTCGAACGCCACGCCCAGATAGTTGTCGACAAAATTGACGTTCTGCTCCGGATCCAAGACTTCGAGCAAGGCGGCGGCTGGGTCGCCGTGGAAAGCGCCCATCCCGAGCTTGTCGATCTCGTCCAACATCATCACGCAATTTTTGGCGCCGGCCTTGCGGATCGCCTGAATGATCTTGCCTGGCATGGCGCCGATGTAAGTGCGCCGGTGGCCACGGATCTCGGCCTCGTCGTGGAGTCCGCCTAAGGCCACGCGCACGAACTTGCGCCCGGTGGCTTTGGCGATCGATTGTCCCAGGGAGGTCTTTCCCACTCCCGGCGGGCCGACGAAACACAGAATCGGACCTTTGCCGGTAGGATTGAGCTTGCGCACTGCCAGGTATTCCAGGATCCGGCGTTTGACTTTGTCTAGGTCGTAGTGGTCCTCGTCGAGGATCTGGCGTGCCTCAGCAATGTCTAGTTTTTCCTCAGTCTCCTTGGCCCAGGGAAGTTCCACCAGCCACTCGAGATAAGTGCGCAGCATGCTGTATTCAGCTTGGGATTCGTGCATCCGCTCCAGGCGCTTGAGCTCTTTGAGGGCGTGTTCTTTTACCTCTTCTGTCATGCCGGCTTCTTCGATGGCCTTGCGCAGTTCTTCGATTTCCTCGATCCGTTCCTCACCTTCTCCGAGCTCTTTTTGGATGGTCTTAAGCTGTTCGCGTAGCAGGAACTCGCGCTGGCGCTCGTCCATGCTCTTTTTGGTCCGCTCGCTGATTTCTTTGGACAGGCGCAGCACCTTGAGCCGGTGAGTGAGGTCATCGATGAGCCGGTCGAGGCGCTCTGTTACATCGCTGGTTTCCAGGAGTTTTTGCTTTTCCTCCGGCTCGATGTCGATGAAGGCTGCGATCATGTCCGCAAGCATCGTCGGGGAGGTGATCTGCTGGACGGCATTGACCAACTCGGAGGGTGCCTGCGGCATCAGCTCTAGTAGCTCACCAATCAGCTTTTTAAGTTCTAATACCCGCGCTTCGATTTCGGCACTGATCGCTTCTGTTTCCGGTATCAGTTCGATTGCCGCCACTAGGAAGGGATAACCTTCTAGGTATTGCTTGACGCGAAAGCGTTGTTCTCCCTGGCAGACGATGTGATGAGTACCGTCTGGTCCGGTCACATAACGCAGGATGGTGGCCGTGGTACCGACGGTATAGAGATCGCTGGGCATCGGATTGTCGATGCTTGGGTCCTTTTGGAGCACCAGGCCCACCGGTTGCTCGGCTTTGAGGGCTTGCTGAGCTGCAGCGATGGAGCGGTCCCGTCCGATGCTCAATGGGATGATCACACCTGGGAACAGGACGACGTTGCGCACTGGAATGATCGGGATAGCGTTTTCCGGCAATTCCAGAGCGGGTTTGGGATCGGTGATTTGGTTTTGTACTTCGGTCATGGTGTTATCGCTTCTATTTATTCAAGTTCGTTTGCGAAAGCACAGCTCCAGGCAGCCGCGCTGGTATCTGGATTCGATCAATTCATACCGCCCAGGGGGCAGATGGATGCGGCGTTCGAATCGGCCATAAGGGATTTCTAGCCGGTGGATTTGGATCGTGCCGGGCATCAGCGGCGGTGGCCGGTCTCCTGAGATCCTGAGCATCCCGCCCTCCAGGGTAACCTCCACCCGCTCCAGGGCGATTCCTGGAAGAACTGCGGTGATCCGCAGCTCATCAAAGCCTTCGACGATGTCGACAGGAGGTTCCCATGCCGGCGATCGACTGCGGGAGCGTTGGATGGAGAACAGCAGCCGGCTCATACGCTCGGCTCTTTCAAGCATTTCGATGGCCTGAAGCCACATCCTTTCGAGCGGATCGAGGTACTGCATGAGTGTCCTTCTTAGTTAAGTTGCATGCTTTGGTGTCTGCTGACCCGAGCCTCGGTATGGCGGTCTAAGCCAAACGGCAAAGGGGGGTTCGAAGTCTTAATCCATGTCAGGATATCACGCCAATACCGCTCAGCGTGCAAGTCTCGCAGCAACATGTGGTACCCATGTTCGTACCAGACCAGCTTTACTACCGCTGGGTCGGCCAGGCGCAGGAACCGACGAGTAGGGTGCAGTGGGATGACCTGATCCTTGGCGCCATATAAGTACAACGTCGGGAGACGAAGCTTTGGCGCTGTCGCCATCGCTTGATCCATTAGATCGGCCAGACCGGCAATGGCATCGATCCGGGTGGCCTTGATGACCAAGGGGTCGCGGCCTAAAGCGCGCAGCATCTCCAAGTTGTCCGACGCGAGGATGTCAAGCCCGTCTCCGCTCAGTTTAACCCAGGGGACCAGGTGGTTCGCCAGCCACAAAAGACTGCGCTGATACCAGGGCATAAACCTACGCGCCCACACCGCCGGCGCAGCCAGGATCAAACCGTCGGCATACAAGCTAAGGCCCTGATTGGCAGCGACGATGGCTACCGCTCCGCCCATACTCTCTCCTAAAACATACAACGGGGTTGCAGGATAGCGCCGGCGGATGAGTTCGGCAAAATCGATCAAATCCCTCACGTAAGCGGCCACACCGGCCCATTTACCACGCTCAGGGCTGGCGCCGAAACCGCGCTGATCGTAAGCGTATACCGCAATGCCTCGGCTTTGGAAGAATCTCGCCGGCTGGTCGATGAAGCGGCCGTAATCGTTGAAACCATGCAGGGCGACGATCACTGCCCGCGGCTTGCCTGCAGGTAGCCAGACGCGTAAGGGGAGACGGTAGCCATCGGAGGTGACGAAGAAGTCGGCGGTCATTTGGGATGGATGCGTAGCCGGGATCGGCTGGACGTGGCTACAGGCCGTCTGCAGGAGTAGCAAACCCGGCAGGATCATCCAGGGAGCGTTGAGCCGCATCAACGAGATTGAAGCAGTTGTTTTACCGTTTCGATCCTAGACTCGGGGACGCGCAAGTGCGTCTTCACGCAAAGACCATACTCGACCACTTTAACGCTGACCCCCAGGGAAGCCAAGCGCTTTTCCAAAAGGTGGAAGCGGGGATAATCGAATTCCACCTCTAAGGTTTGGTGAGCAATATGGGGCTTGAGATCTACGCTTTCAAGTACCTGGCGCGCCGCCTGGCCGTAGGCGCGCGCAAGCCCACCGGCGCCGAGCTTGATGCCGCCGAAATAGCGCACCACCGCCAGGCAAGCATTGATCACTTGCTTGCCCTGGAGATGCTTGAGGATCGGCCGCCCGGCAGTGCCGGAGGGTTCGCCGGCGTCGTATGCGCGCTCACGCAAGCCCTCCGAGGTGAGGATCCGAAAGGCGTAAGTAATGTGGGTCGCTTGGGGATGTTCGTTTGCCAGTTGCGCCAAGAAAGCTTGCAGCGCCGCCAGATCAGGGCAAGGATTTAACACGGCGATAAAGCGCGAGCGCTTAACCAGATACTCGCTTTGATAGCGGCAGTCGATGGTGAATTCGCTCAATTTAGCCCTAACCTGAGATCGGTTTCTGCAGTCAAACGCACCAGTCTCGAAGAGATTTCGACCGGGTAGTCGGAGATTGATTCTAGCGCTTTGAGGGCTTCCGGGAGCGCCTTGAGCTGGATGGCGCAGCGCGCTCGAATGGCGGCCAGCGGCTCGGGCGGTGCGAGGCGTTTTCCTGCCCGCATCACCGGCTGAAGCAGAGGTTCGCCGTCCAAAAGTTCATCATCCAGGATGGTGAGGATGTCCTTTTGGAAGCGGCCGTCTGAATTATAGTAGCGGTATACTTGCTTGCGTCCGGGCCAGGTCTGTTTGCCCTCTGAAACCTTGCGCCTAGGGAGGCCGGCGTATTCCTGGAGCTTGTAGGCGCTATTGAGGTAAGGGGCGTCGCTGGAGGTAGTGAGCTTGGTGCCGACGCCGAAGCCGTCGATGGGGGCGCCGTGATCTGAGAATCTCTTTAACAGGTATTCATCCAGGTCGCCGCTGGCGAAGATGCCGATCTCTTCAAAACCTGCCGCGTCCAGCTTGCGGCGCACAGCAAAAGCCAAGGCTTCCAGATCTCCACTATCGATGCGCACTGCCTTGATCTTGATGTTTTCTTTGGCCAGTTCGGGCGCCAGGGCGATGACTTTGTCCACCGCTTTTAGAGTATCGTAGGTGTCGATCAGAAGGACTACGTTGTGGGGTTGAGACCTGGCGAATTCCCGAAAGGCGGTTTGCTCATCGTCATGGGCCATGATGTAGGAATGAGCCATAGTGCCGAAGATAGGGACCCCAAAGCGCATTCCAGCCAGAACGTTGGAAGTGCCAGCAAAGCCGGCTATGTAAGCAGCACGAGCGGCGAGGAGTCCAGCTTCGGAGCCATGGGCGCGGCGCAGGCCGAAATCCACCAAAAGCTTCCCTGGGGCAGCGAGTACGCATCTAGCCGCTTTGGAGGCGATCAAAGTCTGGAACTGCAGCAAGTTGATCAGCCTGGTCTCCACGAGCTGCGCTTGGGGTAGGGGGGCAGTGACGCGCAGGATCGGCTCGTTGGGGAAAAAAATCGTCCCCTCGGGCATGGCGTCTACATCGCCGGTAAACCGAAAAGTTTTTAATTGCTCGATGAACCTGGGATCGAAAAAGCCGCTTTGGGCTAGGAACTGGCACTCCTCGTCGCTGAAAGCTAAGCGTTCCAGATACTCAAGCGCCTGTTCCAACCCTGCCGCGACGAGGAAATTGCGCTCTTTAGGAAACTTGCGCACGAAAAGTTCAAACACAGCCATCTCCTCCATCCGCTCGTACCAGTAGGCCTGGAGCATGGTAAGCTGATACAAGTCGGTGAGGAGGGCTGAGTTCATCTTAGGTCCTTCAGGGTGATGAAGCGGGCTCCTTGACGCTGCATCTCGTCTAGGGCTTTTTGTTCATCGCCAGGATGGGCGTTGACCGCGCGCACCGCATCTGTCAGCACAAAGACCTCAAACCCCAAGCGGCAAGCACCTTTGACGGTATTGAGCACGCAGTAGTCGGTCGCAAGTCCCCCTATGAACAAGCGCCGGATGCCTAGCTGGCGAAGTTTTTGCTCAAGATCGGTGCCGTCAAAGCCAGAGTAGGCCTCGCGCTTAGGATCGGTCGCTTTGGAAATCACCCGCGTGTTTTCCGGCAGCTTGAGACCTGGGGCAAACTGCGCCCCTAAGCTGCCGGCGATGCAATGCGGCGGCCAGGGACCGCCTTGGGGCTGGAACGAGCAGTGATCGGGCGGATGCCAATCGCGAGTGGCAAAAATCGGCAGCTTTTTGGCTAAGAAACGCTCGATATACTCGTTCAGCACTGGAACGACCTGATCGCCGTTTGGGACCGCCAAAGCCCCGCCTGGAAGGAAATCGTTTTGCACATCGACGAGAATTAAAGCGTCGCCGCCTTTGAGTTCGATCATAAACGCACCCGATCAATGACTAGGATCTTTTGGCTATCTTCGCCCACAGCTACCTCGTCTGTCCAGCCTTCCAAGTCCCCAGGTGCCCCTTGGGCGTTACCCGACTTGGCTACCCTAGCGCCCAAGACGATGCGCTTAAAGTTGGACAGCTTCAACTGCGGCAACATGGCCATACTATCGTCCAACGTCACCGTAAGCGGAAGGTCTTTGACCTGTTTGCGCACGATAGCCAAAGGCATAGGCGGACCTTCGGCAGCACGCGCGAAAATGTAAACCGGGTCCTCAGGATGGACACGGGGATTCAAGCTGGGGGCAAGCTGGACTGTGACTTGTACTTTTGCCGGGGGGGTCGGCTGGCTGCTGCCGTCGGAGGTGAGTCCGGCCTTGGCCATCACCTCGCGCAGTTGGTTCGCCGCAGCGCTGTCTTTGGGCAGCTGCTCGAGCAGGGTCTGCCAATATCGCTGCGCCAGGTTACGGTCACCCTCGTGGAGCGCTGCAAGGCCGGACAGCCACAGAGCGTAAGGGTGGTTGGGATCGGAGGCTAAAATTTCCTCGAGCAACCTTTGCGGCTGGCCGGCCAGGCTTCCTTGAAGGTCGGCCAGCACCTCAGCATAGCGGGCTTTTAGATCCAAGTTGTCAGGCAGCAAAGAAAGCGCGCGCTCATAGGCGGTCTTGGCTTGCTCGGCTCGCCCCAATGCCTGATAGCTTCGCCCTAACAGCGCCCATCCTTCTGGATCGTCGGGATTTTGCGCGAGGTGTTGTTCCAGGCGTTGAATTACGGCATCTAAAGAATCGGATGTCGCCTTAGCTTCCGTGTGCCCGACTTTGCCACCGATCAGATCAGGACGTCCGAGGTTGAAATACACCGCTAAGGCGAGCATGGGAAGGACGGCCAAAGCGGCCACAAGCGCTGCTAGGCCTTTAAAGCGTGCGCTGCGGTCGGTTTGCGTTGAGGCGGGCAAATCGCCAAGTTCCAACTCCAGTTCCGCAACCAGTTCATCGAATTGGGCACGCGCGATCTTGCCGACGTTGAGCTCTTGCTCCAATTCTGCAAGGCGATTTTGATGCACGGCAAGATTGGCGTTTTGCTGTTCTGTCAAGCGATTTTGAGATCGGGCAAGGCTCAACCAAAACAGCCCGTAGGCGAGCAGTACAAGCCCTATGACAACCAGCCAGAAGACGGTCATGGGTCTTCTTTATGCATCGGCGCTTGCTTGGACGCTGTTGGGCAGTTACCAAAGGCTGCCCCGATACTGCGACGGCGGATGAGCCGCCACAAAAAAATCATTCCAAAAACTAAAATGGCAAACGGCGCAAGCCAAAGCGGGACGGTAACTGTCTTGAGCGGCGGACGATACAGGATAAAATCGCCGTAGCGGTCGACCAGAAAATCGACGATTTCCCGATCCGTCTTGCCGGCCAGCAGCATGGCGTAAACCTCGCCCCGCAAGTCTTCGGCCAGGTCCGCGTTGGAATCGGCGAGAGATTGATTCTGGCAGACCAGGCAACGCAGTTCTTCGATCAGGTGTAGGTAACGGGCCTCCAACTGGGGATCGGGAAACTGGCGCACTTCGGTTCCAGCCAGGGCTGAGGCAGCCAATAAAAGGATCAGAAGTGGCAAGAATCTCACGGCTGTTTCTCCAAGTAGCGGACGAGGGGGGCGAGTTTCTGCTCCCAGTCCTCAGGAGTGAGGGCGCCAATGTGCTTGTAACGGATGATCCCATGCTTGTCGATGACGAAGGTTTCCGGAACTCCGTACACGCCCCAATCGATCGCCACTCTGCCATCGCCGTCGAAGGCGTTGACTTGGTAAGGGTTGCCAAATTGTTCCAATAGCGATCGAGCCGCCTCTGGACTATCCTTGTAGTTGAGCCCTACGATCATGGCTTCGCCGCGGCGCTTGAGTTCCAACAATACCGGATGCTCCTGCCGGCAGGCCATACACCAGGAAGCCCAGACGTTGAGTAGGCTGACTTTGCCTTGGAAAATCCCGTCGGAGACGGTTTGGTTGGGATCGTCCAAGCTCGGCAGCTCAAAGCTAGGGGCAGGTTTGCCGATCAGGGGCGAGGGAACTTCGCGCGGGTTGAGAGAAAGGCCTATGCCGAGGAGGACGAGCAGGGCGGCAAATAAAACCAACGGTAAAAGGTACTTGAGCATTATATTCAACAAGGCGCCGACGTGGATTCGAGCACACCTGCGGGCGTGCGCGTATAAACTTTGGCGATCCGGTAGCGCCGGTCGGCTGCAGCCAAAAGGCCACCCAGAGCGATCAAGCTTCCCCCCAGCCAAATCCAGCGTACTCCAGGCCTTACGTACACTCTCACGCTCCAGGAATCGCCTTCCAGCGCCTCGCCCAACGCGACGTAGAGATCGCGACCCAAACCCCAATCGATAGCTGCCTCGGTCATCACGCTGCGTTGAACTCGGTAGAAGCGTTTTTCAGGTCGGAGTTCGGCGATTTTCTTGCCGTTAGCATGTATCTCAAACCAGCCTATGTCTGAACGATAATTGGGGCCTTCGGATTCTTGTATCCCTTTGAAGAGGAAAGTATAACCGAGAAGCTCCACAGACTGGCCAGGAGAGAGGCGGGTTGTCTTCTCGGCGCTGTACTGGTTGGAAACGGCTACCCCGAACAGAAATACCGCAAGCCCCAGGTGAGCCAAGGTCATGCCGTAAAAACCGCCAGGCTGGTGAAGGCCAGCCAGACCCGGCCGATTTCTCAGACGCTGGACTAAGGGCAAAAGCGAGGTGGCGGCCAGCCACAGGGCACAGCTTATTGCCGCCAAGGTTTTGAAATGCCTAAGGTCAAAGAAGACTGCACTGATGGCGACCGCAGCGCCCAGGCTGAGTGGGATCATCCAGCATACCTTGCGCCAGATCTGGGCGGCTTCCCCCTGCCGCCAAGCCATCAGCGGGCCTATTCCAGCGAGAACGAAAATCGGCGCCGCCACCGGGGCAAAGACGCTCGCAAAGTAAGGCGGGCCGACTGAAATCTTGCCCAACCCTAAAGCATCGAGCGCTAGCGGATAGAGAGTGCCCAAAAGCACACTGGCTGCTGCGGTCACTAGCAAGATATTGTTGACAAGCAGCAAGGACTCTCTAGAAAACCAATGAAAACGGGCATGGTCTTTGACTTTTGGAGCGCGCAAGGCGTAAAGAAAAAGCGAGGCGCCGATCACCAGTCCCAAAAAGACGAGGATGAATAGCCCGCGCTTGGGATCGTTGGCAAAGGCGTGGACCGAGACCAAAACGCCCGAGCGCACCAGAAACATCCCAAGCAGGCTCAAAGAGAAGGCAAAGATCGCAAGCAGCACGGTCCAGGTTTTGAATGCGCCGCGCTTTTCGGTCACCGCCAGCGAATGGATTAGGGCCGTTGCCATCAGCCAGGGCATGAACGAGGCGTTTTCCACCGGGTCCCAGAACCACCAGCCTCCCCAGCCCAGCTCGTAATAAGCCCACCATGAACCGAGGGTAATCCCCAAGGTAAGAAACGCCCAGGAAACTAAAGTCCAAGGCCTGGACCAGCGCGCCCAAGCAGGGTCCAACGAACCGGAAAGCAAAGCGGCGATGGCAAAGCTAAACGGAACCGCCAAGCCCACATAGCCCATGTACAACATCGGAGGATGAACGGCTAAGCCAAAGTCCTGCAGCAAGGGATTGAGGTCTTGGCCATCTGGAGGGACGGGAGTCAGGCGCTCAAAGGGATTGGAGGTAAATAAAATGAACGCCAGGATCCCTACGCTAATTAGACCCATTACCCCTAACACCCTGGCTACGAAAGGCTCGGCGAGCCCCCGGTTGAAAACGCTCACCGCGCCTGTCCATAGCCCTAAGATAAGCGCCCACAGCAGCACCGACCCTTCATGCGCGCCCCAGACAGCGCTGATCCGGTAAAACAAGGGTAGAGCCGAGTTGGAGTGCTCGGCAACGTAAAGCAGGGAAAAGTCGTTGACGATGAACGCCTGCACTAGGCACCAGAAAGCCACCGCCAGAAACAAGCCTTGGGCGCGGGCGGCCGGGCGCCCCACCGCCATCCACAGAGGGTATTTCAAGAACGCGCCAGCCAAGGGGAAGAACGCTTGCATGGCGGCCATCAGCCAGGCCAGGATCAGAGACAGTTGGCCGATTTCCGCGGTCATGGTTTCCCCTGTCTGAACTCGTTCACCGATGGCGACTTGCCGCTTTGCTTGAGCGCTGCGGCGACTTCCGGCGGCATATAGTTTTCATCGTGTTTGGCGAGTACTTGGGTTGCCTGGAAAGTCCCATCCGGCTGCAATTGACCGATGGCGATAATCCCCTGGCCCTCCCGGAATAGGTCCGGCAGAATGCCTTCGTAAAATACAGTTACCTTGGCTGCACCATCAGTGAGGACAAACCGCACGGCTAGGCTTTGGGGGTCGCGCCAGACGCTGCCTTGCTCCACCAATCCGCCGACTCGCAAACTATACCCGTTCGGCGCTTGACCGGCCTGAATCTGGGATGGAGTGTAAAAATATAATAGGTTTTTTTGAAAGGCCGCCAAGGCGAGAAAAGCGGCAATGCTGATTCCCACGACGATGGTCCCGACTAACAGCATGCGTTTTTGTCTAGCCGTCATGAGGGTTGCTTCTCCTGCGCCAAAAACCGCCTGAGCTCGCGCACCAAGAGGCGCCACCTAAGCCAAGGGACGATCAGATTCCAGAGCAGCACTGCCGCCGCCAGACCATAAGCGCTCCATACATAGGCGCCGTACCCGCCCATGGCGAGGAATTCGGACCAAGTCATGGGATCACCTTACAATTTGAAGCTATCTGGCCGGCTGAGTTCCCAAGCAGTTCCCGCACCCAGCGGCTACGCCGCTCGCGCCTGAGCAATTCGACCCGCGCCCGCATCAGCAGCACGGTGAAGAAATACATCTGAAAGGCCAGCGCCATCAGAAGCAACGGCCACAACATGCTGGAGTGAATAGCCGGTTTGTCAAAGCGAGTGACAGTCGGCCCTTGATGTAGGGTATTCCACCACTCCACCGAGTAATGGATGATGGGAATGTTGACGCTGCCGACAATGGCCAAGATCGCGCCGGCACGAGCCGCGGTGCGGGGGTCTTCGATGGCGCCGGTCAAAGCCATATAGCCAAGATACAAAAACAACAGGATCAGTTCAGAGGTCAGCCGCGCATCCCAAACCCAAAACGTTCCCCACATCGGTTTGCCCCAGATGGCGCCAGTGGTCAGGGCCAAAAAGGTAAACGCTGCTCCGATCGGGGCAGAGCTTACCGCCAACACTTCCGCGAGCTTGAGGTTCCAGATCAGGCCAACAGCCCCGGCGGCTGCCATAAACACGTAGGCAAACAACGACATCCACGCTGCTGGAACGTGGACGTAAATAATCCGATACGCCTCCCCTTGCTGATAATCGGGCGGGGCCACCCAAAGCCCTAGGTACAAGCCGACGGCTAAAAGCACGCAGCTAATCCCCCCCAGCCAAGGAATCCAGACGCCGCTGAGGTGGTAAAAGTGCTTTGGGGAAGCCAGCTTGTGCAAGAACGCCCACATAGGTTATTGAGATCGAAATAATAAGATAATATCAGAAAACCGCTTGAACTCAGCTCAAACTGATGCGCACTGCTGCCGCCAGAGCAAAAGGAACCAGAGTAAGGGCCAGCACCAAGAGCGCGGCCAGAAAATACAGTTGGCCGGAAATAGGCGCTCCAGCCGCTGCTGCTGTTACCGCAGCGGTGGCGAAAATCAGTATCGGAATGTACAAAGGCAGCACCAGCAGCGTGAGCAGGATTCCGCCGCGCCTTAATCCTACGGTCAAAGCCGTGCCGATGGCGCCGATCAGGCTGAGGAGCGGGGTTCCCAGGGCCAGGGTGGCGATCAGCGCCCAAAGGCTGGCTGCCGGCAGGTCGAGCAACAGGCCAAGAAGCGGCGCCATAAGCAAAAGTGGCAATCCGCTGACCAGCCAGTGCGCCAGAACCTTGGCGATGAGCAAAAGGGCAAGCGGGTAGGGGCTAAGCAAAAGCTGTTCTAAGGTGCCGTCGTGAAAGTCAGTCCGAAACAGGTTTTCCAAAGAAAGAAGCGCCGCCAGAAGGGCAGCGATCCACACGGCTCCCGGAGCGATGGTTCGCAGGATCTCCGGATGTGGGCTGATGCCGAGCGGATAGAGGCTTACGATCAGGACGAAAAACAAGGGGGGATTGGCCAGCTCTGCGCGGTGGCGGAAGGCCAGCAAAAGGTCTCTTCGCAGAACAGCCCAAAAGGCAAGCAACAAAGCTTTCATAGCCGCAAGAAAAAGCCGCCTTTGCCTGGCGGCTTCCGAGATGGCTGGGGGACGAGGATTCGAACCTCGGTTAACGGAGTCAGAGTCCGCTGTCCTGCCGCTAGACGATCCCCCAATCGAGAATCAGCGTTTGGAGTACTGCGGGCGTTTGCGGGCCTTGTGCAGGCCGACTTTTTTGCGTTCTACCTCCCGGGCATCGCGGGTGAGGTAACCGGCCTTGCGCAAGAGGGGGCGCAGGTTTTCGTCGTAATCGACTAAAGCTCTGGCCAACCCGTGGCGGATGGCACCTGCCTGGCCGGTAGGCCCTCCACCTTTAACCGTAACCATGATATCGAATTTGTCAGCCTGCGCAACGCATTCCAACGGCTGCCGCACGAGCATGGAGTCGGTCTTGCGGCCGAAATACTCGTCCACAGGTTTACGGTTTACCACGATCTGACCCGATCCAGGCTTTAGGAAAACGCGCGCGACCGCACTTTTGCGGCGACCAGTGCCGTAGTTATATTGCATTTGTGCCATGATTCGTACTTCTATAATTCCAAAGCTTTGGGTTGTTGGGCTTGGTGATTGTGATTCGGGCCGGCGTATACCTTAAGTTTGCGGAACATAGCACGCCCCAAAGGATTTTTCGGCAACATTCCCCGCACGGCGGCCTCGATGATCCGTTCCGGATGCTGGAGGCGCTGTTTGGCCAAAGTGATCGACTTGAGCCCGCCGGGATAACCGCTGTGGTGATAATATACCTTCTGCTGTTCCTTGCGGCCGGTGACTTTGATCTTCTCCGCATTGATGACGATGATGTAGTCGCCGGTATCCACGTGAGGGGTATATTCCGGCTTGTGTTTACCCCTAAGGCGTCTGGCGATTTCGCTGGCAAGGCGTCCTAGTACCTTCCCATCGGCGTCGACGACGTACCAGTCACGTTTGACTGCGTTGGGTTTGGCGCTAAAAGTTTTCATTGTACTCCTTACAATTCAATTGGAGCCGAATCGAAACATAAAATACTAAAAGATCAGGCAAGTCAATGCAAGGAAAAGCTGCGCCTTTTTGTAGGAGAGGGAAAAACTCCAAAACTTTAATTTCACGCCGGCTTGAAAAGCCAAAACGATCTAATTTCTCGGATTTGGCAGGAAGGGGCCAGTGATCCTGTTAGGCATCATCATCTGAATATTTCTCAAGGAGCTCCTTTTTCAGAGCTTCAAATTCCTCGTCGGAGATGACGTTAGTATCTTTCAGCTTCGTGAACCTTCCCTAGCTGAAGCCAGAGGCTTTCGGGTTAATTCCCCAGAACTTCGCGCCTGCCCTGGGTGCGCGAGCGCCGAAGTGCTCGGGCCGTAGGCCCCACTTGTTGGCGCCGCATCTTACCGGGGGCAAACGCCAGTGGGTTCGAGCCTGATCTACCGACCTATAGCCGGCGAAGACGCCCTGCCATTACTAGCAGGGGCTTAAGCCGGAGCGTAATTAAGCGCCTATGCCATCGCCTCGGACAAAAACCCCATCATTCCTCCTTCATTACCAACCCGAGTACCAAAGGTAACGCATACACGAGCTTGACAAAGGGTCTTCAAGGGCGTATTAGGACTCATAACTCTCAAATGAAAAGGGAGAAAGCGCATGGCAACTCTGAGTTGGTCGCTCACGATACAGGTCAGTAGCAGCGCACCGATGATTCTTTCCCGCCAGCCTGTGGAGGTCGAGGCAATCGACCGGATCGAGGTTTCGATCCAGCCGGGCGACAGCGATAAGGTGATCGACCTACAACCGGGGGAAAGCAGCGCCATTCACCTTCTGGCGGTCAAATCTTCCGCTTACGGTAAGCATCTGAGCTTCAAGGTCAGTGACGGAACCAGCGATTCCTCCTCCCTGACGCTGGACAGTCCCCAAATCTTCTCAGGTGGCAGCGTTGCCTTGTTCGGAGTAGCGCCACACCAAATGAAATTTACCAATAGTTCCGGCACGCCCACTGACGTTGAAATCCTCGTCGCGCGGGATGCTACACCGCCTTGACGTGACGGCCGGAGATGCGGGACCCCGTTCTTAACCAACTAGCCGATACGGAGAGTTCGCCATGCCAGTTGCTCTTACCTATCCCGGTGTCTACATCGAAGAAGTGCCCAGCGGCGTTCGGACCATCACGGGCGTGGCCACCGCCATTACCGCTTTCATCGGAAGGGCGCTGCAGGGTCCCGTGAATCAAGCCGTTCGCATCCAGAGCTTCGCCGAGTATACCCGCATCTTCGGCGGGTTGTGGGAGGCCAGCCCTATGAGTTACGCCGTAAGCCATTTCTTCCAGCACGGCGGGAGCGATGCGATCATCGTGCGGGTCTTCAACGGCAACGTGGCGGCCAGCACTGCGACCATCACCCTGGTTACGGCGACCGGCCAACTGGTGTTGGAAGCCTCTAGCCCTGGTACCTGGGGTGCCGCCCTGCGCGCCACGGTGGATCACAATACCCGCGATCCGGGTAACAC
The DNA here is from genome assembly GCA_964654415.1 of uncultured Methylococcales bacterium. GTDB lineage: Bacteria > Pseudomonadota > Gammaproteobacteria > Methylococcales > Methylothermaceae > Methylohalobius. The sequence goes on along the minus strand of CAZZIP010000014.1, from coordinate 51,779 downwards.
GGCCCTGTTTAACCTGACCATCGAACAGCTCGACCGCCCCGGCGGCACCCGCGTAATCGCCTCCGAACGCTTCCGCAACGTGTCGGGCAAGGTCACCGATCCGCGCTTCGTCGATACCGTTCTGGCTCAGGAGTCGAGTTTCGTTCGGGTGCGTACTTCCGCGCCGGACGGCGAAAGACCCGCTGCCACCACGCAACCACAAGCAGCAGTAGGCAACGCCACCGATGACGGAGACCCGGTGGTCGACGGGCAAATCACTGGCGATCCGAATCAACGCACCGGAATCCATGCCTTGGAATCGGTTGATCTCTTCAACCTGCTCTGCATTCCGCCGCTGGGAACCGATCGGGATACGCCGCCGGCCGGTGCCGGTGCGTCCTGGCCGGATGTCGCTACCGCGACCTGGGCGGCCGCGGCAAGCTACTGTCAGGAGCGCCGGGCAATGCTGATCGTCGACCCGCCGGCGGCCTGGACCGCGAATCCGAGCACAGCGATCGCTACGGCTGAGGCCGGAGTGAACGGGGTCCGCGGAACCATCGGCAACGACGACGCCCGCAACGCGGTCATGTATTTCCCGCGGCTCCGGATACCTGACCCCCTCAACGAGAATCGCCTGGGCAGCTTCGCCCCCTGCGGCGCGGTGGCCGGGATCATGGCGCGGACCGACGCCCAGCGCGGCGTGTGGAAGGCGCCGGCCGGCCTGGAAGCGTCGTTCTCTGGCGTCCAGGAATTCACCTACACCCTCACCGACGGCGAGAACGGGCGCTTGAATCCCCTGGGGCTCAACTGCCTGCGCAGCTTTCCAGTCGCCGGCAAGGTCGTGTGGGGGGCGCGCACCCTGGTCGGGGCCGATTTACTCGCTTCGGAGTGGAAATACCTGCCGGTGCGGCGTATGGCGCTCTTTCTCGAGGAAAGCCTTTACCGCGGTACCCAATGGGTGGTGTTCGAGCCCAACGATGAGCCCCTCTGGGCGCAGATCCGGCTCAACGTGGGCGCCTTCATGCAGAACCTGTTCCGCCAGGGTGCTTTCCAGGGTCGGAGTCCCAGGGAAGCGTATTTCGTCAAGTGCGACCGCGAAACCACGACGCAGAACGATATCAATTTGGGAATCGTGAACATCCTGGTGGGCTTCGCTCCGCTCAAACCCGCCGAATTCGTGGTGATCCGCATCCAGCAGTTGGCCGGACAAATTCAGGCTTAAGGGGGAATTCAAGATGGCGCAGTTTTCCGTAAACGCTCAGCGTTTCGATCCATACAAGAACTTCAAATTCCGCGTGAAATGGGATGGCCGTTACGTCGCCGGCATCTCCAAGGTGAGCGCGCTCAAGCGCTCCACCGAGATGGTCGAACACCGCGAGGGAGGCGATCCTTCCACCTCGCGCAAGTCTCCCGGCCGCACCAAGTTCGAGGCGATCACGCTCGAACGGGGCGTCACCCACGACACCGAATTCGAGAGATGGGCGAACAAGGTGTGGAACTTCGGCTCCGGCCTGGGCGCTGAGGTCTCGCTGAAGGATTTCCGCAAGGACATCATCATCGAGGTCTACAACGAAGCCGGGCAACTGGCGCTGGCCTATAAGGTGTTCCGCTGCTGGGTGTCGGAGTACCAGGCGCTGCCCGATCTCGACGCCAACGCCAATGCCGTGGCGATCCAAACCATCAAGCTCGAGAACGAGGGCTGGGAGCGCGATTATGACGTGACCGAACCCACCGAGCCGAGCTTCACCGAACCGGGTTAAAGCGCATGCGGGCTCCGAGCGAAGCGGAACTCCTGGCGCTGTGGGAGCGCGGCCGAACGCGGCACCCGATCGATCGGGCGCTGCTGTTGAGCAGTTTCGCTCGTCCGGACCTTTCATCCTCCTGTCTCCCCGATCTCCCCTTAGGTGTGATCAACACCGCGCTGCTGAGCCTGCGCGAGGCCAGCTTCGGACCCTGCATCGAGGCATACGTGGACTGTGAGCGCTGCGGCGAACGACTGGAGTTCGCGCTCGATTGCCGGCAATTGCTCGCCGGCACGGGGCAGGGCGACGGGCCTTCCGAGCTGGAGGTCGCCGGTTTCCGTTTCCGCGCGCCTTCGAGCCGCGATCTCGCAGCGGTCGCGGGGGAATGCGACGTGGAGGCGGCGAGCCGGAAGTTTCTCGACCGCTGCCGGATCGACGGCGGGAATACCGCTTCGACCGAAGACGCCGATCTATGGGCCGAAGTCGAAGCCGGACTGGAAGCGCTGGACCCCATGGCCGACATCGCTCTGGAACTGGCCTGCGAGGCTTGCGGACATCGGTGGGTTACGGGCCTCGATATCGGCGCGCTGCTTTGGGAGGAAATCGAGGCTCGCGCCCGCGCACTGCTGACTGAAGTTCATCTTCTCGCCCGCGCCTATGGCTGGACCGAACCCGAGATTCTGGCGCTCTCTCCCGCGCGGCGCGCGATCTATCTCGAAATGGTGGACGCATCATGAGCGGATTCGTGCAGCGTCTCGTCGGGAGGGCCATGGGGCTTACGAACAGCGTGCATTCCGTCGCGCGGTTGCCCTATGCGCCGCCGCCCGCCCTGATCGGGTCAGAGTTGCCGGAGGTTGTTCTGCCCCCGGTGGTTCCCGGCGACAGCCAATCTGCCCGTCGGGAAGCTGCAGGAGGTCCGGTACTACGGCTCGATGTTCTGGAGAACGTACCGGATAAGCGCGCTTTCGAAACAAGTGTGACCGGCAATGTGGCTGTATCTCCGGAGGTACCGAGCGCGAGCGTCGAACCGCCGCCGATCCCATCCTCACTGGAACGCGATGGCTACGCCGCTCCGGCCACTGCCGAGACGCGACAAGCGGGCTTCGCAGATGAAAAATCCCCCGCCGGATCCGTGGCAGACCTCATTCCTCGTGGGCCTCGCAGGACGATCGGGGACGATTCCGCCGGTCGTGAAGGGCGAGTCGATGTCCGTGGCCTGGCGCACGCGGTCAAGCCGCTTCTTCCTCCGCAACGGGCTATGCATTCGCCAGCCTGGAATGCGGGAATTCGGCCGCCCGATTCCTCGCGTGGTCCCGCCTCGGCAAGCGGGGCCGGGGAGGCCACCGAGGTGCACGTGACCATCGGTCGGATCGAAGTCACTGCGGTTCACGAAGCGCCGCCAACTAGGCGCGGTACGCCGCCGTCGCCCAAGCCGATGACCTTGGAAGAATACCTGGCGCGGCGGCGGGGAGATCGCCCATGAGCAGCGCGCTCGCCATCGCCGGAGTTACCGCCGTGTTGCGCGACTTGCTTCAAGACGGCCTGATCAATCAGAACGTGGCGGCCGTCATCGGCGGTTCGGTTTCGGTGAGCGTCGGCCCGCCCGACCGGGTGGTCCCGCCCAACGGCAACGAAGCCTCCCAGCTCAACCTGTTCCTGCACCAGGTCACGCCCAACACCGGCTGGCGCAACGAGGGACTGCCCTCACGCGACGCCTCGGGGCGGCATCGCCTCTCCAACCCGCCGCTCGCCCTCGACCTGCACTACCTCATTTCGGCCTACAGCAGCGGCGACTTACACGCCGAGATCCTGCTCGGCTACGCCATGCAATTTCTGCATGAAACCCCGGTGCTCGCTCGCCAGGCGATCCGCAATGCCCTAACTCCCTCGCCGCCGCCCGGCACGCCGCTGCAGCGCGCCCTGGCCGAGTCGGGCCTGGCGGACCAGATCGAGCAGATCAAAATCACCCCAACGTACCTCAATACCGAGGAAATGTCCAAGCTCTGGACCGCGATCCAGAGCCACTACCGGCCCACCGCTGCCTATGTGGTGAGCGTAGTGCTGATCGAGGCCGTCGCGCCCGTTCGTTCGCCCCTCCCGGTACTCTCCCGCGGCCCGATCGATCCCATCACCCAACGCGACCGCGGCGTGGTGGTGGAACCCAGCCTGGTGCCTCCGCTTCCGACGTTGGAAGCAGTCAAGCCGTCCGGTAGCCAGCCTGTGGCGCGGCTGGGCGAGACCATCGATCTCGAAGGCCACCACCTGGACGGCACCGGGCGCACGGTGTTGCTCAGCAACGATCGTTTCGAGGTGGAGCAGAGCATCCCTGCCATGGGAACGGGAGGCGCCGCGCTGATTCAGTTTTCCATCCCCGCGGCGCAGGCGGCCAGCTTTCCGGTTGGGGTCTGGCGTGTCGGCGCGCGGGTGGTCCGTCCGGGTGAGACCGAGCCGCGCGAGACCAACCGGCTCGCCTTGACGTTGGCTCCTGACATCACCGGCTTGCCCATGAGCGTGGTCCGCGATGGCAACGGAACCGCCAGTTTCACGCTGAATTTCCTTCCCGCCCTACGCGCCGGACAGCGGGCGGTTCTGGTGCTGGGCCAGCAGGAGTTCGCGCCGGAGGCTTACGTGCCGCCGGTCACTGCACTCAACTTCGTGATCGAGGACGCGCCGGTCGGTTCCCATTTGGCACGACTGCGGATCGACGGGATAGACAGCCCGATCATCGACCGCGCGGCCAAACCGCCGGTGTTCCTCGACCGCCGGATTACCATCACATGAACGCCCGGGAGTTCGAACACGACTGGACCGCCGCCAACCAGCGCCTGCTGACAGCGGAGTTCGCCCGCCTGAAGGCGCGGCTCGACGGAAATGTGCGCCATAATCCGGCCGTTTTGGACTCCGCGCGGGCCGCGATGTCCGCGCCCTCTGCCATCGACGATCTGGCCGAACGGTTCGATCTGAGTCCTTTCGAGCGCGACCTGCTGCTCCTCTGCGCCGGGACGGAGATGGACAGCGAACTGGCCGCCCGTTGCGCGGCGGCCCAGGGTCAGAATTCCAGGGTCTATGTCACTTTCGGCCTGGCGCTCGCCGTCCTCGACCACGCCCATTGGAGCGCGCTTACGCCGGCCCGCCCGCTGCGCCGCTGGCGGCTGATCGAGGTGGACGAGAACGCCGGACTTTGCGCTGCCCGTCTGAAGATCGACGAGCGGGTCCTGCACTATCTCGCCGGGGTGAATTATCTCGATGTCCGCCTGCAACCGCTGTTACAGCTGCGTCCGCCGGTCCGGACGATGGCCGAGTCTCAACTCAGGATTGCCGAAGCGGTGCTGGAGGCCTTCGAGGGACGCGAATCCTGGCCGATCGTGCAATTGCTGGGGGACGATGCCTCGGGGCGGCAGGACGTCGCGGCTCGGGTCGCCTCAGCGATGGGTTTGCAGCTTTGCGTGTTGCGGGCAGGAGACATTCCCGCCGCCATCCACGAACTGGATTCGCTGGCCGTGTTGTGGCAGCGGGAGGCAGCGTTGCTGGAAGCCGCGCTGCTGATCGACTGCGACCGGGAAGAAACGGCTCAAGGGACGGCGGTTCGGCTGGCCGAAAGGCTCGGCGGTCTGGTGTTCCTCTCCGCTCCCGAACCTTTGGCGGTGCACCGGGCGAACCTCAGGTTCGTCGTCAACAAACCTGATGCCAGCGAGCAAAAACGGCTGTGGGAAGCGGCCCTGGGGACAGCCGCCATCCGGCTCAACGGTGCGCTGGAAGGGGTTGCTGGCCAGTTCCGGTTGAGTGCCGAGACGATTTCGAACACCGGCGCGGCCTTGCGCGCGACACTAGCCGCGAGCCCCCATCCCGACGCCGAACTCTGGCGAGCCTGCCGGGCGCTTGGCCGTACCCGGCTCGATGACCTGGCGCAGCGCCTGGACCCCGCCGCCACCTGGGACGACCTGATCTTGCCCGAGCCGCAAAAAGCCACGCTGCGCCAGATCGCTGCCCACGTGAGGCACCGGCTCAAGGTTTACGAAGAATGGGGCTTTTCCGGCAAGGGCGCGCGCGGGCTCGGCATCTCGGCGCTGTTTGCCGGTGAGAGCGGCACCGGCAAGACCATGGCCGCCGAAGTGCTGGCCAACGAGCTGCACCTGGACCTGTACCGTATCGATCTCTCCGCGGTGGTCAGCAAGTACATCGGCGAAACCGAGAAGAATCTCAGGCGGGTGTTCGACGCCGCCGAGGACAGCGGCGCCATCCTCTTGTTCGACGAGGCCGACGCGCTGTTCGGCAAGCGCAGCGAGGTCAAGGACAGCCACGACCGTTACGCCAATATCGAGGTGAGTTATCTCCTCCAGCGCATGGAAGCCTATCGCGGCCTCGCCATCCTGACCACCAACCAGAAGGCGGCCCTGGATACGGCCTTCCAGCGCCGGCTGCGCTTCATCATCCAGTTTCCTTTCCCGGACGCCGCCGAACGCGAAGCTATCTGGCGCGGCATCTTTCCCGCCGCCACCCCGACCGAAGGGCTCGACCCGGCCAAGCTCGCCCAGCTTCACGTCACTGGCGGCAGCATCCGCAACATCGCCCTCAACGCCGCCTTTTTCGCTGCCGAAGCCGCCGAACCGGTGCGCATGGTGCACCTGCTGCTCGCCGCCCACGGCGAAGCCGCCAAGCGCGAGCGTCCCCTGACGGACGCCGAAACGCGGGGGTGGGTATGAAACGGGTGATCGTGCATATCGATCGGCTGGTGTTGAAAGGTTTCCGCTACGAAGACCGGCACTCCCTCTCCGAAGGCTTGCGCGAGGAGTTGAGCCGTCTTCTCCTCGCCGAACCGAATGCCGCGGCGCATTTCGTGTCCCGTGGAAATTTACCGCGGCTCAAAGTAGACGGGGTGCGCATCGAACCGGCGGCGAAACCCTCCGCAATCGGAGCGCAAGTCGCGCGCGGCATTGCACGGGAGATCAAATCATGAGGACAGCAGCGCCCTTGCAAGCGGCTACCGCCAAGCCGGCGCTTTCCGGCGTTTCCCTTAGCGGCAGACTGCTGCAGCGAAAATGCGCCTGTGGCGGCTCATCGGGCCTGAGCGGCGAGTGCGAGGAGTGCCGGAAAAAGAAGATGCAGGGCATCCAGACCAAGCTGGCGATCGGCGAACCCGGCGACGCATACGAACGGGAAGCGAACCGCATCGCCGATCAGGTGATGGCGACGCCGGCAGGTCCCGCCATTAACGGCGCACCACCACTCATCCAGCGCTTTGCCGGGCAACCGGCCAGGCAGGCCGAAGCCGCGCCCGCCAGTGTGGACCAGGTTCTTGCCAGTCCCGGCAAGCCGCTGGAGCCGGCGTTACGGCAGGACATGGAGCAACGCTTTGGTTACGATTTTAGCCAAGTCCGGGTGCATACCGGCGCGGACGCCGAGCGGTCGGCGCGGGAAGTGAACGCTCTGGCTTATACGGTCGGACGCAATGTCGTGTTTGGTGCGGGTCGATTTGCTCCGGAGACGCGCGAGGGGCAACGATTGCTCGCGCACGAACTTGCCCATATCGTGCAGCAGAACGCGGTTTCGCCTTCATCGGCGGTTGTGCAGCGGCAGTATGAAGCAGGGGTCGACCCCGACGTCGTAGCCGAGCGGGAGTACGGGGGCAGCGGAGCACCTAAGGCCAAGAAGTGCGGGCGTCCCTCCTGGTGTCCTGCTGGGTTCTGTGATCCCTACCGTAGTGAGAAATTGGCGGAATACTATCGCAGCAAAAAAGCGTTGTGGCTAATGGCCGGCATATCCGCGGCGGTCAACAGACGCGTGGTGCCCCTGTGGAGTGAGTATCTGTGGGGCGGATCGTCGCCGAAGAACCTGAGCGCCGACTTCGGCAAGGATTTCACCAATTCGCCGACGACGAAGAAGACGACCAGCTTTCTCTATGACGAGCTGAGGAAGAGTCTCGCCAAAACACCGCCGTCGGTACCGTTGAACTCTACGATCTCTCTCGACCTCGCCTCTCAAATACCGGAGGCCATCGCGGAGCTCGACGATCCTGCGAGCACCAATCAGATGAACTTTAACGTCCCGCGAGATATCCCCGGCAACCTGGCCGGCGGCATCGGCAAGGACCAGCTTGCCTGCCCCTCGGGCGCCAAACCTTCGCCGTTCAACGACGAGCGGCAGGCGAGCGGCAAAATTATGGTGACGCGGCTGTCCGCCAGCGAACTCACTGTGACCCCGATCATCAACTACACCGTAAAGGACACCATCGATCTGTGTCCAGGCGACTGCGGGACAAAGCTGGAGTCAGTTGCTACTGTACCGCTGTCACAGTTCGAGGCGACAGGGATATCGGGGGACGTGCCCTTCACAGTGAATTTCGCTGCACCGGATCTTGGACAGTTCACGGTACCTGCGTCGCTTACGACGACGCCGAGTTCTGCTTCCTCTCCCAAAAAGCCGTGAGGAAATGAAGCAGTCTAAAAATGTTCCAGACTCGTTATCTTAAAAGGTTCATAAAGACAATGGATAACCCACGTAAGTTGGGGTGAGGCACGAACCCCAACATTCGACGGTGGCGAGGGTGACGTTGGGATTTCTGCATCACCTTAACCTGCGGTGAGATGGCAGGTATAAAAAAGAGGCGAGGATCGATATGTTTCTGAAACCGTGCTTGACCAAGTGAAGAGATGATATGAGCGCGCAATGGCGGAAGGTAATCCCTGCAAATTCTTCTCTTATCCCGGTGCCAAGCGGGTTGCTCCAGCGCAAATGCGCCTGCGGTAGTTACACGATGGCAGGCGGCGAGTGCGAGGAGTGCGGCAGGAAGAAGCGCTTGGGTCTGCAAACCAAACTCAAGGTCAACGAGCCGGGCGATAGCTACGAGCGAAAGGCGGATTGGGTGGCGGATCGCGTCATGCGCATGAGTGAAGGGGAAGTGGCGCAGCGGAATTCTGTGGGCGTACAACATCATGCTGCGTATGGCTCGGCCGGCGCGGGTTTTGCGCCACCGATCGTTCATGAGGTACTGAGCTCGTCCGATCAGCCGTTGAATGCGGCGACCCGTGCCTTTTTCGAGCCGCGCTTTGGTTACGACTTCGGCGCTGTGCGGGTTCATACGAATGCGGAGGCGAGGGAATACGCGCGTGCGGTGAATGCATTGGCCTATACGGTGGGTCCAGATGTGTCGTTCGGGATGGGCCAATACGCGCCGGATTCCATGCAAGGTCGGCATTTGATGGCCCATGAGCTGGTGCACGTCGTCCAACAGAGCGGCACGCTGGGACCGATTCGTGGAAACGGCTCACCGATCGGACTGCTCATCCAGCGGCAGGAATCGTCGATCGATGGGCGAATCGGTGTCGACGGACGGATGGGCACCGAGGGAAAGAACGTAACGGAAGGTGAAAAGAAGGAGAACGTCAGCCCTTGTCCCAGCTGGTTCGGTGACCCGGAAAGCATCAGCAAGCGCGCGGCGGAGCACTATGTTCGCACTGAGCTGAAATCAACGCCCGGCACCGCGGAAAAGATCGAGTGCGAGCTGCCCAACCCCCTGGGCAACTATGCGTGCATCGTGCGCTTCAGCGACGGGCGTGTGATTCGAGTCATCGTCCGCAAACAGGATATCGTCGTCGGGGTTCCTCCGATCAACACGCTGACCCCGCCCCGCGACCGGCCGCTTTGTTTTTACGATTACCGATGCCCTGCGGGCGAACTGATTTTGACGAGGCGTGAATGCAAGAGCAGCAAATGAACGTACGTGCAGCGTTGCAAAGCAGGAGGGATAACGCGCCATGACCACCTATCCCAACTCACCGAAGGTCCTCAAGGGTGGCCTGGTGCTGATCGATCCCGAGTCGGGGCGAGTGCTGCGCATCATCTCGCTGCAATACAATCCGGACTCGCTGTCGCGCACCTTGCAGATTCAGGCGGCCGGCGGGGAGGCGGGCAACCGCATGGAACCCATGCGCTTTAAGGGGCCGGCGGTCGAGACCATCAAGCTGGACGCTGAGATCGATGCCGCCGACCAGTTGGAATTTCCGGACCAGCATCGCGCCGTGGTCGAGCACGGCATCCAGCCTCAACTGGCGGTGCTCGAATCCCTGGCGCATCCGACCAGCGCCCAGTTGCTTAGGGTCGATGCCGAGGCCAGTTCCGGGACGCTGGAAATTGCGCCCATGGAGGCGCCGCTGATGCTGTTCGTGTGGAGCAAGAGCCGCGTGGTGCCGGTGCGGCTGACGGACTTCTCGATCACCGAGGAAGCTTTCGATCCCGCCCTGAATCCGATCCGCGCCAAGGTGAGCCTGGGGCTGCGCGTGCTCTCGGTGGACGACCTCGGCTTCGCCCACAAGGGCGGAAGCCTGTTTATAAGCTATCTGCAAACCAAGGAACAACTCGCGGCGAAGGCCCAGCCGGGCAGTTTCGCGGCACTCGGTATCGGGGGAATCGACTGATGGATCCAATCCAAGCCTTTCTACAAGCCAACGCCCTGGTCACGCCGCTGTTCCCTGCCACCAGCCGTTACCACGGTATTGCCGCGGCTCAGTTTACGCGGCCGGACGGCACGATCGTGGCGTATCTGAAACGCCGCTTCGTGCCGCCGCCGGAGAACTTCACACTGTTGCAGGAGCACACGGTGGTCGAGGGAGACCGGCTGGACAATCTGGCCGCGCGCTATCTCGGCGATCCGCTGCAATACTGGCGCATCTGCGACGCCAACCGCGCCATGCGGCCGGAGGAACTGACCGAGACCGCCGGGCGGCGGCTACGCATCACCTTGCCGGAAGGCGTTCCGGGAGTAGCGGATGCTGGCTAAAGGAATTCAGCTCACCTTGCTGATGGGCCCGGTGGTGCCCATTCCGGCTCCGCGGGTGGTGATGGATGCGCTAGAGAGCGTTCAGGTCACCACGGCGGCGAATTCGCCCAGCGGTTTCCAGCTTTCGTTCCAGTTCAGCAGCAAGTCGGAGCTGAACACGATTTTTCTGATCGCCGGGGCGCAGAATACCGGTCCCGCGACGCCGCCTTTGCGGGTGATGCTGATCGTGACCGTGAACGGCACGCCGCAGACACTCTTCGACGGCGTCACGACCAACGTCGAGGTGCAGGCGGGGAGCAACGGGTCTCCCGGTACCGTGACGGTGACCGGCGAAGACCTCACCAAGGTGATGGACATGGTGGATTTCAGCGGCCTGCCGTTCCCGGCGCTGCCGATCGAGGCGCGGGTGGCGCTGTTGTGTGCCAAATACGCGCTGTTTGGCCTCATTCCGCTGGTGATCCCCGTGCTGTTCCCGGACGTGCCCATCCCCGTCGACAAGATTCCCGCCCAGCAAGGCACGGACCTCCAATACATTCGGTGCCTGGCGGACGAGGTGGGCTACGTCTTTTACGTCGAACCGGGGCCGACGCCCGGCACCAACATCGCCTACTTCGGACCCGAGATCAAAGTGGGCGTACCGCAGCCGGCGCTCAACGTGGACATGGACGCGCTGACCAACGTGGAGTCGCTGAGTTTTTCCTTCGATCCTACCAAGGGGGTGCTGCCGGTGGTCTTCATCCAGAACCCGCTGACCCGGGTGCCGATTCCGATTCTCATCCCCAAGCTCAATCCTTTGCAACCGCCTTTGGGTGCGTTGCCGACGCCCATCGCCAATCTCACCGTGCTCAAGGACACCGCCAAGATGAATCCCATGCAGGCGATTTCCAGTGGACTCGCGGAGGCCAAAAAGTCGCAGGATGCGGTCAGTGCCAACGGCACTCTGGACGTGCTGCGCTACGGCCGGGTGCTCAAGGCCCGGCAACTGGTGGGGGTGCGCGGTGCGGGCATAGCCTACGACGGGCTCTACTACGTGGAGAGAGTCACCAGCACCCTCAAGCGCGGCGAGTTCAAGCAGAGCTTCCGGCTCACGCGAAACGGCCTGGTTTCCATTACGCCTAGGGTGCCAGTATGAACGAAAGCGGCAAGTATTACGGCAAGTATCGCGGCGTGGTGCTCAACAACATCGATCCCTTGCAGCAGGGCCGCCTGCAGGTGCAGGTGCCGGATGTGGCGGGCCTCGCTCCGGCGACCTGGGCCATGCCCTGCGTGCCGATCGCCGGCATCCAGAACGGCATGTTCGCCTTACCCGTCATCGGTTCGGGCGTGTGGATCGAGTTCGAGCAGGGCAATCCGGACTATCCGATCTGGGTGGGCTGTTTCTGGGGCAGCGGGGCCGAGGTGCCGGCGCTGGCGCGTGCCACCCCGCCGATGATTCCCGCGATAACGCTGCAAACGCCGTTGCAGAACGGACTCACGATCTCGGATTTGCCGGGTCCCACCGGCGGCATCATGCTGAAAAGCGCCACCGGGGCGACGCTGATCGTCAACGACACCGGCATCTACATCCAGAACGGCAAGGGCGCGATGATCACCCTCGTCGGCCCGACCGTGACCATCAACAACGGCGCGCTGACGGTGATCTGAGATGCCCGGACCGCTTCTGCATCTCGGCGCTTCGGTACTGTGTGCCCACGGCGGCACCGCCACGCCCACCGCGCCGAACCCGCGGGTGTTGGTGAGCGGCCAGCCTACGGTGACCATGGCCGCGCCTTACGCCATCGCCGGCTGCCCGTTCAACGTGAGCGGCAGCCCGGTGCCCTGCGTTACCGGGCAGTGGGTGGTGGCGGCCACGCGGGTCTTTTCCAACGGCCAGCCGCTGGTGTTGATGGACAGTCAGGCCGTCTGCGCGCCGAACGGCACGCCGCTTCTGCCGGTGGCGGCGCAGACGCGGGTGATAGGAGCTTGATCGCTGAAAGCTCATGGCTAAAAAACTATGAACCTTCAATATCCCTACCAGTTTGACGATCGAGGGCGTACCGGCGAAGCCGGCGAGGAGGCATACATCCGGGGCTTGATCGAGCAGGTGCTGTTCACCTCGCCGGGCGAGCGGGTGATGCGGCCCGATTTCGGCAGTGGGCTCATGCAACTGGTGTTTGCGCCGAATAGCGTCGAACTGGCCGCGACCACCCAGTTCCTGGTTCAGGGTGCGCTGCAGCAATGGCTGGGCCATCTGATCGCGCTCGACGCGGTGGAGGTGGAAGCGGTCGAGTCGACCCTGAGGGTGACCGTGCGCTATCGGATCCTTCGCACGCAAGCGCCTCAAGTGGCGAACTTCGAACGGGGGATACCATGATCTACCATTGCTGCGACGAACGGCGCCGCAATAAGGTTGCCGACCATCCTACCCTCAACGGCATCGATTACCTGGAGGTGCTGGACCGCGAAGCGCCGCCCGGCAGTCCGCGCCAGCAAACCCTGTTGGTCTGGCTGATCAAGCCCGTGCCAGCAGGTTTCCTGAGGGACCAGGTCCGCATCGAAGGCGGCGAGCGGGTGCGCGGCATCCGCGTCGAATGGGTGGCGCCGGCTTCCGCTCCGCCGGACGAGGCCACCCCCGCCGAAGCGGCATTCTTTGCCGACCTGCCAAAGCCGGACCACGTCCTGCTGGTTCGCGTCGACCGATACGGCGATTTCTCGCCGTACCGGCTGCGCCTGGTGCGCTCGGCGCAGGACGATACGCCGCCGCAAGACTTCGACCCGCGGCTTTCTGAGGTGGAATTTTCGTTCAAGGTCGAGTGCGACAGCGAGTTCGACTGCCAAAAGCGGGAAATCTGTCCCAAGGAGCCCGTTCCGGCGCCGGAGATCGATTATCTCGCCAAGGATTATCCGAGCTTCCGCCGGCTCATCCTGGACCGGATCACCCAGCTGGTGCCGGACTGGCGCGAACGCAGCGCCGCCGACCTGGGCGTGACCCTCGCCGAACTCATGGCCTACGTGGCCGATCAGCTATCTTATCGGCAGGACGCCATCGCCACCGAAGCTTACCTGGAAACCGCGCGCCTGCGCACTTCGCTCCGCCGCCACGCCCTGCTGGTCGACTATTCCATGCACGACGGCTGCAACGCCCGAGTCTGGGTGCACGTGGCGGTGAACGCGGACAAAGTGGCCTTGCCGCAGAAGGGCACCCGTTTCTATGCCCGGGTGCCGGGCTTTCCGCCGCGTATCGTCTCCGGATCGCGGGACGACGAAGCTGCCTTGCGGAAAAGCCCTGCGATTTTCGAGCCGCTGCACGATGCCGTGCTGCACAAGGCGCATAACGAGATCGATTTCTATACCTGGGGCGATCGCCGCTGCTGCCTGCCCAAGGGCGCGACCCGGGCGACGCTCGCCGGTCATCTCGCCGCGCTGAAAGCAGGCGACGCCTTGCTGTTCGAGGAAGTGCTGGGACCTTCGACCGGCGAACCGGGCGACGCCGATCCTACGCATCGCCACGTGGTGCGGCTGACCTCGGTGCGCAAGTTCTCGCCGGATAACCCCCAGGTGCCGCTCACCGATCCGCTCAGCGGCGCGAAGATCACCGAGATCGCCTGGGCTGCCGAGGACGCTTTGCCGTTTCCGCTGTGCATTTCCTCGGTCACCGACGAGGCGCACGGCAAAGTGGAGCTCGACCGCGTCAGCGTCGCAAGGGGCAACCTGGTGCTCGCTGATCACGGTTTCACCTTGCCGGCAGACGAGGACCTGGGTAGGGTGCCCCCGGCGCGGCTGGTTTATCCACCCGAGCGCGACGCCAATCGCTGCACCGGCGCCGAACCCGTCGAGCTTCCGCCGCGTTTTGCGCCGAAGCTGCAGAATCTGCCGCTCACCTTCGCGGGCACGGTGCTCAAGACGACGGTGAAGGATGGGGTGAGCCGCACCGAACGCCTGGCCTTCGATCCGGAAGCGCCGGCGGCGCTCGCCATGCGATGGCGCATGGAGGATTGCCTGCCAGCGATCACCCTGATTACCCGGAACGGCGGGACTTGGACGGCGCGGCGCGACCTGTTAAACAGCGGGCCGGACGATCCCCATTTCGTCGTCGAGGTCGAACACGACGGTTCGGCCAGCTTGCGCTTCGGCAACGGGGTACACGGGCGGCGGCCCGAGTCCGGCACGGCGTTCGCTGCGCGCTACCGGGTCGGCAACGGCCGCGCCGGGAATGTTGGCGCGGATACCATCGCCCACGTGGCGTGTGGCGACGGCGCTGTGCTCGGCGTGCACAATCCCCTAGCCGCGCAAGGCGGTGTGGACCCGGAAGACGCTGCGGTGGTGCGCCGGCGCGCTCCGCAAGCTTTCCGCCGGCAGGAACGCGCGGTCACGCCGGAGGACTACGCCGAGGTCACCGAACGCCACCCCGGTGTGCAGCGGGCGGCGGCCACCCTGCGCTGGACCGGAAGCTGGTACACGGTGTTCGTCACCGTGGACCGGGCCGGCGGCCTGCCGGTGGACGCAGACTTCAAGGCCCGGATCACCCGCCATCTCGAACGTTACCGCATGGCGGGCCACGACACCGAAATCAACGATCCGGTGTTCGTTTCCCTCGAAATCGATCTCCTGGTCTGCGTCCAGGCGAACTATTTTCGTTCCGACGTGCGCGCGGGATTGCTGGCGGTCCTGGGCAACCGGATGCTGCCTGACGGACGGCGCGGATTGTTTCATCCCGATAACCTGAGCTTCGGCCAAACCGTCTACCTGAGCTCGGTATACAAGGCGGCCCGCCAGGTCGCGGGCGTGGATTCGGTGCAGGTGACCCGTTTCCACCGCCAGGGCAGCGAGGACCCGACACCGCTCGCCGACGGTTTCCTGCGCCTGTCCCGGCTGGAGATCCCCCGCCTCGACAATGACCCCAATTTTCCGGAGCACGGCGTGCTTCGTCTATTCCTATTCGGAGGCAAGTGATGGCCGATTCCAGCCTCGACCACTGCGGATGCTGCGCTGGCCTCGATGCCGAGACGCCGGCGCGCATCGACAACCCGCCTGGCCAGTCTGCCGTCGCCTACCGGGTCGGCGTGTACGCGAGCTTCAGGAAATCCCTGCTCGCTCGGCTTTCGAGCGGCAGCTTGCCGGCTCTCGCGGGGCTTACCACCCGCGACGACGGCGATTTCAGCATCGCCCTTTGCGATGCGCTGGCCACCACTCTGGACGTGCTGTCCTTCTATCAGGAACGCATCGCCAACGAGAACTTCCTGCGCACGGCGACCGAGCGCCGTTCGATCCTCGAACTGGCCCGCCTGATTGGCTACGAGCTCGCGCCCGGTGTGGCCGCCTCGACCTTCCTCGCCTTCACCCTGCAGGAGGCTCCGGGCAGTCCCGCGCTGGCCGCAGGTCCCGTCGAGATTCCGGTGGGTGCCAGGGTGCAGAGCGTGCCGGGTCCGGGCGAGCAGCCCCAGACCTTCGAAACCGTGGAGCCGGTGGAAGCGCGCGCCGAATGGAACGCCATCCCGGTGCAGACCTCGGTCCCCTGGCGTCCGCGCTTCGGCGATCGCGAGCTGTGGCTGGCTGGAGTGGGCAGCGGCGTGCAGGCGGGCGACGTCATCCTCGTGGTGGGCCAGGAACGGCTCGCCGATACCGGCAGCGAGCGCTGGGACGTCCGGGTGCTCACGGCCGTGGAGGAGGACCGGGAAAAGCAGCGCACCCAGATCGCCTGGGACGAGCCGCTGGGCAGCGTGAGCCCCCACATGGAGCCGGCCGGCGTGGGCGCCACTATCTACGTCTTCCGTCAGCGTGCCGCGCTGTTCGGTCACAATGCGCCCGAAGCGAGGATGTTGAACACCAAGGACACAAAGGTCGGCGATCTCTTGAACAACGACCGAACGGATTGGAAAGACTACCGGATTTTCGGCAATCGGATCGATCTCGACACGGAGTATCCGAAAATCGTTCCGGGCAGCTGGGTCGCTCTGGTCGCTGCGGCGCCGCCGCCCGATTTTGCGGCTTTCGCCAACTCGTCCGTTTCGTCGAAACTCGCCCAAGGATATGTGGAACTCTACCGCGCCCAATCCGTCGCGCATCTTTCCCGCCGCGACTACGGCCTGAGCGGCAAGATTACCCGCATCGTGCCGGATACCACCGAAAACCTCAACCGCTTCGGATTGCGCGGGACCTTGGTGCTGGCCCAGTCCGAGCCGCTGCCGGTGACCTCGACTCCGCTCGAGTTTCCTCTCTACGGCGACGTGCTCGCGCTCGATCGGCTCGCACCGGGAATCGGCCCCGGCCGTGCGCTGGCGCTGAGCGGCAAGCGCGCCCGCGTGCGGCTGCGCAAGGGCAGGAGCGCTGTGACGATGACGCTCGTCGAGGGAGGCAGCGTGACCGTCGAGGAAGGAGACTCCCTGCGCCTTTTGGCCGCGCCGGAGCAGAAATCCGGTGGCGCATGGTCGGTGCTGTCCCCGTCGCAGTTCGGCGAGCGGCTCGCGAATCCGGGCAGTGTGGAACTGCGCCTCCGGCTGCTGGACCGCGACGGGCGAGAAGGCGTGTTGGAGGTGGCTGCCGCAGCGATTGAAGCCGCGCCGCCGGAAGCGGGCGACGAAGAGGTGTCGGAAATCGTTTTCGTCGGGGAGCTGGCGAGTTCCGTGAGCCAGGATCGCGACCGCAGCTACTTCACCCTCGCGGCGCCCCTCAAGCACGTCTACGACCGCGAGTCCGTGCGCGTCAACGCCAATGTCGCGCGCGCCACCCACGGGGAAACGGTGAACGAGATCCTGGGCAGCGGCGACGCCCGCGTGGCCAACGCCAGCTTTGACCTGCGCCAGGCGCCGCTCACCTTCGTGAGCGCGGCCACCCCGGGCGGACGCCGATCGACCCTGGCCTTGCGCGCCAACGACCTCCTCTGGCAGGAGGTTCCTAGCCTCTACGCCCGCGGGCCGAACGAGCGGGTTTACGAGCTCGTCGTCGACGACCAGGGGCGGGCCACGGTGCGGTTCGGCGACGGCATCGAGGGCGCCCGCCCGCCGTCCGGCAACCACAACCTGCGCGCCAACTACCGCAAGGGACTAGGGCTCGCGGGCAATGTCGCGGCGGGCAAGCTCACCACTCTGCTCTCGCGTCCCCTGGGCGTCACCGGCGCCACCAACCCCGAGCCGGCGAGCGGCGGAGAAGACCCGGAAGCCGGGGAGCGGGCGCGGGTCAACGCGCCGCTCACGGTGCTCACCTTGGAGCGGGCGGTGTCGATCCAGGACTACCGGGATTTCGCCCGCGCCTTCGCCGGCATCGCCAAGGCTCACGCCCTGTGGCTGCCCAGCGGTCCGGCGCGCGGGGTGTTCCTTACAGTGGCGGGTGAGGGGGGAAGCGCCGTTCCGGCGAACGGCGACACGTTCCGCAACCTGCTGGCGGCTCTGCGCCGCTATGGCGATCCGCTGCTGCCGCTAACCTTGGTCAACTATCGCGACGCGCGGTTTCGGACGCGGCTGGTGGTGAAGGTCGCCGCTGAGGCCGAACCCGAGCGGGTACTGGCCGCTGTCGAGGCCCGCCTCAGGGAAGCCTTCGGCTTCGAGGCGCGCAGCTTCGGCCAGGGGGTCTCGGTGGACGAGGTAGCCGCCGTCGCCCAGGCCATAACCGGCGTCGAGGCGGTGCACGTGGCCGAGCTGCACCGGAGCGACACGCCGGTTCCGAAGTTCGTGCCCCGCTTGTTTGCGGCGCTGCCCGTAGCTTCGCTCGTCGAGACGCCACTGGCCGCCGAGCTGCTCACCCTGGACGCCGCGCCCCTGGTGCTGGAGATAATGTCATGAGCTTCGACGCCGATACCTTGTTCCGGCTGCTGCCGGCCATACACCGCATCCGCGACGCCGAGCTCGCCGCGGGTTTGAAGGGCCTTCTGACGCCGGAGGAAGCTGCCGAACTTGCCGCCTTGGAAGCTTTGCCCAGTCCGACCGTTGCCGAGCAGGAGCGGATCGAGGCGTTGCGCGGGAAAGCCGCCCGCGGCCCCCTCAAGGCCTTGCTGATGGCCTTCGCGGACGAGTTCGCCGTCCTGGAGGAGAATCTCGACCAGCTCTACGACGACCTCTTCATCGAAACCTGCGCGGACTGGGCGATTCCCTATATCGGCGACCTGATCGGCTACGAACCCTTGCACGCCCTGGGCAAGGCGCGCGGTTTGGCCCGCGCTGAGGTCGCCCACACCATCGCCCTGCGCCGCCGCAAGGGCACGGTGGCCGTGCTGGAACAGCTCGCCCGCGACGTCACCGGGTGGAACGCCCGCGCGGTGGAATTCTTCCAGCTGCTGGGGACCACCCAGTACCTGAACCATCTCAGGCCGCACAGCCGGTACGCGCCCGACTTACGGCAATGGGAACCGCTGGCGCAGATCGGCACGGCCTTCGATTCGACGGCGCACACCGTGGACGTCCGGCGGATCGAGAGCCGGCGCGGGCGCTTCAATATCCCCAACGTGGGGATATTCCTCTGGCGGATCAACGCCTATCCGCATACCAAGAGCCCGGCGGTGCGGGTCGACGACCGGCGTTACCTGGTGAGTCCTTTGGGCCATCCTCTCCAGCTTTACACCAACCCGGTGGCCGAGGATGAAATCACCCATCTGGCCGAGCCCGTCAACGTGCCCGAGCCGATCGGCCGCCGGATGCTGGACGCCCGCAAGGCGCTCTACTACGGCTTCCGCGAATCGTCTGGGGCGGAGGTCGACAATGCCGAGCCCAGTGTCGTGCTGTACGCGGACGGCATCGAGGTGCCCCGAGAAAGCGTCGTGGCCTGCAACCTGGCCGACGACGGTGGTGGCTGGGCGCACGCGCCGCTCAGTGGGAGCAAGTACGGCATCGATCCTGTGCTGGGAAGAATCGCGTTGGGGGATTCCGTGGCCGTACCCCAAAGCCTTCATGTCACCTATCATTACGGGTTTCCGGCGGACCTGGGCGGAGGCGAATATCCCCGCGAACGCCGCGCTGACGCCCCTGGAACCTCTGTGATCCGGGTGCCCCAAGACCGCGCCACGATCCAGGCCGCCTTGGCGGCCCTGGCCGGCGACGGGGTGGTGGAAATCACCGACAGCGGGCGCTATGAGGAAACCCTGACGGTGAACGTGAAGGCCGGCGGGCACGTGGTCCTGCGGGCCGCCGAGCGGTGTCGGCCGACGCTGATCCTCGGCGGGGATCTTTCCGTCACGGGTGGAGCGGAAAGCGCCTTCAGCTTGGAAGGGCTACTGGTGGCCGGCGCGCGGCTGCACGTGCCTGACGCGGGCAACCAACTCGCGCGCCTGCGCATCGCCCACGCCACCCTGGTGCCCGGTTTGGCGCTGAACGCGGCGGGCGACCCCGTTTCACCGGGCGCGGCGAGCCTCATGGTCGAACGGCCGGGCGTGGCCGTGGAGCTGGAACGGGCGATCGTGGGCGCGTTGCGAGTGGTCGAAGGGGCAAAACTTGCGGCCACGGATGCCATCCTCGACGCCAACGATCCCGCCGCCACGGTCTATTGCGCGCCGGACGGAGTTTCGCCGGGGGGCGAACTCTCCCTCGCTGCCTGCACCGCGATCGGCAAGATCAACGCGGACGCCTTGGGTCTTGTTTCCAACAGCATCCTCCTGGCCCGCGCCGCGCCGGCCGACACTCTGCCGCCGGTATACGCGCGGCGCCGCCAGACCGGCTGCGTGCGTTTTTCCTATCTGCCTTTCGACTCGCTGGTTCCGTGCCGGTATCGCTGCCAGCCCGAGAACGCGGAGGGCGAAACCCAGGTCGCTCCGCATTTCGCCTCGCTGCGCTATGGCGTCCCGGCGTATTGCCAGCTCATGCGCAGCACTCCGGACGAAATCCGGCGCGGGGCGGACGACGAGAGCGAAATGGGCGCTTATCACATGCTGTTCGCCGCCCAGCGCGAGGCCAATTTGCAGATTCGTCTGCGCGAGTTTCTCCGCGTCGGGCTGTCGTCCGGTGTTTTTTACGAGACTTGAGGAGCCTGAGCCATGAGCTTCGACTGCAGCCGTTTCAGTTTTCACCCGTGGAAGGATTTCTTCGGGGTGGTGATGCAACAAGGGAGGGTGCAACTGGATTCCGACTGGAACGAGTGGGTGGCGGAACTCGCGCGCCGCCTCCAGGCGGGCACACTGGATACCGTGGGACGCGCGGTGGTGCCTCGCACCACGCCCAACGGCTTCCGCATCCACGCCACCGCCGGGGAGCTGACCATCGGTCCCGGACGGATCTACGTGGACGGCCTGTTGGCGGAGAACCACAGCGCGCAACCTGTGCAGTGGGACGCTACGCTTGGCGAGCTCGCCGGCACCGGCGACGTGCCATTCTTCGAGCAACCGTACCTGTCGTTCAACGTGACCGATCAAGCCGCGCCCGCAGATATCTTCAACCGTCCCGTGCTCAGCGGGGGGCCGCACCTGGTGTATCTCGACGTCTGGCAGCGCGAGGTCACCCATGTGCAGGAACCATCCTTGGTCGAGAAGGCGGTGGGGGTGGACACCACGGCGCGCCTTCAGACCGTCTGGCAGGTGAAGGTGCTGACCAATATCGGCAACGCCAGTTGCGCCACGCCGGACAGCGAGGTGCCCGGCTGGATGGCGGTCATCCGGCCCTCGGCGGGCCGGCTCACCAATTCCACCGGCGATGTGCCGGGCGATCCCAACCCTTGCCTAGTGCCGCCTACCGCGGGCTACAAGGGTCTGGAGAACCAGCTGTACCGGGTGGAGATCCACCACGGCGGTAGGCAAGGAACAGCCACTTTCAAGTGGTCCCGCGACAATGCCACGGTCGTTACTAGGGTCATCGAGATCCACGGCGGCAACCGGCTGGTGGTGGAGAGCGTCGGCCGTGACGAGGTGCTCGGCTTTCATGCCGGAGACTGGATCGAAATCCTGGACGACTGGCACGAGTTGCACGGAAGACCCGGCCTGCTGCGGCGCATCCAGTCCGTGGACGCCGCCACCCGCTCGATTTTGCTCGAAGACGCGCTGCCTGCGGGACTCTTTCCCGTCGACGCCCAGGGCCGCACCGACGCTACCCGCCATACCCGCATCCGTCGCTGGGATCAGTCGGGGCTGGTGCGCCGCGCAGACGGTTTCATTTTTCACGATCTGAACGTCTCAGCGAGCTCCGACGGCATTCCGCTGCCGCCAGCCGGCACCAAACTGGCGCTGGAGAACGGCATTCTCGTCGAATTCGACCTGGACCCGGCCGACGGCGAATACCGGACCGGCGATTACTGGGTGTTCGCGGCACGGGCGGCAGACGGCAGCATCGAGCCGCTGGAGCATGCCCCGCCTCGGGGGATTCATCACCATTATGCCCGGCTCGCGGTGGTGACCCTGCCCGACAGCGAGACCGATTGCCGGGTATTCTGGCCGCCCGAGGCAGTTGGCGAGAGCTGCGATTGCACCATGTGCGTCCATCCCGAGGGCCATAACGCCGGTATCTCGACAATCCAGCACGCCATCGACAGCATCCGCCAGCGCGGCGGCACTATCTGCCTAGATGCCGGGACTTACCAGCTGGACGCGCCGCTCAACCTGGAAGGCGCCCGTTCCCTGAGGATACGCGGCCAGGGATGGCAGACGCTCCTGCGGGGAACCGCTGCCGGATCCCTGATGCGGATCACGGGGGGTATCGGCGTGACCGTCGAGAACCTGGCCCTGGTCGGGGCGGTCGCCGGCGGGGGCACGACCGCTCTGATCGAGGTTGCAGCCTGCATCGATCTGCACCTGGTGCACCTGGCCGTGCTCGCTGTGGCGGCCGGCGATGCCACCTCCGCCGCGGTGGGCCTCTCGGGCTCGATGCTCGCCGCGTCGATCCGTGATTGTACCCTGGTCGCCGAGCAGGGCGTGGTAGCTCTGACCGGGGAGCGCAATTATCTGCTTACCGGGCAATGCCGGGTGACCGACAACGTGTTTCTGTGCCGCCAGCGGGGAGTGAGCTTCGCCGGCATGAGCCTCCATTACGGCGAATTACGGCTGGCGGGCAACTTGCTACTCGGCTGCTCTCAGGCGGGCGTCGTGGTGATGGGCGGAGCTCTGCCGGAGGCGAGCATCGCCATCGCCGGTAACCTCATGTACATCACCGGCGCCGGGGTGGTCGCGGGCACCGACGGCTTGCGCATCGTCGACAACGAGATCGTGGGCTCGGGGGAGGCCGAGGTGGACGGCATCGCGCTGGAACCCGGCCTGGACAAGGTTTCCATCGATCGGGTCATGATCCATGACAACCGGATTCGCGGACTGCGCGGCAACGGCCTGGCGATCCGCCAAACGCTGGGCAGGGCCATGATCAAGTCCAACGTCATCGAGGACACGGGACTCGGCGCTCTGGTCATGGAGCGCAAGGGCGGCGCCGCCTATCTGTGCCTGGAAAACAACCAGTTTTCGAACCTGGGGATGGGATTCAACCAAGAGGGCCGGCCCTTTTTCGGCGTGCTCCTGATAGATGTCGCGCGTGCCGACGTGGTCAACAACCTGTTCGCCGGCGTCGCCCGGCAGGCCGCCCAGAGCCTGCTGCGCGCAGCGCTGCTGGCGGTGGCTTCGGGGGAACTGCGGGTGGCGGGCAACCGGATGTTCGGCATCGGCCCCAAGAGCTTCCTGGGGCGCACTGTGGCATTGGCGGTGGGCGCCAGCTTCAGCCAACTCGCGGTGGAAAATAACTCGCTGGCGCGCCTGGAGGGGATCGAAACCACGAGCGCTGCTGCCTGGCAGGCGATCGTCGTCGCCCCGTCCGGCGCAGCGCCGGGCGGACCCACGGACGGGACTACGGTGACCGCGCCGGGGGTGATGGTCTTGCCCGTGAAAGAAGGCTACCTCTACCTGAGTGCCTTTCGGGCGCGCATCCTGGCGGGCCTGGCGCGCGGCAATACCAGCTTGCGGGGAAACCGCCTGCGCGGGACGCTTACGGTGATGCCTTTGGTAGAAATCGATGGCGTGCTGAGCTGTCTCTTCGATCAGAACGATGCCGAACTGAGCAATGTCGTTACCACAGGACTAGCGCCGCTGGTCGGGCGCATCGGCTGCGATCATGTGAGCGTGGCCAACAACCGGCTGGTCGGTGTGACTGAATTTCCGACCCTGTCGCTGACCGCGACAAATTTTGCGGTGCTCGGCAACTTGACCAGCGGTGCCATCCAGGTCAACGGAGCGGCGTTGCCGGCCCCGTGGGACACATTAAATGTCCATATTTAAATTAAGGAGTGAATTCATGCGTGTCATTACGCTCAGGAACGAAGCCAATATCGCTGCTCTGGTCGACCGGCTCTTTGCCGATCTCACGCCGGAAATGCGCAAGGCCGCCGAAGCGTCGCTGCTCAAGGCTAACCCCCACCTTGCCCACGCCAATGCCTTCAAGCCGGGCACCGTGGTGTGGGTCCCCGAAGTGCCGGGCATAAAGCCCAAGCTGCCGGCAGCTAACAAGGATCCGCGCGACGATCTGATCGACCGCCTCCTGAAAGCAGTGTCCGACTATCGCGCCCGCTTGACGGCGGGACTGAAAGCCGAGGACGACGAAATCAAGGCCCAACTAGAACTGCTCAAGCAGCGCAAGATCGTGGACTTGCTGGAAAATGTGCCAGGTGCGAAGGAACTGGCCAAGGAGCTCACCGATTCGCTGAAACAGGCGGCCGAGACATTGCCGCAAGACATGAAACGCTTGGACGAGCTGTTCGCTCAGATCGAAAAGGATCTTTCCTCCCTCGTCTGATTCGATCGGTTCTTCCTATCGCGGTTAGGCATAGCCGCAATCGGTTGGCGAATCCGCAAGGCGGCGGAATGCAATCATCGGTCGACAGCATCGAGATGCACCTGGCCCGGCGTCTAGCACTGGCGGAGAATAGGAAAAATAAGAGGTACTCGACGCGCGCTGCAGGCCCACATGTGTGCGGCGAAGGCCGGCGTTAGCATGTTGATGCGCGTGCTCGCAATTGAATGGGGTGCAAACAGAATCTGCGTGAACTCGATCATCCCCGGCCTGATCGAGGGTTTGGTGTTCGCAGGCACCCCGCAATTTGCCGCTATGATCCTGCAGGCGCTGCTTGAGGGGCCTCATCGGATAGTCGCTGTCTACACGCAGCCGGACCGGCCTGCTCCGAGTGCGGTAAAGCTACTGGCCCAATCCCCCGCCAGCCTTTAATCTTAAAGCGCGCGATCCTCCATCGAGCTAGAGCGATCGGCTCAACGCATATTCGACATCGACCTGGAACACTGCCCCCACTGCGGCAGCGCTTTGACGATCATCAGCCCAGTAGGAATGGCGGCGTAGCACAGAGGATGAAGCTGAGACCGGGAGCAGAGGGCCGTAGCGTGGGCGCTGATGGCGTTGTGGCGGACGCATAGACGGAGTAGTCGAGGTTGGGCAATACCGAATACGAAGGGAAGTGAAGCATCCTATCGTCCTGATTGAGGAGAAGAATCATGAAAAACGCACCTTACCGTTCCGGTCTGCTGCTGGCCACCGCTGCCGCGGCCCTGTTCGCCAACAGCCTGGCCATGGCAGAGGGAACCGAAGCCAAGGAAGCCAAAGTCCACTGCGGCATCAATGCCTGCAAGACGGCGCGAAATGCCTGCAAGGGCCAGAACAGCTGCGAAGGCCAGGGCTGGCTGCCCACCGCCACCGCCGAGGAATGCACGGCCAAGGGCGGCAAAGTGTTGGAAAAGTGATAACGAGCCGGGGCCGGGTTGTCCGGCCCCATTTCCGGAAGCCGCCATGCTGCACACCCTGAACCGTCCTGAGCTCGGTTTTGGCCTGGGGCTGCGCAAGGAGCATTACGAGACCATCCTGGCGGAAAAACCGGCTTTGGATTGGTTCGAGATCATCAGCGAGAACTACCTGGTGGACGGCGTCAATCTGCACGACCTGTTTTTTGCCCTATACGGAAGAGACGCTGCACCACGTTATCGAGCGCGTCCGGCGGGTTCAGGACTTCCTGGGGCGGCGCATACTCCTGGAAGATCTCCAGCTACATCAGCTACCGCCATTCCGATATCCCCGAAGCGGAATTCCTCCGCATCCTGGCGGAGGAGGCGGACTGCCTGCTGCTTCTGGACGTGAACAACGTCTACGTCAGCGCCCGCAACTACGGCTTCGGTCCTTACCGGTATTTGAGCCAGGTGCCCGCGGAGCGCGTCTGGCAGATTCACTTGGCCGGCCACTCCGATTACGGCAGCCACGTCATCGATACCCACGACCACGCGGTGGCCGACCGGTATGGGAACTGTATAAGGCGGCCATCCGCCGCCTGGGGCCGGTTGCCGCCATGATCGAGCGGGACGACGCCATCCCGCCCCTGGGTGAGTTGCTGAAGGAACTGCAACTGGCCCGGACTGCCTCTGCCAGGGCGTTGGAAGGCCAAGCCTCATGTACCTGAACCCAGCGGCATCCTTGGCGGAACTGCAACGGCGATTCCATGCCGCCGTCCTGGCAAGGGATGCGCTCCCACCCGAATTTACCGCCGCAGCCACCCAGGAAACGGCGAAATCGCGCTTCCGCATTTACCGGGAAGCCTAACGGCTGCGCCTGGCCGAAGCTTTGGCGGCGGATTACCCGGCGCTGCAAGCGCTGCTCGGTGCCGAAGAATTCGCCGCCTTGGCCTCTGCTTACGCCGAATCCCGCCCGCCCAGCCATTACTCCATCCGTTGGGCCGGCGCAGGGCTGGCAGAGTTTCTGCGCGACCGGCCGGACTTGGCCGATCTGGCCCGCTTCGAACGGACCTTGAGCGAGGCTTTCGACGCCGCCGACGCTACGCCGCTCACCGCCGAAGCGCTGGCCGGTCTCCCCGCCGAAAGGTGGCCGGAGTTGCGCCTCTTCTTCCATTCCTCCCTGCGCTGCCTGGCCCTGCATCACAATGCGCCGGAACTGTGGCACGCGGCCACGGAAGGGCGAGCCTTGGCTGCGCTGACAACGGGAAATACGTGCGACTGGCTGGTGTAGCGCCGTGGCCTGGTGGTGTATTACCGTCGCCTCGAAGACTTAGAGGCGTGGGCTTTGGACGCCGCCCACCAAGGCGCCCTCTTTGCCGACTGGTGCGAAGGCTTGAGCTGTCTGGACGGTACTGAGAATGCCGCCGGCGTGGCCGCGGGTTTCCTGCGCCGCTGGCTGGACGACGGCTTGATTGTGGGGGCGGTCCTTCCAGGCGGATGACCAATACGCGCCTCCGGACTACTGGGTTTGACCGTCCTGGCCCGAACCTTACAGGATTCGCCCGATTCGGTCCTGCCCCCTTCGCCGAGTTTGATGCGATCGTCCGCGAGGGTTCGCATTTCCAGATCTGCCATTGCCTGGCGCAAAAAGCGCAGTTGTCGCGCGAAACCGCGGCAGGCGCCGCACAGGAGCAAATGCAAGCGAAGTGACAGCCGCTCCTTGGAAGTCAAAGGCCGATCCAGGTTTTGGGGGATGAGCCGGCTGGTCCCCTGGCAATTCAGCATCGACGTGTCTCCTTTCTGCGTGACTGGCAACTGGTCGACGATTTTGTGCTTGAGGATGCCGGTCGGCCAAGTGCGCTCCGAGGAGCGGCCGTCGAAACCTGCCCAGCCTTTGAGCGCCGCCAGCAGGATCTCTTGCACTAGGTCCTCGGCCAGGGACTCGTCGCGGACGCGTAGCAGGGCGTAGCGATACAGGTAGTCGCCGTAGGCGTCCAGCCAGGTTTGCGGGTCGGTGGCCTGCGGGTCGTCCGGGCGCGGGGAGGGCAGCTGCATGGCTTTTTTCCTGGGACAAGGGAGGCGGCTATTATTGTACGGGAATAGCATCGGCGACGGTAGCCGTGCCTCCGGTTGTAAGGAAAAGGGTGCAGCCGCGACGAAAAGGGTAGAACCGCCTGCGACGACTTGGCTTTGGAATTGTCAAAAGACAAGAGCAGACCTTCCGCAAAGTCTGCAAATTTTTCGCAAGCTCTCGGGAGGGAACTTCCATGGCTGTCATCCCACGAACCGCTTCCGCCGGGGATCTTCTGCGCACCCTGTACGCGATAGCCTTCGTGGTGGAAGCCCGCGATCCTTACACCGGCGGCCACCTGTGGCGGGTGTCCCAATACGCCGGCAAACTGGCGGCCCCGTGGTGGCGCTGCCCCGTAATCGGAAAGCTGGAAGAAAGCGAAGAGTTGCTCGGGGAGCCTGATACGACGCCGAAATGGGACCAGCGGCTCGCCGATGCCGTTTCGAGTTTCGCTAGCGGGGGCGCGGCGCGAGGGCCTTCTCGTCCCGATATTGTGCCGCGCTGGCCGAAGCCCAGCCTGCCTGACGACCGGGCTCTGAACGGCCGGTAATGCGATAGATAAGGAGACAAACCCGTGGGCAAGACTGACTACGACCTGTGCGTGATCGGCGGCGGCGCGGCCGGGCTGGTGGTGGCGGTCGGCGGTGCCGCGCTGGGCGCCAGGGTGGCGCTGGTGGAGAAGAACAGGTTGGGCGGAGATTGCCTTTGGTACGGCTGCGTGCCCAGCAAGGCGCTCCTTCATTCGGCTGCAGTCGCCCACACCCTGCGCACGGCGGATGCGGCGGGAGTGGATCGCGCCGTTCCAGGAATTGAGCTGTCGCGCGTCATGGAGCGGGTGAACTCGGTCATTCGCGCCATCGAGCCCAACGACAGCCCGGAGCGCATCCGCGGCCTGGGGGTGGAGGTGCTGTTCGGTTCCGGACGCTTCATCAGCCCGGAATGTTTCCAGGTGGAAGGCAGGGCGCTCACCGCCCGGCGTTTTGTCCTGGCGACGGGGAGCAGGGCGGCGATTCCGCCTATTCCAGGTGTGGAGCGCGTTCCCTACCTGACCAACGAAACGCTGTTCGACCTGCGCGAGGCGGTGCCCTGTCTCCTGATCGTCGGCGGAGGTCCCATCGGGGTGGAAATGGCTCAGGCGTTCCGGCGCCTCGGCAGCGAAGTGGAGGTGATCGAGGCGGGCCCTACCATCCTGCCGCGCGAGGACCAGGACATAGCCGGTCTAGTGCAGAAGCGGCTGGAAGCGGAAGGAGTCGTGTTTCATTTCCGGCGCCACATAGAGGCAGTCGAAGGCACCGCCGGTGCCTTGCGTTTGCGCACCACAGCGACTGGCGAGGAGGAAAGAATCCTGGAAGGGAGTCATCTCCTCATCGCCGCCGGCCGCCGTCCCAATTTGGAAGGGCTGGGCCTGGAAGCCGCCGGAGTGGCGGTGGAAAACGGCCGCCTCAAGCTGGATGCGCGCCTGCGCACCAGCAACCAGCGCATTTACGCCTGTGGCGACGTGGCCGGCCCGTATCTCTTCACCCACATGGCCGAATATCAGGCCGGCGTCGTGCTCAGGAACGCCCTGTTCCACTGGCCGGCGCGCTTTAAGCCTGTTGTTGTACCGTGGTGTACCTTCACCGACCCGGAACTGGCGCGCGTCGGGCTGTCGGAAGAGGAAGCCATGGGCGGCGGCATTCCCCACCGGGTCTACGGCTTCAACTTCGCCCATATCGACCGGGCGGTAACCGACGCCAGCACCGAAGGCCTAGCCAAACTGGTGGTTGCGCCTAACGGCAAGTTATTGGGAGCCACCCTGTGCGGGCCCCACGCCGGCGAACTGATCCACGAATACGTGCTGGCCCTGTCCAAAGGGATGAAGGTGTCCGACGTGGCGGACGTCATCCACATCTACCCCACGCTGGCGCAAATCAACCGCCGCGTGGCCGAATTACACCGGAAGAACAAACTGACGCCGGGCCTCAGGCGCTGGATGCAGCTCCTGTTCGGCCTGCGGGGAGGTGAGCGATGAACGTGTCCCGACAAGTCTTGCTGCGCCGGCTGCTGCTGGCTGCGTTTTTGGGCATCCCGATCGGGTTCGTGTGGCTGGGCGGCAGCGATTGGCTGAGCCTGGAGAACTTCCAGTCCCACAAGGATCAGCTCCTGGCCTTCGCACAGAATCATTTCGGGCCGACTTTTCTTCTTTGGGGTCTCGGATATGCGGTTGCCGTGGCGTTCAGCCTCCCCGGCGCCGCGCTGCTGTCCCTGATCACCGGCTTTCTCTTCGGCCGCTGGCTGGGGACGGTGCTGATCGTGGCCGCGGCCAGTTCGGGCGCGATCGCGGCGTTTTTGCTGGCAAGGTATCTGTTTGCCGATGCGGTTCGCCAGCGTTTGCAGCAGAACCCTGGGGCGGCCAAAATCCTGGCCGGTTTCGAGCAGGATGCCGCCTACTATCTGCTGTTTCTGCGCCTGGTGCCGATCTTTCCTTTCTGGCTGGTGAACCTGGCCGCCGCGTTCGCACCGGTGAGTCTCAGTACCTATGCGTGGACCACCATGGTCGGCATCGTTCCCGCCAGTTTTGTGTTCGCCAACCTGGGGCGTTCCCTGGGCGAAGTGCGCTCCCTGGAGGGTCTGCTTTCCCCGCAGGTTCTGGTTGCTCTGGGACTGTTGGGCGTGCTGGCCTTGCTCCCGGTGTTGCAGAGGACCATCGCCCGGTTTCGGAGCATGACGAAAAGAGGGCAGAGGACATGAACGCGGAAATTTTGTCCATCGCCCTGCCGGTACTGCTGCTGGCCTGGGCCAATGGCGCCAATGACGTCTCCAAGGGGGTGGCGACCCTAATCGGCGGCGGACTGGCCCAACCCAGGCTCGCCATCCTGTGGGGATCGTTCTGGACCCTGCTGGGCGGAGTGGCGGCCGTCTTTTGGGGATCGGCGCTGGCGGCCAATTTCGCCCGCGGGTATCTCGCCGCCGATTTCCATCCGGATACGGCCTTCATTGCCGGCGCGCTGTGCGGGGCCTTCGGCTGGGTCGCCATCGCCACCCGCCGCGGGCTGCCGGTTTCCACCACCCACGGCTTGCTCGGCGGCATCGTGGGCGCCGCCCTTTCCGAGGCCGGCCCCGGTGGGCTCGACGGCGGCGCGGTGGCAGGCAAGGCCGTCCTGCCCTTGCTGGTCAGTCCGCTGGCGGCCATCGTGCTATGCGGCGCGCTGCTACTGGCGGTGCGCTGGCTGGCCCGGCACATCCCGGCATGGCGTCCGGGTTGTTGCGACCCGGGGGAGTGGCAGGCAGACCCATTCCGCTGCGCCGACCCGGTGGCGCCCGACAGCCGCCTGCGGATCGCGTTGTTGCGCGGCCTGCATTGGCTGAGCAGCGGTGCGGTGTGCTTTGCGCGGGGTTTGAACGACGTGCCAAAGATTGCCGCGTTTCTGATCCTCGCCTTGCCGACCCTGGGCCTTACGCCGCAGGAGACCGGCTATTGGGCGGTGGGCGCGGCGACGGCCGCCATGGTGGCCGGCAGCCTGTGGGGCGGCCTGCGCGTGGCGCGAGTGCTGGCTTTCCAGGTCGTCGAGCTGGACGCCGGCCGGGCCCTCACGGCCAATCTGGGCACGTCGCTTCTGGTGCTGGCGGCGTCCCCCTTGGGATTGCCGGTTTCCACGACCCACGTGAGCACGGGTTCGCTGATGGGGGTGCGTTTCGTTGACCGCACCCAGCCCCGTCAGACCGACGCCTTACGCGCCATCCTCATCGCCTGGCTGAGCACGCTACCCGCCGCGGCCGTCATCGGGGCGGGAGCCTGCCGGGTGCTGGCAGTTCTGGTTTGAGGTCTCATCGGTACTCGTCCGCCAGGCGCTCCGGCGCCGCGCCCTACCAGTAAAGCCAACGCAGCCACCACATGAGGAATACGGTGCTCCAGACGCCGCGGCTCTCCCAGCGCCGTCCGGAGGTGACAACCC
The DNA here is from genome assembly GCA_964654415.1 of uncultured Methylococcales bacterium. Taxonomy (GTDB): domain Bacteria; phylum Pseudomonadota; class Gammaproteobacteria; order Methylococcales; family Methylothermaceae; genus Methylohalobius. The sequence goes on along the minus strand of CAZZIP010000014.1, from coordinate 20,683 downwards.
GCTGGCGCAGACACAGGGGCGGCCCGAGGCGCCGCAGGCGTTTCGACAACTCGGCGTCCTCCATCAGCAGCAGCTGATCTGGAAAGCCGCTCTACTTCCACTGTTGCGTCATCGATGGGGTGTTCAGCGCGGACGATGGCGTGCGCTTTCACCCCGCGTTCCTGACCGATGCCGCCATCGGGCGGGCAGTACACCCGCACCATGTTCATCGACATCACCGAGCGCGTGTTGATGGAGCGGGAGCAGGCGCGGCCGAAGGCGCAGAACCTCTATCTGCAGGAGGAAATCAAATCGGTCCACAACTTCGAGGAGATCGTCGGGAGAAACACGGCGATTCAGTCGGTCTTGTCCAACGTCCGCCGCGTGGCGCCTACGGACGCGTCGGTACTGATCCAGGGCGAATCGGGTACGGGGAAGGAATTGATCGCTCGCGCGATTTATTCCGCCAGCAAGCGACACGACAAACCGCTGATCAAAGTCAATTGCGCGGCACTGCCGACGGGCCTCGTGGAGAGCGAGCTGTTCGGCCACGAGAAAGGCGCCTTCACCGGGGCCATCGCCAGGCGCATCGGGCGCTTCGAGTTCGCCGACGGCGGCACGATCTTTCTCGACGAGATCGGCGAGCTCCCCCTAAACGTTCAGGTTAAGCCGTTGCGCGTGCTGCAGGAACAGGAATTCGACCGCATCGGCGGCAAGGCGCCGATCTGGGTCGATGTGCGCGTAATCGCCGCGACCAACCGGAATCTCTTGCAGGCAGTCGCCGAGAAGTCCTTCCGCGACGATCTCTACTATCGTCTCAACGTGTTTCTCGTATTCGTGCCGCCTCTGAGGGAACGGGTCGAAGACATTCCGCTCTTGGCCCGTTTCCTTATCGACAAGTTCGCGCCCCGCATCGGCAAGCAGATCGAGGGCATCGATGCGAAATCCCTGCAGCGGCTCCAGTCCTATCGCTGGCCGGGCAACATCCGTGAACTGGAGAACGCGATCGAGCGGGTGATCATCCTGACTAACGGACCTTTCATTGAGATCGACCCGGACATGCTGCCGGGATCGGGCGAACCAGCCGGCGCCACCCAGCCTCCGGCGAGCGACGCCACCCTCGAAGTGATCGAACGGCAACACATTCTGGCGGTACTGGAAAAGACCCGGTGGGTCATCGAAGGCCCCAACGGCGCCGCCCGGATCCTCGATCTGCATCCCAGCACGCTACGCCACCGCATGAAGAATCTGGGCATGACCCAGGGCCGCCGTTAAATCTGGTGGGGGCGCGAAAAGTTGAAGTTGATTGACCGCACTCGAGGGTTCGGGCTTCCCGGCCTCGGCTTCGGGATCGCCCGGAAAACCAACGAGTTGTGATTGGGTTACGCCCACCGGTCGCTACTTGGCATAGTGTTAGCCCTCTTTCCTTCTGTCCTCTGGAGGACATTATGCAGAGAGAACGCTCATGCTCCGGATCACTGCCCAAGAAAATTCCGGAACCCGAGTCTGCCTATGGCTGGAAGGACGCCTGATCGGGCCTTGGGTCGAAGAGTTGGAAGCTGCCGTCAGGGCGATCAGTTTAGCAGTATCCCTTGATCTCTCCGGCATCCACTTTGTGGATGCACGGGGACTCCGTCTGCTTCATCGGCTCGTCGGCGAGGGTGTGATTGCAGAGGTGATGGCACGGCTGCGAAGCTACGACTGGCCTAGCAATGTCTGGGAGTGGAGAATACCCTGGAGCGCATAGTGCGCTTCGCCCAAGGCCCGGAAATTTTGGAGCAGCCTGGCCCAGCGGATGTGTGCTGGGAGCGTGGGTTGGGGGTATCGGTTGAATCAAGAGTATCTGCGGTAGTATCGGTGATTGGACTTGGAACGACGGCGGATCGCAGTTTGGCGTTGGGAGCCAATACATGGGAACGTATCAGGTGGAGCCTTGGACGAGGCACCAAGGCGGCGAGGCGTTGCATGAACTCCAAAACTCACGCCGCTTTGGCGCCCATCCTCATACGCTGCATGACGACGGCTACTGCGGCAGCGCGCGTACAGACGCCCAGCTTTTCGAAAATGTGTTCTAAGTGTTTGTTGACCGTACGGGGACTGCAGCCTAAAATCGTCCCGACTTCGCAGTTGGTTTTGCCGCGGGCGACCCACATGAGGACTTCCGCTTCGCGGAAGGTGAGCCCCAGGTCCTCATGCAAGGGTTCCAAGTTCCAGTCGCCGGAAAATTCCTGCAATAGCAGCAGGTATTCGCATCCACTTTCACAGGGAGCGAGCTTCGCAGTGAATGTCTTGCCGTCGCGATGAAGTGTGAATGACTCGTGTTCTGTGGTTCTGCCCGAAACGATACGGGCTAAAGCCCAATCCAGAAGTGTCTTGGGCAAAAAGCAGGCTGAAGTCTCAAAATCGAACACCTTGGTTCCCGAGAACGCTGCCAGCCAGCGGGCAGCCGAAGGCGTCAGCCAAACGATCCGCCCGGCGGCATCGATACTTACGGCCGCAAAGCCGCTCCGTTCTAGGGCTTCTTCTACGCGGAGCACCATTCGGGACTGGGCCAGGTGCGCGCCGACCCGGGCGAGAACCTCTTCAGGGCGGATCGGTTTGACCAGATAATCTACGGCGCCTTCACGAAAGCCCCGAAGCAAATCGTCCAGCTCGCCGAGCCCGGTCATGAAAATGATGGGAATCGAGCGGGTGGTGGGATTTGCCTTTAAACGGCGACAGGTTTCAAAACCGTCCATTCCCGGCATGAGCGCGTCCATCAATATGACGTCGGGATCGGCGTAGCGAAGCTGCTCCAGGGCGGAAGCGCCGTCGGTTGCAACCAGTACGCGGTAGCCAGCTTCGCCCAGGGCGTCGGAAAGCATGGCGAGACTGGCCGGCACGTCGTCCACGATCATGACCGTGCCTTGGCGGTATTGGCGTTTCGAGTTCATCTTAGACCTCGCTGAGTAATTTCTTGATATCGCCGAGACGGAACTCGCGCGAAAGCGCTTGAAGATGCGCCGCGAACGGGATGTATCCGGCATCGCTTTCGACCAGGGTTTCCAGACGGTCCTGTAGGCCCCGAAGATCGCCCATTCGGGCAAATGCGGCCAGTTCTTCGAGGCAGTCCGGGGGCGGGCGTATCATCGGCGCTGCCGTGCTGGGGACGGGTGGGTCTTGCGACATATCGTCTCCCCGATAAAGCCAGTCGAGACTCAAATGCAGTTTAAGTTTGTATAGGAGTTCTTCGATCTGAATCGGCTTGGCCAGGAAATCGTCGCAGCCGGCGGCGCTGGCCAAACGGCGGTCGCTTTGGTAAGCGCTGGCGCTGACGGCGATGATGGGGATCTTGCATCTGGTTTGGCGCAGGTTAGCCGCTGCATCGACGCCGGTCATTCCAGGCATGCTGATGTCCAGCAGAATTAGGTCCGGATTCCATTCCCTGCCTTTCGCCAGGCATTCTTCGGCGGAACCTGCTTCCTCGAGAACGAACCCCAAGGGGGTCAGCGCTGAGGTCAAAATGCCGCGATGCTCGGGCTGGTCGTCGACCACCAGGATCTTGCGGCGCAGACCGCGGTAACCCACGATGTCGCCTTCATCCCGAACCTCTTCCGCGCTGCGCAGGCTGGGAAGGAAAAGCCGGACGGTAAACGTGGAACCCTTTTGAAGCTCGCTTTCCACCGTCAGTTCGCCGCCCATGATTTGGGTGAGCATCTTGCTGATGGTGAGTCCCAGACCGCTGCCCGGAATGGCGTTGCCGCAGGCCCTGGGCAGGCGCCGGAAGGGCAAGAATATAGTTTCGATCTGGTCCTGCGCTATGCCTTCGCCGGTGTCTATCACCTGGAACCGTGCGATTTCTCCGCTATAGCCCACACGGAAAACGACCCCGCCCTCTTGGGTGAACTTCACCGCATTGCTCAGCAGATTGATGAGAATCTGACCCACCCGTTTTTCGTCTCCACGGATGCGGCGCGGCAGCGCGTCGACGATCTGGCAGCGGAACGTCAATCCTTTCGCTTCCGCTTGGGGCCGGAACATGCGCACCAATTGTTCAACAAACGCGGGAAAATCGATGGGCCCGTACCGCAGCTCGATCTTGTGCGCCTCGATGCGGGCGATGTCGAGTATGTCTTCGATCAGGGAGGAAAGATACTCGCTGCTGCGCTGAATGATCTCCACGGCCTCCCGGCGATGGGCCGGAATGCTCGGGTCTTTACGCAGGATCTGGGCATACCCGAGTATGCTGTTCAAGGGCGTCCGAATCTCGTGGCTCATGTCGCTCACGAAGCGGCTTTTGGCTTGATTGGCGCGGTCGGCAGCCTCCCGGGCCTGCTGAAGCATGCTGTAGGTTTGTTTATGCTCCTCGATTTCCTTGAGCAGCAAAGCCGTTTGTTTCTTGGATTCTTCCTGCGCCACCTGCCGGCTTTCGTTGCTGAGCACGATCCACCAGGCGGCCAGCCCCAAGAAAACCAGCAGCGCGGAATAGACCTTGAGGAAATTGCCGAACAACGCTTGAGATAAAGCCTCGTCCGCATAGGCGGCTGCCAAGATATCCTGATAATAGATCACACCCACGAAGACGCCGGTGAAGACGGCGAGAAGCAGGTAAACGAGTGCGAACTGAACAAGGCGCAGCCTGAGTTGCGGCGACAGGCTCGAGGGCAGCCCGCGGCTTGCGATCCGTTCCAATTGGTCTCTGAGCCGTGCATTCGGTTTGCAGGCATCCAGGCAGCGGGCGTCCAGGGTGCAGCAGAGCGAGCAGATCGTTCCCTGGTAAGCCGGGCAGTAGGCTTTGTCTTCCAATTCGAAATCGTTTTCGCAAATGCAGCATTTGGCATGCGGCGTGGTCGGCCCCCAGTCGCCGCGGTCTCTCGCCAGATAATAGCGGCCTCGGGCCAGCCAAGCGATGGCTGGCGTCAGCAGAAAGGCGGTCGCCAGGGCGATGAGGGCTGAGAAGGCTTGTGGCAGCGCTCCGAGCAGGCCGGCGTAGGCGGCGGTGGAAACCGCCGAGGCGCCGAGCGTGGACACTACGCCGACTGGGTTGATGTCGTGCAGGTACGCACGCTTGAATTCGACGAAGGGGGGACTCAGGCCCAACGGCTTGTTGATGACCAGATCGGCCACCAGGGCGCCGATCCAAGCGATGGCCACGTTTGAGAATAAGCCGAGAACCCGTTCGAGCGCGCCGAAAACGCCGAGTTCCATGAGGAGCAGGGCGATCAGCACGTTGAAAACCAGCCATACCACCCGTCCAGGATGGCTATGGGTGAGCCGAGAGAAAAAATTCGACCAGGCCAGCGAGCCCGCGTAGGCGTTGGTGACATTGATCTTGAGCTGCGAGACGACCACGAACAGCACCGTGGCCGCCAGCGCCAGCCTGCTATCGTCGAACACGTAGCCATAGGCCACCAGGTACATCTGGGTGGGCTCGTGCGCCCGCTCGCCGGCGACTCCGTGCTTGAGCGCGAGGAACGCGAGAAAAGCGCCTCCCAGTTGCCGAGCGATACCCATGAAGATCCATCCGGGACCTGCAACGATCAGGGCTGTCCACCAGCGATATCGGTTGCGATGGTTCTTTTCGGGCAGAAACCGTAGGAAGTCCACTTGCTCGCCGATTTGGGCGACCATGGAAAAGGCCACGGTTGCTGCCGTTCCGAACAACATCCAATCGAACTGTGCTCCGCGCTGCTCGCGCCCCTGGAACAGGGCGAGTTCGGCCAGAGCTTCAGGTTCGCGCCAGATGACGGCTGCGTAGGGCAGGACCAGCAGCACGATCCACAGGGGCTGGGTCCAGAGCTGAAGGCGGCTGATGCCGGTGACGCCGAAGGTAACGAGCGGGATGACCACCAAGGCGCTGACGACATGCGCGGCGGCGATGGGGATGTCGAAGTACAGCTCGAGCGCCAGCGACATGATGGACGCTTCCAGTGCGAACAGGGTAAAGGTGAAGTAGGCATAGATCAGCGAGGTCAGGGTCGAGCCGATATAGCCAAACCCAGCGCCGCGGGTCAGCAGGTCCATGTCGATGTTGTGCTTGGCCGCGTAATAGCTGATCGGGAGCCCGGTGAGGAAAACGATGAGGCCCACGGCGAGGATGGCCCAGCAGGTGTTGACGAATCCGTAGTTGACGGCGAGCAGACCGCCGATGGCTTCGAGCACCAGGAACGAAATGGAGCCGAAGGCCGTGTTCGCCACCCGGAACTCGGACCATTTCCGAAACGACCGCGGGGCGAACCGGAGCGCGTAGTCTTCCAGGGTCTCGTTCGCGACCCAGGCGTTATAGTCGCGCCGTATCTTTACAATGGCCTGGCGGCTCAATGTTCCCACGGCGAGTTGGGCCTCTTGTGCGATTTTTGTTTATGCCGAGTGCATTTCGATTTTGTTGCTAGGATTCAACAAGCTCAGCAAATCATGTGCCACTGAGTCGAGCGTGTGGAGAAGACTGAGGAAATGCGGTCACTGCCCAGATTTGGGGCAATGACGCAGCGATTGCACATCGATAGGGCGGAGGCGCCGGATTTACTTCCGTTCGAAGCCGAAGTCGAGGATCACCGGATTGCCGCGATTGTGAATGATGATTCGTTTGCGGCCCTCTTCCATGTCGAGGTCGGTTTCGGTTTTGATCGGCGCATCTTGCGGCGGGTTCGACGGTCCGTTGTCGAGATCGGGGTTGGAATGCCCACCGGTTTCCATCGGGGAGTGTAGTTCCCCTCCCCCTGGGAGAGGGGTTGGGGAGGGGGAAGCCGGTTTTTCCATGACCTCGATGCGTATCTCCGGCATCCATGGGGTCGTACCGGCCGAAGGGTCCGTTTTCTTTCTCGGCACCTTTAGCTTGTCAAGCAGATTGAAGCAGACCGTTCCGATGTGATTCTCATAAATTTCCAGCAATGCCGGATCGGTCTTGGCGCGGCCCGAATTCTTGATTTTTTCGTCGGCGACGAAGTCCATGGAGAGATCTGCGGTTTCCGACGAGCGGGCAATGGATTTGAGCGTACAGGTTACCGGGAGCACGTCCGCCTTTTGGAAGTTGAGCGCGCGCGGGTCGGAATCGCCGATGGTGAACGAAAATCCGGTGGGCGTGCTCCTGTTCTCGATCCTGCCAACCCGGGCTTCCATGCGGTGAGTGGCGCCGGTTTCGCCATCTTTGTCCCGGTCCGGTTCGACCGGATATCCCAAGGAACTCAGATTCTTGCTGATCCGTTCGGCCATGGCTGAAGTTTGCGCCTCGTCCAAATGGTCCGGCATCACGCGCAGCAGGATCTTGCCTGCCGATTCGGGCCGGAGCGGAGTGCCTTGGGGTTTCAAGCCGATAGCACAGCCGACGAGCAAACTCAGAGAAACGATCAGAAATGAAATACGCATTGTTAAAGTGCCTTTGGTTGCTGTCATCGCCGATCCGGTTCGATTGCCCATAACTGGCCACGAGTGCGCTCGAGACTCTAAGCCGATACCCTTCGCTCCGGCATACGTCATTTGACTGATTGTGACATATACCCGCCGGAATTTTAATTATCCCCGTGCCGACAACGGGTTGGCTCCGTGACCAGCTCTTCGGATTCAACCCACGGATATGTGCCGCTCCCGATACAGAGCCTTTGCCGGCCGGGCGCGGATGTCTGAGCGGCTTGCGTCGACACCGAAAAAGACCGTTGGCGCAGAACGCTCACAGAGCGACTTTAGTTAAAGGGGGGTTTCAGTCATGAACAGATCGAACGCGACGCAAGCGGATCGCCGCGGCTTGCAGATGGGTTTCTTGTCCGCCTTGGCAGCGCTGATGATGGCGTACACATCTGTGTCGCTTGGGGGAGCGACGTTCAAAATCGACGATACCAAGTGGGTGAGCATAGGCGCCGGCCTCAGAACGAGCTTTACCGCTACCGAGGGGGCCGCCAACGGCAAATGGTCCAACGATGTCAACCTAGACAATATCCGTTTGTACCTGAACGGCCAGATTCACAAGTATTTCAAGATCGAGTTCAACACCGACTGCCAGACCTGTAGCGACGGCGGCGAGATGCGCGTTCTCGATGTCATCGGCAAATTTGAGTTCGATCCCATGTTCAATATCTGGATAGGCCGCATGCTGGTGCCAGCCGAGCGCCGCGAAATGAACGGCCCGTTCTTCAGCGCCGTGTACAACATCTTCGGCGCCGGCACGCCTTTCGACCCGGCGGATTTCAGTCTGACGATCCGATCCGACGGTACCTCCGCCGGCTCTTTCGGTCGCGATGACGGCGTCACCATCTGGGGTTCGTTCTTCGCCGGCCGTTTTCAATATGCGGTGGGTTTCTTCCGGGGGCTCCGCAACGGCGCCAACGCCGACGACAACGTTCTTTTCGCCCAGCGCTTTGCCTATAACTTCCTCGACATAGAAAAGAACCCTGGTTACTACACCAGCGGGACGTACTACGGCCAGGGCGGCGACATCCTGACTTTGGGCATTTCCAACCAGTATCAGAAGGACGGCGCCGGAACCCGAGCCGATCCCGGCAACTTCCGAGGCACCGCGGTCGACGTTCTGTTCGAAAAGCCTTTGGGCAACATGGGCGTCGTGACCGTCAACGGCGAATACAAGAATTACCGCATCAATGGCTTCGGCATGGCGGCGCGGCTCGCGGGCGGCGGTTTTCCTTTGTTTGAAGGCGATGCTTTCGACGTGAGCGCCATGTATCTGTTTCCGCAAAAAGTGTGGATAGGGCAGTTCCAGCCTTACATCCGCCACGTTTACGTCGATCCGATCAAGAGCCCTAACCGCAAGATCTACGAGGCCGGCATCAATTACATCATCGACGGCCACAACGCCAAGATCATGCTGTTGTACGAATACGGCGATCTACTCACCAAGGGGCTGGATTACACCTCGAGGGCTTCGGGCCACAGCGTCAGTTCGATCAAGCTGGGCCTCCAGTTACAGATTTGACGATGAGGACTGACTCCGGTTTTTATCCTTAACTCAAAAAGAGGAGAGCATTCATGGCTGATTATCGAAAAACCTTACCAAAGTTTGTCGGCGCCTTGGTTGTCTGGTCGCTCACGCTCCTTTTTGGTGCAGGGGCGCGCGCCGAAGACACGATCAAAGTAGGCATTCTCCACTCGCTCTCGGGCACCATGGCCATCAGCGAGACCACGCTGAAGGACACCATGCTGATGCTGATCGACGAGCAGAACAAAAAGGGCGGTCTGCTTGGCAAGCGCCTGGAACCGGTGGTCGTCGATCCCGCTTCGAACTGGCCTCTGTTCGCCGAAAAAGCCCGTGAGCTTTTGACCAAGCACAAGGTCGCCGCCATCTTCGGCTGCTGGACCTCGGTTTCCCGTAAATCGGTGCTGCCGGTAGTGGAGGAGTTGAACGGCCTCCTCTTTTATCCGGTGCAGTACGAAGGCCAGGAGTCGTCGAAGAACGTGTTCTATACCGGAGCTGCACCCAATCAACAGGCCATTCCCGCCGTCGATTACCTGATGAATGAGCTGAAGGTCAAACGCTGGGTGCTGCTCGGCACGGATTATGTATATCCAAGAACGACCAACAAGATTCTGGAGGCGTATCTGAAATCAAAAGGCGTAAAGGGAAAGGACATCATGATTAATTACACGCCGTTCGGCCATTCCGATTGGCAGAGCATCGTCGCGGAAATCAAGAAGTTCGGCTCGGCGGGCAAGAAGACGGCGGTAGTGTCCACCATCAACGGCGACGCCAACGTGCCTTTCTATAAGGAGCTGGCCAACCAGGGTGTTTCGGCCGAGGCTATCCCAGTCATAGCGTTCTCGGTCGGCGAAGAGGAGTTGTCCGGCATCGACACCAAGCCACTGGTCGGCCATCTCGCTGCCTGGAACTACTTCATGAGCGTCGATACGCCCGAGAACGCTGCGTTCATCACGAAATGGCACCAGTTCATCAAGGACCGGAAACGGGTAACGAACGACCCGATGGAGGCTCATTACATCGGCTTCAACATGTGGGTCAAGGCGGTGGAAAAAGCGGGCACGACCGATACCGACGCGGTGGCGAAGGCCATCATCGGCATCGAGGTGCCGAACCTGACCGGCGGTATGGCGAAGATGCTTCCGAACCACCACATCACCAAACCGGTGCTGATCGGCGAGATCCAGGACGACGGCCAGTTTCAGACGGTGTGGCAAACTAAGAGCCTGATCGAAGGCGACGCCTGGTCGGATTACCTGCCGGAAAGCAAGTGGATCATCGCCCAGTGGACGCCGCCGATCAACTGCGGCAACTACAACATCAAGACCAAAAAGTGCTTGGGTCAGAAATATTGAACGATTTAGGGATGGGCCGATGCAAAACCTTATGAGCAGGTGGTGTATCGCCATGCTGACGACGATGATCGTGCTGGGTCCATGCCACGCGGCGGCGGAGTCGGGGGAGCCCTTCGCCGATGCATTGGCCCGGCTCAAAGAAGCTCCTCTGACTGAAATGGGCGAAGCCGTCGATCGGCTCGCCGGAACCAGGGACCCGAGGGCCACGCCTGTGTTGCGGGCGCTGCTCGACGGTCGGCTTTATTACCGCAAGGACGACGGCCGGGTCGTTTTCGGCGACCCGGCTGAGGACGGACTGTCCATTGTGAATGTCCTCGATGGGGAAGCTTTGGGCGTCGTCGCCAAGTTCGACCTCAAGAAAATCGGCGTCAACAATGCGCTACGCGCGAGGTTGCGTGAAATCCTCGGACGGATCGAATTGACGGCGGATGATCCGGTTCAGCGGCTCAGGGCGGTCGAGGCCATGAGCCAATCGCTGGACGAGGAAAATCTCGAGTTGCTGCGCGCCAGACTCAACGCGGAAACCGATGCCAAGGTGTCGGAAGCGATCAAAACGGCTCTGGCCTTGGCCGATCTGGCTAACGAAGATAAGGCCACACGCATCCGCGCCATCAATACCTTGCATGGCAGTCTTAATCCGGACGTGCTCAACCGCTTGCATCAGTTGCTGGAAAAGGAACCTGACTTGAACGTTCGAAAGGCGGCACAAGTCGCCGTTAAATCCATCGAATCCAAGCTGGCATTCTATCGCGCAGTCGAGGCCGTGTTTTTCGGCTTAAGCCTGGGCGCAGTGCTGGTGCTCGCTTCCTTTGGGCTTGCGATCACTTTCGGCGTCATGGGCGTCATCAACATGGCCCACGGCGAATTGATAATGCTAGGTGCTTACACCACTTACGTGGTCCAGCAACTCATGCCGGGTCATCTGGAGCTTTCCTTGTTCGTCGCTATTCCCGCAGCGTTCCTGTTGTCCGCGCTGGTCGGGATCGCTATCGAGCGCGGCATCATCCGGTTTCTGTACGGGCGGCCCCTCGAAACCCTGCTGGCTACGTTCGGAGTGAGCCTGTTTCTTCAGCAGCTGGTCCGCACGATCTTTTCGCCCCTGAATCGCAACGTCGCGACGCCGGCATGGATGAGCGGTTCACTGGAGATCAACGGCGCGCTGTCGCTTACCTTGAACCGGTTTTACATCCTGGTGTTTTGCCTTCTGGTGTTCGCAGCCTTGCTGCAAGTCCTCAAGCGTAGCCGGATCGGACTGGAAGTGCGGGCGGTCGCGCAAAATCGCGCTATGGCCAAAGCCATGGGCATTCCGACCGAGTGGGTCGATGCGCTGACCTTCGGTCTGGGTTCCGGGATCGCCGGCGTCGCCGGCGTGGCGCTCAGCCAGCTCACCAACGTGGGGCCGAACTTGGGGCAATCGTACATCGTGGATTCGTTCATGGTGGTGGTGTTCGGTGGGGTGGGCAACTTGTGGGGCACCCTGATCGGCGGGTTTTCGCTGGGCATCGCCAACAAGCTGCTGGAGCCCTACGCCGGCGCGGTGTTGGCGAAGATCCTGATGTTGGTGTTCATCATCCTGTTCATACAGAAGCGCCCACGCGGATTGTTCCCGCAGAAGGGCCGGGCAGCGGAGGCTTAATCTATGGCCTTCGGCTTATCGCGCAAATCGGCGGTCGACGTTCCGTTTCTAGCAGTGCTGGGAATCATAACCGTGCTTGTCCCGCTGGCCAATTTAGCCTTGCCGGAATCCTCGCCCTTGCATCTGTCGACCTACACCGTGACCTTGATCGGCAAGTATCTGACCTACGCGCTGCTGGCGCTGGCCTTGGACCTGGTTTGGGGCTATTGCGGTATCCTGAGCCTGGGTCACGGCGCTTTTTTCGCCCTCGGCGGCTATGCCATGGGCATGCATCTGATGCGGCAAATCGGCGAGCGTGGCGTATACGGCAACCCGGTTCTGCCGGATTTCATGGTCTTCCTCAACTGGCAGGAATTGCCCTGGTATTGGTACGGCTTCGATCGGTTTTGGTTCGCTCTCCTCATGGCGGCTTTGGCGCCGGGCCTGTTGGCGTACGTGTTCGGATGGCTGGCGTTTCGCTCGCGGGTGACCGGTGTCTATCTTTCCATCATTACTCAGGCGCTGACTTATGCCTTGATGCTGGCATTCTTCCGCAACGAGATGGGTTTCGGCGGCAACAACGGGCTGACCGATTTCAAGGACATCCTGGGTTTCAGCCTCCAGTCCGACGGCACGCGCGCTGCGCTTTTCGTGGCGTCCGCCCTTGCCCTGATGGGCGCTTACACGGCCAGTCGATTGGTAGTGGAATCTAAACTGGGACGGGTAGTCGCGGCGATCCGCGATGCGGAGGACCGGGTCCGCTTCCTGGGCTATCGGGTCGAACATTTCAAGCTCTGGGTCTTCGTTTTTTCCGCAGTGCTGGCTGGCATTGCCGGGGCTTTGTACGTGCCCCAGGTCGGTATCATCAATCCCAGCGAGTTTTCGCCGCTGAACTCGCTCGAAATCGTGGTCTGGGTGGCGGTCGGCGGTCGCGGAACGCTTTACGGTGCGGTCGTCGGAGCGATTCTGGTGAATTATGCCAAGACCGTGTTCACCGGCGTGCTGCCGGAAATATGGCTGTTCGTCCTGGGGGCGATATTCGTACTGGTCACCTTGCTTTTGCCCGAAGGCTTGACCGGGTTTTTGCGTCGAAGGGAGCAAGCTGCATGAACGCCGCAAAGGCGGAACTTCCGAGCACCCCTGTGCATGATAAGCCCGTCGCCGATCGCTGGGCCAAACCGGCGCACAAGCCGATACTCTATCTGGAAGAAGTTACGGTCAGCTTCGACGGATTCCGAGCGCTCAACGCGCTGACCCTGTACATCGACGAAGGCGAGCTGCGCTGCATCATCGGACCAAACGGCGCTGGCAAGACGACGATGATAGACGTCATCACTGGAAAGACCCGGCCGGACAAGGGCACGGTCTATTTCGGTCAGACCCTGGATCTTTTAACGTTGGATGAGCCGGCCATCGCCGAAGCCGGCATCTGCCGAAAATTCCAAAAGCCCAGCGTGTTCGAGAAGCAGACCGTATTCGAGAATCTGGAACTGGCCATGCGCACCGACAAGCGGGTATGGCCGACATTGTTCGCGCGATTGACTGGGGAGCAGCGGGATGCGATCCACGCAGTGCTGGAAACCGTCGGGTTGACCGCGTACCGTAACCGGCGAGCCGGCGAGCTGTCCCACGGGCAGAAGCAATGGTTGGAAATCGGCATGTTGCTGATGCAGCAACCCAAGGTGTTGCTGCTGGACGAACCTGTGGCGGGCATGACTCACCAGGAAACGGAACGGACCGCCGAGTTGTTGCTGTCTTTGGAAGGAAAACACTCGGTGGTGGTGGTGGAACACGATATGGAGTTCGTGCGCTCCATCGCCAGGAGGGTCACGGTGCTGCACGAGGGCTCGGTATTGGCCGAGGGTCGCATGGACGAGGTGCAGAACAATCCGCGGGTGATCGAAGTGTATTTGGGGACTTGATGCTGAGCGTAGCCGCACTGAATCAATACTACGGCGAGAGCCACACCCTGTGGGATCTGAGCTTCGACATAGCGGAAGGCTCCTGCGTGGCGCTCATGGGGCGAAACGGCGTTGGCAAGACCACGCTGCTGAAATGCATCATGGGGCTGCTGCCCGTCCGGTCGGGCGAGATTCGCTATGACGGTCGTCCGCTGACCGCGCTCAAAGCGGAAAAGCGCGCGGAGCTCGGAATCGGCTATGTCCCGCAGGGCCGGGAAATCTTTCCCATGCTGACGGTGGAGGAAAACCTCAAGACGGGGCTTAGGGCGCGCGGCGACAAATCCAAGCGAATCCCTGAGGAGATATTTGAAATTTTCCCGGCGCTCAAGAGCATGCTGCGCCGCCGGGGTGGCGATCTTTCCGGCGGCCAGCAGCAGCAGCTCGCCATTGGCCGGGCCCTAGTGCTGAGACCTAAGCTCTTGATTCTAGACGAGCCTACCGAGGGCTTACAGCCTAACATCGCCAGCGAGATCGGCGACGTGATCATCCGTTTGAACCGGGCGCGCAGCAAAGAAATTCGTTGCGTGAGACGCGAGTCCTCGATAGTGGACGAGATTCGCGACGCCGTGGTCCGCATCAAGCGGGACATGGGAGTCACGGTTCTCCTGGTGGAACAGAAACTGCCTTTTGTAAAACGTGTGGCCGACCGGTTCCTGGTCATGGACAAAGGACGCATCGTCGCTGGCGGAGTCATGAGCGAATTGACGGACGATATCGTTCGGCGGCATTTGACCGTATAGTTCGTTAGACCCATTTTTCAACTTAGGGGGGATTTATGAGTAAGCGGTTTTGGCACAGCCTGACAATTCTCTTGACGTCGGGGGCGCTGCCGGTAAGCGTATTCGCCCACACCGGAGCCGGTTTGATACACGGTTTTGCCGCCGGATTTGCGCATCCGTTCACGGGGTTGGATCATTTGCTGACCATGCTCGCGGTCGGTTTCTGGGCGGCCAGCTTGGGCGGCCGCGCCCTGTGGTTCGTGCCGCTGTCTTTCGTAACCGCGATGGCGGTCGGGGCCGGCATCCAGCACATAGGTTTCGTTCTGCCTTCCGCCGAGATATGGGTGTCGCTTTCGGTCGCCGTGATTGGTCTAGTTCTTTTCAGTAACTGGCGCGCAGCCTATGGTCTTGCGGGAACTTTGGCAGCGGGGTTTGCGCTCTTCCACGGATACGTTCATGCCGAGGAAATCGGGCAGGACGTGGGGGCTTTTCACTATGCCGGGGGATTTCTGGCAGCGACCGCGTTGTTGCACGGATTAGGGTGTCTGCTCGGGACCGTTGTCCACAATCTCGATTCGCTGCGACGAGCGCTCGGAGCATTTTGCACGGGGGTGGGGATTTACCTTGTGGTCGGAAGCTAGGCGGCTCACTTGTCAGCCCAAGAGGTGGCAGATCCGGGTTGGGAGGCCGAACTCAAGCTCGGCTTCGAATCCCGTGGAGGGAGGACCGTGCTGACAGAGCGGCGGCACCGCGGCCCGCTTGCAGTGCAAAGGCCGTTTTATCCGGAAGGAGACGTTTGCCACGTGTACCTCCTTCATCCGCCGGGCGGGGTGGTCGGTGGCGATCGCCTGAATATTCGAGTGAATGCCGGAAACGGGAGTCGGGCACTGTTGACTACGCCTGCTGCAGGCAAGTTCTACCGAAGCGAAGGTCCTACGGCGCGGCAGTCGGTTCATTTGACGGCAGGCCGGACCGCCGTGCTCGAGTGGCTGCCGCAGGAGTCGATTTTCTATCGTGGCGCGCGGCTGGTTTCGAACGTGGACGTGGACTTGGCGGAATCGGCGCGGTTTATAGGCTGGGAGAGTTTCTGCTTCGGCCGGCCGGCCAGCGGCGAAGCGTTCGACCAGGGCAGTGCAGTGCTTCGCTGGTCGGTTCGGGTGAACGGCAAACCGCTGCTGATCGAGCGATTCGAGGTGGATGAGCAAGTCCTGAAGGCCAATTGGGGGTTGCAGGGACAACCGATCGGCGCAAGCCTATATGCTTATCCAGCATCGCTCAAGAGCTTGGAACAGGTGCGAGCCATCGCGGGCGATCGCCCTAGCTTTGGAGCTACATTGATCGACCATTTGCTGGTGTGCCGGATTCTGGACAGGCAAATCGAGCCGCTGCGCCGGCTATGGGTCGAGTTATGGCGGGCCGTTCGTCCGGATGTCATCGGCCGGGAGGCGTGCTTGCCGAGGATTTGGGCGACTTAACGATTTCAAAGAGTTTATCACAACATAACGCGTATCAGCCACTATGCAATTAACCCCACGAGAAAAAGACAAACTGCTCCTCTTTACCGCTGCACTGCTCGCCGAGCGGCGCAAGGCGAAGGGATTGAAACTCAACTACCCGGAGGCGGTGGCTTATATTAGCGCCGCCATCATGGAAGGTGCCAGGGAAGGACGCAGCGTCGCGGAATTGATGGAATACGGCCGCACCTTGCTGAGCCGGGAGGACGTCCTGGACGGCGTAGCGGAGATGATTTCGGAGGTGCAGGTGGAGGCGACTTTTCCGGACGGCACCAAGCTGGTGACCGTCCACAATCCAATTTTGTGAGGGAAAATCGATGATACCCGGAGAAATCATCGTCGAAGATGGTGAGATCGAGCTGAATGCGGGACGCGAGGCTATTTCTGTGGTCGTGGCGAATACGGGAGATCGGCCGATCCAGGTCGGTTCCCATTACCATTTCTTCGAGACCAATTCGGCTTTGCGTTTCGACAGGGATCTGGTACGGGGCTATCGGCTGGACATTCCGGCAGGCACGGCGGTTCGCTTCGAGCCTGGCCAGACGCGCGAGGTGCGGCTGGTGCCGTTCGCGGGCAATCGCCGTGTTTACGGGTTTCAACAGAAGATCATGGGGGCCTTATGAGTCGGATCGGAAGGCAGGCTTATGCCGAAATGTTCGGCCCGACCACCGGGGATCGGGTTCGGTTAGCAGATACCGAGCTCTTTATCCAGGTGGAGGAAGACCGCACCGTTTACGGCGATGAAGTAAAGTTCGGCGGCGGCAAGGTTATCCGCGACGGCATGGGGCAAAGCCAGTGTACTTCGGAAACCGCGGTGGACATGGTCATCACCAATGCGCTGATTGTGGACTACTGGGGCATCGTCAAAGCAGATGTCGGCATCAAGAGCGGGCGGATCGCCGGGATCGGCAAGTCGGGCAACCCGGACACCCAGTCTGGGGTCGACATTGTCATCGGACCCGGCACCGAAGTCATCGCTGGCGAAGGGCAAATCCTCACGGCGGGTGGCATCGACGCGCACATTCACTTCATCTGTCCGCAGCAGATCGAAGAAGCCCTGATGTCCGGCGTGACCACCATGATCGGCGGGGGCACCGGCCCTGCGACCGGCACCAACGCCACCACCTGCACGCCGGGACCGTGGAACATCCAACGCATGCTGCAGGCGGTGGATGGCTTGCCGATGAACATCGGCCTTCTGGGAAAGGGCAACGCGAGCTTGCCGCAGGCACTGGAGGAACAGCTGCGTGCCGGGGCGATGGGATTGAAGCTGCACGAGGACTGGGGCACGACGCCGGCCGCTATCGATTGCTGTCTCTCGGTCGCCGACCGTTTTGACGTGCAGGTGGCGATTCATACCGACACCCTGAACGAATCCGGCTTCGTCGAAGACACGATCGCCGCGTTCAAGGGGCGTACCATTCACACCTATCACACCGAAGGCGCAGGCGGTGGTCATGCCCCAGACATCATCAAGGTGTGCGGCGAAGCCAACGTGCTGCCTTCGTCCACCAATCCCACCCGGCCTTATACGGTCAACACGGTGGACGAACACCTTGACATGCTGATGGTCTGTCATCATCTCGACCCTAGCATTCCAGAGGACGTCGCTTTTGCGGAGTCCCGCATCCGCCGGGAAACCATCGCCGCCGAGGACATTCTGCACGACCTCGGAGCATTCTCCATGATCTCGTCCGACTCCCAGGCCATGGGGCGGGTAGGGGAAGTCATCGCGCGTACCTGGCAAACCGCCCATAAGATGAAGGTTCAACGGGGTTATCTCCCTTCTCCCTATGGGAGTGGGGACGGGGGAGAGGGGCGGCACGACAACTTCCGGGTCAAGCGCTACATCGCCAAGTACACCATCAACCCGGCCATCAGCCATGGCATCGCCCACGAGGTAGGCTCAGTGGAAGTCGGCAAGCTGGCCGACCTGGTGCTGTGGCGGCCGGCCTTTTTCGGCGTAAAACCGAGTCTGATCATCAAGGGCGGGATGATCGCCGCTGCGCCTATGGGCGATCCGAATGCGTCGATCCCGACGCCGCAGCCGGTGCATTACCGCCCCATGTTCGGGGCTTACGGCGGCGCATGCCGGGCAACCTCGATGGTGTTTTTGTCGAAGGCGGCGGCCGAGGCGGGTGTCGCTGAGCGGCTAGGGCTTCAAAAGCTCGTCGGCGTCGTTTCGAATACCCGAAACATCGGCAAAGCCAACATGATTCACAACGATTATACGCCCCGGATCGAGGTCGACCCGCAGACCTATGCAGTCCGCGCGGACGGCGTATTGCTGACCTGCGAGCCGGTGGATGTGCTGCCCCTGGCGCAGCGGTATTTTCTGTTTTGAGTCGCCAAAGATGCTGAAACTCAGCAAATTCGCTCCGCCGGGACCGGATCATCACGACACACTGACATTGCCTTTCGAGGCTCGTCAAAAAACCCGCTTGCTGGCACGTTTGGACAGCGGGGTCGAAGTGGGCATTTTTCTTTCCCGCGGAACCGTTCTCCGCGACGGCGACCGTTTAGCCACAGATGACGGTCGCGTGGTTCTGGTACGCGCTGCGGCAGAGCCGGTTTCAGTGGTAAGGACCTCCGATGCCCTGTTGTTCGCCCGGGTCTGTTACCACTTGGGCAACCGGCATGTTCCACTGCAGATCGACAGCGGCGAACTGCGCTATCTGCGCGATCACGTCTTGGACGACATGGTGCGGGGATTGGGCCTGTCCGTCGAGCACGCGCTGATGCCTTTCGAGCCAGAGCGCGGGGCTTATCCCGGGGGTCATCTTCATGGTCACTGAGCTCCAACTCGTGAAGCTGCTGCAACTGGTCAGCCCGGCGTTACCCATCGGTATGTACAGTTATTCGCAGGGTTTGGAACGGGCGGTCGAAGATGGTTGGATTGGCAACGAGCAGCAGGCAGGCGAGTGGATCGCCGGCATTCTCGAACGCAGCCAAACGAGAACGGATTTGCCGTGCTTATCGCGCCTGTACGATGCCTGGGCCGAAGCCGATGTCGCCGCCGTCGAACGCTGGAGCACCCATCTTTTGGCTTGTCGGGAAACCAGCGAGTTGCGTGCGGAAGATTGCCAGAGTGGACAGGCCCTGGCGAGACTGCTCGTCGCTTTGAATGTCGAGGCTGCAGAAGCCTGGATGCGGAATCCGTCCGCCACTCTAGCCACCAGTTTCAGCTTGGCGGCGGTGCGCTGGGAAATCCCGAAGTTCGAGGCGATGTTGGGTTATCTGTGGAGCTGGCTGGAAAACCAGGTGTTGTGCGCAGTCAAGCTCGTGCCCTTGGGCCAAGCGGCAGGGCAACGGTTGCTGAGCGCCTTGGCGTTAGAATTGCCGGGCCGGGTGAGGGTGGCGCTCGATTTGAGCGACGAAGAAATCGGCGGCAGCGCCTTCGGTTTTGTCCTGGCCAGCAGCCGCCACGAGGTGCAGTACTCGCGGCTATTCCGTTCTTAGGAGAAAAGACATGAGTGATCAAGATCGGCACGTACTGAGAGTGGGCGTCGGCGGTCCGGTGGGTTCGGGAAAGACTGCGCTGGTGGACGCGTTATGCAGGCGGATGCGCGAACGCTATCAAATCGGCGTGGTGACTAACGACATCTATACCCGCGAGGATCAGCAATTCCTGATCCGCAGTCAGGCACTGCCGGAGGAGCGCATTTTAGGTGTGGAAACCGGCGGCTGTCCGCACACGGCGATTCGGGAGGATGCCTCCATGAATCTCGCGGCCGTCGACGAACTGTGCCGTCGGTTCCCGGAACTGGATTTCGTGCTGGTGGAAAGCGGCGGTGACAACCTGAGCGCCACCTTCAGCCCGGAACTCGCTGACCTCACTATCTACGTCATCGATGTAGCGGCTGGGGACAAGATTCCCAGAAAGGGCGGACCCGGCATCACTCGCTCGGACTTGCTGGTCATCAACAAGATCGATCTTGCGCCCTATGTCGGAGCTTCTTTGGAAATTATGGAACGCGACGCCAAAAAGATGCGCGGCGAGCGGCCGTTCGTTTTCACCAATCTCAAAACGGGCGAAGGATTGCAGACCATAGTGGATTTCATCGTCCACCAAGGAATGCTGCACGATTAGGAAACCATAACGTTCGAACAGAACCCCCATGCCGTTTCCTGCCGAAAATGCCTGCAATCGCAGAGCAAGATGCTATATTCGAAACGTTACCCATTTGCGCCGATTCTCAGCCCTCCGGAAGTTTTAGTATTCAAGCTCGACAGGCCGATAATGCGGCTCTGGAAACGGTTCCGGCGGTTGCTCTGGAAGCCGACGATCCCAAGGCCAAAACCCTGGCCCTTTTGGAAAACCTCCAATGGGAAGACTTAACCCCCTACGAGGAGACCCTTGGGATATTGGACCTGCTTGGGCTTCAGCTGGCCAAAGAGCCAAAAGAAGTAGTAAGCCTGCTTTACCGCCTGCGAGACGAATCCAGAAAAAAGGTTCCCCATAACGTTATGGGGAACACCTCGATGCGAGGTAGGTATCTTCGGCCTTCGGGCCGGGGGGGAGGTCGGACCGATCGGAAACGGTGAGCTTAAAGCACGATCCGTGTCCCACATCTTGAGCATTGAGAAATCCGTCACGCTGCGGGGGATTACCCTCTTTTTGTCCTCTCAACATCAATC
>CAZZIP010000013.1:0-71929 GCA_964654415.1 uncultured Methylococcales bacterium | reverse complement strand
AATAAAACGTCTCATCTATCCCATTCAAAGCCCCCTTATTGGGGGCTTTTTTATTGAGCAGCTACCTGCTGTTTTTTGTTGAGCATCAGCGGCGCAGATTGATGTTGTATGAAGAGCGCCACCTCCAGAATCTGATGGTAACGACAGAAGATGAAGTCCATAAGGGCTAGGCAGTATGCTTTGTTGGCAGCTCTATTATTGGAGCTGCCTGGTAGGAAATGTTGGCACAGTTGCGGAGAATAAAGGGCGCGTCAAAACCGAATGGGATATTGTTGGCGCAAGCGCTCGCTTGACCGAGGCGGCGGAAATCGATCCCTCTATGTTGTTGGAGCATGAATTTTATGATCTTTTAGGTACCGCCCGTGGGGAACTTTTGCCTTATGGCTCTTAGTATTTGACGGGACATCTGCATGAGGCACCATTGGCGAGGTTGCGTGACGATATTCAAGCCTTGAGGTTAAAGTTCCGATCTGGTTGAGCCGAAAGATCACCTCGCAGCTATTTATGAAGTCCTTGCGCTATTGGTAGGTGAAGGGGACGCGCGTCAGCGGGAGCTATTCGGAAAACTTGGCTCCCTGGGGACAGGCGGTTTTTTAATGAGACGGCAAATATAAAGACAACACGGCTCTGTCATGTGGTCGCCAATTTAAAGAAAATTTTTTTGAATCCAAAGCCCGCTATTTTGGATTGGGTTAATGGATTATTCAGCTGAAGAAATGCGTTTGTCTGCGATCTGGATAAATTTGTGGATGTCACCTTTGACGGTTTTGCGTGGGATGATCAAAGCCATGTCTACATCGAGATAAATGAAAACATAGCGCTTTGTGACCTCAATTCTGAGGATGTCCCGCCAGGGGATGCGCGTTTCTTGTGTGCCGCGGATTTCTGTCAACGTGTGAGGTTCTAAGCGCAGTTTGTATTTTCCAACTAACTGTTGTTTGTCAGCTTCGCTGTATAATTTGAGAATCTTATGACGAATGTTGTATTTGACGAGTACGGGTGATAGATAATGCCACAATACGGCAATCAAACCGATATAAACAGCGCTTAGGAGATTGGCATAATAGATCCATACCACAAGCCCTAATAGGGCGAGTACAGCAGGGAGGGTGATTTGATGGCGGCGCAAAATTTTCAGATAGTGCTCTTTGTCTTGGAGTTGGTGCTCAGTGAAAGCGGTCAGGTCCTGCTCCCTGAGTTCATACTCGATTTCTAACATGTTGGAGATGTCCGTTTCATGAGTCGGTCAAACTTTCACATTTTAACCGATTTGGAAGAGTTTGCGTTTACGGTCAGTGGGAAAATATGCAATTAATCATCACTGCCCTGGAGGTCCAGGAATCTAATCTATTCGAGCGGTTGATCTCTGCTGTCCAAGAGAGCGCTTGTCACATTCTAGAAAGCCGTATGAGCCGGTTGGCGAGTGGCTATGCTTGCTTCATGTTGGTAGAGGGTAATTGGAACCACCTTGCCCGGTTGGAGAATTCACTTACCGGGCTGCAGCAACGTGCCCAAGTATTTTTTAAGCGGTTGCCGGAGGATACCAAAGAGCAAGAGAATAGCGAACTACTTTACGTCGCCGACGTGGTGGCCAGGAATCGATCTGGAATTCTGGCAGATTTGATCCGATTTCTCGGTGCTCAGGGGATCCTGGTCCAGGACCTGCGTTCCAGTTGTTACCAGTTGCCCTATGTAGATTCTACGGTTTGTACCATTCACCTCTTGTTGAGGATCCCAGAGGAGATTTCTGTGCTTTCCTTGCGAGACGATTTTCTGGACTTTTGCGAGCAACTGCAGGTCGATGCCATCCTAGAACCGATCAAACCCATCCTTTGAAGGCAAAGCTTGTGACCGATGCCACAGTTCAGCCGGCACCGGTGCCGGATTTTGAAGCGCTCGCCACGGGTGGTCAGACCGTCAGATTGGCTGATCTGCGTGGGAAATACGTGATCTTGTACTTTTACCCCAAAGATCACACTCCAGGATGCACCTTGGAAGGGATTGCCTTCCGGGATCACTTCCAGGACTTTGAACGACTAAATGCGGTCATCTTTGGGGTTTCCCGCGATAGCCTCAAAAGCCATGAAAATTTTAAGGCCCGTCATCAGTTCCCGTTTGAACTGATTGCCGATCGGGACGAAACTCTCTGCTCTCTATTCGGGGTGCTTAAGCAGAAAAAAATGTTTGGCCGTGAGGTCCGTGGGATCGAACGCAGCACCTTCCTTATCGACCCTAAAGGCCGGCTGGTAGCTCAGTGGCGGAAAGTGAAGGTCAAAGGCCATGTAGACGAGGTGTTGAAGAAACTCAAGGCATTGCAGGCCGTTTGACTTCTTTATCTAAGCTGTACTGCGCGCGTTGGTGATTTTGATTCCTGGGCCAAGCGCTCAGGACGGCTTCTACCAAGGTCGCCAACGGAATGGCGAAGAACACTCCCCAAAACCCCCATAGCCCACCAAAAAATAGGATCGCCACGATAATTGCGACTGGATGGAGGTTGACTACCTCCGAAAACAAAATTGGCACTAAGAGCAGCGCGTCTATCGCGTGGATCACGAAATAGGCCGTAGTGACATACCAAAAAGGGCTAGTCAGGCTCCATTGAAAGTAGGCTACGATCAGGATAGGGAAAGTAACCACGATAGTACCGATGTAGGGGATGATCACTGACAATCCCACCAATACCGAGAGCAACAGCGCGTAATTGAGTCCCAGCAGAGAGAAAGTTGCGTAACTGGCCAAAAACACGATCAGGATTTCTATCGCTTTGCCGCGGATATAATTGCCAATTTGGGCGTCAACGTTACGCCACACTTGGGCAGTCAAATGAATGTCCTTGGGTAGGTACTGTTGGAACCAGGTCAAGATCTTCTGTTTGTCCTTGAGGAAAAAAAATACCAAAACCGGCACCAGGATGACGTAAATGATGATCGAAATGACGTTGACCAATGAGGCATACGAATAAGTCAACAGAGTTTGTCCCGCAGTTATCAGTTCCAACCGAATAGCTGATATCAGTTCGTTGACCTGATGCTGGCTGATGAATTCCGGGTAGAGTTCAGGCAGTCGATTGAGCAGTGCCAGCCCCTGAGTCACCATGATGGGCAGTTGCTGGACCAGTTGGCCCAACTGTTGGAAAAGCAGCGGCAGCAAGGCGATGATGCTAAATAGGAGCATCGCCATAAAGGCCATAAATACTGTGCATACCGCTACCAGCCTCGGAGCCTTCCAGCGCTCCAATATGGCTACTAACCCCTCCAGAAGATAGGCGATCACCAAAGCGGCGAAAACCGGCATCAACATATCCGAAAGCCATACGACCGCTAGGAAGCCGAGGGCAAGCAATGCGGTCAGTGCGATGGCTTGGGGAGTAGGGAAAATACGCCGGACCCATTTGAAGAACCACTGAGACAGCGTAGGGGTCGGAGAGAATTGGTTTTCGGTAGGCATGGGCGATCCCGTTGTAGTTTTTAGTCTTGTCTATTTTGCCAAAAGACAATGGGGCTACATAGTTATGCTGAATAATTATAAATATATAAACATAAGATATAAAAATGCACAAAAAAATACAATATATTGTGGTTGGCAAGTTACTAAAAAACTAATAGAGACTACCACTACCGATGAGCCATGCCAGTCGACATTGTCAGCCCATTAAGTAACACCGAAATTGAAGCCTTCACTACCCCCAAGCTGAGCCCAGAGATTCAAGCTATGATTCCGGGTGAGCTTAGAGTCATCCGCCGCAACGGCAAGCTCACCAGTTTTGATCCCAACAAGATCCGTATCGCCATCACCAAAGCCTTTTTGGCCGTAGAAGGCGGACAAGCTGCCGCCAGCCGCCGAATCCACGACACCGTGGCCGATCTGACCGAGCAAGTGGTACGGGCGCTCATGCGGCGTCTGCCTGCCGGCGGATCCATTCATATCGAGGACATCCAGGATCAGGTGGAATTGGCGTTGATGCGCGGCGGCCATCACAAAGTAGCGCGCGCCTATGTGCTTTATCGAGAAGAGCGGGCGCGCCTGCGGGCGGACAAGGAACAGAAGGTTTCACCACGCTTCGAGTTGCAGGTCACCGATTCGCAAGGCCGGCGCAAACCGCTCGACGAGGCAAGGATGCGCCGGTTGGTAGAGGAATCCTGCCGAGGGCTGGAAGACGTCGACGGAGAGTGGATCTTAGCCGAGGCCAAGCGCAACCTCTATGATGGGATTCCTGAGCCCGAAGTGATCGATACTCTAATCCTGGCAGCCAGGACCAGGATCGAACGATCGCCTAACTACAGCTTTGTCGCCGCTCGTCTGCTTTTGGACAAAATCCGCAGCGAGGTTTTGGGATTTTTGAGCAGCCATTTCGAGACCGCCATCGGAGCTGAAACAGGCGAGCTCTATAGCGCCTACTTTGCACGTTACATCCGCCGCGGCATCGAGTTGGAACTGATCGACCCGGTGCTAGGCCAATACGATCTCGAGCGCTTGGGCAAGGCGCTCAAACCCGAGCGCGATTTGCAATTTACCTATCTTGGCCTTCAAACTTTATATGACCGATATTTTCTCCATCACCAGGGCATACGCTTTGAACTGCCCCAAGCGTTTTTCATGCGCGTGGCTATGGGGCTGGCCAAGAACGAGATCGAACGCGAAGCGCGCGCGATCGAGTTCTATGATCTGATTTCCAGCTTCGATTTCATGTGTTCGACTCCGACCCTGTTCAACTCCGGGACCTTAAGGCCACAGCTGTCGTCTTGCTACCTTACTACCATCCCTGACGATCTAGAAGGCATCTTTAACGCCTACAAAGAAGACGCGCTGCTATCTAAGCACGCCGGGGGCTTAGGCAATGACTGGACTCGGGTGCGGGCGATGGGGGCCCACATCAAGGGAACCAACGGCACTTCACAGGGGGTGGTGCCGTTCATGAAGGTGGCCAACGACACCGCAGTGGCTGTCAACCAGGGCGGGCGCAGGAAGGGCGCTATCTGCGCTTATCTGGAAACTTGGCACCTGGACATCGAGGAATTTCTGGAACTGCGCAAGAACACTGGCGACGAACGACGCCGCTGTCATGACATGAACACCGCCAACTGGGTGCCAGACCTATTCATGAAGCGGGTCGCCGAAGAAGGCGAGTGGACCCTATTTTCCCCGGATGAAGTTCCGGACCTTCACGACAAGGTCGGCAAGGCGTTCGAGGAAGCCTATCTGGCTTACGAGGAAAAGGCTGCGCGCGGTGAAATCAGGCTGTTCAAAAAGGTGCCTGCGGTGAGCCTGTGGCGCAAGATGCTCACCATGCTGTTCGAGACCGGCCATCCCTGGATCACTTTCAAAGACCCTTGCAATTTACGATACACCAATCAGCACGTAGGAGTGGTGCATAGCTCTAATCTTTGCACCGAGATTACCCTGCATACCTCGGACGAGGAAATCGCTGTCTGCAACCTGGGTTCGGTGAATCTGGCGTCCCATGTGACAGAAGATGGTCTCGATGAGAACAAGCTCAGACGCACAATTTGGACCGCCATGAGGATGCTCGACAACGTCATTGACATCAACTACTACAGCGTCCCCAAGGCGCGCCGTTCCAACCTGCGCCATCGTCCGGTGGGCTTGGGGATCATGGGATTTCAGGATGCTCTGTATAAATTGCGCCTCCCTTATGCCAGCGAGGCGGCAGTCGCATTCGCCGATCGCAGCATGGAGTTAGTCAGCTATCACGCTATCTGGGCTTCGACCGAATTGGCAAAAGAGCGCGGCTGTTATCCTTCGTTCGAAGGCTCTCTGTGGTCAAAAGGGATTTTGCCCATAGACTCCATCGAGCTGCTCGAGCAGGCCAGGGGCGGCTATCTGGAGATGGATCGTTCCAGCACCTTGGACTGGGAGGCCCTGCGCGAGAGAGTCAAAAAAGGGATGCGCAATTCCAACTGCCTGGCCATCGCCCCTACAGCGACCATTTCCAACATCTGTGGGGTGTCCCAGTCGATCGAGCCGACCTATCAGAACCTATACGTCAAATCTAACCTTTCAGGCGAGTTCACCGTAGTTAATCCTTACCTAGTCAGGGATTTGAAAGCGCGTGGGCTTTGGGACGAGGTGATGATCGCCGATCTCAAATACTACGACGGCAGCGTCCAGATGATCGACCGCATTCCCGATGACCTTAAAACTCTATATGCTTGCGCTTTTGAGATCGATCCGCGTTGGCTGGTGGAGGCAGCATCGCGTCGCCAGAAGTGGCTGGATCAAAGCCAGTCCTTGAATCTATACCTGGCCGAGCCTTCGGGCAAAAAACTCGATACTTTATACAAGTTCGCCTGGATACGAGGACTTAAGACTACCTATTACCTACGCACCCTCGGGGCAAGCCGAGTGGAGCGACATACCTCCGTAGCTTCCAGGCCTGGGGAGGAAGAGTCTAAGGTCTGTTCAATCCTTGACCCCAGTTGTGAAGCCTGTCAGTAAAGAAGGAGAAAAGCGCCATGTTAACTTGGGATGATCCGTTGGAGAACCTAAAGCCGCAAGCTATCGCAAAGTCCAGAGAGCGTTTCATTTCTATGCCGGCGGTGGCTGCTGACCCGATAGCGGAACCAGCGCTGGAAGCCGAAAAACGTCTGGTAGGAGGGAGCAGCTTGACCTCCAACATTGCCCCCATCAAATACCGCTGGGCCTGGGACGCCTATCTCACTTCCCAGCGCAATTTCTGGCTGCCTACTGAAATCGGTATGGGAGAAGATCTAATGGCGCTTAAAAAACTCTCGGCCAATGAGCGCCATACCTTCTTTACCACCTTCGCTACCTTGACCACCGCCGACGCGCTTCACCAGCGCAACCTGGCCCTAGCCGTATATGAGCGCATCACTGCGCCCGAGGTCGGCATGGCCATCGTCGCCCAGATGCACCAGGAAACCATCCACTCCATGAGCTACCAGCATATCATCGAATCGCTCAACTTCGACGAGGACGAGATTTATCTCTTGTACCAAGCGATTCCACAGATCCGCGCCAAGTTCGAATACAGCAACTCCAAAACCCGCAGTCTCCAAGGACAAAATGGGGATTTGAGAGACTACGCCAAGGGTCTGTTCTTCTACTACATGATCTTTGAAGGAGTTTGGTTCATGGGAGGCTTCTGTCCGATCTTCTCCATGCAGAGAAGACGGCTGATGGTCCGCACCGGCGAGCAGCTCCAGTACATCGCCCGCGACGAGTCCGGCCACGTCGCTTTTGGCCGCGCCTTGATCTGGGCGCTGTGGCAGGAAAACCCGGAGACTCGCCTGGAAGAATCTGAAGCCCATGCTCTGATGCGCGAAGCCATGGAACTGGAAGAGGCCTATGCCGAATACGCCGTAAAACCCATGCTCGGCTATGACCTGAAGCTCCACCTGCGCCACGTCAAGTATCTTGCCAACCGGCGCCTTTTGGATTTGGGTTTTTCGCCGCTCTATCTGGAGGCCGAAGCGGAATCCCTGCCGTGGTGGGAGGAGCAGATCGGTTTTCGCAAGGAAAAGAACTTCTTTGAAACGCGAGTTACTGAGTATCAGACCGGGGGAGCGCTGCATTGGGAGGGAGAATAATGGGACTTATGCATGGCTTTGCCGCCTGCAGTAAAACAATCTCAAATGCTATTGGCTATAAAGAATCTGCCCATGCCCCCTTAAATTACGCTTGGCTTTAGTGGTTTGGATTTGGGAATATGCGATCTGGGAGGTTGGGTGTTCACGCACGCCAGGCATAGGCTAAAATTCCAAACGGAGGTTTTTAGGGCTGGCAAGATCTGCGGCCAGATCATCTCAGGTTCGTAGGTTAGCGCCTGGCTCAGAAAGATGGCCCGTGCTAGCACGGCTGGCAAAACAGAGCGAACCGCATAGGAAAGATAAACTTAAGAGGAGAAAGTTATGACTAAAACCGGTTTATTGTTGGCGGCTATGTGCCTGACGGGTAACTTGGCCTTTGGGCATGAAGGGCATGGGAGCGACAAGATCGGCGGGGTATCTTTGGCTGACTTTAGAGTGAACGAGCTTAGAATTCCCTGCGTTGAAGTGAAAAACTTAGACCCGAACATAGACGGGCATTTTTTCGACGTGATATTGGACCGTCGCGGCAATTCCATGAACTTCGAACTCAAATTCGCCGAAGTGGAAGATCCCGACCTCTGCCAGGCGATAGCCGATTTTGCTAAGTTCCACGACGATGATTTCGACGATGATGGTGCTACTAATATCCTGGTGATCTGCGAGAGGCGTGAAAACCGGTCCAAGGTCTCGGTCAGCGCAAAAAACTTGAGTGCTGGCCGCTATGCGGCGGAGATCGCTTCGGGTGTGAACACGGCCGCTTCTCCCTTAAAGAATACGACGGGTGACGAAGTGGAATTCGATTTCGACAGTGATCCAGGCGACATCGCTGAAGGCGCGACGGCTATTTCCCCAGGTTTCATCCAGGGGACGGTGTCGGCAAAGGTCTTAAACGAAGCCGGCGAGACCGTAGCAGCGGTCAATTCGGTATCCTGTTTAAACAAGTAAACCCAAGGAAGGTCGCTCACTTTCCTCGAATGGGGGACGAAGCAGCAGGAGGCCGATGCGCGATCACATCCGGGTCGGAAGATGTGATTATGGCCATTTGAGCTTCTATCCACTCTTCCGCCAGGCGATTGATTTCCGAAGCGCTGCCAGAGAGCGGAGGGCCGATACAGAGCTGGATCACTCCCGGATACTTGAGGAAGCTACGCCTTGGCCAGAATTCCCCGGCGTTGTGGGCAACCGGCACGACCGGCACCTCGGCGCGTTCGGCTAATGCTCCACCGGAGCTGGCATAACGCCGCCTTTCCCCAGGGGCGACGCGGGTACCTTCGGGAAAAATGATGACCCAGTGTCCTTCTTTGAGGCGATCAAGTCCTTGTTTTTGCAAGGATAGCATGGCTGCCCGGCGCTGGCTGCGGTCGATGGCGATGTGGTGATAGCGAGCTAGGCACCAGCCGAAGAATGGAATCCTAAGGAGTTCTTGTTTGAGCACATAGACTGCCTTGGGGAAGATCAAAAACAGCATCAAGGTTTCCCAAGCGGACTGGTGTTTGCTCAAGACCACGCCGTTACGCGGCGGGATATTCTCTAGCCCTTTGATGGTATACCTGATGCCGCAGATGGCAGAGGCTGCCCAAATCAGCGAGCGCGCCCAGAAGCGCGCTAAAAGATAGCGATATTCATATTGAGGCAGGAGAGAAATTAAGAGCACGAAGGGAGTCAGAACTACGGTAATCGCAGTCTGGACTGCCAGGAACAGAGCCGAACGCAGGTAGATTCCCAATCCCACTTTGCCCATGACTTATCCTTGCAGGCAGGAAATGTCGGCGATCTGAAGAAAAAGCCCCAATGTCTCGGCCAGAAGGTTCAACCGGTTCTGGCGCAGCCTGGCGTCCTCCACCATCACGAGCACGTGATCGAAGAAAGCGTCTATGCTTGCTTTGAGTCCGGCCAAGTGTTGGAGAGCGGCGGTGTAGTTGCGCTCGTCTAACAAGTGCTTGAGCTTATCTCTAGCGTGCGAGATAGCTTGGTATAAGGCCTGCTCTTCTGGCGCCTCAAGTAGGTCTTGGCTGACCGGACCGAATTCCTTCGCTTGACTTTGACGCAGGATATTGCGAATGCGTTTGTTGGCTGCGGTCAAACTTTCTGCTTGTGGCAGTTTGCGGAAGGCGTGAACCGCCTCGATCCGGTAGCGGAAGTCCAGCAAGTTGGAAGGTTCGAGCGCAGCTACCGCCTCGAATTCATCGGAGGTAAACCCAAGATCGAGCAGATAACCTTTGAGTCGCTCGAGGATGAACCGGTAGGCGGCGCGTACCGTTTCAGCCCGGTCGAATTCATGCGGGTAAAGTTCTGCAGCTTGGGTCAGCAAGGCTTTGAGATCCAAATCTAAGCGTTTTTCTAGGACAATGCGAATGATTCCAAACGCAGCCCGGCGTAAGGCATAAGGGTCCTTGGTGCCGGTGGGAACAAGGCCGATGCTGAAAATTCCCACCAGGGTATCGAGTTTGTCCGCTAAGGCGAGGATTTGGCCAGTGACGGTCTCCGGCAGGGGAGCGCCGGCATGGCGGGGCCGATACTGTTCGTCTAAGGCGGCGGCTATCTCAGGATCTTCTCCCTGGGACAAGGCATAGTGGTAGCCCATGATCCCCTGGAGTTCGGGGAATTCTCCCACCATGGCGGTGGCCAGGTCGGTCTTAGAAAGCCTGGCGGCGCGTTTAGCTCTGGTCACATCGGCAGCCAGCCATTCGGCCAAAATCGCAGCCAATTTCTCCAGGCGGTGAGTCTTGTCCAGCAGCGTGCCCAGCTTTTGCTGGAAGATTTGGCCTGCTAACTTCTCAAGGTGATTTTCTAGGGGAATTTTGAGGTCCTGGTGCCAAAAGAATTCGGCATCGGTAAGGCGCGGACGGATTACCCGCTCATTGCCTGCGCGCACGACTTCAGGCCGTTTGCTATCCAGATTGGCAATAGCGATGAAACATGGTTTCAGCCTGCCTTCCGGGTCGAGAACAGGAAAATATCTTTGATGAGACTGCATCACGGTGATCAGAACTTCCTTGGGCAGGGCCAAAAAACGCGTCTCGAACGCTCCTAAAAGCCCCACCGGCCACTCCACCAATGCGGTGACCTCGTCTAACAGGGCGTCCTCGATGAGGGCAGTGCCGCCGGCGGTTTTAGCCAGTTTTGATGCCTGTTGGTGAATGTGACGGCGACGCTCATCGAAATCAACGATCACCCGGCCGCAGCTCTGCAGGAGTTGGGCGTAGTGGTCTGGGTTAACAAGGAAGAGCGGTTGCGGGCAGTGGAAACGATGGCCAAAAGTGAAATTGCCGGTGCGGACACCGAGGATCTCGGCGTCGATGACTTCGCTGCCGAACATCAGGACCGCCCAGTGGACCGGGCGCACGAACTCATCCTCGCGCTCGCCCCAGCGCATCCGTTTGGGGATCGGTAAGGCGGCGAGGGCCTGGCGCAGGAGGTCGGGGATAATCTCGGCTGCAGCTGCCCCTGGTACGGTTTGTCGATACAATAGCCATTCCCCTTTGGCGTTTTTGAGCGTCTCGAGCGCTTCGACGGCCACCCCGCAGCTTTGGGCGAATCCAAACGCCGCCGCTGTCGGTCGGCCAGCCGCGTCGAAAGCGGCTTTGAGCGCCGGGCCACGCCGTTCCACGCTGAGGTCCTTCTGGCGCTCGGCCAGTTCGTGAACGATCAAGGCCAGCCGGCGCGGAGTGGCATAAGCGCGGATGCAGGCGAATTCGAGCTCGGCTTGCTTAAGCCGCTTCTCCACTTCATCGCGCAGGGCCTCCATCAAGGTGCGCAGCGCTTTGGGAGGAAGTTCCTCGGTGCCCAGTTCGAACAACAAGTCGCGTGTAGCCATCAACCTTCCTTCTTGGACAGCATCGGGAAGCCGAGCGCCTGGCGGCGATCGAAATAACACTTTGCCACGCCTCTGGCCAACTCGCGTACCCTCAGGATGGTGCGCTGGCGTTCGGTGACCGAGAGGGCACCCCGGGCATCCAGCAGATTGAAGGTGTGGGAGGCTTTTAGCACCTGATCGTAGGCGGGCAAGGGCAAACCTAAGGCCAATAGCTTTTGGCATTCGCGCGCGTGGGCCTCGAAGCTTTGCCGCAGAAATTCAACGTCGGCGTGCTCGAAGTTGTAGGCCGACATTTCCACTTCGTTCTGGTGGAATACGTCGCCGTAGGTGATGGTCTGTTCCCCGTTTTTGGTCCAGACTAAGTTAAAGACGCTTTCCTGGTTCTGGAGGACCATAGCGATCCGTTCCAAGCCATAAGTGATCTCCCCCGATACCGGCCGGCAGTCGAGCCCGCCCACTTGCTGAAAATAAGTGAACTGAGTGATCTCCATGCCGTCCAACCAGACTTCCCAGCCCAGCCCCCACGCGCCTAGGGTGGGAGACTCCCAATTATCCTCTACGAAACGCACGTCGTGCTCGAGCAGATCCAAGCCCAGAAAGCGCAGAGAATCAAGGTACAAGTCCTGAATCTCCAAGGGCGAAGGCTTGAGCAATACTTGGAACTGGTAATAGTGCTGGAGGCGATTGGGGTTTTCCCCATAGCGGCCGTCGGTGGGGCGGCGCGAGGGCTGAACGTAAGCGGTGCGCCACGGTTCCGGGCCAATCGCACGCAGGAAAGTGCCGGGGTGAAAAGTACCGGCCCCCACTTCCATGTCCATGGGTTGAAGCAAAGCACAACCTTGCTTAGCCCAGTAATTTTGCAGGGCTAAAATCAACTCCTGAAAACTCATAGGCGCCACAGCGCTAGTTGATGGGTCAAAAAACAATATTATACTAACTCGATCGAATCATGGGGGCATTGATGCGAATTGTCTTGATCCTCTGCTTGGGATTGCTACAAGGATGTGGTTTCCACCTGCGCGGAGCATTGGAACTGCCGCCGGAAAAGCGCGTGATCGCGCTCCAGGGCATCCCTTTGAATCACCCCTTCGCCGGCGATCTCAGGGCGATTTTAGCCTCGTTCCAAGGGGAATTGGTGACCGATCCCAAGCTTGCCGGCAGCGTGCTGGTGATTTCCGATATTCAGGAAGACCGGCGCGTGCTGTCGCTGGATCAGAACGGCAAAGCGGTCGAATTTGAACTGATCCTCAGGCTCCGCTTCGAGGCACGCGCCCCCGACGGCAAGGTTCTGATTCCTGCTGAACCCATCGCTGTCCACCGGGTTTACCTAAATCCGCAACTGGATGTGATCGGCAAAGCGGTGGAGGAAGGGGTAATCTGGGAGGAGATGCGCCGGGAGACAGCGCAAGCCCTGCTACGGCGCCTGAGGAAAGCGCTTGAGGGATAGCGTGAGAGTCAGGTTCGACCAGCTTGCCGGACAGCTTGCTATACCCGCCCCAGTTTATCTGCTCTACGGAGATGAGCCACTGCAGTTAAGCGAGGCAGCAGATCGCATCCGCCGTGCGTGCCAGGAGG
Organism: uncultured Methylococcales bacterium; assembly: GCA_964654415.1. Classification (GTDB taxonomy): domain Bacteria; phylum Pseudomonadota; class Gammaproteobacteria; order Methylococcales; family Methylothermaceae; genus Methylohalobius. The sequence continues at coordinate 58,969 of CAZZIP010000013.1, read as the reverse complement.
CCGGGTTTGAGGAACGCCGGGTCTATACCGCACTACCCGGGTTTGATTGGAACCTCCTGGCGGCCGAGGTTGACGCTATGGGGCTGTTTTCGAACCGGCGCTTACTGGATGTGCGAGTGCTGGACGGTAAGATCGGCGACGAGGGGGCGAGGGTGCTCACCCGCTATTCCGAGCGGCCGCCCGAGGCGATCGTACTGCTGTTACAGTTAGAGAATCTTCCCGCCGCGACTCAGAAAGCCCGCTGGTTTATCCAGCTAGAGACGCTCGGGGTCGGTGTTCAGGTACATTCCCTGAGTGGGCAGGAGTTGTTGGACTTTTTAGCAGGCAGGGCCAAATCTAAGGGGCTTGACCTGGATCGCGAGGCGCTCCATTTTTTAGCAGCGCGCACCGAGGGTAATCTCCTGGCGGCAGCCCAGGAGATCGACAAACTCTACGTGCTCTACGGCCCCACCCGGGTGAACGTCCAAATGCTGGCCGAGGCGGTGGCCGATAACGCCCGCTTCGACGTGTTCGATTTGACCGAGGCTTGGCTTACAGGGCAGGTTGTCCGGGTCGACCGCATCCTGAACGGGCTGCGCGGGGAGGGAGTAGCGCCAGCTGTGGTATTATGGGCGATCACCCGTGAGCTGCGGGCGTTGCTTCAGCTGTTGGAGGATCAACGCGTAGGGGTTCCGCTGCCGCAGAGCTGTCGTCGGTTGCGCCTGTGGGACCGGCGTCAGGTTCAGATGGAGCGCGCCTTAAAGCGGCTTAAACGAGCGACTCTCCATACAGCCTTGCGCCAAGCTGCCGAGATCGATGCGGTCATCAAGGGCAAGGCCTTGGGCGATGCCTGGGCGCAACTTAGGAACGTCTGCCTGGCTTTGGCGACCGCTGAGTCAGATTGTTTTCCTGAACTGGACTGAGAAACCACCATGCACGATCTATTTCAGTACATAGAGAGCTTGGGACACCAGGCCCGGACCGCCGCCAGGATGATCGGGCGGGCTTCGACTTCTGCCAAGAATCAGGCGTTGTTGGCCATAGCTGCTGCGATCGAGGCTGGGCGCGAGCGGATCAAACGCGAAAATGCAAGAGACTTGGCGGCTGGTCGAGAGAAAGGCCTAAGCCCAGCCATTTTAGATCGACTCGAATTGACCGATTCCAGAATCGACGTCATGGCGGAGGGGTTGCGCCAGATTGCTGCTCTCCCCGACCCGGTCGGTCAGGTGACTGACCTGAACTACCGGCCTTCCGGCATTCAGGTCGGCAGAATGCGGGTTCCGTTGGGAGTCATCGGGATCATCTACGAATCGCGTCCCAATGTGACCGTCGACGCAGCTGGGCTGTGTCTGAAAGCCGGCAATGCTTGTATTTTGCGCGGCGGCTCCGAGGCGATCCATTCCAATCAGGCGTTAGCGACCTGTATTCGTCAGGGCCTGGTGCAGGCCGGATTGCCCGAGACAGCCGTGCAGCTGATCGAAACGACCGATCGCGCTGCGGTTTCAGAACTGATCAAACTAGACCGCTATGTGGATGTGATTATCCCCCGTGGGGGTAAGGGGTTGATCGAGCGGATCGTGGCTGAATCCAGGATTCCGGTAATCAAACACCTGGACGGAAACTGTCACGTCTATATCGATGACCGGGCTGATCTGGAAAAGGCGATCGCCATCGCCTTCAATGCCAAGGCGCAGCGCTTCGGGGTCTGTAATGCTATGGAAACTCTACTGGTGGCCGAAGGGATCGCGGCCCAAGTGCTGCCACCCTTGGCCAAGAAGTACCGTGAGGTGGGGGTGGAACTGCGTGGCTGTGCTAAAACCCAGGCCATCATTGCCGATTGCCTGGCCGCTACCGAAGCCGATTGGTATACCGAATATCTGGCTCCGATTCTGGCTATCCGCGTGGTGGCCGGGTTGGACGAGGCGATCGAGCATATCGCCAAGTACGGCTCGGCCCACACCGATGCCATCGTCACTGAGGATTACAGCCGCGCCAGACGTTTCCTGCGCGAGGTGGATTCCAGTTCGGTGATGGTCAATGCTTCCACCCGTTTCTCCGACGGTTTCGAATACGGCCTGGGGGCCGAGATCGGGATCAGTACCGACAAGCTCCACGCGCGCGGTCCAGTTGGGCTGGAAGGGCTGACCACGCAGAAGTTCATCGTGCTGGGAGACGGCCACATCCGCACGTGATCGGGATCTACGGCGGTACCTTCGACCCGGTTCATTACGGCCATCTGCGCACGGCGCTAGAGGTCAAGGAGGCGCTGGAACTTGCCCAGGTGCGGTTTGTCCCCGCTCGCCTACCCCCTCACCGCGGGCCGCCTGCGGCCTCTGCCGAGGCCAGGCGGCGCATGCTCGAAGCCGCACTGGTAGATGCTCCGCCTGGGTTCAAGCTCGATGAGCGGGAGCTTTTGCGTTCTGGACCTTCTTACATGGTAGATACGCTAAGATCGCTGCGGCAGGAGCTTGGGCAGATACCTTTGTGCTTGTTGGTCGGGATGGACGCCTTCCTGGGGCTGCCTACTTGGCACCAGTGGCCGGCGATCTTCGAGTTGGCGCACGTGGTCGTGATGACTCGTCCCGGCTATGCACTCCAATGGCCTGCGGGATTGGCGGAGCAGCTTCTAGGTCGACAGTCGGTAGAAAAAGAAGATTTGCTCCGTAACCCGGCAGGGGTCATCTATTTCCAACCGGTTACCCAGCTCGATATTTCTTCGAGTTTCATCCGCCAATGTCTGGCGACCGGGCGCGATCCCAGGTATCTGTTGCCAGATAGCGTGTTGGCCTTGATCCACGAGGGGGGCTATTATCAGACGACCCAATCCATCAAAAGACAGGTGTCATGATCGAAACAGAGCAGTTGCTACAATGGGTGTTGGATGCTTTGGATGATCTCAAAGCCAAACAGGTAAGCGTGCTCGACGTAAGGGGCAAAACCTCGATTACCGATTATATGGTGGTGGCTTCTGGGACTTCCGAGCGTCACGTCCGTGCGCTCGTTGACAAGGTAGTGGAGAAGTTAGCCGAGCATAAGGTCAAACCGCTCGGGGTAGAGGGAGAATACGCTCGGGATTGGATACTGGTGGACGTGGGAGATGTTATCGTCCACGTGATGCTGCCTGAGACCAGGAATTTCTATCAACTGGAAAAATTGTGGCAGGTGGACATAGAACAGGAAAAAACGCCCGCTTAGTTTGGGTTGAACAAGCTGGCGTAGTGGGAAGCGGCTTGCTTTGGGTCTGAGCCGAAGACACCCGCGATCGCCGCGAGCAGATCGGCGCCTGCTTTGAGCAAGGAGGCACCGTTTTCCGGGGTGATGCCGCCGATGGCGACGATGGGGCAAGCCAGAACTGCTTTGGCCGCTGAGAGCAGTCCGATGGGTGCGGACGCTGCGTTGGGTTTAGTGGCCGAGGGAAAGAACGCGCCGAATGCTACGTAGGTGGCTCCGCTTCTTGCCGCGCGGATGGCCTGGTCTAGATCGGCGTAGCAGGAGATCCCGACGATGGCCTCAGGTCCAAGCCGTTCCCGCGCCTGGCTGAGCGCTGCATCCGTGCGGCCGAGGTGAACGCCGTCGGCACCAATGCGTGCAGCGAGCTCGAGGTCGTCGTTGACGATGAGTGGGGCTTGATAAGCATGGCAAAGTTCCAAGAGCTGCTTAGCGTTGGCGCAACTTATGCAGCGGCGTTTGTCACGCAGTTGAATGGCTTTGGCCCCACCTGCCAGGGCAGCTTCGACCTGGGTCAGGAGTAGAGCAAAATCCTCGCAGTCGGGGGTGATTGCGTATAAGCCGCGGCGCGGAAAAGGTAGCGGCATGTTAGCTCCAGAACAAGCGGTGGGGAAGGAGTTGACCGTGGCCGAGTTTGAATCCGTGCTTGATCGCATTCCAGGTGTATTGCTGCGCCTTGCGCGCGGCTTCTTCTAGGGGAAAACCTTGGGCGAGCAGAGCGGTCAGAGCAGATGCCAAGGTACAGCCTGAGCCGTGGGCGCCGTAGGGGAGTCTTTCCCAAGTAAAAGTCTTGCGCCCATTTGTATGATATAAAGTGTTATAAATCAAAGGGGTAGGTTCGTCTCCCCCAGTGATCAGCACAGCCTTGCAGCCTGTCTCCAGCACTGCGTGGGCGCATGCGGCGATTTTCCGCTGGCCGGTGAGACGCTGGGCTTCCAAGTGGTTGGGGGTCAAGACTGTGGTAAGCGGCAGTAGCTCGTCCCAAAGGATCTGAATCAGCGTGTCGTCGGCAAGGGGTTTACCGCCACCAGAACTCAGCACTGGGTCGAGCACGACGACCTGAGGCTGGTATCTGTGTAGGGCGGAAGCTACGACTTTGGCGATCTCCACCGAACCTAAAAGCCCGATCTTAACCGCGTTTACGGGAATATCGTCGAAAAGCACCTGGAGTTGCTCCTCCAAGGCGCTGGCCGATTGAGGGAAGATTTCCTTGACGTTTTGCGTGTCTTGAGCAGTCAGGCAGGTAATCAAGCTCAAAGGGTGACAGCCGTGACTTAAAATAGCCTCGATGTCTGCTTGGATGCCTGCACCTCCGGTGGGATCATGGCCCGAGATCGTCAAGACTGGAATTGGAGATGACATCAAAAGCCTTAGGGTCGAAGTTTATGGTCTAAGCTTTTAGCTAAGTCCAACGAAGAGGGACGGATGCCAGAACGTGGAAGACAATTATACCAAGCTGATCTCGGCAATTCGGGCATTTTGTCTGATGATAGATTATCTGGAGAGCTACCAGCCGCTGGTGTGGCTTAAGGAGATGTACCATCTGTTGCCGCAAATCGAGGCGGGCATGAATCGACTGGATCTGGAAGTGGAGCACTGCTTTTTTGTGCTGCCGGATCTGGAGTGGCGCTTTTCCATGTTTTGTCGGCTCAAAGCCTTTTTAGGAGAATGGGACGAGTATGCCTTGGCAGGGGATGATGACGATGACCCGAACGATTTTACCGGTAGCTTGGCGGATGATTTCACCGATCTTTATTTTGAGCTTAGGCGGGGGTTGGACCTCTACGATGCCGGAGACGGTGATCTGCAGTCTGCTCTGACCCTATGGCGGACAGGATACGTGCTTCATTGGGATAGACATCTTCGCGAGGCGCGGCAGCGGTTGGATGACCTAAAGCGACGGGAGGTGTTGTAAGATAAATTTTATTGATAACAATTATCATTTTACTTAAAATCCGCTCTTGCATTTTTAAACTTGCAAGGGAGGATTTTACAAATGCAGCCCATACTTCGATTGAAACCCCTGTTGGGGGCGATGGTTTTGGCGGTTTCAGCGCCTTTGGGAGCCGCCGATAAAATGCCAACTCCAGAAGAACTGTGGCGCATCGTCCAGCAGCAACAAAAAGAGATCCAGGAGCTTAAGGCTAAGCTTGAGGCCAAGGGGCAAGAAAAGGCCGAAGAGGAGGCGCCCGCACAGGCCGCTCAAGAAGGCGAGGTTCAGGAGCTCAAGCGCAAAACTTCTATCCTAGCGCAGGAGCTGGAAAAGATGCGAACTTTGCTAGTGATCCCGGAGGAGCCAAAGTACAAAAGCATGTACGGTTTGGGACCAGCCGCTTCCAAGGTGTATCAAGTCAGCCGCGGGCTTTCTCTCGGTGGCTACGGCGAGGGGCATTATAAGGTTTTCACTGGCGACCAGCAGGGAAAAAAAGACACGGCCGATTTTGTCCGCTTGGTGCTTTATACCGGCTACCGGTTCAGCGATCGGATTTTGTTCAACAGCGAGCTCGAGTTCGAGCACGCCTCCACTGGGAAAAACGGGGAAGTCTCAGTGGAGTTTGCCTCTTTGGACTTCTTCCTCGACCCGCGCGCCAACGTTCGTGCCGGAATGGTATTGGTGCCTATGGGTTTCTTGAACCCCATCCACGAGCCGCCGTTTTACTTCGGCAACAACCGGCCGGAAGTGGAGCTTAGAATCCTTCCCTCTACCTGGCGGGAGATGGGCGTTGGCCTGTTCGGCGAGCTTTTGCCAGGCTTGACTTATACCACTTATGGGATCAACGGCCTGAAAGCGACCGGGTTTTCCCCAGACGGTATCCGCGGCGGTCGGCAAAGCGCAAGCCAAGTCAAGGCTGAGAACCTGGCTTGGGTGGGGAGGTTGGATTATGCGGTTCCCTTCGCGCCCGGTTTGACTATAGGCGGCTCTGCTTATCTTGGCAACTCTGGCCAGGGGGAGATTAAGGGAACAGACGTGTTTACGCAGATCTACGAAGGCCATGCGCAGTGGCAATACCGCGGCTTAGAATTTCGCGCCTTAGGGGCGTGGAGCCGGATCGACGACGCCGCCAAAGTCAGCCGAGCGGTCAAAAAGACCGTGGGTGAGGAACAGTTCGGCTGGTACACCGAATTGGGCTACAATATCTTGCCACTATTGTGGCCGGATTCGACCCAATATTTGGCGCCGTTCTTCCGCTATGAGCGTTGGGATACCCTGGCTAAAGTCCCCGCCGGCTTTGCGGACGACGACAGCAAAGCCCGTCGCCTGTGGCAGTTTGGGGTCAACTACAAACCGATCCCCAACGTGGTGATTAAGGCCGATTACCGCAATTTTGACGCCGATGAAGGGGATTTGGCCGATGAGTTCAACTTAGGTCTTGGGTTCATTTTCTAGAGGAAAGCATTGGCAAAAAGCGTATTGGCGGGGCTGCTTGCGGCCTGGTTTGCAGGTGCAAGCCAGGCTGCTGTTTACTACAGCAAAAAAGAGGCCCTGGAGCTGGCTTTCGGGGAGCAGGCGCAGGTGGAGATGCTGCCGTTGTTCTTGAGCGAGGAGGATCGGGCGAAAATCGAGCAGCTGGCCCATGTCTCCCTGGATTCCAACCTGTATACCTTTTACGTTGGCAAACGGGGTGACCAAGTCTTAGGCTATGCCGCTATCGAAACCCACACCGTGCGTACCAAACCCGAGACTTTGCTCGTTGTTTTGGATGCGGAAGGCAGACTGCGCCAGATAGAGGTGCTCGCCTTTCACGAGCCGCCGGAATACCAACCGTCGCCGCAGTGGTTGGCGCGTTTGCTTTCTGTTCCACTGGAAGAGATGCGTCTTGGTGGGGGGGTGGATGGAATTAGCGGTGCCACTTTAAGCGCCCGGGCGGCCACCGACAGCGTGCGCAAAGTACTGGCTATCTACCGGATTGCCGTGGCGGGAGGAAAATAATGCGCTTCTTCGTCAGCGGCGAGCACTACCGCAAGCTGCTCCTTAATACCTGCATTTTGCTGTTTTTAAGCTACCTCGTTCTGTTTGCGGTAAGCGCGGCTTTGATGTACTTCCAGCACATGGGCTTGAGCTACGCTTCGGTGGTGTCTTATTATCTGGGCTCGGAGGCCGAATTTCGCCCCCCGCGCTCCTATGAGAGCCTGCTCGAGGTTAGCCATTTCCACCTGTTTGCCCAGGGAATATTGATGCTGACCTTAGTGCATCTTTTGCTGATGACCGAGCTTCCAGTGTGGCTCAAGGTAAGCTTAGGTGGAGTGAGCTTTGCCAGCTCGGTGGCCAACGAGGCTGCCGGTTGGCTGGTGCGCTTTGTCCACCCGGGATTTGCCTGGATGAAGATCAGCACCTTTTTGCTGTTAGAAGGCTCTTTGCTTACCCTGATCGCTTGCGTAGGGTTTTCGCTCGTGCGGCATGTGCGCCCCAGGCGCCGGCCTTGGCATAGGCGGCCTGGGAGCGGATGACGCTTTACAGCAAGCTTTTTTGCTTTATAATGGCAATTTTTGAAAGGCGCGTAGCTCAGTTGGTCAGAGCACCACCTTGACATGGTGGGGGTCGTTGGTTCGAATCCAATCGCGCCTACCAGTAATTAAAGCATCGCAAAAAGCGGTGCTTTTTGTTTTGGTTTTTATGCCGACGATCACGCTTCCAGACGGAAAACAATTAATTTTCGATCGCCCGGTGACGGTCCGGCAGGTCGCCGAGGCCATAGGCCCAGGCCTTGCCAAGGCGGCGGTGGCCGGCAGGGTGGACGGTCGGCTCGTGGATTTGAGTTTCCTCATCGAGCGCGACGCTGCGGTGGAGATCATTACCCCGCAGGACGATGCGGGCTTGGAAGTCATCCGCCATTCCACCGCACACCTTCTGGCACAAGCGGTCAAGGAACTATACCCCAAAGCTCAGGTGACCATAGGGCCGGTGATCGAGGACGGCTTCTATTACGATTTTGCCTTCGAACGCCCTTTTACTACCGAAGACCTGGAAAAAATCGAGCAGAAAATGCGGGAATTGGCCAAGGCCGCTTTGCCGATCGAGCGCAAGGTTGTGTCCAGGCAGGAGGCGATCGAATTTTTCCGCCGTCAGGGCGAAGAATATAAAGCGAAGATCATTGAGGAAATTCCAGAAGGCGAGGAGATATCCCTCTATACCCAGGGCAGTTTTACCGATCTGTGCCGCGGCCCACACGTACCCGATACCGGGAAGCTCAAAGCCTTCAAGCTCACCAAGGTGGCCGGCGCCTACTGGCGTGGGGATGCGCGCAACGAGATGCTGCAACGCATTTATGGTACCGCTTGGGCCGATCAGGAGCAGCTTGAAGCGTATCTCAAGCGCTTGGAGGAAGCCGAAAAGCGCGATCATCGCCGGCTGGGCAAACAGCTTGACCTGTTTCATCTGCAGGAAGAAGCCCCTGGCATGGTGTTTTGGCACCCCAAGGGATGGCGCATCTACCAGGTCATCGAGCAGTACATCCGCAGCAAGCTGCAAGAGCGCGGTTACCAGGAAGTCAGGACGCCGCAGATCGTGGAGCGCAGCCTGTGGGAGAAGTCTGGGCACTGGGACAAGTTCGGCGATTTGATCTTCACCACCCGGGCGGAGAACCGCGATTACGCGATCAAACCGATGAACTGCCCTTGCCACGTCCAAATTTACAACCAGGGATTAAAAAGCTATCGCGATCTACCACTTAGGCTGGCGGAATTTGGTTCCTGCCACCGCAACGAGCCTTCTGGCACCCTGCATGGCTTGCTTAGGGTACGAGGCTTTGTCCAGGACGACGCCCATATTTTTTGCACCGAAGCCCAGATTCAGGACGAAGTTTCGGCGTTCATCGACCTTCTGTTTGAGGTCTATCGCGATTTTGGCTTCGACAACGTCCAAGTGAAGCTTTCCACCCGCCCGGAAAATCGGGTCGGCAGCGAGGAGATGTGGGACAAGGCCGAGAAAGCCTTAGAGGAAGCGCTTGCGCGCAAAGGTCTGGCTTGGCAATTGCAGGCAGGGGAAGGGGCGTTCTATGGCCCCAAAATAGAGTTTGCCTTAAAGGATTGTTTAGGTCGCGTTTGGCAGCTTGGCACTATCCAGATCGATTTCTCTATGCCTGAACGCTTAGGGGCGAGCTACGTAGCTGAAGACGGCTCGCGTCAGACACCGGTCATGTTGCATCGGGCGATTTTGGGATCGCTCGAACGCTTCATCGGCATTTTGCTTGAACACTATGCGGGGTTGCTTCCGTTGTGGTTAGCGCCGGTCCAAGCCGTGGTACTCAACATCACCGACCATCAGCGCGATTACGCCAAGGAAGTCCAGGACGCCATGCTGGCGCGAGGGTTTCGGGTGGAAGCGGACTTGAGAAACGAGAAAATCAGCTATAAAATCCGCGAGCACTCTATGCAGCGCGTGCCTTACCTGTTAATCGTCGGAGATAAGGAAATGCTCAGCCGCCAAGTAGCGGTACGAACCCAGCAAGGCAAAAACTTAGGCGTGATGTCCTTAGAAGCTATGCTGGAGTGGTTTGGGGAGCAGGTAGCGGCAAAACGGTCTGCAGTCTAGTTGTAACCATATTTAAGGAGATAACAGTATCACTGCGAAAACAGAAGTCCGGCGCAACGACGAGATCAAGGCGCCAAAGGTCCGGCTGATCGGTGCCAATGGTGAGCAAATCGGCATCGTATCCTTGCTGGAGGCTAAGCGGATTGCCGAGCAAGCAGGTCTTGACCTCGTAGAGATTGCACCCCAGGCGGAGCCTCCGGTATGCCGGGTGATGGATTATGGCAAATTCCGCTTTGAGCAGAGCAAGAAGCTTCAGGCGGCCAAGAAAAAACAGAAACAGATCCAAGTCAAGGAAATCAAACTGCGTCCGGGTACCGGTGAGAGCGATTATCAAATTAAACTGCGAAGTCTCATTCGTTTCCTGGAAGACGGCGACAAAGCCAAGGTGACGGTGCGTTTCCGGGGACGGGAAGTAGCTCACGCGGAGCTAGGGATGGAGTTGCTCGAACGCATAGAGAAAGATTTAAGCGACTACGCAATAGTCGAGCAGACTCCTAAGATGGAAGGGCGGCAGCTGGTCATGGTACTGGCCCCGAAAAAAAAGTAAAAGTTTCTTTTCAAGGAGCAAACGATGCCAAAGCTAAAAACCAATCGCGGTGCGGCCAAGCGGTTTAGCGTGACGGCTTCAGGACGGTTCAAGCACCGGTCTGCTTACCGCAACCATATTTTGACCAAAAAGACCACCAAGCAAAAACGCCATCTGCGCCACGCTGCTTACTTGAGTGCTTCCGACGTGCGGGAAGCCAAGCAACTTCTGCCCTACGCCTAGTTTAAAGAGGATCTTATGCCAAGAGTCAAACGGGGAGTTGTGGCGCGCAGTCGCCATAAAAAAATTCTTAAAGCGGCTAAGGGATATTACGGTGCGCGTAGCCGAGTGTTCCGAGTCGCCAAGCAAGCGGTCATCAAAGCCAGCCAGTATGCGTATCGAGATCGTAAACAGCGCAAGCGTGAATTTCGCGCCCTGTGGATCGCCCGGATCAATGCCGCAGCGCGTGAGCACGGCTTGTCATACAGTCGCTTGATCAGCGGCCTCAAGCAGGCTTCCATCGATATCGACCGCAAAGTGCTGGCCGATATAGCCGTGCATGACAAAGAAGCCTTCGCTGAACTGGCGCGACTTGCCCAGAGTTGAGTTTTGGTGTCCGAATCGGTAGAAGGTTTACTCCTGCAAGCCGAGCGAGAATTGGCTGCAGCCGAGGACTTGATCGCGCTAGATCAGGTTCGGGTACGCTACCTGGGCAAGAAGGGACTGTTCACCCAGCGCATGAGCGAACTCGGCCGGCTGCCGCCGGAGGAGCGGCCGGCGGTCGGTAAAGTCATCAATGAGGCGCGCCAGACATTTCAGCAGCTCTTAGAGGCCCGCCGTGAGACGCTCCAGAAGGCTGAACTGGAGAGCCGGCTGAAAGCCGAGGCGCTGGATGTGACTTTGCCCGGTCGAGGTCAGGGCGTGGCCGGCTTGCATCCGGTAACCCTGACGCTGCGTCGGATCGAGCGAATCTTTGCCAGCGTCGGGTTTCAGATAGCCCAAGGCCCGGAAATCGAGGACGACTATCACAATTTCGAAGCCCTCAATATCCCTGCCCAGCATCCCGCGCGGGCGATGCACGATACCTTTTACATCGACCAGGATACCCTGCTGCGTACTCATACTTCTCCGGTCCAGATCCGGGTGATGGAACAAGGTCAACCGCCTTTCAAAATCATCGCCCCGGGGCGGGTATATCGCTGTGACTCGGATTTAACCCACACCCCTATGTTCCATCAAGTGGAGGGCTTCCTGGTCGATCGAGGGGTCAGCTTCGCTGATCTGCGCGGCGTATTGGATGAATTCCTGCGCGCTTTTTTCGAGCAGGACGTGAGAGTGCGCTTTCGGCCTTCTTATTTTCCGTTCACCGAGCCTTCGGCCGAGGTGGACATCGGTTGCGTCATGTGCCTAGGTGCAGGCTGCCGGGTCTGCAGCCAAAGCGGCTGGTTGGAGGTGATGGGTTGCGGTATGATCCATCCCAAGGTATTTGAAGCCGTCGGGATCGATCCGGAAGGCTTTACCGGTTTCGCCTTCGGGCTTGGAGTCGAGCGGCTGGCCATGCTAAGGTACGGCATCAATGACCTGCGTTTGTTCTTCGAAAATGACCTGCGCTTTCTGGAACAATTCCACTAACCCCCCTGATGCGCTTTAGCGAAGCTTGGCTTAGAGAGCACGTCAATCCGCCGATAACCACTGCGCGCTTGGTCGAGCAATTGACCATGGCGGGCTTGGAAGTCGACAATGTGAGCACGGCTGCCCCGATGTTCTCCGGAGTGGTAGTCGCCGAGGTGATCGAGGTTTTGCCCCATCCCGAAGCAAGTAAGCTTAAGGTGTGCCAAGTCAAAACGGGCGATGCGGAAACTCTCCAAATCGTTTGCGGTGCCCCGAACGTTCGCGTAGGTCTGAAAGCCCCCCTGGCGCTGGTTGGCGCCGAGCTTCCTGGAGGACGCAAAATCAAATCGTCCCGGCTTTATGGGGTAGAGTCCTTGGGTATGCTGTGCTCGGCCAGGGAGCTTGGGATTTCCGAGGCAGACGAAGGTTTATGGGAGTTGCCGCAGGACGCCCCGCTGGGAGAGGACATCCGTTCCTGGCTCAAGCTGGATGATGCGGTGATTGAGGTGGACCTGACGCCTAACCGTGCCGATTGCCTGAGCGTGGAAGGGATCGCGCGGGAAGTGGCGTTGCTTAATCGAATCGATTGGCAGCCTATGACAGTGGAGCCGGTAGCGCCGGCGTGCGACGATAGGTTGCCGATCCAAGTGGCCGCTGAAGCCCGCAGGGCTTGTCCCCGCTATCTTGGTAGGCTGATTCGGGGAATAAATATCGCGGCGACTACCCCTTTGTGGATGAAGGAGCGGTTGCGTCGCAGCGGTATCCGAAGCCTCGGTCCGGTGGTAGACGTCACCAATTACGTGCTGCTGGAACTTGGCCAGCCTCTCCACGCTTTCGATGCTAAGCGCATCAGGGGGGGAATCCAGGTGCGTATGGCCCGCCCCTGTGAAAAGCTGATCCTGCTGAACGGTCAGCAGATCGAGTTGACCGACGATAGCCTGGTGATCGCCGACGCCGAGGCTCCCCTGGCTCTGGCTGGGATCATGGGGGGACAGGATTCGGCAGTCAGCAGCGCCACTTTGGATATTTTCCTCGAATGCGCTTTCTTTGCTCCGGATGCCATCGCCGGACGAGCGCGCCGTTATGGCCTGCATACCGATTCTTCTCACCGCTTCGAGCGTGGGGTGGATCCGGCCATGCAGTCTAGGGCGTTGCAGCGTGCGACCCGATTGTTGGTCGAAATCGCCGGGGGGATGCCAGGGCCGGTTACTGAAGTCTCCTCAGAAGTCTTTCTTCCCATGCGCTTTCCGATCCGGTTGCGCCAAGGGCGGGTAGCTTCTATTCTCGGCGCAAGTCTAGAAGCTCGCGAAATCGAGGATATCTTGGGCCGCTTGGGGATGCAGGTAGAACCTGTAGCCGCTGGTGAATGGCAGGTGACACCTCCGAGCTTCCGTTTTGATGTCTCCATCGAAGCGGATTTGATTGAGGAGTTGGCTCGGGTGTACGGTTATGAGCGGTTACCCGTTCGTACCCCCGCACTGCCCGACCATATGCAGCCATCGCCGGAAGGTCGATTGCCTTTGGCTAGGATTCAAGACGCGCTCGCCGACCGGGATTATCAGGAAGCAATTACCTACAGTTTCGTGGATCCCAACCTCCAAGCCAGATTGACCCCGCATCTCGATCCGGTAACCTTGCTCAACCCCATCTCAAAGGAGATGGGGGTGATGCGCACTACCTTATGGACCGGACTGTTGCACGCGGCTCGCCACAATCTCAACCGGCAGCGGTCCAGGGTCAGGTTGTTCGAGGTCGGCCTTAGCTTCTGGCGAGAGGCAGGCCAGATTCGTCAGGAACCAAGGCTGGCTGGACTGGCCACCGGCTTGGTTTTTCCCGAGCAGTGGGCTGGAGAGCGGCGGGCAGTGGACTTTTACGACCTCAAGGCCGATGTGGAAGCTTTGTTGCGTCTTACCGGCAGAGAACGAGATTATCGCTTCGCCGCCGCCGAACATCCGGCTCTTCATCCGGGGCAGGCGGCTGTGCTCATCGACCGGTCCAGCGGACAGCGCCAGGGTTGGCTGGGAATGCTTCATCCAAGCCTGGGGGACGAATTGGGCCTCGATCAGAATGTGTTTCTATTTGAACTGAACCTGGCTATTTTGGAGGATAAAAGAATTCCAAAATTTAGGCCGTTGTCTAAATATCCTTCTATCCGCCGAGATCTGGCTTTAGTAGTGCGCAAACAAGTCAGCGCCCAGGAGGTGTTGGAGGCTGTCTCCCAGACTCTACCCAACCTCCTGACAGAGGTGATATTGTTCGATGTCTGGCAAGGGAAAGGGCTGGCCGAAGATGAGAAGAGTTTGGGGCTAGGGATTGTTCTGCAGCATCCCGAGCGGACTTTGACTGACGCTGAGGTCGATGCGCTCATAGCACAAGTTCTGCAAAACTTGGTGGATAAATTCCAGGCCAAATTGAGGGGGTGAGGATGACGCTGACTAAAGCCGACATCGTGGAAAAACTATATGCGGACATCGGCTTAAACCGCAAGGACGCCAAGGAGTTGGTGGACATGTTTTTCGAAGAGATCAAGCACGCCTTAGAGCGAGGCAAGGCGGTCAAGTTGTCGGGATTTGGAAGTTTCGACCTGCGCGACAAACGCGAGCGTCCCGGCCGCAATCCTAAAACTGGCGAGGAAATTCCGGTGACTGCCCGCCGGGTCGTGACATTCAGGGCTGGGCAGAAACTGAAAGGCCGGATCGATGTGGACTCTGCAGGGAAGGCGCAGCCGTTGGAATCGGATTGATTTATAGTATAATTGAGCGGCAATCGGGGCGTAGCGCAGCCTGGTAGCGCACCACCTTGGGGTGGTGGGGGTCGTGGGTTCAAATCCCGCCGTCCCGACCAAATGAAGGCGAGGATTACCTCGCCTTTTTTATCCCAAGCTTATCAGCTGCTTTTCCCGGATCGCCTCGATCGCCGCTACCAGTACGCGGCAGTTGATTTCTGCGTCTTCCAGGCTCAAGCGAGGTGGCTCGTCGTTGAGCACACACGCGGAGAAATGCTCGATTTCTAGGCGAAAATGGTCTGCTGATGGCAACGGCTCTTCGCTTCGTTGGCCTGCTTCGGTCCACCAGGAGATCACTGGAACCTCTCCAGGTTTGGCCCAAACGTTGTGGCATTTGATCCCTCCCAAAGTGCCAATGATCTCGTACTCGGCCCGGCGGGCGCGCTCGTAGCTAAAGTCCAAGCTGGCGTAGCGCCCGTTGCCGAAATCGAGGAGCCCGCAGTCGGAAACATCGGCGCCGTGCTCGTTGAACTTGGCCAGAGCAAAGACCGCTTTGGGAGAGTTAGCAAAGAACCAGCGCGCGCAGTGGACGGCATAACAGCCAATGTCCCACAGCGCCCCGCCGCCTTGTTCGATTGGGCGCGAGATACGATACAGCCTCTGCGGGGTCATTAGGAAAGAAAAACAAGTACGCACCGTGCGAACCTCGCCTATGGTTCCAGAGTGCAGGATCTCAAAAACCCGTTGGTGCTGAGGGTGGAAGCGGTACATGAAGCCTTCCATGACTTTGACTCGATTGGCTTGGGCGGCCCGCTTGATCGCTTCGATGTCCGCCTCGCTGAGGGCCAGCGGCTTTTCTACTAGGACGTGCTTGCCGTGTTCCAAGCAGGCTAAAGCCCAGGAAGCGTGTTCTTCATTGGCCATTGGCAGATAGACTGCCTCCACCTCGGGGTCTTGAAGCAACTGGTCGGGATGGTCAAAAGCCTTTACTTTGCTGCAGTGCGGGGTGGATTTGGCCAGAAGCTCTGCCGCTGCCCCGGGGCGCCGGCTGGCGATGGCGACCAGCCTAGCGTTGGTTGCCTGAATCAGCGAAGGCAACATGGTAGCCGCCATCCGCGATGCGCCTAAGATTCCCCAACCGAGCTTGGGTTGCTCTGCCATAATGCCTCCTAAATGCGCCTAACTTTGCGTAGTTTAGCGCGCCGGCACCTTAAGCAAAAGCCCTGCCCCAAGCGCAAACAAAACCAAAACGCTCAAAATTCCAGCGCGTGGGTCTGCAAATAGCAGGCCGGTGGTTCCCACCAGGAACGGCCCGATGACGGCGGCAAATTTGCCGAGCATATTGTAGAAACCGAAAAACTCTGCCGCGCGTTCTTTCGGGATCAGATGAGCGTATAGGCTTCGGCTCAGCGCTTGCACCCCCCCTTGCACCAAGGCAATCAGGACGGCTAGGACATAAAACTCGGCAGCGCTGGAGAGGCCAGCGGCGAACACGGTCACCCCAACGTAGACCAAAAGCCCAAGCAGAATGGCGCGCTTGGCGCCCATTCTCTCCCCCAGCCGACCAAAAACGACAGCCGCTGGAAAGCCTATGAATTGGACCAAAAGCAGTGCCAGGATCAGGTCCCGCCAGGCAAGTCCGAGACCTAAGCCGTAATCGACCGCCATCCGGACGATGGTGTCTACCCCGTCGATATAGAACCAGTAAGCGACAAGAAACAGGAAAGCAGCGCGGTGGGCGCGCAGGTGGCTTAAGGTTTGGGCCAGCTGCTGCCCTGCCTTGAAAATCAGCTCCAAGTTGGGTCTGGCTAAAGGTTTTTGTCGGATGCAAAAGCAGAGCGGCAGCGAGAACACCAACCACCAGCCGGCTACGCTGGCAAAAGACAGGCGGATGGCCTGTTCCTGCAAGGCCAGGCCGAAAAGCTCAGGTTCCAGCACCATCCACACATTGAAAGCAAACAACAGGCCGCCGCCTAGATAACCCAAGGCGAACCCAAGGCTGGAAACGCGCTCGTATTCTTTTGGGTCGGCCACCTCGGTAAGCAATGAGTCGTAAAAAATATTAGCCCCGGAAAAGCCGATCAGCCCGATTCCATATAGGATCAAAGCGGCTAGCGAAAGCCCCTGACCCAAAGGAGCCAGGCCAAAAGTTGCGCCTACCCCAAGCAAGGTGAAGCTAAAAAGCAGCGTTTTGTGGAGATGCCCCTGATCGGCAATGGCCCCAAGCCAAGGAGCGAAGATCATGATCAAAGCGCTGGATGCCGCGTTGGCGACTCCCAGCGCAAAGGTGCTTTCGGCAGGGCTGCCTAAATGCCAGTATTGCTTGAAAAACAGCGGAAAGAATCCAGCCATGACTGTGGTAGCGAAGGCTGAATTGGCGAAATCGTACAGCGCCCAGGCGATTTTGGGAGGGATTGGCATAGGTTGAGATTTCCTGTTTACGGCAATATTATCTGACTTGTGAGCATTTAAGGTAGACAAGCTATGGCAGCGAGCAAGACACTGCTTATCACCGGAGTCAGCAAAGGGTTAGGGCGGGCTTTGGCCGAGGAGTTTCTCACCCAGGGCCACAGGGTCTTAGGCTGTAGCCGAAGTACCAAGGCCGTTGAGGAACTCAAATCCCGCTGGCCGCAGGGTAAGTTCTCGGTAGTGGACGTGGCCGACCCCAAGGCGGTGGCTGAGTGGGCAGAAGATCTGCTTGAAGCTGGGGAATGTCCCGATTTCCTGCTCAACAACGCCGCCTTGATCAACGCCAATGCGCCTTTGTGGGAGGTGCCGGTGGAGGAGTTTTCTTTAGTCGTAGACGTCAACCTCAAAGGGGTCTTCTACGTGATCAAGTATTTTCTGCCGGCGATGCTCAAACGCCGAAGCGGGGTGGTAGTCAACTTCAGCTCCGGTTGGGGGCGTTCGACTTCCCCAGAAGTTGCCCCGTACTGTGCCACTAAGTGGGCGATCGAAGGCTTAACCCAAGCCCTGGCTCAGGAACTTCCACCGGGGATGGCGGCGGTGGCGCTCAATCCCGGCATCATCCACACCGCCATGCTCGATAGCTGCTTTGGCGATCTCGCCCGCCAATATCCAAGCCCCAAGGAGTGGGTCAAGAGTGCGGCGCCGTTCATCCTAGGACTTGGCCCCAAACACAACGGCCGCTCGCTGTCGGTACCGGGATTTTAAGGAGGAGGGTGATGCTATCTGAGGCCAGACTTGAGCAGGTAGCGCGGGACTGGAAGGCGCGCGGGTTTAGCTGTGACCTGTGGGTGGATCCCCCCGGTCGGCGCTGGGAGGATTTCGTCCACGCGGTGGACGAATTAGTGATGGTAGTCGAGGGGGAGATGGAGTTCGAGGTGGGCGGGGTGGTTCATCACCCCAAACCGGGCGAGGAGTTATTCATTCCCAAAGGAGCGGTGCACTCGGCGCGCAACATCGGCAGCCGCACCGCGCGCTGGCTGTACGGCTATCGCCGGGCATGAGCTTGCCGCCGGTGGCTTCGGTCAGCGCTCTGATCTTCGACTGCCAAGGACGGGTATTGTTGGTGCGCCGGGGGAAACCGCCCGCCCAAGGCAAGTGGCACGCCCCAGGCGGGCGAGTGGAGCCAGGGGAGTCTTTGACTTCGGCAGTGCTTAGGGAAATCCGCGAGGAGACGGCGATAGAGGAGGTGCGCCTGGGGCCGATCATCGCCGTGGTGGAGAGGCGGCTAGAAGGGTTTCATTATTTGATCGTCGATTTTCTGGGGTTTTTAGACCGCCCCGATCCGCCTTGGCCCAAAGCCGGCGACGATGCGCTGGATGCCAGGTGGATCAGCCCTCATGAATGCGCCAGCTACGAGCTAGGCGAGGGGCTGCTGCCCATTCTGGCCCAAGGGCTGCGCCTGCACCAGGGCGGATGCGGTGGCTTGGTGGACGTGGACGGAAGGGGGACAGATTTCATTGCAAAGGTTTGCGAGGTGAGGTAATGAAAGCGATAGTGGCAGAGCGTTCCGGTGGCCCTGAGGTGTTGCGCCTTAAAGTAGTGGAGGACCCCAGGCTGACTAAGCCGAATCAAGTTCTGGTGCGACTCAAGGCGGCTGGGGTCAATCCTATAGACTACAAGATGCGCCGCGATCTTGATCGGTTCCCAGTCACTCTGCCGGCCATTCTGGGCTGCGACGGCGCCGGAGTCGTAGAGGCGGTCGGTGCGCAGGTGAGCCGGTTTCGGGTGGGCGATGAAGTCTACTTCTGCCAGGTCGGATTCAACGGCCGCCAGGGAACCTATGCCGAATACGCGGTGGTGGACGAGACCCTGGTGGCAAAAAAGCCTAAAACGCTGGATTTCGTGCAGGCAGCGGCAGTACCTCTGGTGCTGTTGACCGCTTGGGAGTCTCTCTACGATCGAGTCAGGCTAGAATCCGGCATGAAGGTGTTGATCCAAGCCGGCGCCGGGGGAGTAGGGCACATCGCTATTCAGTTGGCGAAACTGGCAGGCGCTGAAGTGGCCACGACGATTAGCACGCTGGAAAAGGAAGCCTTTGTGCGCCGCCTGGGAGCCGACTTGACCATCCGCTACCGTGACCAGGACGTAGTGGCCGAGATTTCTACCTGGACCGGCGGCAACGGGGTAGAGGTGGCTTTCGACACAGTGGGTGGCCAGGTTTTCAGCCAATGCTGCGCCTGCACCAAGGTTTACGGCGAGATGGTCACCATCCTTCAGCCGCCTGCCGATTGCGACTGGACCCAAGCCAGGGTGCGCAATCTCAGGATCGCCCTGGAGATGATGCTGACCCCGGTGCTGCTAGAGCTTCCCGACTGGCAGCGGCATCAAGGTGAGATTTTGCGGCAAGCGGCAGAGTTGTTCGATCAAGGCAAGCTTAAAGTTGAAGTCGCCAAGGTGTATCCGCTTGCGGAGGCTGCCGAAGCCCAGCGTTATTTAGAAACTCAGGCGCCGCTGGGCAAAGTGGTGTTAACGCTTGATTGAAGGAGGTATCTTCGGCCAAAGCCCCGCAAACCACTGTCCCTTGGGCCACAGATTGGCCTTAAGGGAGACATAGAAGTGCCTATTTTGCACGCGCTTAGCCAGCGGGGCGGGATCGGGAAGGATGGCGACCATTCCTACGGTCAATAAGCCCATCAGTAGGGAAGACCTAAGGTTTTTGAAATCGATGGGCTTCAATGCAGTACCGAAGGAGCGCTTCAACCCCCTGCCGGTGAAATCGACGCTGAACAGCTCGTCCAGCACCAGGTGGGTAAGGTACCCCGTCCCTAAAGACAAACCGTGCAACCAGGCGAGCACGGGAGGTGAGCCAGCTAGGTGATGGGAAGCGCTGGCGGTCGCTAGGGTGAAACACAAGACCGCAAGCAGCGAGTGAAACACCCCACGGTGTTCGGTCAAGCGTAGGAACAGCTCTAAGATGCCGAAGCGGATCAACAGAAACGTGCCAAGTCCCAGGAGAAACAGTTCGGCGATGCTGAGGTGTGGCTGGCCTAGGGCGTAAAATACGGCGAAAAAAGCAGCGAGCAGCCCGAGTAGGCTGAAGGTCAGCCGGACTGGCGTGGAATTGTCAGCGTCAAGATCCGGCAACAGCCCCCCTGCCACCCCGAGTCCGAACAGGATTGGGGCTTGGTTGAACGGAACCAGCCTGACGGCGACCGCTGCAGTTGCAGCCGCCCCGCTGACTAGGGTGGCGCCGATGAGATGGGTTTTGAAGTTAGCCATAATCAAACAAAACGTTAAGCTATAATCGTCTTAAATTTTAAGCCGAGGGGGGGAAGATGATGTTGGAAATTTTGCAACTGCCCGCCTTGAGCGACAATTACATTTATTTGCTGCATGAACCCAAATCCGGGCAGACGGCCGTGGTGGACCCGGCTGAAGCCGAGCCGGTACTGGCGGTGCTGGCTGAGCGCGGATGGAGCCTTACCTATATTCTTAATACCCATCACCATTGGGACCACGTTGGCGCCAACCTGGCGCTCAAACAAGCTACAGGATGCCAGGTAATAGGGTTTCGCGGCGATTCCTCCCGAATTCCCGGCATCGATCGACTGGTCGGCGAGGGTGAAGCAATAGAGTTCGGGGAAAGCCTGGCCCAGGTGCTGGAAGTTCCAGGTCACACCTTAGGCCATATCGCGTATTGGTTTAGCGAGGACAACGCCCTGTTCTGCGGAGATACCCTGTTCGCCTTAGGATGCGGCAGGCTATTTGAGGGCACTCCCGAAAAGATGTGGAATTCCCTGTGCAAGCTCAGGGATCTGCCGGAGGATACCCGAATCTATTGCGCCCACGAGTATACTTTGAGCAACGCCCGCTTTGCGCTCTCCATCGAGCCAGATTACCCGCCGCTGCTAGAAAGGGTTAAGAAAGTGGAAGAGATGCGCGCCCATAATCGGGCGACCGTGCCCTCGCTTATGGGAGAAGAGAAGCTGACCAATCCGTTTCTGCGCGCCGATGATCCTAGCTTTCAGGAGCGTTTGGGGATGCGCAAGGAGAGAGCCTCGGCGGTGTTTGCCGAAGTCAGACGGCGCAAGGACCGGTTTCACGGATGATGCTTAAGATCGTCTCCGGGGGCCAGACCGGCGTCGATCGGGCTGCCTTGGACGTGGCTTTAGAATTTGGCTTGCCTTGTGGTGGATGGTGTCCGGAAGGTCGGCTGGCCGAAGACGGGCCGATCGCCGATCGTTATCCCCTGCGCGTCCTGCCGGGAGGCGATTACCGAGCCAGAACCCGTGCCAACATAGTCGACAGCGACGGCAGTCTGATCGTTTATTTCGAGGAGCCGGAAGGAGGAACAGCCCTTACCCTGCGCTTCTGCCTGGAACTTGGCAGACCGTTCAAATTGCTGGACGGGGAAGAAATTCCTCCGCGGCGGGGGGCGCTGGCGTTAGCCCGCTTCGTCGAGAGGCATAAAATCCGGGTGCTCAACGTTGCCGGTCCCCGCGCGAGCGCCTCGCCTAGAGCGTATGACTATACTTGGAAGTTGCTCTCAACTTGGCTTCAGCGCATCCCATAGACCACGATGGTTTTGCCGCGGACAGAGATCAAGCCGTCAGCCGCTAAGCTTTTCAGCACCCGTCCGGCCATTTCCCGGGAGCAGCCGACGATACGTCCCAACTCTTGGCGGGTGATGCGGATCTGCATGCCGTTAGGATGGGTCATGGCATCCGGTTCTTTGCACAAATCCATCAGGGTGCGGGCGATGCGGCCGGTGACGTCTAGAAAAGCTAGATGCCCGGCCTTGCGACTGGTTTGCAAAAGCCGCTTCGAGACTTGCCGACCGAGGGTACGCAGCAGTTCGACCGCGTAAGGGGCCAGCTCGTTTTCCAGACACTGCTCCAGGCGCCGATAGCTGATTTCCGCCAGTTGGCAGGGTTCGCGCGTCCGAACCGTCACCGTGCGGGTGTTTTCGCCTAGGAAAACCCCTACCTCGCCGATGAATTCGCCCCGGTTCAGATAACCTAAAACCAATTCGCGGCCGTCTTCTTCCTGAAAGCTGACGCTCACCGAGCCTTCGATAATGTAATACAGCGTATTGCCTGGATCGCCAGGTTTGATAATGGTGCTGCGGGAGGGGTAGCGGCGGCGGTGACAGCAATGCAAAAAAGCTTCGAGGAAAATTTTGTCTGCGGCGATAGGTGTGGATGATAGCTGCATAATTGTTCCGTGTCCGTTCTTAGCGCTGTTCTAAGTCTAGTCGATGTTGCCAAAGGCAAACTCAGAACGTGGTATCTTTGACAGAGAGTAAAGAACAGGAGGAAGCGATGTTGGATCGATCCCGGGCCGACGCTTTATATTCCCATTGGGTGGAACTGAGGCGCGCCTTCCACCGAGAACCGGAACTGGCGTTCGAAGAGGTAGCGACCGCTGAAAAGATCATCGCCGAGCTTGAGCGCTTAGGCATCGCCTATCAGTACTCGGGCAAGGGCGGGGGGGTCATTGGCAGGATCGAGGGGAAGTCGGGGCCTGTGGTGGCGCTGCGCGCCGACATGGACGCCCTGCCTGGCACGGAAGCGACCGGCTTGCCGTTCGCCTCTGTGATCCCGGGCAAAATGCACGCTTGTGGGCACGATGCCCACATGACCATGGTGCTGGGAGCAGCGGCGCTGCTTGTGGAAAATCCTCCTCCGGGACAGGTACTTTTGGTGTTCCAGCCTGCCGAAGAGAAGGGCGGCGGGGCGCGGGTGATCCTACGTTCTGGGGTGCTCGATGGCGTAAGGTCGATCTTCGGTGGACACGTAACTCACCATTACCGGGTCGGAGAAATTATGGTCGGGAGCGGCGTGGTGACCGCCCAGTCAGACAGTTTTGTGATTCACATCCGCGGCCGCGGCGGCCACGGCGCGCGTCCCCACGAAGCGATCGACGCGGTGGTGATCGCCGGGTTCCTGATCACTGCTGTCCAGACCCTGGTTTCCAGGGAGATCGATCCGCTCCATCCGTCTGTAGTCACTATCGGCAAGGTGCAGGCCGGAAGCGCTCCCAATGTGATCGCCGAAGAAGCGCTGCTTGAGGGGACGATACGGACTACCCATCCTGGGGTGCGCCACCATCTCCATGCTGGCATGAGGCGCATGGTCAAGGCGCTTGCCGATTTGCATCGGGCCGAAATCGACCTGGAAATCCAGGAAGGGTATCCGCCGGTGATCAATTCTCCTAAGGAAACGGAGATCGCCCGCCGGGCGATCGTCGACGTGGTGGGAGAAAAAGGTTTGGTTCCTATGGAATACCCCAGCATGGGATCGGAGGATTTTGCATTTTATCTAGAACAGATTCCAGGCTGCTACGTGCGTTTCGGGGCCAGGCGGCGGGAGGATGAGTTTATTCCCCTGCATAGCCCGGCTTTCGACATCAATGAGGAAGTACTCAAAGTTGGAGCGTTATATTTTGCTCGGGTGGCTTGGGAGGCGCTGTGCGCGTATGGCGGATGATCCCTTGATCTTTAAGGGCTCAAAGCGAGCCACTATCGGTCTAGAGTGGGAGCTGCAGATTCTCGATCGCGAGACCCTAGATCTCACTGACCAGGTCCAGCCGCTGATTGAAGCTCTGCCTAAGGTTCCGTGGATCAAGCCGGAGTTCATTCAAAGTTGTGTAGAGATCGCTTCCAAAGTGTGCACTAGCCTGGAGGAGCTCAAAGCCCACTTAGAGGCGCTTTTGACAGAGTTAAAGCGCGTCTGCCGTGAGCTTAACCTGTGCTTGTGTGGGGCAGGAACCCATCCTTTCTGCAGGCGGCTGGCGCTGATTACCCCCCTGCCGCGTTACTTGCAACAGAAGTCCATGTATGGGTATCTCGCGCGCAGTCAAATCACTTTTGCCACCCACGTGCATTTGGGAATGCCGGATGCTGAGACCGCTTTGACCCTGATGCGCGAACTTAAAGCTTATCTTCCGGTGCTCATTGCTTTGAGTGCTAATTCTCCTTTTTGGCGCGGGTTTGCGACTGGCTTTGCCTGTTATCGCCAAAGAATCTTGGCCTCTGGGCGCAGTTACGGGATTCCGCCTGCGTTTTCCGATTGGGCGCAGTTTTGCCACTTTTTTACCATCATGAAGCGGGCCGAAGTATTCGAAACCCTGCGCGACATCCACTGGGACATTCGTCCCCGCCCGGACCTTGGGACGTTGGAAGTGCGGGTGATGGATGCCCAGTCCAACCTTCAGGACACGCTGGCCATCGCTGCCTTTATCCAGGGTCTGGCTGACTATTTTTTGGATACGCCGCCTGAATTTCGGCCTTCGATTTTCCCTAGACCTTTGCCTTGGTGGCTGGAGAAGGAGAATTATTTTCAGGCTACCCGCCTAGGTACAGAGGCTCGTTATATCGATGATCAAGGAAGTGTCTATCCATTGAGCGCGATCATCGAGTCGCTGTTTCGGATTTTGCTGGCTAAGGCGAGGGCAGAGCAGCGACCGTATTTGTGCCATCTCCAGCGCCGTTCGCTCGAGGGCTTAGGTTGGCGAAGACAGCTGCGGACGTTTCATGTCACCGGGCGGTTGGCTGCGGTTGCCGCCGGGCTGGTGGCAGAGCTGTGTTAAAATTATTTTTTTAAGTTTCAGGACTGCTCATGCCCGCAAAACAGATTTTCAAAGTCGTTTTCATCAACCAGAATCAGGTCTATGAAATGTATGCCAAACAGGTATATCAGGGCGACCTGTATGGATTCGTGGTAGTGGAAGATTTTGTTTTCGGAGAGGCGAGCGCCATCGTCGTCGATCCTAGCGAAGAAAAGCTTAAAGCGGAATTCGGCAACGTCAGGCGCAGCTTCATCCCTATGCACGCGATCATCCGCATCGATCAAGTAGAGCGGCGTGGAGCCGCCAGGATCCTACCGCTTTCGCCAGAGAGTTCCGGTAAGGTGACCGCCATCTATCCGCCGGGGCGGAAGTGACGGTTTACTTGACGACTTTTAGGCTTGGGCGTTTGGGCTTTTCCTCCTTTTTGGGTTCCGGCCCAGAAGGGGGAGGGGTGCTGTCCGTTTCCTCCTCGAAGATCATTCCTTTGCCGGTTTCTTTGGCATAGATTGCTAGGACCGCATTGACCGGCACCTGGACTTGCATCGGAACTCCACCAAAGCGGGCTTTGAAGTCGATCGTCTCATTGCCCAGCAACAGATTGACGACAGCCTCGGGTTTCAGATTCAACACGATTTTGCCGTTCTGGACATATTGGCGGGGAACGTTTACTCCCTCGCGTTCGGCATCTACCAGGATATAAGGGGTCATGGCGTTGTCGACGATCCATTCATAGAGGGCACGGATCAGATAAGGGCGCAGCGCAGTCATGATTAGGCAGAAAGACGTTGGAGGAGTGGCTCGGCGATTTCTTTTTCCTGCTTGCTCAAGCTTTGACGGAAAGCTGGGCGGGCAAAGATCCGTTGGGAGTAGTCGAGGATGGGTCGGGCCTCTTGGGGCAACGCAATCCCAAGCAGGGGCAGCCGCCACAGCAGGGGGGCAAGCATGCAATCGACGAGCGAAAACTCATCGCTGAGGAAATAAGGTTTGGCGGCAAACAGAGGCGTGGCCGCGATCAATCCTTCGTAGAGTAGTTTGCGCGCCTGAGCCGCCTTTTTTTCCCGAGAATTTTGGATCTCTTCTGCTATCCGATACCAATCGCGGTGGATGCGATGGATCAGCATTCTCGCCTGGGCCCGGGCCATCGGCTCCAGAGGATAGAGAGGAGGATGAGGATAGCGCTCATCCAGATACTCGATGATGATGTTAGGTTCATAGAGAACCAGCTCGCGATCGATCAGCGTTGGGGTATTGCCGTAAGGATTGAGATCGATGACATCCTCCGGTGGATCAGTCGGATCGATGAAGCGGATGTCCGCATGAATGCTTTTTTCATGCCAGACGAAGCGCACCTGATGACTGTAAGGACAGATTGGGGAACAGTATAGGATCATCGCTGCCTGACCGTGAACGCTTGAATAGCTTGCATCGTTAAAGGATCAATGGACATCCTTCCAGTAGGCCTGCTTCAGGCGGTATGTGACGAATGCCAGCAAGAGCAGGAATCCGATGACGTATTTACCCAGTCGGCGCCGTTCCAGCTGTGTCGGCTCAGCAGCGTAAGCGAGGAAATTCACCAGATCGGCCACGGCACGGTTGAACTCTTGGGGGCTTAGGACGCCAGGTTCTACCAATTCCAGCCGCTCGATGCGCTTACCGCTTTTGCCTTTTTGCATCACCGCTTTTTGCACCCCCTGCAAATCCCACAACACGTTGGGCATGGCCACGTCTTTGAACACCCAGTTATTGACCCCGAACGGGCGGGAATCGTCTCGATAAAAGCTGCGCAGATAAGTGTATAACCAGTCGGTGCCGAGCGCTCGGGCGCGTTCTGACAGGTCCGGTGCCGGTACCCCGAACCAGGCTTGGGCGTCTTTGCTCGCCATGCTTGAGGTCAAGGTGCCGGTTACGCGGTCCAACCAGGGAAACAGCGCTTTGAACTCTGCGTCGCTGAACTGAAGATCCTGCTTGAGGCGGAGGTAGCGCAGGTGTTTGAGAGAGTGACAGCCCAGACAACGGTCGATGTAAAGTTTGGCGCCGCGGCGTAAGGAGGCGCTATCGGTAACGTCGATATCCGGTTGTTCCAGCGGGGCCGTCAGTTCGGCTGCACTTAGAGCCGGCCAGAGGAAGAATAAAATCCAAGCATAACGCTTCATAGAAATTTTCTCAAGAGTTTGTTTTTTTTCATACCCTCCAGGATGGTTTGCCACTGGGTGGCGGCTTTTTGATAGTAGGCCAAGGTTTGGAGATAGGCGACTCCCTTGCGTACCTGGTCCCAGACCCAGCCTTTTCGTCCCAAGAAGGGTTTGGGCGGCCATACTACCCTTTCCGGTACGTTGGAGGTCACTTCCAGGCGGGTGTAGATCGGCATCAGCAGAAAGAAACCGAAATAAGTCAAAGTGAAAATG
Organism: uncultured Methylococcales bacterium; assembly: GCA_964654415.1. Lineage (GTDB taxonomy): Bacteria > Pseudomonadota > Gammaproteobacteria > Methylococcales > Methylothermaceae > Methylohalobius. Next base: position 31,985 of record CAZZIP010000013.1, on the reverse strand, counting down.
ACACCAAACATAGCCGCTGTGGGAGTGGGCGGGATAGTGCCAAGGTACCCTAGGCTGATGAAGCTGATGACGAATAAGGCCAAAGCGATCTTGTAGCTCCTGCCTCGGTAACGGATGGACTTGACCGGGCAACGATCCAGCCAAGGCAGCAGGAACAGGATGAAAATCGCCGCGAACATAGCCAGCATTCCGCCGAACTTGCTGGGAATCGCGCGCAGGACGGTGAAGAATGGGGTGAAATACCAGACTGGTTTGATATGCTCAGGAGTCTTGAGCGGATCTGCGGGAATGAAGTTAGGGGGCTCTAGGAAAAGTCCGCCCATTTCTGGGGCGTAGAACACGATCCAAGCGCATAGGGTCAAAAACACACAGGCGCCAAACAAGTCCTTGACTGTGTAATAAGGGTGGAAAGGGATGCCATCCAAGGGGACGCCGTTAGCATCCTTGAACTGTTTGATCTCGATCCCATCGGGGTTGTTGGATCCTACCTTGTGTAGAGCCACGATGTGGAGGAACACCAGCACGATCAGAACCAACGGGACAGCGATCACGTGCAAGGCAAAAAAGCGATTGAGGGTAATGTCGGAGACCACGAAATCGCCCCGGATCCAAGTAGCCAAACCCTCACCGATTCCCGGGATGGCGCTGAATAGGGAGATGATGACGTTGGCTCCCCAGTAGGACATCTGCCCCCAGGGCAAAAGGTAGCCCATGAAGGCTTCGGCGATCAGCGCCAGAAACATGCTCATCCCTAAAATCCACACCAATTCGCGCGGTTTTTTGTAGGAGCCATACAGCATGCCGCGAAACATGTGGAGATAGACCACGATGAAAAACATCGAGGCGCCGGTCGAGTGCATATAGCGGATCAGCCAGCCCCAGTTGACGTCGCGCATGATCGTCTCGACCGAGTCGAAAGCGAGCTTGGCATCGGGTTTGTAGTTCATGGTCAACCAAATCCCGGTTACGACCTGGTTGACCAGGACCAACAGAGCCAGGGAGCCGAAAAAGTACCAGAAGTTGAAATTCTTAGGGGCGTAATACTTGGCGAAGTGTTCGTTCCAGACCTTGAGCAGCGGAAAACGCTCGTCGATCCAGGCGATAAGCCGGTTTGGGTGTTTTGCATCGCTCATGAGCTTAAGCCTCTTCTTGTTCATCGCCGACGACGATGCGCGTCTCGGTAACATAGCGGTAAGGGGGCACCACCAAATTGGTGGGGGCGGGAACCTTTTTATATACCCGGCCGGCGAGGTCAAAGCGCGAGCCGTGACACGGGCAAAAGAACCCGCCTAGCCAACGCTTACCAAGGTCCGGTGGGGCGATCTCGGGGCGGTAAGTCGGCGAACAGCCGAGGTGGGTACAGATCCCCACGGCGACAAACACCTCCGGTTTGATCGAGCGATAGCGGTTCTTGCAGTTTTCTGGCTGGATGGACTCATCGGAGTTGGGATCACGCAGCAAGGGTTCCAGTTTTTCCAAGGTCGCCAGCATCTCCTCGGTGCGCCTGAGCAGCCAGATCGGCTGACCGCGCCATTCCACTCGGATCATCTGACCTGGCTCGAGCTTGGCAACGTCCACCTCGATCGGGCTAGCGGCTTCCAGAGTCCCGCGGTTGGGCTTTAGGTAGCTGATAAACGGAAAAGCGGCCAACGCCGCTCCCGCAGCGCCGAGAACTGCGGCAGTTTGAGTCAAGAAGCGGCGTTTCTCGAGATCAACGGCGTTTTCATTCATGGCAGGATTTTCCTCCTCGTGAGGCTCGGGACCTCAATGCCTTTATGTCAGCGCGTGATTTTGCCGTCATTTGCCGGAAGGGTCAACGTTTGGTCGTTTTTGTTCTCTAGGCGCGCCTTACAGGGCGGCCGCCAAAGCGCTCAAAAATGCTTGATTTTCCGCCGGGGTACCCACCGTCACCCGCAGGCAACCCGCAAGCAGTCCTCCGGAGGCATTGAGGTTTTTGATCAAAACGCCCTGGCGTCTGAGGCGTTCGAATACTAAGTCTGCCTCTGCCACCCTAAACAGGATAAAGTTAGTAGCGCTGGGAAAGACCTTCACTTGAGGCAGGGAGGCAAGCTCGGCTAGAAGCGCCTCGCGGTCGGCGCGGATGCGGGCAGTCTGCTGTTCGAAAACGTCTAAGTGGGTCAAGGCGAACTCGACGCTGAGCTGGGTCAGAACGTTGATATTGTAAGGCAGGCGTAGTTTGTCGAACTGCTCCAACCAGGTTCTGGGACCGGCGAGAAAGCCGAGCCTAAGTCCTGCCATTCCCAGCTTGGAAAGAGTCTGCATTACCAATAAGTTGTCAAACCGGCCGAGCATGTCCATGAAGCTGACCCGGGCGAACGGCGCATAGGCTTCGTCAACGACTACTAATCCTGATGTCTGTTCGATGATCTTAAGGATGGCGGACTGGTCGAACAAGTTGCCGGTAGGATTGTTGGGATAGGCGAGGAACACGACTTTAGGTCGATGACGCGCGATATTCGCCAGCATGGCGTCCAGATCCAAAGCGAAATCCTGCTTGAGCGGGACGCCGATGAAGTTCAGGCCAAGCCAGGTGGCTATCTGCCGGTACATCACGAAGGTAGGCTCCGGCGCCAGCACGGTTGCCCCAGGCTGACCCACCAAGGCCAGCAGTACGATCTGAATGATTTCATCAGAGCCGTTGCCCAATAGCAACTCGGCTGCCTCGGGAATCCGAGCATAGCGGCGAAGCGCTGACTTCAGAGCTGGAGCCTGGGGGTTGGGATAGCGGTTGGGGTGGGCTTGGCGTAAGGTTTCGAGCCAGGCGTCCACCAAGGTTTCGGGCCAAGCGTAGGGATTTTCCATCGCATCGAGCTTGATCATCCCTTCTGCTGGAGCGACGTGATAAGCCGTCGCAGCCAGGATTTCCGGACGGAAAAGGTCTTTGGGTTTCAGGCTCATCGCGTGATCCGGTATGCAGCCGAGCGGGCGTGGGCGGTCAAACCTTCACCTTCGGCCAAGACCCTGGCGATTTCAGCCAAGGATGAGGCGCCATCCAGGCTGCAGCCGATCAAGCTGGTGCGCTTCTGAAAATCGTACGCCCCCAAGGGGGAGGAAAACCTTGCCGTGCCGGAGGTGGGCAGCACGTGGTTTGGGCCGGCGCAGTAATCCCCCAAGGCTTCGGCCGTATAAGGACCGAGAAAGATCGCACCAGCGTGGCGCAGCCTGGACAACAGTGGATCCGGGTCGGCCACCGAGAGCTCCAGATGCTCTGGGGCGATGCGATTGGCCAGCTCGCAGGCCTCGTCCAGGTCTCGGACCTGGATCAGCGCTCCGCGCTTCTCGATCGAGGCGCGGATGACCTGCTGCCGCGGCATTTGCGGCAATAGCTCTACGATGCTGGCGCTGACTCGGTCAAGATAGGCGCCGTCCGGGCACAACAGGATCGCCTGGGCGTCTTCGTCGTGTTCGGCCTGCGAAAACAGATCCATGGCGATCCAGTGGGGATCGGTGGTGCCGTCGGCGATGATCAAGATTTCCGAGGGTCCGGCGATCATGTCTATCCCCACCTCCCCGAATACCAGTTTCTTGGCCGTGGCCACATAGACGTTGCCGGGGCCGACGATTTTGTCCACCTTTGGGATGGTCTCGGTACCGTAGGCCAGCGCGGCGATCGCTTGGGCGCCGCCGATGCGGAATACCCGGTCTACCCCGGCGACGGCCGCCGCCGCCAGCACCAGTTCGTTGACTTCCCCGGCTGGGGTGGGGACGACCATGATCAGCTCCGGAACCTCTGCCACCTTGGCGGGTACCGCGTTCATCAACACTGAGGAGGGATAGGCCGCTTTCCCACCGGGAACGTAGAGGCCGACCCGGTCCAGGGGGGTGATCTTCTGCCCGAGCAGGTTGCCGAATTCGTCGCGGTAGTGCCATGAGGCCAGTTTCTGCTGTTCGGCATAGGCGCGAATCCGGGTGGCGGCGGCCCTTAGGGCCTCGCGCTGAGCCGCTGGCAGATTGGCCAGAGCCTCTTGCAGGCGTTCTTGCGGCAGTTCCAGTTCGGCTACTGAAGCGGTCTCCAAGAAATCGAAGCGACGGGTGTAATCCAAAACCGCCGCATCGCCTTCGCGCCGCACTCGGGTCAGGATTTCGAGTACGGTCTGGTGGACTACTTGGTCGAACTGCGCGTTTTTGGCCAGCAGCTTTGCAAATTGCATTGCAAAATCCGAATCGCTGCTGCTGAAACGTCGAATGGTAAAGCTCATAAGCCCCCCGTTGCTTTGACCGCGCGCTCCAGCTCACCGATGAGCGCCTTGATCGGTCGATGTTTCATCTTCATCGCGGCCTTATTGACCACCAGCCGAGAGCTGACCTCCATGATCAGATCGCGCGGCTCCAGTCCATTGGCGCGCAGGGTATTGCCGGTATCGACCAGGTCTACGATGCACTGGGCCAGACCGACCAGCGGCGCCAGTTCCATGGAGCCGTAGAGCTTGATGACTTCGGCTTGGATACCGCGCTCGGCAAAGTAGCGTTTGGCCGTGTTGACGTATTTGGTCGCCACCCGGAGCCGGCGGCCGTTCCAGCTCTCTCCCACCTTGCCGGCGGTCATCATGCGGCAGCGCGCAATACCGAGGTCCAGTGGTTCGTATAGACCCTCTGCGCCCGATTCTACCAGCACGTCCTTGCCGGCAATTCCCAAGTCGGCGGCGCCGTATTCCACATAGGTGGGAACATCCGCCGCGCGGATGATCAAGAGGCGCACTCCACTGTGCGAAGTGGGTAGGATCAGGCGGCGCGAATTTGGGTCTTCGGTCGGCACGATCCCAGCCTGAGCAAGAAGCGGTAAAGCCTCTTGGTAGATTCTGCCTTTGGAGACGGCGATGGTCAGCATTTATTCCCGAATTCTTTGAATGATGGCGCCGAGTTTGGAGAGCTTAGCTTCAATGCGCTCGTAGCCCCTGTCGATATGATAAATGCGATCGATTCGGGTTTCACCCTCTGCGGCCAAAGCGGCCAGAACTAGGCTGGCCGAAGCGCGAAGATCGGTGGCCATAACCGGTGCGCCCTGAAGCCTTTCGACGCCTCGGCAGATGGCAGTATGGCCCTCGATGGTGATGTCAGCCCCCATGCGCCTAAGCTCTAAGGCGTGCATGAAACGGTTCTCGAAAATGGTCTCGGTGATCACTCCTACCCCTTCCGCCATGCAGTTCAAGGCCATCAGCTGGGCCTGCATGTCGGTGGGAAAGCCGGGATGGGGAGCGGTATGGAAGGAAACGGCGCGGGGTCGGCAGGTTTGGGTGAGCTCGATCCAATCCGGGCCTTGGGTAATGATGGCACCGGCCTCCTTGAGTTTGTCCAAGACGGCGTCTAGGGCCCTGGGGTAGGTGTGGGTGGTGCGGATGCGGCCTCGGGTGATGGCGGCGGCGGTCAAATAGGTGCCGGTTTCAATCCGGTCGGGCATGATCTCGTGCTGTACGGGGGCATCGCCCAGAGAATCAACCCCTTCGATTTCCAGCACGTCGGAGCCGATTCCGGAAATCTTTGCCCCTAGCTTGACCAGAAAATCGGCGAGATCGACGACTTCAGGCTCACGCGCCGCGTTCTCGATCACGGTTTTGCCCCGGGCCAGGACGGCGGCCATCATGAGGTTTTCAGTTCCGGTCACGGTGACTTGGTCGAGGACCAAGCGGCAGCCTTTGAGCTTTTTGGCGCGTGCGTGGATGTAGCCGGCTTCTACCCGAATGTCGGCTCCTAAGGCGGCCAGCCCTTTCAGGTGTAGGTCTACCGGTCGGGCACCGATGGCGCAGCCGCCCGGCAAGGAAACCACCGCCTCGCCGCAGCGCGCCAAAAGCGGTCCCAAGACCAGAATCGATGCGCGCATAGTGCGCACCAGTTCATACGGGGCGAGAAACCCACAGGTCTTACTGGCGTCGAGCTCGAGCGTACCGGAGCGGAAGCAATATGAGACTCCCAGGCCGGAAAGCAATTTGAGCATCGTCGCGATGTCGTGCAGTTCGGGCACGTTGCTCAGCACTACCGGGGTTTTGGCCAATAAGGTGGCAGCGAGAATCGGTAGCGCTGCGTTTTTGGCCCCTGAGATTCGAACTTCGCCGTCTAGAGGGTGGCCACCGATGACGAGGAATTTATCCATGGTAGATAGGGAGCAAACGCTGTAGGTCGTAGGTTTTGGCCATGGTGAGCAGTTGCTGCGGAAGATTGATTAAGGTCAAGCGCTTGTTTTGTTTCTTAGCTAAGCGCAGCCATTCCACCAGCAGGGCGAGACCGGCGCTGTCGGCGCGGCGGATGCCAGAAAGATCGATGGTAATCTCTCCGCTTGCTCGAGTTAACAGGCGCTGAGAGGCTTGCTGCAGGGCCGCCACGGTGGCGAAAGTCAAGTCCCCACAGAGTTTGATGTGGCCGGGGGAGATTTCCTCCAGCCTTGGAGTTTCACTCATCGCTACCGCTTTTCTCTGAGCTTTTAACCAAGAACTTGCCGATCAGCTCTTCCAGCACCAGCGCTGACTGGCTGATCTCGATGGTGTCGCCGTCTTTGAGATAATCGGGGCTGCCGCCTGGCTCCAGAGCAATGTATTGTTCTCCCAACAGGCCGGAGGTATAGATGCTGGCGATAGTGTCGTCCGGTAGGCGATAGTGAGGGTCTATGCGCAGCTCCACGACCGCCTCGTAGCGATCGTTATCCAAGCGGATATCCGCTACCCGGCCGACAAGCACCCCGGCGATTTTGACCGGTGCGCGGACTTTCAGGGTGCCGACGTTCTGAAATCTGGCCAAGAGCCGATAGCCTTGGTCTGTTTCTTTGAATTCACGCAAATTGCTGACCTGCATGGCGAGCATAAACAAAGCCGCCAGGCCGACAGCGACGAACACCCCGACCCAGATTTCGACGATTCTGGAATTGCCCATGTTATTCCCCGAACATCAGCGCGGTGAGGATGAAATCCGATCCCAAGACAGCAAACGCGGAGTAAACCACTGAACGGGTGGTGGCGCGGCTTACCCCTTCAGAAGTCGGGACCGCGTCGTAGCCTTCGAACACTGCGATCCAGGTGACGATCACCCCGAACGCCAGGCTTTTGATCACGCTGTTGACGATGTCTTCGCGAAAATCGATGGTAGCCTGCATCTGCGACCAAAACGATCCTTCGTCGACCCCGAGCAAACCCACGCCGACGAAGTAGCCGCCGTAGATGCCGACATAGGTGAACAGCCCCGCTAGCAGTGGCATCGATAGGATACCAGCATAAAGCCGGGGAACGATGACGTAGCGCATGGGATCGACTGCCATCATCTCCATCCCTGAGAGTTGTTCGGTGGCTTTCATCAGGCCGATCTCGGCCGTCAGAGCCGAACCTGCCCGACCGGAGAACAATAGTGCGGTCACTACTGGCCCCAGTTCACGCACCAGCGAAGCGGCCACCATAACGCCTAAAGATTCTTCAGCGCCAAAGTCCGACAACACGTTGTAGCCTTGCAGACCCAGTACCATGCCGACGAACAGGCCGGAAAGGGAGATCAACAGGATGCTCAGCACCCCGACCATGTACATCTGGCGGATCAGTAGCCTGAAGCGGCGCACGATCTCGAAGCTGCCGCTCAAGGCCTGCAACAAAAACAAGTTGGCTCGGCCCAATTTGGCAAAGCCAGAGAGGGTGGTGTGCCCCAGCTTTTGTAACACTCCTAGCATTGCAGCAGATCCTCGTCGTATTGGGGGGCGGGGTAATGAAAAGGAGAAGGGCCGTCGGGAAGCCCGTGCAGGAATTGATCGACCCAGGGGGAGGAGGTGTTCTCCAGTTCCTGGGGCGTGCCTTCGCCGACCACCCTGCCCTGGGAGAGAACATAGATGTAATCGGAAATCGAGGCGGTCTCCTGGACGTCGTGGGAGACGATGACGCTGGTTAGCCCCAGAGCGTCGTTGAGGGTGCGGATCAGCTTCACCAGCACCCCCATGGAAATGGGATCCTGGCCGGTGAACGGCTCGTCGTACAGGATCATCGTCGGATCTAAGGCGATCGCTCGGGCCAGCGCTACCCTACGCGCCATGCCGCCAGACAACTCGGCCGGCATGAGGTGCCGAGCGCCGCGCAGCCCCACCGCTTCCAGCTTCATCAGCACCAAGGTGCGGATCATGGATTCGGGGAGGTCGGTGTGCTCGCGCAGGGGAAAAGCGACGTTATCAAAGACCGAGAGATCGGTTAGCAGCGCTCCGGTTTGAAACAGCATTCCTATACCCCGACGCAATTCATACAAGCGCCGACGGGAAAGCTTGGGAACCTCTTGGCCGAAGACCAGGATGCTGCCGGAATCCGGTTTGAGCTGCCCGCCGATGAGCTTAAGCAAAGTGGTCTTACCAGTGCCGGAGGGTCCCATGATGGCGGTCACCGACCCGCGCCGGATAGTGAGCGTTATCCCGTCGAAAATTTTGCGACGGCCGCGCGAGAACACCAAGTCACGGATCCGAACGACGCAGTCTGAGAAATCCTGCATGAGGTATCGACTGTTCCAAAAACAAAGAATTTTCTCCATTAAATCTGGGCAAGTCAATGTGAAGACCGGGGCATTTCTTGATGCAAGATTAGGAATGGGGGATAATCTTACTCTTACCCTAACTTCGAGCGTCGACCATGTATGTGACTATGCTGAAGGCCAAGCTCCATCGGGCGCGCGTGACCCATTCGGAACTGTTGTACGAAGGCTCCTGCGCGATCGATAGTCATCTTTTGGAGCAGGCGGGGATTTCCGAATACGAACAGATTCACATCTACAATGTCAACAACGGTGAGCGCTTCGTGACCTATGCCATCCGCGCTGAGGCCGGCTCCGGCATCGTTTCCGTCAACGGCGCAGCCGCCAGGCGAGCGGCGGTAGGAGATGTTTTGATCATCTGTGCCTATGCCGCCCTTGATTGGAAAGAACTGGCGGGTTATCGCCCGGTTTTGATTTATCTCGACGAGCGTAATCGGATCGTCCGTACCGGCTATTCCATTCCAGTACAAGCTGCCTGAACGGAGTCAACGCCGGAAAAACAAGTTGATGATCAGGGTCAGCAAAATACTGACGAGGATCATCGAAGTGATCGGAATGAAGATAAATTTGTGCTCATCTTGGATCCGGATGTCGCCGGGCAGGCGTCCGAACCAGCTGAGCAGGCCGGGCGCGTAGTTTAAAATCAAGCCGACGAGAAGCAAAATCGCTCCCAGGACGATGAAAAATTTACCTCCGCTCATTTCGACCTCCATTCCATTAAAACAACCACCACGTCGCAAGTCCTAGGAAAGCCATAAAACCGACCACGTCGGTGACAGTGGTCAAAAAGATACCGGTGGCGATCGCAGGATCTACCTTCAGTTTGCGCAGCAGCAAGGGAATCATCGCGCCGGCAAGGGCCGCACAGAGCAGATTGATGATCATCGCCGCGCCGATCGTCAGGGCGACTTTGGGTTTTCCAAACCAGACAACCGCTATCGCTCCGACTATGATCGCCCATAATATGCCGTTGAGTAAAGCGACTGCCAGTTCTTTGATGAACAGCGCGCGGAGATTGGATTTGCCGATCTGTTTGAGGGCCAGCCCGCGGATGACTAAAGTCTGGGTCTGAATCCCGGCGTTTCCGCCCATGCCGGCGACGATCGGCATCAATACCGCCAAGGTCACTTCTTTCTGGATAGTAGTTTCAAACATGCCGATGACTGAGGCAGCCAGAAAAGCAGTGAGCAAATTGATCCCCAGCCACACTGCCCGCCTTCTAGCGCTCTCCAGCGCAGGCGCGAACATGTCAGTCTCTTCGCTCAAGCCGGCGCGTCCCATGAAGGTATGATCGGCTTCATCGCGGATCACGTCCACCACGTCGTCCACGGTGATGCGGCCTAGGAGGCGATTCTGGTGATCTACCACCGGCGCTGACACCCAGTCGTGATGTTCGAACAGCATGGCCACTTCAGAGCTGGGCAGATCAGCAGGGATCGCCTCCACTTGGGTGAGCATCAGTTCGCGCACGGCTTTTCTGGGGTCGCTGGTGAGCAAGGTTGCCAGAGGTAAGACTCCAATCAGGCGATCGTCGCCGTCGACCACATACAAGCTGTCGGTCAAGTCCGGCAGTTCCCCGCGACGGCGCAGGTACCTTAAGACTACGTCTAAGGTCACGTCCGGGCGCACAGTGACGGCGTCGGTGTGCATCAGGCTGCCGGCGGTGTCTTCTGGGTAAGAAAGGACTTGCTCGAGCCGTCGGCGATCGGTTTGGCTCAAGGTCCGGACGACCTGCTCACGGACTTTTTCTGGCAATTCTTCGATGATGTACGCTAGGTCGTCAGGGTCCAGGGTGCCGGCCGCCTGAACCAGATCCTCCAGATCGGTTTCTTCGATCGCTCGGATCAAGCTGGTGCGGACTTCGTCGCTCAGTTCCACCAGAACTTCCCCGGCGGCCTCCGGCGGCAATAGGCGCCATATACCCAGCCGGTCGCTTGGGGGGAGGGCTTCTAAAAGATCGGCGATTTCCGCTGGAGTCAGCGCCTTAAGTAGCAGCCTGAGTTCATGCAGCTTGCCGTTTTCTAAATCTTCGGTCAGAGCCTGTAAATGTTGCTCGGTATCGTCGCGTTCAGGGCTGAAGGGCATGGGGGATTTTTAGGCGGTCCTTGAAGTCTTTTGCCCGATCTGGCCAGATCCGGTGCGGATTAAAGCAAGGCTTGCCGAAAGGTTAGCCAGTGGCGGTTCGTAGATTATAACTAAATTTCTCGGGCCGAAAAAAACCGCGGTGGAAGGATTTACACCTCGATCCGGGACCGCCGCACAGGTAGGCTACCGGGAGCCTTTGAAGATTGCCGCATTTTATGCCTACCGGATGTGCGCAGATGATGGCGTAGGGTTCGGGCGGGATAAAGCGTCTTTATGAGGACTTGGGCGAGCAACGAAAATAAGATAGCACAACGCCAGTCTACCCAGTGCGGCATATCACTTATACCTGTGGCTTATGCCGCACACAGCCGCGCTGCGCATAAATTAATACCGATTTATACCGTATCCCACGAGGTACAGTCTCATGGCCTGTAAATTGCCTCTATACCGTGGCTATGCCTGGTCGCAATGATTTACTCGTGTCAGGCCAGGCTGCTTTCCTGAAATTTTTGGGGGACTTTACGTATGCCAAAACGTTGCACCTACAAGATTTCGATGCTCGTCTACATTTTCGGCGCCGCGCTTGTCGCGAGCGAGTCCATCGCCATGATGGGAGGCGGCGGTTGCATGATGGGCTGCTCTTCGACCGTCACCGTCATTGATCCGCCCCTGGGCGCGCCTTTCCAGGACCCCGTGGTCATGCCCAATCTCTCCACTACGCCCGGTATCGTGGAAATCGACCTGGAGGCCAAGGTGGCACCGGTGAACATCAACGGAACGGTCGCCAATCTGCAAACCTATAACGGCTATTTCCCAGCCCCTACCATCAAGGTAAAAAAGGGGGACATCCTCAAGGTGCATTTCAAAAATTCTCTGCCTTTTGCCGGCTACAACCTGCATGGTCATCCACGTAACGAGACCAACTTGCATACCCACGGCCTGCATGTCTCCCCCACAGGCGACTCGGACAACGTCCTGCTGTATCTGATGGAAGGAGAAAGCTTCGATTTTACCTATGACCTTTCCTTCCATCGGGGCGGCAATCTCAACTGGTATCACCCCCACGTCCACGGTAATGTCGCCGAACAGGTCTGGGCTGGGCTGGCGGGCGCCTTGGAGGTGGCCGATGAAAACTCGGTGCTCACCGGCTATGAAACGCACATCCTGATCTTGAAGGACATCAGCCTGAGCAACGGCGCTCCAGCGCTACACAGCGATTCCGATTTCATGAACGGCAAGGAAGGCGACATCATGTTAGTTAACGGCCTGGTCAACCCAGTGCTGACCATGAAACCCGGTCAGGTGCAGCGCTGGAAGATCCTCAATGCCAGCAATGCCCGCTTTTACAAGCTCAGCCTGGCCTCACATAGCCTGTACGTGGTGGGTACCGACGGTGGTCTGCTGGATAAACCTTACGCACAGAGTACGGTCTTGCTCTCGCCGGGTGAACGGGTAGACGTACTAGTGAAGGCCTCGACCACCAAGGGCTATTACAAGCTCAAGGCCTTGCCCTACAACCGCGGTGCGGGTGCCTCGGCGAACCAGGAAATTACCCTGATGACGGTCAACGTTACGGGCACAGCGCTCAAGCAAAGCCTGCCGTCCAGCGTCAACCCTGATGCCGTGCGTTTGAGCGTGCCGGCCAATGCTCCGGTACGTCAAATTACCCTGAGCATGGGCATGATGGGTGGCGGTATGACAGCTACCATCAACGGCATTGCCTATTCGGATACCAATGCCTTCACCTTGACGTCTAATCTGGGCGAATATGAAGTCTGGGAAATCTATAACCAGAGCATGATGGATCATCCTTTCCATCAGCACGTCAATCACGCCCAGGTCATCTCCATCAACGGCGGCGACTCGGCCTATCGTAGCCTACTCACCACCACGCCAGCCTGGAAAGATACGGTCATCGTTCCGGCCATGGGCAGCGTGAAGCTCTTGGTGCCAGTCCAGGATTTCGCTGGCTTGACTGTGTTCCACTGCCATATCCTGGAACACGAGGATTTAGGCATGATGGGCTTGTGGGATATTCAATGAACCACCAGCTATCAGGATGATGCTGGAATAATGTTGTTTGCGGATCCGATGTCCGTCCGCAGGACGTCGGCCCTTTCCAATTCCACCGTACCGGTCAGCACCGCCGACAGGGTGCGCGACGCCATTGATCGATCTGCCCGACGGCACGAAGACGCCAACAACCGACTTTGTTGGCGTCGATCCGGCCTGTGGACACACCGACCACGCAGACGTAAACGCCACCCGGAACATCGCTTCCAGGGCCAGAGCTACTGTCAATCGGCCTATAGTCTCGGAACGGCCTCAAGCACTCCTTGTGGCCTAGCACAGGGACAAACCTAGGCCTTCAGGGCGGGTAATTGACGGGCGAACCGGCCGTGCCCCGCTTTTTGCACCGATTGGTTTTTCAGTGCGCTGAAAATATCGCTTGCTAGTTGCACTATTCTTCCCTACCCTTCAGCGGCGGGGCTTGCCGCGCACCGGGTCAGCGCGGTTGATTTGGTTCAAAAATAATATTGTAGCTCTAGTTGGAGGTAGTTCTCGCGGCGGAAGAAGAACCCGGCGTCTTTGGGGTCAGTGTTGACGAAGCCGCGCATCTCCAGGTACAGCCTCCAGTGCTCGCCGAAACGGCGGCTGGCCTCGATGTTGTAAGCGGTGGTGGCGGTGTCGAAGTCGACGATGGCGCCCGCCAAAAGCTCGGTGCCGGCTACATCGTTTAAAGCCAGGCGGGTGCCGACAAAGAGGTCTTTCTCAAACGGAATAAAATTGATCATGGGCAGCCTGTCTTTGCGGTTGTCGTATAAAAATTCCAAAAGCACCCCTAGGTCGGCCCCGGTCTCAAACACTCCGCTGAAGGTATACTCGAAGCCGGCGGTCAATTGCTGAAAGCTTTTGCCTTGCCCGGCGCGGTGGAAGCCTTCCAGCTTCCACAAGAAGTTGCCGGTCACCCCTTGGACGTCTATGCCCACCTGGTCGATGACTTCGTAAACCGGGCGTAGGGCGCGGGGGCGAAAGAACGGATCGAGGAGGAGGCGGAACCTGGGTTCGCGAGTGACGCCGCGAAAGTACACGATTCCTACGTCCCAGTAGCCGAGGGTCTTGGCCCAGCGCAAGGCAAAATCCTGGTGAGTGGTTCTGGCATTGCCTGGGTGCTCGGCCGAAGCGGTGATCGGCAAAGGCGGACGCAGCCGGCCGTGTTTGCCGGGGAAAGTGCGCAGGCGCGAAACGGGAAGATAAAACAGGTTAAAATTCCCTAAACGCTGGTGGCTGTAATCCAAGCGCAGCATGGGTTGGCCGAGCTTGTCTTCGGTGTCGGAATTTTCGACTAGATCGGTTTGGTTGATGATGTCCACGGTGTGGCGCGATTCGGTCACGCCCCAGAACACCTTATCTATGCCGGCGTGGAAGGTCCAGGGTCCACGGCTTATGCGCCAAACCAGTTCGCGCAGGTCAAAATGGGTGCGGCGGGGATCGTTCTGGTCATAGCGCCAGAACGGTTGTAAAGCCAGCTGCGATCGGGTGTTGTCCCAAGTATGCTCAAATTTCGGTCCTAGATAGAAAGAAAAATTGTGGTGGTAATCCATGCCGCGATCTTCCCCGTGGTCATGGAAGAAGCGATACTCAAGGCCCATTTGGCCGCCGAGCTTGGGTAACCAGGAAACTGGGGGGTTAACCGGTTCAGGCTTGGCTCCTTCGGCAAACAGGGGTTCTTGCTCAGGCTTGGGTTGGCTCGGCTCAGGCTCAAACAAGGGTTCGCTGCCTTCTTCGAACAAGTCGGCGCCGGTGGCAGGGTTTAGCCAGACCGATAAACTTAAGGCAAAAATCCAAGGAAGGTATTTCACCGAGCAAAGTCTCCCGCAGGAAAGCGTGCTTTTTAGCATAGACGATTTAGGTAAACCTCTGCTTATGAAATAGCCCATGGCGTATACTTAACGCCGTTTTTCCGCTTAATTGGAGGTAAGCTGTCGTTGAGCCGCAGATTGTTCAAATCCACCGCTGTCGTCGGCAGCATGACTTTGATTTCCAGGGTTCTGGGCTTTGCCAGGGATATGGTAGTGGCCATGGTGTTTGGGGCCGATGCTGCTACTGACGCTTTCTTTGTAGCATTCAAGATTCCCAATTTCCTCCGCCGCCTGTTTGCCGAGGGGGCGTTTTCCCAGGCGTTTGTGCCGGTAATGGCCGAATACAAGGAACAGCGCGGTTTGGCCGCATTGAAAGCGTTTCTGGACCGAACTGCTGGCTCCCTGGCGCTGGTGCTGATGGCGGTGACGGCGCTCGGGATGCTTGGCGCGCCCTGGATCATCCTGGCGTTTGCCCCCGGGTTTGCCCGCTCTGGCCCACAGTACGAGCTGGCGGTGGAAATGCTCAGGATCACTTTCCCGTATCTTTTTTTTATTTCCTCCACTGCCCTGGCAAGCGGCATTCTCAACACCATGGGCCGTTTTGCCCTGCCAGCTTTGACCCCGATATGGTTGAATCTGAGCTTGATTGCGGCCGCCCTGTGGTTGGCACCACAACTGCCTGAGCCGGTCACCGCTCTGGCGTGGGGGGTGTTCGCCGCCGGGGTGTTGCAACTTTTGTTTCAGTTTCCTGCGCTTTGGCGTCTTAAGCTTTTGCCTAGGCTGCGCTATGGCTTTCACGACCCTGGGGTGCGCAAGATTTTAAAGCTCATGCTGCCTGGCTTGTTTGGCGTTTCGGTGACGCAGATCAACTTGCTGGTGGATACGCTGTTTGCCTCGTTCTTGCCGGAAGGAAGCATCTCTTGGCTGTATTATTCTGACCGGTTGGTCGAATTTCCCCTGGGAATCTTTGGAGTAGCGTTGGCGACGGTGATTTTGCCCAATTTGTCTAAGGATTGGGCGGGAGGGCGGCGGGAATTGTTCGCGGCTACTTTGGATGTGGCGTTGCGCTGGGTGGTGCTGATTGGGCTGCCGGCTGCGGTTGGGCTGGTGGTCCTGGCCGAGCCGATTCTGGTCACTCTGTTTCAGTACCGCTCGTTTACCGCCCACGACGCCCACATGGCGAGCTTAAGCCTAATGGCCTACGGCGGGGGGCTACTTGGATTCATTTTGGTCAAGATCCTGGTCCCTGGGTTTACTTCCCGCCAGGATACGAAAACGCCGGTGCGGTTTGGCGTTTATGCGATGCTCGCCAACATCGCCTTGAACCTGAGCTTGATTTGGCATCTGGCCCATGCCGGGCTGGCGCTTTCTACTTCCCTGGCCGCTTGCCTGAACGCTGGGCTTTTGTTCAAGAGGCTCATGCGGGAAAAAGTTTATCGCCCAAACCGGGGTTGGGGGGTATTTTTGCTACGGGTGATGTTGGCCAATGCGATTTTGGGCTTATGGCTGTATTTCGGCCTAGCCGGTCAAGATTGGGCGGCTATGCCGGGGCAAAAGCGTTGGATGCTGCTTGGACTCGGGATAGGCGCAGGAATGGCCGCTTATGGGGGCAGCTTGTGGCTTACCGGGATCCGCCCGCGCCATCTGGTGACCGTGGTGGCCAAAAGCGCATGAGACATGGCTGGGTTTGGGCCTTAGGATACGGCCTACTGCTGGTCTATGGCAGCCTATTTCCCCTAGAACACGTTTCCTGGGACACCCCGGTGGAGGTCGAGCGGCTTTTCGACTGGCAAGCCGCGCGGCGTAGTTACTCTACCTCCGACCTCCTGGTCAACCTGCTGGTGTATCTTCCCTGGGGTTGGCTCGTCGTCTCCCAGCTGGCGTTTCTATCGATCAGGTGGGCTTGGATCATAGCGGCTTTAAGCGGTTTTTGCTTAAGCGTTGCCATCGAATACCTGCAATTGTTCTTTCCGGCGCGGGTGGCCTCTTTAGGCGATGTGGGGATGAACACGCTGGGGACGGTATTGGGGGCGCTGGCAGGGGTGGCGCTTCATCGTTTGCCGCCAGGGGAATGGCTGAAACTAGAGTATTACCGCCTGGTTCGGCCAGCTCCTTTAGCCGATCTTGGAGCCTTGACGCTTGCTTGCTGGGCTTTGTCCGAATGGACTCCCCTGGTGCCTTCTTTGGACTTTGGCAACCTCAAGCATGGGCTCAAACCTTTGTGGGAAACGTTGCAGGGGACAAGGCCATTGCAGGAGGCCAAGGCTTGGGCGGCGTTCCTGAATTTCACCGCTTTGGGATTGGTGTTGCGTGGCATCCTTCGCCCCCAAGCGCCATTTTGGAGAATTTTCTTTGGTGTCTTCGGCGGTGTCCTTTTGGCCAAGGTTCCAATCGTAGGCCGGCAGTTGAGCCTAGAGGCCGGTTTGGGGTTGGCCGGGGCAGGGCTGGTCGTCGGCCTGCTGGGAAAGATAGGGGATAAGCAGGGAGCTTGGCTGGGTACAGCTTTGATAGTCGCTGCCCGAACCATTGACGCTCAAATACCCGGAGAGGCCAGTTTGACTGCTTATGCTTTCAATTGGATCCCATTTGCCGGCCAGCATAACGGAATTGTTGGCCTGATCGATATTCTCCTCGGAATCTGGCCGTATCTGGTGCTTGGCTTTTTCAGCCGATCGCTTTTTGCAGGAAGGAATAGGTGGGGCGTTGCGATTTTAGGAGGCGGCGCGGTGTTTGCCCTGGCGCTGTATTTGGAGTGGCGCCAGCAGTTTATTCCCGGGCGGTATCCTGATGCGACCGATGCGTATTTGGCATTGGTCGCTTGGGGATATGCGATGACCAGGGGCGGTTTTGCTTCTAATCTCCCTATTTCTACGGTAGCGTTGGCGCCGCCCAAGCGGAGCCGTCTTTGGCTGTATGCTCTGGTGGCTTTGGCGGCGGCGTTCGGTGCCGGTCGCCTCGCTTCCAGGTATCAAACCGAGACGGTTTCCTTCGAGGGTTCAGACCGGCTGCTGCCGCGCCCTGAGGATCTGCCTGCCCCGATTCTGCCGAATTTTCGCTTTACCCATCCGCGCTTGCCAGCTCCTTCTGCGCTAGAGCTTTGGGAGTTAAAACGGCGCAATCCGGCCTATCTTCGCTTTCATGAACAAAAAGCCCAAGGAGGAAGAGGCGACTTTTACGCGATTGCTTTGACCGCTCTTGCCGATCCAAGCCGTATCGACCTAAGCCCAGTCGTCGAACGCCTCATGGGACTTCGATACACCTGGCGCGGTCACGAGCAGGCCATGCCCATCGCTTTGGTCTATGATTGGCTTTACCCCTACCTGTCCCCAGCGCAGCGCCAGAAGCTTCAGACTAAGCTGGCCGAGGGCTGCCGTTATTTGGCTAACTATATCCGCAAAGAAGCGCTGTCGCCTTATAACGTTTATTTGTATAACAGTCCTTTTCAAGCCTTGATGGCAGTGGCTTTGGCTCTCTACGGCGATCACCCTGAAGGGGAGCCGTGCATGGCGTTTGCTTACGACCTCTGGAAGCACCGCGTGCTGCCGGTTTGGCGCCAGGTGATGGGAAAAAACGGCGGCTGGCACGAGGGTGGGGAATACGTCGCCATAGGCATAGGACAAGCGATCTGGAGCGTGCCGGCGATGTGGCGCTCGGCTACCGGCGAGGACCTCTTCCGAACCGAGCCGGGTATCCGCGGGTTTTTAGATTTTCTCGTATTTCGCCGTCGCCCCGACGGGACCCACATGCGTTGGGGGGATGGGGCTGCATTTGACCGCCAGGAACCGGAGCGCTTTGCCCTAGCGCTGGAGTATCGCAACCGGGCCGCCTATAGTTTTTTCGGCTGTCTGCGCAACTTCCAGCCCACCGCCCGGCCGTGGGGACCGTTGCCGGATGAATCGCTGTGCGATCCTACCACAATCGACTCGCTTCCTTTGGACAGGCTGTTCGACGGTATCGGCATGGTGATCGCGCGTAGCGACTGGAGCGAAAGAGCCACTTATGTCACCTTTAAGTCTGGCAACAACTACTGGTCGCACTCGCACTTAGATCAAGGCTCGTTTACCCTCTATAAGGGAGGCGAACTGATCATCGACAGCGGCCTATACGGCCCTAAGTACGGCAGTGACCACCATCTCAATTATTCTTACCAGAGCATCGCTCACAACGTGGTTACCGTCACTGACCCCAAGGATACTGCTCTTATGCCGGGCAAGGACAAACAGCCGCCGCGCCCGATCGTCAACGACGGGGGTCAGCGCCGGGTTGGCTCCGGCTGGGGCAGGCGTGCCCCCATCGATTTTCAGGAATGGCAAGAAAACTTCGAGACCTACCACACCGGCCAAATCCTTCGTTATTTCTCCGGCGACGATCTAGTGGTAGCGGTGGCCGAACTGACGCCAGCTTATACCAACGCTCGCTGCGGCCAAGGTAAGTTTTTCGAACGCACTTGCCGGGTTGAGCGTTATGTTCGCACCTTCGTCTACGATCGTCGGGAAGATACGGTGGTGGTATACGACGATGTGACCTCGACCGACCCGAATTTCCGCAAGCGTTTTTTGTTGCACATGCAAGAACGGCCGCTCATCAGCGGCGACAAATTCGTTGTCGAAGTCCCGCCTGATCCAACGCAACGCCAGCTTGGCGGACACCTCGAAGGAGAGGTGTTATTCCCCCATGAGGCGTGGCTGAACCCAGTCGGTGGCAAGGGCGCAGAATT
Source organism: uncultured Methylococcales bacterium (assembly GCA_964654415.1). Taxonomy (GTDB): domain Bacteria; phylum Pseudomonadota; class Gammaproteobacteria; order Methylococcales; family Methylothermaceae; genus Methylohalobius. Next base: position 12,818 of record CAZZIP010000013.1, on the reverse strand, counting down.
CTGGGTGGACGGGGTCAATTACGACGAAGGCGGCAAAATCTCGGAGATCGTGGCTAAGCGGCGCAAGCATCCGCCGGAACCTGGCCGCTGGCGGATCGAGATCGTCCCGCCAGTGGCGCAAAAGCGCGACAGATTCCTGGTGGCGCTCAAGCCTTCCTTGCTTGGCGTGGACAATCTAACCCGGATCATTTCCAAGAATTCTGAGAGCGGGCTTGAGTGCCATCTGATGGGTCAGATCCGAACGCTGGCGCTGGTTTTTCCCAAGGCGCGCGAAGGGGTAGTGATTCGGTTCGGAGATGGGAGGCAGTTGGATTTAACCGTCACGCGTCGGTAATGCTGACGATTTTGTTAAAATGGCCAGCTTACGAGGCAAAGAGACAGAATGCGCTTGATCCGAGGTTTGCATCGCCCTCCACCGCCGGGTACCGTAGCCACCGTCGGCAATTTCGATGGGGTTCACCTGGGCCATCGGCACCTCATCTGCACTCTCGCCCGTCGGGGTGAACAGTTGGGGTGGCCGGTGACGGTAGTGCTGTTCGAACCCCAGCCGCTGGAATATTTTCTCAAAGGGCGAGCGCCGGCGCGGCTTACTTGTCTGCGTGAAAAATTGGCGCGGTTTAAGGAGTTGCCGGTGGATCAGGTGCTGCTGTTGCGATTCAACCAGTGGCTCGCCACGCTTTCCGCTTGGGATTTCATCGAGCGGGTATTAGCCAAAGGACTAGGGGTGAGGTATCTGGTCGTGGGGGACGACTTCCGCTTCGGCTGCAACCGAGAAGGGGATTTTGCGCTGCTTCAGGCAGCCGGAGTGCGCTATCGGTTCGAAGTGAGCGCTGCGCCCACTTTCGAATTGGACGGGATGCGGGTCAGCAGCACCCGTATCCGCGAAGCGCTGGAACAGGATGACCTTAAGCTGGCGGAGAAGCTGCTCGGCCGCCCGTATTCTATGTGCGGGCGAGTGATTGCCGGCCGCCGGCGGGGGCGGGATCTGGGTTTTCCTACCGCCAACCTTAACCCGCAACGCCGTAGGAGTCCCATCCATGGCGTGTTTGCGGTCACAGTCAAGGGGGTGACGGACCGGCCCTGGCCCGGAGTAGCCAACGTCGGCCTACGGCCTACTGTGGAGAGGGGCAGCGAGGTGCTTTTGGAAGTACATTTGTTCGATTTCGAAGGCGATCTTTACGGCCGTTACCTTGAAGTTTTCTTTCACCACAAGCTGCGCGACGAAATGCATTTTCCTTCTGTGGCGGCGCTGCGTGAGCAAATTCAAAAGGATGCCGCCATGGCCCGGAAGCTGTTGCAATCTTAAAAGCAAAAATCCTATGGACTATAAAAATACCCTGAACCTACCAAAAACTGACTTTCCTATGCGCGCGAATTTGGCGAGCCGCGAGCCGGAGCGGCTCGCCAAGTGGCAGGCGATGAACCTGTACCAGAGAGTGCGCGAGCGCTGCCGAGGCCGGCCGAAATTCATCCTCCACGATGGCCCCCCTTATGCCAACGGTCCAATTCATTTAGGTCATGCGGTCAACAAAATCCTCAAGGATTTCATCATCAAATCCAAGACCCTAAGCGGCTTCGATGCCCCTTACGTGCCGGGTTGGGATTGCCATGGGTTGCCGATCGAACTCCAGGTGGAAAAAAAAGTCGGCAAGGCCGGAGTGAAGGTTTCTGCAGCCGAGTTTCGCCAGGCATGCCGGGAATACGCCAGTTCCCAGATAGAATTACAACGCGGGGACTTTGTTCGTCTCGGCGGACTGGGGGACTGGGACCATCCCTATTTGACTATGGCGCCTAGTTTTGAGGCAGCTATCCTGCGAGCGTTTGGCAAGATTTACGCCCGCGGGCATACCGACCGCGGCTTAAGGCCGGTTTATTGGTGTACCGACTGCGGTTCTGCCTTAGCGGAGGCTGAGGTGGAGTACGAAACCAAACGTTCGCCTGCCATCGACGTGCGCTTTACCGTGGTAGACGAATCGGCCTTTCTGGAGCGCTGTCACCGGGTGCCGGGGCACGACGGAGAAGGACCGGTGACGGTCGTCATTTGGACAACCACCCCTTGGACTCTCCCCGCCAATCAAGCCGTCGCTCTTCATCCAGATCTGGAATATGCTCTGGTTCAGTGCCGCACCGAACGAGGCCCAGAGCGGCTGCTCATCGCCGAGGGCCTGCTCAAGGACGTCATGGACCGTTATGGGATCGACGGTTACCGGGTGGTAGCCTACTGCCGCGGCCGAGATCTGGAAGGGGTGAAGCTGAATCACCCCTTCTACGCCCGCAAGGTACCGATTGTCCTGAGCGAGCACGTGACCTTAGAGGCTGGCACCGGCGCGGTCCACATCGCTCCCGGTCATGGCCAAGAGGACTATGTAGTGGGCAGACGCTACGGTTTGCCGGTGGACAATCCCGTAGGCGGCGACGGCCGCTTTTTGCCAGGCACCGAACAGTTCGCGGGTGAGCACGTGTTTACCGCCAACGATCGCGTGATCGAGGTGCTCAAAGCCCATTACGCTCTCCTCCACGAGGAGGTGATCGAACACAGTTACCCTCACTGCTGGCGGCATAAGACCCCGACCATTTTCCGCGCCACTCCCCAATGGTTCATCGCCATGGACAAACAGGGGTTGCGCCGGCGCGCCTTGGAGGAAATCAGGCGGGTTCAATGGATTCCGGCCTGGGGGCAGAGCCGGATCGAGGCAATGGTAGAAAACCGGCCCGACTGGTGCATTTCACGCCAGCGCAACTGGGGAGTGCCGATCGCAGTGTTCGTCCACCGCGAGACCGGGCAACCACATCCGCGTACCACCGAATTGATCGAACAGGTGGCTCGCCTGATTGAAATCCGGGGAATCGACGCCTGGTTCGAGTTGGATGCCCAGGAATTGCTGGGTGAGGAGGCTGAGCAATATGAGAAAAGCAGCGACATTCTGGACGTCTGGTTTGACTCCGGGGTTACCCATGCATGCGTCTTGAAAGCGCACGCTGAACTTAGGTTTCCGGCAGACTTGTACTTGGAAGGTTCAGATCAACACCGCGGCTGGTTTCAATCCTCCTTACTGACTTCGGTAGCCATGACAGAACAGGCCCCCTATCGCGCGGTGCTGACCCACGGGTTCACCGTGGACGAGAAGGGGCACAAGATGTCCAAATCGCGCGGCAACGTGGTCTCTCCTCAGGAGGTAGTAAACAAGCTTGGCGCCGATGTGCTGAGATTGTGGGTAGCCGCCACCGATTACCGCGGGGAGATGGCGGTTTCCGAGAAAATTTTGACCAGGATCGCCGATGCTTATCGGCGTCTGCGCAATACTGCGCGTTACCTACTTGCCAATCTGACTGGTTTTGATCCCGCCCGCCATTTGGTTGCCTGCGCAGATATGTTGGCGCTCGACCGCTGGGCGCTGGATCGCGCCTTTCTGCTTCAGCAGGAAGTGGTCAAGGCGTACGACAACTACCAGTTCCACCAGGTTTATCAAAAGGTCCATAACTTCTGTGCGGTAGACATGGGGAGTTTTTACCTGGACGTCATCAAGGACCGCCAATATACCTGTCGGACCGACAGCCTGGCTCGGCGTTCGACCCAGACTGCGATGTATCACATCGCCGAAGCCCTAGTGCGTTGGCTGGCGCCGGTCTTGAGTTTCACCGCCGACGAGGTCTGGGAGTTCTTGCCTGGAGAACGCGAGGGGTCGGTGTTTCTCACTACCTGGTATGAGGGACTTGAGCCCCTGCCGGAAAACTTCCCCATGAACCGGACGTTCTGGGAGAAGGTGATCGCAGTGCGCGAGGAAGTTTCCAAAGAACTGGAGAAACTGCGCGAGCGCGGCGGGATCGGGTCTTCCCTGGAAGCTGAGGTGAGCCTCTACTGCGAAGACGAGCTGTATGCTTTACTGCAGAAACTGGAAGACGAGTTGCGCTTCGTCCTGATTACCTCTAAAGCTGAGGTACTGCCCCTGGCGCAGGCGCCGGCTGGAGCTGAGCCTGCTGGATCACTCGAAGGCCTGAAAATTCTAGCCGAGCCTTCGCCTCATCCCAAGTGCGTGCGGTGCTGGCATCGCCGCAGCGATGTGGGCAGCCACCCTGGCCATCCCCAAATCTGCGGGCGCTGCGTGGAAAACGTCGCAGGCGAAGGAGAAGTGCGGCGGTATGCATGAAGGCTTAAGAGGAAGTCGGTGATCAGTTGGTATAAGATTCGATGGCTGGGTTTGGCCGCGGTCGTGGTGGTCCTAGATCAACTTACCAAGAGGTGGGTGGTAGCTAGGCTGCGCTTGCATGAGAGTGTCGATGTCCTGCCGTTTTTCCGCCTGACCCATGTGCGCAACCCGGGGGCCGCGTTTAGCTTTTTGGCTGAGGCCGGTGGCTGGCAGCGGTGGCTTTTTCTAGGGTTGGCGGTGGCGGCAGGTTACGCTATTTTGGTTTGGTTGTGGCGGCTAGACGATGAAAAAGTACTGGAAGGAACTGGGCTTTCTTTGATTTTAGGCGGGGCGATCGGGAATTTCATCGACCGGGCGCGATTTGGCTACGTGATCGACTTTTTGGACGTCTATTATCAACACTGGCACTGGCCGGCTTTCAACCTGGCCGATGCAGCGATCACTTTGGGGGTGACGCTGCTGTTGTGGCTCAGTTGGCGACGGGCTTAAAAACCCTCAAAGGGAGTACCATGGTGGTTGACGCGAGGAAACGACAAAAACAACTACAGCGCAAGTTACAAAAGCGCAAGCAAAAAATAGCGGAGAGAGGCAAAGGGCAAGCTCGGGGGCTGCGGGTTGAAAAATACCTCGAGTATCCGGTGCTCGATTGCCTACTGGGCCAGAGCATCCATAAAGTCGGCATAGGCAGCGTGCTCCTGACGCGCGAGACCCCTTATGCGGAGGTGGCGGTCAGTGCTTTCGTAGTGGACGTCTATTGCTTGGGAGTCAAAGAAGCGTTCTTCACCGTCATGCGTAAGGCGGATTATATGGGCAAGTTTAAGCCGATGCTCGCCAAAACCCATGGGGACCAAGGTCTTAGCCCGGTCGATCCGGGCTGTGCCCGCAAACTCTTGCATGGGGCAGTGGCCTATGCCAAATCGCTCGGTTTTGACCCGGCCGAGGATTACTGGCGGGCGGAAAAGCTGTTCGGTGCCGCTGACCCCTCCCGCTGTGAGATCGATTACGTCTACGGTCGTGAAGGTAGACCCTGTTACATCCAAGGGCCCCACGACGACATGAAGACCGTTCGCTACGTCCTAAATAAGCTCACCGAGCGACTAGGAGAAGGTAATTTCGATTACGTGGTCGAGATCGACGGCGAACAGCAAGCCAGTCGGCCGGAATTGTTGGAAGTGCCGCTAGATAAGACTTAAGAGCCGGTATAGCCGCTGCCAGTCGAAACTTTGCCCTGGGTCAGTTTTGCGCCCCGGGGCGATGTCGCAGTGGCCGACAATGCGCTCTGAGGACAGCTCTGGATAGGTGGTGAGCAAGAGACTTATAACTTCAGCCAGTGTGGCGTACTGGGCATCAGCAAAAGGGAGGGTCTCGGTACCTTCCAATTCGATGCCGATGGAAAAGTCGTTGCATCTTTCCCTTCCTTGAAAGCAAGAGATTCCCGCGTGCCAGGCGCGGCGGTGGAAAGGGACGTACTGCGTTAAATCTCCCCGGCGGTCGATGAGAAGGTGAGCCGACACCTTAAGTCCGGCTATCTCAGCGAAAAAGGGGTGCGCTTTGGGGTCCAGCTGGTTGGTGAATAGCTGGTCGATGTATCTGTCGCCAAATTCGCCGGGAGGCAGGCTAATACTGTGGATCACTAGCAGAGATATTTCCCCGGTCGGGCGCAGATCCTGATTGGGGCTTGGGACTTTTCTCACCAGTTCCAACCAGCCGCCCTGAATGGTCAGTTTTTTTCTCATTGTGTCAGAAATTTACGCTCGGTTTGTCGTTTTGGGATTTAGGTCACGGCTTCTCCATGGTAGCGCGATTAAGCTTAAGTCCAAAGCTGCGATCACGACAATGACAAGTATGCGTTGGTGTTTAACCGGTCATTTCCTGGAGAGTGCGTCATGATTCCTGAAAAGAAAATCATCGACTTCAGTGCTGCCACCAGGTCGCAGAATACCAAGCTCAATCCTCTAGTCGCCGAATGCCGTTCCCTATTCCAAAAGGAATTTAAGTCCATTCTGATTCGCTTTTTCGAGAAAGTGGACGATGAGCTGTTTACCCTGTCCGACAAAGCCACGAGCCACACTCTGCAGGAATTGTACTTCGAAGCGATGCGGTATCTGCGCCGAGAGCGAGACAACATCGAACGGGGCTATCTCCAGGCGGTGCTCAGAGGATACGACGACTTCTGGAGCTTGTCTCCCAAACCAGCCTCTGTCAAGGCGGATTCCAAGCGCTTGAACGAGGACGATTTTTCTCTGGTGGATAACGAGGCCCTGGAAGAGGACTTGGCAGTTTCAACCTTGATCAGCAAGGGCAATAATCTTCACTACAAGGATCTATATGCCTTGGGCAAGCGATTCGCCAAACTGCTTGGAGTGGAGGAGATAAATGATGAGGCAAATCCCCTCGGTCCTCATCGGCTAGGGCGGGTGTTTGCCGAGGTACTGCGACCTTTGACCCTGGAATTGAAGGTCAGATTGATTCTGTTCAAGCTCTACGAGCGTTATGTCATCGGTGAGCTGGGGGAGGTCTACGACAGCCTCAATGAGATCCTGGCCAAGGGTGGCATCCTTCCGGAAATTCCCAGGAAGCCCAGAAACAAAGCCAAAGTTTGCGGTCGCTCGGCTGGAGAGGATGGCGAAGGGCAGAATGTGATCTCGGATCAGGCTGCTTATGTTCAGGCGCTTCAGGCCATGCACTCGCTGCTCGCTGCCTGGCGGGTTCAGGTAGGCTTGCCTTCGCTTGCGGCTAGCTCCCGCGAGCCGGGAGTGGTGGTCAGCGATACCCAAGAGGTGCTGGCGGCGCTTTCTGCCTTTCAAGATCCAGAATTTTCAGCCAAATTGACCGAGGCCTTGCGAAGCGGGGAGGAGGCAAATCTCAAACTGATGCTGGTGGGTCGCCTGTGCGAAGAAAGCGGAGGCAAACGGGCGCTGACGCAAATGGACGAGGACATCATCGACATGATCGGGATGATCTTCGACTTCATCCTCGAGGACCGGGGACTGCCAACTCCTCTCAAGGCTTTGATAGGGCGCCTGCAGATCCCCATCATCAAGGTGGCGATTCTGGACAAGTCGTTCTTTTCCAAAAAATCCCATCCGGCCCGATTGCTTTTGAACCAATTGGCCCACGCAGGCATCGGCCTGTCTGGGGATGAGGCGTTGGAACAGAATCCGGTATTCCATAAAATCAGCGCCACGGTAGAACGCATTCTGCATGAGTTTGACCAGAACGTTGGCCTGTTCGAAGACTTGCTTCAGGAATTTACCCAGTTCCTAGAGCAAGAAGGACAACGCAGCCAGCGCTTGGAAGAACGCACCCGCCAGGCCACTCAGAGCAAGGAGCATCTGCTTTTGGCGAAGAAGCAAGTGGCCGAAGAACTCGCCGCACGCCTGCATGGACGACAGCTTACTCCTCGCCTCAAACACTTTTTTACTACCACCTGGAAAGACGTATTGCTTTTGGCCTGTCTCCGCCAAGACAAAGCTCCCGATGCTTGGCAAGCGAAGTTAGCGTTGACCGATACCTTACTGCGAACCCTGACTCCTCCAAAGGATAATAGCGAGCTAAGGCGCATAGAGCAGAGGATTCCGGGAGTCATGCGGGCATTGCGTCAGGAGCTGGAAGCGATCTCCCTGGATCCGAAACAGATCGCTCTGGTTTTCAAAGAGCTGGAATCCGTCCATCAGGCGCTACTGTGCTCCCATCAGCGAGATCCTCGCATTGAGCGGGAGCTTGAGGCGATTTCCGCCAATTTACCAGAAGTGGATGAAGTCTCAGTTTCCGACTTGGTTGAGATTCGGGAAGAGGATATCGAAGAGGAAATCGTCCTGGCAACGACGGTAAAACCTGAAGAGGAAGATGAGTTCCTAGCTCAAGCCAGGCGTCTTGAAGTCGGTGATTGGCTCGAGCTGACGGATTCCCAAGGCAAAACCACGCGAGTCAAACTATCCTGGATCAGTAAGGTGACCGGGATCAGGATATTCGTTAACCGCCGCGGGATGAAAGTGGCCGAGTACACACTACCGGGACTGGCGGCGGAATTTCGCCGCGGCCACGCCAAAGTCATCGAAGGCAAAATCCCGCTGATGGACCGCGCCCTGACGGCAATGATGAATGCGCTCAAGCATCCGGCAAAGCAAGCCGAGAATGGCGATTTCCAGGCTTCACCGGCATTATAGTAAAAATGGCGCCAACAGTATCGCCGCCAGACTCAGCGCTTTGCTCATGATGTTGATGGCAGGACCTGCAGTGTCCTTATAAGGGTCGCCGACGGTGTCGCCAGTGACTGCTGCGTGGTGGGCCAGTGAGCCTTTACCGCCAAAGTGGCCGGCTTCGATGTATTTTTTGGCATTGTCCCAAGCGCCGCCGCCGGTTCCCATGGACAGCGCCAGGATCAGCCCAGTGGTGATCGACCCGATCAGCATGCCCCCGACCAGGAGCGCCATGCTTCCAGGCGGAAACCACGGTGCCGCGCAGGCGGCTACCACAGGTGCCAAAATGGGCAGGATGCCTGGAGCGAGCATCCCCAAGATCGCAGCGCGGGTGAGCATGGCAACTGCCTGGGCATAATCCGGCTTGGCTCTCCCTGCCAGGATAGCAGGATTGCTCCGAAACTGACGCCGAACTTCGTCCACGATTTGAGCAGCCGCTTTCCCTACCGCATCCAGGGCCATACCGCTGAATACGAAAGGTAGCAGGGCGCCGTAAAAGAGTCCCGCCACGACGTAGGGATCATCCAGAGAGAAACTCAAGTCTGCAGCGCGCGCTCCAAATTCCAGCTTATAGGCCACAAACAGGGTCAATGCAGCAAGCCCGGCGGCCCCGATGGTGAAGGCCTTGGTCAAGGCCTTGGTGGTGTTGCCGGCGGCATCGAGGGCATCGGTGCCCATCCGGACCGTTTCCGGTAGGTTTGCCATTTCGACCAAGCCGGCGGCATTGTCGACCACCGGCCCATAGGCGTCGATGGCGGTGACGATGGGAGTCAGGGTCAGCAAAGCGGTGGTAGCGACCGCGATCCCGTATATTCCGGCCAGTTGGTAGGCGGAGATAACTCCTGCAGCTACCAAAAGGGTAGGGAAAGCCGTGGATTTCATGCCTACCGCAAGTCCAGTGATGAGATTGGTGGCGTGCCCCTGACAAGAGGCAGCGGCGATGCGTTGCACCGGCTTGAAGCGGGTACCAGTGAAATAGGCGGTATTGACGACCAGTCCCAATCCCACCCCCAAGCCTATCAAGGCGGCAAAAAACAACGCATCTTTCAACTCTGGGTAATTCTGCAGTAACTGTTCTCCGATCCAATAGTAGCTGAATGCCGTAAACAAAATGCTAATGGTCACTGCTCGCAGCAGGGCGAACCCCACACTAGCGTTTTTGGGCAACCAGAGAAATTGTCCTCCGAGCAACTGGGCGAGCAGGGCCGCCCCACCCAGACCCAGGGGATAGTACTGAAAAACAGCTTCTGAGCTCAGTCCGGAGGCTACCAGAACGGTTGCCGCAAGGCTTACGGCATAACTCTCGAACACGTCTGCCGCCATCCCGGCACAGTCTCCCACGTTGTCGCCGACGTTATCAGCGATAACTGCAGGATTTTTCGGATCGTCCTCAGAAATACCTTGTTCCACCTTGCCGGCAAGGTCTGCTCCGACGTCCGCCGCTTTGGTGAAAATCCCGCCGCCCAGGCGACCGAAGATGCTGACCAGGGAAGCACCGAATCCCAGCCCCGCCAACGGGGTCAGATTTTCCGGTTCCGGGCCAGTGCGCAAGTACAGATAAAAACCGGTCACTGCTGCAAGCGCTAGGCTGCCGACCAAAAACCCGGTGACTGACCCGCTCCGATAGGCAATCTTGAGCGCCCGTGGCAAACAAGTTTGGGCAACTGCGGCGGTGCGTACATTAGCCTGCACGGCAATGGTCATGCCCAGGATACCCGCGGTCGCCGAACACGCTCCCCCCAAAGCAAATCCCAAGGCGGTCGTAGGGCCGAATTTGGGGGTTGACCACAATAGCGAGAACACCGCTATACCGACCGCGGTGATGGTGCCATATTGAACCCTAAGGAAAGCCGAGGCGCCTTCACGAATAGCCAGATAGGGGGGCTGCAAGAGCTTACCCCCGCGCGGTTGGCACAAGACCCAAAGGGCGCATCCAAGCGCATAGACGACACCTAATCCAGCCGCTAAAAGGCACAGTTGAACTGGCCACATGCTTCATCTCCGAGTTGATTTTTGTTTGAACTCTGCGGGTAGGGGGGCGTCTTAGGGGCAATTCTATTTACATAGCTCAGAACCCTTGAAATAATGCATCCCGCATCGCAAGCCATAACCCTACCACAGTTTGCCAGACCTATGAGTATCTATGCTTCTAATGACGATCTCCGGTTGCTCTTGAAAACCTTGCCTAGCCCACTGCAGGAAAAACTGGCCGAGCTTCCCCAAGAAGGTTTGTTAGAAATTGTCATGGATCTGGGCCGTCTGCCCCAGGCGCGCTACGCCGATTGGTCCACCACCCTGGGGGAAACCCCGGTGACTCGTGCTGACCTTGGCCATGTGGTGAGTCTGGTCGGGGAGTTCGGGGCTGACAATCGCGCTGGAATCGAAGGTACCTTGCATCGGATTTCGGCGATTCGCAACCGTAAAGGGGAGATCGTCGGTTTGACCCTTAGGGTGGGGCGAACGGTGACCGGGACCATCGACCTGATCCGGGACCTAATCGAATCCGGTCGCAGTCTCTTGCTCTTGGGACGGCCCGGGGTAGGTAAGACGACCAAGCTGCGGGAGGTGGCGCGGGTTCTGGCAGATGATCTCGGCAAACGGGTGATCGTGATCGATACCTCCAATGAAATCGGTGGCGACGGAGACATTCCCCATCCGGCTATTGGGAGCGCTCGCCGAATGCAGGTAGCCCATCCCGATAAACAGCACGCGGTGATGATCGAGGCGGTGGAGAATCACATGCCGGAAGTGATCGTCATCGACGAGATCGGCACCGAAGCTGAAGCTTTGGCCGCCCGCACCATCGCTGAGCGCGGCGTGCAGTTGATCGGCACCGCCCACGGCAACACGCTGGCGAATCTGGTTCAGAACCCGACGCTTGCAGATTTGGTCGGGGGAGTGCACACGGTCACCTTAGGAGATGAGGAGGCGCGCTTCCGGGGCACCCAGAAAACCGTCAGCGAACGCAAAGCGCCACCCACCTTCGAACAGGTAGTGGAATTGGTAAGCCATGACGAACTGATCGTCCATCTTGATACCGCTGTGGCAGTGGACGCCATCCTAAGGGGCGAGGACCCAGGAGGAGTGCGGCGTACTCCTTTGGGTGAAACATTAGTCGAAGTGGACCGAGATTTGCCTGAGACGACCAATCAGCCTTTGTTCCCTGAAGTACTGAAAAGAGAGGTCCGCATTTATCCTTATGCCATCAACCGCGATTTGGTAGAACGCGTGATCCGCAGTTTTCGCTTCGATGCCCGTACCGTGGCCAACCCCGAACGCGCCGATATGGTGCTTGCGCTGCGCTCGCGCTCAGACGACGTGCGCCTGCGCCGGATCCTCGATTCGTACGGCCTACCGCTCCATTGCGTCAAAAAAAATACTACGGCCCAGATCCGCAGATTGCTCAGTCACATTTTCAGTCAACCTGAAGAGGTCGCAGCTGGCGATGTGGACGCGGCGGTGAGCGAGGCTGAGGCGGCGGTGCGCAAGGTATTGGAAGAATCAGTGGTGGTGGAATTGGCGCCCCAGCCGCGCGAGATCCGTAAGCTCCAACACCACGTCGTCAACCGTTACCACCTGGTAGCCGAAAGCGTCGGCTGCGATCCTTTTCGGCATTTGGTCATTTATCCCGATTGGGAAACTGGATCCCCCCATAGATAGCAGAACGCCTGGTCTGGATACCCAAGGACTTTTGAAAGGAATAAAATAGCGGCCAAATCCACTATAGGAACCATAAGACATGGTAACGGTAGCCGCGCAAGTCATGGGCAAGCAGGAACTCAGGGATGAAATTATGCAGGCTGCGTTGAAGCTGGTTACTGAAAAAGGATATTTCAATACCTCGATCGCTGATATTTGCAAGCAAGCCGACGTCAGCACGGGCACGATTTATCATTATTTCAAAACTAAGGAATCCATCGTCGATGCCTTATTCCAGGATGTCTTTCAGAACCTGAGTGACTCTATCGGAGAAATAAAGGCCAAGACTAACCATACCTTCGAGCGTTTACGGGCAATCGCCGAGTTATTCTTCGCATTGACCGAGGAGGCGCCGGAAGTCATGCGATTCATGGTTTGCGTGCGTCACCAGGAGTTTTTATGCGACCGTCCTCCTTTGAGCCTTGCCAAGCCCTTTCAGCAACTCACCTGGATCATGCAGGAAGGAATCAAGGCCGGTGAGATCCGACGGATGGATCCGGCCGTTGCCAGCGCGTGCTTTTATGGCACTATCGTTCAGATGGTGCAAATGCGCTTAGATGGCGCGTTGGAAAGGCCGTTGAATTGGTATTTGCTGGACACCTGGACGGCGATCTGGCGGATGCTGTCGCCGCCATGATTACCCGAATGCGGCGTAAAGCCCCTGCCTTCAGGCAGGGGAAGCCACTTTATTTTGCAATGCGTTGCAAGATAAAGCATCAATTTTTTCATGGCCACCCTCACCAAAACCCTCAAGCTCCCATTCCTGCGG
>CAZZIP010000012.1:0-81030 GCA_964654415.1 uncultured Methylococcales bacterium | reverse complement strand
GACCAAGAACCCACACGGATGATTCGATCAATCTGTTAAAGAACTCACCCCTCAACAAGAGAGAATAACAATCCTAAACTACTCAAAAAAACCTGTCAAGAAAATTCCGCAAAACCTAAAGACAACTAAAAAACAAAAAGTTCCCTTGGATCAAAAAAACAATGCAACTACACAATTGCACAAGTCATCATCGCCCTGCTTCAGGCAAAAACGCCTACTATCCCCATCGCACGTTGAGCAAGCAGACGCTTACCCCAAGGCAGGTGATCCAGGGTCACCAATCCCAGATTACGGATCAAAGTCACAGGTTGCCCAGGAAAGGTGAACCATCGAACAAGCCCATGGCTGAACCTTATGACCTGCTCATGGTCAGAAGAACGCATTTTAGCATACCGCTCCAGCAAGGTAAACGCTCCTGGATCGTATTTGCGGCGCAAATACTCCTTCATCAGTCTAGTCAAGACGGCGACGTCCCGTAAACCAAGGTTGAATCCCTGCCCAGCCACTGGATGGAGTTGATGAGCAGCATTTCCCACCAGAACAACCCGTTCAGCAAACAAGCGTTTCGCCCGGATCAAGCTGAGGGGAAAGCTACGCAGCGGTGCCATCAGCTTCAAGCGCCCAAGTCTCCATCCGAATGCTTCCTGCAAACGCTGCTCAAACTGTTCTAAAGACGACATTTGCGCTGCTCTCGCCCCTTCCTGGGAATGGCACCAGATCAAGGCGTTGTTTCCTTTTGGCAAAGGCAAAAGCGCTAATGGGCCAGAAGCGGTGAACCGCTCGTAGGCAGTATAACAATGGGGTCTTTCCGAACGAACTATGCCGACTATGGCAGTCTGACCATAATCATGCAGCGTTTGTCCGATTCCAACCCATCTGCGCACTTTGGATTGTCCCCCATCGGCAGCTACTACCAAACGTGCGCGACAGCTGATCACCCGCTCGTCTTGAACCAGGCTAGCTTCCACGTCGTTTGGTCCTATTCGAAGCCCAGCTACCCGAACAGGACAGAGTATGTCGATCTCTCCCTCCGCGCAAGCACTAGCTATAGCTTGTTCTAAATCTCTAGCTAGAACTACCTGGCCAAAGGCATCCACGCCCATTTCCAGAGCATTGAGGCGGGTTTTGCCAAAACGCCCACGCTCGGATACGTGAATATGGCGAATTGGTGTTGACTGTCTCTCTACCTTTGCCCAAATTCCAAGATCGTCGAAAATTTCCACAGACCCTTTGGCCAAAGCCAAAGCCCGGTCTCCCGCTGGGGAATTCCAACGCTGCTCGGGGGCAGTGGCTTCCACCAAGGCGATTGTGAGGCCCAAGCGTTTGAGTGCCAATGCCAGGCTGCCACCGGTCAATCCCCCACCGACGATCAGCACGTCATAGGTTTTCACGATTGGCCTCCATCAACGCTTCGATTTCTTCGACGGTCTTGGGGACCGCCTTGGTGAGCACCTCGCAGCCTTCCTCGGTCACGAGCACATCATCTTCGATACGCACACCGATGCCTCGCCATTTTTTAGGAACCTGTTTACATCGCGGGCTAATATAAAGGCCAGGCTCCACCGTCAACACCATCCCCGGCCGCAACTCTCGCCATTCATCATCGACCTTATACGCCCCCACATCGTGAACATCCATACCCAACCAATGACCAGTGCGGTGCATGTAGAAATCCTTATACGCCTCTTTCTTGATCAGACGGGCAGGATTCCCTTCCAGGAGACCTAGTTTCACCAATCCCTTGACTAAAACCCGAACCGCTGCCTCGTGAGGTTCATTCCATCGGTTGCCTGCCCGAACCTTTTCGATAGCCGCCAACTGCGCCTCTAACACTAACTCGTAAATGGTCCGCTGGAGCGAAGTAAAACGTCCATCGACCGGAAAGGTCCGGGTAATGTCGGCCGCATAGTAATCGTATTCTGCGCCGGCATCGATCAAAAGCAACTCTCCTGCTTCGAGTTGCTTATCGTTTCTCGTATAGTGAAGCACGCAGGCGTTGGCACCACCTGCGACAATACTGGGATAAGCAGGCGAACGCGCACCGCCTCGCATGAACTGGTGGACGATTTCCGCCTCGATCTGATACTCGTACAGCCCCGGTCGACAGACTTGCATTGCGCGGATGTGGGCTTGGGCGGAAATCTCTGCCGCCCGGCGTATGGTAGCCACTTCCTCTGGAGATTTGATCAGACGCATCTCATGCAGCACTCGGTCTAGATCGATGAGCTCCTCTGGTGCTCTCACTCCAGCGCGTGCTTGGAGTTTGACTGCGCCCACCCAAGCCAGCAGCTTTTGATCGAACCGTGGGTCCTTGCCAAGACTGCAATGGAGACGCCTGCGGCCGGCCAAAAGCTTAGGCATCACTGCATCGATCTCATTGATTGAATAGGCTTCCTCAGCGCCATAATGCTTACGGGCACCCTGTACGCCTGCATGACCACCCTCCCAGATCGCTTTCTGCGAGTCATATTCCTGACAAAACAGGATAAATTGACCTCGTTTGCGACCGGGTAGGAACACGGCGACTGCATTAGGCTCTGGAAAACCAGTCAAATAATAAAAGTCGCTGTCTTGACGATAAGGGAACTCCACATCGCGACTGCGTGGCCGAGGGGGGGCAGCCGCCAAAATCGCCGCTTCCTGCTTGCCAAGTCGGGCTAAAAAATCCGCCCGCCTGCGAGCAAAGACTTCAGTCTCCATCATGCTTCTCCCGTAAACGGTGGTCGTATTGGATGCTTTCTCATAGCCAGATCATCATATGCTATCATTCTGACAGCCTGAATCTGTTCATCCGTTTATTGCCGCGACAGTGAGTCCAGACCTGGAACGTGAATTAGAAATGCTGACTGAAAAGGTCGAGCGTTTGGCAGCATTGTGCGAAAAGCTTCGCATCGAAAATCGGCAATTAAAGGAACAAATAATCCATCTGATTACTGAACGGGATCAGTATTTAGCCAAAACCCAATCCGCTCGTAAGCGCATCAAGCAAATGCTAGACTGCATGCAGTCACTAACTCAGTAAGTATGAGCGGCCTACTTCCAGAATCCATCACTGTTCAGATTTTAGGCCGAGAATACAAGTTGCGCTGCAGCCCTGCAGAACGGGAACTATTGATCTCTGCTGCACAGCGCCTAGATACAGAAATGCGCGCCATCCGCACTGCGGGGAAAGCCATCGGTTCCGATCGCGTTGCGATCGTGGCAGCCCTAAATATCGTTCATGAACTGGTACAACTGCAGACCTATCATTCGGAATTGCAGAATCGACTAAGCCAACGGATCCATGACCTAAACGAATTAATCGATAAACTCTTGGCCCAATAAGAAGCGGCTGACCTAGCTAAATTTTTAAGTTGATGTAAAATTAAACGGGGTATCCCCTGCAGCATTCGAAACGTCCTGGGTTACTTCTTGAGCCTAATTCAAAACCCAGGGGGTAATGTTGTAGCGATGGCGTGCATGTCCGCCACAGAGTGGAAAGCCCGATTCGCTACCCGAATCCTCCACTTGAGCCGTCCGGTTCAAGAGCGAAAGGGCGTTACGGTGCAAGCGGGGGATACTACCTCCGACCCGCTCTTAAACCCGTGAACAATCTCTCCCCAGCTTACTGGTTGTTCAAATCCGAGCCGTTGATCTTCGGCATTGACGACTTAGCAAACTGTCCCAACCAAACTACGTGCTGGGACGGAGTGCGCAATTATCAAGCTCGCAATTTCCTGCGGGATCGAATACGCATAGGAGATCTGGCCTTTTTCTACCACTCCAGCTGCAAGCAACCAGGAATTTCGGGAATTGTTCAAATCGTCCGCAACGGCTACCCCGATCCCACTGCGCTGGACCGTGCCAGCCTCTATTTTGATCCGAAAAGCACACCTGAGCTGCCGCGTTGGTTTGCAGTAGATGTCAAGCTGGTATGCAAATTCACCCACCTGGTTACTTTGTCAGAATTGAAACGCCATCCAGAATTAGCCGGGCTGTTGCTGCTTAAGCGTGGCAATCGCTTATCGATCATGCCTGTAGAACCCGAGCACTGGCACTTCATCCTTTCCCTGGCTAGCTAAGTTTCCACCTGCAACAGCCGGATACCGACGGTTTGCATTGGAATTGCCAATCGCATCCTCAGGCCGTTATCATCATGTTTTATTTTGTAGGAGCAGACCCGTGAGTTCAGCAGATGTGCTCAAACGCAAAGCCGCTGAAGCGGCGTTGAAATACATTGATGGGGTTTCCATCCTTGGAGTAGGCACTGGTTCCACCGTCAACCATTTCATCGATCTTCTGGCTAGCTTCAAATCGAAGATTGAAGGGGCGGTATCCAGCTCCGAGGGAACTACCGAACGCCTGAAGAAACTAGGCATTCCGGTTTTGGATTTAAACGCCGTCGGCGATCTGGAGATTTATATAGACGGAGCTGACGAGATCAATCCCGATTTGCAACTCATTAAAGGGGGGGGTGGCGCCTTGACGCGGGAAAAAATCATCGCCGCTGCCAGCCGTAAGTTCGTCTGCATCGCTGACGAGAGCAAATACGTCCATTACCTAGGCAAGTTCCCGCTTCCCATCGAAGTTATCCCTATGGCCAGAAGCTTCGTCGCCCGGCAGATGGTGAAATTAGGGGGGAGTCCCAAGTGGCGCGAGGGTTACATTACCGATAACGGCAATCAAATTATCGACGTACACGGCCTTGAGATATTTAAACCCATCGAGTTGGAGCAGACCATCAACAACATCCCAGGCGTGGTCACAGTGGGAATCTTCGCTTTGAGGCCGGCTGATGTGGTATTGCTTGGGACCGAAAGTGGAGTCAAGACACTCACTCGCCGGTAGGACTTAGAAACCGCCCTTCTTGACGGGTCTTTTCTTCTAACAGTCGGCGCAGTTTATCAAAGCTTTCTTTCAAGGTGCGTTCCATCACTACGATCCCGCCCATAGAGACGATGACTCGCATTAGTTGCGGTATCTTGGTCTGACCTGCCGAGATCAGATAGACCGGCTGAACGTATAGTATCGAATGACCAATCGGCAGGACAATGATCCTGCCGCGCCGCACTTCCGATCCTAGTTGCCCCCATAGCGTAAAAGAGGCAGAAATCTCTGGATTTTGATCGATCAAAGCTGTGATCTGCGCCGGCCCTTCGACCTGAAACTCCTTGCCGAAGCGGTAAACCAGCAGTTCTGGACGATAGGAGCCTTCCTTTAAGTCGCGCACTCCCGCCAACGCTAAGGCACTCAAATTATCCCGTCCGATCGGGGTCATAGGGCAGATCTGGACGAAAGGCTGCAAGTTAGGATGCTCCACTAGTTTTACCGTCAGATAATAGGGCCTTTTGGGTACATCCCCGGCTCGGGCGAAACTCCAGGTCTCCGACTGCTGATAGAATAATTCCGGCTGGCGCTGATGATATTTGGCATAGACCTGCATCTGCAGATAAAACAAATCTCTGGGATAACGCAGTTGAGCCTGAAGATCTAAAGGCATCGCCGCGATCGGCTTGAAGACCCCAGGATACGCTCTGGAGAAGCCGCGAATGATGGGATCTTCTGGATCGGCGATGTAAAAGTCGACATGGCCATCGTAGGCATCCACGACAATCTTGACCGAATTGCGGATGTAATTGATTTCACTCACCCCATCCAACCATTCCTCGGCCATCGTCATGGTCTTTGAGACGGGATACCAACGCGAAGCGGTATAAGCGTCCACGATCCAATAAAGGCGTTCGCGGGTCACGACGACGTACGGATCGCTGTCTAGGACTAAATAAGGGGCAAGTTCTTTGATCCGCTCGCGGATATTGCGCCGAATTCTGAGCCGGCTTTCGTCGGTGATATTGATGGAAAAGAAAATCTTTGGCTCTTGGAAATAAACCGCAGCGATTAACTTGCGAAATAAGGACTTGATTTCTATCCCGCCACCGCCATGGTATTTCTCAGGAGTCTGCGGGGTCCCGGCGATTTCCGTGACTTCCAGTTTGTTGGGCACGATAGCATAGGGAAGATTTTCCTGGCCGTAATAAATATCTGGATCGTCAACGTGAAAACCGACTGGGGAATCCATAGTAAGATCATAGATATACCAGGTCATCGGCCGCTCCCCTTCCTGAGCGGCTGGTGTCATCACCACGCCGTAGCCATGAGTGTAGCGCAGATGCTTATTTTCCCAGGTTTCTGCTGCCTCACGCGGAAGCCTTGCCAAGTTGACCTCACGCGCAGCTAGGTTAACCTGTTGAATTTGACCCTGAATTGGATAGCGCGCTACATCTACCGGAGAAAACTGATAGTAAGGTCGAAGCCCTTGGAGCTGCTGATAGACGTCGGACAAAAAGGTCTCGTCCCAAACCGGGATGTTGGCGATGTAGTTTTCTACCTCCTGGCCGGTGATATCTTGTTCCGGCCGGCGGCTGATTTTGAAATCCACCGTAGTAACCTTGTTCAAATTATAAGCAGCCAAAGTAGCTTCGATGTTGTTACGCATGAAGCGACCTTCGGTGGTGACTGGATTGGCCCGAACGATGTACTGTTCCAGCAAGGCTGGGATTAATTCGAACTTGCGCAGGCCCAAGACTGCCAAAAAACAGATCGTCGCTGCCACGCCGACTGCAAGCCCTCGCCGGCAGTGGGCATAGACAATTGCCGAACCTGCAATGCCAAGAAAAAAACAAAGCGACAACCAAATCAGCGGAAGCTGATAGCGCATTTCTACGAATCCTGGGCCGTAGAATACCGGCTCGTGGGAGTTTACGTAGAGTAGGGAAAACCGTTCGAGCATGAATCCCCATCCCTGAATCAATGTCGCTAGCACTGCCAGTATGGTGAGATGAATTTTGGCACCGGTCGGAAAAGGGGCTTTCCCCTCCCCAACTATCTGATGTTCGACCCAGTACAAGGTGAAAATGGCAATTAGGAGGACCAGAAACGTGATCAGAAGCTTCTGTTGGAGCAGTAAAAAAATAGGCAAGCGAAACAGATAAAAGCTAACGTCATTGTTGTAAAAAGGATCCTGCACGCCGGCTGTGGGACCGAAGAAGAATAGCAGTCCAGTTTCCCACTGGCGGTAGAAAGGAATTGCCAGAACAATGGCCATCACCAAAGACAGAGGGGTGTAAACCTCCATTGCGCCAGTCTGGAAACGGTACAACAATCTCGACTGCCATTTCGTCTTTGGCCGCGCGTAGATCCCAAGATAGCGAGAAGCCACCCAGAAATTGGCAAAGAACAAAACAAAAAACCCCAGCGTTACCCCCCCTGAGAGGATGTACCGGTACAGCAAGCGCAACCAGAAATAGGCGCCGAAATCGAGGGAAAGGAACCACCACAAGTCGATGAGGAAGTGGCTCAAAGCAGTCGCGACAATCAGTGCCAACAGAGCCAGAACGAGAGTCCCGGCACTTAGCAGTAGTATCAGCCGTTTCCAGTTTCGCATGACATCTCCTTGAAGGTTACCATCACTTTCCGTCGACTACGGCGTTGAAATAAAAGGCTGTAAGATAATACGCTGTTGCTATAGAAACAAGAATGGCTGTCATGCCGGACTCGTCTGTCGGCACCTCGGAAGGATTAATCAGGGGTAAGCGGGACCTGTAGGGCACAGGTCCCGCTTGTGTAGGAAGCGTCTGTTTAGTGGGCGTGGCCGTGAGCTAGTTCTTCTGCGGTAGCCTCACGGACGTCAGTAATTTCCACAGAAAAATGAAGAGTTTCACCAGCCAATGGATGATTGCCGTCGACGATGACGTCATCGTCATATACCGCAACGACCGTCAATATCCGACTGCCGGCCGGTGTTTGGGCTTGAAATTGCATGCCTGGTTCGATCTCTTCCGCCCTTTCAAAAGCGCTTTTAGGTACTGTCTGGATCAAGGCCTCGTTGCGCAGTCCATAAGCTTCTTCCGGAACAATGCTTACATCGACATGATCCCCCTTAGACTTACCTTCAAGAGCCTTCTCGAGTCCTGGGATAATGTTACCGATACCGTGTAGGTAGCTCAAAGGAGCACGTCCTGCGGAACTATCGATCACCTCACCAGCATCGTTCTTGAGGGTGTAATGGATAGAAACAACTTTATTTTCAGATACTTGCATAACGAGAAATTATGGTGATTAGCGTAAGAATTCACATCATACTCTGCGTGAATACAAAATCCAAATTTTTCTCTGGAAAACTTGTGGATAAGTTTATCGATCAATTGTGGATAAAAAATAATCCCAATTTGTCCACAGTTTATTCCTTCCTGTCCACACTCCTAAGAACAACAAGCCTTTCGCTCAACAAATTGAATTTAAAAACAAAATTCGATTATTCAGCGAAAAGTAGTCAACTAGTAACAAACTCAGACTTCCATTTGGCTTATCTGAAAAACTATAGAAAGCCTCTGGTGCGCATCTGAAAGACCGACAGCTGAGTCGGCAGAACAGCCCAGCAACGTTTATCTAGAACCTTTGTATAATATTTTGTCAATCAGAAACTGCGAATTTGGCGCGATTTATGGATTTCACGCAAGAATTCGACGTAATCGTCGTCGGTGGTGGTCACGCGGGTACCGAGGCCGCGCTAGCTGCGGCCCGCTGCGGAGCTAAAACCCTGCTCTTGACCCAAAACATCGAAACCCTAGGGCAGATGAGCTGCAATCCTGCCATTGGTGGCATAGGCAAGGGGCATCTCGTTAAAGAAATCGACGCTATGGGTGGCCTGATGGCTCATGCTGCTGATCTGGCCGGGATTCAGTTTCGGATTTTAAATGCCTCCAAGGGTCCGGCAGTGCGGGCAACCCGTGCTCAAACTGATCGGGTTTTGTACAAACAAGTTGTGCGTCAAGCCTTAGAACGTCAACCCAATTTGTGGTTGTTTCAACAAACGGTTTCGGACTTGATCGTCGATCGTTACCGCGCAGCCGGCGTAGTTACCCAAATGGGGTTGCGCTTTAAAGCCCGCTGCGTGGTGCTGACAGCAGGAACTTTCTTGGGTGGAATAATCCACATCGGACTGGTCAATTATCCAGGGGGGCGTGCTGGAGACATCCCCGCCAATGCGCTTGCCTGCCGGTTGCGTGATTTGGATTTCTGCGTCGGCCGACTGAAGACCGGTACCCCTCCGCGACTCGATGGCCGAAGCATAGATTACAGCGTGATGGAAGCCCAGCCGGGCGATACTCCAACCCCCGTGTTTTCTTTTCTCGGCCGGGCAGAGGAACATCCACCCCAGGTGATTTGCCATATCACCCGCACCAACTCCGCCACTCACGAGATCATTCGCGCTAGCTTGGATCGCTCGCCGATGTTCACCGGGGTCATCGAAGGAGTTGGTCCGCGTTATTGTCCTTCCATCGAAGATAAGGTAGTGCGTTTTGCCGAACGCGATTCCCACCAGATCTTTGTAGAACCGGAAGGTTTAAATACCCATGAAGTCTATCCCAACGGTGTGTCCACCAGTTTGCCGTTTGACGTTCAGCTCGCTTTCATTCGTTCTATCCGGGGGTTTGAGAAGGCCCACATCACCCGGCCAGGATACGCGATCGAATACGACTTTTTCGATCCCCGGGGACTCAAACCGAGTCTGGAGACCAAGGCAATGGAAAATTTGTTTTTTGCCGGCCAAATCAACGGCACTACTGGTTACGAGGAAGCCGCCGCCCAAGGGCTGATCGCAGGTCTTAACGCTGCTCGCAAGGCGCAAGGTAAGGAACCCTGGTGGCCACGTCGGGACGAGGCCTACATCGGCGTGTTGATCGACGATTTGATCACCCGCGGCACCCAGGAGCCTTATCGGATGTTCACCAGCCGGGCCGAATACAGGCTGTTGCTGCGCGAAGACAATGCTGACCTGCGTCTGACTGAGAAAGCCCGAGAATTAGGCTTAGTAGATGATGTCCGCTGGGAGGCGTTTCAGCGCAAGCGTGAGGCCATCGACCGCTTACGGGAGGATTTGGCCAGTTCCTGGATTCAGGCTAACAAGCCAGCGGCGGCGAAATTAGCCAGCGTCTTGTCGACCCCTCTCCAGCGCGAGGCTAATCTGCTTGAGTTACTGCGGCGCCCGGAGGTGACTATTCGGCACTTGGTGGAACTGAAGTTGATGGAAACAGCTGATTTAGAGCCGGCAGTTCTAGAGCAGGTGGAGATCCAGGCCAAATATGCCGGCTACATCGAGCGCCAGAAAACTGAAATCGATCGCAGCCGCCGCTACGAGGATTTGTCTTTGCCCGAGACGCTGGATTATCGGCAGGTGGTGGGATTGTCCAATGAAGTGCGCGAGAAGCTGGCGGCCCAAAGGCCGACTACCTTGGGACAAGCAGCGCGGATCCCCGGAGTGACTCCGGCGGCAATCTCCTTGCTGTTAGTTCACCTTAAGAAAAAAAGCGCTTGATGGAAAAGCTCTTAGTTTTAGGTTTGAATGAACTGGGGTTGACTCCGACTCAGAATCAGATCGGCAAGATCCAAAAGCTTTATCAAGCCTTGGTACGCTGGAACCGGCTGGTCAATCTCACTGCAGTGGACGACGAAGCCGGCTTCGTCACCGTGCACGTATTAGATAGCCTAGTGATTTATCCATATTTGCAAGGCCCAAGAATTCTAGACGTCGGGACGGGCGCTGGTTTTCCCGGATTGCCACTAGCCATCTTTTTTCCGCAGCACCAGTTTGTGCTGCTTGATGCAGCAGCGAAAAAAATCCGGTTCGTGCTGCAGATGGCGCTCGAGTTGGAGCTTTTCAATGTGGAGGCAGTCCATGCCAGGGTCGAACGCTATGCAGCTCCTGCTAGATTCGATACTATCGTCACTCGGGCCTTTGCCGAAGCTGGTCGCAGCTTTGCGTTGTGCCACCATCTGCTTGCTCCAGGAGGGAAATTCCTGGCTATGAAAGGTCGCTATCCCGAGGCTGAGCGAGCAGCGCTTGCTGCTTTAAATCCCCGGATTTTCCCGCTCCGAGTGCCTGGTCTTGGGGCAGAGCGCCATCTGATCGAAATCACCCAATCTTGAAGTCTCATGACAAAAATCATCGCGGTCGCCAATCAAAAAGGGGGCGTCGGTAAAACGACCACCAGCATCAACTTAGCAGCTTCCCTGGCCCTAACTAAGCGCAAGGTATTGTTAATCGACATAGACCCGCAAGGCAACGCCACGATGGGTTGCGGGGTGGATAAAAATGCTCTGAAACAAACTTGCTACGACCTGTTGCTGGGGGAAGCCGATGCCGGACAGGTCATCGTGCCATTGCCAAAATTACAATTCGATATCGTCCCGGCCAATGCGGAACTCACTGCCGCCGAGGTGGAGTTGATCCAAGCGCCCAGGCGTGAACGTCGCCTCAGCGAAGCGCTCGCTTGCTGTCTGGAGCATTACCAATACGTCCTTATCGACTGTCCGCCATCGCTCAATATGCTGACCCTGAACGCCATGGTGGCGGCCGATTCGGTATTGATCCCGATGCAGTGTGAATATTACGCTTTGGAAGGGCTATCGGCGTTGCTGGAGACAGTGGCCAACCTGCGCAAGACGGTCAATCCGCGTCTCGTGATAGAGGGGTTGCTGCGCACCATGTACGATCCGAGAAGCCGCCTGACTAAGGATGTCTCAGAACAATTACAAGCCCACTTTGGATCCAAGCTATTTCGTACTTGCATTCCCCGCAACATCCGTCTGGCTGAATCCCCAAGTTACGGTTTGCCAGTGATCCATTACGACCGTACCTCTCGCGGTGCTTTGGCTTACCTGGCGTTGGCAGGTGAAATCGTCGGCAAGAACAGCGAGGTGCGCCATGACGATTAAAAAACGCGGCCTGGGACGGGGTCTGGATGCGCTTTTGGGGGATGCAGTCTTTGCTGAGCCGAACTTTCCCCCCCAAACTTTGCCCGTGGATCGGATCGAACCGAGCCGCTTTCAACCGCGCAAGGCCATCGATCTCGAGCGGTTGCAGGAATTGGCTAACTCCATCAAAGCGCATGGCGTAGTTCAACCGGTCGTCGTTCGGTCGGACGGCAATAACCGCTATGAACTGGTCGCTGGCGAGCGTCGCTGGCGGGCAGCGCGTTTGGCAGGACTGGCCGAGATCCCAGTGATAGTACGCACGCTCGACGATCGTACTGCCCTGGCTCTGGCTTTGATTGAAAATATTCAGCGTGAGGACCTCAATCCGCTTGAACAGGCCGAGGCTATGCATCGTCTGCTGGAGGAATTCGCCATGACTCACCAGCAACTAGCCGAGGCAGTCGGCAAATCCCGCACCACTATCACCAATCTGCTCAGACTGTTGGAGCTTCATCCTGAGGTCAAGAAACTGCTGGCCGATGGCCGGATTGAAATGGGCCATGCCCGGGCCTTGCTTGGCTTGGCGGCAGAGAAGCAGGTCGAGATAGCGCTGAGGGTGGCCGATGGCAGGCTCACCGTGAGAGCCACCGAGCAATTGGTGAAAAACCTGCAAAGCGGCGTTATTCCACCTGGTTCCGCTGAAATCGATCCGGATGTCAAGCGCTTGCAGGATGAGCTCAGCGCTTTGTTGGGGACTCGGGTAACCATCCGTCACAGCAAACGCGGCAAGGGGCAATTGATCGTAAGCTACGACGACTTAGATCAACTGGAAGGGTTGCTGGAGAAATTGCGCTGAAGCGCGTGCGCGAGGTATCGGGCGTTACTTCCTCCCTTCATCGATTCTGCTAGCCGCTTTGCTTTTGCCGACGCATACGTTGCTTGATTTCGCCTGAACGGACCGATAGAATCTCAAGTTTGTGTGCATGTGGAGAGGTTAATGGGTGTTAATGTTACTGCCGAGCTTGGCAGGATCCTCTGCATGCAAGCTGCAGTGCTGTTGGCGGTCTTTTTGGGGGGACTGGCAGGGTTCGGCTGGCAGGCAGCCAAATCTGCAGGACTGGGAGGGATTATCGCTTTTATTCCCAACGCTTATTTGGCTTTAAAGATCAGCCGCAGTCGGAGAAGAACCCCACAGCAGATCTTGCGTGGGTTTTATCTAGGCGAAATTGTCAAACTGGTGTTGACCGCTGTTTTGTTTTTCTTGGTACTGCGTTTGCCGGATATCAAGTTCATATCATTGTTGGTGGGGTTTGTAGCAGTTTTGAGCGTGTTCTGGTTCGCGCTCCTGCTGAATGAGCAAACTTAAGTTGAGGGAGTATGGCAGCCATGAGCGCTACCGAGTATATCATTCACCACTTGACGCCGTTGCATGCCGGTGAGGGTTTCTGGACTGTGCATCTAGATACTCTGTTCTTTTCCGCTGTACTTGGGCTCGTCTTTGCTTTGACTTTCAGATACGCCGCTGAGCGCGCAACTTCTGGCGTTCCCGGACCGGTCCAGAATTTTGCTGAAATGTTGGTCGAGTTCGTCGATGCCCAAGTCAAAGATGCTTTTCATAGCCGCAATCCGCTTATCGCCCCGCTGGCTTTGACGATCTTCTGCTGGGTCTTCCTGATGAACGCTATGGATCTGTTGCCGGTCGATCTGTTGCCCACTATTGCCGCCCTAGAGGGGACCCCTTACCTTAGGGTGGTGCCGAGCACCGATCTCAATGCTACCTTTGCTATGTCGATCACGGTGTTTTGCCTGATTCTTTATTACAGCTTCAAGGTCAAGGGACCGTGGGAATTTACTAAAGAAATCCTGGTTCATCCATTCGGCGCGTGGTTTATGCCCTTCAATCTGATCCTGCGGCTGGTGGAAGAGCTTGCAAGGCCAGTGTCATTGGCTTTGCGACTGTTCGGCAACATGTATGCAGGGGAGTTGATCTTCATTTTAATCGCGTTGATGCCTTGGTACTTTCAGCCGTTGTTGAGTTTTCCCTGGGCAGTGTTCCACATTCTGATCATCACTCTACAGGCGTTCATTTTTATGGTGCTGACCATTGTTTACTTGAGTATGGCGCATGCATCGCATTGATTTGTTATAACTTCATGAAGTAAACGGAGGAAATGATGGAAAATCTGGCATTGGTTGCTGACATTCAGGGGTTAACCGCAGTTGCGGTAGGGTTAGTGCTGGGTATGGGAGCTCTAGGGACCGCCATTGGCTTCGGTCTGCTCGGAGGCAAGTTTCTCGAAGGTGCTGCGCGTCAGCCGGAAATGGTGCCCATGCTCCAGGTCAAAATGTTCATCGTCGCCGGCCTCTTGGATGCAGTGACCATGATCGGCGTGGGGATGGCACTGTTTTTTACCTTCGCCAATCCGTTCCTAGCTCCAGTGACGGGTAGCTAATCGTACGAATACACGAGGCAAGGGATCGTGAGTATCAATATTACCCTCTTGGGGCAGATGATCACCTTCGCGCTGCTGGTGTGGTTCACCATGAAGTACGTGTGGCCACCCCTCATGGAGGCGCTGGAAGAGCGTAAGCGAAAAATCGCAGAAGGTTTAGCCGCCGCTGAACGCGGCAAGCACGAAATGGAACTCGCTGAAGCTAGAGCCAAGAGCGTGATCCATGAAGCCAGGGAGCAGGCCAACGAGATCATCAATCTGGCGCAAAAACGCGCCAACGAAATCATCGACGACGCCAAAGAAGCCGCGCGCCAAGAGGGCGAGCGGCTGATTGCTGCGGCCAAAGCCGAAATCGACAAAGAAGTCCACCGTGCCAAGGAAGGACTGCGTAATCAAGTCGCACAATTGGTGGTGATGGCATCGGCGCAGATCCTCAGAGCTGAAATCGATGAAGCCAAACATCGGGAAATTCTGGAAAGTGTGACCAGGCAATTGGGACAGGTGTCGTGAGCGAGCTCAAGACTTTGGCCCGGCCTTATGCTGAGGCGGTATTCAAACTGGCCCAGGAGACCGGTAGGATCGATCAGTGGTCGAGAATGCTTGAGTTCTTGGCAACCGTGATGGCCGACAGGGAAATGGCTTGGGCGGCAGTCAATCCGAAGGTAGGCGAGCAAGCGTTTTTACGTTTGATTCTCGAAGTGGGCAAGGGATACTTGGATCGAGAAGGTGAGAACTTTGTGAAACTCTTGGTCCACAGCCGCCGCATCACTTTGATAGATCAGATTCGGGAGTTGTTCGAGCAGTATCGGACCGAGCACGAAGGGTATGTGGACGTGAAGGTCATCACCGCTTATCCCTTAAGCGAAGAAGATCGGGCTTCTCTAGTTGCAGAGCTGGAGAAGAACCTGGGCAAAAAGATTCGCTTGAGCTCTCAAGAGGATGCGGATCTGATCGGCGGGGTCATTATCCGCGCCGGGGATAAAGTCATCGATGGTTCGGTGCGCGGCCAGCTCGAGCGTTTGGCTAAAAGGCTTTTGGCTTGATTGGCAAGTATTTTTCTCTCAGTTTGATGGCGAGAGTGGATTGAAACAAACAAATAAAGCGAGACAGAGATGATGCAGCTTAATCCTGCGGAAATCAGTGATCTGATCAAGCAAAAGATCAAGGAATTTGAAGCTGGCCTAGAAGCGCGCAGCGAAGGAACAATAATCAGCCTTACAGATGGTATCGTGCGTATCCATGGCCTGGAGGACGTCATGCACGGGGAGATGCTAGAGTTTCCCGGGGATACTTTCGGCATGGCGTTGAATCTCGAGCGCGATTCGGTAGGCGCGGTGGTCATGGGTGCCTATGAACATCTTGCCGAGGGCGATTGGGTCAAGTGTACCGGCAAGATTTTCCAGGTGCCGGTAGGTGAAGCTATGCTGGGTCGAGTAGTCGACGCCTTGGGGCGTCCGATTGATGGCAAGGGGGCGATTGAGGCCGAATATTTCTCACCGATCGAAAAAATCGCTCCGGGCGTGATCGCCCGCCAATCGGTAAGCCAGCCGCTCCAGACGGGTCTCAAGGCAATCGATGCCATGATTCCTATAGGCCGTGGTCAACGCGAGTTGATCATTGGCGACCGTCAAACCGGTAAGACTGCCATCGCCGTCGATACCATCATCAACCAAAAGGGCACCGGGGTTAAATGCATTTATGTGGCGGTTGGACAGAAGCAATCCACCGTCGCCAATATCGTGCGCAAGCTTGAAGAGCACGGCGCGATGGAATATACCACGGTAGTGGCGGCCACTGCCGCCGAATCGGCGGCACTACAGTTCATCGCCCCCTATGCCGGCTGCGCGATGGGCGAATACTACCGCGACAAGGGCGAGGATGCGCTGATTGTCTACGACGACCTGACCAAGCAGGCCTGGGCTTATCGCCAGGTATCGTTGCTGCTGCGTCGCCCTCCAGGACGGGAAGCCTATCCTGGGGACATTTTCTATCTCCACTCGCGCCTTTTGGAACGGGCGGCGCGCATCAACGCCGCCGAAGTAGAAAAGCTCACCGGCGGTAAGGTCAAGGGCAAGACCGGATCGCTCACTGCACTGCCGATCATCGAAACCCAAGCCGGTGACGTGTCTGCGTTCGTGCCGACCAATGTGATCTCAATCACTGACGGCCAGATTTATCTAGAGACTAATTTGTTCAACGCTGGCATTCGCCCGGCGGTGAACCCGGGAATCTCAGTCTCGCGCGTGGGTGGAGCCGCCCAGACCAAAATCATTAAGAAGCTGGGTGGCGGAATCCGCCTCGATTTGGCCCAATACCGGGAACTTGCGGCGTTTGCCCAATTCGCTTCGGAACTAGATGAGACTACGCGCAAACAGATCGAGCGCGGCCAGCGGGTGACTGAAATCTTAAAACAGCCCCAGTACAAGCCCATGTCTGTAGCCGAACAGGCCGTTTCCTTGTTCGCCGTGGGGCAGGGCTATCTGGATGATGTTCCGGTCAATAAAGTGCGCGATTTCGAGGATGCCCTGCAGGATTATATGAGAGCCGAGCATGGTAGTCTCCTGGATGAGATCAACCAGACCTGTGACTACAACGACGAGATTGCAGCCAAACTCCATGCGGCGGTCCAAAAATTCAAACAAACCCGGACTTGGTAAGGGCTTATGGCGGTAGGCAAAGAGATCCGAACCAAGATCCAGAGCATCAGAAATACGCAAAAAATCACTAAGGCCATGGAAATGGTCGCTGCTAGCAAGATGCGCAAGACTCAGGAGCGCATGCAGGCGACCAGACCATACGCCCGGCGCATGCAGCAGATCATCCAGCACTTAGCCCACGCCCATCCCGAGTACCGGCATCCTTTCTTGCTTCCCCGCGATGGCAAGCGGATCGGAGTCTTGTTGATTACTACCGACCGCGGCTTGTGCGGAGGGCTGAATGCCAATCTGTTTCGAGGATTGCTGCGCCAGATGAAGGCGTGGGAAGAAGAAGGCGCCTCTCTGGAGCTGAGCATTATCGGACAGAAGGGCGTTTCCTTCTTCTCCAGCATCGGGGCAAGAATCGTTGCCCAGTTAACCCACCTCAAAGACGAGGTTCGCCTTCAGGACATCATCGGCCCGGTCAAGGTCATGCTGGACAAATACAGTCGGACTGAACTGGATCAGATTTATCTGGTTTTCAACGAATTCGTTAACACCATGACCCAAAGGCCAGTGATCCAGAAACTGCTTCCGGTTGAGGTAGAAACGCCGGAAGAAGAGCTAAAACACTATTGGGACTATATTTACGAGCCGGATGCTCAGGAAGTCCTAGACGAGCTTCTGATACGCTATATTGAGTCGATTGTGTTCCAGGGGATAGTGGAAAACAAAGCCTGCGAGCAGGCAGCCCGGATGGTAGCGATGAAGAGCGCCTCCGACAATGCCGGTAAGTTCATCGATGAGCTGCAGCTTTTATACAACAAGGCCAGGCAGTCTTCCATCACTCAGGAAATCTCAGAAATCGTATCTGGTGCAGCGGCAGTTCAGTGATTCAGATTAGGAACCATCAGGTCTTCAAGAGGAATTGTAAATGAATTCGGGTAAGATCATTCAAATCATCGGCGCCGTCGTGGACGTGGAATTCCCTCGCGGAGCTTTGCCCAAAGTTTATGATGCGTTGAAAGTGGACGGCGTGGGCTTGACCTTAGAAGTCCAACAGCAGTTGGGCGATGGTGTGGTTCGGACGGTGGCCATGGGCAGTACTGACGGCTTGCGTCGCGGCCTTTCGGTAACCAATACCGGCGCACCGATTTCTGTGCCGGTAGGCAAGGAGACGTTGGGCAGGATCATGAACGTATTAGGGGAGCCCATTGACGAGAAGGGGCCGATTGGGGAGAAGGAGCGCTGGCCTATTCACCGCAAGCCGCCTAGCTACGAAGAGCAAGCGCCTGCTACCGAGTTGTTGGAAACCGGCATCAAGGTGATCGACCTGATCTGTCCGTTCGCCAAAGGGGGAAAAGTCGGGCTGTTCGGCGGTGCCGGCGTGGGCAAGACGGTGAACATGATGGAACTCATTCGCAATATTGCCATCGAGCACGCGGGTTACTCGGTGTTTGCCGGCGTGGGCGAAAGGACTCGAGAAGGCAACGACTTTTACCATGAAATGCAGGAATCCAAAGTATTGGATAAGGTGGCTTTGGTTTATGGCCAGATGAACGAGCCACCCGGCAACCGTCTGCGTGTGGGGCTGACTGGGTTGACCATCGCCGAGCGCTTCCGCGACGAGGGACGCGACGTACTCTTGTTCATCGACAACATCTATCGTTATACCCTGGCCGGAGTAGAAGTTTCGGCCTTGCTCGGACGGATGCCATCAGCGGTGGGTTATCAGCCGACCCTGGCGGAGGAAATGGGGATGCTGCAAGAGCGCATCACCTCTACCCGCACCGGTTCGATCACCTCGATTCAGGCGGTGTATGTGCCTGCCGACGACTTGACTGACCCCTCGCCTGCGACTACTTTCGCGCATTTGGACGCAACTGTGGTGCTATCGCGCCAGATTGCTGAGCTTGGCATTTATCCGGCGGTGGATCCTTTAGATTCCACCAGCCGGCAGCTGGACCCGCTGGTGATCGGCCACGAGCACTATGAGGTGACGCGACGGGTGCAGTCCACCTTGCAGCGGTACAAGGAACTGCGCGACATCATCGCGATTCTAGGCATGGACGAGCTTTCTGAAGAAGACAAATTGACCGTGTCCCGGGCGCGCAAGATCCAAAGGTTCCTGTCGCAGCCGTTCTTCGTAGCGGAAGTGTTCACCGGCACGCCGGGTAAATATGTCCCGTTGAAGGAAACGATCCGCGGTTTTAAAGGCATTGTCGACGGCGAGTACGATGAGATTCCGGAGCAAGCATTTTACATGGTAGGGACAATCGACGAGGCGCTGGAAAAGGCCAAAAAACTAGCAGCATAAGGTAGGTGCTATGGCTATGACCATTCATGTCAACATCGTGAGTGTGGAAGAGGAGATTTACTCGGGGCAGGCAGAGATGGTGTTTGCTCCGGCTGAGTTGGGTGAGGTGGGTATTGCTCCCCGCCACGCCCCATTTCTCTCCCGCCTCCGTCCCGGCGCGGTTCGAGTCAAACTGAGCCAGAACGAGGAACTCCCGTTCTATGTCTCGGGTGGCCTCATCGAAGTTCAGCCTCACGTAGTTACGATCCTCGCTGATACCGCACTTCGGGCCCGAGATATCGACGAGGCAGCTGCTCTGGAGGCCAAACGGCGTGCTGAGGAAGCATTGAGGGACCGCTCTGGAAAAATCGACTATGCTAAAGCTCAAGCGGAATTGGCCGAAGCTATCCGGCAACTCCAGATTTTGGAGCGATACAAGAAGAACAAAGGGAAATTTGAAAAATAGCTTTTAGGCGTAAAGCTCGATTTTCCTCGGCGAAACATCCTTACCCACTGGCCGGTTATTAAGCCGTGAACCTTAACGCTCACCTGACTGGCCGAGGAGGAATTGGCCGAGGCCTTGAGGCTTTAACCAAAGCCGAGGTGATCCTTCTCAAGGTCATCCATCTTATCTCGCCCAACGCGCTGCTGATCTGAAACTGGAAGTAGACCAGCGGTCTAAGTCAACAGCAGCTTGAGTAGCATTGAAGTTTGCTTGACCCCGTACTTAGGTACGGGGTTTAAATAATGCCAAAGAAACAGGCTCTAGGAGTCAAGACGATGCGGCTGAACGAAAAAAACTCGCTAGTGGCGAGCGTTTTGGCGGCAGTCGGCGCCTCAATGTGCTGCGTCTTGCCGCTGGTGTTGGTGAGCTTAGGGATAACCGGCAGCTGGCTAAGTTCCCTGACCGCGATGGCGCCTTACCGGCCGATTTTCATTGGCTTGACTGTGCTGTTTTTGAGTCTGGCGTTTTACCAGCTCTACTTTAGGCCCAAGGCCTGTGCTTCAGATCGGCCTTGTGCCGACCTGGCCGTGCTTAAGCGCCAGCGCTTGGTATTTTGGATCGTCGCCGGATCGGCGCTGGGTCTTCTGGCTACACCTTGGCTTGTCCTGCTGTTCTACTAAAGGAGGTTGCGATGCGTAGATTGCTTGCTTTTCTGTTGGCTTTGCCCTTGACGGCATTTTCTGGCGAACCTAAGACGGTCACCTTAGACGTTAAAAATATGAGCTGCGAACTGTGCCCTTTGGCGGTCAAAAAGGCACTGGAGAAGGTTTCCGGGGTGAGCAAAGTAGAAGTCGATTTTTCCAGCAAAACCGCCACCGTCACCTACGACCCCGACCAAACTCAACCGGAGGCGCTGGTTAAGGCGACGACCGACGCCGGCTACCCTTCGACGGTGCGCGAGTAAAAGCGGTCTGCTAAGAATCAAGGAGACGCGGCTATGCCGTCAACAGGGAGCTTGACGGGCCGTCCAAGCATTGAGTTGCGCATCCGCGGGATGCACTGCAAGGATTGTGTCCACTCCGTCGAGCAAGCGTTGCAGGACATACCCGGCGTCGTTAAGGCGAAGGTTTCCTATGAAGAAGCTCTGGCGCGGATCGAGACGGCTTTCCCGGTGCCGCTCTCCAGGCTGCTTGAAGCGGTAACCGCCAAAGGCTTTGGTGCCGAACCGCTTGAGGCGCGCGAAAAGAACCTTCCTAAAGGTTACGCTCCAGCCGCCGACCATAAAAGATCGGATCTGCATATCGCCGTCATCGGTTCTGGGGCGTCTGCCTTTGCCTGCGCCATCCGCGCCGCCGAAGCGGGGGCAAAGGTGACCTTGATCGAGCAGGGCACCTTAGGGGGCACCTGCGTCAACACAGGCTGCGTGCCTTCCAAGATCCTGATCCAGGCAGCACACCTGGCCCATCTTGCGCGCTGCAATCCGTTTTGGGGGTTGAAATTGGCCTTGCGCCGCATCGACCGAGCGGCGCTTTTGGCGCAGCAACAAGCGCGCGTTGAGGAGCTGCGCTTTCTCAAATACCAAAGCATCCTAAATGCCAATCCGAACCTGGAGCTCCTCACTGGTCAGGCGTCTTTCAAGGATGCCTACACCTTGGAAGTGGCGGCCGCAGACGGCAGCGTGCGGCAGCTTACTCCAGACCGCATCCTCATCGCCACGGGGGCCGTCCCGGTTCCTCCCCCTATTCCCGGGCTTAAAGGGACGCCCTACTGGACTTCTACCGAAGCGTTGATGGCCGAGACCATCCCCGAGCACCTGATCGTGCTTGGGGGGTCGGCCATCGGGCTAGAGCTGGGCCAGGCGTTTTCTCGCCTTGGAGCGCAGGTTACCATCATCGAGCTTTTGGGGCTTCTTCCCCGCCAGGACCCCAAGCTGGGGGAGAGCTTAAAGCGCTATCTGGAGGAGGAAGGCATCCGGGTACTCACCCACACAGCAGCCAAAAGCGTAGCTTACACGCGCTTTCGTTTCAGGCGCGGCGGGCGGTTTGTCGTGGATTTAGGGGGCGAGACGGTAGAGGGCAGCCACTTGCTGGTGGCGACCGGTAGGCTTCCCAATACCGAAAGTTTACGGCTAGAGCGGGCAGGGATAGTCACCGCTGCCAATGGAGCCATCGTTGTGGACGAGCGCCTGCGCACCAACCTTTGTCACGTCTATGCCGCCGGCGACTGCACCAACCAGCCGCAATTGGTGTATGTGGCCGCGGCAGCCGGCAGCTGCGCGGCGATCAACATGACGGGCGGTGAAGCCAGGCTGGACCTTTCCATCGTGCCGCAGGTGGTCTTCACCGATCCCCAGGTGGCCAGCGTGGGCCTGACCGAGGCGGAGGCCGCCCGCCAAGGCTTTTCGGTAGAAAGTCGCACCCTTACCTTGGACAACGTGCCGCGCGCCTTGGCGAACTTCGACACCCGGGGGTTTATCCAGCTGGTCGCCGAGCGGGAAACCGGCCGGCTGCTCGGCGCCCAGGTGCTGGCGCCCAATGGCGGAGAGGTGATCCAGACCGCGGCGCTGGCAATCCGCCAGCAGATGAGCGTAGACGAGCTGGCAAGCCAGCTTTTCCCTTACCTTACCATGGTGGAAGGGCTGAAACTGTGCGCCCAGACCTTCCGCAAGGACGTAACGCAGCTTTCCTGTTGCGCGGCGTAACGCCTAAATGGCAGAAAAATCTTTGACCATCGGCCAGGTCGCCAAAGCGTGCGGAGTCAATGTAGAGACCATCCGGTTTTACCAGCGCCTAGGGCTTCTGCCTAAACCCGCGCGGCCTTACGGCAGCATCCGCCGCTACAGCCAGGAGATGGTAGCGCGCTTGAAATTTATCCAGGCCGCCAAGCGCTTGGGATTCAGCCTGGAAGAAATCGGGCAGCTTCTGAAATTGGAGGACGGCACCCATTGCGCCGAGGCGCGCGAGCTGGCACAGCGCAAGCTCGAAGACGTGCGCGCAAAAATCGCTGACCTGGAGCGCATCGAGCGCGCCTTGCTAGACTTAGTCGCGCGCTGCGACCAGATCCAGGGCCAGGTTCACTGCCCCCTAATCGCGATGCTCGAACTTGGATGATCCTTTACTTGAGCCATTGACCACCCGCGTGCCTCGTGTTAGTTTGAGCTTATGTCTCAACGCTTTATTTTTCGCCTCGCGGTCGTCCTGCTGATCCTGGTCGGAATGCTGGCGCCACCGCGCTTGGTGTTCGCCTGCCAGGCAGGGGGACACAAACAATACACTTGCTGCTGCCACAAGAAGGAAAATCCGTGTCGAAGCGGCAGCTGCCAGCACCAGGCCAAGGCGCAGCAAGCAAGCTGCTGCGAGGTCTCCCAGGAAACTGAAGCAGAGGCCCAAGCATCGCCGATCGGGCAGGTCTTCAAGCTGCTTTATTCTCCTCAAGCGCCGCCTGCGCCGATCGTCAGGGAAGATGTGGCCCAACTCTCCAATCCACCCGCCGTTTTTTCCTTTTGCCCTTCGGTCTGGCTTGCCGGAAGCCAAACTTACCTGATCACCCTGCGCCTTCGCATTTAGCCCGTAGGTAGCTCCAAGGCCTTAAGCGGCAATCGCCGTCTTAAAGCTATCCATCGGGTTTTGCCAAGATAGGAGGTGCATCGTGCGTGCTGTTTTGATTGTCTTTGCGCTCTGGGCGGCCTGCGGTCAGGCTTGGCCAGTGGAGGTGCTGTTCACTCCAAACCAACGCCAACTCATCGGCGTCGCGTACGCCAAGGTCGAACGCAAACCTTTGACCAAAGTCATCCGCACCTTGGGCAGGGTAGAGTACGACGAGCGCAAGCTCGCCGAGGTGACGCTCAAGATCTCCGGCTGGATAAAGGAGCTTTACCTGGATTCGACCGGTAAGTTCGTCCGCCGCGGGCAACCTTTGCTGGCGATCTACAGCCCTGAGCTGGTGAGCGCCCAAGAAGAATACCTGTTGGCGCTGCGCACGCTTGAACAGCTGAAAGCCAGCCCGCTTCCGGAAGCGCTCGAGTCGGCAAGGTTTCTGGTCGAGGCCAGCCGCAGGCGGCTTGTTCTGTGGGACTTTACGCCTGCCCAGATTCAGGACTTGGAACGGGGGAAAAGTTCTAGGCTCTACCAGACGATCGTTTCCCCGATCAGCGGCTACGTCATCGAAAAGCGGGCGCTGAAAGGCCAGAAGGTAGAGCCTGGGATGACCCTGTACAAGATCGCCGACCTTTCGACCGTCTGGGTGCTTGCCTCTATTTACGAATCCGATCTGCCCTTGGTCCAGCTGGGGCAGGAGGCGACCATGCGGCTTTCCTACGTTCCCGGCGCTACCTGGCGCGGGAAGGTCGATTATCTCTATCCCTACCTGGAGGCCGAAACCCGTACCAACCCGGTACGGCTGGTATTTCCCAACCAGGACCTTAAGCTTAAGCCAGGTATGTACGCCAGGCTGGAGATCGAGGTCAATCTCGGGGAAAAGCTGGCAGTGCCGGAAAGCGCCGTGCTCCACTCCGGGGAGCGCAAGCTGGTCTTCGTCGACCGCGGACAAGGAAGCTTCGAGCCGCGCGAGGTGCGCCTGGGAACGGCGGCCTCAGGGTATTACGAGGTCTTGGATGGCTTGCAAGAAGGCGAGCAGGTGGCGGCGAGCGGCACCTTCCTGATCGACTCGGAAAGCAAGCTCAAAGCCGCCGAGAGCATGATGGCGATGATGGGGCAGATCGGCATGGGCGACTGGAAGATGGAAAGCGCCAAGCCCATGGAGATGGAGGGCGGGGGCGGCAAAGCCCCAGAAGAAAAGCCCTTGGGCAAGTTCAAGCTCAAACTCGCCACCGACCCCGACCCGGCCCGGGTGGGCGACAACCTCCTGCTGCTTACCCTGGTGGACGAACGCGGCCAGCCGGTCACCGACGCCCAGGTTGCCCTGGAATATACCATGGACATGCCAGGGATGATGATCGATCATGCCGAGGCCAGCCATCTCGGGCAGGGAGTCTACCAAGCTAAGGTGCGCTTCACCATGGCCGGCCCTTGGGGAGTGACGGTAAGCTTAAAGCGCCCGGGCCAGGCCGAGGTGCGCGGGCGGTTCACCGTCTATGCCAGCCTGGAGGGGCAAGGAAAGTGATCGCCAGGCTCATCGAACTTTGCGCCAGAAACCGATTCTTGGTGTTGCTCCTTATGGGGTTGGCTTGCGCCTGGGGAATCTTGGCGCTTGTGCGCGTGCCGCTGGATGCCTTGCCCGACCTTTCCGACGTTCAGGTCATCGTCTACAGCGAGTGGCCTGGAAGAAGCCCCAGGACCATGGAGGACCAAGTCACCTATCCTATCGTTTCGGCTTTAGTCTCAGCGCCGAAAGTGAAATACGTGCGCGGCGTCTCCATGGTCGGCGATTCTTTCGTGTACGTGGTGTTCGAGGACGGCACCGACATCTATTGGGCTAGGAGTCGGGTGCTGGAGTACCTGCAGGGGATCGCCAAGAGGCTTCCTGAAGGGGTACAGCCCCAGCTCGGCCCCGACGCCACCGGGGTGGGTTGGGTGTTTCAGTACGCCCTGGTGGACAAAACTGGAAGACACAACCTGGCCGAGTTGCGCTCCCTTCAGGACTGGTATCTGCGCTACCTCCTTGCGAGCGTGCCGGGGGTGGCCGAGGTGGCGGCGGTGGGAGGCTTCGTCAAGCAGTATCAGGTCACCTTGGAACCCGAAGCGCTTTTGGCTTATCGCCTGCCCATCCAGCGCGTAGTCGAGGCGATCTCCCGCAGCAACAACGAGGTGGGCGGTCGGGTGCTGGAGGTCAGCGGGACCGAGCACTACGTTCGCGGGCTGGGGTACTTCCGTTCGCTTGAAGACATCGAAAACATCCCGGTCGGAACCGACGGCCAAGGCGTTCCCATTTTGGTGCGCGACCTGGGGCAGGTGCAGCTCGGTCCAGACCTGCGCCGCGGGATCGGCGAGCTCAACGGCGAGGGCGAGGCGGTGGGGGGGATCGTGGTGATGCGCCATGGAGAAAACGCCCTTAAGGTAATAAGCGCGGTCAAGGAAAAACTGAAGGAGATCCAGAGTGCTCTTCCAAGCGGCGTGGAAATCGTGGTGACCTACGACCGCTCGAACCTGATCCAGCGCGCCATCGATACTTTGAAGACCACCTTGCTGGAAGAGATGGCCATCGTCAGCCTGGTCATCGTCGTTTTCCTGTGGCACCTTCGCAGCGCGCTGATCCCCATCGTCGCTTTGCCAGTAGCGGTGCTGCTTTCCTTTATCCCTATGGTTTACCTTGGGGTGACGGCCAACATCATGTCCTTGGGCGGGATCGCCATCGCCATCGGCGCTATGGTGGACGCTTCGATCATCATGGTGGAAAACGCCCACAAACGGCTGGAGGAATGGCAAAGCCAGGGAAAACCGCTAGCGCGCGAACAGGTGATCCTGAATGCGCTAAAAGAAGTCGGACCTTCGATCTTTTTTGCCCTGCTGGTGATCACTGTTTCCTTTCTCCCGATCTTCGCGCTGGAGGCGCAGGAGGGCAGGCTGTTTAAGCCTTTGGCCTACACCAAGACTTTTTCCATGGCGTTCGCCGCCGTGCTGGCGGTGACCTTGACGCCCGCTTTGGCCGGTTTGTTCATCCGCGGGCGCATCCACCCGGAAGAGCGCCACCCACTAAGCCGGGCGCTCATCGCCCTCTATCGACCCGTGGTCGCTTTCGCCGTGCGCTTTCGCGTGGGCGTGGTGCTCGGGGCGCTGGCGGCGGTGGGTTTGAGCCTGCCGCTGTTTTTAAAGCTCGGTTCTGAATTCATGCCTCCCCTCAACGAGGGGACGATCCTCTACATGCCGACCTCGCTGCCGGGTATGGGCATGACGCAGGCGCAGCAGGTCCTTAAGGCCCAGGACCGGATGCTCAAAAGCTTTCCCGAGGTGGAAACGGTCTTTGGCAAGATCGGACGCGCCAATACGCCTACCGATCCTGCACCGCTCAACATGGTCGAGACGGTGGTAGAACTTAAAGCCCCTTCGGCCTGGCGGAAAGTCCCAATTAAGCGCTGGTATTCGGACTGGGCGCCATCTTGGCTCAAACCCGGACTACAGCGCCTGTGGCCCGAGGAGCGCCCCTTAAGCTACGACGAGCTGCTCGACGAGATGGACAAGACGCTTCGCTTCCCCGGCATGCCCAACATCTTCTGGATGCCGATCCAGACCCGCACTGAGATGCTGGCCACCGGGATCCGCAGCGTCCTGGGAGTCAAGGTCTTCGGCCCCGACTTGGAGAGTATCGAGCAGGCAGGCAGCCAGATCGAGCAGGTCTTAGCCCCCCTGCGCGGCACCCGCAGCGTATTCTACGACCGCTCAAGCGGCGGCTATTATCTGGACCTTGCGGTGAACCGCCTGGAGGCGGCGCGCTACGGGTTGACGGTCGGCGACGTGCAAGACGTCATCGAGACGGCGATCGGCGGCAAATCCATCACCTGGACCGTGGAGGGGCGCGAGCGCTATTCCGTGATCCTGCGCTATCCCAGGGAGCTTCGCGACGAGGTGGAGAAACTAAAAGCGCTGCCGGTCTCCACCCCGCAAGGGCTGCTTTTGCCCTTGGGGCAATTGGTGGACGTCCGCTACTCTCTAGGACCGCCGATGATCCGCGACGAGGACGGGATGCTCGTCGGCTACGTGTACGTGGACGTGGCCGGGCGAGACCTTGGAGGATATGTGGCAGAAGCCAAACAGAAGGTAGCCAAGGAGGTTGCCCTTCCGCCCGGGGTGCACTTGAGCTGGTCCGGGCAGTTCGAATACCTCAAGCGGGCGCAAGCCAAGCTTTCGTTTATCGTCCCCCTTACCTTGGCATTGGTGTTCGTGCTGATTTACCTCAACACCGGCTCGGTGGCCAAGACTTTGATCGTGCTGCTTGCGGTGCCTTTCTCCCTGGTCGGGGCAGTGTGGCTCTTGTATCTTTTGGACTACCACCTGAGCGTGGCGGTGTGGGTGGGGCTTATCGCCTTAGCCGGGCTGGACGCAGAGACCGGAGTGGTGATGCTGCTTTATCTCGACCTGGCTTTTGCCAGGCGCCAGCAGGAGGGGCGAATGCAGACCTTTGCCGATCTCAAGGAGGCGGTGATGGAGGGGGCGGTCAGGCGCATCCGCCCCAAGCTGATGACGGTGGCGACCATCCTGATCGGGCTGTTGCCCATCCTGTGGAGCACCGGCACCGGCGCCGACGTGATGAAGCGCATCGCCGCCCCCATGCTCGGCGGCGTGGTTACCTCGGCGCTGCTAGA
Organism: uncultured Methylococcales bacterium; assembly: GCA_964654415.1. GTDB lineage: Bacteria > Pseudomonadota > Gammaproteobacteria > Methylococcales > Methylothermaceae > Methylohalobius. The sequence continues at coordinate 53,207 of CAZZIP010000012.1, read as the reverse complement.
GCTTGCCGTTTATCCGGCGATCTACGCCCTTTGGAAACGGCGGGTGGTAGAAGGCTCATAGTCCCACCTGCCCGATCGCGCGCACCTTTTGTTCTAGCACCAGGCGCTCTAAGCTCTCCGGGTGCAGGCTGGCGAATAACGAAATCCGCCGCTTGAGCAGGGCGTAGGCTTTGGCGAAGGCCAGCCGTTTTTCCTCCTCGGAACCTTCGACGGCGGCCGGGTCTGGAACCCCCCAGTGAGCGGTGATCGGGCGGCCTGGAAAGATCGGGCACGGTTCGCCGGCGGCCTTGTCGCACACGGTGATGACGAAATCGAGTTCAGGCGCCCCAGCTTGGACAAATTCCTCTAAGCTCTTGCTGCGCAACCCTGAAGTTGGAATACCCTCTTTGGCGAGCTTCTCTAAGGCCAAAGGATGGACGAATCCGGCAGGATGGCTGCCGGCGGAAAAAGCGCAAAACCTTCCTTGCCCCAAGGCGTTAAGCAAGGCTTCGGCCATGATGCTTCTGGCAGAATTTCCGGTGCATAAGAATAGGACCTTATAGGGAGGGTTGGTCATGTTCGCATTCCTCTTGGGGCAAACATGGTTTGCCCCGGCAGCAGTTTTCAGTGAGAAAAGCGATTAACTCCTGCATCGCGGCGAAATCTGCGGCATAGTACAAAAAGCGCCCCCCCTGCCGGGCGCGGATCAGGCCAGCTTGGGCCAGTTCTTTCAGGTGGAAGGATAAAGTGGCATTAGGGATTCCAAGCCGGCGGGCAATCTCGCCAGCGGTAAAGCCATTGGAGCCAGCCTGGACCAAAAGGCGAAAGACCGAAAGCCGGGTTGCTTGAGCTAGGGCGCTTAGAGCCTCAAGAGCTTGAGATGATTCCATGTTTTTAAAATAATCGAATTATCTATCAAGATCAAGTTTTATCAGGCCATCTGCAAAACTGTTCCCTGGAATTTTCTTCGTCGGTATGATGTTGATATGGTTATTGACCATGACCGGTCCCCTGCTCCTGAGTTTTTGGAGCAGGCTGTAAAAAGTGGCATCGAACGCTATATCAAGTCGTGTAAGGCGAAAGTGCCTGTGTTCGTAGCCGAGTATTTTTCCATGCGCGGCGCCTTAAAGCTCCACTGCAAAGCGCTAGGAAAGGACTTATATCGGGCGCCGTTGAATCTTATCTGGGCAGGTCCCTCGCTTGTTTTGCAGGCGCTTTCAGGGCTGTGCCGCAAGTTCGGGGCTAAAAGCGCAGCGCATCGCCTGGACAGGCTGCCGAAAGGGTTCAAGACCGAGGTCCAGCGCGAGGTCGAATGGCTGATCTACACCGAGTTGTTAGAACTTCCCTACAGTCAGGGGGAACGCAAGTCGCACAAAGATGCCCTGCTCGCCGAGATTCTGGCCGAACCTGTCTTGGCTAGGATTTGTAAGGATTATCTAGATACCATCCGCCGCAAGCTGGACGAACCAGATTTCAGAAAAGCGCTGGAGCACAATCTTGCCCAACTCGCTATCGCCCGGACAGCGGCGGCCGACCTGGCTGCCAGTATCATTAGCCTGGCCGCAGGCTATGCCGCTTTCCAAAAAGCCACCCCGGGAGCGGTGGCAGGAGGAACTGCTTTGGCTGGCGCCATCGCTCATCACCTTGCGGTGTCCAGTTTCTGGCTCGGTCCAACGCTTGGCGCCTGGTATTACTCGATCTTTCCGGCGAGCGCTTCTGCCGGCTTGATCGTCGCTTCGGTCGGAACGGTCATGGCAGCGCTGGCGGTAGTTTCTACCCTGGCAGGCGTCGTCGTCGACCCAATCTTGGCCGCGACGGGTGTTCACCGCCGCCGGCTGGAAAAATTCATCGACCGATTGGGCAACGAACTTCGAGGATATGGAGAAAGCCGGCTCAAAATCCACGACCACTACCTCGCCCGGGTGTTTGACCTTCTCGACCTGCTCAAAGCCGCTGCGCAGGCAGCTATTTAGAAGATAAGCGCTTGCATCGAGGCGGTTTCTGTTCTAACTTTAATGGTAGCTGAATCGCTTTAGCTAAAAGGGATCGGGCTTGTTTTATTCCCGGTGCAGGTGGTGTGAATTGAATAATAAAGAGGAGGAAGGTCATGCCGCTTGGGTTTCGTTTCACCGCTTGGCTTTCGTCTCTGCTTGTCACTGCCTGTGCCTCTTCGCCTCCGCAGCTAGCTGATCCGGCGCCTGAGCCTGTGGCGGTGAGCATCCGCCAGGAGGTTCCGCCGTCTCCACCTGCGGCTAAGCCTGAGCCTTCGCGCAAATGGCACAAACTTGCCTTTATCGCTGGCGTTTTCCCCAAGTCGCAGGAGTTGGAGCCCCAAGTCGCTTTCTGGCGGAAAGTGTATGCCAAATGGGGAATCGATAAGGTCGTCATCCACGACAACCGCTATCTGAACCTCGTCTATCAGGTGGTGCGCCTGCCGGAGCCGGTCGAGGACGGCTATTATACCCCGGAGCAAAAGGCGTTTATTGAGCGCCGCCTGGAACATTGGCGCCAGCGCTTGCGGGATTTGGAGGCTAAGATCGTTAAAAACGAAGCGCTTTCCCCCTGGGAGGAAAAGCTAGCGCGCTATATCGCTCAGCGGGTAGGAGAAAAAGCCGTATTTGGTGCGGCCGATCGGATACGTTCGCAGCGGGGTCTACGCGAGCGCTTCCGCAAAGGGTTAGAGATCAGCCAGCGCTATGAGTCTCTGTTCCGCGGGATTTTCCGTCAGTACGGCCTGCCGGAAGAGCTAGCTTATCTCCCCCATGTAGAATCTTCCTTCCAGCTCACCGCGCGCTCCCCTGCCGGAGCGGTGGGGATGTGGCAGTTTACCCCCGGCGCCGCCCGGACCTTCATCGGCGACGACAGCATGGAGGCTCGCCTAAATCCTGTGCTTTCTGCCCACGGCGCGGCGCGTTATTTGAAATCGGCTTACGAGCGGCTCGGGAGTTGGCCGCTGGCAATCACTTCTTATAACCACGGCATAAGCGGCATGAAGCGCGCCAAAGAACAGCACGGCGACGACTTTATTAAAATCGTGCGCGAATACGACCACCCCTTGTTCGGCTTTGCCTCGCGCAATTATTACGCCGAGTTCCTGGCCGCGTGCGAGGTGGCCGGCCAGCCTGAAAGGTTTTTCCCAGACCTTGACCTGCGCTTTGCTAAAGCTAAAGCGGCAGAGCTTCCTCCGGTACAGCTTGCCGCTTTGGAAAAGCCCATCATCAAGGCGCGCCCTCGAGCTACTGCTCGCCCCAAGACTGTCAAGATTGTCAAGCGCGCTCCGGTCAAAACGAAACGATCGCCTCGGCGAAGCCGTAATTAGCTTGCCGGCCTGAGAACTGGGGATCGACCGCCTCCTGGCCAAAGGCGTGGGCGTACAGGAGGTTGAAACAAAGGAACGAGATCGGTTTGACGCTGAGCATCACGTGGGCGAGATAAGCCAGCTCCCTGGATCCTCCGCTGGGAGAGCCGGCAAAACCGAATACGCGGTCGGAGGTCGCCCCGGCGCCGGCATAAACTAAGTCTTTGGATTCTTTGAGCTTGAGCCAGTGGAAGTCGGCGCGCACCGTTACCATGGGATGGGGTTTTACGATCAATTGGGCAAATACATCCTGGTTGTTCATCATGTTGTAAAACGGAAACTGGGCATACAGCCAGGCGGTCGGCAGCATCTGGAAGAAGGTCTTGTGGGTGCCGTCGTTGGGACTGGAATCGCCCGAGCCTGTGTTGATCCCCGCCCGAAGCCAGGGCGCCCCCCAAAGATCGGGCAGTTGATAGCCGGCCTCAACTCCATACGCGAAGGCGCGGTGGTCTTGCGTTTGCCAGTCGCCGAACTGGCCGTAGAAATACGCGGTGGTATCCAGCAGTCCAGGCCCCAAAGCCCAAAGCCGGGCAGCAGAAGTACCTAAAGTGTGGATGCGGATCTCTTCGCTGCGCGTTTTCTGGCGCACGGGAAGCGGGCGGTTGTCGGCGGCCACCAGCCTGCGGTTATCGTCGTAATAGGTCCAAAACAGCCGGCCTAAGGTGTTGCCAAAAGCCTTCGAGTCGCGCAGGTTCAGGGTAACGCCGGCGACGTGGAGGTCGGTGATGGTGCTTTGGCCGGCGATCTCAAAGCCGCCGAAGGTCGGCATGAAGGCAAAGCCAGCAAGCTCGAAATCCTCGGTGAGCACCCCTAAAGTGCCGCCGTCAAAGCTCCTGCCGGTGTGAGTGTATTCGAACGGACCGATCAAGCGCTGAGCCAAGCGGAAGTCTTGAATCCATTTCAGCGCCGGATGAAAAGCTGCCCCCTGGGCGGAATCCGAATACAGCTGGCGTCCGCCCTGCAGGTAGAAAGGGCCGTATTTCAATCTTGCCCAGCCCTGGCGCAGGAAAGCGCGGTTGCCAGTGGTCTCGGGGGTGTTTTGAAAATAGTTGGCCCCTACCCCGACCCCATTTTTGGGTATCCCGGTCAGGAACGTGTCCTGGAACTGGACAAAACTCTCCAGGTTGGGGTGCAGGACTCTAAGGCCCAGCTGGAATTTGTTGGCGGTAAAGTTGTAAGTGCTCTCGCGCGTCTTTGAGTTAAACCAATCGACGAACTCGCCCCGGATCCGGTCAGTCACTTCCAGGCGCCATCGGGTAGCGTAAGGCCCTTCCGTTTCCAGTTTCCAAGGTTCTTCAGCATGAGCCAAGGCAAGCGTAAGCCCCAAGACATAAAACCCAATACAAATCCCCCTTTTGCACATAGCCGATTTCTCCAGTTGTTGTGGTTAAAAGCCTTAAGCGATCAAGCGTAACCTGGTCGCTTTGTCTTTTTCGGCTTCTGGCCGGTGGTGCAGAAAGCGGACGATTTCCGCCCGATAGTGGTTGAAGGTAGGGTCTTCGGTCAAGGCCAGGCGGTTGCGCGGGCGCGGAATATCGACCGTGAGGATTTCACCGATCCGGGCAGATGGGCCTTGGGTCATCATCACCACGCGGTCGGACAAAAGCACTGCTTCGTCTACGTCGTGGGTGATCATGATCACGGTGTTGTTGAGGCGCGCCTGGATCTCCATGAGGGAATCCTGCAGATGAGAGCGCGTCAGCGAGTCCAGCGCGCCGAACGGCTCGTCCAAAAGCAGCACCTTAGGTTCCATCGCCAGCGCCCGGGCGATGCCGACGCGCTGCTTCATCCCGCCGGAGATCTCGTCCGGCTTGCGCTCTAAAGCGTGGGCCATCTTGACCAGTTCCAGGTTGTGGAGCGTCCACTGGTGGCGCCAGGCTTTGGGTTGGTGTTTGAATACCCGATCCACCGCCAAGCGAACGTTGGCGTACACCGACAGCCACGGGAGCAGGGAGTGGTTCTGAAACACCACCGCCCGATCCGGTCCCGGTTCGGTCACCTGCCTCCCTTCTAGGATCACGCCCCCCTCGGTCGGGGCAAGTAACCCTGCGACGATGTTGAGCACGGTCGATTTGCCGCAGCCGGAGTGGCCGATCAAGGACACGAATTCTCCCTTTTCCACCTTCAAGTGAATCCGGTCCAGCACCTTAAGCGGTCCGTTTTTGGTCGGAAACTCGCAGCTGACATGGTCGATGATCAAAAAGCTCATGGCGATTCCTCCTTTCCTTCGTCAAGGCAAGCCTTAACGCAATACGGCGTTTTTGTCCCAGTTCACCTTTTTCTGCACCAGCAACATGCCGCGATCCAAAACCAAGCCGATCAGGCCGATGGTGAGGACGGCGACCATGATCCTGGAAAGCGATTGGGAGCTGCCGTTTTGGAATTCGTCCCAGACGAATTTGCCAAGCCCTGGGTTTTGCGCCAGCATCTCGGCAGCGATGAGCACCATCCAGCCGACCCCTAAAGACAGGCGAAGGCCGGTAAAGATCATCGGGATCGCCCAAGGCAAGACGATCTTGGTCGTTTTCGTCCAAGCGCTCAAGCGCAGCACGCGGCTGACGTTGATCAGGTCCCGGCTGACCGAGGAGACTCCTACGGCGGTGTTGATCAGAGTCGGCCACAGGCAACACAGCGCTACGGTGACCGCCGAAGTCAAATACGCCTTGGAGAACATCGGGTCTTCGGAAGAATACAGGGCCGAAACGATCAAAGTCACCAGCGGCAGCCAAGCGAGCGGGGAAACCGGTTTGAAGACCTGGATCAAGGGGTTGAGCGCCCAGTAGAGGAGGCGGCTTTGACCGATCAACACCCCTAGGGGAATGGCGATCAGCGAGGCGAGGATAAATCCGGTCGCCACCGTCTTAAGGCTGGTTTGGATTTGGTCGATGAAAGTAGGCCGACCTGTATACTTTCGCGCTTTTAAGCGCTCGATTTCGGCTTGCGGCATCCCTTCCGCCTGGGCTTTAGCGATGCGCGCCTCAAGCCTCTGGTAAAAAGCCTTTTCTTTTTCCCGCTCGATCCGGTGCTCTTCAAAGAGCGCCAATCCTTGCGCTATGACCTGAGAAGGCCCGGGCAGGACCCCAAGCTGGGTGTGCACTTTCTGGGCGATGGCTGCCCATAGCCCCAAAAAAGTCAAGACGGCAAGGAATGGGACGATGAGCTTTTCTGCCGCGTGTTGGGGCATCGCCCGGATAATATTGGGGAGGGAAAAATCGATCTGCTTGCTCATGCCAGTTTCCTCTTTAAATTTTGTCTTGGCCTTTGAGGCCGATGGCAAACTTTTCTAAATAAGCGTTCGGGTATCTGGCGTCGAACGCGATCCCGTCGATGAACTCGGCCTGCGGCGGTTTAAATCCGGTCTCTTTGGCAAAATCGGGAAAATCTTCCTTTTTCATCTTGCCTTCGGCGATTAAGGCCTCGGCCGCCTTTTGGTAGATGTCGGGCCGATAGACCTTTTTGGCGACTTCAAAGTACCACTCGTCCGGATGGTATTCGGAAATCTGGCCCCAGCGCCGCATCTGGGTCAGGTACCAGATGGCGTCCGAATAATAGGGGTAGGTGGCGTGGTAGCGGAAGAACACGTTGAAGTCTGGGACTTTTCGTTTATCGCCTTTTTCGTATTCGTAAGTGCCAGTCATGGAGTTGGCGATCACCTCGTAGTCGGCCCCCACGTAGTTGGGTTGGGCCAGGATCTTGACCGCCTCGGGGCGGTTTTGGGGTTCATCCAGCCACTTGCCGGCGCGGATCAAGGCTTTGACGATGCGCACCGCGGTATTTGGGTATTTGTCGACGAACTCTTTGGTCATCCCGAACACTTTTTCCGGGTTGTTCTTCCAGATTTCGTAATCGGTGATCACCGGCACCCCGATCCCCTTGAACACCGCCTGCTGGTTCCAGGGCTCGCCCACGCAGTAGCCGTCGATGGTACCGGAGGCCAAAGTCGCCGGCATCTGCGGCGGCGGGGTGACCGAGATCAACACCTCGGCCTTTAGCGTGCCGGAGATGTCGCCCTTGTGGGGGGCGTAGTAACCGGGGTGGATGCCGCCAGCCGCCAGCCAGTAGCGAAGCTCGTAGTTGTGGGTCGAGACCGGGAAGACCACGCCGAAGTTGAAGGTTTTGCCTTGCGCCTTGCGTTCTTCTACGATCGGCTTGAGCGCTTGGGCGGAGATGGGATGCTTGGGTTTTCCATCCGCCTGCTTGGGGATATGGGGCTTCATCTTTTGCCAGACGGCGTTGGAGACCGTGATCCCATTGCCGTTTAGGTCCATGCTGAACGGGGTGACGACCTCGGCCTGGGTGCCAAAGCCAATGGTCGCCGCCAAAGGCTGGCCGGCGAGCATGTGGGCCCCGTCCAGCCGCCCCTCGATCACCCCGTCGAGCAAGACCTTCCAATTGGACTGAGCTTCAAGCGTCACGTAGAGACCCTCGTCCTCAAAAAAGCCCTTCTCGTAGGCAATCGCCAGGGGAGCCATGTCGGTGAGCTTGATAAAGCCGAATTTCAATTCCTCCTTTTCCGGTGGCCCAAGCTCGGCCAAGCTCAAGGTCCAAGGCAAAAGCCCGCTGACCAAAATAAAAGCGGGCAAAGTTGTTAAGAATTTCAAAAACCCCATTTGCTTTTCTCCCTTTTTGTTGTATTGCCGCGAAAAATAAAAGGCGTCCATCACCCCAACTCGGTTGCCGATTGGGATCATGGACGCCGTTGTCCTGATTGATCGTTTTGCAGCTTCCATGCCAAATAAAATCCTCTTATAACCTATGCGAGGGGGCAGGTTTCAAACCTGCCCCTATAGCCCACTTTTGGTGCACCAAAGCACTACGTTGGATCAAGCTGCTTGGGCATACAGCGCCTTTTCCTTGGCGATCAAAGCCTCGGCCAGAAACGAAAACGCTTCTTCCCAAGCTTTAAGGACTTGGGGGGTGGCTGCCTCCCCCAAAACTTCCTGCATAGCAGAAAGCAAGGCCTTCCCGACTAAGGGGTAATGCTCGGGTTTAACCCCGGCGCGCACGTGCGCCTTGGCCATGGTCTCTACCGCTTCGGATAAGGCCTCCAAGCGGTCGATGTGCATGGCATAAGCGCACACCGCCGCCGCCAGCTTGTTGGGCTGATCTTCGGGGGCATCCTTGAACAAGGATTTAAGCTCAGGATGCCTAGCAAACAGGATCTCGTACATGCGCTGAGTGATCTTTATTCCCTTTTCTTGAAGAAGCGGGATGGTTGCCTTGACGGTAGCGAGGGTGGATGGAGAAAGAGTCATAAAACACCTCCTTGAACTTTAAGGTTTGACAGGAATCCGCACCACCACCCCGCCCATCACCTCGCCCAGCTTGAAATCGCGCCGCGGCGAGTCGGGGTGAGCGTTGTGGCAGGCGATGCACACCGGGGCTACGGCCTTGTCGGCGTAGACCGCGGTGAAATAGGGAACGCCGCCTAAGACCTCGGTGGTGTAGAAATTCTCTTCCGGGTGCTCGGCTACGTATTTGAGGCCGTCCTTTTCCGCCTGGGTCTTGGGCGCGTTTTGCTTGTTGATGGGCCACAGCGACTGGAGAGAATAGGCGAAGTTTAAGCCTTGCTCCTTAGCGCGTTTTTGGGCGTGCTCGGCGCCCATGCGCAGCATCTGCGCCGGCAGCGGCAGCGCCTTGTCGTCCTTGAAGTGCTCGCTGGCTTTTATGACTTTGTCCTGCTGCACTAGGCGGTTGACCACCTGCTGGGTGTAGACGGTGCGGTCCGACTCGATCACCAGGTGCAAAGCGTCGGCCATCGCTTTGATTGGGATCGTCGCTTCGCTTGCGTCTTGGGCGAGCGCTAATTGGGTCGAAAGCACCCAAGTTAAAAGCAAGGTAGAAGGTTTCATCGTGTTTCCTCCTTTGGCTGGTTAAAAACCGAACAAGCTGGTATCCCCCTGGCCGGTACGTTCACGCCGCTCGCGCTCGGCGCGCGCCAGTTCTAGGCTTTGGACGTGAACGCTGGGCCGGCCTTTAAAATTGCGGCGGATCAGTTCGGCGTCGGCTAAGGCATCCAGGCTGAAAGCCAGGCCATGACACTGCAAGCAAACCGCGCGCAACATTTTGCTGTTGGGTGAATGCACCGCGCTTTGGTTGTGCTGGACCACGATGCGGCTTTGCCAGTCGTTGATTTCCTGCGCGATCCTGGGCATATGGCAGGTGGCGCATGTAACCCCGCTGCCGGGCGGAAGCTCCCCAGCCAATTCTCGGCGCCACAGATCGGCGTGGGGAGAGTCCGGCCAGGCCAGGCTGTGGTCGTCGGCGTGGCAGCCAAGACAGCCCTTTGCCGCCGCCTGGACGGTATCGAAGCGGTGGGCAGCGTGGCAGGCGGTGCAGGTCAAAGGTTTGTCTTTGGCTTCAGCGCGCATCGGCAAGCGCGCCTTGGCCGGGGTCATGGGCGAAAGCCCGGCCGCCAGGCGCACGCCGTGAAGCCCCTTGCCGAACGCCAAAGCCTCGACCGCGTGGCATTGGGCACAAGCGTTGTGATCCGGATGCGCGTTCCAGCTTTGGCCTGCGCCGTGACAGGCGCTGCAGTTTACCCCAGAGCGGGCGTGGGCAGTTTCCGCCCAGTCCTGTTGTAAACCGGCATCGCCCCCTTGACCTTGGGGAAAATCAGCTTGGGCTAAAGTCAAGGCTTGGACTGGAAAGCGCTGGTGCGGATAGTCGGCAAGCTCGGGCACAAGCTGGCGAAACTGGCGCTCGGGCACGCGCGGGTTGGCCAAAATCTCAGGCTCGTCCAAGTGCTTGATGAGAAAATCGGTATACAGCGCCTGATTGTCGTGGAAGTTGTGGCACCCTGCGTCTTTGCAGCTGGAAAAAGTCATCCCGGCGTGCGAGGGGCGTTCCTTGGCGATGTTTTGGTGGCAATGGAAACACACGTCGCGCGGCTGGGTGAGTCCGTCTTTTTGAGTGATTTGCGGTCGGTGCTCGCTGTGGCAAGTAATGCAGCGCAAGGCGTCGATCTTGGCTAAGTGTTCAGCATTGCGCGGGTCCTCGAATTTGCTTTTGGGGTGGGAGTCAAGCGGCTTGACTCGCTCTTGTCCGTGGCAGCGCAGGCAGGCCCGTTCTAACTTTTCGCCGCCGGCGAAGGGATCGCTATGGCAGGCCTGACAGGCATCGATCAGCTGGTGGTGGCCAAAGCTTAACGGGCCAGGTATGAACAAGCTTTTGTCCTGCGCCCAAAGCAAGCTCAAGGCAAATCCGCCGCCCAAGGCCGAACTTAAGATCAACCAGGTCGACCAGAGCGCAGTTTTGCCCATCAGTACCAATACACTTTGAGGATGTGGAAACCGAGCAACACCGGTAGCGGCCAGAAGGCTAGAATATGCCAAAAGGTAAGCTTGCTTCGCCAAGCGGCCAGCTTTCTGCTTAGGTGCTCTTGACCTAAGATCAGGCCGGTGACCCCACCCAACCCCAAACTCAGGGCAAAGCACAGCATCAGCGCCCGATCTAGGCCTTCGCCTAGGCGTCCTCCGGTGTGAGCCAAAAGGCCGGCGAGCATCAAAGGCCCAAGCAGAACGTGTGCGATCCGCCAAGCATCGAACTGTCCCAGCGCGTGCAGCCTGCCGATCCGCTTGCGCAGGGAGAGCGAAAGCGCGCCCAATACCAGCCCCAGCAACGTATAACCGCTGATCTGCTTGAAGCTTCCCTCGCGCCATAGCGCGTCCCAGCGCCAGGGTAGCTGCACCGTCTCCGGATAAGGGATCGGTGGCAGGAGCACCACTGCCAGGATACCCACTGCGACGAGGACACCCGCCGTCAGGGTCAGCCCATGCCAGCGGACCGGCTGGACCGCCCAAGTCCCCAAAAGCTCGCTGAGCACGGGTCGACACGCGCCGCAGTGGCTGCCGGCGCCGGTGGCCTGGGCAAGGCTTGGCAAATCCCTAGCTCCCTCCCGGATCGCCCGCTCGATGGCGCTACGGGTAGCGCCGCTGCACTGGCACACGCTCGCAGCCGCAGGCTGTCCTCCCTGCGGCCAGAGATTGCCTGTGCGGCGGAAGCGGATAAGCCGCCAAGGCCAGATCCAAAGGTTTCTGGCGACGGCTTCTTGCAAGCGGAGGTCTTCCGCCCACGGTCCTACCCCGACTGCCCCGACCAGGCGCAGGCGGCGAAGCAAAAGCTTGCGGTAAAGCTTTCTGTCAGGATCGCAGAAGACGAGCTCGCGGCCGGAGAAAGGTTCCTCTTGCATCCCCACCGGACCAGCGCTGAACACCGGGCAACCGGCCAGCTTCAAGCGACTGGCCGAAAGCGCGCCAGAAAAGCGCGCCGGATAACCGGCAATGCAGCTGGCCGCTACCTTCGCCTGCTCCAAAGCCGGCGCCAGCAGGCCATAAACCCGGCCGCGGTGCTCGGCGCACTCGCCCACGGCGTAAATGTTCGGATTGGAGGTTTGCATCCGATCGTTTACCAAGATCCCTTTGCCCACCGCCAAGCCTGCCGCAAGCGCTAGTTCGACCCGCGGGCGGATGCCGCAGGCCACGATCAAAGTGTCGCAGGGGATAAACCGTCCGGAGCGCAGCTCTACCCCTTCCACCTGCGCCGTGCCCAGGATTCGGCGCAAGCCGTTGCCGAGGATGGTCTTTATCCCTAGATCTTTAAGGTATTGCTCGAGCACGCGCGAGGCGCCTTCGTCCAACTGGGTGGGAAGGAGGCGGTCCTCGTGCTCAACCAGGGTGACGCAGGTGTTGTGGCGGCGCATGCCAAAGGCTGCCTCGATCCCCAACAGCCCTCCGCCCAAAACCACTGCGTGGCGGCTGCGCACCTGGCGGGCGAGCAAGCGCTGGGCATCGTCCAGGTTGCGGAAAGTAAACACGCCGGAAAGCTCGATCCCCGGGATCTTTGGCACATGAGGGCGGGAGCCGGTGGCCAGGATAAGGATCCGGTAAGGTTGCAGGCGTCCGATACTGTCCTCTACCAGGCGGGGGGAGGGATAAATCCGGGCGACGGCAACGCCGAAGCGCTCTTCTACCTTGGCCGAGTCGGATACCTGAAGCGGCTCTAGCAGTTCCTCCCAGCTTGCCTGCCCGCCGAGCAGTGCGGAGAGCTTGATGCGGTTGTAAGGCAGGTGCGGTTCTTCGCCGTAGACGACGATGGGAAGCTCTGGATTGCGCTTGGTCAACTCGCGAACGGTCTGGATTCCTGCCAAGCCGTTGCCGACGACCACGATGGGCAACTGTACCCCCACATCTTCCGGCAACGGGCTTACCGGAGGCGGTTGCCTGACTCGGTCCAAGTTTAAGGGTTGCCACTGCATCTTAGAAACCCGGTCTCGAAAAAAAAGACGCCCATACCCACTGGGATGGACGCCTTTGTCCTAAAAATAAAATTAGGCAAACTTTATGCCGTGTTTAACCATCCAAGAAATAAATCGCGCAACGTCTTTAATCCAGCTTTTTTGCTCAAATTCGATGCATAAAGATTCAAAATCGAGCAAGTTGCACTTTTCCCCAGTAGGCCAAGATGGTGCCGCCCACAAGGCCCAGCGCGTACCCGTAAGGCAAGCTGATTGCCGCCAAGCCGATGAGCAGGACTAAGGTAAAGTCGGCTTGCTGCGCCGCCATATCCCGGATCAGGCGAAGCAAGATCAGCCCCTCAAACAGCAAGATCACGCCTAAGATGGGTTTGGGGAAGAGATGGATGACTTGGTGAAAGCCGTTGCTGAAAAAAAGGCCTAAGGTGAGGTAAAACATCCCATAGAAAATCACCGACCCTCCGGTCCGAGCGCCAAAAGCATAGTGGCCCCCTACTCCTCCGGAGCCGTGGCAGGTAGGGACCCCACCGAGTAGGGGATTGAGCAGATTCATCGCGGCATAAGTCAGACCCAGCCTGCGCAAAGAAAGCGAGCGTCCAAACAAATCGGCGACCGTTTGTCGAGTCGCCAGCAGGGAATTACCAAAGGATAAGGGCAATTGGGGCAGCGCCAGGATAAGGAAGCCGTTGAGGATAGCGGCGCTATCTGGGAGAGTGGGTTGAGGGGGGCGAAAACCGACTGCCTCTCCCCAACGCGCATCGGTCGTGCTTAAACCATAGCCCACACCGAGCAAGATGAGCAAAATGGCGGGAGGAAGCTTTCGGTTACCGAGGAGCAACAGCGTAAGCAGAAATCCTACTGCAGCCAGTCCAAAGCCGGGTGCTCCTTCTGCCGGTAAGTATTCTTTTAAGGCCAATAAGACCAGTTGCAATCCTAACCCGAACTGAATACCACGGATGACCGCTATGGGAATCAGCCGCCCAAGCCGATCGAGCAAACCGCTTAAAGCTAGGGCGAGCATGAGAATGCCGATGCTTAAGCCACCCCCGTAAAGAACGTCGGCATCCACCTTCTGAGTGATCACGATCACGGCCATGGCTTTAAGGGGTTGAACTGGTATCGGCAGGCGGTACAGCAAACCGGTCAGAATTTGCATCAAGCCGAACATAGTCAGCACGCTGGCAACGTCGAGCCGAGCGGTGAGGATCATCCCGGTAAGAAGGGGAAAGTCGGTACCTATGTCGCCGAACGCCCCGGCCAGTTCGTGGCGATTGAACCGAATTGCCCCCTTGGTCGACCAAGTTTGAATCGCTGTGCGTAGTGACGTAGCCACTAGATAAACTCCTTACATTAGATTGCCTTTTTATTTTCCACCAATCGCCCGGCTACCTCCGCTAATCTTAACCTGTGGTTCATAGCGGTCTTGCGCAGTAACCGGAAGGCTTCCTCTTCGCTCAAGCCTTGGGCCATTAAGAGGCCTTTGGCTTTTTCGATCAGCTTGCGCTCGGCTAGCAGCAATTGCAATTGGCCAATTCGTGCCTTAAGGCATAAGACTTCGCGGAACCTCGTGATGGCGGTTTCCACCGCGGTAAGGATCTGTTCTTTGGAGAAATCGCTGGCGACCACGGTGATTCCGGTTTGGAGCGCCTGCTGGACAAACACCGGGTCCCGGGAGTGGGTAAATAAGACTACGGGTTTGTCAAAGCCGCCAAGTCGCGTTGCCTGAGCAAGCGTGCTTCCTTCCGCGACTATGACCTCGCTTTCAGGTGGGATTGCTTGCGCACAAAGCGCTTTTGCGCTTAGAAAGTGAGCGACTAAGCAGTAGTCGATTGCGCTCAAAGCTTGCTTCCAAAAAGGATAGCGCTTTAAAGGAGCGACTAATAAGACGTGGCGCATAATCCACAATCAGTGTGATGGTATTTGCTTATGAATTGAAGCAAAAATCACACCAATTTTTGTTTCCCTATTTTGGGGCAATGTGCACTGCTATTGAACAGCTTGCACGTATCAGATCGTACTAAAAGTCAGTTTTAAATACGGCACGTTTTATGCATCGCATAAATAATCGACACCACTGTTGAGGATGACTATGCGGCGCAAGAAGCTAGTTGTGATCGGCAACGGCATGGTTGGCTATCACTTCGTTGAAGCTTTGGTCCAATCTCCACGAAAGGACCAGTTTGAGATTGTGGTTTTTGGTGAAGAGCCTAGACCGGCCTACGACCGCGTGCACTTGACCTCGTATTTTGCTGCCCGCAATCCCGATGAGCTGACGTTGGCTAATTTGGAGTTCTACCGTGCTAACGGGATCGCTTTGCATCTTGGGGAAAAGATAATTGAAATCGATCGCTCCAAAGGCAAAGTCCGTTCCCAAAGCGGTCGGGAAGAACCTTATGATCTTTTGGTTTTGGCTACCGGTTCTTACCCGTTTATTCCCCCAATCCAAGGGTGCGGTCGAGAAGCGTGTTTTGCTTATCGAACCATTGAAGATTTAGAGGCCATCATCGCGGCCACAGCAACCAGCCGGTGCGGCACAGTCATCGGCGGAGGGCTGCTGGGTCTGGAAGCGGCCAAGGCGCTGATGGACTTGGGGCTTGAGACGCACGTGGTGGAATTTGCACCGCGCCTGATGGCGATGCAACTAGACGAAGAAGGCGGAGCGATGCTGCGGCGCAAAGTCGAAGCACTCGGGGTGGCGGTCCATACCGGAAAAAACACGCAGACCATCACCGATGGGACTTTTTATCGCCATCGCTTGGAATTTGCCGACGGAAGCTCTTTGGAAACCGATCTGGTCGTCTTTTCTGCAGGCATCCGCCCGCGCGATGAGCTGGCCAGAAGCTGTGGTTTGGCGGTTGGACCTCGCGGTGGAATCGTCGTCAACGACGTCATGCAAACCTCCGACCCTAGCATCTATGCGATCGGCGAGTGCGCACTGTGGAACAACCAAATCTTCGGTTTAGTCGCTCCTGGTTTTAAGATGGCGCGCGTGCTGGTAGAGCACCTAAACGATCAGGAGGCTCGCTTTACCGGAGCCGATATGAGCACCAAGCTCAAGCTGATGGGAGTCGACGTAGGCACCATTGGCGACTCGCGCGGGCAAACCCCCGGCGCACAAAGCCTGGTCTACAAAAACGAAAGCGATGGCGTATACAAGCGCTTGATCCTAAGCCAAGACGGCAAAAAACTCTTAGGTGCGGCGTTGGTCGGCGATGCTTCCCAATACGACACCTTATTTCAGTATTACCTAAACGGCCTGGATCTGCCTGAAGCTCCAGAGAGTTTAATCTTTCCTCAAACCTCCCGACCTGGGAGTGGTTTGGGTCCAGAATTGCTACCGCCAAGTGCTACCGTTTGCTCGTGCCACAACGTAAGTAAAGGCCAAATCGTCGGACTTATCGAGCAGGGCGAGCTGAGCTTGGCCGAAATCAAAGCACAGACCAAAGCGTCTACCGGCTGCGGTGGCTGCGCAGGGCTGCTCAAGTCGGTCGTCGAGGCCGAACTCAAAAAGCGGGGGGTTCAGGTCAAAAAGGACCTGTGCGAGCATTTTCCTTATAGCCGCCAAGAGCTTTACCACCTCATCCGGGTGGAAGAAATCAAGACCTTTGATGAGCTGTTAACAAAGCACGGACGCGGCTTAGGATGTGACATCTGCAAGCCGGCAGTGGCCTCGATTTTGGCGTCCTATTGGAACGAATACGTCTTGTCGGATCGGCACTTCAAACTCCAGGATACCAACGATTTCCGTTTAGCCAACATGCAAAAGGACGGCACGTATTCCATCGTACCGCGAGTCCCGGGAGGGGAAATTACCCCCGAGAAACTCATTGTTTTGGGACAGATCGCCAAAAAATACGGCTTGTACACCAAAATCACCGGCGCCCAACGCATCGATATGTTTGGCGCGCGGCTAGAGCAGTTGCCTCGGATCTGGACAGACTTAATCGAGGCCGGCTTTGAATCCGGTCACGCCTATGCCAAAGCGCTGCGCACGGTCAAATCGTGCGTCGGTTCTACCTGGTGCCGGTATGGGGTACAAGACAGCGTAGGGCTGGCTATCTTGCTCGAGAACCGCTACAAAGGCTTGCGCGCGCCGCATAAAATCAAGATGGCCGTCTCCGGATGTACCCGCGAGTGTGCCGAAGCCCAGGGCAAGGACGTGGGAGTGATCGCTACCGACAAGGGTTGGAATCTGTATGTGTGCGGCAACGGCGGGATGAAACCGCGCCATGCGGATTTGTTTGCCACGGACTTGGATACCGAAACCCTGATTAAATACATCGATCGCTTTTTGATGTTCTACGTGCGTACCGCCGACCGCCTGCAGCGCACCTCGGTGTGGCTGGAGAATTTAGAAGGAGGGCTTGATTACCTGCGCGAAGTGGTCATAGACGACAAGCTCGGTATTTGCGCCGAATTGGAACAGCAAATGCAGCACATAATCGCCACTTACGAGTGCGAATGGAAAAAGACGCTGCAGAACGAAGAGGTCTTGAGGAAGCGTTTTCGCTTCTTCGTCAACAGCGACGCCAGCGACGACAATGTGGTCTTCGTCAAAGAACGCGGCCAAATTCGCCCGGCTACCTTGGATGAGCGCAAGCGTTTAAAACAAACCCAACTTGAGTTAGAGAATGCCTAGCGATCTTTCTTGGGTTCGAGTTTGCCGCATTGAGGATTTGGAACCAGATGCGGGGGTATGTGCGTTAGTGAAGGGAAAGCAAATAGCCATTTTTTATTTCCCTAAGCTAGGCGAGGCCTATGCCATAGGCAATTATGATCCGTTTAGCCATGCCAACGTACTGGCACGCGGCTTGACAGGAAACATAGGCCAGGAAATAGTGGTAGCTTCCCCGATATATAAGCATCACTTCAGCTTGAAGACGGGTCGTTGCTTAGAAAATGAGGACATCGCCGTACCTACTTATCCGGTGCGCATTGAAGACAACTGGATATGGGTGGGCCTTAAGGGGGCCGAATGAGTGAGCTTGCTTATTACCTTGCCGATGCTTTTACTGACGAGCCTTTTAAAGGCACCCAAGTTGGCGTATTTCCCAAAGCGGAATCCTTAAGTGCCAGTCAGATGCAACTGGTGGCCAAAGAGTTGAACCTGCCGCACTGCATATTTTTGCAACCGACCGGTGCGCATGATCCGACTTTGCCGGCGTATCAGGCGCGGTGTTTTACTCCCCACGGCGAAGTAGGGCTTGCCGCTCAGGCCTTGGTCGCTTTGGGCTTTGTGCTGGTACATTTGGGCATGGTGCCGCCCGGGCAGGAAGAGTTGCTCTTGGCGCTCGGCCAAGGCACAGTGCCGCTGCGTTTTCTCTATGAAGACGGGCGTTTAAGGTTAGTCAGCGTGGCGCTGGTTACTATGCCTATCGTGGATGCGTTTACCCCGCCTTTGGAAGAACTGGCAGCCATACTCAGCCTTAAAACCGGCGCTATTGAAACCAAGCGCTTTTGGCCCAAAGTGGCCTCGTGCGGTCGGCCTTTTCTCATTATCCCCCTCAAGCACCGCGATCTGGTGCGCACAGCGCGGTTTGATTTTAAAGCCTGGTCAGAATCTGCGGCGCCGATGACGGCAGCGCAGGAAATTTTACTCTTTAGTCCTCGCGCCCAAACGCCTGAGGCGGATTTTCACGCACGCCTGATCGGTCCAAATATCGGTCCTAAAGAAGACCCACCGGTGGGAGAGGCGATGCCGGCGTTTTGCGCTTATCTTTGTGCTCACCCGCTGCGCGTGGGGACTTATGCCTTTACGGTTGAGCGGGGAACAGAAGCCAGCCGCCGCAGCCTGTTATATTTGGAGATGGACCACCGCGCTACCGACCGCTTGCACCTTAGACTCGGTGGCAAGGCGTGGCTTAGCGCGGCTGGACGCGTATTTTTGCCATAAGCTCTTTGAGTTCAGGCAGGCACGAGCCGCATTTACTCCCGGCTCCCAATTGCTGACTGAGTTCCTCCATACTGTGCAAGGAGGATAGGGCGTGGCGAATTTGCGCCTCGCTGACTTTAAAACAAGCGCACACTAAATGCCCATCATCCGCTTCGCTAAAGGCCATAAGCTCGGTCCGTTCTTGCGGACTGAGCGAAGGAAGCTCAAATAATTCGATCAATCTTGCGCGAGCCGGCAGCAGAGCAGGCGTAGGAGCGAGGCACCAATAGGCGTGCAAGCGTCCGTCGCGCACCAGCGCCCCCCGATAACTTTGACGCAGGGTATCGCTGTACTCAATGACTTCTCCTTGTTCTAAATGCGCTTTAAGTGCAGGCATCGTCTCTGAACCCGCCATTTCATAGCGCCATACTCCATGATGAGCACGCCAAACCGTGTAGTAGAGAAGCCCTAAGCGGGCGACGGGGAACAAACTGCGGCTGAGCAAAAATCCGTACCACTTGCAAGCGAGGGGGACAAGCGCTACTGGAGCGTGTTTGAATTCCGGTTGACCTGAAATAGGATCGAGCACAGCCGGGATTAAGTCGTTTACCCAGCCTTTGGTAGTAAAGGCCCCACTCCAATGCATGGGCACAAACACGCTGCTGCGGCGTTGGCGCGGCGAAATGCGCACTTTAACGATGATCTTTTGGCCGTTTTCGCCTTGCAGACAGGCAAGGCCTTTATCAGCCAAGCCTAATTTCAAGGCGTCGTGTGGATTGACTTCGACAAAAGGCTCAGGATCATGGCCGCTTAAGCTCGGGGAGGCGCCGGTGCGCGTCATGGTATGCCACTGATCGCGCACGCGGCCAGTGTTGAGGATGAAGGGAAATTTGGGGCTCGGCGGGTGAGCCGGCGGACGCGGACAAACGGGCACAAAATGCGCTCGCCCACTGGGAGTAGGGAAGCGCCGATCCTCAAACAGGCGCAGAGTTCCACGGGGATTTTCCTCGGTCACCGGCCAGGGAAGCGGCGAAAGCGCGTCGTACTGGGAAGGAGAAAGGTTTGCCCAAGCGCTCAGATTAAACAAGTAACGCCCGCGGTTTAAAGCGGACAAGGCGGCGTGTTCGCGGAAAATTTCCGCCGGCGAGGTGTAGGCGAACGCCTGACCAAAGCCCAAAGCCTTAGCCACTTGGCAAATGATCCACCAGTCGGGTTGGACTTGACCAGGAATAGGACAAAACGGGCGCTGGCGCGAAATCACCCGCACCGAATTGGTGACGGTACCGTTTTTCTCACCCCAGGCGGCGGTGGGTAACAGCACATCGGCAAGCTTGGCGGTATCGGTGGTAGCCACGCAATCGGACACCACCACGAACTCGCAATCAGTCAAGGCTTGGCGAACCTTAGCCGCCTCAGGTAGACTGACGGCCGGATTAGTCGCCATGATCCACACCGCGCGGATCCGGCCGTCGGCAATCGCATCGAACAGTTCCACCGCTTTTAGTCCTGGATGCTTGGCGATGGCAGGCGCATGCCAAAACCGCTGCACGGCTTCGCGCGCGGCTTCGTCGTCTATTTCCATATGGGCTGCCAGCTGATTGGCCAAGCCGCCGACTTCCCGTCCACCCATCGCGTTGGGTTGGCCGGTCAGAGACAAGGGACCGGCGCCTGGTTGGCCGATGCGGCCGGTTAACAAGTGGCAATTGATCAGCGCGTTGATCTTGTCGGTGCCGCTAGAAGACTGATTGAGCCCTTGGGAATATACGCTTACGATGCGTTCGCTGGCAGCAAATCGCTGGTAGAAGGTTTGCACCGCGCTTTGGGGCAAGCCACAAACCGAGGCCACTTTCGCGATGTCGGGCGCTGCAGCTTTGGCGGCCGCTAAAGCTTCTTTTAAACCTTGCGTGTGGTTTTCCACGAACCCCCAATCGACGATATTGTGCTCGTAAAGGTAAACCAACAGGCCATTGAGCAGCACGGCATCGCTGCCAGGAATCAAAGGTAAATGTAAAGAAGCGCTGCTTGCCGTATAAGTCCGGCGCGGGTCGATGACGACCAGGAAAGAGTTTTTAGCCTGCAGGCGGCGAAACAGTACCGGGTGACACCACGCTAGGTTGCTGCCGACCACGACTACGGTCTCAGCCAGTTCCAAGTCCTCGTAACAGGTCGGCACCAAATCCTCGCCAAAAGCGCGCTTGTGGGCGGCCACCGCAGAAGACATGCAGAGCCGCGAGTTGGTGTCGATATTGGCGCTGCCTAAAAAGCCTTTCATCAGTTTGTTGGCTACATAATAATCTTCGGTCAGCAGCTGCCCAGACACGTAAAAAGCGATGCTTTCTGGGCCATAACGGGCAAGGATTTGGCGAAAGCGATCGGCAACGGTTTGAATTGCCTGTTGCCAAGAGGCCCTCTGCCCCCCGATTTGGGGATAAAGCAGGCGACCTGGCAGTTCTAGGGTTTCTGCCAAAGCATAGCCCTTACTGCACAGGCGCCCAAAGTTGGCCGGATGGGAGCAATCGCCGCTTAAGGCAAAATTGTCGCTTAAGGTTATTTGGACGCCGCAGCCTACGCCGCAATAGGGACAGGTGGTGGCGATGGAATGCGAAAGCATGCTGGGTTTTTAGCAATATCCGTGCCGCCATAGTTTTCGCCATTTGCGGTCGGAATCTTTAAACTTTTGCCCCAAGATGGGGCAGATCTGTGATCTACCCCTGAAGCTTTGGTGCATCGGTTCAAATTACAGCCTGCCTTTTAAGTCTTGCGGCTGAAAAGGTCCAGGCTGGGCGATCAAGGCGCGGGCGGCCTCGACCTTCTCCCACACGTTCCACAACAGAACGCCGCGCACGCGTTGGTTTTCCAGGTAATAAACCACGCCTTTTTTATACGGCTCCGTCCAATCTGCCTCCACCTCAAGGCGCGCGTCGGTGCGCCCGACCGCTTCGTAGCCGAGCTCGAACAGGTCAGAGTAGAAATACGGCAGGTGATGGTAGGGAAGCTTTTCTCCGGCCATATTGCGGCCGGCGATCTCCCCCATGGTGCGCGCGTTGTCCTCGTGTTCCACCCGCATGCGGGTATCCAGGCTGGGGTTGTAGAACCTGGCCACATCGCCGGCGGCGTAGACGTCGGGATGGCCGGCGTTTAGGTATTCGTCGACGACGATGCCGTCGTCTACCGGAAGGCCTGCCTGCTGGGCCAAGGCGGTATTGGGGCGGATGCCGATGCCGGCGACTACCGCCTCAGCTTCCAAATGCTCTTCAGCACCGCCTTGGCTTTGAGCGGTTAGCAGCAAAAGCTCCTTTTGTTTGGCAATCCCCGTGACCGACCGGCCAGGCAATACCTCGACCCCTTTCTGGGCGTAGTACTCGTTTAAGAACTGGCTCAGATCCTTGGGGAACAGGCGCGCGCTTATCCCCGCTTCCGGAAACAGCATCGTCACCTGCTTGCCGTTCATGGCAAGCGCGGCGGCGATTTCCGAACCGATAAAGCCGCCTCCGATCACGGCAAAGCGCTGTTTCTTTTCGGCCAGGGCGCGAAGCTTTAAATAGTCGCTAAGGTCGCGGAAGTACAGAATGTCCTGTTCACCGAACGGCAGGCGCACCGGAGTCCCGCCGGTGGCCAAAAGCAGCTTATCGAAGCGGTAAACGACTCCCAAATCGTCCACAACCGATTTTTCAGCCAGGTTCAACGCCTGGACGGTGCGTCCTAAGTGCAGATTAACTTGGAATTCTTCGGTCCGATACCAAAGCTTTTCCCATGGCTTGCCCAGCCACAGCCCCTTGGACAGCGGCGGGCGCTTGTAGGGAGGATAAAGCTCGGCGCTGATCAGACCTATAGAACCTTTGGGATCGACCGCCCGGATGCCGCGCACGGCCGCATCGGCCGTCATCCCGCCGCCTATGATGAGATAGCGATAGTGGATCATATGCCCCTCCTCTCTGGTTAGTTGGGTTTTCCGGCCGCCCGTTGGCGGATCAGGTTGATCAAGCTGCCCGCCAAGACCATGTCCACTTGGCGCGGGGTCAGAGGATGCTCGACCAGATAGGCCTGGTTGCGAGTCAAGTTGATCACCTCAAGCCTTGTTCCCCGCTGGATCGCAGCGCGCACCTCGGGGACGGAAAGCTCATCCCCTTGGGCGATTTTTTCCCAGTCCTTTGGGTCGACGAAGGTCAGGGGAAGGATACCGAAATTGCTCAAGTTTTGCAGGTGGATGCGAGCGAAACTCTTGGCGATCACCGCTCTTAGGCCCAGATAGCGGGGGGCTAAGGCGGCGTGCTCGCGGCTTGAACCCTGACCGTAATTGGAGCCTGCGATGACGAACGACCCTTGCCTCTGGCAAGAGATGGCGCGTTGGTAATAGCCCTCGTCGATCTGGCTGAAAGCGAATTTGCTGATTTCCGGGATGTTGCTGCGCAGCGGCAGGACCTTGGCCCCGGCAGGCAGGATCTCGTCGGTGGAGACGTTGTCTTCGAGCTTCAGCAACACCGGCCCTTTAAGCTCCTCCGGCAGGGGATCGAGCTTAGGCAGCGGCTTGATGTTGGGCCCCAGCTCCAGTTCTGCCCGAGTGCCTTCTGGGAGAGGCGGAACCAGCATCTCGGCGTTGATCAGGAGGGTTTCAGGTTCCTTAAAGCGGGGATAGGGCATATCCAAGCTGCGCGGGTCGGTGATCACCCCGGTCAAGGCCGACGCGGCGGCGGTTTCCGGACTGCACAGATACACTTGATCCTCCTTGGTACCGGAACGGCCAGGAAAATTTCTGGGCACGGTGCGCAGGCTGATCCGCCCGGTGGCCGGCGCTGCCCCCATGCCGATGCAGCCGCCGCAGCCTGCCTGATGGAGGCGCGCGCCGGCGTGGATGAGTTTGTTTAAGATCCCAAGTTCGATCATGTTCTCCAGGATCTGGCGCGAGGTGGGGGTGATATCGAAGGAGACCCGGTCGTGAACCTGCTTGCCTTCGACGATGGCGGCCGCCACGGCGAAGTCGCGCAGGCCCGGATTGGCCGAGGAGCCGATGTAGGCCTGGTAAATTTCCCGGCCTGCCACCTCGCGTACCGGAACTACCTTGCCCGGGCTGCTGGGCAGGGCGATGAGCGGCTCCAGCTGGGAAAGATCGATTTCCTCGTATTCGTCGTAGCGGGCATCCTCGTCTGCCAGGATCTCCCGAAAGTCCTCCCCGCGTCCCTGGCTGACTAAGAATCTCCTCACCTCCTCGTCGGCGGGGAAAACCGTCGTGGTTGCCCCAAGTTCTGCCCCCATGTTGGCGATCACGTGGCGGTCCATCGCCGTCAGGCAGCTTAAGCCCGGGCCGTAATACTCGATGATCTTGCCCAGCCCCCCGTCCACGTCGTACCGGCGCAGCATCTCTAAGATCACGTCCTTGGCGCTCACCCAGTCGGGGAGTTCTCCAATCAGCTTAACGCCCCAAATCTTGGGCATCCTCAAGTAGAACGGCTCGCCTGCCATCGCCATCGCTACTTCCAGTCCCCCTGCCCCGATCGCCAGCATCCCCAAGGCCCCGCCGGCGCAGGTGTGGCTGTCGGAACCGAGCAAGGTCTTGCCCGGCACGCCAAAGCGCTCCATGTGGACGGGATGGCTGACCCCGTTTCCCGGGCGGCTGAACCAGATGCCGAATTTTCGGCACGCGCTGCGCAGAAACAGGTGATCGTCGGGGTTTTTGAAGTCTTCCTGGAGCAGGTTGTGGTCGACGTACTGGACGGCCAGCTCGGTCTTGACGCGCGCAATTCCTAAGGCTTCAAACTCCAGCATGACCAAAGTGCCGGTGGCGTCCTGCATCAGGGTCTGGTCGATTTTCAGGCCGATCTCCTCGCCCGCCTGCATACGGCCTTCGACCAGATGGTTTGCGATCAACTTCTGGGTGACGTTCATTCCCATAGCCGATACCTCATTGGCTGAAGCTTTCAAATTCGACCGAATGGCTGCCGGTGGGTTCAACCTTGAATTTTGCCTTTGCTTTCGGCGGCGAGAAGGGGTATTTTTCAAATTCTGATTGTCTTTAAGTGAGAGGAGGCAGCCATGAAGCTTCAAGGAAAAGTCGCCATCATCACCGGCGTCAGCCGCGACGGCCAGATCGGCCAAACCGTCGCCTTAGAATTTGCCCGCGAGGGCGCCAGGCTCGTGCTTTCTGCCCGCAACGCCGTCAACCTGGAGGCGCGCGCCAAGGAGGTACAGGCGCTGGGGGCGGAGGTGCTGACGGTGGCCGCCGACCTGACCCAGGAGGCGCAGGCCGAAAACCTGATCCAGCAGGCCTTGGGCCGATTTGGCCGGATCGACATCCTGGTCAACCTGGCGGGGGGATTGAGCCGGGTCAAACCTGCCGCCGAGCACACCTTGGAGGACTGGAACGCCGAACTCAACAACAATCTCTTGACCGCCTTTCTGTGCTCCAAAGCGGTGTTCAAACCGATGCAAAACCAGGGGGGCGGGGCCATCCTCAACTTCGCCCGCGCCGGTCTCGCCCACGCCCGGATGGTCGCCTATAACTGCGCCAAGGCCGGCATCGAGGCGCTCACCCGCACCTTCGCCATCGAGGGGCGAAAGCATAACATCCGCGTCAACGCCATCGCCCCGGGGCTGGTGGATACCAAAGACAACGTCGAGTCGATGAAACCCAGTCCAGAGGATCTCGCCAAGTGGGTAAAACGCGAGGAAATCGCCAAGGTAGTGGCGTTTTTAGCCTCCGATGAAGCCAGCGGGATCCAGGGCCAGGTCGTCGAAGTGCCAGGAAAGCTGTTTTAACTCATAAGGATACTGTAAAGCACAGTACATTCGCAGGGAGTTCCGGAGAGGCTATGACCAGCAAGACCGCTCTCAAGGAGGTGTTGCGCTCGCAGCGAACTTTGAACATCGGTCCATCGCCAACATGGTCGAGGTTCTGATTCGCGACTATTGCCAGCAACGCGGCATTGCGATTCCGTCCTCCAAAGGGACCGGGAACGAATAGCGCTCATGCTCAAGACGGTCAAGCAGGCCTGCCGGTTCAATCCGATCATCCGGGACTATCGGATGAGCGAGGGCATCGAGAACCTCGCAGAGCTGATTGATGACGAAGGGGACGGACGGGCGTTCTTCTCGCGCAACTACGTCACCCGCGGCATGGCGCAGCTGTTCCGCGAGGGGCTGCTGCGCTTGTCGGGCAAGTCGGATCAGGCGGTCTTTGAGCTGACCCAGGCCATGGGCGGCGGTAAGACGCACATGATGATCGCGCTGGGGCTCCTGGCGCGTCACCCGCACCTGCGTTCCGATGTCCTTCCTCCCGATCTTGCTGCCCGTGTGGACTTTGGCACAGCACGCATCGCCGCCTTCAACGGTCGCAACAACCCGGACCACTACATCTGGGGTGAGATCGCCAGCCAGCTCGGCGCCGAGGAGGCCATCAAACCTTACTGGGTCAACGGCCCCAAGGCGGTCGATCAACGCAAGTGGAAGGAGATCATCGGTGAGGCGCCAACGCTGATCCTGCTCGATGAGCTGCCGCCCTATCTCGACAACGCCAGCACCCTGCGTTACGGCGAAGGGACGCTGGCCAACATGGTGGTCTACAGCCTTTCCACCCTGATGAGCGCGGCGCTGGAGCTGCCCCGGTGCGCCATCGTTATTGCCAATCTGTCGGGCAGCTACCAGCAATCCACTAAAGAGCTGCGGCAGGCGATCTCCAATCTTCAACAGGAAACGCAGCGGCAGGCGATGACCATCACGCCGGTGCAACTGGCCGGCAACGAAATCTACGAGATCCTCAAGAAACGCCTCATCGACGAACTGCCCGACGAGCGCGTCATCACTGAGGTGGCCGAAGAATACGCCCAGCAGATCAAAAAGGCCGAAGACGGCGGCTACATCGTGGCGGCGAGCATCGAGCAAATCACCGAACAAGTGCGCGAGACCTACCCCTTCCACCCCTCGTTCAAGCACTTGGTCGCCTTGTTCAAGGAGAACGAAGGGTTCCGCCAGACCCGAGGTCTCATGCAATTTACCGCTCGGCTCCTCAAGAGCGTCGAGGAACGCGAGACCGATGACGTTTTCCTGATCGGCACGCAGCATCTCAATCTCAACGACGATCAGGTCAAGGACGAAATCGGGCGCATCGCCGCCACCCTGATGCCGGCCATCACGCATGACATCGCTGACAACGGCAATGCCATCGCGGAACGCATTGACGACGAGCTAGGCTCAGATGCCGCGCGCCAGGTGATGACCCTACTGCTGGCCTCGAGCCTGTCCCGTGCGGTCGGCGGGCGGATCGGCCTTTCCGAGAGCGAACTCATCGAATTTCTAGCCGCTCCGCAGCGCAAGCCAGACGAGTTCCTCCAGGCCCTGCAGCGGCTGCGCGAGGCCGCCTGGTATCTCCACCGTGAAGAGCAGCGCTTCTTCATCAAGGAAACCGAAAACCTCTCGCGCCAGATCGAGCGTTCGGCCCGCGAGATTCCACAGCCCAAGGTCGATCAGGCGCTGATCAACCGGCTCACCGGCATCCTTGCGCCGGTGCGCAAGATCGCCTACCAGGACGTCCAGGTCCTGCCCAAACTGGACGAACTTAAACTCTCCGGTCCGCGCACGCTCATTGTCATCAAGCCCGATGGCAAGGTCCCGCCGAGCGAGCTCCAGAACTTCTTCGACTATCAGCAGGAGAAAAACAACCTCTTGGTGCTTACGGGTCAGGACAGCCTGTTGGCGGATGCGGTCGAAGAGCGTCTGCGCGAGCTCTACGCCATCGAGCAGATTTTCAAACGCCTCAGGCCAGGCGATACGCTGTATGAAGAAGCGCGCGACCGACTGGAAGAAGCGGAAGACCGCTTCGGCAAGGCGCTGTCGGCCGCGTACAACCGTCTCTATTTCCCGGTGAACGATCCCGTCGATGGTCGCGACGTCCTGGCCGGCGTCACCATCGACCAAGGGCTCAAGATCGGTCAAGGAGACCAGTCCGCCGAAGTGCAGATCGAAACTCTGCTCGCCAGCCCCAGGGCGGATTACAAGCTCGTGCGCGAACTCAATAAAGACAACCTGGACGAGTACTTTGCGCAGGCCGAGGAATACCTCTGGCCCTCTGGCAAAGACAACCGCCGCACACCGTGGAGGGATGTCGTCATGCGCGCCAAGTGCTTGCCTATCTGGCCCTGGATGCCGGGCACGAGCGGGCTCGACACCCTCAAGACGGAGGCGTTGAAGCAAGGTCGCTGGCGCCTGGGTGAAGACGGCTACATCGAAAAGGGCCCTTTCCCCAAGGACAAGGCCACGGTCAATGTGTCCGTCGTCAACGTCAAGTCGGACACAGGCGAGACCGTGCTGAGCCTGACGCCCCGCCACGCGGGTGCGAGTCCCGTGATCCATTGGTCCACCAAGCCGGAGGTCACGGACCAGGACCCGAAGGTCGAAGACCCCGACAACTTTACGACCAAGGAGGGCACGCTCTACTTCTGGGTAAAGGACACCACTGGTGAGTACGAGAGCGCCCCGCCCGTGCGCTGGCTGGCTGATCTGAAGATCCGGCACCAGGTCGAACCCGTTGCCGACCGGCGCCGGGTGCGTTTGGAGGCCACCCCGCGGGCTGATCTCTTCTACACGCTCGACGGTTCCAACCCCAAAGATGGTGCGCGCTACGAAGGCCCCTTCGAGATCGGCCCGGGCGCCTATCGCCTGCTGGTATTTGCCCGCGCCGGCGAGGCCACCAAAACGGCCGATTTCTGCATCCCCGCGAGCGGCGACAAGACGGTTCAGATCGTCGATGCCAAGCCGGCCCGCTTGCAGGCGAAGCGCGTGTCTCTCGACACCACCGACCGGGTGTTCGGGGTCATCAACCGCTTCCGCGACCAGCCGGCCACGCGCTTCAAGGGCGTGCGCATTGAGATCGGCGAAGGTGAGAACACCGTGACCGTGCGCTTTGGGGCACGCGAGGTTACGGCCGCCATGATCGAGGGCGTCGTCAATAGCATCCGGGACGTTCTGAACGAATCCGGGGCATTGGTCAACATTGCCATCAACGACAGCATTCAGTTTGACAGCGGTTTTGCCCTCAAGGAGTTCGCCAAGATCGCCGGCATCGAGCTCAAACCGGGCGACGTGAGCCAGGAGGAATGACCATGACGCGCACCAAGACCTCGAACCATTCCCCTCTCCCAGAGGGAGAGGGGCTAGGAGTGAGGGCGAACAAACCCGCCATCCACACCCTCGGCTTCGGGGTGCCTGCGACCTCCGACCCGCATCACTTCCGGGTGATCATCCCCAGAAGCAGTACGGGCAAGGTGAGAATCAGCGAGTACCTTGGGTTACAATCGGTGTCGAGCGACGCTGCGGTGATCGACCGCGTCTTGCTCGAGCGGCCTCGCTGGACGGCGATCCGCGCCGAGGTGCAGCGCGCCTTCAACGCGCGCCTTGCGGCGCGCGGCCTCAGGACGAGCGCCTGGAAGGTCGGCGAAAACCTCGTCGATCGGCTGCTCGGCAAAGAGCTGTGCGTGCTGGCCTGGGCCGTCGAGCGGATAGATACCGCCAAGATCCCCATCGCCGTCAGGAACTGGCTGGCGCTTCGGCCCGAGGAACGCTGGTGGCTGTTCGGCATGACCGCCATGGCGACCGGCGGCGTCATGGACGCCGGCAAAGGCTGGCGCATCGCGCTTGCCCACGCCTTGGGGGATGTCGCGCAAAGCGGGCTGCTGGGCACCCGCACCCGCCGCAGCCGAAACGACCGCGATGACACGCAGCCGATGCTAGACTTGTTTGCAGAAGAAACAACGTGACCGCTCGCGCTGTCTTGGGAAGCTCTGATTTATTTCCTCGCCCCAGCTTGGGGGGAGAGGGCCGAAGAGGCCGAAGCGGCCCTGTGGCGCGCCGATCTGGCGCTTGCTGCCCTCTCGCACGCGCTCTCGGCCGCCGACGAGCACGCCGCCGAAATTCCGGGCGAGCAACTGGCGGCGATGCTGGAACTGGTGCGCAAAGAAATTCGCGCCGCGCGCGAGACCGCCCGCTTTGACTGCCGGGCGGGGTAGGATATACTGAAACAAGCGCCTGCCGGCGCGAAGTGGACTGGCTTCCGGGCCTACAGTCCGCCAAGGGGCTCCGGCGCACCGGATCATGCGCGCGGAACGGGACCCGGCAGGCGCGTTCATTTTTTCGGCCATATCAGGGTGCCGATGCGGTGCGGGTTCATGTCTTTGTCCCGCGACTGCATGAAATTCCAAAGCAGCGTGCCGTCGCGATTGACGCGCACAACCACCATGATCTGCCGCGGGCCTTTGAACAGGCCGATGAAGCGCGGACGGATCGCCCTCTCCCCCGCAAGCGGGGGAGAGGGTAGGGTGAGGGGGCAGTACAAAACAGTGCGTTGCACCCTACCCCTCTCCCAAAGGGTGAGGAGGTTATTCAGAGCGTCCCTAGCGGCTTGCTCGCTCCCTTCGTAACCTTGCTGATATACTTCAGCAGGAGGTAGGAGAGCAATATGATGAATCCGCTACCCAGACGCTTGAAGAAAGAGCCCCTCATCGAAGCAATCTGGCAGGCGCAGTTCGAGGGCATGGAAGGCATCGGCGAGGTGCTGCCTGGAATCTTGTTTACCGAGCTCAAGAAAAATCACCCCTCGCTTCAGCTAAAACGTCTACCTACAGCCGACATTCCGGCGCCGATCGCGCAGGTTGATCCCAACCTGCGCTTCATGGCTAAAGTGCTGATGGAAGAAGTTGAGGCACCGTTCATCTGGCAGGTGGGCGACCGAATCGTCACCCTCAACTGCCGCAAGCCCTACGTGGGCTGGGACAGATTCAAAGAAACCGTGCTGGCCTTGACGGAAATCGTCGAAAGCAGCGGGCTTATCCCCACCCCTCAGCGTCATTCGCTGCGCTACATCGATTTGCTGAGGGACGAGTTGGCCACCGATCTGGGGACGCTCAGACTAAAGCTGAAGCTCGGCGATCACGAGATCAGGGATCGCGTCCAGATGCGCCTGGAAATCCCTGATGCAGAGTGCCTGCATGTCGTGCAAATCGCCACCGCAGCACACGTTAACCTCGCGGGAGAGCAAATGACAGGTTCCATCATTGACCTGGAAACGCTACCCGCGAAAACGCCGGCTGACTGGGACACACTACGCGCACAACTCGACCTATTGCATGACAGATCGAAGACATTGTTCTTCCGTCAGATCCTGACGGAAGAAACGATCCAGAAACTGGAGCCGGAGTACTGACGATGTTGGCCTTCACAGTGGATGTGCCGCCATTGCCGCAATTGAGTGCACCAGTCATTGCTTATCGGCATGAGGCGGCCCCCTGGCCCGATAAATCGTGGTCTCATCAATTTCTTGGCATTCGTTACGAAGCCGGGAATGCTTTGACAACCGCCCCGCAGAGTGTTTGGCTCAGGCAAGACTCCCTGCCGGACTACCGGCCAAAGACGGAGCTGGGCAAAAGACTTCTGGCCCTGCGCCGATCCTATATAGCGAACGGAGGGCGGCTCTTGTCAGCCGAGGAACTGGACGAGGAGCTGCGCTTGCGCCGTGGCGGAGTGGGCGATGCCTAAGCGTACCTACATCGACACCTGCCTGCTGATGGCGGCCTTCAAGGGTAACGATGAGCTCGGGCGGCGCGCGCTCAGCGTGCTGGATGACCCGGAACGTGCCTTGGTCGTCAGCGACGCGGTTCGTCTCGAGGCGCTGCCCAAGGCGCGCTATCACAAACAGCAACAAGAGGTGGCGTTCTTTGAGGCGGTGTTCAGCCAGGCGGAAAACATTGCCTGGGATGCTTCGGCTTTGCAGCAAGCGCACACCCTTGCTGAGAAATATGGAATTTCTGCCATGGATGCGATTCACGTGGCCCATGCGGTGGTGGCCGGTGTAGACGAGTTCGTCAGTGCTGAAAAACCAACCAAGCCCATGTTTCGGGTGCAAAGCATCTCCATGTGCTCGATCCGGGAAGCCTGACCCATGCACGCCCAAACCAACCCCACCCTCACCCCCCTCGCCCTCCAAGACGCCCCGGCCCTGATCGAGACGGTCTTTCCGGCGCAGAAGGTCTCGTTCGAGGCGCAGAGGGAGCGCAAGGCAGGCTCCGGGCAGACCTTGACAGCGCTCGGTTCCTACTGGAAAGGCCGAAAGCCCTTGATCCTGGTGCGCGCCATCGTCCTGGGCAGCCTGCTGCCGCCGACCGATGACCCGGAAGGCGATCTCGCGATCTTCGAGGCGCTCATGGCTTTCGACGACGAGGGGCTGGCGCGGCGGGCGCTGGCGGCCAACGCTTTCTCGCCAGCAGAAATCCTCAAGCACGTGCACATCGACGACCCGGAGCGCTACTTCACGCTCCCCTCTCCCAGTGGGAGAGGGGCCGGGGGTGAGGGCAAACCCCGCTGGCGGCGCGACATCACGGACGAGGACAAGCTCGCCCTCTATCGCCGGGCGCTGGCACGCCTGCCCAGCTACGAAGCCAAGGCCGCCCGGTGCAAACGCCCCGAAGAGGTCGACCCCGACTGGCTCTACGCGCCCGTGTGGCCCAAGGTCAACCAGCACTACGCGCATTTGGGGTTGGACGTGCATTCGTTCCCGCAGCTCATCGAGCAGCTCGGCCTCCTGCGCTTTGGCCATCGCCCGCGCGTGGGCGATACCTTCTGCGGTGGCGGCTCGATCCCCTTCGAGGCGGCGCGGCTGGGCTGCGATGTCTATGCCTCCGACTTGAACCCCATCGCCTGTATGCTCACCTGGGGCGCGCTCAATATCATTGGCGCACCTCCCGAGCGCCGCGCCGAAATCGAGCGCGCCCAGCGCGAGGTGGCCGCGGCGGTGGATGCCGAGATCACGCGCTTAGGGATAGAGCACGACGAGCACGGCAACCGCGCCAAGGCGTACCTTTACTGTCTGGAGGCGCGCTGCCCGCAAACCGGCTGGTGGATTCCCCTGGCGCCTTCGTGGGTCATTTCCAAGACCCGTAACGTGATTGCGCGTCTCAAACCCGATCACGCGAACAAGCGCTTCGAGATCGAAATCGTCAGCGGCGTGTCAGACGCGGAGCTGAAGGCTGCCGAGCAAGGCACGGTGCAGGACGGCGACCTGGTCTATGAACTCGACGGCAAGACCTACCGCACCCCGATCAAGACCCTGCGCGGCGACTACCGCCTGCCCGATGGCAGCACCGGCAACCGCCTGCGCCGCTGGGAAAAGCACGACTTCAAGCCCCGCCCCGACGACCTCTTTCAGGAGCGGCTCTATTGCATCCAGTGGATCAAGAAAGAGACGCTGGATGCCGCCCGCCAGGAGACCTTCTTCGCTGCCCCGACCGAAGCCGACCTCGAACGCGAGCGCAAGGTGGAGGCCATCGTCGCCGAGAACCTCGCCCGCTGGCAGCAAGAGGGTCTGGTACCCGACATGCCCATCGAGCCGGGCGACAAGACCGACGAGCCGATCCGCACGCGCGGCTGGACGCATTGGCATCACTTTTTTAACCCCAGACAACTCTTAGGGCTGGCGATCTCAAAGAAAAAACTTCTTCACTCGCAATACTCTGCGTCTCTCTTGCCATCCTTTGCGAAGGTTCTTGATTGGACCAATCGAGGTTGCTATTTTGGGACAGGAGCCGCGCGCTAATCCATAAGTCACCTGTTTGCTAACCAAGCTCTCAATGTTCTGTGGAACTATGGTTCCCGGAGCGTGTGCGCGTCATTACCTCTTTGGGGTGTGGCCAATACAGCGCATGGGCAAGTGGTATGTAAGCAACTAAGAGTTGCTTGCTCGCCTGCAAACATGATTGAAGATTACGCTGACCTCTGGATTACCGATCCCCCCTACGCCGACGCCATCAATTACCACGAGATCACCGAGTTCTTCATCGCCTGGCTGCGCAAGAACCCGCCCAAGCCGTTCGACGAGTGGGTGTGGGATTCGCGTCGGGCGCTGGCGATCAAGGGCTCGGGCGAGGATTTTCGGCGCGGCATGGTGGCGGCCTACACCGCCATGCGCGAGCACATGCCCGACAACGGCCTGCAATGCGTGATGTTCACCCACCAGGACACCGGCGTGTGGGGCGATCTCGTCGGCATCTTTTGGGCCTCGGGGCTTCAGGTGGTGGCCGCCTGGTACATCGCCACCGAGACCACCTCCGAGCTCAAGAAGGGCGGCTACGTGCAGGGCACGGTGATCCTGATGCTGAAGAAACGCCCGCCCGGCGAGCGCCAAGGCTTCAAACAGCGCCTCCTGCCCGCCGTGCGCAAGGAAGTCGAGCGGCAGATCGAGACCATGCTGCACCTCAACGAACGGGTGGCCGCGCATCACGGCGAGCCGGTGTGGAGCGACGCCGATTTGCAGATGGCCGGCTATGCCGCGGCCCTGAAGGTGCTCACCGCCTACACCCACATCGGCGGCGAAGACGTAACCACCTTTGCCCTGCGCCCGCGCGCCCGCGGCGAAGTGACCGTCGTCGATGAAATCGTCCAGCAGGCCGCCGAGACGGCCTCGAACCTCTTGGTGCCCGAAGGGCTGGCCGCGGACACCTGGGCACGCCTTTCTGGCATCGAGCGCTTCATGCTGCGCATGTGGGACATGGAAAGCGCCGGCAGCCACAAGCTCGACAACTACCAGAACTTCGCCAAAGCCTTCCACGTGGCCGACTACAGCCGCGTGATGGGCGACATGCGCCCCAACCACGCGCGCTTGAAGCGCATCACCGAGTTCGCCGCGCGCGATCTGACCGACGCCACCGAACTGGGCCGCTCGCGCCTCGGGCGGCTGATCATCGCCCTGCAGCAACTCCTGAAGGACACCGCACCGCAGGTCATCGTCGAGCAGCTCAAGAACGAGATGGCCGACTTCCTGGACGTGCGGCCGCTCTTGGTGGACGTGCTCGCCTTCATCGAGCGCAAATCGCCGGAGGCCGCCGTGCGCAGCGCCGCCGAGGTGCTGGGCGCGCGGCTGAAGAATTTGCGGTTCGGGTCGTGAAGGAGAGGAAATGCAGGCGGATTTTCTGGACGCACACGAACGCCACTGGGAGGATGCCGAGCACCTGTTGCAAGCGCAGCGCTGGGCGAATGCGGATCACCTCTACGGCTTGGCGGCGGAATGTGGTTTGAAGCGGCTGATGCTGGCGTTTGGCATGCCCTATGACACGGCCAGAGATTGCCCAAGCCGAAGGGCTGACAGGGAGCATGCCGACGGCATCTGGGCGCGCTACGAGAGCTATCGCTGTGGCCATCATCAGGGAACGGGCTATGCCTTGCCCAGCCCCAATCCCTTCCATGACTGGAATGTTTCACAACGCTACGCCCATCAATCGAATTTCGATCAAACGCGGGTGCAGGCGCATCAGTCGGGGGCGGATGTCGTTAGAAAGCTAATCAAGAAAGCGCGAAAGGAAGGGCTGATATGACAACCTTTGATGACATTCTGCCCATCACTAGCGAGACGCTGGAGACACATCGTGCCTTTTTAGACCAACTCGACTGGCTGGTGGTTAATCGCGACCTCAATGGGCGAGTACGGTTCATCGCCCCAGAAAGCGTGGGTAACGATGCACCCCAGCGTGAGCAGATCGAAGCGCTTTATCGAAGTCTCGCCACACGCATCGCGCCACACGCCCATCCTGATGGGGCCGGCATCTTGTATGAAGAGAGCCGCGCCGCTGCCTGCTCGGGCGCGGCACATTACCCGCTGCAAGGATTCGACACGGTCTGGGTGGCCGATCGGTTGGCGACGGAGACCAACTGGGCACAGATCGCCCCCGAAACCGAAGGCGCGCCGCGCATCGTGTTCTTTTCCATCAAAGGGGGCGTCGGGCGCTCGACCGCGCTCGCGGCCTGCGCCTGGAAGCTGGCGCAGTTGGGCAGGCGGGTGTTGGTGCTCGATCTCGATCTGGAATCGCCGGGGCTGTCCTCCAGCCTGTTGCCAACGGAACGTCAGCCAACGTACGGCATTACCGATTGGCTGGTAGAAGACCTAGTCGACAACGGCGATGCAGTGCTAAGCGACATGATCGCCACGAGCGAACTCTCCCGTGAGGGGCTCATCCACGTTGTGCCAGCGCACGGCGCGCAAGCCGGCGAGTACATTGCCAAGCTGGGGCGGGTGTGGATGCCCAAGATCGACACGCAGGGCGCACACGAAGCATGGTCCGCCCGATTGCGGCGGCTTTTACAGCAGATCGAAGCGCGCACCCGGCCCGATGTGATCCTGATCGATTCGCGTGCTGGCATCGACGAGGTGGCGTCCGCCTGCGTGACCGATCTGGGTGCAAATCTGATCCTGCTCTTTGCGCTGGATAGCAGTCAGACCTGGAGCGGTTACCGGATTCTGTTTGATCACTGGCTGCGGGCCGGCGTTGTCAAACAGATCCGTGAGCGGCTCCAAATGGTCGCTGCCCTTGTACCTGAGCTCGCTCCGACGGATTACCTGGCGGATATGCGCGAGCGGGCCTACGATTTATTTCTCAAAACTTATGACGAGCTTGGTTCCGCGGATATGGGAGGATGGAGTTTCGATCAGGCGGACGAGGCAGCACCGCATCTGCCCTGGATGGTGCGCTGGCACCGTGGTTTTGCCGCCCTGAAGAGCTTGCATGGACGGCTGGCCCAAATCGATGACGAAGAGGTCCGGCATGTCTTCGGTGATCTTATCGGTCGGATTTTTCGCTATCTAGGGTGGGGCGACGGATATCCGATCGTGATCAATGGAGGTACGTTTTGAGCCATGACGCAGCCATCGCAGAGGCTCGCGCCCTGCGGGAAGCCATTCTCAATGCGCCGCTGGAGTTGAGCAATTATGGCGAGATACCGGATGCAGGCGTCGTCTATGTGCCGCCTTCCCACCTGAAGGCATTGCGGCTCGATGCGGATGTAGTCATCGGCGGGCGCGGTGTGGGCAAATCGTTTTGGACAGCGGCCTTGCAGTCAGCACAACTGCGCCGGCTTTTGCCCGATGCAGCGCCTGATTTGGCCGAAGTCGAGGTGCGACTCGGTTTTGCCGAAAGCGGTCGTATCGAACTTTACCCCAATGCTGACGTGTTCGCCGCCCTCCTTGATCATGGCGGCGATCCATTCGATTTGTGGCGCGCCGTGGTTTTGCGCTGGGTGGCGGAGAAGGGACAAATGAGCATCCCGCAGCAAAATTGGCTGGCGACCGTTGACTGGCTCAAGTCTTCACCGGAGGCGGCGGCTCGTCTGATGGAAAAGCCGCGCAACTTTCGCGGTTTGATCGTTTTCGATGCGTTAGATCGCACGAGCAACGATTGGCAGCGTATGGATGCCATCGTGCGCGGACTGCTGCGGGCCGTGCTTTGGCTCAAAGGATATTCTGGTTTGTACGCCAAGGTTTTTTTACGAGAAGATCAGGCCGAGCGCACGGTATTCAATTTTCCTGATGCGTCCAAGCTTACCGCCGCCATGGCTGAACTGACTTGGGCGCGGCACGACCTGCATGGCTTGCTTTGGCAGCGTTTGATCAATGCACCAGGGGAGCATGGTGAGCGCTTGCGTGCAATCTGCCCGCATATTGCTCTGGAAAACGTCTGGCGGGTTACCGATGAGATGCGGCGTGAGTCAGAAGCCCAGCGCAAGGCATTCGGGCGCCTGGCTGGCCCCTGGATGGGGCGTGATAAGCGTCGGGGCGTGCCTTACACCTGGTCGGTCAGCCATCTCGCGGATGGCAAAGGCCGCACTTCGCCCCGCTCATTTTTGGCGGCGATTCGGCAAGCCGCCGAGGATTCCTCGGAGAGGTATCCAGACCATCCGCTGGCACTGCACTATGAGAGCATCAAGCGTGGGATTCAAAAGGCATCGAGCATTCGCGTGCGAGAAATGGCTGAGGACTATCCTTGGGTGCGCGAGGTTCTGTCCGCCTTGCAAGGAATGAATGTGCCCATCGAATTCGAGGACGTGGTCAAACGCTGGACAGCCAAATTTCCTGATGGGACTCGCAGCATTCCTGCGGATCGCCTGCCGCCCCAGCATGCCGATCGTGGGTGGGAAGGAGTGCGTGAAGACCTGCAACGCCTGGGACTGATCGAAATCAGGAAAGACGGACGCATCGATATGCCCGATTTATACCGTGTCGGCTTCGGCCTAGGCCGTAGGGGAGGCGTCAGGCCAAAATCTTAAGTCAGTCTCGATGAGCATCCGCCGCTTCTCTTCCCGCACCCATCGCCTCGATGCGAGCTTCCTACTGCGGCATCTCAAGGGGGCGAGGAGCTACAAGCGCATCGCGGGCTACTTCACGAGCTCGTTGTTCGAGGTCGCCGGCGAGGTTCTGGAGGACATTCCCGAAGTCAAGATCGTCTGCAACGTCGATATCCACCCGGATGACCTCAAGGTCGCCCAGCTACGCGAGAGCCGGATGCTGGGGCGCTGGAACGAGCGCGCGCTGGAAGCCGAGGCGCTCCTTCATCGCGAGCGTTATCGGCGTTTGGATGCTTTCCTCGCTAAGCATGGGCAGGCGGTGCGCGTGGCGCCCGACGACATCTGCGGCTTCGTGCATGGCAAGGCGGGGGTGATTGTCCTGGCAGACGGCCGCAAGCTCGGCTTCATCGGCTCGATGAACGAAACCCGAAGCGGCTGGCAACGCCACTACGAGATCCTGTGGGAAGACGAATCGCCCGAGGGGGTCGCCTGGATCGAGGAAGAGTTCGACTTCCTGTGGAACGCGGCCAAGCCCTTGCCCCAGGCGGTTATCCGCGAGGTGCGTCGCCGTGGGTACAGGCGCGAAGTCGCCTTTGACGAAATCGACGAAGACGAAGACCTTGCGCCGGCGGCGCTGATCGAGTCCCCGCTGTATCGCGAAGGGCAGCAGCTACAGCCCTGGCAGCAAGGGTTCCTGACCGAGTGCCTGCGCCACTACCGGCTTTACGGCGTGGTGCGGCTGCTGCTGGCCGATGAGGTGGGCCTGGGCAAGACGCTGTCGCTCGCCACCGCCGCGTTGACGCTGTGCCTGCTTTCCGATCGCGAGGGCGGGCCGCGCCGCCCCGTGGTGATCTTTGCGCCGGCCACGCTCACCGAGCAATGGCAGACCGAGATGCTGGACAAGCTTGGGCTACCGACCGCGCGCTGGGATACGGTGCGCAAGGTGTGGTTGGATGCGGACGAGCGCGCCATCTCGCCGGCAGGCCGCGAGCAGATTGCCCGCTGCCCGCTGCGCATCGGCATCGTGTCCACCGGGCTGATGCTGCGCGACTCGTTGGAGAAGCAGCATCTGTTGGGCCTGAGGTTTGGTGTCGTCATCCTGGACGAAGCCCACAAGGCGCGCACGCGCCAAGGCATCGGCCGCGACGCTGGAACGCCGAATGCGCTGCTCGCCTTCATGCGCGAAGTCGCCGCCCGGTCGGACCATGTGCTGCTCGGCACGGCCACACCCATCCAAACCGATCCGAGGGACCTCTGGGACCTGCTGGGCATCCTGCACCAGGGCCGAGGGCATTTCGTCTTGGGGCATGACTGGGCGCCCTGGCATCGGCCCGATGAGGTACTGGAAATCTTGTCCGGCCGGCAAGAGGTGCTGGACCCTGGTCATGCTTGGGAGTTGCTGCGCTCGCCGCTGCCGCACGTCGAGTCTACCCACGAGCCCCGTGCCCGTAAGCTGTTCTCGGCCATCCGGCAGGACCTCGGGCTTACCCACGGAGAATGGCAAACCAATCGGCCGCTGGCTGACTTGGCGCCGGAAACACGCGAGATTCTCGAAGAGGAGCTTGCGCGGCGTATCGATGGTGCAAGCTTCTTGCAGCGCGAAAACCCACTGGTGCGCCATGTCGTATTGCGCAAGCGGCGGCCGCTGGAAGAGGCCGGGCTGCTCACCGCCATTGGCGTGGAGTTGCATCCCAATCGCAGTCTTGCGCGTGAGCAGCGCGCTTTCGATGTGCTCTTCGAGGACAAGGCGCTGCGCACGACGGAAGACTTTCGCATCGCTTACGCGCTCGCCCGGGATTTCGGCAAAGCCCTCGCCAGGCGCGGTGCGGGTGCCGGCTTCATGAAGAACCTGATGGAGCAGCGCATCTGCTCCAGCCTCCAGGCGGGACTCGCGACGGCCCATAGGTTGTTGCAGGAAGATGCCATCCATGAAGAGGAGGACGAGTTCGAGGCCGACCTGGCCATCGAGACGCGCGAGGAACGCGAGATTCTCGAACGCCTCATCGACCGCCTGCAGCGACTGAATAGCGACCCCAAGATGGAGGCCGTGATTTATTTCCTGGAGAAAGAGCGTTGGCTGGATCTCGGCGTGATCATCTTCAGCCAGTACTACGACACCGCGCAGTGGCTCGCGGATGAGCTGGCGAGGCGGTATCCCGAAGAAGCCATCGGCCTCTATGCCGGTGTGGGACGCAGCCGCCTCTACCAGCGCGGCGAGAGCGTCGCGGTCGAGCGTGCGACCTTAAAGCGCCTGGTCGTTGAATACCAGATTCGCCTCATGGTGGCCACCGATGCTGCGTGCGAGGGCCTCAACCTGCAGACCCTCGGCACGCTCATCAACGTGGACTTACCTTGGAACCCGACGCGCCTGGAACAGCGCCTCGGACGGATCAAGCGCTTCGGCCAGAGGCGCGAGACGGTGGACATGCTCAACCTGGTGTTCGAGCAGACGGTGGACGAAAAGATTTACGAGCGGCTGTCCGAGCGCATGCGAAATCGCTACGACCTGTTCGGGTCGCTCCCCGACACCATCAAAGACGAGTGGATTGAGGACATCGAGTCGCTCGGCGAGAAGTTGGACGAGTACATCAACGCCAGGAAGACGGCCACGGGCTTCGATCTACGCTACACAGCAACGATGGCGCCTGCAGACAAGGACTGGCGCGACTGTGCGGAGGTGTTGTCGAGACGCGATTTCTTGGCGCTCCTGAGTGCTGCCTGGAGTTGAAGACACCTTAGGGCCTATTGCGTCTTTATGGTCCCGCAGAAGCGCAGCGCTGATTCGATGCCATACGCGGCGAACAGGCGGAACGGCTCGCAGCTCTACGTTGTCTTGCGGGATCGGAGGATGAAAAAGCTTGGTGGCCAGGGACGGAATCGAACCGCCGACACGAGGATTTTCAGTCCTCTGCTCTACCGACTGAGCTACCTGGCCAGAAGTGCGACATTAAACTCGTCCAGAACGGCCGTGTCAAGAATCTCAATCTTCTGATTCTGGCGGCACGTAACCTTCAGGCATCGCGGTGCTTCCACCGAACAGGAATTTTTCGCGCTCGCGCGCTAAAAATTCCTTGGCTTGCGGCTCGAATACCACCAATCGATGTTCGTTGATGAGCATGGTTTGGACTCTGAGCCACTCCTGCCACGCCTGCTTGGAAATGTTTTCATAAATCCTCTGGCCTTCAGGACCGGGAAACGGCGGCTTATCCAAGCCTTCGGCTTCGATTCCCAATCTGGCACATTTAACCTTGTGCGCCATTATTTATGGCCTCCTTAGCATTCTCACCTGTTGAACATTATACTTCAAAGTATATTGCCATCTTGGTTTACTATTGCAACCCCCGCTTTGCTGGCCATGTGTCAGAACCTGCCAAGTCTTTTGCTCATCACCCGCAACTTCCCGCCGCTTTGGGGCGGCATGGAGCGGCTCAACTGGCATATGGCGGCGGAGCTGGCCAAAAGTTTCAACGTGCGCGTCATCGGCCCGACGGGAGCGGCGGAACATGCGCCAGCAGGTGTCGCAGTGCGCGAAGCCGCACTCAAACCCTTGTGGCGTTTTCTCTGGCAGGCGGCGCGGCTGGCCTGGCAAGAGGCGCGTGCTTGGCAACCCGATGTGGTGCTCGCCGGCAGCGGCCTCACCGCCCCGCTCGCCCTGCTGGCCGCCCGTGCCTGCAACGCGCGCAGCGCTGTCTATGTGCACGGGCTGGACCTCACCGTGCCGCACCCCGTTTATCGCCTGCTGTGGCGGCCCGCGCTGCGGCGCATCGACACGGTGATCGCCAACAGCCACGCGACGGCAGAGTTAGCCAGGGGTATCGGCATCGCACCCGAGCGGACCCGCGTTGTCCACCCCGGCGTCGAAATCCCTGCACCTGACGCCGAGGCGCGCCAGCGTTTTCGCGCCAAGCACGGCATCGCGCCCGATGCGCCGCTGTTGCTTTCGGCTGGGCGGCTCACGGCGCGCAAAGGCTTGCTCGAATTCGTGCGCGAGGTGCTGCCCTTGATTGCCGAGCGCCGCCCCGGTGTGGTGCTCGCCATCGTCGGCGATACTCCATCTAATGCCCTGTACGCCCAAGCACAGACCCCGCAAGCCATCCAGCCCGCCGCCGATGCCGCCGGCGTGGGCGATAGGCTGCGCTTTCTCGGCAAGGTTTCGGAGGAGGAACTCGCCGCTGCGTATTTTGCTGCCGACGTGCACGTGTTCCCGGTGCGCGAAATCCCCGGCGACCCAGAAGGTTTTGGCATGGTGGCGGTCGAGGCTGCCGCCCACGGCCTGCCCACCGTGGCCTATGCCACCGGCGGGGTGGTGGAGGCGGTGGCAGAGGGACAAAGCGGGCATCTGGTGCCGCCGGGGGATGAGCAAGCCTTTGCGCGGGCCGTGCTCGACGTCTTGAGCGGGAGCCTGGCCGCCGCATCCTGCCGTGCCTATGCACAGGGCTTTGCCTGGGAGCGGTTTGTCGGACGATTGATCGAGACCCTCGAGGCAGGCGCCGATGTCTGATCGTCTCGCCGTCTGGTTTCCCGCCGTGCGCGCACATAGCGGTGCCGACGTGTTCACCGAACGCCTGTGCGCTGGCTTGAACGCGCGTGGCATCCGTGCCGAGATCAACTGGCTGCCGCTGCGCGCCGAATACGCGCCGTGGAGCGTGAGCGTGCCACGACCGCCGGACTGGGCAACGGTGGTGCACGTCAATTCCTGGCTGCATCCGCGGTTTTTGCCACGCTCGCTACCCGTCGTCAGCACCTTGCATTCTTGTGTTCACGATCCCCAGCTTCGCCCCTACAAAAGCCTGAGCAAGGCGCTTTACCACACCATCTGGATACGCCGAATCGAAGCGGCCAACCTGCGCTGCGCCGCGCGCGTGGTGGCGGTGAGCCGCTATACGGCACAAGCGGCACAGGCAATCTTTGGGCGACGCGACATCGAGGTCATTTACAACGGAGTGGATACGGACTTTTTCTCCCCTGTGGCACGCAATCAGCCGCACCAGCCTTTCCGGCTGCTGTACGTGGGCAATTGGGATTTGCGTAAAGGCGTCGATTTATTCTGCCCCATCCTGCAAACCCTGGGCGAGGACTTCGAGTTGCTCTATACTGCCGACCGTAACGGTGCGCATACCCCTTACGCCTTGCCCGCCAACTGCCAGTGCATCGGGCGCCTGAATGCGCGGGATTTGGTACAGGCCTATCAGAACGCGGATGCCCTGCTGTTCCCCAGCCGGCTGGAAGGCTTGCCACTGTCGGTTATCGAGGCCATGGCCTGCGGGCTGCCGGTGATCGCATCTGATGCCTCCTCGCTGCCAGAAGTGGTCGAGCATGGCACGACCGGGCTGCTTTGCCCGATGGATGACGTTGACGCTTTTGTCACCGCTGCCCGCACCCTGGCACAAAACCCCGCACGCTGGCAGGCGATGCGGCAGGCGGCGCGCAGCCGCGCGGTAGACCTGTTTTCGGCGCAGGAGCAGCTTATGTGCTGGATTGCACTTTATCAATCGCTCTCGGCGACTAACGCGCCTCGTCAGCCGATCCCTGCCAACGGTTCCAGTTGGTCGTAGAGCGGCGAGCGGTAGCGAAGGCGCAGCTGGCACAGTCCCCAAAGCATCGCCCGCTGTTTGCCCGTGGCCGCGGCCAGCGGGCTGGCTTCGTAGGCACGATAGACAGCTGGCCCCAGTCCCGCTGCGCGCACGCACTGTAAAAACCACTGTCGATGCACGGCAGGTCGTGCTGCGGGCTGCAGATGGCCGGACAATGTGCAAAGCCAGACGTGCGTCTCATCAAGCTGCGCCAGCGACTCGATGGCGATCGGATCGCGCAGGCACGCATGGATGCGTGCCTGCTCTGGGGTGTGGGGGATGCCGAGCTGGCGCAAGGCCTGCACGCGCAGAGCGCGCGCCGTCTCCAGTTGTTGCGCATTGTGGCGTCGGGAAACTTGGAATGCAGACAAGGTGTAATCCATCAGGACTTCCGGGCAGTTGCCAAAACGCACGAAGGGAATCAGGCGCACCCACAGCTCGTAATCTTCGGCATGTGGCGCGGTTTCGCTGTAGGCGCCGTGGCGCTCGAACACCTCGCGCCGGAACATGACCGATGGGTGTAACAGGGGCGGCTGGAACAGCAGCTCGCTTAGGATGCGGTCGTGCTCGACCGGTGGCCGGGCGATCGAACGACGCCAGCCTGCGACGCGCCGATACCAGCTTCCACAAACATCCAGACGCTGCGCTTGCATGTAGGCGAGCTGCCGTTCGATACGGTGCGGATAGGCCATGTCATCGTCATCCATGCGCGCCAGCCAGTGTCCAGTGCTTGATGCAATCAAGGTATTGAGCGCGCTGGCCAATCCCTGCGACTGTTCGCGCCGAAACCAGCGCAGCCGAGGTTCCTCGGACGCGAGACGATCAAGCAATTGGGGCGTTGCATCGCCCGATCCATCGTCGAGCACCAGGATTTCGAGTGTCGAATACGTCTGCGCGCGCAGGCTGGCCAGTGCGCGTTGCAGCAGCCGCACGCGGTTGCGTGTGGCCAACAGCACCGAAACCCGTTCCGTCATGCCCGACCCCGGCGTGCGAGGATGTCGTGCAACAGCGCCTCCCAACGCGGCACGATGCGCTCGGGGGTGTAGTCTTGCGCCCGCTGTCTGCCCAATGCCGCGTAATGGGCGCGCTGCGCCGGATCGCGCAGCAGTTCGGCGATGGCTTGGGTGAACGCGGCTTCGTCGTCGGCCGGCACCAGCCGACCCACCCGCCCATCTTGCAAGATTTCGCGCGGCCCGCTGGGACAGTCCATCGCCACGGTCGGAACCCCCGCGTGTAAGGCTTCGAGCAGTGCTAGAGAGAAACCTTCATACCGCGAACACAAGGCAAACACCGTGGCATGGCCGAGCCAGTCGACCACGTTGGCTACGTGTCCCGGCAAAAAAACGGTATCCGCAACGCCCAGCGCGGCCGCCTGGGCAACAAGGGCCTCACGCAATGGCCCATCGCCGAGCAGCACCAGGTGGTGTGTCAGCCCCTGTCCGCGCAGTGCGGCGTGGGTGTAGATCAAGCGGTCAAAGGCTTTTTCCTGAGCCAGCCGACCCACGCCGATGATCACCGGCTTGGCAAAGATCAGTGTATCCGGCAGTGTCGCGTTTGGTCGCGGCGGATCGATGAAATTCTCGATGACTTGCCAGTGAGCACGCGCTGGTTGCTCGCCCAGCGCAAGCCGCAATGACTCGCGCGCACCGGCCGAAGGGAATACCACCTCGGCACAACCGCGATACACCCAGCGGCTGATCACCCGATCGAATGCGCTGGCGCTGTGCTGATGCCGCTCAAAAGCAGTG
Source organism: uncultured Methylococcales bacterium (assembly GCA_964654415.1). Taxonomy (GTDB): domain Bacteria; phylum Pseudomonadota; class Gammaproteobacteria; order Methylococcales; family Methylothermaceae; genus Methylohalobius. The sequence continues at coordinate 8,338 of CAZZIP010000012.1, read as the reverse complement.
TGCGTCCAACTGAGAAACGGGCGGCCAGCCATGCGTGCCGCGAGGTAACCATAGTTGGTGGCGGCAAGTTCTACGCCACCGATCACTAGGTCAGCGCGCTTGGCTAGCTCAGCCAGACGGCCAAGTGCCGCCAGTTTGCCAGCCACGCCGCGGGCGTGCAGTCGGATCATCGACAGTCCGGCAAGGCGCTCTTGAGCGATCGCCTGCGGGCGGTCGAACAACACTGCCAGCCGCACCGACCAGCCGCGTGCCTGGAGTTGCCGGGCGAGCAAGACATTCATTGGTTGCGCGCCGCCCGCTGCCAGATCCGGCAACACGAAAAGCAGCCGATGAGTCATTTGCGGGCCAAGGCGAGAAGGTTCGGGTCAAAGACCTTCGGAGGGAGCATGTCCGAGAGCAAAAACACGACGCGATGCAGGCCGTTATTCGTGTGCCAACGCAGGCGGTTGAGCAGCCGAGCGGCGTGCTGAAATAACCAACTGGGCCGAGACATCCACGCCTGTCAGGTTTTTATAGCCCACGCGAGATAAGGCTGCGAGCAAATCGCCCTGGGCGCAGCCGGCATCGAGAATGCGCGCACTTGGGGGAACCGAGGCGATCCATGCTGGCAGGCGGTCACGCCGCAGTCGCTCTAAATCGTTCGGCAGACGTTCGATTTCGCCCATCGAGTAGTGTCGGGCGTAGTTGTCGAAGAGTTCTTTGGCTGGGTCGTTCATCATGCGCTCCCTTTGTTGCGTTTTGCTGCGATCTGCCGGCGGCTGCTCCACGCCACCGCCGCTGCAAGCCCCTCGCTCCCATACATCGCCCAAACCGCCCCGGCCACGCCATGATTGGGTACCCACAGCAAGGTCAGCACCACACCGGAGATCGCCGCTGTGGCATAGACGAGAAGCAGCCTGTGGTGGCGCTGCTGCGCCAGGATAGCGACGTTACCCAGGTTGCGCAACACCTGCAAGGCAGGCAGTCCGGCCAGCCATACGAGCGCTTGGGCGGTTTGACCGTAATCCTCACCCAACAGCCATACCACCAGTGGCGCGGCTAGCGCCATAAGGCCCCCGCCCGCCAGGGCGAACAGTACCAGGAGCATACCCGTCTGCCACAGGCGTTGGTTCGGCTGAGCAGCGCTGAGCACGCGCGGCCACAGCGCCTCCTGCAACGCAGCAAGTGGCAGCGCCACCAGATCGACGATGCGCTGGGCGACATTCAAGGCGCCGGCCTCAGCGTAGCCGATCTGCGCCAGCACGGGCTTGTTGAACTCGGCCTGCAGCCGCACAGCGACGGCCCCACCCGCAAATGGCAAGCCTTCCCGCACCAGCGGTGGCGGGTGAGCGGCTGCTGTTGCCTCGGGTGCGACACTGCGTGCCGGCCTGGCGCGGCCGCGTACCGCGAGTGTGACGGCATAAAGCAAACTGGCCAGCGCATAGGCGATCATCCAAGCCGAAGGTGTCGCGGGTAAAAGCGCCATGGCCGGGACGAGGGCAAACAGCCGCGTGAGGGGTAACCCGGCTTGGAGGGCGCCGAAGCGATGCGCTTGCAGTTGGGCTTGGGCGATGCGCGCCTTGAGCTCGACCCAAGAGGCGGCGACGACCTCCGCGGCGGCGAGTGCCGCTAGCGCCCAGAGCGGTAGCCTGCCCGGCAGGCCGACAAACATGGCCAAAGTGGCCAGCACCGTGCAGAGGCTGGACGATACGCCCCACAGCCGTATTGCCTTGCCTTCCAGAGCTGCCAGGCCTGCGGGATCGCGCGCGCCACGCACGAGCAGCACTCCGCCTAGCCCCAATCCCGCAAGCGGGGTGAAAAAGCTGGCCACCGCCAGCGCAGTGACGAAGGCGCCATAACCTTCGGCCCCTAGCCAGCGCGCCAAGAGCAGCACTATGGCCGCCTGCGCTGCCGTGCGCAGCAGCAGCCAGCCAAAAATCCGCAGGCTATCGCGGGCATAAGCGCCGGGGCGCCAAGCCGGTATTCGCCTCAACAGGGCCATAGATAACCTTGGCGCAACCCTTTGCACGTCAGCAGCAGCCAAGTCATTTCATCGTCCCCGCAGCAGCCGGCGGATTTCCTGAGCCGCCTCGAGCGCGCTCCCCCGACCGTAACGGCCACGGATGAACGCTTCGGTGATGCGGTGAATCCGCGTTGCCTCAGCGGGCAGCCGGGTGGCCGCTCGGTGGGCGAAATCCCAAGGCGTTTCTTGGGCCGTCTTGGTCAGCCCCAAGCGGGAGATGTGTTGCAGGAAAGCCCGGTAGGCCCGCAGTAATGGATCGGGCTCACCGCCGCTTCGTGCCTTAAAGCCTACGAGCGCCAGAAGCGCCGCCACGGTCAACAGGGGCCAGCGCTCCGCCAGCGTGGCAAGCAGCAGCCTCTGGGCTTGGCGGTCGTAGCTCAAAACCCACACGTGCCAACGGTGATCTAGGCTGGACCAGAGGATGAGGCCGCTTCGGACGAGCTTGCGCCAAATATCGGCGCGGGCTTGCGCCGCTGCGGAACGGGAGTAGGCTGCCGGCTCGGAAGCTGGAGGAATGGCCGCGCTCAAGGGGTCGGCGAGATCTTGCACTTGCTCGACGTAGCGGGGAGCCACAGCGACCGTGGGATCGACGCGCACCCAGCCTGGCCCCTCGATCCAAATTTCGACCCAGGCGTGGGCGTTGGCCTGATAGACCTCCAGGAAGCGCCCCCGCGGATTGACGAAGCCTCCCAGGTAACCGCCGACGATGCGGGCGGGGATACCGGCGACGCGCATCAAGTAGGCGAAAGTGGCAGCGTAGTGTTCGCAGAAACCGGCGCGGGTGGCGAACAGAAATTCCTCGATGGGGCGGTCGCCTAAGGTGCCTGGGCTCAAAGTATAGCGAAAACCCTGGTCACGGAAGTAGTGCAATACTGCCAGGGCAAAATCTTCCGGCCTGCCAGAAGGCGGGCGAAGCCGGTCCACCAGTGCCTGCACCTTGCCGCTTGGAGCCTCAGGTAATTGCAGCGCCAGCTGGCGTTCCCAGGGGGACAGGGGCGGAAAGCGATAATTCTTAAAGGATGCCAGCCGGTAGCGAAGCCGCTCTTCCACTGGTGCCGGCGCGGTCAGCAAACCTTCTCGGGTCAAGCGCGCCCCTTCGGGCACGCTGGCAGGAAACCCCAAGGAAAACAGCCAATGGCGATGATGGGGTTCGACGGTCACGTGGTAGAGGTAAGAGGACCCCGTCCCCGGCAGCGGTTGCGGCAGCGGCTGCTGCATGGCTGGCTCAGGTAACCAGCGGCGGCCGTCGAAATGCCAGAACACCTGGGCGCGAAAGTAGCGTTCCTCAGGAGGGGGCGGGTCGCCTTCGAAATCCACCCGAAAGGCCACTTCTTGGGAGGTAGACAACTGGGCGATGGCCCCAGGCTCTAAGATTTCCGCCAGGCCGGTTTTGGCGCGGGGATCGAAGGGGAGGTGGATGAAGCCGCCGTGGGGCCTTGGGAACACCAGAAATAACCCTACCGCCAACGGCAAGGCTGGCCCGAGCAAACCGGTCACCGTCTGCGCCAAGGCCCGCCAGGGTAGATGCCCGACGCCGTTGAACTGGACCAGCACCCCGGTCAGCAGGGCTGCAGCAGCAAGCGCATACAGGGCTATCCCTAAGGACTGGTCGTAGAGGAACTGGGTCAGGACCACGAACCAGCCCAGCAACACCACGAAATACAAGTCGCGTTCGGATCTTAGCTCCATCAATTTCAACCCCAGCCCGGCGATGAACAGGCCGGTGCTGGTGGTAAGGTCGATCATACCGCGCTGCGAGACGACCACCAGCGAAGCCGCCGTCAAAGTCAAAATCGGCAGCCAGTTGCCGGAAGGCAGAAGATCAGGCCGGCCGATGCCAAGCCAGCGCCAGATCCAAAAGCCGATAAACAGCAGCGTGTGGCTCCAGGGCAGATGCAGGCCGTGGGGCAACACCAGGCAGGCCAGGACCAGCAGCAGAAAGCGCAGTTTTGTTTGTTCTTCAAGCACGGGCGCCTCCAGGAAACTGGGCCAGCAATCTTAAGCAGGCGTGCAGATGCCCCAGTCCCTGGGAGGGCGGCAGGGATCGATCTGGCAGGCGCAGGCCGTAAATCTCGCCGTGGTTCTCGGCATCCACCAGCCAGCGGCACAGCCAGGCAAGCCGTTGCTCGGTGTCTCCGGGCGGCAGGATCTCCCAGTCGAACAGGATCGCGTTGCCCGCCGGTTCTTGGGCGAATTCCTTGGTCAACAGTCCTTGCCTTTTGGCCAGCCCCTTCCAATAAATCCGGCTTGGAGCATCGCCGGGCTGGTAGCTGCGAATCCCTTGGAAAGCGATTTCGCCCTCCCGTCCGGCTTGACCTATGCCTTTAGGCGGCGGGGCCTGGGCGGCCGGGGCGGGATAGACCCACAGCGTCCAAGGCGCATCCAGCTCGCGTGCCGCCTCGAACAATCCCAAGGGAAAGGAGGAGGACAGGACCGCCGGACCAATGTGCACCAGGCCCCGCGCTTTGGTCGGATAGGAAAGTTCTACCTGGCGTTTTTCCCCGGCGTTGAGGGTGAACACCGGTTCTATGCCACCTTGGAGCTTAATGCGCAATTGCCACTTGGGGCTGCCGCCGTTCTCCAGCCACAATGGTAACTGCGCCATCGCCCCGGCAAATACCGGCTTGGGCGCCTGCACTTTAAAGCGCACTCCGGCGATCTGGCGGCGGGTCTGGAACGCCGCCACCAGCGCTATTCCCGCAAGCAGATAGGTGAGCAGATAGCCCAGGTTGTTGCGATAGTTGGCAGAAACCAGCCATAGCACCACCAACAGCAGGACGAAGCTCCCGAAGCGGGCGGTGGGGCGGAGCCGGATAGCGCTCACGGCACCGCTACCTCAGCCAGCAGCTTTTGCGCCACCGAGGGGCCTTCCAGCGCTTGTGGAGCGATCAGCCGGTGTCCGGCTACGGCTTCAAACACGGCGCGCACGTCGTCGGGCCAGACGTGATCGCGTCCGGCCAGAAAGGCCCAGGCCTGCGCGGCCCGCAGCAAGCCTAGTCCAGCGCGAGGAGACAAGCCCAACGGACATTCGGGCAGCGCGCGGCTGCGTTCGAGCAACGCCTGCACGTAGTCCAGCACCGGCTCGGCCACATAGATCTGCTCCACCTGCTCCTGCATCCCGAGCAAAGACTCTGGATAAAGGCAAGGTTCCAGCGTTCGCACCGTATGGAACCGCCCCCCTCCCTGCAATAGCGCGCGCTCTGCCCGGGGGTCGGGATAACCCAGGCGGATGCACATCAAGAAACGATCCAATTGAGATTCAGGCAGGGGAAAGGTGCCGTGCTGATGGAAAGGGTTCTGGGTGGCGATGACGAAAAAAGGCTGCGGCAGCGGACGGGTTTTTCCTTCGATGCTCACCTGCCTTTCTTCCATGGCTTCCAACAGGGCGCTCTGGGCTTTGGGGGAGGCGCGGTTGATTTCGTCCGCCAGCACCACTTGGTGGAAGATCGGCCCTGGATGGAAACGGAACTCTCGCCGCCGTTCGTCGTAGATCGCCGCCCCCAGGATATCCGCCGGCAAAAGGTCGCTGGTGAACTGGATGCGCTGGTAGCTCAACCCAAACAGGTGGGCCAGGGCGTGGGAGAGCGTGCTCTTGCCTACGCCGGGAATGTCCTCGATCAGAAGATGCCCGCGGGCCAGCAAGCAAGCAAGCGCCAAGCGGATCTTAAGTTCTTTGCCGAGGATGATGCGGGAGAGGGTCGCCAGCAGCGGCTGTAGCTGGGGATTTAACGAGTTTTCCAGATCGGCCATAGAGGCACTTTGCCAGGATTTTCCGGTGTCAGATTAATAATAGATGAAAAACAAGAACGCCTGCGCAGGGCGGGCGTTGGAGGGTAGGGGGCACGTGGCCACGCGCCCTTGCTTTAGGCTGTGGCTTTCCAATCCTTGCACCCGGGTTGACAATTCAAATACACTCTGCGAATGCACCGCGACCACCTCCACCTTTGGCAACACGACCACTGCTTCGGCCAGGAATTAAGGCGACCGGGCGAGCGGCGGACCTTGGTCGTCTTCCTCCTCACCTTAGCCACGATGGTCGTCGAGGTCGCCGCTGGAGTGGCTTTTGGCTCCATGGCCCTGTTTGCCGACGGCCTGCACATGGCTTCGCACGCTTTGGCGTTAGGCGTCAACACCTTCGCTTATTTCTACGCTCGGCGCCACGCCCATGATCCCCGCTTTAGCTTCGGCACCGGCAAGGTTAACGCCTTGGGGGGATTTAGCGGCGCGCTGTTGCTGGTAGTGTTTGCCGGAACGATGGCTTGGGAAAGCTCTGTCCGCTTGGTTCAGCCGCTCGCCATCCAGTTCGATCAAGCGATTTGGGTGGCCATCCTTGGACTACTGGTCAACGGCACAAGCGCCCTGATCCTAGGCCTTGAGCTAGACCATGAGCACTCAGATCACCGTCACGATCACAACCTGATGTCGGCGTATCTGCACGTCTTGGCCGATGCTTTGACTTCCGTGCTCGCCATCGCCGCTTTGCTCTTTGGCAAATACTTGGGGCTGATCTGGATGGACCCGGCGATGGGAATCGCCGGGGCGGGGTTGGTGGCCCGCTGGGCTTACAGCTTACTGCGCACCAGCTCGGCAGTTCTGCTCGACCATCAAGGACCTGAATCCATGCGCCGAGAGATTCAAGAGACGATCGAAGCCGACGGGGACAGTCGAATCGCCGACCTGCACCTGTGGCGCATCGGCCCGGGTATTTATGCTTCAGTGGTGACAATCGTTGCCCATCAGCCGGCTACGCCCGAAGAATACCGCGCCCGCCTGCCTAAGCGGCTTGGGCTGGCGCACGTCTCTATCGAGGTCCATCGATGTCCACCGGATCGAGACCTTCCAGCAAGCGCCGATACAGCAAAGGTCGAAGCAGAAAATCGCCCGCTATCGTCTCCCCAAACAGCAAAACAAAACTTTCCGGCGGCCTGCTCTTTAAGTACTCCTTGAGCCATTTCTTGCCCAGCGCAGCACCAATACCTACTCGCCGAAAAGGTCCTGCGTGACCCACACCAGATACCAGCGCCGCTTCAGTGGATGAACAAAGCGCCAGGAGCCGGTCTTCTTAGGTTTTGCTCCCGATGTCAGAAAGGGCCAAGTCAGCCAGCGTCTCCGGCACTTTGCTTGCCTCCCACTTCTTCACGATCTCCCCATGATCGAAGAGGTTCCCAACCTGCATCTCCCTTAGCCCTTCCTCCACCTTTTGGGTAAACCATTCCTCATAGTTGCGCGCGAGTTTCTCCTCATCCATAGTCACATGTATAAATCAGCGCGGGAATACCCGAAAAACGGGAGAGGATGGGTTCACCGAACATCCCCCACAGCATAAAATATGTCAATCTGGTTTTATGGTTTTATGGGTATGAAAACCACAGTGGAAATTCCCGATGATCTGTTCCGTGCTGTCAAAGCACGGGCGGCGCTACAAAACATACGGATCAAGGACTTGATTACTCAACTGCTCGCGCGTTGGCTCACCGAAGGCGATCTTGAAAGAAAACCGGAAACAGAAAGCAAAGCCGAACGGGTGCAGCAAATGGAGGCATGGCTTCAAGACCTGCGCGCCGTAGGCCAAAAAATCTACGAGCGCGCCGTCGATCCCCGCAGCCTGGTCGAAATCCTAACTGAAGACCGCAAGCGGTGATCCTCACCTTAGACGCCAATATTTGGCTGGCGGCAAGTAATCTCAACGAACCCCACTTTCAAGATGCCGCGCTTGTTCGTAACGATCGCGCAAAAGCGCCTGGAAATCGTATGTCCGGTGCTGGTAGTAGTGGAAACTGCATGTGCTGCTGCCCGCAAGACCGGCGACGCGGAAGCCGGCGAGACGATGCGGCAAGCCGTGCTAGCTACTCCGCAGCTTCGGCTCGTCGCTTTCGACGAAAGCCTAGCCAAAAACGCTGCCAACCTAGGGGCACGGTTAAAATTACGCGCAGCCGATGCGGTCTACGCTGCCATAACCTGCCAAACTGGGTCGATCTTGATCACGCTTGACCAAGAACTGCGCAAGCGGGCGGCCGATCTGCCTTGCCTGACTCCCGCAGAATGGCTTGCCCAGAACTAACCCCAAGCTTTCCGTCCAGACTCCCCCAGCGCAGCACCAATACCTGCGCGCCGAAAAGGTCCTGCGTGACCTAAACCAGATACCAGCGCCGCTTGAGCGGATGAACAAAGCGCCAAAAGCCGGTCTTCATCGTCGTTGCCAGGCATCGAGCGCCTGGGCGAAATTGCCCGGCTTCATCAACTCTCGGGTGAGCGCCTGGCCGGCCTCCAGCTCAGCGGGGGTCAATTCCTCCAGCAACTGCGCTCGGTTTTTGGAAGCCAGGTTGCTTACGTCAG
>CAZZIP010000011.1:0-84853 GCA_964654415.1 uncultured Methylococcales bacterium | reverse complement strand
GCCTCAAAGGCAACATCCGCTACGCTGGTCTGGGTGCGGTTGAGGTTCTGGTCTTGAGTGACAGGGTTCTCAGACGCTTGGCCTATGGTTAGCAGGGCGATGTTTCCTACCAGTAATGAAGAAGCCAGGGTAACAGTCTTGCGTACGGTATTTTTTCTATTCGACGTTCTCATAGTTCTCCCCTCTTGAATCGATTTGTTGCGGCAACACAACTTATGGTTGGTAAAGATGTCAATCTGACTCACTGACGCCATAAGCTTAACTTCAAATCAGCGCTCACACAAAAGGCAAACAGCTTACCTTCATCGCACACAGAGGATTTTTTAACCTCAGTTTGGGATAAGGCTGAGGTTATTGGCGTAGGGTATGGGTTGGTTGGGCACGAGGTAATGGCAGTGAGCAGATCAGACGGCGCCGCCGATGCGACCGCGCAACGCGGCAGCAGCTCGATACAGCGCTGATAGCTCGGTAGCCGTGGAAACTCCTGCTGCAGATGCTGACGAACATAGTACGATTGCGGCGCATTTTGCTATCTGCGATTCGCCGCTAGGGCCTTCTGCCTTAGGATATATAATATATTTGTATAAAAATATGATTAATTATTCTTTATAGTTATAAGGCAGGCCTGTTAAATTACAAACAGAAAGTAACAAATAAAGCTTGGCAGGCTGATATATGGACTTTGCCTATACTTTTGCAGGATTCGCAGTCGGTTTCATCGTCGGCATGACCGGGGTCGGGGGCGGCTCTCTGATGACACCGATCTTGGTTCTGGTCTTTGGCATTTCCCCGGCATTTGCGGTCGGCACAGACCTTTTGTATGCCGCTATCACCAAAGCAGGTGGTATCTTTGTGCATCACCGCAATCGGACCATTAACTGGAACGTGGTCGGCCTGCTCGCGCTTGGGAGCCTGCCGAGCTCGCTCCTGACCGTGGGTCTGCTGGATTTCTTAACCAAACAAGGCATAGACTATGAGCATTTGATGGCCTCCACGCTTGGTGTGGCGCTAATTCTGACCTCTTTTGTGCTCTTGTTCCGAAGCAGCTTGCTCGCCTTAAGCGCACACGAGAGTCTGGCTGCCGTGCGAGCGGCTCACCGGCGATTGCAAAAGCCGCTTACGGTTTTCGCTGGCGTCGCACTTGGTGCCATGGTTACGCTTTCTTCCGTCGGTGCAGGCGCACTCGGTGCGGCGATTTTGTTCTTTCTCTATCCGCGCCTGAGAGCGATCGAGATTGCCGGTACGGACCTTGCCCACGCTGTGCCCCTGACGGCGATTGCCGGTCTTGGCCACGCGCACCTTGGCACCGTCGACTATATGCTGCTGGCCAGCCTCCTTTTGGGCTCACTGCCTGGCATCTATCTGGGCAGCCACGTGGGTTTCCGGCTGCCTGACAAGGTTACTCGACCCGTCCTGGCGAGCATGTTGCTGATGATCGGCTTGCGCCTGGCGCTTTAATCTGCGTATTAGCAAGTGAGGCCATGGATGAACAGTGGATGCGCCGTGCTCTGGCCTTGGCCGAGACTGCCCGGGCCTTAGGCGAAGTGCCAGTTGGAGCGGTGTTGGTGTATCGTGGTGAGGTTGTCGCTGAAGGCTATAACTGTCCTATCGCCGGACAGGATCCTACCGCCCATGCTGAAATCGTAGCTCTACGCCGGGGAGGGCAGGTGCTCGGCAATTATCGTCTGCCTGGGACGGTGTTGTATGTGACCAAAGAGCCGTGCGTGATGTGCATGGGAGCGATCGTCCATGCCCGCGTTCAAAGGCTCGTTTACGGCGCGCCAGACCCGCTGCGCGGGGCCGCAGGGAGTATCCTGGCGCTGCACCAGGCCGCTTTTCTTAATCACCGCGTGGAGGTGACAGGCGGCGTGCTGGCTGAAGAGTGCGCTCGTCTCCTTAAAGAATTTTTTCAGAAGCGCCGGCGCGAAGCTGGCGAATGACCTGTGCCGTTTCCGGCCGCACCCCGCGCCAGAGGAAAAACGCCTCCGCTGCCTGTTCGACCAGCATCCCTAGGCCATCGGTGCTGAGCGCAGCCCCGTGCTCGATCCCCCAGCGCACGAAAGCAGTAGGTGCATCGGCATACATCAAGTCATAGCAACAACCGCCTTCAGTCAGGAGATCGTCCGGCATCGGCGGCAGTTCCCCGTGCAGGCTAGCCGAGGTGGCATTGACGATCAAATCAAAGCGCTGTCCTGTAAGCTCGGCAAAGCTTACAACCGAAATTTTCCCTAAGTCAGCAAAGCGCGCAGCCAATTCCTGCGCGCGCACGGAGGTGCGGTTAGCAATGGCGAGTAAAGCCGGTGTTTGTTCTAGAAGCGGTCCTAAAATCCCCCGCGCTGCCCCCCCGGCGCCTAGGATCAGAACCCGACGGCCTGCCAACGTCAACTTGAGGTTTAAGGTCAAATCCCGGATTAAGCCAATTCCATCGGTGTTGTCGCCCAAGAGTCTATCCCCCTGCCAGTAAAGCGTGTTGACCGCTCCGGCGAGACGCGCCCTGGGGCTCAGTTCCTGCGCTAATTGGCTTCCTAGCTCTTTCAGCGGAACGGTAAGGTTTAGCCCTTGCCCGCCGCCGGCGCGAAAGGTTTTAACTGCCACCTCGAAGCAGGCAGGTGGCACATCCTGGGCAGTGTAAACTATCTCTTGCTGGGTTTGCGCCGCAAACAGGGCGTGGATGCGAGGAGATTTGCTGTGACTGATGGGATGGCCAAAGACGGCATAATGATCACTGGCCATAGCCGCTGACCTTATGGCGAGTGCGCCGACTTTGATAGAGGGAGAACATTACCAAAGCGATTGCGAGCAAGGCGGCCAAAAACAGAAACTTCTCCACGTAAGCGTTAAGAATAGCCGTCATTCCTAGAAACACCCCAAGCAGGCTGAACCGCCAGCCGATGCGAATGCCGTTAAGATACGTCGAAAGCGACAAGATCAATAGCATAACCGGGGCGGCGGCAGAATCATCCAGGATTTGCAGGTAGCGGAGGAAAAATACGCCGATCACGGCCGCCAGCGTGCCGACCCAATGAAGCAGCTCTATCCTAAGTAGCTGTTTCAAATCATGCGCATCGTCGCCTTGGGCGCGACGGGCTTGAGCCCAGCTCGATAGGATAGCGCCCAGCCAGAAGAACGGGATCATACCCAACCAGTAAAGATAATCGTCTTGAATTGCAAAGTTGCTGACCGCAATTCCACCGAGGGATAACAGCATCAAAACGACTAGCACCGCCTCGTCCATCCACACGAGGGCGCCACGTAAATAAGGCTTAGCCTGATTTTCCTTAGCCATGGTTTATTCCCAAATGCTGGCCGCAATGGGGTCATCTTTTAGCCAGCCGGCTGCTTGTTTGGCGTAATAAGTCAAAATGGCATCTGCACCAGCGCGCTTGAACGCCAAAAGCGACTCGATCACCACTTTTTTCTCATCCAGCCAACCGTTCTGACAAGCAGCCTTGAGCATGGCGTATTCGCCGCTTACCTGATAAGCAAAGGTGGGGACACCGAAGCAGTCTTTGACCCTCCGGATGACATCCAGATACGGCAAGCCGGGTTTGATCATCACCATGTCGGCCCCCTCTTCTAGGTCCATTGCCACCTCCCTTAAAGCCTCGTCGCTGTTGGCCGGATCCATCTGGTAGCTGAATTTGTTGGCAGCGCCTAAGCTGGCGGACGAACCTACCGCCTCCCGGAACGGCCCGTAGAAATAGGAAGCGTACTTGGCGGAATAAGCCAAAATCCTAGTGTGGATGAAACCGTTTTCTTCTAGCGCGGCACGGATGGCACCGATGCGCCCGTCCATCATGTCCGAAGGGGCAACGATGTCAGCGCCAGCTTCGGCGTGGGAGAGGGCTTGTCTTACCAGCGCGGCGACGGTTTCATCATTCAAGACATAGCCGGATTCGTCGATCAGACCATCCTGGCCGTGGGAGGTGTAGGGGTCTAACGCCACGTCGGTGATTACCCCAAACTGCGGCAGGCGCTGTTTCAAAGCGCGCACGCTGCGCTGGATTAGACCGTCTTCGTTCCAGGCCTCTTCAGCGCTTGCGCTTTTGCGCTCCGGCGGAACGACCGGGAACAAGGCCAATGCCGAAATACCCAGGGCATGGGCTTCTTCTGCCTCTTTAAGCAACAGGTCTAAACTGAAACGCTCAACCCCAGGCATAGAAGCCACCGATTCGCGTACGCCTTTGCCTTCGCAGACAAACACTGGCCAGATAAGATCGTTTACGGTCAATAAATGCTCGCGCATCAGCCTGCGGCTGAACGCATCGCGGCGCATCCTGCGGGCGCGAAAGCGAGGGAAGTGGGCATGGATTGGGGTCATCAAAGTTTTTCTTAAGTACTGGTTTATTCGGGGTGCTACGATTATGATAAACAAAAACAATAAATTCAGAACACCTAAGGAGCGTTCGATGCAGAAATTGAAACTTGGTGGGTGGATTTTGTTATGGCTTTGTGTCGCATGGTGGGCACAGGCCGAAGATTTACTGCCTCCTCAGCAATTGATCAAACAAACCTCAGATCAAATCCAGCAAGAGCTTAAAAAGATCAACTACAAAGTCGATTATGCCAAGGCGGTAGAAATCGTCGACCGCTACATCGAACCGCATGTTGATGTAGACCGTTTCGCTGCTTTGGTTCTAGGCAGGCATTGGCGCACCGCCACCCCTGAGCAGCGCGAACGGTTCAAGAAGGAATTTAAAACCATGCTCATCCGCACTTATGCTACTGCCTACGGGGAGTATGCCGAGTGGGAAATCCGCTTCAAGCCGATCCGAAATTGGAGCCCTCAGGCGAGCAAAGTCACGGTACAGACCGAATTTGTCCAGGCCGGTAAACAGCCGGCGCCGGTAGCCTTCCGCATGATCCGCAAGGGCGATGCGTGGAAAGTTTACGACGTAGTCGTCGAAGGAGTGGATCTGGTCAAGAACTACCGCACCACGTTTGACCAGGAAATCGCCCAGAGCGGATCGCTTAATGCGCTCATTGAGCAGCTTGCCGAACGCAACCGCCAAGCATTCAAAGATGGCCGCAAGGCCTCAAGCCTCGCCCAGCCAATCTCGGGGGCGTAAATAGTCGTATAGGTGCGCTTCCGGCGTGCCCGCCTGTGGACGCCAGTTGTAAGCCCATTTGGCCATGGGTGGTAAAGACATCAAGATAGACTCCGTGCGCCCCCCCGATTGTAGCCCAAACAGGGTGCCACGGTCGTAGATCAGGTTAAATTCCACATAACGCCCGCGCCGGTAAGCTTGAAAATCACGCTCGCGCTCGCCATAAGGAATGTCCTTGCGCCGCTCGACGATGGGAAGATACGCCGGTAAATAATGATCGCCTACCGAGCGCAGGAACTCAAAACAGCGCGCAAAGCTCCATTCGTTAAGGTCATCGAAAAACAGTCCGCCCACCCCGCGGGTCTCGCCGCGGTGCTTGAGATAAAAGTACTCATCGCACCAGCGCTTGAAACGCGGGTAAACGTCCGCGCCGAACGGGTCGCACGCGGCTTTGGCCGTCCGATGCCAGTGGAAGACGTCGTCGCGGAAAGGATAATAGGGCGTCAGATCGAACCCACCGCCGAACCACCACACCGGTTCTTGACCGTTCTTTTCGGCGACGAACAAGCGAACGTTAGCGTGCGAAGTCGGCACGTAAGGATTGCGCGGATGAATGACCAGCGACACTCCAAGCGCTTGAAAGCTAAACCCGGCCAGTTCTGGCCGTAAAGCCGTCGCCGCGGCGGGCAATTTCTGGCCGCGCACGTGGGAGAAGTTGACCCCGCCTTTTTCAAAGACCTCGCCTTCGGCGATCACGCGCGTGCGGCCCCCACCTTGGCCTTGTTCGTATTCCCAAAGGTCCTCGCCAAAGCGCGCCATAGGCTCGACGGTTTCCAGTCCGCGGCAGATGCGGTCCTGCAAATCGAGGAGATACGCTTTGACGGCGTCGATGTCGATGGCAGTCATGCAATGTCCTCCAAAAATCTCAAAAAGCAAAATGCTAGCACGAATGTTGGGGGAATTTATAAGCGGTATTGCCAAAGCTTGATCTTGGTCAAGCTGGATGAGCAGTGGGTTTTCTCTTTTGGCCCCACTTTGCCAAGCAATCTGTTACCAAAACACATTCTAAGCCAAACGGTAAATAGCCAGCCCATCCTAAGATGGGCATCTCAAATAGCTTAAATTCAGAAACATACGGCACGGTATAAACCCATTTGGGAAAACTTAAGTAATTCCACATCTCCCAGAAAAAACCGCAAATTAAGCCTGCTAACATAGGCAAGACTACGATTTCCCAACGCCCCCGGTGCAAAGGGGAAAAGTAGCTTTCCTGTCCCCAAAGCACCTGCAATCCGGCCACCAAAAGCAAAGGCGCTAACCACAGCAAGGGAAAGCACCACTGTGGCCAGAGTCCGATCCCAAGTAGGCCAAAGCTGGCCAAAATCAGCCCCCCAAGCGCCCAACGGTGAGGATAACGAAGCTGCAAAGAGGGCAGCCCTTCCACTGGTGCAAAAAAGGTAGCAAGCAAAGCGGTGGTGCTGACTAATGCCGGTAAAACGGTGGAAAACGGCAAAGTCGCGCGCCAAAAATACTGCCAGCCGGTGAGGTTTTCTGCTCCCAGATAGTGCCAATTGCCTACGAAACGATTCAAATATTCGAAATACCACCAAAACGCAGCGCTTGCAGGAAACAGCCCGAGCATAAAACCGGGTCGTTCGGTGAGCGGACAAGTGCCGCGGCGCCATTGGCACAGGGCGTTGATTACAGCTATATAGCCTAGCCACAGCGGGGTGAAGGTAAAATCCGCCAGCATTCCTAGCCACTTCGGCCTAACCCAGGCGAGATACCAAACTGCCGCCAGCCATACCAGCGCGATAAAGCCCCAGGCCGGAAAGGAATAACGCCTAAGGCCAGGTCGCCAGCACTTCACCAGCATCCATCCCACTCCTCCATATAAAGGAATTTCCATGCAAAGACCCATCCCAAACAGTGGCCACGAAAACGGCTCGGCCTCTGCTGGAACAGGCTGAGGAGGAAAATACAAATAAAGGGTGACCGGTTTTCCCGCCCACCACGCGCCGAGCAAGGGAAGGCCAAGAAGCAAGGCTGAGATAGCGACGGCTTTCAAGATAGTCAGAATCATTAATTTCAGCAGCCTACGCTCAAATCGACTGGGGCAAAGCATATCATTCCTTGACCGGGAATAGATGTAAGTCGTCAAAGAGGCCGATTGTTAGCTTCGGCAAGGAAGCAAGCTGAGCTAGAAAAGGGTTTCGGAGCAATAAGTCACTTTTTGTTTCCTAAGCCCCTTGGCCCGCCTGTCTAGAAATGTTTGACCGCTATCACACACAGCTGGCTTGCCTTGAACTAGGGTTAACTTAGGCTACGCTTTAAAGCGTAAGGCAAACCAAAAGATGGCAAAACAAAGCGGTTTTACTTTACCGGAATTGATGGTCACCGTCGCCGTGGCGGTGATTCTTTTGGGCCTGGCTGTGCCAAGCTTCCGCGACACTATTATTCGCAATCGTCTTGCGACCCAAGCCAACGAATTGGTAACGGCGCTCAACCTGGCGCGCAGCGAAGCGATCAAGCGTGGCGTACGGGTAACCGTATGTAAGACAGCCGATCCTAACGCGGCCTCGCCATCCTGTTCGAGTTCAGCGGACTGGCAGCAAGGCTTCATCGTCTTCGTGGACAACACCCATCTGCCTGGCAATACCAAAGGTGTAATCGATGACGCAGATGTACGTCTGCGAGTGTTCGGTACACTAACTGGATCGACCTTAACCGCAGACAGCAATTTTGCAAGAGCAGTTTCTTATTTTCCCAGCGGCGTCAGCCGTGGCATCAAATCCGACGGCAACGACGGTTTAGCCGATGGCACATTCACCCTATGCAATTTAGGCAAAGGGCGCAAGATTATCATCAATACGACTGGTCGGGTGCGAACGGAGGAACTGACCTCATGTTGAACCCCCCGTTATCCCGTCACAGGCATGGCGGCTTCACCCTAATCGAGGTCCTGGTCGCGGTTTTGGTGCTGGGGATTGGGCTTTTGGGTCTGGCTGGACTCCAGACCACCGGCCTCCACAGCAACCACAGCGCTAACCTACGTACTCAGGCGACCTTGTTGGCTTACGATATGACCGACCGGATGCGCACCAACTGGAGCGGCTACCAAGATGGGTTCTACAACAACCCAACTCCTGCAGACCATGGCTGTGTTTGGGATAGCAGTGCCTCTTCAGCCTGCACCCCACTGGAGTTGGCCGAGCACGATGTTTTTGAATGGAACACCACAGTTGCTCAGGCATTGCCTTCTGGGGTTGGGGTGGTCTGCCTCGACAGCACCCCGGACGACGGCGGCGATATCGACGGTGACGGTACGGTGGCAGCGAGTGAATATGCCTGCGACGGAAGCGGCAATATTTATACAGTCAAGGTTTGGTGGATAGACGAGTTCGATGGATCGGGCAATCCGGTCATCCAGCGTTTTGCAACGGTGTTCCAGCCATGAGACGAGACAGCCAACAAGGTATTTCCCTGGTCGAGATCATGGTCGCTTTAGTGGTGGGGCTGCTTCTCATCGGCGGGATGGTCCAAATTTATCTCGCCAATAAACAAACCTACCGAGTAGCTGACGCCTCTGCCCGGATCCAGGAAAATGCTCGCTTCGCCATAGAACTTTTAGCACGTGATATCCGCATGGCTGGCTACCAGGGTTGTGCCGGGCAGGCCCGCGTCCTCGTCAACACTCTCAATAACACCTCGTCTTTCTTGTACAACTTTGGCAGTGCCATTTATGGCTTTGAGGCTACCAGCGCCAGTGCCTGGACTCCTGCGGTGGACAGCAGTATCACCAGCCCGTTAGGAGGACGCGACATCGTGGCTATCCGGGGCGTGTTCGGTAATGGTGTCCGCATTACTGGACAACCGAGTAATTCAGTGGACTGTACTAACTCCAGTTCCTTTACTGCTGATCTGAAGGTATCTGATGCTTCAGGCTTTTCCGCAGGCGACATCGTGGTCGCAGGCAATTGCTCGAAGGTTTCCATTTTCCAGATCACCAATGTGAATGCTGGAACCAACGTGGTTCACAATACCGGCAGCTCGGTCAGCCCCGGCAATGCTACCAAGAACCTAGGCGCCTGTTACGCCGGCAATGGCGAACTGGCTAAGATCACGACGCGCGTTTTTTACATCCGCAACAACCCCGCTAACATTCCGGCCCTGTACCGCAAGGATGGTTCGGCAGATGCTGAAGAGTTGGTAGAGGGGGTCGAGGACATGCAGATTCTGTACGGGTTGGATTCGGACGGCGATACGCTGACCGATCAATTTGTGCGCGCCAACGACGTCGTCGACTGGAACCGCGTTGCCAGTGTTCGTATCAGCCTGCTTTTGCGATCCATCGAGAATTATGTTACTGACAAGCCGCAGACCTACACTTTCAACGAGACGACAGTGACACCGGCAGATCGGTATCTGCGGCGAGTGTTCACTACCACTATCGGCCTGCGCAACCGCCTGCCATGAGGGGCGACATGAATAGAACCCTATTGCATCCTCAGTCCGGAGCTGCCTTGATCGTGGGTTTGGTGATGCTGCTCATAATGACCGTAATCGGGGTCGCCGCTATGCAGACTAGCTTGTTGGAGGAGAAAATGGCAGGCAATTACCGCGATTACGGTTTGGCCTTCCAAGCGGCCGAAGCGGCGCTTCGCGACGCTGAGGCCGACATCGCCACTTCAGGGCGAGCCTCCGGTCTGACCAATTTCACTGCCGAGTGCATCGGTGGCCTGTGCGATGCTACCGGCGGGTTTCGGGAGGCGCTGGATCCGCCGCAGCCTCCGGTTTGGAAAGACGAAACCACAGCGCCAAACGGGGTCGTACGTGGCACGTATACCGGCACTGCCCCCTTAGCGCTAGTGGCCTGCCAACCTAGGTATTGGATCGAAGGGTATCAATCCTGGCCGGCAGGGGCGGCCTCGTGGAAGGTCCAATATCGTATCACCGCAGTCGGTTGTGGGGGCAGCCCCAATGCGCAGGCGGTGGTGCAAGAGGTTTATGCACCTTAGGAGGCAAAGAATGATGCAGCGACCGCTTTGGAAGCGTACCCTGACAACCGTAGGTATTCTACTCATTAGCCCGTCCGTCCAGTCTGGTCTGCTGAGCTTGGCTCAATCCCCACTATTTGTCACCGCTTCCGCCAAAGCCAACGTACTGGTGATTTTAGACAATTCCAACAGCATGGACGAGGCGCCCAACGGCGAGGCCAAAGGTTCCAACAGCCCGGAGAGCAAATCTGAAATTGCCCGCACGGTGATTCGCAATCTGATCGATGATTATCTTGGCAAAATCAACATGGGGCTGATGGCTTACAAGCAGAATACGCCTTCTGCTTACTACCTCCACAACTCTCCCTATGACGTCAGTTACAACCCAGCCAATTACGACCCAAGCTACTCTGGCCCGCGCGATTCTTCCACTAAACGATTTCGTTCTCCAAACCCCTCCGATGCCGGAAAATACATTTATTACAACGTGGCTTTGCCTTTCTATGCTTCATCCAATCAAGGCAACGGCTTTTGTTATTCCCCGACGGCTGATTTCGACAACGGCAGCGAGGTCTATCCAGGAGGGCCATGGGATTCGTATCGTTGTTTCAGAAAGAAATTAGGCACCAGCGATGCGCTGCCCATATGGGGAAACAGCACCTCTGAGGCGGCGGCCGGGTATAGCACGTTGATTGGAACTTTTACCTTTTACCCTACCGACAGCGATCTGGCCCAGGGGATTTTGGATTTTGGTAGGTTCAATACTTGGAACTACGTCAGCCGCACTTGGTTTAGAAACGACTCGCCAGGACGCGGCTTTTTGCACGTTCCGATCAAGCCACTTGATGCCACCCAAAAGACCAACTTGCTCAACAAGCTCAAGTGCAACATTCCTGGCACTCCAGCCCCGTGCGCCACAAGCGGCATAACAAATGCAGGACTTACCCCCATCGAAGGGACGCTTCTTACTGCGCGCGATTATTTCAAAGGCACCTGGAGCAACGCTTCTGAAGGCTACACCGCTTCTTGCTATCCTTTGCCGGAATCGTGTGGCAAGAATTTTGTGGTATTGCTGACCGACGGCTTACCCTCTACTGACAAAAACGGCAATCCCATCTCCGATCCAAGCCTGGCGCTTTCCCAAGCCGCCTCAGCGGCGGCGGAGCTAACAGCCGATGGCATAGATACTTATGTCATCGGATTTGCGCTTCCGTATGGGGTCGATCCGACCACGTTAAACACTATTGCTGCGGCTGGCGGAACCAGCACCGCTTATCTGGCCGATGACTATGCAAGCTTAAAAGATGCATTCGATGCCATTTTCACCGATATTTTGAACAAAACTGGGTCGGCGGCTTCTGCTGCCACCAGTTCAACCTCTTTGGTGTCCGGTAGTAAGGTATTCCAAGCCCGCTTCAATAGTGGCGACTGGAGCGGGCAGTTGTTATCCTTTGACATCGATCTTTCCGGCACAATCGGTTCCATCCCCAACTGGGACGCAGGGGATGTGCTCGACACCCAGCTCCCATCCAGCCGCACTATCCTTACCATCAGCCGCGACAGCAAGGATGGGATTCCTTTCCGGTGGTCTGAACTCTCTGCCCTTACGGACACCACCCAGGCCGATTATTTAAATAAAGATGCATCAGGTACGGTGGACGGTCTGGGCAGTCAGCGCGTGGATTTCCTACGCGGCAGCGACGTTTCCGGCTTCCGCACTCGCTCCAGCAAGCTGGGGGACATCGTCCACTCGACGCCATTTTTCGTCGGCGCTCCCAAGGCCGGCTTTTTAGACAGTAGCTACGCCATCTTTGCCTCTGCTAATGCAGGCCGCACTTCCATGGTGTATGTGGGAGCTAACGACGGCATGCTCCATGGTTTAGATGCAGAAACCGGTGAGGAGAGGATCGCTTACGTGCCGGGGCCAGTGTACAAAAACTTAAGCCGTCTCACCGATCCCAACTATGGTCAGTCTACCCTCCCCCACCGCTACTATGTAGACGGCTCTCCCATGGTGGCCGATGCCAAAATCGGCGGCAATTGGAAAACGGTGTTGGCGGGGGGACTCAATGGCGGTGGACAAGGGTATTATGCTTTAGATGTTACCGACCCAAGCAGTTTTTCTGAGAGTAACGCCGCCAGCTTGGTACTATGGGAGTTCACCGACGAAAACGACCCTGATCTGGGTTATACTTATAATCAACCGACCTTTAACTTTATGACCCATCAGTCGGCCCAGATCGCCAAGATGAACAACGGCAAATGGGCGCTGATCGTCGGCAACGGCTATAACAACAGCGAAGCCGACGGCCATGCCTCGACCACGGGCCATGCTGTTCTTTTCGTTCTGTTCTTAGAAGGTGGATTGGACGGCGATTGGGTCGATGCAGGGGATTACATTAAGATCGACACCGGTGTCGGAACGGCTTCCACCCCCAATGGCCTAGCGACGCCCACACCGGTCGATATCGACGGGGACGACGATATCGACCTTGTTTACGCCGGCGATCTTGAAGGCAATCTGTGGAAGTTCGACCTAACCGATGCCAACCCCTCCAACTGGACCAAAGGCAAACTGTTCACCGCTAAAGACGCAAGCAACAAATCTCAGCCCATCACCACCGCTCCAATGGTGGTTCCCCACCCCCAGGGGGGTTACATGGTCGGTTTTGGCACCGGCAAATATTTAGAACAAGCTGACTTGACCTCCACCTCTGTCCAGACCCTCTATGGTATCTGGGACAGCGAGCCAGGTGGTTCAGTAGACACCGTCACTAGCCGCAGCAAATTGGTCGAGCAAACTGTGTTGACGGTGACCACTGTCTCTGGCGACGAGTTCCGCCTGACTTCCAATAACAGTGTGGAGTACTCGCGTAGTTCTAGCGGTTCAGTGAGTCCAAGCAGCAAGCGGGGGTGGTTCATGGATCTTCCCACCAGCGGCGAGCGGGTAGCGTTCAATCCCATTGCCCGTGACCAGCGCTTCGTTTTCGTGACCCTAATTCCTGATTCCTCTGACCCCTGCGCTGCAGGTGGCAGTGGCTGGCTCATGGAACTGGACTACCTGACTGGTTCTAGGCTTTCTCAAGCGCCTTTCGACGTCAATGGCGATTTGAAGATCAACGATGCCGACCGCATTGCCTACGACGAAAACGGCGACGGTGCCGATGAAAATCTGCCTCCTTCGGGCATGAAAATGGATGCTATTCCTACTACACCTGCGCCAATAGACAAGGATAAGCAGACTGAACTCAAGCTGATCAGCCAGAGTAGCGGTAATCTGACCACCGTTTTGGAGAGTAAGGCTCCAGGTAGCCGTGGGAGGCTGTCGTGGCGACAGATTTTAGGCGATTAATTAGAAGTAGGCTAATGGGCAAAGTAAACCTGATCCTTGTGGCACCGATCCTGATGGTCAGCAACCTCGGGGTGGCTATGACCACTCAACCCCCTGGCGCTGTCCCAGCGGCAACTGAGCAAACCCAAGATCTGGCACCTCAATCTCCTGAACGGGAAAAGGCTTCTAAAAACCAGCCTAAAAAACAAGAGGAGAGACAAGCAAAGCCAGACAACGGGGGTAAGGAAAATGCAGACTAGGGGATTTACCTTAATTGAAGTGATGATCACAGTCGCGATCGTCGCTATTCTAGCGGCGGTCGCCTATCCCTCTTACCAAAACTACGTGGTCAAAACCCGGCGCAAGACAGCCGAGGCGTGTTTGGTGGAGTATGGGCAGTTCATGGAACGCTACTACACCACCAATATGAAATACACCGGAGCGACCTTGCCTACTACCCAGTGCCGGACCGATCTTGCAAGCTACTATACCTTCGATTTTGGCTCAGGTCCCAGCGATACTAGTTATACGCTCAAAGCAGAAGCCCAAGGCGTACAGGCAGAAAAAGACGCCTCTTGCACGCCTCTCAAACTAACCCACACGGGGGCGAAGAGTCCAAGCGCTTGTTGGGATTAGCAGGCAGTTGGCCCACTCAGGCTATGGCCCGAGCAAGCCAGAAAACAGCCCCCAATCGATCTCCACACCGGGCAGGGTTCCGATTCGTAGCGAATTTCTTCCGGCCAGACGAGATATTCCCTGTAAGTGTGGCGTTGGTTGTCGCGTCTTGGCAGACCCATGGCGGTTAAAGCAGGTGAAACTCTTTTAGAATCGCCTCGATGCGCTGATCGGTCTTGGCCAGCTCCCGTAAGGCGTGGATCAGGCGTGTCAGGCGCGAGCCTTCCGGCGATTTGAGCTCCAAGTCGCGCTCTAGATCTTCTTCCAGGCGGCGGATTCTCAAATCCATCGGGCGTAAAGTGGAATAGCGGTCCCAGACGACAAAACCGATCAGCCCAAATACTCCAGCGATCAAAGCCAAAAGCAGATTTTGGATGAAATCCAAGCGCTTTTCTAGGCTGTCAAAGCGCTGATCCACGGCGGTGAAATGTTGATCGACAGTAGCAAAGCGCTGATCCATTTGCGCCTGCATGGCAGAAAAGCGCTGATCCATTTGCGCCTCCATAGCCGCAAAGCGTTGGTCGACAGTAGCAAAGCGCTGATCTATTTGCGCCTGCATGGCAGAAAAGCGCTGATCCATCTGCGCCTGTATGGCAGAAAAGCGTTGATCCATCTGTTCTGCTAAGGCCCTCTGACCAGCTTTCAGTTCGGTCAACGCTTCGATGATCTCGCGGTCGCTGATGCGCGGGGCAACCTCCACCGCTAGCGCATTGGTGGAAATCGCCGCGATTAAAAGGCTTAAAGCGAGTGTGTTTAGGGTGAACATACTTCAATTATAGCTTGTAGCATGAATCGGTTTGAGGTGGTAAAGTTTTAAAAATATGCGACAGGCGCTTAAGATGTTTGCCGTAGTGCTGGGAGTGAGCTTTGCGTGCTCGCTTATGGTGACCAGCGCTGCGGTCTTGCTCAAAGAGCGTCAGGCACGCAATATCCGCTTGGACCAGGTCCGCCACCTTCTGGTGGTGGCGGACGTTCCGGCAGAAGCCGGCGAGGACCTGCTGCAAGTTTATCAAACCCGCATCGAACCTTGGCTTGTGGATCTGGACAGCGGCCGCCCGGCCGATCCGAGGCGCCTGGGGATCGGTGACCTGGCGATGTTCGATATTTCTGCCATGGCCCGCGATCCCCGCTATGGCAAGCCTATCCCCAAGGAGTTGGATCTTGCCGGAATTAAGCTCAGGCCCCGTTACATGCCGGTCTACTTCGTCAAAGGCGAACACGGGTTTACCCGCTTGATTTTGCCTATTTATGGGCGCGGCTTGTGGTCAACTTTGTACGGCTATCTTGCCTTGGAGAGCGATTTGACTACCATTGCCGGCATTACGTTTTATGAACACCGCGAGACCCCAGGGTTAGGCGGAGAGGTGGACAACCCCCGTTGGAAGGCTCTTTGGCGTGGCAAGCTGGCTTTTGACGCGCAAGGTCAGGTAGCGATCGAAGTGATCAAGGGAACAGTGGACCTTCACCGGCCAGAGGCGATCCATCAAGTGGACGGACTGACTGGAGCGACTTTAACCACCCGCGGAGTCGATCGCTTGGTCCGTTACTGGCTTGGTCCTGATGGCTATGGGCCTTTTCTTGAGCAGCTGCGCAGGCAAACGGCCGGTGAACATGCAGCTTGACGACGAGAGGCTGATGCAATTTCAGGAGTTTTGGCAGCCCCTGGTCGAGATCTGGTTGGCTAAATGGCCGCAGATCGCGCTTGGGGTTTTGCTATTTGTCGGACTGGTATTCGTTTTAACCAGCGTGATCTTGCTTGCCAAAACCTGGATCGTGCCTTCGGGAGTAGCCAAGATCCTCATCAACGGCGAGAGAACTTTGGAGGTGCCTGTGGGGGGCAAGCTGCTTTCGGCTTTGGCAAGCTGTGGCATTTATCTTCCCTCGGCGTGCGGTGGTAAGGGGATCTGCGGCGAGTGCCGAGCCATCATCGAGGAGGGGGCAGGCCCTCCGCTACCACCTGAAATCGACCGCCTAGGGCGGGCGCTGATCCGCCAGGGTTACCGGCTGACCTGCGAAGTCACCGTCAAAAACGACCTCAAGCTGCGCGTACCTCAGGAGGTCTTAGGCGTTAAAACTTGGATTGCGACGGTGCGCAGCAATCGCAATCTGACGCCGCTGGTCAAGGAACTGGTATTGGATCTGCCAGAACCGATGCGCTTTAAAGCTGGCCAGTACATCCTGCTGGAAGCTCCGCCGCATCACTTACGCTTTCGCGATTTCGCTATAGACGAGCGCTTTCGCGTAGACTGGGATCGCTTTGATTGGTGGCGCTACGAATCCAAGCTCGCCCGCCCCACCACGCGCTCCTATTCGCTGGCCAACTCTCCAGAAGAAGGCAATATCGCCATGCTCAACGTGCGCTTGGCGCTGCCGCCGCCGGATCGACCGAATATCCCTCCCGGTCAGGTTTCCTCGTACGCGTTTTCGCTCAAACCAGGGCAGAAGGTGAAGATTTCAGGTCCTTATGGAGAATTTGTCGTGCGCGAAGGTGGCGAGATGGTGTTTGTCGGCGGCGGGTCCGGGATGGCGCCGTTGCGTTCGATGATTTTGGATGAACTCAAGCGCAAGAAGACTCAACGCAAGATGAGCTACTGGTATGGGGCAAGAAGCTTGAGGGAGCTGTTTTACGCTGACTTGTTTGAGCGCTTGACCCAGGAATACCCCAATTTCTCCTGGCAGGTGGCGCTTTCTGAACCCCGGCCCGAAGATCGTTGGGAAGGGCCGGTGGGCTTCATTCATCAGGTATTGTACGAGCGCTACCTGCAACATCATCCTGCGCCGGAGGACTGTCAGTATTATCTTTGCGGCCCACCGCCGATGATAGACGCGGTGTTGGCCTTGCTCGACAGTTTGGGGGTGGAGCAAGACAGCATCTTTTTCGACAAGTTTTGAAGCGATGTCGAGTCTCGTCATCCGTAGAAATGGTGGCAAGACTCAACGCGCTTCGGCCTGAGCCTGGGGCGTGTATAGGCGATACAAATCGTAGGGTGACGCGAGGGTGTCGAAAACGACCGTAAAGGGCAGATCCGCGATCAGAATGGTGGTCACTAGCCCCTTGACCCAAAGCGGCTCCTTGCGCTGGCTGCTCAATATCTCACCCATCTCTTTCACGTCCTTCTGAACGCCGGGATAGATCGTCCAATCCGCAGCCGCGGTGTCAGTCCTAGCGCGTATGCTCGAGCAACCTAAAACGAAGAGACTTGAGAGGACAACGACAATATATTTTCCTGAATTTGTTTTCATTGCTTTTCCTTAAAATCCATCGAATACAGTCCGATTCGCAGGAACAGGTCACCTGCCTCTGCCAAAAGCAACGCCCCCATAGGCCACGATATTATCTTAGGCTATGTTACCGCTGGATGCGACCGGGGAAAGAGGTATTTTTGCACCTTCGAACTCGGCGTGCGCTTCCCGAATCCCCAGTTCGGAGGCGCATCAGATCTGCGCCAACAGGCGACAAGTGCAGACCGATGCCTTGGAAGGCACACAGCTGGTATTGAGACAGTCGCCACCCATACGCTCTTTTTCCCCCGGGGTCACTTTAGCCTTGAGCGCTGCCGCCAGATACGCAGCCGAAAGCCCGGCAGCCCCGGCGCCGATAACCACCAGGTCGCAATCGAAGCATTGCGGCTTGGGCTATTTGGCATAAGCCTTTTTGGCTTTGGCCAGATCGACGATTTTCTTGGCGATCAAGGGGAACACTCCTAGCAGCGCGAACGATCCCAATACCGCAGGGGACAAGAGGTCGGAGAGTGAATCGATCTTCGCCAGTTGGGTGCCGGCGTTTACATAGACTAAGGTCGCGGGCAACATGCCCAGTTGGCTCACCCAGTAAAAGGTGAACGCCGGCATCGTGGTCAACCCCATCGCCAAATTGATGACGAAAAACGGAAACACTGGCACTAGGCGCAGGGCGAACAGATAAAAGATGCCGTCGCGCCTGATCCCTTGATCGATCGCCTGAAGGCGGTCGCCGAAGCGCTGTCTGACTAGGTCGCGCAGCACAAAGCGTGCAGCCAAAAAGGCTAGGGTAGCTCCAAGGCTGGAAGCGAAGGACACAATGATCGTCCCCCACACTAACCCAAACATGGCTCCGCCTGCCAGGGTGAGGACCGCTGCACCGGGCAAAGACAAGGCTGCAACCGTCACATACAGGACGAAATAAATCGCCGCCGCTAGCACCGGATGGGCGCTGCGCCAGGTTTCTATCGCCATCTGCTGTGCCTTGAGCGTCTCCAGGCTCAGAAAGCGCTGGAGGTCAAAGCTAAGAAAAGCGCCTATCAGGACAAGCACCACTAGCAGGATTAGAATTCGGAATCGGTCCATGGGTTCAGTTCCTCGGGTTGCGTTTTTCCACGGCCAGACTTCGTTTTCGATACCTTGCGATCTCCTACGATCCATACCGCGCGTCCCAGACCCAGCAGAAGGACGCTGATCTTGCCTCTTCAGCGTTTGGAAGGTTAGCTGTTTGCAGGCGCATTGCTCCCAGGCCGGCGGTTGATGGCGTAGTCGCCGGCCGGACCGATAAACGGCAGCGCCAGCATCCCAAGCAGCCTCCCACACCGTTTTGGGTCGCGCACTGTCCGGATACCGATAGTCATTTGTTCATGGCCGTGCCGCGGCTGAGCTCGATAGGTGCCGAGCAGCCGATCCCACCAGGGCAGGTTGAACCCGAAGTTGCTGTTGGCTTCGTCGGCGTGGACCGAATGGTGCACGCGGTGCATGTCCGGGGTGACCACGAGCAAGCGCAGGAGGCGGTCGGCTCCTATCGGCAAGCGGGCGTTGGAATGGTTGAACATGGCAGTGGCGTTTAGGATCGCTTCGAACAGCACGACGCCGGCCGCCGGCGGTCCGAGCACGGCGATCACCGCGAACTTGAAGAGCATGGACAGCAAGGCTTCCAGGGGATGGAAGCGGATGCCGGTGGTGACATCGAAGTCGAGGTCTGCGTGATGCACCCGATGCAGGCGCCACAGGGCCGGTACCGCATGGAACATCACGTGCTGCAGGTAAATGGCAAAATCCAGGGCGAGCAGCGAAATGGCGATCGCGAGCCACTGCGGTCGCTCCACAAGGTTCAGAATGCCCCAGCTATGCACCTGCGCGAACATCGCAAACTCTGCGGCCGACCACGGCAGAAGAAGGCGCAGCAGCACCGAGTTCAACGCCGCAACGGCCAAGTTGGCCGGCCAGCGCACACGTCTTAAAAGGCGCCGCGTCCGCCTGGGTGCCAGGGTTTCCCAAAGGGCCATGCCGGCCAGCACCCCGCCGAAGAATCCCAGGCGGATGGCGATTTCGTGGTCGAGAATAAGCTGCTCCATAAATTAGATGCGGATTCCCGCGGCGGTCTAAATTGGCGCCCATCCGGCCAAGGGATCATGCCGATTTTCATCGGCGGATTCAGCTTGCCTCAAGCGCGGCGACGTCTTCCGGGGTGAGGCGGATCGCGATCGCCTTGAAGCTGTCTTCGATGCTGGAAGGCTTGCTCGCTCCCGGGATGGGCAGGATGTGCTCGCCTTTGGCGAGCAGCCAGGCCAAGGCGATGGCGTAGGGAGAGGCGCCATATTTTTTAGCCAGCCGGTTGAGTAATGGATGCTCCTTCAGCCGATTGTGACCGTGGTGGCCGCCGACCGGGCTGTGGGGGATGTAGGTAATTTGGTGCTTTTGGCAGAATTCCACCAGGCCAGTGTAGAAATCCTGCCGTTCGAGCACGTTGCAGCGGTTCTGGACCGAGACGATCTGGGCTTTTTGCAGAGCGCGCTCGAGCTGGTTCTGGTCGACGTTGGAAAGCCCCAGATACCGGATCTTGCCTTCTTTTTGAAAATCGATCAGGGCATCCAAGCTGGCGTCCAAACCCACCTTGGGATCTACGGCGTGGAGTTGGTATAAGGTGATGCAATCGGTATCCAACGCCTTGAGGCTTTGTTCTAAGGAAGCACGCAAGAACTCCGGGCGTCCGTCGGTCACCCAGCCGCCGCGCGGCCGCCGCAAGCCCCCCTTGGTCGCCACGATCACTTCGGATTTCTTGCCGAGCCGTTTTAGCGCTTTGGCGATCAGCCGTTCGTTGTGGCCGATGTCGTTGTCGTCCAGGCAATAGACGTTGGCGGTGTCGATGAAGTTACCGCCTAGGTTCAAGAAGGTTTCGATGACTTTAAAAGCTTGCGCTTCGTCTGGGCGGCCAGCGAGCGAGAGCGGCATCGCGCCCAAACCGATAGCAGTCACCCGGATTCCAGTGGTACCTAATTCGCGCAGCATAGTTGCCTCCTCATTGAAAAACCCGATAGTCTGCTTGAGGAAAGAGGCTGTCCATCGCCTCCAAAGCGGCGAGCTTCTCCGCATCGATTTTTCCGCGCTCGATCGCCTCGGCCAGATAGCAGAACCTGGCTACGTGGTCCTTGACCCGGCGCGTTGCGTATTGGGTCGAGGTCTCGTTGTTGATGATGAACGGCCAGTCGGAACTCTGCGCCAGGAGCAGTTCTCGCAGGGCCTGGTTGAGCGCCCGCCGGGTGAGTGGTGCCACCGGTTCCCGGCTATGGCGCTGGGCCAGCTTTTCCATGCGGGCGGCGCATTCGTAAAGCTGCGGATAGATCCAATCGGTCTTGCCGTTCAACCAACCTTCCAGATACCCCTTGTGTCCCCAGGTGGAGGTGGCCGGGATTCCCACCTGATGGACCGGATGGCGGTCAAGATAATCGGAAAGCGCGATTAGCTCCAGGGTATCCTGGTCGAAGGCGGCCTTGCGGATGACGAAGTCGAGCCACTTTGGTCCTTCGAACCACCAATGGCCGAACAATTCCGCATCGAACGGAGCAACCACGATCGGAGCTACCTCCATCGTCGAGGCCAGGTACTCAAGGTGGGAAATCCGCTGATGGAGAAACTCGCCGGCGTGCTGAGCCGCCCGTTCTTTGGCTACCTCGGGATGATAGGGCTCCTTCCAGGCAGTCGGACCGGTGATCCGATAATACTTGATTCCGGTATCCACTCGTACCCCATCTGCAATATAGGGGTGGATGTAGTCGAAATCGAGGTCGTGGCCGATGTCGCGGTAAAACTCGCGGTAGTCGGGATGGCCGGGAAAGCCCTCGCGCGCCGACCAAACTTGCTTAGCACTGCCTTGATCGCGACCGAAGGCGGCCACTCCAGAAGGGGTATAAAGCGGGGCGTAGACGCCGTAAAAGGGAGTGGTGCTGGCGTGCTCCAGCCCGTGGGATTCCAGGACGAAAAAGCGCACCCCCTCGTGGCTCAAAAGCTCATCCAGACCTGGATAATAACCGCATTCGGGAAGCCACATGCCGCGGGGGCGAAAGCCGAACACGCTCTCGAAGTAATCCAGGCCGGTTTTTATCTGGGCCACGACGGCTTTAGGCTGAGCAGCAAGCAAGGGTAAAAGACCGTGGGTCGCGCAGGTGGTGATCAGTTCGACAGCGCCTTGCTGGTGCAGGCTTTTGAAAACAGAGGCCAGCTTACCGCCACAGCGCTCAAAGATCGCTTGGGTTTCTTGGAATAAGCCGCGGTAAACTCCCGCCAGGTAGTGGAAATGCGGCTCGTTTTGAGTGCGCACCAACTCTTTCTCGCTCAGCTCGATCAGCTTACCAAGGTGGGTTGCGTAACGCTCCATCAAGAGCTCGTCTTCCAGCATGGCGAGTAGGCTGGGAGAGATCGACAGAGTCAGTTTGCCAGGTACCTGCTCTTTAACCAGACGGTCGAAGATTTTGATCAGCGGGATATAAGTCTCGGTGATCGCCTCAAACAGCCAACGCTCTTCCAGGAACGCATCGTATTCCGGATGACGCACGTACGGCAGATGGGCATGAAGGACGAAAGCCAGATACCCTTTAGCCATGGAGATTCCCCACGCGATTCTTGAAAGCGATTGCGTAATAGATGCAATGCTGGGCCACCACGTTGTCCAAGGAGATTTTCTCGTCCGCCCTTTTCCTCGCTGCCAAGCGCTTCATCTTGGCTTGCAGTGGGTTAGCAAGCAATTCCTGGATTCCCCAAATGATAGAGCCCGGGTTGTCATAAGTGATCAAGCCGTTCTGTCCGTGAACGACACAGCGGATACCGGCTTGATGCGTAGTGAGCACCGGTTTGCCGGCGTCGATCGCCATTTGCGCCAGGCCTTCGTCCTGCCAAGTGCGTGCCGGGATCACCACGAAGTCGACCGCTGTCAGAATGGAGGCAAAGGTTTGGCTGGAGACATCGCCCAAGAATCTCAAGCGATGACCGATTCCGCTGTGCCAAGCGCGGGCTTCCAGCTCCCCTTTGAGGGGACCGTCTCCGGCGAATAGAAATTGGACGCTTGAGTGTCTGTGGCACACGTACACCAATGCCTCTAGCAGGAGATCGGCGCCGGCCGCATGGGAGACCTCGCCCGCGAACAGTCCTGTCGGTGCCTCCGGATTCAGGCCAAAACCGGATTTGATTTGGCCAGGGCTGATAGAGACCCCAGCTGTTTTTTCCAGCAGCACGTCCTGGATGATCGTGACCTTATCCGGGGGCGCCCCGTACAGACTGATTACCTGCTGGCGGGTGGACGAATGCGGGGTGATGATCAGGCAGGCTGCCTGGATCACCTTCCCTTCCCACTCGCAAATGGCTTCAGAGAGGTGATCGGTTTCGTATCCGTGCGCTCGTTCGTACTCTGTGGAGTGGAGGGAGAGGATCAGCGGCAGGTCTAATCGCTCTGCGGCTGTAAGCGCACAAGCGGCAGAATACCAGTCGTGGCAGTGGATCAAGGAGAAAGGGTTTTGGCGATGCGCGGTAGCTAAGTCCAAAGCCAGCCTTTCGGCAAGCGGGGCCATTTTGTCCAACAGGAATTTGCTCGAAACTCGATCGGCCTCGTCCAGCGGTAGGGGAAACACCCGGGCGTGTCCGCCGAACTTGCCGATCTCCTGAGCGAAATCCCGAATATGGGACTTCAAAGGATTGTCCGTCGCCGGACCAACATCGGCGAATACCAAGGCGACGGCGAGTGCTTCCGGTCTTCTGATCTCAGCCAGCGCCTGGTGCATTTTTTCGTAGATCGGGGCATCGAAGATATTTTCCACCGGGAATGTTCTCTGCAAGGCGCTGCTTATGAAAAGCCCAGTGGTTTGATAATTACCGGCTGGCCGGTCACGATCGAAGAATACTGGCTTGGAACGGGCAAGGGCCGCAAAGCTGCTCCCGTCGCCTGAGCGAATGCCGAGTTCAGCAAGGTAATTCCGGCTTAATTGGGAGACATTGAAATAATAATTGCCGGCGGAGCTTCCCACTTCGAGGTCGAAGAAGCCGTGCGCGTTCGTCCCGTCAAACAGAACATCCGTGACGTCATAGACGCGAACTACCAGGGGGGCATGGGCGAAGCGGCCATCCGCTCTGATCGCTTGGAGCGATGCTTCCCTGACATACCAGTGCACCTGCCCCAGGTGGGGATTGACCATAGACAAGACGATGTAATCTACCGAATGCCGGGCTGGATAGCGCTGGCCGATCTCCCAGGCGATCTCTCTGAGCCGCTGCTGCGAAAGCATCGTTCGTTTCCCTTTGAATATTTTACCGATCATTATACCCCTTAGCGATTGCCGGGAGGTCCGATGCGGTCTGCCGGAAAGCCCCAGATTCCCAAGCTGCGGTGACGCGCGATCTCCTCCAATACGTGATATTCGAAAGGAGCGTCGGGAAGGGCCACCGCCCAACCCTGGTTTAACAGGTAGGCTGCCAAGTCTTCCCCCTCGCGAAACGGGCTGTAATTCACCCAGCAGATGGCGTTTAAGCTACCGTCCTCGTTTATGCTCATTGCCTGACACCGGACAAAGCCTTGAATTTTGACTTCGAGGGCTAGGGCGGCCCGGGAAGCGCAGCGAGTAGGCCGAAAGGAAAACAGGCAGCTATGGTCGGTAGGGGGAACATAGATGCCGAACAGGCGGATAATATGCCCTTGGATCCGAAGGCTTGCGTCGTCCTGGACGATAGCATAGCCGATGATGTCCTCTGACCAGGCGCTGAGCGCGGCACCCGCCAGGATGCCCATCAAGACCCACTTCGCTCGCCACATTCGCCAATTTCTGGGCATGACAGATCTTATCTCCAAAAAATGATAGGGTCTGTATCTACCGACCCTCTGAAGGAATCTGGCAAAACCCCTGGGGCGGGACATCTAGGGCTGCATTAAATTTGCTAGAGAGATTCTGGAACGCGATCAATCCCGTCAGTTCTACGATCGCGTCCTCGTCGAACCAGGCCTTGAGCTTTTCCACCATTTTATCCTCCACCCGGCGCTCGGGATAGGTCATCGCTTCGGCGTATTCCAGGACTGCTTTTTCCCGCTCATCGAACAGCTCGCTTTCGCGCCAAGCGGCCAGCGCCTGCACCTTTTCTTCAGAGCCGGTGCGCTTTGCCAAAAGCCAGGAATTGATGTCGACGCAAAACCGGCAGTGGTTGATCTGCGAGACCCGCACCGTCACCAGGCAGCGCAGGGCCGGATCGAGCGGCGAACGCTTCCGGTCCAAAACACCGTAGAGCAAAGCGACGGCGGCAAACAGCATGGGCACCCGCCCCCACAGCAAGGCGGGAACGAGCACCTTACCGTATTTGCGCTTCTGGTTCCAAAAGAACGGCCTAAGCCACCAGGGATAGCGGTGCAAAGGCTTGGGTTCGATGCGCATGAGATCACCTTTTGCAGCAGGTGGGGACAACCTTAAAGGAGGCTGTCCCCTTGCGTTTTGCCTTTACTGGGTAGCCATTTCCCGATGCATCTTAGCCATAGCCTTCATCTCTTCGGCAGCTTCCTTAAGTTTTTGGGCGATCGCGCGGCAATGGCGGGCAGAATCGGCAGCCATCTTGGGGTTAGCGGTTCTAGCGTAAATTTCTGCTAGGCGTTCATGGTAGCGGGCGCTCTTTAAGAACTTGTTCGCTTTGCGCTCGTAGCGGGTCGCGATCTGCTCATGATCGGCAGGCGTCTTGGCCTGCTCGACCGCTTGTTCCAGGGACATATGAGGCCCGTAGCGATGTTCCCTCTCCGGCCTGGCGGCCCGCTCGGCGCACGATGAAAGGGCCAACACTGTCCCCAGAAGGGAGGCGGTAGCAAGCAATTTTAAGGTCTTGAAGTGGGTTTTCATAGTGGTTTCCTCCAGTTGGTTAAGGTCACGTAAGTTTGGCACGTTCGTGCCGGCCTTCCCTGAGGGTCAATATCTCCCTGAAAGACTTTGCTGGGATTGGTCAGCGCCGCGCCAGCGGCGCCAAACCTTGCAAGTTTCCAGCACCAAAAGCGGAACCAGCCCCAGCAGAATCCAGGTCCCGCATTGGCTCAGCGGCATCGCTTCGAGATCGAACAAGGTCTGCGTTAAGGGAATATGGTGAATGGCGATCTGAACGAAAAAGCTTACTGCGACTATGGAAAACAGCCTAAGGTTGGAAAACAATCCCACCTGCCAGACGGTACGGGTGTTACTGCGCGCTCCAAAGGAGCGCAACAGTTCCGCAATCACCAGCGTGGTGAAGGCAGCGTCGCGGGCCTGTTTCAGGTCGGCGCGATAATACTCAAGGGCAAAGGCGGCCAAAGCCACCGCGGCGGTAAGCAACCCGATCCACAGGGTGAAGCGGAGAAAGGCAAAGTCGAGCAATTCCGCCTGCGGGCTTCTAGGCGGACGCCTGAGCACGCCTGGGTCGATAGGATCGGTGGCGAGGGCCAGCGCAGGCAGCCCATCGGTGACCAGGTTGATCCACAGAAGGTGCAGCGGCAGCAGTGGCAGCGGCCAGCCCACCAGGGCGGCGACCAGCATGACCAAGAGTTCCCCAGCGTTTCCGGCTAGAAGGTAGCCTAATGTTTTGGCGATGTTGTCGTAGATGCCTCGGCCTTCCTCCACGGCGGCGACGATGGAGGCGAAGTTGTCGTCGGTGATGATCAGATCAGCGGCCTCCTTGGTGACTTCGGTGCCGGTGATCCCCATGGCGATGCCGATGGAGGCTTCTTTCAGCGCCGGGGCGTCGTTGACGCCGTCACCGGTCATTGCCACTATGACGCCGCGCGCTTTCCAAGCGCGCACGATGCGCAGTTTGTCTTCGGCGGTGACGCGCGCATAGACCGAGACTCGGTCTACGCGCTCGGTGAGCGCTGCTTGGCTTAATCGTTTAAGGTCGATCCCAGTCAAAACCTCGTCGCCGCGCTGGAGGATGCCTAGCTCGTAGGCGATGGCACAAGCGGTGTCGGGATGGTCGCCGGTGATCATCACCGTTTTGATGCCAGCGCGCCGGCACTTGGCGACCGCCTCGCGCGCCTCGGGACGGGGCGGGTCTTGAAGGCCGACCAGGCCGAGCAGGATGAGGTCCTGTTCGATTTCGTCAGTTTTTGCCAATCTGTCTTGAGAAAGCGGCCGTTCGGCAACGGCCAAGACGCGCAGCGCGTCGTGGGCCATAAGTTCTACCGCATGCAGCATGCGTGTTCTAGCGCTCTCGGTCAACTCCTCCACCCCGCGCGCAGTGCGGATCCTAGTGCAGCGTTTAAGGAGGGTTTCCGGGGCGCCTTTGACAAATGCCCAAGGCTCACCGTCCCGGATGCGGATCACGGTCATGCGCTTGCGCTCGGAATCGAAAGGCAGCTCGCCCAGGCGCGGCATGTCCGACTCGATCCGCTTGCGGGTAATGCCGGACTTAGCCGCGACCACCAGTAGCGCCCCTTCGGTCGGGTCGCCTAAGATCGCAAACCGGCCGTCCTTTTCCACCAGTTCTGCGTCGTTGCACGCGGCGCCGGCTATAAGCAGCGCAAAAAGCAGCGGGTCTTGTGCGGCGTTGACTTCGACGGCGCCGCAAAAAAACGCCCCTTCTGGGGTATAGCCTTCGCCGCTTACCCGGTACAGGGCCTGACTCGTCACCAGCTTGCGCGCGGTCATGGCGCCGACGGTCAAGGTTCCGGTCTTGTCGGTGCAGATCACCTGGGCGCAACCTAAGGTTTCCACTGCCGGCAGCCGCCGCACCAAGGCGTTGCGCCGGATCATGCGCTGCACGCCCAAGGCCAACGCCACCGTCACCACCGCCGGCAACCCCTCGGGTATGGCCGCCACCGCCAGGCTGACGGCGCTCAAGAAGAGTTCGAACGGAGGATTGGCGCGCCATAGGCCCAAGGCGAAAACCAATAGCACGATCCCAAAACACCCCCACAAGAGGCGCTGACCCACCTTATCCAGCCGGCGCTGCAAGGGGGTTTCGCCGCTTTCTGCGGCCTCCAGGAGCGCAAGCGTGTGGCCGAATTCGGTCGCCATTCCGGTCGTCACCACCAAGGCACGCCCGCTGCCGTGCACGATGCTGGTGCCGAAAAAGACCAGGTTGCTGCGGTCGGCAAGCAGCGTTTCCGCAGGAAGCGTTCCAGGGCGCTTTTCGACTGGCTGCGACTCGCCGGTGAGCGGCGCCTCGTCGGCTTTAAGCTGGACGGCTTCGATCAGGCGGGCGTCCGCCGCCACAACGTCGCCGGCCTCGAGGATCAGAATATCGCCCGGGACGATCTCGGCAGCGGGAATCTCATGCCTGCGGCCGTCCCGGATCACCCGGGCCTTGGGCGCCGCCAAGCGGGCCAGCGCCGCCGCTGCCTTCTCCGCGCGGAACTCTTGAACGAAGCCAATGATGGCGTTCAGGATCACGATCGTGAGGATGGCGCTGCCGTCTATCCATTCATCGAGGGCGATGGAAACCGAAGCCGCCCCGACCAAGACCCAGATCACCAGGCTCTTGAACTGCCCGGCGAAAATGGCGAGCGCAGAAACCCCCTTGCCTTTGCGCAGTTCGTTGCGACCGTATGCAGCCAGCCGCCTTGAAGCTTCTTGGGAGCTTAAGCCCTGACTCAGGTCGGCGCCAAGTTCTGCTGCCAGGGCCTCCAGCGGGCGGTCGTGCCAGGTTTTCCCCTCGGCTTGGATTGCGATCCGGCGTTTGCGAGCTGGTTTGCCAATCACGGGCGAGGCTCCTTGAACGTTGAAGGTCCCTCGCTTACGCTCGAGAGGCGGCCTTGGACCAGGACGTACAACGCCGGGATCACCAACAGGGTAAGCAGCATGGCCGAACCGATCCCGCCGATCATGGGAGCGGCCAGGCGCTTCATCACGTCGGCTCCGGCGCCGGTAGCGAGCATCGTCGGAGCAAGGCCCACGATGTTAGCCAGCCCCGTCATCATCACTGGCCGGATGCGCTCCATGGCGCCTTCCTGGACGGCTTCCAGCAGGTCTTGAAAGCTATGGAGCCGACCGGCTTGCCGGCGCCGGCGCACGGCTTCATCGAGGTAGGCGAGCATCACCGCCGAGGTCTCAGCCGCAACTCCTGCGAGCGCGATCAGCCCTACCCAGACGGCGATCGACAGGTTGTAGCCAAGCCAGTACAAGGCCCAGATGCCCCCCACTAACGCCAGCGGCACGCCTAGCATGACCATCAAGGTTTGTGTCACCGAGCGGAAAGTCAAATAGTACAGCACGAAGATGATCCCCAAAGTCAGCGGGATGAACACTTTCAGCCGTTCGGCGACGCGCTGCATGAACTCGTATTGCCCCGACCAGGTGAGGGTATAGCCGGCAGGCAGCTCGACCCGGTCGCGGATCAGCGCTTTTAGCTCTTCCACATAGCCGCCTATATCTCGTCCGGCTACGTCTATGTACACGTAACCGGCCAGCATCCCGTCTTCGTCGCGGATCATTGCCGGGCCTACCACCTGACGCAAGGTGGCCAGTTGCGCCAGCGGCACCTGCGCCCCGCTGGGGGTGTCGACCAAAACCCGTCCCAGCTTGTCGGGATCGTCGCGCAGCTCGCGCAGGTAGCGCACGTTGATGGGATAGCGCTCGCGACCCTCGATGGTGGTAGCGATGTTCTCGCCGCCGATGGCCGATTCGATATAGCGGTTCACCGCCTCCACGGTCAGCCCGTAGCGGGCGATTTCCTCGCGGCGCAGAACAAAATCGAAGAAGAATCCGCCGGAGACGCGTTCGGCATAGGCGCTGCGGGTACCGGGCGCTTCCCTAGCGATCATCTCGAGCGATCGGCCGATCTCCTCGATCTTTTTAAGGTCGGGGCCGAAGATCTTGATTCCTACCGGCGTCCGCACCCCGGTGGTGAGCATGTCGATGCGCGCCTTGATCGGCATGGTCCAAGCGTTGGTCACGCCGGGAAACTGCAGAACGCGGTCCATCTCCTCGACCAGCTTCTCGTACGTCACCCCTGGCCGCCACTTGGCTTTGGGCTTTAATTCTACTACCACCTCCATCATGCTGAACGGAGCCGGGTCGGTAGAAGTCTCGGCCCGGCCAGCCTTGCCGAACACGCGCTCGACTTCGGGAAACGCTCTGAGCTTTTTGTCCATCTGCTGCAGGAGCTTTCCGGCCTCGGTCACCGAAATGCCGGGCAAGGTGGTCGGCATGTACAAGATGGTGCCTTCGTAAAGCGGCGGCATAAATTCTGAGCCCAAGCGCGCAAACGGCCAGGCAATGCTTAGAACGAGCAGGACGGCAAAGACCACTAAGCTCTTGCGGTAGCGCAGCGCCGCCGCCAAGATTGGAGCATACAGCCGCCTAAGCCCCAAACTGACCGGATGGCGCGCCTCCGGCAGGATGCGACCGCGGATGAAGATCGCAAGCAAAGCCGGAATCAGGGTCACGGCGAGCACCGCGCTCATGGCGATGGACAGATTTTTGGTCAAGGCCAGGGGTTTGAACAGCCGGCCTTCCTGCGCTTCCAAGGTAAACACCGGCATGAAGGCGACCGCGATCACCAACAGCGAAGCGAAGATCGGCGGGCCGACCTCTTTGGCCGAATCGATTAAAACTCGCATGCGGTCCCCCAGGCGGCCTTGGCGTTCCCATTCTTCCAGCCGGCGGTGGGCGTTGTCCACCATGACGATGGAGGCGTCCACCATGTCGCCCACCGCCACGATGATGCCGCCGATGGACATGATGTTCATGCCCACGCCAAAAAAATAGATGGGGATGAAGGCGATCAGCACGGCGACCGGCAGGGTGAGGATGGGGATGAGCGCCGAGCGCAGGTGGAGCAGAAAGCCCACGATCAAGACGCTGACCACGATTAATTCTTCGGTCAGGTTTGCTTGCGCGGTGGCCACCGATTCCTGAATCAGCTCGCTCCTATCGTAGACCGGAACGATCTTTACGCCTTTGGGCAGGGAGGGCTCGATTTCCTTGAGCTTGGCCTTGATCCGCTCGATTACCTTTAAAGCGTCCTGACCGTAGCGCATGATCACGATGCCGCCTGCGACTTCGCCTTGGCCGTTCAGTTCCGCCAGACCCCGCCGCATGTCCGGTCCTAGGGTCACCGTGGCGACGTCGCGCAGCAAGATCGGCGTGCCGTTGGGGTTGACGCCTACGGCGATCTTCTCGATGTCGGCGGTGGACTTGATGTAACCCAAGCCGCGGATCATATATTCGGCGCCGGAGAACTCTACCACCCGACCCCCCACGTCGCGGTTGCTTGCGCGCACCTTTTCGACGATATCGGCGACCGCAAGCCGGTAAGCTAGGAGCTTGGTCGGGTCTAGATTGATCTGGTATTGGCGCACGAAGCCGCCGACGCTGGCCACTTCGGCGACACCGTCCACGGCAGCCAGCCAGTACCTAAGGTACCAGTCTTGGAACGAGCGAAGTTCCGCCAGGTTGTGCTGCCCGCTTTCGTCGACCAAAGCGTATTGGAACACCCAGCCCACCGGGGTGGCATCCGGTCCTAGCCTGGGCGTCACCCCCTCTGGCAGCCTTCCGGCCAATTGACTTAAGTATTCCAAAACGCGCGAGCGCGCCCAGTAGATGTCGGTGCCGTCCTCGAACAGCACGTAAACGTAAGAATAGCCGAAATCGGAAAAACCCCGCACTACGGTCACTTTGGGCGCCGAGATCAGGGCGGTGACGATGGGATAGGTGACCTGATCCTCCATAAGGTCGGGCGAGCGCCCAGGCCAGGGGGTATAGACGATCACCTGGGTATCGGACAAATCCGGCAGGGCGTCTAGGGGGGTGTTCTTCAGGCACCAAAGGCCAGCTGAGGCCAATCCGAACACCAATAAGAAAACGAGAAAACGGTTTTTGGCGCAGAATTCGATGGTAGCTTCGATCATCTGTCCCTCAATGCTGCATTCCCGCCATGCCGTCCACAGCCGCTTTGAGCTGGCTTTCCGAGTCGATGAGGAAAGTGGCTGAAGTGACCACGTGCTCGCCTTCGCTAAGGCCAGAGGTGACCTCTACCCAATCCTCGGCGCGCAGGCCGGTGGTGACGTTTCGCCACTCCAGCCTGCCGCCGCCGTGGTGGATGAAGAGGATTTTGCGCTCCCCGGTCTCCAGCACCGCGTCCTTGGGCACCGCAAGGCGCACCCCTAAGGGAACTTTCAGCTCGACGTTGGCGTACATGTCCGGCTTGAGTTTTTCTTCCGGGTTGGCGAGCTTGAAGCGCACCTTGGCGGTGCGCGTGTTGGGGTCTAAGGTGGGGTAAATGAAGTCGACCTGCGCTTTAAAGTGGGTCGTG
Source organism: uncultured Methylococcales bacterium (assembly GCA_964654415.1). Classification (GTDB taxonomy): domain Bacteria; phylum Pseudomonadota; class Gammaproteobacteria; order Methylococcales; family Methylothermaceae; genus Methylohalobius. The sequence goes on along the minus strand of CAZZIP010000011.1, from coordinate 53,321 downwards.
GGATCATAAGAGAGCGTCACATCGGCGATTTGCCCGATTTGGATCAAAGGCAGTTCGTATTCGTAAATGTCTGCTACCACCCAGATCGAGCTTAAATCGGCGATGGTATAGAGCGGGTCGCCAGGCTTGACGTACATTCCGGCGAGCACCTTGCGCTCGATCACCGTGCCGCTGATCGGAGCGTGGATGGGTAGGGTTTTTAACACCTTGCCAGTGCGCTCTAGGTCTTGGATGTGGTATTCAGGGATATCCCACAGGATGAAGCGCGCCCGGGTCGCTTCTAGGAGTGCCTTGGCGCCTTGGGCGATCTGGGAGAACGGGCTTTTCTCAAGTTCCTGCACGTTGCGCCAGGCGGTTAAGTATTCCTGTTGGGTGGCGACCAACTGCGGGCTGTAGAGGGTGAACAGCACCTGGCCTTGTCTGACGCGATCGCCCACTGCGCTCACGTACAGTTTATCGACCCAGCCCTCGATCTTGAGGGTGACGTTGGCGAGCTTACGTTCATCGATTGCTACTCGTCCTACGGTTCGAATCGTGCGCGTGAGGGGACGCTTTTGGGCGATCTCGAAGCGGACCCCGATTTCCTGCAGCCGCTCAAGAGGGATGGTCAGGGTGTGGGGAGATTCAGCGTGCTCGAGCGGGGCTTGCCGGCAACTTTCGGGATAAACCGGGACATAGTCCATTCCCATCTCGTCTTTGGCCGGGGTCTTGGAGGTGACAGCCGGATTCATCGGATGGCGATAAAAAAGCGGCTCGCATTCGTCCTCAGCTTTAGGTTTTGCGCCATACTTAAGCGCCAGGAAGTAGCCCGAACCGATCCCTAGACTTAAGGCGAGCAGGGAAATCGCGATCCACTTACTCGGCATTGTGCTTCTCCTCGATTTTCCCGCCGACGGCTGCCTTGAGCTTGGCGAGCGCCTGCCTGGCTTGGGTCAAAGTTTTGAAGTAGCGGACCTCATAGTTGTAAAGGGTGATCTGCGCTGATACCAGGTTGAGGAAGTCGACTTTTCCTACCTGGTAGCCGACGAGCATTGAGGCGACTGTCTGGCGCGCCTGGGGGAGGATGCCCTTATCGAACAAAACCGCCTGCTCGCGGGCGCGGCGGTAATCGGCCAGGGCGGCGGAAATCTCAGCCCGCACCCGGTTCCATGCATCCTGCCAGGCAAATTGCGCGCGCCAAAGTTCGCTTGTTTTCTGGTCCACCGCTTTAGCCTGCTTGGTGGCGAAATACAAAGGCACATTCATGCTCAGGCTCAAAGTGAGAAAATCGGGGCGGCTTTTGCCATCCGGGGTCTGACCCTGGCGAAAGCCATAGAAAGCGCCCACGTTGAAATCGGGCAAAAACTCCTTTCTGGCCAGTTCGACTCGGGTTTTGGCCGCCTCGATCTGTTTGCTTAGCTTGGCCAGGATCGGCCTGGCCTTTTCGGCGCGGATAAAAAGCTGCGCCTCTTCAAGCGGCTCGGGCAAGCTCTTTTCCACCTCGGCTGGAAGCTGGATGGAAGTATCGGCGGGGCGGTCGAGCAGAGCGTTCAAGCGGGCGACCTCCTGCCCCCGCGAGCCTTCCAGCTGCAAGCGCAGGTCCAGCAAACGCGAGGATTCCAACTGCGCCAACAGCACGTCCTGCTGCAGTCCTTGGCCGACGGTGTAGCGGGTTTTGGCGATTTCGACGAACTGGCGCAGCAAATCCTGATTGGCGGCGACGATGCTGAGCGCCCGATCGAGGTAAAACAGCCGCCACCAGCGCACCTCTACGTCGCGCAGGAGCTTGAGCTTAAGTTCCTGAACGTCTTCGCCTGCGGCCTGTACCTCCCACTCGGCGGCTTCCTCTTTGAGGCTCAACTTGCCGGGAAAGGGAAGCCTTTGGCTGATGCCGAACTGGAGTTGAGTCATGTCTTCCTGGTCGATGTTAAAAGTATCGACCGGCAGGCTCATGGCGCTGAAGCTGATCTCCGGATCCGGCAGGCTCCCCTCCTGTGGGGGAATCGCCTTGAGTGCTTCATAGCGAGCGCGGATGGCGGCAAGCGAAGGGTTTTTGCGCTCGGCCTGCTTAAGCGCCGCTGTCAAGGTAAGTGGCGCTGGGTCTGGTGTGGCAGGGTCTGTGGTCCCAGCCGTTGCCAAGCCAAGACCCAAGGCCAAGCCGGCAGATAGCCAGCATTGGTATCTAAACATGGAAAGCTCCGCTTAAAGAAAGTCAACTCGGTTTGAAGCCCGCTGCTCTTTAGGCAGCGCCTGAATCCGTCGCTTACAGATTCAAGAATTGGGGTGGTCTGGAAGGCGGGGGAAGGAAAACTCTAGGAATGACTCCTAGCGGCTCGACGAAGTATTCAGCGGCCGAGGGTTGAGGCGAAATCACCACGAAACAAGAAGGTGCCACGGCACAACAGCTAGCGCTGCAGGAGCCATAGAGAGCGGTACAAGCCGGGGCACAATGAGGGCACGTGTGGGAGGAATCGGCCGCTGTCGAGCCAGTTGAAGTGGTGCAGGACGCATCATGGGACAGCGCTTGGCTGACACCGCTGCGGTGATCGCCTGAAGTCTGCAGACTCCAGCCGCCTATAAAGCCTGGCTGCCAGTATCCCGACAACGCTAGCAAAACCGCCAACCAGACTCGAAGAGCAGCAGACCAAAACCCTACCACGACACCGAGCTAGAAGAAAAAACTGAGCTAAGTATATCGCCATTGGTCGGCTCCAAGTCAAGGTCGTGTAGTATAAGTCCACCACTTTTAGCGATCGGGTTAGTGTTGGCAGAGTAGTTGTCCCAGCGGCCGATATCATGCCCGACTGGGAGATGGGCGAAGCTAGCCTCAAACTTTCTGCCGTTGTCGGAGAGCCGCACCTTAGGTTTTTTGGGGCTGCAGGCTCAAGATGGCTTTGAGTGCGGCGGTATAGTGGGTAGCTGTGGAGGGCAGGGCGAAGGCAGAGCCCGGGGCGCTGGTGGGATTGAAGCTGGACCCCAACTACCACCGCCAACCAGCGCCCTGCTGTCTTATCTAAACGAGATTAGATTGCAGTCTGAGCCTATACCAAGCAAGACTGCGGGATATGCCACAGTGGGTGCTCGAAATGACACACATAAACAACATGCCCGCAGGGAGAATCCCAAAGAGGCGGGCAAGCCAATGAGGGGTGAGAGATAGCCGCTGCCTTTTGAAGGCAGCGGCTTTGAAGTTATTGACCCGGGGCAGGAGCCGGCGGAGTCGGGGTTGCCGGTTGTTCGGGAGCCGCTGGTTGTTCAGGAGCGGCCGGTGCCGGCTTTTGCTCTTCTTTTTTACCGCATGCAGTCACTCCTAGGATGAGGCCAAAAACAAAAACCAAGAACCAACGTTTCATTGCAGTTTCCTCTATATTTTTTCGAAAGGAGTTCCAAAAATAACACATTATTCGCCACTTGCCTATACGAGCTATAGTGGGCCGCTGACTACCCATTTGCCTGCTTGCAACTTCTAGCAAAGAAACGGCTAAGGCGTGTGGTCTTGCAAATTGCGGCTGGGTATAAAGCTGGCCGTCGGATCTTACCCACCAGATTCGCAGATAAAGCCAGCAGGCGTTTATCCAGATTTTGTGCTGGGATGCTAGCCTCAAAGGTCCAAACTCTTAAGATAAGCCCGAAAGCCTTCTGCCACTTCCGGATGGTGCAGGGCGTGATCTACGGTGGCTTCCAGATACCCCAGTTTTGAGCCGCAATCATAGCGCTTTTTCTTGAGTCGATACGCATACACCAGTTCGCACTCAAGAAGCTTGGCGATCGCGTCGGTGAGCTGGATCTCGCCGCCGGCGCCGCGACCGACGGTTTCTAACAGTTCAAAGATCTTGGGCGTCAGGATATAGCGGCCCACCACCCCCAGGTTGGAAGGGGCCTGATCGGGTTTGGGCTTTTCTACGATTTTCTCGATCCTGGCCACGTTGCCTTCCATCTGAGAGATGGCGACGATGCCGTAGCTTTCGGTTGCTTCGGGCGGGACTTCCTCCACTGCGATCACCGAGCGGCCGTGGGATTGATAGATCTCTACCATTTCTTTAAGGCAGCCGCCGTTCTCGATCAAGTCGTCGGCGAGCAGTACCGCAAACGGCTCGTTGCCGACCACCGGCTTGGCACATAAGACCGCATGGCCCAGCCCTAACGCCTCGGCCTGGCGAATGTACACGCAGTTGACCCCGGGAGGAGGGATATTTTTGACCAACTCCAGCTTTTTCAAGTTACCGCGGCTCTTAAGCTCGGTTTCCAGCTCATACGCCTTGTCGAAGTGGTCGGCGATGGCGTTTTTGGTCCGGCCGGTAACAAACACCATAAGTTCTATTCCGGCAGCAGCGGCCTCTTCGACCGCGTATTGGATAAGCGGCTTATCCACGATCGGCAGCATCTCTTTGGGACTGGCCTTGGTGGCGGGCAGAAATCGCGTCCCAAGGCCGGCGACGGGAAAGACAGCTTTGTTAATTTTCACGGACCCACTCCCAACGTTGTTCGGCTTCCGGTACCAGTGCAATTTTATGGTTTTTCTCTAAGTAATCCAAAATCTGGCGGGCGCAAGTATCCAAAGGATCGGTACCGGTGTTGACGACGATCTCGGGATTCTCGGGAGGCTCGTAAGGGGAAGAGATGCCGGTAAACTCCTTGATCTCCCCGCGCCTGGCTTTTTGGTACAGCCCTTTGACGTCGCGCTTTTCGCATATTTCTAGGGGAGCATTACAGTAGATTTCGATAAAGTCGCCCGGCTCGACCAGCGAGCGTACCAATTGCCGGTCACGGCGGAAGGGAGAGATAAATGCGGTCAAGGCGATGACTCCGGCATCGATGAACAGCTTGCTCATCTCGCCGATGCGGCGGATGTTCTCGTGCCGATCTTCAGGGCTAAAGCCCAAATCGGCGCATAGGCCGTGGCGGACGTTGTCGCCGTCGAACACATAGGTGCGGCAGCCGCGAAGGTACAGGAGTTCCTCGACCCGATGGGCGAGGGTGGATTTTCCCGCTCCGGACAGGCCGGTGAACCATAGAATAAAGCTTCGGTGGCCGTTGAGCCGCTCGCGGTCCCTGCGGGCCACGGTGGCGTGGTGCCAGCGGATGTGTTTGTTCATGCGAGATTTAAAAATGAAAAGGCGGGCATTAGCATGCCCGCCTCAAAGGGAATTTGACAAGCTATTTTTTCTCGCCTTGGGCCTTATTATCCGGTTGGGCCGGAGCCGTCCCCAAGACGATGTTGTCCTTGTTTTTCTCGAGGGTGGCAGGCCCAATGCCTTTGACCCTCTCGGCCACCTCGTTTAAATCTTTGAACGGGCCGTTTTGAGCGCGTTCGGCGCAATCGCTTCGGCTTTGACTTTGCCGACCCCATTTAAAGCTTCGGCGATTTCCTCGGCGCTAGCGGAATTGAGGTCTACCGCCGCAAAAGCCGCCTGCCAAGCCCAAAAAATAGCTCCCAGAACACCAAAACCTAAGGTCTTTTTCATAACAATTACCTCCTTGAATGGGATAGGAATCCTAAAAATAAACCAAGTGCTCTGGATCAGTAGGTGATACACGTCGCAAAAATAGTTTCCAAATTCAGCCTGCCAAGGCGAAACGCGCTTTGATAGCGGCGATCTCGTCGCGAATCCTCGCCGCCTCCTCGAACTCCAACTCGCGCGCATGGCGATACATCTGCTCCTCGAGCTGCCGGATCATCCTGGCGGCTTCCTTGGGAGAGGTGATCTTATATTGGGCTTTGGCCTCGGCCACCTTTGCCTTCGCTGGCCTCCCGCGTCCCGGCACCGGTACCTCCAGGATGTCGTCCAGCTTGCGCGTGGCGCTTCTCGGGGTGATACCGTGGCGGGCATTGTAGGCGAGCTGCTTTTGCCGGCGGCGCTCGGTTTCGTCGATCGCCTGGCGCATTGAAGCCGTGATCTGATCGGCATATAGGATCACCTTGCCGTTCACATGGCGGGCCGCCCGGCCGATAGTCTGGATCAGCGCCACGGTGGAACGCAAAAAGCCTTCTTTGTCGGCGTCCAAAATCGCCACCAGCGAGACCTCCGGCAGATCGAGTCCCTCGCGCAATAAATTGATGCCCACCAAGGCATCGAACACCCCCTTGCGCAAGTCCTGAATGATCTCGACGCGCTCGACCGTGTCAATGTCGGAATGAAGATACCGGACTTTGACTCCGTGTTCGCCTAAATAATCGGTCAGGTCCTCGGCCATGCGCTTGGTCAGGGTAGTGACCAAAACGCGCTCGTTCTGCGCCGCCCTGGCGGTGATTTCCGACAGCAAGTCGTCCACCTGGGTGAGGGCAGGGCGGACTTCGAGTTCTGGGTCTACTAAACCCGTGGGTCGCACCACCTGCTCAACGAAGCGTCCCGAGTGCTCGCGCTCGTAAGGACCTGGGGTAGCAGAAACGTAAATCCGCTGTGGTGCGCGCGCTTCGAATTCGGCAAACGTCAAAGGGCGGTTATCCAAAGCCGAAGGCAGGCGGAAACCGTAGTTCACCAGGGTTTCCTTGCGCGACCGATCGCCTCGATACATAGCCCGCAGTTGCGGGATGGTGACGTGGCTTTCGTCGATGAAGACGATGGCGTCCTCGGGCAGGTAGTCGAACAGGGTCGGCGGCGGTTCTCCCGGGGCGCGTCCAGAAAGGTGGCGCGAATAGTTCTCGATCCCCGAGCAGTAACCTACCTCCAGAATCATCTCCAGGTCGAAGCGAGTGCGCTGCTCCAACCTCTGCGCTTCGACCAGCTTGCCTTGGCGACGCAATTCGATAAGGCGTTCTCTAAGCTCCTCGCGAATCGAATCGACCGCTTTGAGCAAAGTCTCGCGCGGGGTGACGTAGTGGGTCTTGGGATAGACTGTATAGCGGGCGAGCGGCGAGATCACCTCGCCGGTGAGCGGATCGAACAGAGTCAGGCGCTCGATCTCGTCGTCGAACAGTTCCACGCGCAGCGCCTCCTTTTCCGACTCGGCGGGAAAAATGTCGATCACTTCGCCGCGCACCCGAAAGGTGCCGCGCCGAAGCTCTACGTCGTTGCGGGTGTACTGGAGTTCGGCCAGCCGGCGCAGAATTTTGCGCTGGTCGATCAGGTCGCCGCGTACCAGGTGCAAGACCATCTGGAAGTAGGAAGCCGGTTCTCCCAAACCGTAAATTGAGGAGACAGTGGCAACGATGACGGTGTCGCGCCGTTCCAGCAGGGCTTTGGTCGCCGACAGGCGCATCTGCTCGATGTGCTCGTTGAGCGAGGCGTCCTTTTCGATGTAAGTATCGGAAGCCGGAAGATAGGCCTCGGGCTGGTAGTAATCGTAGTAGGAAACAAAGTATTCGACCGCGTTTTCGGGAAAAAAGCCCTTCATCTCCCCATAGAGTTGAGCGGCGAGCGTCTTGTTTGGGGCCAAAATCAGCGCCGGTCGTTGGACGCGCTCGATCACGTGGGCCATGGTGAAGGTCTTGCCTGAGCCAGTGACTCCCAAGAGCGTCTGATGCAGTTCGCCGTGGCACAGCCCCTCCACCAGTTGCCGGATCGCCTCCGGCTGGTCGCCAGCTGGCTCGAATGGGCTGTGGAGCTTAAATTTTTTCGCCACAGAAGGATTTGGCGGGCGCTTGCGTTCAGGTATCATATTCCGGCTGTTCAACAACTTTTGGTATTTCCCGGCTTAATTGCTGGGAATGGATTGAAACGAAAACTATGACAATCTCCCTTTCTGCGCGCGTCCAAAAGATCAAACCCTCTCCTACTCTCGCGGTGAGCGCTAAAGCTTCCGCGTTAAAGGCCCAAGGGCGCAAGGTCATCGACTTAGGAGTAGGCGAGCCTGATTTTGACACCCCAGACCACATCAAACAAGCCGCCATCCAAGCCATTTACGCCGGCATGACCAAATACACGCCGGTGGACGGCATCCCAACTTTGAAACGGGCGATCGTTCAAAAGTTCCGTCGCGACAACGGCTTAGAATACCAAGCTGAGCAAATTTTAGTCTCCTGCGGCGGCAAGCAAAGTTTTTACAATCTAGCTCAGGCGCTTTTGAATTCCGGGGACGAGGTGATCATCCCGGCGCCGTATTGGGTATCCTACCCGGATATGGTGCTCCTTGCCGATGCTACCCCGGTGTTCATCGAAGCCGACCAGGAGCAAAGCTTCAAGATCACTCCTGAGCAACTTGAGGCCGCCATTACCCCCAAAACCCGCCTTTTGGTATTAAACAGCCCCTCCAATCCTACCGGCAAGGTGTATAGCCTAGAGGAGCTGAAAGCTCTGGCCCAGGTGTTGCTCGCCCATCCCCACGTCCTCATCGCCAGCGACGATATGTACGAGCACATCCTGTGGGATGGGGAGTTTGCCAACATCCTCAACGCCTGTCCTGAGCTGTACGACCGCACCGTCGTCTTGAATGGAGTTTCTAAGGCCTACGCCATGACTGGCTGGCGCATCGGCTACGCCGCAGGTCCTAAGGAGCTGATCGCCGCGATGAAGAATATCCAGTCGCAAAGCACCTCTAACCCGGCTTCGATCTCGCAGGCAGCGGCGGTGGCAGCGCTAGAAGGCGATCAAAGCTGTATACGACCGATGGTCGAAGCGTTCAAACAACGTCACGACTTTATGGTCGAGGCGTTAAACCAAATCCCTGGCATCGCGTGTCTTCCGGCAGAAGGAGCATTTTATCTGTTCCCTAAAGTCACCGGATTGATCGCACGGTTAGGCTGCAAAGACGATTTAGAACTGGCCGAATACCTGCTCGAACGGGCCGAAATCGCACTGGTGCCGGGATCGGCCTTTGGCGCGCCAGGGCATCTTCGCTTGTCCATCGCCACCAGTCTGGAAAACTTGCAGACCGCCATCGCTAGGTTAAAAGCCGTCTGTCATTGATCCGTTCTCTGCCAGCGCTGCCTGTAGCGGGCAAGCTGTTCTTGCAGCAAGGCTATGACTTCGGTAGCGGTGTTGAGAATATCGCGGGGAGAAAAACCAGCCTGGGTCAGCTCGCGATAGAAAGACTTGGCCACGATCCTGGCAAGCTGTGCCGGATCGGGGCTGAGTTTGCCCGGTGCTGACTGCGCTGCTACCGCTTGCCGGACAAAATGCGAGCGCAACAGGCCCTGCAGCTGAAAGAGCTGAATCGCCTGGCCCACAAACAGCGCGAACAAGCGCAAGGTGTCTAAATCCTGGGAGCTAAGTTCTCGCCCATCAGCTGGGTGCTTGACATTAATAACCCCGATCACTTTTTTGCCGACCCAGATCGGCGCTGCCATCAGGCTACGCCTTGCATCTTGCGGCCAGCGCGCGGCGAAAGCTAACGGCGAGGTGGAAAGGTCTGGGATCAAAAGCGGCTGGCCGGTCTCGGCCACATAGCCGGCAATTCCCTCGCCGATCGCCTGGTGAGTTTGATGCGCTTGGGGTGGCAGCTCGCCAAAGCTGGCATACACTTTAAGCGTTGGAGGCTTTTCTTCCTCGACCTGTTCCAGCAGCATGATGGAGCAAGCCTCGCAGCGCAGATGGGTGGCGGTAAGGCTGGCCAATTCTTTCAGTCCTTCCTCTAAAGTACTGTATTGCTCTAGGACCTCAGGTAGCCCGACTAAACGCAGGAGAAAATCGGCGTCAAGACTCATGGCGCTTGGCGCGTAGCAGGGCTAAGACAGAGGCAAACCACTTCTGCGAGCGCTTAGGCTTTTGTCTCCGTTCGTTTTCCAAGCGCGCCAGAGAGCATTTCAAGCCGGGCGGAGGTCCTGGCCGACCAGAACGTCCGTGTTTGCGGCTGCCCATTCCACCTCGGCCTTGTTGTCGGCTCATAGCCTGTCCTCCCAAAACCGCGTGTCGGTTTGCCAGAATGGCTGTTCGAGCAGCGGGCGAATTGGCGATGCTTGGCGGTTGAATACCTTGCTTATCCAACTCGCCGGAATGGCATAAAAAGCCGGCGGCTTCCGCTGCATAAAAGTAGCCAGACCAATCAGCTCGCCGCGCTCGTTAAACAGAGCACCGCCGCTGACTCCGTAGACAAAACCGGCTTCAAGTTCGATGAGTTGATCATTCCGGTAAGGGCGAAGGCGCCGGATTTGGGTTTTGGTCACGCTCAGACCGATGGCGCCAGGATAGCCATATAGGTAGGCTACCTCTCCCGCCACGGGCGCGCCGAGCTTTACTGGCGGAAGCCTGGAAGCAGTATAGAGCAGACATAGATCCAACTCCGGCGCAGCTGCCTGAGCAAGCACCTCATAGCGCACAGCCCCTTGGAACAAAGCGACTGAATGCGCCGCCTGGGTGACGTGGCAGTTGGTCGCCACCTTTCCCTCGCTTACGACCACGCCCGAACCTGCAGCCACCCGGTTGGCTTGGGCGTAAGCCATGACTTTGACCACGCTGCGCGCCAGATGTGGGTCGAACCCCTCTCCGAAGGCTGTGTTCCAGCAGGCGATCGCCAGGAGAATCAGGATTATCCTGCGCATATGCAAAAGCATAGCGAAACCCACAGAAAAAGATAGAGGCCGCGTGATATGCCACACCATCTACGGCAAATGCCGCAAATACGGGAGCGGATTTTTAATAAGTCATTGATCTATAAGTGTGGTACGTATTTTGTACAGGAACGCCTTAATGGATGGTTGATGAAAAACTGTGGTAAATCCCGTACAAAAAGGAGGCAAGATGAAAAAAACTGTGCTTTTACTGGCTGCTTTGGGTATGACCGGCCAGGCGTTTGCGCACACCCGCTTATCTCCAAACAGCGCTGAAGAAAACCGCGCTGGGCACGCGACGTACGACGCCGCGGCGGTAATCACCCACGGCTGCGGCGATATGAGCGTGATCGGCCATATCCTGTTCATGCCCGACCAGACCGACTCCATCGTCGAGGTCTCCTCTGACGGCGGCAAGACTTGGAGTCCCCACAACGGGCCGGTCTCCGATTTCATCCAGGCCGGAGGCTTCATCCGGGTGGTCAAGAGCAACGATGTGTTCCCCATCGAGGAATTAATAGCAGATAAAAACGGCAATCCCATCGGCTACTGGGCCGGCGGCGGCGAAGGGCTTCCGCCCCACAACTGGGTGGGCAAAATGCCGTTTCGCATCCAGGCAGTCGTGTTCCAAGACAACGCCTGCGCCAAGAGCATCACTTTCATGCCAGCGATCGCCGATGTGTGTGAAATCAAAAGCGCAGCCGATCCCGAGTTCAACCACGCGACAAACTTCTGGGTCAAGGCGGTGCCTGGAGTCGATCCCAACAGCCCCGATGCCAAGTACTTTGGCGATCCAGCCCACGCTTACGACTCCCCAGCCACCTTCAAAGTCACTCGCAACCTCGCTCAGTTCCCGCTGCCGGCGAGCTGTGGCCAGGGAGTAGACGTGCGGATTTATCCTTCCCTGCGGCAGCTCAAGGAGAATTTCAAAGTCCAGTGGAACGGTCAGCAGATTTGGCCGGCACCCTGATGCAGTTTGGCGCGGGGGCGGCTATACTGTCCCTGCTTATCGAAAGAGGAGGATTGGATGAAGCGTTTCCTATTGGGTTTGTGGCTAGCATGGGCTGGGAGTAGTCTTGCCCACGACGTGACCGGTATCCCCCTGCCGATATTTCCTCAAAGTCCAGACGCCCAGGCGACCGACATGGCGGATGTGATCTGCGGCGACGACGGCCATGGGCCAACGGCGTATCTGTTTGCCCAGGTGCGCGACGACAGTCCACCGGCGCCTGGGCTGTTGGTCAACCTGCAGGTGATCAAAGGCAACCAGGCCGCCAACACTACTGACCAGGTCTCCGGCGACGCCCAGTACAGCGATCCCATCGTGCTTCAAGGCGGCGACGGCGTCTATCGGATGTTGGTCAACAAGACCGGTCCGGGTCCTAGGGCTTTCTCCCTGATCTGGCATTGTGTGACCGCTAACGGCGACCACACCGGAACTGAGATTCAGGTGCGCCAAGTCCAGTGAACAAGAAAGCCTTACTCCTCATCGCTCTGGCAGGCTGGATCGGTTTTACCGCAGCGGCCGAATTTCCCGATTGTAGGCTGACCTCGCTTGAGGGAGAGGAGCACCGCTTACACCAAGTCCAGGCAGGAAAAGTGCTGTATCTAGACTTTTGGGCTTCGTGGTGTCCGACCTGCGCCCGCTCTTTTCAGTTCCTCAACAAGTTGACTGAGGAGTTAGGCGATAAAGGGCTGGCGGTGGTGGCCGTCAACCTGGACGAGAACTCTAGAGAAGCCCAGGCTTTCCTCGATCGTTATCCGGTTCGGTTTACCGTGTTTTTGGATCCTCACGGCGACTGCGCGCGCGCTTTCGAGGTGGCCGGGATGCCAGCGGCGTATTTGATCGACCGCCAAGGGAGAATACGCTTTCGGCATCTTGGATTTCGCGCCGAGGACGCGGACGAACTCAAAACCAAGGTAATGGAATTGCTTGCCGAGGCGAGGTGAGATGCGCTGCGCGGGGGCTTTCCTGCTTTTGCTTCTGACCGGCTGCGTGCAAGTGGCTCCTTGGGAGCGTGGGCGGCTGGCTAAACCGCAGATGGCTTTAGATCCTTATCCTGTCCAGAGCGCGATCCAAGAGCACGTCTACAGCAGCCGCGAGGCAGGGGGAAGCGTCAAAGGCACAGGCGGCGGTTGTGGGTGTTACTAGATGGCCAAAAGCCAGGCCCTGACAGCGCTGACTTCGGCGGCCTTGCTGCTGCCGGGATTGGCGGCGGAAAACAGCCAGGTGAGCTTGCAGTACAGCCGCTACCAAGAGGGCGAGCGCAATCTGTTCGAGGCCAAAAGCCAATTTCGCCCGCTGCAGGTCGACACCACCCGCTTTTCGGCCGACCTTGGGCTGCTCGACCGCTGGCGCTTTGGTTTTGCCTACACCGAAGATGTCTGGTCGGGGGCCACCCCCATTGCCACTGCTCCCCTGGCCGCCCGGCCCAATCGTCCCTTGGCCGATGCTACCTCCGGCGCTTCGCCGCTTTTAACCGGCCAGGTGGCCTTAGATTCGGATTTTCACTTTCTGCGTTCGGGCAAGGAGGAATCGCGCCTGGTCCACGTTTTGGCCAGCGCCTCGCCTGAGGTGCGGCGAGCGAGCGATTTCCGTCTGGGCTACGAATGGGACGAGGCCGAGCTTGCTTTGCTTGGGGGATTTTCCCTGGAAAACGACTACCGATCGGCCCACGGAGGAGTACGCGGGCGGTTGGATTTCAACCGCAAGCTGACCACCTTAAGCTATGGCTTCAATTACACCCACAGCGACATTCAAGCGCTTTTGGATCACGATTCCTCGCCTTACATCGTCAAGGACCGCTATCTCACAAGCATCCGCTTGCGTCGCAAAGGCGGTCTGGCGCTTGAGCAGCTTCTGGGAGAACGACGCGATTTTACTTTCCACTTAGGGTTAAGCCAGGTTTTAAGCCGGGATGACCTGCTAAACCTCAACTTGGGGTATAGCAAAAGCCTGGGGTTTTTAGAAAACCCCTACAAAGCAGTGACGGTGATCTTCGTCGATCCAACGCAGCTCGGCCAGCCGGTGCTGATCGGTGACCGCCGCGCGCTTTTGGAAGAACGGCCAGCGCAGCGCAACCAGGGAACGCTGGGCCTTAAATGGGTGCATTATCTGGCCCCGCTGGACGCTGCCTTGCACCTTGGCTATCAGTTCTCGCGCGACGACTGGGGAGTTTCCGCCCATACGTTTGAGGCTCAGTGGATCCAGCCTTTAGGCGGGGGCTGGACCATCGCCCCTAGGATTCGCTATTACTCTCAAGACCAGGCAAGTTTCTACCAGCCCTATTTGCTCTCTTTGCAGCCGTTTGAGACCATTGCCAAAGACCCTAAAGGACGGGAGGTCTGGGTGGACGGACAAGGACGAGAGTTCTTCTTCGACAATGGAGACTTTTTCGATGCAGCCGGGAACCCAGTGACTCCGCCAGAAGACGTTGCTCCCAAGCGCATTCGCTTCGACCGTCGGGCGTTGCCTAAGCATTTCTCCAGCGACCACCGATTATCCGGCTTTGGCGCTTTAAGCGGGGGGATCACCGTGAGCAAGGCTTTTGCTAAGGGCGTGACTTTTGAGGCCGGATTTGAGTATTACGCTCACGCCGGCTCGCTGAAACTGGGCGGAGGCGGAGAGGACGCTTACAGCGATTTTAATTTCCTAGTCGCCAATGCGGCGTTAACGGTCGATTTGGAAGCGCTGCAGTTGAGCGAGCTGGAACACCACGCTCACCACCATGGCCTGCACGGCCACCACTTTCTACCTGCCGGCCTGATGTATGCCCACATGATGCCCAGGGCTACCCCATTCATGGTCGGCTACCGCTTGATGCACCAAAGCCAAAACGGCGACCTTCTCCACGGTTCGCGCCGCGCCCGCGACCCATTGGTGGTCGCTGAAGGCTGCGGCCTGATCGCCTGTAGGTTTGCGCCCAAAAAGATGGAGATGAGCATGCACATGCTCGAGCTCATGTACGCCCCAAGCGACTGGCTCAACCTCATGATCATGCCGCAGTTTGTGGCGATGGAGATGGATACAGAGGCGCTTTCCGGGCGCCCGCCGCGCGATCCTCAGGTATTCGAGCACGGCGGCAAGCACACCACCGGCGGCGTCGGCGACACTTTGCTGGCTGCTTTGATCCGGCTGTGGCAAGCCGAACCCCATCACCTGCATCTCGGTTTGGGCTTGAGCGTTCCAACGGGCGAGGTGCATTTGAAAATGCGGCGCATGCACCAGCAGGAGATGGGGTCTTACCACTTCGACATGCAAACCGGGAGCGGTAGCTTCGATTTTATCCCCAGCCTCACCTACACCGGCGAGCAGGGCCGCTGGTGGTGGGGAGGACAGCTCTTAGGCGCGGTACGCCTGGAGGAAAACGACGCCGGTTGGCGGCGCGGCCATTTGGCCCAAGCCAGCGCTTGGGGTGGGTATAGCTTGACAGACTGGCTAGGGGTGTCGGTGCGTGGAGTCTATACCTTCCAAGGAAAGATAGCTGGCGACGTCGATGGTTTCAGTCGGCGCCTTGGGCCCATGGATTTTCCTCAGAACTCAGGCGGCAGGTTTTTCGACTTGGGCTTTGGCCTGAGCGCCTTAGTGCCCTCTGGCACCTTTGCCGGCAACGCCTTGCGCTTTGAGTGGCTGCAGCCGGTGCTAGACGATTTCTACGGCTACCAGCTCGAGCGCGAAGGCGCTTTGACCTTTACTTGGAATTATGCTTTCTGAGGCGGAAGATATTGGTACAACCAGGTCTCGGTGAGCACCCCCTGCTCGTCTTTGAGGAAGCAGCGCATGTCCACGACTTCTTGGCCGTCCACAACTAAGTCGAAGTTGCACCGCCAGTAAGGCATGCCTTTAATCGGCCGTGCGGCCGGCTCCAGCACCCTACCGCGCGAGACGGTGATGACCGGTTCGACCTTAGCCTGCTCTGGCAACTCGTTGAGCCTCCCGCCGCCAAAGTCGATGACGAATTTGCGCGAGGGGATCTGGTTTTTCCGGCCCGGGATGCCGCCAACTCCGGTGCGCGTGGCTACCACCCGTGCGCCGTGGGAAGGCGGCTGTGGATCGGCTCCCCAGCTTAGGCGGTAGCGGAAACTGTAAGCTCGACCCGGAAGCAAAGGGTCTTTAGGATGCCAGAACGCGACCGCGTTGTCGAAGGTCTCATCGGGCGCTGGAAGCTCCACCAGTTGCACCTCTCCTTCGCCCCAAGCGCCTTGTGGCTCAACCCAGGTTGAAGGGCGCAAGTGGTAGTTGGCCCCGTCGTCTTGGTAATGGTCGAAGTTACGGTCGCGCTGGAGCAAGCCAAACCCTTTAGGGTTGCGGTCTAGAAAGGAATTGGTGCGCACCATCGGCGGATTGAGCAAAGGCCGCCAGATCCACTCGCCCTCGCCGGTCCACATCGCCAGCCCGTCGGAGTCGTGGATTTCGGGACGGAAATCGTCGGCTACCCGACGGTCGTTCTCGCCGCATAAAAACATGCTCGTCAACGGTGCGATTCCCACCCGTTCGATTGACCGGCGCGGATACAGGTTGGCCTCGATGTCCATGACTGTGGGCTCGCCGGGAGTGACCACAAACCGGTAGGCGCCGCTGACGCTCGGTCCAGCCAGCAAGGCATAGATGAAGATCGCCTCATCCTCTGGACCGGGGCGCTCCAAGTAGAATTCGCGAAATTCGGGAAATTCCTCGTCAAAGCCGGTATTGATCGCCAACCCCCGGGCAGACATACCGTATTGCTTGCTCTCCCCGACGGCGCGGAAGTAGCTGGCCCCTAGAAAAGCGAACATATCGCGTTCGAAATCTGGTCGGGCGTGGACGCGAAAGCCGGCGTAGCCCAAATCCGGCACTTTTGGCGGCACTTTGATCTCAGGGCCAAACTCAAACCAATCGGCGCGATAGGGGATAGGCCGCGCCAGTCCCTCTACGACTTCGTAAAGGTGGACCGGATGCTTGAAGAACAGGCCCAAATGAAACAGGCGCACCTGGAAAGGAAGCCCTTGCTCGCGCCACAAAGCGTGCTCTGGGCGAAAGCGGATAGACTGGTAGGCATCCCAGTCGATTCCAACCAGCCAAGCTGGAAGTTGCTCCGAGGCCGGAACAAAGGGGTGCAAAGCCAGATTTCTTGCTCGCTCTTTTAGCCAATCATAGCTAAAAGCTTTGCCTGAGGTCGCTGTGCGCTTGGCGGTAGCGTGTTGGGGGAAAAGTCCAAGAGCCGCTAAAGCTAAAATCCCCTTTAGGAGGCTTCTACGGGTCAACATCTTCCTTCACTGTTATTATTGTTCCGGCAATATGGTAATAAAGATGGAGCCTTGATGCCAATAATCCGCCTCCAGCATAGCTTCAGGGCGATGGGCACAGTGTGCGAGGTGGAATTGTTTGCCGCGCCTGGCCAAGCCAGATCGGTCTTGGCTGCCATCCTCGCCGAAGTTGCGCGCTTAGAAAAGCGCTACTCGCGCTACCGCCCCGACAGCTTATTGTCTGAAATCAACCGCATTGCGGCGCAAGGTGGGAAAATCGAAGTGGACCCGGAGACCCAAAGCCTGCTCGACTATGCGCAAACCTGCTATGCCCAAAGCGAGGGTTTATTCGACATCACTTCAGGCATTCTGCGTCGCGTCTGGCGCTTCGACTCAGGACAAACGCCCACCTGCGAGCAGATCGAAACCCTGCGCGCCCAAATCGGCTGGAACAAGGTCCTCTGGCAACCTCCGCACCTAGCCTTCCCAATTGCAGGCATGGAGCTTGACTTCGGCGGCATCGTCAAGGAGTATGCCGTTGATCGGGCGGCGGCCTTGGCGATCGAAGCTGGGGTCCGTTCCGGAATGGTCAACCTAGGGGGAGACATCAAGATCATCGGTCCGCGCCCCGACGGCCGCCCCTGGCGAGTAGGCATCCGCCATCCGCGCCGGCAAGGTCTGCTCACTACTCTCTTGGTTCGAGAAGGCGCGGTGGCTTCCAGCGGCGACTACGAGCGCTGTCTGGTCATAGATGGCCGGCGCTTCGGCCATATTTTAAATCCCAAAACCGGCTGGCCGGTGCAATATCTGGCCGCAGTCACGGTACTTGGGGAACTATGCGTGGTCGCCGGCAGTGCCGCCACCATCGCTCTCCTCAAGGAACAAGAGGGGCCTGCATGGCTTGAGAATTTAGGGCTTCCCCACCTGTGGGTGAGTACCACCGGAGAGATAGGCGGCTCGATCTGAACTGCCTTCTGCCGGCTCCGGACCTTCCGCATCGAGTAGACGGATGATTTCTGCTAGACCAAAAAATCCATTGTGGTCAACAGCTATGAGGAGTAGCCTGCTGCCAGCACGGCAGCTTCGTGGCCGGCATCCTGTCCGCCAAGCGCGAGGTGATCGTGATTGCGGCAGCGGGCAATCAGGGAACCCTTGGCAGCACGGCCATTACCCGCCATCCTTGGGTCATCCCGGTGGTGGGGTATGACCTGTAAGGCAAGCCTATGAATCACTCGAATCTGGGAAATTCGATTGGCCGGCGGGGACTGGGCGCGCCTGGTGACGGGATCACCAGCCTGGGCGCTGAGGGTAAGTCGCTGACCTTAGGAGGAACGAGCGCCGCCGTGGCAGTGTCGAACGGACCGTGAACCAATGATTTGATATCGACAGCAGCATTATGGCAATCTTGGTTGAATTCCTGGCGGGCTCCGGCCTGGCTATATTCTTCCACTGGGTGCTCCATTTCCCGCAAGTCGCCTATACCATATTCGGCATGGGCATCCTGCTCTCCCTCGCCACCTACCTTCTAAAAGAGGAGAGTAAGCATGCCCGGGAGACGCTCTCCGAGAAGTACTATCAGGCCCACGAGATCATCTTCTCGATCGCGCAGATCGCCGATCCGGAATGCCAGGTCAAGGCGCAGGAGGTCCTAGCGGAGGCCAAAATGACCATCGACCTCCTGCAGCGCGGCTACGTCCCTTTGGACGAATCGGAGTTTTACCTGGAGGGAGCCAGACTCTGCGACCATGCCACGCGTCAGATCAAGACCGTCGATCCGATGACCCATGGCTGGGGAACACACGGGGCACATCACAATTTCTATCAGGCTAATCTGCGTGCCCGGGAGCGCGGTATCGTGCTGACCCGCATCTTTGTCGTTGACCGTGACGACTTGGCAGATACTGAAGTGCAAACGGTGTTGCTGACACACCAGAAGGACGGCGTCGAGATCCGGCTAGCCTACCGCGACGAACTCCCCGCTCCAGGCAACGTCAGCAGCACCATCAGCTCCTTCCATTTCGCTATATACGACGACCAAGTAGTCACCGAAGCTTACGATAAGCCTGGAAAGTATTTCGGACAAAAGACCAAGCAACCGGCGGAGGTATCCAAATACCTGCACATGTATGCTTTGATCGAGCATAGTTCGCATCCGGTCGTTCTGGAAAACGACCGGATTGTCCCGGCATCTGGCATTCATGTCGCTTAGCCGGAAGATAAATCTGCAGCAATTCGCGCAACGCGCGCGGAGCCTGGTCGCGGTCTGGGGCTGGCTCGGCTGCGCATCGTTCGCGCAAGCTAAGTCGGGTCAGCCGCCGGCCAGCAGCGTCGTCCAGCCGATGCCATGGGCGGACTTGTTCTTCATCGAGCGCCGCTACAAGATCGAGGCCGTAAGCTTCAAGGCGCTCGACGAGACCGGCGTCGACTGGTTGGGGTCCGACGAGGTCAAGGTCGAGACCCGCGACGCCAAGGGCTGGACGGTCTCGAACGAGATCGACGACGTCGATTCGGGCGACACCCGCCCCTTCGATCCGGCCAAGGGCTGCATCGTGACCGGTCCCGACGCGGGTAAGCATGCTGGCGACAGTTGTGGTCACGACGGCGATGATTTCATTGGCCAGGAGCGGCTCGACTTTCCGGCTGCCAACCTCGAGGCAGCGCTTCCAAACGTCGGCGATACGGTAGTCGAGAGTGTGCTGCTGCTTCCGCACTGTGATCCCGGGTTCATGTGCGACGTCACCTGGGACGGAAGGTATGGGTTCACCTACCGCATCGCGCTGAAGGACCTGCTCGACAAGGCCGTCAATGAAATCCACACCCGCAGCCCGATCCGCTTTGGGACAAGCGCGATTCCGAAGATGACGCGTCCACCCAGCCCTTGAGGAAGCCGGTCACCAGAGCCGAAACCAGCAGGATGTAGATGAGCGGATGGTGGAACTAGGACAGGGAAAGGACGATGGGACTCTTGCCCTTCTTCGGCGTCAGGCGCTTGGGACCGTGACGTCCCAGACGCTGTGCCCTCGTCCTCATCCAGACCCCGTGCGGGGCCCACATTCAGAATCTCCGAGACGGTGTCGGTCGGGACCTGATGCCAATGGTGCGTAGGGATGCCGTTCATAGCATTCTCCTTGGGGCGTAGACTCGTACGGCGGATGCTTGACAGGGCGATCCGCCAATCAGACTGCCAGAAAACGCCGTCATTCCCCGATCAAAACGGCGACCGGGAAATGCGTCAATACCTCGCCGATCATCAAACACCGCTCGCCCTCGCGGTCCATTGCTCTGACCGGTACTTCGGAAAATACGTCGCGAAAGACCCCATTTTTCGCCAATTCGGGGATTTGCACGCGGGTGTCACCCCATACCTCGGTTCCCACAGGGTGCATGCTTTGACTCGCAACGAGGCCGACAAACCACCGTGCGACGATGACGATGCTGACCTGCTGTTCCCAACGCCGCATGAAGGCGCATACATGGGCGGCCTTGTCCCCGGTCGCCTCGAGCGGCAGGTAGTCGCCCTGCGCGAACAGTTCGGGATGCGCCCTCCTCAGCGCCAGGATTTTCCAGATCACAAATAGCTTAGCTCTCCCATCCTCGATGTGGGTCAGCAAGTCATCCAGCAGCGCAGGGCGCGGCTGATTCTCAGCGGCATGCCGCACGCCGTTCAGGGTATCCTCTAGAGCGGTGAAATCGACTGGTCGACGGTTGTCCGGATCGACGAGCGTAAAGCGCCACTGCTCGGTCCCCTGGTAGATGTCGGGAACGCCCGGTGCGGTCAAGAGCAGCACCGTTTGCGCAAGGCCGTTGTAGAAGCCGAAGCGAGCGACCCGCTTCTGGAAGTCCAGGAAGTCCCGCAAAAAGGGCTCGCTTTTCGTGTGATCCAGCAAATCCCGCACGAAGGTCGTGACCGCCTGCTCGTACTCTGCGTTGGGGTTGATCCAGGAGGTGTGTATCTTCGCTTCCTTGACCGCCTTGAGCATGTAAGCCTCGATGCGGTCGCGGAATAGCTCCAGGGCCTTGCCGTCCGGCGCCTCGAGCGGCCAGGCGCCCACCAAGGTCTGATAGAGCAAATACTCCGTGTTGCGCGAGGGCGCGAGTTGGCCGTCGACCAGTCTTTTCTTGTTGCGGTTGAGCCTAGACCAGAGCGCGAGCCTCCGTTGCCATTCGTCGGCGAGTTCGCTCAAGACGTTGATTCGGGCGCGCACGTCGCCGCTGCGTTTACTGTCATGCGTGGCCAGCGTCACCAGGCTCTTGGGCCAATGCTTCAGGCGCTGCTGATTGGCGCGATGGAAGGCGGCCACGGTGGTGCCGAATCGGCGCGGATCGCCGCCGACCTCGTTGAGCGAGACCAGGCGGTTGTACACATAAAAACTGGTGTCCTCCAGGCTCTTGGCCATGACCGGCGCCGTGTATTGCTGGAACTTCATGACAAACTGCAAAACCTGGCTGCGATATTCGGGTCTTCGGCCTTCGAGATTTCGCAACAAGAGCACGTCGCGCAGAAAATCGAAGATGCTGACATCGCTCGCGGGGCTACGCTTCTTGGCCAGTGCGATAGCCCACTCCACGAAGCGGCGGTCTTCCTCGCGCACGTCGTCCGCCGCGATGTACGTGCGGTAGACGGGGAAACAGGCCACGACTTCGGTGAGCGCCTCGCGCAAGCCGTTCAGGGTGTAGTCGCGGGTTGCCCGCTCCGCTTCGGCAATCGCACCCAGCTGATTCACCAGCGTCGTCAGTCCACTGGACATCTGGGTGCGAATGACCCGGCGCTTGCAATCGTAAAGAACTTCATCAAACGCCGCCCTTTGTCCGGTGAAACTCGCGTAGATGCGGGTTAGGTCATCCTCCGAGGGGGCATGGACGAATAAGCCGTTGACCAGGTTGGCGAATTCATACCCCGTCGTGCCTGCGACCGGCCAATCTTCGCGGAGATACTCGTAGTCGGCGAGTATCTTCTCGACCACCAGATAGAAACCGGGATTGGCCTTTTCGGATTCGCCGCCCGGCCGACCGGTGATCCGGCTGATTTGCTCTTGTAGACGCACGCAATAGGCACGCGGATCCCACAAGCCATCCACGTGGTCGATGCGCAGGCCATCGACGCTGCCATCGGCGATCATCGCCAAAATCAGCCGATGGGAGGCTTCAAAGACTTCGGGATTGTCCTGGCGCAGGCAGACCAATTCGTTGATGTCGAAAAAGCGCCGGTAATTGATTTCGTCCGCCGCCACGCGCCAGTGCGCCAAGCGGAACGACTGCTGCTCCAGGAGGCTATGGAGGCAGTCGAAACTGTCGGGCTTCCCTACCATTCCGTTGAATACGGCCAGTTTTTCAGCCATGAATGCCCGCACCGCGGCCGATTGCGCGTAGAGTGCGGCGAGTCGCTGTTTGCAGGCTGATGCAGAACGCGCCCTTTCCGTGGGCGAGGCACGGGCCGCGCGTAGCTGCTCGAAGTCGGTGATCAAGCCATGCCATTCGATCAAGATATGCCCTTCATCGCTCGCCAGCGTGGTGAATTGCTCGAGCTCGTGGGTCAGTATGATGGGATAGGTTTCCGGCTCCAGCGGAAAGACCCAGTCGTAATAACGAATGCCAAACTCTCCGCGCTGTTCATTGAATTCCAGCGTGAGCTCTCCAGCTTCCAGAACTCTCCCGTAATGATCGCCCAGCACCGGCAACAGTATCTTGCCGCGCAAGCTTTCCCTGATGGGATGCCAATCGATGTCGAAATAAGCTGCATAGGGTGAGGCCTGGCCATTTTCGAGGACGTCCATCCACCAGGCATTCTCCCTATCGACCCCCATGTGATTGGGCACGATGTCGAGTATGAGGCCCATGCCATGCGCATGCAGGGTGTCGACCAAACGGGCGAACGCCTCGTGGCCCCCGAGTTCCGGGTTCAAACTGCCGTGGTCGACGATGTCGTAGCCGTGTGTGCTGCCAGTGCGCGCCTTGAGACAGGGGGAGACATGGACATGGCTGATGCCGAGGCCGTGCAGATAGGGCACGATGCGGCTCGCATCGGCGAACGTGAAGTCCCGGTTGAGCTGCACGCGGTAGGTTGCGATAGGATGGTTTCTACCGTTCATGGCCCGAGGCTTCCTGAATCGTCCAGACGACCGACCAGCCAGCCCATGTAGCCGGCAAGGAACTGCCCTTCAAAGCCTTGGGCGTCGCAAAGAGGAGCCGGCCCGGCGGCCGCTCGATCCGGTCGCTGGGCGTGGCTCCCAAATTGGCCGCAAGGTGCAGATAGGAACCGTCGCCCAACCGCCAGTGCGCCAGCAAAGCGTGCTCACCGATCGTCTCGAACCCAGCTGTCCCACCGCGGATTCCAGAGAGACGCGGCACGATCTCCCGGTGACGCACGGTCAGCAACTCCCGATGGAAGGCCAACCAAAGGCGGCCTTCCTCGGTATCGGCCTTCGCCCAATCCAGCACGCACTGGCAAAACGTGGCCAAGGCGGCGGGATCGGGTATGCGCTCGCAGGATGCGGGGTCGTTGAACTCAGGAAAGCGAGCGAATTCCTGGCGGCGCCCTTCGGTAACCCTCTGGGCCAGGGCCGGTTCGAAATCGCAAAAAAAAACGAACGGTTGCCGACTGCCCCATTCCTGCCCCATGAACAACAAGGGCGGTGAAGGCGCGAGCAGAAGCACAGCCGTCGCCGCCCGCACGGCCTCAACCGGAGCCAGCTCGACGATGCGGCCGCCGAAGGCCCGGTTGCCGATCTGATCGTGGTTTTGCAGGAAGCCGACGAAGGCCGTAGGCGGCAGATGAGCACTGGGCTCGCCTCGTGCCTTCCCTTTGCGGTAAGCGGACGCCTCACCCTGATAGGCAAAGCCTTCGCACAGGCAACGGCCCAGATGGCGGGCGGGATGATCGGCATAGTCGATGTAATAACCATGCGTTTCGCCAGTGAGCAACACATGCAAGGCATGGTGTATGTCATCGTTCCACTGCGCGGTGTAACGGCTTATCCGCCCTGCGTCGTCTCGCTCCAGGAGGTGGGCGGCGTTGCGGTCATTCTCCAGCACGAGATGAACCTGGCGGGAAGTGCCCAGACTGAGCCTCACCGCCTCCGCCAACTCGTCCAAAATAGGCGGCTCGCTATCGTCGAAGATGGCGTGTACCGCGTCCAGCCGCAGGCCGTCCAGGTGGAACTCCTCCAGCCAGTACAAGGCGTTGTGGATGAAAAACTGCCTGACCCAATGGCTTTCGAAATTGATGGCCGCGCCCCACGGAGTCTGATGCTTCTCGGTAAAAAAGCCGGGCGCGTAAAGATGGAGATAATTGCCCTCCGGCCCGAAATGGTTGTAGACGACGTCCAGCAACACCATCAATCCCAGGGCGTGGGCGGTTTGTACGAACGACTTCAGATCGTCGGGCGTACCGTACGAACTTTCTGGCGCAAACAACGCGACGCCGTCGTAACCCCAGTCGCGGTGACCCGGAAACTCGGCGACCGGCATCAGTTGAACGGCGGTCACGCCCAATTCGACCAGATGCCTTAACTTCCGTGCCGCGGCCTGGAACGTGCCTTCGGGCGTGAAGGTGCCGATGTGTAGCTCGTAGAGCACGGCCTCCTCCCAAGGCCGGCCAGTCCAGTTCTGATCGGACCACACCCAACCTTGCGGATCGACCACTTCGCTTGGGCCGTGGACGTCTTCGGGTTGATAGCGGGAGGCGGGATCGGGCACGCGCTGTTTGCCATCGATCCTGTATAGGTACCGACTTCCAACCGACGCGGCTCCCGTCACCAACTCGAACCAACCGTCGTCCTGCGCAGTCATCGCCAGAATTGATTCCTGTGTCCCATCGCCAAGGCACAGGTCCACTCGGCGCGCGCCAGGCGCCCAGAGCCGGAAGCGAACCCGCCCGTCCGCCAGCGTCTCCGCCCCGAAGGGCATGCTGTGTCGCCTCCGTTTCATCATACCGGCGCCTCCCGCTTCCTTTAGGACAATTCGATCCGATCTCGCCCCTGGTTCAACAGGATCAACATAAGGGTTAGATGTTCGCGCAACTGGCGGGTGATCAGAAAATTGTCGCGCACGAAACTCCTGGCCTTTTCGCCCATCTCGCGGAGTTTGTCCGGGTGATGCAGAAGATAGCGGGTGCGCAGGGCCGCGCCCTCTGGAGTGCTGACCAGAAAGCCCGTATGAAAGTTGACGACTTGCAAGCGGATGCCGCCCACGTCGCCACCGATGACCGGCTTGCCCTTCCACATGGCCTCGGTGACGGTCAGTCCGAAGCCTTCCTTTAGGGATTTCTGCAGCACGATGTCGGCCGCGCGTTGCAGCGCGTTGATAGTGCGATGGGCATCCGGCGGCAACAGCAACACGTGGATATCCCTATCCTCGGCAGCCGCGGCACGGACCTCCTGCAACACGATCTCGCCTTCCGGATCGTCGGTGGCGCTGCCGCCGGCCAGCACCAGCTGCACGCTGGGAACAAATTTTTTGGTCAGTTGATAGGCGCGTATGACGCCGACTGGATCCTTGAATCGGTCGAAACGCGAGACCTGCAACATCAACGGGCGATCCCGCTCCAGGTTGAATCTCTCAAAGACACTATCCACCTCATCCTGGGGAAGTTCGATATTTTTCTCCGACAAGGGATCGATGCTGGGTGGGATGATGTATTTGGGATGCGGGAGGTTCTGCGCGAAGGCGGCCAGGGAAAAAATACTGGCGTCGTAGGAGGCGACGATGTTGCGCAAATACTTCCACACCGGACGATAGGGGTGGCTCGCGTCGATGTGGCAGCGCCAGATCCATTTTCCGCGGCGCTCGGGAAAATGACGTATCAAGGCCGCGGGTTGTGGGTCGTGAATAATCACGAAATCCGCTTCCTGCAACTGCGGGCGCAGACGGTCCGCATTGGCAGCATTGGTTGCCTCGTAAGCCTGCAGCAATCGCTCGCCTATCATCAAGCGATTGCCCTGCAAGGCATTGTGGAAACCCTTGGTGCATTCGAAGAAGTCGCTCTCCCCGGTTATTACCTCCCAAGTGGCATCGATTTCCAACTCCCGGGATAAAGGCACCAATTTGGCGAGTATTTCGGCGACGCCACCGCCCAGCCGGGTCGAGTTGACGTGCACCACGGTCCGGCCCTTCAAATGCGCCGCCAACTGATGCAAGTGATCAATCACATCTTCGCCGACCACTTTGGTGTAATCATCGAGCAGACTCATCGCAGGCTCCTCGAGAAATGGCGGCAAAACGTAGCAGCCAATGTTTGGCGCAATTCGATGAGCGATCCGAAATAGGGATCGATATCGGCGAGATCGTGTATCACATCGGCGTAGCGATCGCCGAAGGAGGAGAGCCAGGCGCTGAAATCGTCGAGCCTCTCGGGGGAGCGTCGGCGGGCATCGATGAAATGGTAGAAGACCGTTCCGGCCGAAAAACGAGGCACTAAATCGGCTAAAGCCTCCGGTTCGCCCACCCGGGTACGGGTATCGAAAACGACGATTTGCGATTGGATGAATTCGAAAGGTTGAGAGGCAGGCAACCATTGCAGCCGGTCGCTCTCGTCCAGACGCTGCTCGATGACTTCGACGAGTTCGCACCTGACCTCGTCTAGATCTTCGAATTCGGTTGGATCGATGAGGGCCAGTCGCTCCGCCAATTCGGCATCGTGCAGTCCATGGCGGGCCCAGGCGGCGAAGTCGTTGTTGTATTCCCGTTCTTCGAAGCGGGAATGGAGCAAGCCGCCCCAGAAATGGTAATAGATGCTGCCGGGATGAATCGTCAAGAGCTCGTTGCGCAATTCTTTCAGGGTCAAGGCCTTGGCGCCCGTGGCGATGGCAATGAGGGCGCAGTCCTTGATCGAGAAAACGAGATTAGTCACGAATTTTAAATGTACTTCTTCTTAGAAAAGGAAAGTACTGCTGAACCTGTGGGATGTCAAGCAGGCGAGTCTTAGGGCTAAAATTTGGGACTTTTCAGGCCATTCATTGGCCCGAGGCCCCTGGGCGTTTTGGCGTCGCGCGAGTGTAGGCCAAAAGGTGTTGGCTCAAGGAGGTGAACCGGGAGGGTGGGGGAAGCAATTGGGATCAGGCCAGTTGGAATAGGACGAAGAGATCAAACCAAACATTCAGTCGATAATCGGGATGATCGCTATAGTTTCGAGCATTTTTGCTTCTCCAAAAAAGGCCATCCATAGCCGATACTACGCCTAACACGCAAGGGGTTTTCGGAAATGACACATCAGGGAAGGCCCTCGACCGAGACCAGAACTACGGATTCCCGAAGTGGATCCGCGGGAGTCCACTCAAAATCCCAAATGCACTCAGCAGCCACAGAATCACCGCGATGATCACTACGACATTCAATATCTGCTTGATGCGCGCGTCCATCGGTAGGTAGCTGTTGACCACCCCCAACAACAGACCCACGACAACTAGGGCTACCACCAGCGACACCAATGCCTGCGGAAACACGCTTAAAACTCTGAATGCTCTCAGTAACCACAGAATCACCGCGATGATCACTACGACATTCAATATCTGCTTGATGCGCGCGTCCATCGGTATGTAACTATTCACCAACCACAACAGCGCGCCGACGATGGTAAGAACTACCACGAGCGAAATTAAGTCCATTGCCTTTCTCCTAAAATCAAAGATACGATCGACGAATACCATAACTAACTTGTACTGGCGAGTTACCGCTTTTGGCTTACTTAAATTTGGAAATGGCACTGGCTAGGCCGGTTTTAAGGTCTTCCCAGACCTTATCCGCGGTCTCTTTGACCGTCCCCACACATCGCCGCTGGCTTCCTCCAACTCTTTCATCTTTTCAGCGGCGGCACGTTGTTTGGCTCATAACAGGTATAGGAAGATATAGAAGAAATTTTGAATGCACTTTTTCCTGTAGGAAGCACTGCTGAACCTGTAGGACGTCAAGCAGGCGAGTCTTAGGACTAAAATTAGGGGCTTTTTGAGCCATTCATCTCATCGGCCCGAGGCGCCAAGCGTTTAATCCAATCAACCTACGCCTGCTCGGTGCGGATGCTGGAGTGACGGGTACGTAGTTTCTCCCTCATCCGATCCAACAAGCGCGGCGCTTGAACGGCGGGCTTCCCGCCAGCCGATGACGCCGACGGTTTTATTCGAGAGACAGGTATCCCAAGGCCATCTCCAGTCCGGCGGGAGTGATAGATATTCATGGCTACCAACTGACGAATCGCGAGCCGATGATTATTTCGCCCAACGAAATTAGATGCCAAAATTGACGTAAGGAATCACGTGAAATATCGCTCGTTTCTAAATTCGGCTTCGCTTTGAGGTCGACTTTACGTGTAGCACGGGTTAAGGAAAGGGATGAACCAATCTCAAACCGAACATAAAGATCAACACGATGCCCACATGGCTCACCCAATACCGCATGAGCGCATGCACCTTGCAGCGGGCGCTCCAGAAGGCCACTCTGCCCATGCCATGCCCGAACCGCCCGTCCGGCACGCCGCTCACGCCGGGCGCGGCAAAAGCCACGTCGATCACACTGGACATGAGCAGATGTTCCGCACTCGCTTCTGGATCTGCCTGGTGCTCAGCATACCGGTGCTGATCTTCAGTCCCGTGCTTCAACGTTGGTTGGGCTTCAGAGCGCCGACCTTCCCCGGCAGCGAGTGGTTTCCTTTCCTATTCTCGCTGGCCATCTTCGGCTACGGCGGCGTACCCTTCCTCCAAATGGCCGTTCCCGAGCTGCGCCATCGCAGGCCTGGCATGATGACCCTCATCTCGCTGGCGATCTCCATTGCCTTTGTCTACAGCCTTTTGGCGCAACTTGCCAAGTTGGGGGAAGGGTTCTTTTGGGAACTGGTCACCCTGATTGACGTGATGCTCCTCGGTCACTGGCTAGAAATGCGTTCGGTGCGTCAGGCCTCCGGCGCGCTGAACGAACTGGCCAAACTCATGCCCGATACCGCCGAGCGCCTCTTGCCCGACGGCCGCGCGGAGACCGTGTCCACCTCTGCTTTGCGCACTGGGGACCTCGTGCTGGTACGTCCGGGCGCAAGCATACCGGCCGATGGCGAAGTGGTCGAGGGCGAGTCCAGTGTCAACGAGGCGATGATCAGCGGCGAATCCCGCCCGGTCCGTAAGCAACCCGGCGCCAAAGTCATCGCCGGCACCATCAATGGCGATGGCAGTCTGCGCATCCGCGTCACCGCCACCGGCGATCAGACTGCCCTGGCAGGCATCATGCGCCTCGTGGAACAAGCCCAACAGTCCAAGTCTCCCACCCAGGTGCTCGCCGACCGGGCCGCCGGCTGGCTGTTTTACATCGCCCTGGCCGTAGCCGCTCTGGCTGCCGTCGGGTGGGTCGTCGCCGTCGGCTTCAACGTCGAAGTCCTCAAGCGCGTCGTCACCGTGCTGGTCATCGCTTGCCCGCACGCGCTCGGGCTGGCCGTGCCGCTGGTGGTTGCCATCACCACGGCGCTGGGAGCCAAGAACGGCATCCTGGTGCGTGACCGACTGGCGTTGGAAGCCGCTCGCGATATCGACGTGGTGGTCTTTGATAAGACCGGGACGCTGACCGAAGGCAAATTCGGGGTGGTGGGCATGGCGGTGGCTGAGGGCTGGAATGAGGACAGCGCATTAGCCCTGGCTGCCGCCATCGAAGGCGACTCGGAGCATCTCATCGCCCAAGCCATTCGCCGAGCAGCGCAGGACCGGGGGCTCAAGCTGCCTTCCGTGAGCGAATTCACCGCCTTGAAAGGGCGCGGCGTGCAAGCCTCCTTGGATGGCAAGCCGGTTTATGTGGGCGGCCCGCGCTTGCTGGAGATGCTGGACTTGCGTCCGCCTGCGTACCTCAACGCCTTTGCTCAGGCCGCGGGGAAGAAGGCGCAGTCGGTAGTCTATTTGGTGGCCGATGGGCAGGTGGTAGCCGCCTTCGCCGTGGCCGACGTCGTGCGCCCCGAAAGCAAAGAAGCCATCCGTCGACTCCACGAGATGGGCGTTGAGGTCGCGATGCTGACCGGTGACAGCCGTGAGGTGGCCCAGGCCGTCGCGGCCGAATTGGGCATTGATCGCGTCTTCGCCGAAATGCTGCCTGAGCACAAAGTCCAGAAAGTAGCCGACCTGCAGGCGCAGGGCAAACGAGTTGCTGTGGTCGGTGACGGCGTGAACGACGCCCCCGCCCTGACCAGAGCCGATGTCGGCATTGCCATCGGCGGCGGCACGGACGTAGCCATCGAATCGGCCGGAGTGGTCCTGGTCAAGAGCAACCCGCTGGATGTAGTCAAGGTCATCGCCCTGAGCCGCGCCAGTTACCGCAAGATGGTCCAAAACCTGTGGTGGGCGGCGGGCTACAACATCATTGCACTGCCGCTGGCGGCAGGCGTCCTGGCTCCCTGGGGCATCCTTCTCTCCCCAGCCATCGGGGCACTTTTCATGTCGCTTAGCACGGTCATTGTCGCCATCAATGCTCAACTGCTGCGCGGCGAGCGCCTATCAGCGGCAGTATCTGCCGGTTGATGGCTACCGCTGAGGAGATGAACGGCGAGCCCATCATGCCCATGACCGCGATGGATGCCCCGTATATTTGCATCGCAGCACTCTCGAGCGAATCAGATGGACACGGTGGCAGTCACGGCGAATATGACTTGGAGACTTTGCGCAAGGCCATCGTGGTCAGTTTGGTCGTTTTTCTAAGGATGATTCGCTCAATCGTCTTGAAAAAACGAACAAGCGTTCGCAGATGCTGCCAATGCGTCTATGCAGTAAGCGATGGGTACTTCATTTTGATGCACGACCGTGCGTTTCGGCTCAACGCGATGCTTGAGCGCCCTGCCCTCTTTCGTGTCGCCAGGCGCTACGCAATCGCCGTCCGCTTGTGAATCCACCTTTATCTCGTCCGCTTCCAGCACTTGAGGGTCGCCTGCAGGGAATAGGCAAAGATGTCCTTCTGACGATCCATCGCTTCGAGAAATGTTGCGCAAGCGGATTCGGCACGTTCAAACGGCTGGAACAGGGGTTCCAAACCCCGTCCCGCCTGGGCTGGTTTCATGAATAGACTGCCTGTCATTTCGACCAACGGGAGAAATCTGAATCCGCCCAGCCGGAGCAAGATTTCTCACTGAGTTTGAAATGACAGAATGTTTTTCTGAAACGGACTACCAGACGGAGTTTTTCGTTGACATCATGCGCTAACGGATATACGTTGCTCAATATCCCCCATCGAAAATAGGGGGCAAAACCCCTCGCCGAAGGATGGGAGGTTGCATGGGCTTTCTGGATTTGATCAAGCTCACGCCGCTGATGCAGCTTACCAGCGGCAGGCCTGAGATTGCCATCGGATTGATCGACGGTCCTGTCGCCAGGGATCACCCCGATCTTGTCGTCGAACATATCCGCGAGATACCAGGCAAGCCAAGTAGCGCTTGTGCTCGAATCGACAGCGCCGCCTGTCAGCACGGCACCTTCGTGGCCGGCATCCTGTCCGCCAGGCGCGGTTCCCCGGCGCCGGCAATCTGTCCCAACTGCACCCTGCTCGTTCGCCCTATTTTCGCCGAAACGACCCCGGCAAACGGAGACATGCCCAGTGCAAAGCCTGAAGAACTTGCAGATTCCATCCTCGACTGCATCGACGCCGGCGCCCATGTGCTCAACGTCAGCGCCGCCCTCGCCCAACCCTCCTTAAAAAACGAACGCGCATTGGAAGAAGCGCTGGACCAGGCCGCCAGGCGCGGGGCAATCGTGATC
The DNA here is from genome assembly GCA_964654415.1 of uncultured Methylococcales bacterium. GTDB lineage: Bacteria > Pseudomonadota > Gammaproteobacteria > Methylococcales > Methylothermaceae > Methylohalobius. The sequence continues at coordinate 21,986 of CAZZIP010000011.1, read as the reverse complement.
GCGGCGGCGGGCAATCAGGGAACCGTGGGCAGCACCGCCATCACCCGCCACCCGTGGGTCATCCCGGTAGTGGCGTATGACCTGCACGGCAAGCCTATGAATCACTCGAATCTGGGAAATTCCATTGGCCGGCGGGGACTGGGCGCACCTGGCGATGGGATCACCAGCCTGGGCGCTGAGGGTAAGCCGCTGACCTTGGGGGGAACGAGCGCTGCTGCGCCGTTCGTGACGGGGGCGATTGCGCTCTTGTGGTCGGAATTTCCCAACGCCACTGCGGCTCAGGTGAAATTTGCCGCAACCCAAGCGCATGTCCCCCGGCGGACAACAGTCGTTCCCCCGCTGCTCGATGCCTGGGCGGCGTATCAAACGATGAGGAGGTAAGACCATGCCTGAGGAAAAGACCCAAAACGAACCCCAGCCCTACCGTATGCGCCTGCCTGGGTTCATCGCCGATGAGGAGATCGGGCTTGGCGACGTCATCAAGCGAGTGACGAGATATGTAGGGATCAAGCCCTGTGGCGGCTGCGAACGCCGGGCTGCCGCGCTCAACCGCTGGTTCGTCTTCACCGGCAGACGCGCCAAATAATCCAAGTCCAAAAATCCATTTTGAAGGAGGAGAACCATGGAACAAGCACCGAACGAACAATCACCAAGCCAGGAGGAGACAAGGCGCGATGTCGCTGCGATCATCCCCGCCCAGGGGGAGGGTGTCGAAGGGACACCGCCAACTCAAGAGGTGCCTTGCCCAACCTGTGACGCCTGGGAGAGCTTCCGACATGGACATACAGTGTGAATGTGGAAGATTCCGCGCCAAGCTCAAAGCCTTTCCCGACAACACGCCGGGGCGCTTGGTTTGTTATTGCGATGATTGCCAATCTTATTTGCATTACCTCAAGCGGGACGATCTGCTCGACGCCAACGGTGGTACGGAAGTCATTCCTGCATATCCCGCGGACGTTGAAATTCTCAGCGGACTGGAGCATTTGAGATGTTTGCGGCTGTCACCTCACGGAACATTTCGCTTTTACACCTCATGTTGCAATACGCCCATCGTCAATACCCGTCCCAAGGAACCGTGGGCGGGTTTCCTGCGCTGCGTGTATACGGCCAGAGATTCCCATCAACTCGATCAAACGCTAGGGCCGGTTCGCAGCCGCATAATGGGTCGCTACGCAAAGGGAACTCCGCCCGCAGGCACACCCGAAAAATTCAACCTGAAGGCTTTTGTAACCATGATGCCGTTTATCCTGAAGGGCAAACTGCTCAAGAAATCCAAGCCGTCTCCGTTCTTTGCCGAGGACGGCGTTACCCCGATAGTCGCTCCCCACATATTGAATGAGACGGAACGGTGGGCATTACTCCAATAGGGGCATTGCCCCTAACAATGCGCTCAACCCGGACGGCTTTGCCGCCGGTTGGCTGGGCTACTGGGCGTTATGAACGTCGTACTGAAGCTTGGCGCTGCTATCCTTATCCTCGCGGCGGGAGTCACGACCGTCGGGTACTTCACGACGATCCTGCCGTCGCACCTGGTCAAGCCCGCGTAGGTTGGGGTGAACAACGTGAACCCCAACACACATTGCTTGTCCGCGCAGGCTTCGCCATTGGCCTTCACAGTTGGTGTGGACCGCGGGATGGACGGTTTGCGCATGAGCTGCTGCAGTTGGAAGCCGTGGCTAAAGCCGCCGTTTGTGTGTGCCGAGCGGATCGTGAGCCTATTAGAGAATTGCCGCTGCACCTACGATTGGTGCGGTGACCCAGAGATCGTATGCCGCGGAGCTGTGATCGGCCTGCTGGAATAACCTAGCCAGCCCGATCGTGAGCGTGGACGGGAAGATAGGCGGCTTGAGCTGAGCTATCCTTCCTGGCCACGGTCGGCCAGCAGGCGGGCCTGGGCCGAAAACGGACAAGTGTGGGAGGGAGAAAGCCTGCGGTAACTGCCATCGGGCTGAAGCTCCCAACTGCCGGCGGTATCTTTGAGATAGTAGCCGAGCGTCTCCCGGATTGCCTGGCGTTTGAGGCAGCGCGACTGGATCGGGAAAGCCACTTCCACCCGCCGGTGGAGGTTGCGGACGAGCCAATCGGCGCTTGCGGCATAGACTTCCGGCCGGCCGTCGTTGCCGAAGTAATAGACCCGGCTGTGCTCCAAAAACCGGCCCAGTACCGAACGCACCCGGATGTTGTCCGACATTCCCGGCACCCCTGGGCGCAGGCAACAAATCCCGCGGACGATTAGGTCGATCCTTACCCCTGCCTGGGAAGCGGCATACAGTGCCTCGATGATCTCGGGGTCTTCGAGGCCATTCATCCGGGCGATGATGCGCCCGCGCTTTCCCTGTCTGGCCAGTTCGGCTTCACGCTGGATCTTATCCAGAAAAAACCGCTCCAGGTCGAACGGGGCCTGGACCAGTTTGCCGAGCTTGAAGGCGTGGCCCAGCCCGGTAAGCTGATGGAACAGGCGCTGCACGTCTTCCCCCAACTCTGGGTCGGCGCTAAGTAGGCCGAGGTCGGTGTAGTATTCCGAGGTGACCTCGTGGTAGTTGCCGGTGCTCAGGTGCACGTAGCGGCGCACGCCTTGTTTTTCCTGGCGCACGATCAAGAGCATCTTAGCGTGGGTCTTATAGCCGACCACGCCGTACACCACGTGCACTCCTGCTTCGTACAGGCGCTCGGCCAAGCGGATGTTGTCGGCCTCATCGAAGCGCGCGCGCAGCTCGATCACCGCGCTCACCTCCTTGCCGTTGAGCGCTGCCTGCACCAGCGCGTCGGCGATCTCTGAGCGCGATGCGGTCCGGTACAGGGTCTGGCGGATCGCCAGGACCTTGGGATCTTCGGCTGCCTGCCGGAGTATCTCCACCACCGGCGCGAAGGCGTCGTAAGGATGATGGAGCAGGACCTCCCCGCGTCGCAATACGGCAAAATAGTCCGCCTGATTGGAAAGACGCTTGGGAGTGACTGGCTTGAACGGCGGATATTTGAGATCCCGGCGATCGACCTCGGTGTAAACCGAGGCCAGGCGGTGCAGGTTGACCGGACCGTTGACCCGGTACACATCTTCCGGCCCCACTCCCAGATGGAGGGTCAGATAGTCTGCCACCTCCTGCGGGCAGTTGTCGGCCACTTCTAGCCGCACCGCCTGGCCGAAACGGCGCTGTTGGGCTAGACGGCCTTGCAGTTCGCGTTTTAAGTCCTCGACTTCCTCCTCATCGATATAAAGCTCGGTGTCACGCGTCACCCGGAACTGGTAACATCCCTCCACGCTTAATCCCGGAAACAACTCGCCGACGAAGGCGTGGATCACCGAGGACAAAAACACGAAAGCAACCCCAGTATCTGCCATCTCCGGCGGCAGCCGCACCAGCCTGGGCAGGGAGCGGGGGATCGGCACCAGCGCGTAGCGGTGGCGGTGGCCAAAGGCATCCTTGCCGTGTAGGCAGACGATGAAATGCAGATTCTTGTTGGCGATCCGGGGAAAAGGATGGGCCGGATCGATGCTCAGCGGGGTGACCGTCGCCAGCACCTGCGACTGCATGTAGTCGCTCAGCCAAGCACGCTGGTCGTCGTTCCAATGGGCACGGCGCAGAAACCGGATGCCTTTTTGGGTCAGCGCCGGGATCAAATCCTCGTTGAGCAGGCGGTACTGGGCCTCGACCATGGCGCGTACCTTCCCCCTGAGAATTTTGAGGAGCTCTTGGGTATCGGCCTGATCCACGCCGGTTCGGGCAACGCCGAGGCAGATCTTCTTCTTCAGCGCCGCCACCCGGACCTCGAAGAACTCATCCAGATTGGCGCTGGAAATGCACAAAAACTTTAGCCGTTCCAGCAGCGGCAGGGTTTCGTCCTCGGCCATGGCCAGCACTCGGCGGTGGAAGGCGAGCAGGCTGAGTTCCAAGTTCAGATAGCGATTTTGGGTCATGGGCAAGCAGGCAGGTGTTGAGTGAGTAAATGATCCCATAAACCTGGGACCGGACAAATCCGGCCTCGCGTAGCACCGAAGGTGCCATGAGGCCGATTCGATTTGGCCGGCAACAGATGGGGAAGGAGGCGAAGGCCCAGAACCGACGCTGGGTGATATACTTAAATCTCAATCGTTTGGATTCAAACCATGAGTGCAGCATTAGAGCAGCGCGTCGACGCGCTAGAAAACTACATGATGCAGCTGGCTTATCAGGCCAGGCGCACGGAAATGGAGCTGGAGCGCCTAAGCCAGGAGATGCGCGAGTTCAAGCAAGAAATGCGCGCTTTCAAGGACGAAATGCTGGAATTCAAAGAGGAAAGCCGGCGCCAGCGGGCAGAGATGAATCGACGCTGTGGAGAGCTGGCCAACAAATTCGGCACCCTGGTTGAAGACATTTTCGCTCCGGGCCTACCCGACATCGCCTGCCGCTATTTCGGCTGCGCCGAGTTTGAGGATTTTTTCGTCCGCAGACGGTGCAAACACCCGAAAGATCCCTCCCAGCGGCGCGAGTTTGACCTCATCGCCGTCTGCTCAGAGCAAGTGCTGTGGGTGGAGGTCAAATCGAGCGTGCGCCCAAACCATGTGAGCGAAATGGCAGACTTCCTCGCTGCCGGGACGTTCTTTGAATTCTTCCCCGAATATCAAGGAAAACGGCTGCTACCTTTATTTGTATTTGCTGCCCTGCATCTGGCTGAAGAAATCACTGCCCAGTTGAGCGCGCTTAAAATTTATGCTTTGACTTTGGGGACGAGCATCTGGAGCTGCGCAATTTCGATGCAATTCAGCACGCCCCTGCCGCTTGATTTAGCTTTCCCGCTTTGAACGTGCGCATCCCGTCCAGGATAGCAGCGCGCGTTCGGTTAGCCAGAATTTCGCGCCGTTCGTGAGAGGGAAGCAGTGGGGCCCAGAATACGGCCACTTCCATGCGATCGATTGCAAGCAGCCGGATCAAGTGAGGGACGAAAGCCTCCTCGCCGAGGAACGGCGCAAAGTAGGCGGCTTTGCCTAAATAGGTTAGGGCTACCGGCTGGATAGGGAAACCGGATCCGCTGACCGCCTGGAACACCGCGTTGCTGAAGGGCAATACGGTGTCGCCACAGGTGGTGGTGCCTTCCGGAAAGACGGCCACGCGCTCGCCCGCCTTAAGTTGCGCGCCGATTGCCTGGACCAGATCCGAAGCGGCGCGCAAGCTTGCCCGCGCCACGAATAAGGTTCCGCTGCGCCGAGCCAGAAAACCGATGAGCGGCCAATCTGCCACCTCGCGCTTGGCGACGAAGATAAAAGGCGCCTGTGCCCCCAAGACCACTACATCCAGCCAGGAGATGTGGTTGCTGACTACCAAGGCCGCTCCCCCGACTGGTCTTCCCCAAACCACAATGTGCAGCCCCAAGATTTTGGCTAACCCCTGGAACCACCTCTGCTGGATCCGACCGCAGGCGGCAGGCTTGAGCCACGGGAAAACGGCGATCAGCACCCCCGCTCCACCGAGCAGCCAGACCAGGACGGCCGTACCCTTAAGCCCGACTTTCGGCCAAGCTGCGATCTTTTGGACGCGCATCGAAGAAGCGCCGCAAGTATCGGTCCTGGAGATTGGCCAAAGGCAACAGGACGAACACGTCCATGCAGTTGAAATCCTCATCCCAATAAGGGTCGCCACACACCCACGCCCCTAGGCGCAGATAACTCTCAAGCAGCGGCGGGATGCCGCACTCATCGCGTGCACAATGCAGTTCCTTGGGTATGGGCCGGTGCGAACTCACTCCGATCCAGCTAGGACCCAATTGCTCTGGACGCAAGCGGCGATAAAACGCCTCTACGGCAAATCCACTGGGTCCTGGTGGAATACTGGCGCAGCCCATAAGATAAGAAAAGCCGCGCTTTGCGGCGTAACGGCTTAGAGCGGACCACAAGAGGGCCAAAACAATCCCCCCGCGGCTTTCCCGGTCGATACAAGTGCGACCTACTTCCAGCAAGCGTCCTGGAAGCTGTTTAACCGCGCCCAGGTCGAACTCCTGTTCCGAGTAAAACCCGCCGGAGCGCTTGGCTCCTTGCTCGCTAAGCAGACGCGTACAGCCGACGATCTTGCCGCTTAGGTGATCGCGCACTACCAGATGGTCGCAGAAAGCATCGAACTGATCCCGGTCAAGGCCCGCTTCGCCTTTGAGCTTGGCCCCCATCTCCTCAGCGAAAACCCGATATCTGAGGGCAAGCGCCTCGTTGACCGTGGCCTCGTTCATGGCCACGAAAGCCTCATAGCGGCGCAAGCCCGGAGCGAACAAGCGTACGGTGGAAAAGTCCTCTCGCATAAATCTTTCCTCAAAATTATCGCTGCTTTGAGGATAAAACCGCCCTGTGACAGGTGTGCGTCAACTTCGTGACGGTTCGTTGACAAGTGCAAAGATTGCCGGCACGCTTGATAGTCGAGCGAATTCCCATTCCTAAAGGAGCAACGCCGTGTACGTGCTTACCTTTTTAATTTGGCTTCTGGCTTTGCCCGGCGCTGGAGGATGGGAAGAACAAGCGCGGGCACAGATGGTCGCCGAGATCGAACGGGAGTTTCGCGCCACCGCCAAGGAATCTGGAAAAGCGGCACTGTCGCCCAACGTCAGGCAGGCTCTGCTGGATGTTCCAAGACACTTGTTCGTCCCTCCTGCCCTCCGAACCGCCGCCTATGAAAACCGGCCGCTGCCGATCGGCTACGGCCAGACCATCTCCCAGCCCTACATCGTCGCCCTGATGACCGAGTTGCTCGAACCCAAACCCGAGCACACCGTGCTTGAGGTTGGGACCGGCTCAGGTTATCAGGCGGCGGTGCTGGCGCGCCTGGTAAAGCAAGTCTACACTATAGAGATCATCGAACCTTTGGCCGAACAAGCGCGCCTAAGGCTCAAAGAACAAGGCTATGCCAACGTCGAGGTGCGCGTCGGCGACGGCTACTACGGCCTAAAAGAACACGCCCCGTTTGACGGGATCGTGGTTACCGCTGCCGCCAGCCACATCCCCCCGCCTTTGGTCGAGCAGCTCAAGCCCGGAGGCAAGATGGTCATTCCGGTTGGGGGGCAGTTCCTGGTCCAGTCCCTGATGCTGGTAGAGAAAAATCTCCAAGGAGAAGTCTTAACCCGCCAACTGCTTCCGGTCAGCTTCGTGCCCTTGACCGGCGGGCATTGATGCTGTTCAGTCCAGCGTGTAAAGATAGGCCGCCATGTCCTGCGCATCCTGTTCGCTCACCCCAAGGTCCGGCATCGCCGAGGAGGGAGAGAGCTGTTGCGGGTTTCTCAGCCAGCGGATCAGGTTCTCCGGCGTGTTCGGTAGGTTGCCGGCGATGTAGGCTCGCTTGGCGAACCCAGTAAGAGGTGGGCCTACCAGGCTTTTGGCGCCGACGACGCCAGGGATGAGGTGGCAGGTGGCGCACGCGTACTGCAGCAGCGCGACCTTGCCGCGGTTGGGATCCCCTCCCTTGGCGGCACGAGGCGAGGGGGGGTACGATTTCCCTTCCAAGGCGCGCGCCATCTCCCGGTAGTCTTGCGGCGATAGGCTAGGAAGGTGCTTGACGAACGCGACGATCGCCCACAGCTCCTCATCCCCGAAGCGGAACTGCCAAGCCGGCATGCCAGTCATCTTGATCCCGTTGCGCAGCACCCAGAAAATTTCCCCTGCCGTCAACTCGCGGGCGCTTTCAGCCAGATTGGTGGGCAAAGGCAGCATGCCCTTGCCGGCATCGCCAGGGGCGATCCCTGGCGCACCGTGGCAGGGCACGCACTGGTTGTGGTACAGGACAAACCCCCGCTCGATCTGCGATGGGTCCAGCGGAGGTGGGTCGATGTGTTTGGCGCGCTGGCGGATCGCCTGGTGCAGGGCGATGTCCAAGACCGTATACACCGGCAGCGTATGCTGGGCCACCGCCGCGACGTTATACCAGCCGAAATACACCACCAAGGCCGCCCCTGCCGCGGCGAGAATACCAAACATCGCCAGCGCGACGAAGGCGTGGAGCAGGAACTGCTTGAACGGTTTAACCAAGGCCATAATCCAACTTATGGCTTTTGCTTTTATAATCGTAGGCGTCAACCCTGACCACTTCATCGATACTAAAGGAGCATCTTATGCCCTTATCCCACCCCAAGATAGCATACCGCAGCTAGGCGAACACATGCGATCCATCTTAGCGCTTGGCCTTCTGCCGCTTTCGGCCTCGGCCCACGAGGTGCAGTCGAGTTTTAACGCGCAATCGGGCGTTGCAGAGTCCATCGCCCGGCTCGGCTGGGTGATGGCGGGTGGCGGGGTGGCGATTTTTCTGGCGGTGGTGGCGATCGGCCTGTATGCCGTGTTCGCCCCACCCGAGCGGCGTGCCGTCATCGCCAGGTATGGCTTGATCATCGGCGGGGGGATCGTCTTCCCCGGGATTTTGCTGTTTGCGCTTTTGGTCTATGCGCTGGCAACGGCCGATAGGATCATCGCCGTCGAGGAGCCAGCTGCGCTGAGGATCGAGGTGGTCGGCGAAAGGTTCTGGTGGCGGGTGCGTTATCTCGACGCAAGTGGTGGGGTGGAGACGGCCAACGAGATCCACCTCCCGCTTGGAATCCCGGTCGATTTCAACGTTCAAAGCGCAGACGTCATCCACAGCTTCTGGGTGCCGAGCCTGGCCGGCAAGATCGATATGATCCCAGGGCGGACCAACGCGGTCCGGATCAAAGCCGACCGGGTCGGAACGTGGCGTGGTCAGTGCGCCGAATACTGCGGCGAACAGCACGCCAGGATGGCGCTGCACGTGGTCGTAGAAACGCCGCAGGAATTTTCCGCCTGGCTGGCGGCCCAGCGCCAGCCTGCTAAAGAGCCAGAAGACGAGCTCCGCCGCCGTGGCAAAGCATTGTTTCTGTCTAAGGACTGCGGCCAGGAAGACTGCTGCCTGGACTGCCACACCGTGCGGGGTACCGCAGCCGAAGGCAAAGAAGGACCGGATCTCACCCACCTCGGCAGCCGCCTTTGGATCGGCGCTGGGACGCTGCCGAACAACGCCGGCACCCTGGCCGGCTGGATCGCCTCCAGCCAGCACCTCAAGCCGGGCAACAAGATGCCGTCTTTTAACCGCTACCGCGGGGAGGAACTGCGCGCCCTGGCGGCCTACCTGGAGAGCCTGAAATGAGGCAAGATACACCGATCCGGCCTGGGCGGGAGCTGCCGAATCCATTGCCGCGGCCAGAAGACGAGCTGAAGATTCTGGAGAAGGCCTGGCAGTTCCCCTCTGGATTGAGCTTCATCACCGAGGTCAACAACATCTTCATCGGCCTGGTCTACGTTGGGGTGGCGTTTTTGTTTTTCCTCCTCGCCGGGGTCCTGGCGCTGGTGATGCGCACCCAGCTTGCGGTGCCAGAAAACACCCTGCTCGATCACGATACTTACAATCAGGTCTTCACCATGCACGGCAGCATTATGATGTTCTTGTTCGCCATCCCGGCGGTGGAGGGGCTGAGCGTGCTTTTGCTGCCAAACCTGCAGGCGGCGCGGGATCTTCCGTTTCCGCGGCTTTCCGCCTTCGCTTTCTGGGCTTATTCCATCGGCGGTCTGATCTTCTTCGCCAGCCTGTTCTTCGACCTGGCCCCGAAGGGGGGATGGTTCATGTATCCTCCTCTGACCAGCTACGAGTATTCTCCCGGCGACAATTCCGACTTCTGGCTGCTGGGCATCGGTTTCATCGAGATCTCGGCCATCGCCGGCGCGATCGAGATCGTGGTGGGCGTTTTGCTGACCCGGGCGCCTGGGATGTCGCTCGATAAGATGCCGGTTTACTGCTGGGCCATGCTGGTGTTTGCGGTGATGGTGATCTTCGCCTTTCCAGCGATGATCGCCGGCACCGCCTTGTTGGAGCTGGAACGCAGTTTCGGTTGGCCGTTCTTCGTCGCCGAAAAAGGCGGTGACCCCTTGCTTTGGCAGCACCTGTTCTGGTTCTTCGGCCATCCGGACGTGTACATCATCTTCCTGCCCGCCGCCGGCATGGTGTCGATGATCGTCCCGACGATGGCGCAAACGCCCCTGGTCGGCTACCGCCTGGTCGTGCTGGCGCTGGTCGGCACCGGTTTCCTAAGCTTCGGCCTGTGGGTGCACCACATGTACGCCACCGGGCTGCCGCAGCTGTCTTTGAGCTTTTTCAACGCCGCCAGCATGGCGGTTGCCATTCCAAGCGCGATCCAGGTGTTCGCCTGGATCGCCACCTTGGCCGCAGCCAAGAAGCTTCAGCTCAAGGTCCCTACGCTGTTCGTCTTGGGCTTTATTTTCATCTTCGCCCTAGGGGGCTTGACCGGGGTGATGCTGGCTGTAGTCCCCTTCGACTGGCAGGCGCACGATACTTATTTCGTCGTCGCCCATCTGCATTACGTGGTCTTCGGCGGCATGGTGCTGCCGCTATTTGCCGCCTTCTATTACTGGTTTCCTTCGTTCAGCAAAAAGCCGCTTTCCGAGCGCCTGGGCCGCTTAGTATTTTGGCTGATCTTCCTCGGTTTCAACCTCGCCTTTTTCCCCATGCACCTCACCGGCCTGCTGGGCATGCCGAGGCGCGTTTACACCTATCCGGCCGGGATGGGCTGGGACGAGCTCAACCTCACCTCGACCCTAGGCGCCTACCTGATCGGGGCCGGCGTTTTGGTATTTTTGGTCGACCTGGTCCGGAACTTCCGCCCTTCCCGAGTCGGCCAGGGCAATCCATGGAACGCCGGCACGCTGGAATGGCTCCCCAACGACAACTACGCGACCCGCAGCATCCCGTTCGTCACCAGCCGCGAGCCGCTCTGGGATCAGCCCAACCTGGCCGAGGACGTCGCGGCCGGGCGCTATTATCTTCCAGGTGCCCCGACCGGTTACCGCGAAACCATCATCACCAGCCCGATCTACGCGCGCCCGCTGTATCTGTTGCAGATGCCCGGGCCGAGTTGGTCCACCTTGCTCGCCGCCGTCGGTACCGCGCTGTTCTTTCTGATGCTGACCCTCAAGCTGTTGCTCCCCGCGCTGATCCTTGGCCTTTTCACCCTGGTCATGGTCATCTGCTGGCTGTGGTCCACCGACAAGGGTTACACCCAGCCGCCGGTGGACATAGGTGGCGGAATCAAGCTTCCGGTCTACTCCACCGGCCCCATGACCCACTCCTGGTGGGCGATGGGGGTGCTGATCCTGGTGTCCTTATCCCTGTTCGCCTGCTTTGCCTTTTCCTACTTCTTCCTGTGGACGGTGTCCCCTGAGGTTTGGCCGCAAGATCCCAGCGCGCTGCCGGAAATCCGTTATCCGCTTGCGGCCGCGCTGCTTTACGTCCTAAGCAGCGCCAGCCTGGTCTGGGCCGGATGGGCGTTGAAACGGCAAGGCCGGTGGCCAATGCGATTTGCCTTGCTACTCGCCGTGCCGTTACTGGTTGCGGCGTTCAGGATAGAATTCTACGGCCATTGGCAATCGGGGCTTAGGGCGACACAAACCAGCTACGGCGCAATGGTTTATACCCTGATCGCCAACCAGGGCCTGTTCGCTGCCAGCGTGGGGGGGATGGGGCTTTACACCCTGGCCCGCTCGCTTTGCGGCCTGCTGGACAAAGCGCGGCGGGCGACTTTCGACAACACCTGCCTGCTTTGGCATTACACCGTCGTCCAGGGGCTGGCAACGCTCGCGCTGGTCCATCTTTTTCCGCGACTTGTCGGGTGAGCCATGCCGTTTACCTGCGCGAGTTTGAGGATACTTTCGGGAGCGCTGATCTGGGCCTTGCACTTCGCCGTGATCTACAGCTTCACCGCTCTGGCCTGCGCGCGCGGATTTTGGGAAGCAAGCTGGCTCGGCGTAGGCGTGGTGGGATGGGCGATCGGGATGGCGACGTTCGTTGCGGTCCTAGCGGTTTCCGCAATCGGCGTGCAGGCGCTGCGTTCTGCCCGCAGCCGGGGTGCGCAGGAAAACGCGATGGCGTTCGTGCATTGGATGACTATGGGCATAGCCTGGCTCTCTTTGGTAGCGATCGTCTGGGAGGCAGTACCGGTTCTTTTGGTTCCCGCTTGTGGCTGAGCGAGGTTACCTGAGCGTGTATAGATAAGCGGCGATGTGGCGCGCTTCGGATTCGCTTAGCCCCACCGCCGGCATCGCCGTCCCGCGGTCGAATTCGGGCGGATTAAGCAGCCAGCGGACGAGGTTTTGCGGCGTGTTGGCCAGCTTACCAGCGAGATAAGTGCGCCTGGCCATTTTATCCAGGGGCGGGCCGACGATCCCGTTCGCCCCCGGGATGCCGGGGATGGTATGGCAGGCGCCGCAGCCGTAGCGGCGAATCGCCGTTTCCCCTAGCTTGGGATCGCCACCTGCAAGCTGCAAAGTCGAAGTCTCTTTTCCGCAGGCGATCAACCCAGCCAGGACGGCCGCCGCCAAACCGAGGGAGCTGGCTGATCTTTGCAAACGCATCCTACACGATTTGGGCTTTATTCAAAGATTTTACCCGATCATAGATCGACGACCAGAAAAAAAGCGATGGCCGAAACCACTCCGCCCTTTCTTCTGCTCCTTGCCGTTGGCCTTGTCTCGGCTTGCGCCTTAGGGAGCGAAATTTTGCTCATGCGGCTTTTGTCCATTATCCAGTGGCACCATTTTGCCTACGTCATCATCAGCCTGGCGCTCTTGGGCTACGGCGCCAGCGGCACTTTGATCACCTTGATAAAAGATTTTGCCAGGCGCCAGTTCGCCAGGCTGTTTCCTGCCACCTGCCTGGCTTTTGGAGCCAGCCTGACGGGTGGGTTTTGGTTGGCCCAAACCATCGCCTTCAACCCCTTAGAGCTTCTGTGGGACCCCAACCAATGGCTGCGCTTGATGGCGGTCTATTGCATTCTGCTGTGGCCGTTTTTGTTTGCCGCAAGCGCCACCTGCCTGGCTTTGATTCGTTTTGGCGCGTACGCCAGCCGGATTTATGCCTTCGACCTAGTAGGCGCGGCTTCAGGGGCCTTGGGAGTAGTCGTCCTCCTTAAACTGTTCTTTCCCTTGACAGTGCTTAGCCTCATCGCCGCCGCTACCTGGCTGGCCGCAGCCCTGGCCTGGTTTGGACTTGGCTTAAGTCCCAGAATAGGAGCCTTGGTGATCTTGGCAGCAGCCGGGTTGTGGGCAGTGGAGGCAAACGATTTGCCCTTACAGCTTTCTCCCTACAAGCCGCTCAGCCAGGCGCTGGCGGTGATGGGGTCCAAAATCGTCCGGCAGCGTTCCGGTCCTTTGGGGCTCTTGACCGTGGTTGAAAATTCCAAGGTGCCGTTTCGCCACGCCCCGGGTCTGAGCCTGATGAATCCCAAGCAGATTCCCCCCCAGCTTGCGGTCTTCACCGACGGCGAGGGACCAAGCGTCATCACTCGCTTCGACGGCAGGCCAGAACCCTTGGCTTTCCTCGATCAGATGCCTTCGGCGTTGCCTTATCATCTGCTGGTACGCCCGCGCGTTTTGGTGCTGGGTGCAGGTGGGGGAATGGAGGTGCTCCAGGCTTTGTATCACCAAGCCGAAAGTGTCGATGCGGTGGAGCTGGATCCCAACCAGGTCGCACTGGTTAAAGAAGATTTTGCCGATTTTGCAGGTCGCTTGTACCAACTCCCCCAGGTCCGCCTTTACCTTTCTGAAGCGCGCGGCTTTGTGACTGCCAGCTCAAAGCGCTACGACCTGATCCAGATGGCGCTTTTGGATGCCTTCAACACCGCCTCTTCCGGCCTCCATGCCTTAAGCGAGACCTATCTCTACACTGTCGAAGGCTTGGCTACTTACCTCTCCCACTTAACTCCCAAGGGGATACTGGCCATCACCCGCTGGACCCGCACCCCACCGCGCGAGGAGTTGAAGCTATTTGCTACTGCAGTAGCGGCCTTAAGCCAGCTTGGAATTCAAGACCCAGGGCGACACCTTATTTGGATCAGAAGCTGGAACACCATCACTTTAATTGCCAAGCTTTCTCCGGTTACTACCCAAGAAATCGATGCGGTCAGAAAGTTCTGTCGCGAGCGCGGCTTTGATCCCGCCTATTTCCAAGGAATGCGGCCAGAAGAAGGCAACCTTTTCCACCGCTTGCCTGAAGACTATTACCACCAAGCTGCCTTGGCTATTTTGGAGAACGACCCAACGTTCTTTTCCGCTTATAAATTCGACGTGCGCCCGGCCAGCGACGATCGGCCCTATTTCTTCCATACTTTTAAGTGGTCATCGCTCAAAGAGCTTTGGGGACTGCGCGTCCACGGCGGAATCGCGCTCCTAGACAGCGCTTATCTTTTGCTGCTAGGAAGCCTGGGGCAGCTTGTGCTTTTGAGCGCTCTTTTGATCGCAGCCCCGCTTTTCTCCCGCGGCCTACCCCGCGGGGAACTGCCTACCGGCAAAGTTTTAGGCTACTTTTTTGCGCTGGGTCTAGGTTTCATCTTTGTGGAAATCGCTTTGATCCAGAAATTCATCCTCTACCTTTCCCACCCCTTGTACGCCGTCGCCGTGGTTCTCGCTGGCGTGTTGTTTTGGGCGGGTTTGGGAAGCGCCTCGCTGGAACTGCTTAGAAAGCGGCTTCGACGATTTTCGCCGTGGTGGCCGGTGTTCGGCATTCTGGGGCTGGCGCTTTGGGATTTGCGCTTTCTCCCTTGGCTGATCGAAACTACAGCTTCGGCTTCGGACTGGCTCAAAATCGTCCTCACCCAAGCTTTACTCGCGCCGCTTGCCTGGTGCATGGGCATGCCCTTCCCGCTCGGGATGGCAAAGCTGGCTAGGCACTGGCCGCAAGGGATAAGCTGGGCCTTTGCGGCAAACGGCTGCGCATCGGTCACCGGCGCAGTTCTGGCCAGCGTGCTTTCGATCCATCTGGGGCTGACCGCCGTGATCGGCTTGGGGCTACTCGCTTATCTGGCGGCCGGCCTGCTGCTTGGACGCTCTTGGCGTTTTGGGGGCTAGCCGAAGGTTTTCTGCTTCAAGCGCCGCAGCCAGCGCCGCGCCCAAGCAAACTCCACGCCTAGCACCGCCAGTCCCAACGGGATCAGCAAAAGCGCAGGCCCTGGGAAGATGATCATTATCACCCCAAACAGGATCAAGCTGCCGCCGATCAAGGCGACCGCCAGCCGCCTGGCGGTGGCGTAAGTGGTTTTTAAAAACGATTTTTTCGCCATCTTGCTTAGCTTAGCACTTGCTCCCCTGCGCCCGGCAGCGCTATATTTGATTTTTTGTAACTTGAGGACGGCAGTATGGCGCTGAGCCTTGCCCTGATCGCCGCCTTTTTGACCTTGGCGTTCGTCGGCGCCGGGCTTAAAGCTTGGACCTTGACATTGGTGGGGATTTTGGTCGTCGGGACCGCGCTTGAGCTTGCCGGTCCGATCGCGCTTGCAGCCGCGTGGTTTTTGATCCTGCCTGCGCTTTTGGTTTTAAACCTGGCGCCGCTGCGCCGCCGTCTGTTCAGCGCGCCAGTGTTGAAGCTGGTGCGCAAGCTCTTGCCGGAACTGTCGCGCACCGAGCGCGAAGCTTTAGAAGCCGGCGAGGTTTGGTGGGAAGCCGAACTCTTAGGCGGCCAGCCGGACTGGAAAAAGCTCTTGAGTTTCCCCCTTAAGCCCCTGACCGAGGAAGAACAGGCCTTCCTCAACGGGCCAGTGGAGGAACTATGCCGGATGCTCGACGATTGGCAGATCACCCGCCAGCTCCAGGATTTGCCGCCGGAGGTCTGGCAGTTCCTCAAGGAAAACCGCTTCTTCGGCTTGGTCTTACCGCGCCAGTACGGCGGGCTTGGATTTTCCGCCCGCGCCCATTCCGAGGTCGTGCTCAAGATCGCCAGCCGCAGCCTCACCGCTGGCGTCACGGTGATGGTGCCCAACTCTTTGGGGCCTGGAGAGTTGATTTTAAAGTATGGCACCCAGGAGCAGAAAGAATACTATCTTCCGCGCTTGGCGCGGGGCGAGGAGATTCCGTGCTTTGCCTTGACCAGCCCCGAGGCAGGTTCCGACGCTGGCGCCATGACCGATACTGGCATCGTCTGCCGGCGAGATTTCGGAGGTGAAAAGGACGTTTTGGGCGTCCTTTTGAACTGGGACAAGCGCTACATCACCCTGGCGCCGGTGGCCACCTTGCTGGGGCTGGCCTTTAAACTCTACGATCCCGACCGCTTGCTCGGCGTTACGGAAGATTTAGGAATCACTTTGGCCCTCATCCCGACTGCCACTCCTGGGGTCGAGATCGGGGCCCGCCACAATCCGATGGATATCCCCTTTCAGAACGGCCCTACCTCGGGCCGAGACGTGTTTATCCCGCTGGACTGGGTGGTGGGCGGGCGCGCCGGAGTCGGGCAGGGTTGGCGGATGCTGATGGAGTGCCTGGCAGAAGGGCGCGGAATTTCCCTGCCGGCCCTGTCCGCTGCCGCCGCTAAGCTGGCATGCCGAACGACTTTTGCCTATGCCCGCATCCGGCATCAGTTCGATCTTCCCATCAGCGCCTTCGAGGGGGTCGCCGAAGCCTTAGGAAGAGTCGGCGGCCTGACTTATCTGATCGAGGCTGGGCGGATTTTGACTTTGGGTGCTATCGACCGCGGGATCCGCCCGGTGGTAGCTTCGGCGATCTTGAAGTACCACACTACCGAGGCCATGCGCCTTTTGGTCAACGCTGCCATGGACGTGCACGGCGGCAAAGCCATCATGCAGGGGCCGCGCAATCATCTGGGTACGCTGTATCAGGCAATCCCGATCAGCATTACCGTGGAAGGGGCCAATATCTTGACCCGCTCGATGATCATCTACGGCCAAGGGGCGATCCGCTGCCATCCATATCTCCTGGCAGAGATGCAGGCGGCTTCTGCCTCCGATCTCGCCGCTTTCGACCGGGCGCTGATGGGGCATTTGGGACTGGCGTTGCAAAACCTGGTGCGCTGTGTTCTTTTGAGCTTCTCCCACGGCTACCTGGCGCGCACTTTCGGCCCTTACCGCCGCCACCTCCAACACTTAAGCCGATTTTCTGCTGCGCTTGCGGTTTTAAGCGACCTAAGCCTAGGTGTTTTAGGCGGAGAACTCAAACGGCGCGAACGCCTATCTGCCCGCCTGGGGGATATTCTAAGTCACCTGTATCTGGCCTCGGCCCTTTTGCGCTATCACCTGGAGGCAGGATCAGCGGAATCTGAGCGCCCCTTGTTAGAGTGGGGGATGGCTTGGTGCTTGTCCCGCATCGAGCAGGCCATCGTGGAGCTTTTGGCCAACTATCCTGTTCCCTGGCTGGGATGGGTGGTGAAAAAGCTGGTGTTGCCCTGGGGGAGAAGCTTTGGCCCACCTCCCGACCAGCTGGATCAGGCCATCGTTTCTCTACTCCAGACCCCAGGTCCTGTCCGCGATCGCTTGACGGCGGGGATGTTTTTGCCCCAAGACCCAAGCGAACCGATTGCCCGCCTGGAGCAGGCACTGGCGTTGACCCTAGTGACCAGCGAAAGCGACAAAAAGCTGCGCAAAGGCGTCAAAACGGGCAGGTTAAAGCCAGGTCCCGGTGCCATCGATGCCGCTCTTGAAGAAGGCTTGATCCTTCCCGAGGAGGCCGAGCGCCTACGGCAAGCCTGGGCCCAAGTCCTTGAAGTCATCGCTGTGGATGCCTTCCCTTCAGGCAAAGAGGAAAAGCTTCTTGCTACAAAGTTTGCCGCCGAGGAGGTGTAAATGGCAAAAAACTCCCGCCCCGTTTATGTGGTAGACGGTAGCCGCACGCCGTGTCTGAAAGCGCGCGGGGTGCCTGGTCCTTTCACCGCCGCCGATTTGGCCGTGCGCGCCGCCCAACCTTTGCTAGCGCGCCAGCCGTTTGCGCCCAACCAGCTGGACCAGGTGATCCTAGGCTGTGCCGCTCCTGGTCCGGACGAGGCCAACCTCGCCCGGATCGTCGCTCTGCGCTTGGGGCTAGGGCGGGCGATGCCGGCCTTCACGGTGCAGCGCAACTGCGGCTCCGGCATGCAAGCGATCGACTCGGCCGCGCGCGACATCGCCTGTGGCCAAAGTTCACTGGTCCTAGCCGGAGGCGCAGAGGCGATGAGCCACGCCCCAGTGCTCTACAACGAAAAAATGGTCATCTGGCTTGGCCAGTGGCAAAAAGCGCGCACTCTCCCCGAAAAGCTACGCCAGCTTGCCCGCCTGCGGGGTGCGCACTTTGCTCCGGTGATCGGCCTGGTGCGCGGCCTGACCGACCCGACGGTAGGTCTGATCATGGGCAAAACTGCCGAGATTTTGGCCTTTCGTTTTGCCATCTCGCGCGAAGAGGCAGACGCCTATGCTTTGGAAAGTCACAAACGCCTGGCCAAAGCCCAAGCCGAAGGCAGGCTCGCAGACGAAATCGAGACCCTTTACGATGGGGAGGGGAAATACTACGACCACGATGACGGCGTGCGGCCCGACGTCACCCTGGAACAATTGGCCAAACTCAAGCCGGCCTTCGACCGCGAGTTCGGTCTCGTCACTGCAGGCAACAGCTCACAAGTTACCGACGGGGCTGCTTGGGTGATCCTGGCGAGCGAGGAGGCGGTCGAGCGCTACGGTCTACAGGTCATGGGGAGGATTATAGACTGCGCCTGGGCCGGACTGGATCCAGCCCAGATGGGGCTGGGCCCGGTATATGCTAGCTCGGCGTTGCTTAAGCGCCAGGGCTTGCGCCTGGACCAGATTGACTATTGGGAGATCAACGAAGCCTTCGCCGCGCAGGTGCTCGCCTGCCTGAAGGCATTTGCCTCAGAGCGCTTCTGCCGCGAGGAGCTGGGCCTGAAAAGAGCGCTGGGGGAAATCGACAGATCGCGCCTAAACGTCGACGGCGGCGCGATCGCGGTCGGCCATCCGGTCGGCATGAGCGGGGCACGCATCGTGCTGCACCTTTTGCGCGTTCTGGCCGAGCGGGGCGGGAAATTGGGGGTGGCGACCCTGTGCATCGGCGGAGGCCAAGGCGGGGCGATGCTGCTGGAGCGAGTCGAGGAGGTGGGGCGTGGCGGAGTTTAAGCATTTCCGTTTGGAAACTGACGCCGAAGGCTTAGCTTGGCTGTGGCTTAATACCGCAGAAAGCGCAGCCAACGTCCTCTCTGGCGAAGTGCTCAAGGAACTGGAAGCTGCTGTCACTTCCTTAGAAGCCAAACCGCCCAAAGGATTAGTCATAGGCTCGGCTAAACCTTCCGGCTTTTGCGCCGGGGCCGACGTGAAAGAGTTCACGAAGATTTCTTCGCGCGATCAGGCTTTGGCTTTGATAAACCAGGCCCACGCGGTGTTTCACCGCCTAGCGGCCCTGCCTTTCCCGACCGTAGCTAGAATCCATGGCTATTGCCTAGGCGGTGGATTGGAACTCGCATTGGCTTGCCGCTACCGGGTGGCTTTGGACGATCCTAAGACGCGCTTGGGACTACCTGAAATCCTGCTCGGCATCCACCCGGGTTTTGGCGGCAGCGTGCGCTTGATCCGAACCATAGGCGTTCTTAAAGCGTTTGAATTGATGCTTTCCGGGAAAAGCCTAGACGCCCAGGCTGCCCTTCGTCTTGGGCTGCTAGACTACGCGGTTCCTGAGCGTCACTTAGACCGCGCTTGTCGGCATCTTATTGCGACTCGGCCGCTGCTCAAACGTCCCCCGTGGCGGCTAAGGCTCCTCAATCTGGCTCCCATCCGCCCGCTTATGGCGGCCTATCTTCGCCGCCAGGTCGCAAAACGCGCGCGGCCTGAGCATTATCCGGCTCCTTATGCGTTGATTTCGCTGTGGCGGCGCTTTGGCGCTAAAGAGGCGATGTTTCAAGCCGAAGCCGAGTCGGTGGCCGAACTTCTCTTGAGCGAGACGGCGCAAAACCTAGTGCGGGTGTTTTTCCTGCGCGAGCGGCTCAAAAACTTTGGCCGCGGGGAAGAGGTTTTCCGCCACGTCCACGTGGTCGGCGCCGGAGTGATGGGCGGCGACATCGCCGCCTGGTGCAGCGCGCAAGGCCTGAAAGCGAGCGTCCAGGACCTTTCTCCAAAACACATTGCTCCGGCAGTCAAGCGGGCCTATCAGTTATTTGCCCGCACCTTCAAACGCAAACACGAGGAGATCGCCGCACGCGATCGGTTTATTCCCGACAGCAAAGGGCTACAGCTTGCCAAGGCCGAGGTGGTGATCGAGGCGATCGTGGAAAACCGAGAAGCCAAACAAAGCCTTTACCGCCAGATCGAACCCAAACTTCGCGAGGACGCTTTGCTGGCTACCAACACCTCCAGCCTGCCACTGGAGGAATTGGCCAAGGCTTTACAACAGCCGCAGCGCTTGGTGGGACTGCATTTTTTCAATCCGGTCGCGAGGATGCCGCTGGTGGAGGTGGTGCACGGGGAATCTTCCGACCCCAACGCCGTAGCAAAAGCCTGTGCGTTTGCCCGCGCTATAGACAAGTTACCGCTTCCGGTGAAAAGCGCGCCGGGCTTTTTGGTCAACCGGGTGCTGATGCCTTATCTTTTAGAAGCAGTGCTCCTTCTGGAAGAGCACGTCCCCCAAGAGGCCATAGATCAGGCAGCGGTAGCATTCGGCATGCCTATGGGGCCGATCCAGCTTGCCGACACCGTAGGTTTGGACGTTTGCCTGGCCGTGGCCGAAGTTTTAACTCAAGCGCTGGGTGGGGAGGTGCCAAAACTTTTGCGCGCCAAAGTCGCTTCTGGAAAGCTAGGGGTCAAGAGCGGGGAAGGCTTCTACCAATACCGCGGCGGAAAACCCATTGCGCTCAAGCGCATAAGTCCCATTCCCCAAGAACTCATCCAGGATAGACTGATCCTGCGCCTGATCAACGAGTGCGTAGCAGTTCTGCGCGAAAAGATCGTGGAAGACGCCGACCTCATCGACGCCGGAATGATTTTGGGGACAGGTTTTGCCCCCTTCCGCGGCGGACCTATGCATTATTTGAGAAAACGCGGCATCGAGGCTTGCTATCGGCGCCTTATGGAACTTACGCAAAAGTACGGACCAAGGTTTAAACCGGATGCAGGCTGGAGCAGTTTGTAAGTATTTTTTACGGCACCAGTGTCTGGAAAATGTTAAGGCCTTAACCACCTGCGGCCTAGGGGGATGAGATGAAAAAATATGCCTTGCTGGTTTTGCTTACCAGCTATTCAGGGCTGATTTGCAGCCAAGAAAATTGGGATTATGAGTTTGCGCGCGATCAAAACGGATCGACCTCTTTGGCACTCATCCCAACTCCCATGAGCGCTTATTCGAGGTTTTCTTCGGCTTTCGTTGCCGTCCACCTAGGGGAAGATTGGTTTTTCCGAACCTTCGATGGATGGACCAAGTGGAGAGAAAACCCCTCGGAGATTTCTCCAGTCTTTTTTTTCTATGACCGCAGTATTCTCATTGCTTCGGGATTTGACCCAAGTAAGCTACCACCATTTGAGATCTATGCCAGTTGGGGTGGCGATGACCTCACTCAAATCATAGCCAACGGGTGGTACCAGCGGGTACTGCATTCCGAAGATCTCCCTCCTCCGCCGAAGGAGTGCACCCCTAAAGCGGCGTTTTGTCATACTTTCCGAAGTATAGTCCGCGTGGCCAAAAGGCGGGCTACCAACGAATACACGCCGCCTGAGACGCTTGCCTTAACCGCTACTTTCGATGGCGTTAAGTTCTTTGGCAGTGACACCGGCGGTTGCTTGTACTCTGGAACATTACAACCAGTGGTGGGACCATTGGGGGATACATTCACATACACCGTCACCGAGCCGGGAATGCAGGTAATGGAGTGCTAAGACCCTGAGCGCAACGGTTGGTACGAAACCTTTTTATCTCTTACGAGCAAACCATACCTTCCTTATTCTTTGCCTACGCCAACAACAATCCCCGTAGGCCTTTTCTGCTGATTGGGAGCAGCCTGTCGCTTTACCCGATTTATTAGAACCTATTTCAGTAGTGGTAAAGCCGAACTCCTTAGATGATTTCTCTGACTTTGTCGAAGTCAAAGTCTTTGGCCGTGGGGTGCTCGGCCATGATGCCGTCGAGGAGGGATTCTGACCAAAAGTTGTACCGGTTGGGGCTAGTATGCAAGCTGGGTTATGAAGGGCGCGGTGTGGTGCGTCCTTGTTTTTAGAAT
>CAZZIP010000010.1:14093-87017 GCA_964654415.1 uncultured Methylococcales bacterium | reverse complement strand
TGAGCATGGTCTCGTCCTACGATAAAGCCTGCGACGAAAGGAGCGGGTTATTTACGAAGCGTAAATGGCTGAGCAAATGCTTTATTATAATGGCTTGGAGTCTCCACAATGAGCGATACATGAGCAAACAAATCGTCCTGACTGGAATCACCACTACCGGCACCCCCCATCTTGGCAATTACGTCGGTGCCATCCGCCCGGCGATCGAAGCCAGCCGCGATCCTAACGTTTTGCCGTTCTATTTTCTGGCTGATTACCACGCCCTGATCAAGTGCCAAGAACCCAAACGCATCCGCCAGTCTACTCTGGAGATTGCCGCTACCTGGTTGGCTTTGGGTCTCGATACCGACAACGCGGTTTTTTACCGCCAGTCGGACATCCCGGAGGTTACCGAGCTGACCTGGATTTTAAGTTGCGTCACCGCCAAGGGCCTGATGAACCGGGCCCACGCTTACAAGGCCGCGGTGGCTGAAAATTTAGAAAAAGGCGAGCAGGATCCAGACAAGGGCATCACGATGGGTCTGTACTGCTACCCCATTCTGATGGCGGCCGATATTTTACTGTTTAAGGCGCAGAAAATCCCGGTGGGCAAGGATCAGATCCAACATCTGGAGATGGCCCGCGACATCGCTGCGCGCTTCAACCACCTCTACGGCGAGTACTTTGTATTGCCAGAACCAGTAGTGCAGGAAGAGACGGCGGTCCTCAAAGGACTAGACGGGCGCAAGATGAGCAAAAGCTACGACAACACCATCCCCATCTTCGCGCCGGAGAAACAGTTGCGCAAACTGATTTTGAAGATAAAAACCAATTCTCTTCCACCCGAAGCTCCCAAAGACCCCGACACCTGCACTTTGTTCAGCATCTATCAGGCTTTTGCCAGTCCTGAGGAAGTAGAACAGATGCGTCACCGCTACCAGCAAGGAATCGCTTGGGGGGAGATGAAAGAGTTTCTGTTCCAATACCTCAATGCTCACTTTCGCGAAGCGCGCTCCCGCTACGAAGCGCTGCTGCAGCATCCTCAAGAGATCGAGCGTAGGCTGAGGGAAGGGGCAGCCAGGGCACGCGAGTTCGCTGTGCCGTTCATGCGTGAGATCCGGCGGGCGGTGGGGATCGCGCCGCTTGCGGAGTAAAAATGCTGTTTTTAGAGCGCTTGGCCGAACGCAAGATTGAAGAGGCGATGGCGCGGGGCGAGTTCGATCGTCTTTCCTGCGCGGGTAAACCTTTGCCTGAAGAGGATGATCTGCCGGGGGTGACGCCGACTTTACGCATAGCTTATCGGATCCTAAAGAATGCCGGCTATGTTCCCGAAGAAGTCAGTCTGCGGCGCGAGATTGCTGAGGTCCAACAGTTGCTGGGTCAGTGTTGCGATGAGGCGGAACGGGCTGTCCATACGCGCCGACTCTACTTTCTGCTCGAGCGGCTGGGACAAGTGCGCAGCAGCCATTTGCTGGCAGATGCCCGATATCTGGAAAAATTGGCAGAGAGGGTTGCCGGTCGGGCAAAAAAAGACCCGCCAGGCGGCGGGTCAAAAGCGTCAAGAAAGGAGGTTTAACGCTAGCTACTAGAGGAGGAGGAAGTCATCTTGCGCTGCGATAGTGGCGAACGCAGAAAAGCACCGTGAGAATCACAGTCGATCCGAATGCCGTAAGCAGTAACAGTTCCAGGGTAGTAATCATGGTGGTGCTCCTATTCAGGATGACCAATCACGGTTGTCATTATATGTTTTTCTTTTCAGGCTACAATTAGCAATTTTTATAACACTTTGTTTTCTTTCTTGAAATAAAATTGCGGAACTGTTCAGACCCGATGGCGGCTTTTGATTGCCGTGATCCCACTGGCGATGATATGGGCAGTGCGTAGCGGTTCAGGAATGGCGCCGTGGATGGCAGTACGGACGATGACCTGCTCGGCTACGACAATATCGATCCCTGCGCATTGCGCCCAGACGCCTGCGATCCGTTGGGGATTTCCTGCCCGCTCGATCAGGCGCCATTTGCGCTGCCCGCCTTTGACCTTTTCACAGAGGGCCTTGGCGATGGCAGGCAGATTCGGTTGCTTGCGGCTGATCACCAGAACGGGCAGGCCGGTTTGGCGATACAGTCGGTGGATATCCACTACGTTGAAGCCGGCCAAAGCGATTCCCTGGAGCATGATGAGTTGCAGGTGATGCCGAAAACGACAGCCTAAGATCAATTCGCCAAGCCTCTGCGTGGCATTAGCCCCGTCTCGGCGCACCTTGCCGCAGACCACCCCGTCTAGGCGATTTGCAGTAAAGATCGCCCCGACCACTGTCACATCGCCCCGATGGACTTTGGCAAAAGGGGCGTCGTCGAAGCCGATGATGTGCGATGGCAGTCGCATGGCATCCAAAGTGTTGCAGAGAACGGGTAAAATATCGTCAAAGGCGAGAAAAACAAATTCACGATCGATAAAAATAGAGGAGGATTTGATGCGACCGATCCGCTGGCTGGGAATCGTGGGGATGGTGTTGTCGGGGAGTTTAAGTGCTGGACCTGCGCAACGAGATGCGAAAGCAGAACCGGCTGAAGCGGTTCAGGCGCAGCAGGTCGCTGAGGCGACGGAGGTGGTAGCAAAGCTCAACCGGACCTTGCTCGAAGCCATGCGACGGGCCAAGGAACTCGGCTATCCAGGGCGTTACCGCTTGCTCGAGCCGGTCGTCAAAGAAGTTTATGATTTCGTATCGATTTCCCGCTACGTGCTCGGCTCCCATTGGAAACAGCTTTCGCCCGAGGAAAAAAAGACGTTCATCCAGAAGATGACCGAATTCGGCATCGCCGCCTATGCGGCTGAATTCAACGATTATTCTGGCGAGCAATTTAAGATTTTATCCGAAGAGCCGTTCCGGGAACGGCTTAAAGTAGTGAAAGCCGTGCTGGAAGTGCCCAAAGAGCCAAGCGTGCAGTTCGTTTATATCTTAAAGCCGGCAGACGGTGGCTGGAAAATCATTGACGTGCGCTACGACGGTGTCAGCGATCTGGCGCTGAAACGGGCGCAGTTCTCCGACATCCTGGCCAAAGAGGGGTTCCAAGCCCTGCTTTCTAAACTCGACGAACGGATTGCCAACTACGCCAAAGGCGAGCTGGAGGAAAAACGCCAATGAGGCACGCAAGGAATCGTTTTTCCTGGGCGGCCTAGCTAGGTAGGTCATCTCGTCATGGCGCGGATCTCCGCCGCGCGCTGTTCCAATGCCTTAGCCTCAGAATCGCGTTTTGTGGCCCGATACAAACCCACAAGATTCTCAAGGACCGTCGCCACATTAGGGTGCTCGGGGCCGAGGGCCTTTTCCCAGATCGCCAGCGCGCGCTTGAGGAGCGGCTCGGCTTTGACGAACTCGCCCTGGGTTCGGTAGAGCGCGGCCAGGTTGTTCAGGCTCTCTGCCACGTCGGGATGCTCGGGGCCGACGTTTTGTTCGGCAACCTGCAGGGCTTTCTGCGCCACCAGCACCGCCCGATCGTATTTGCCTGCTCGGTACAACTCCATGACCTCCTGGTTGAGGATCTCCCACTCGATGCCGGCGCCCCGGGCACGCACGACCGAGGGCATCGTGCCCAGAAAAGCAAGAGTGAGGATCATGAGGCTTATGTATTTCATGACGACTCCTGTCGTGTGGCTAACGTTTGACCCGATGGGTGGCCGATAGCCGGCGAAGCCGGATGTTGGACATCCCCTCGATGGAAAGGTTAGAGCACATGGTTGCTACTGCACGGTTATTTCGCATTTCGCCTCAAAGGATTTGTTGATAGCACTTCCCGGCTCGAAGCCTAGGCTGAGACCGTGATCAGAGAACATCAGCGTGCCGGACCGGGGGAAAACTGAATAGAGAAAGACTGCGCCTGGATACGTGGCTACGAAGGACACCTGCTCGGGACTTCGAAACACTGTGACTGCTGAGCCAGAATGCAATGACACCCCTTTGTTGCCGCGAATCACTACATTGGCTTCGGGTGCGCTAACCTTCCACGAAATGACGACGAGGCCGTCCTGTATTGAATCAGGCCCATCAACGCGGGCGTATTTTCCCAACTCGCCTCGGAATCCGAGGGCATAGCCGGCGGGCTCTTTGCACGTTGCAGTAAGCGTTTCGGCACCGGCACAACTCGCACCGGCAGCCAATGTGACAGCAAGAAGGAACGTGCGCATTTGGCTCTCCTGTGTTCTAACGTTCACGTTGAGAGGCACACCCTTTTCGAACGGGTGGTTAGGCCTCAACCTACCAAGACGGAATCACGTAGATCGGGTTGGGGTTGTAAGGATTCCCAGCGCCATATGGATTGCGAATGCTGTCGGGCGAATAGGGGTTGCCGTAACGCCCGTATGGGTTCGACACCGAATCTGGGTCGTAAGGATTGGTGCTCAACCGTCCACGATAATTGCCCAGGCTATCGTATAGGCGTGGGGCATCGGTAGCGTAGGGGTTTGTCCAGGATTTGTTGCTATAGGGATTGCCGTAGGGGCTGTACGGGTTCATTAGCCCGTTTGGATCATACGGGTTGCCCGCCCCGTAGGGATTGCTCAGGCAACGCGGGTCGTAGGGGCAGTTTTGAGCCAGCGCCACGATTGGAATGCCCACTAAACATGCAACGACGATGACCGTGCTGAGTTTCATGGCTTCCTCCTTTCCACTGAGGCTTAACATCATAAAGTAGCCTTTCGACGATATTAGACCTCAACAATCTCGACTGTCTAGATTTTTTCGGCACGAACAATTCGTGTCGCTTGATGCTTGGCAATCAGCTCTCGAACCTTAGGCACGAGTTCAACGGGAATTTCCATTACGGTCTGATCTGTTGCCGCAAATATGGCCTCGTCCTCTGCCACGGCCTCTTCTTCCGTTTGTGAAGAGATAAGGAAATGTAATACCGTTGTAATACCGTATCCTCACAAGTCCTTTCTCTTTTCATTACGGCTAATGAAAGCATCCGCCGCACGCGGAGCGAGCGCAGCGAGACAAAGCCTGTCGGGTGGATGCGCTGGTTAGTCAGCGTTTTCGATTGGGTATTCCAAAAATTGTCGCGGTGTCATAATCGCTATTCCATGAAACGGATGCAAAGCCAACAAGTCTTCGTCGCCGCTTACAATACAAGTTGCTTTGCCGTTTACCGCCAGTTCCAAAAAGTTGTCGTCTTTGGGATCACGACACGCTATCTGCCAAAATGCCATCCCTAACAAAGGCACTTAAGAATTCCATCCGCGGAGGACATCATTCAACTCTTCAACCGTCGCATGTGAGAGTAGGAACTTCCCCACCTGTATTGCCTTGTCAAAAGCTTGCCGAGCGACAGAACATTTCAAGAGGAGCGCGCTGATAACGACATTGGTGTCAAGAACAAAGCGCGGTTCATTCGGCATTGAGCAAAGATTCCAGTATCTCAGGAGTTAAGCCGCGCTCCTGTGCTTTTTGGCTAATTTCATCCATGATAACTTGAAGGGGGCGTCGTGAGACGAGAAGGTTGCGCAACCAAAGAGTGAGTAATAACTGGAGCTTTCTTCGTAGTTCAGCAGGAGCTTGACTGTAAAGTCTGGCTGTATCTACATTCAACGGAATGGTGATCATAGTGGTCATTTCATCTCTCCAAATTGAAGTCATACCACATTTAGCTTGTGTCGGTCGCGCTGGCTAACGGCTCGCGCTTCAGCCGCGCCGTAAAGCGCAGCGAAGTAGCGTCAGGGGGAAGCGCATGTTAGCCCGCTGCCTTTTTCTGAAATTACGCAAATTCCGCTATCGCCACTTGTCGCTTGGTCGCGAAACTCTAACGATGCAACTTGATGCGCTCAATTTCGTGCAATGTCTCCGCAGTGAAATAACTCTCCCCACAGTGAGGACAACTCAGTAAAGGGATATTTTCAACGATGAGTAAGTTCTCGCCTTTGCCATAACTGCGGGTTACGTGGCGAATACGCGCTCCTTCTTTGCCGCAATCATAGCCACAGCTCCTCTTGGCTGTCACAAACGATACACTGTAATGAAAACCAGCTTCCCGGTGAAACTGATCTTGGCTACCAAGATGATTCCATCGCCTGCTACTGTTTGACCCTTGACCAAATATTCTATGTTGTTCAAGCTTGTCGCCACGTCAGGGTGCTCGGGGCCTGCGTTTTGTTCGGCAACCTGCAGGGCTTTCTGCGCAAGCTGCACCGCCCGATCGTATTTGCCTGCTCGGTACGATTCCTCGACCTCCTAGTTGAGGATCTCCCACTCGATGCCAGCGCCCCGGGCAGGCACGACCGAGGGCATTGTGCCCAGAAAAACAAAAGCGAGGCGGCCCGCCTAGCGTGTCTGTTGGAATGAGTTGTTAACCACGACTATTTGATACGCGTGGCGCCGACAATCTCGTTATCGTCGGTATTGATGAGTTTGTCATCGCATGCGACGATGTCCGTCATTGGCAACCACAAAGCGGTATCCACTTGGTCCGCAGGATCAATCTCCCAAACCGACCCATCCTCGAGAATGACGATAGTAGCGTCAGAGGACACGGACTTAACCCAGTGGCCATCCTCACAATCTGCACGCGCGGTTCTCATCGTGAGCGCAATAGTAGCGGCTGCGGCTACCAATATCCCGAATCGCTTCATAACTTCCCCCTTCGTGGCTAACGTAAAGCCGATCCGAAACAAAGCCGAATTTAGTATAAAGGCCCGTCGTAAAACAGCAAAATCAGCCCGATCAGCCCCATCGCCCCCATCGCGGTGATTCCGGCCCAAGTGGCCGCAGGCGGTTCGAGCTTCAGTTCCAGCCAACGAGCGGCAGCCATGACGACAGCGAGTGTGGGGACTGGATCAGCTTGAAAGACACCGCGGTGGTCAACGCGACGCGCTGGGCGCTATACCGAAGGCTTGTCGCCACCGGTCTTCCGGTGGAAGCTGGAACCTGCGGCCGGACGAAATGGAACCGGACGCGGCTGGGGTTGCCGAAGACGCATTGGGCGGACGCCGCCTGCATCATTCCAATGAACAGCGCTGCCCAACATGCGCTTGCGCCTGACGTCGCTTAGCTACTCCTTTGCTCCGTGTTCAGGGCAAGGCTGCGCGGCGCTGGTGAAGCGCGGGCCATTGGACGGGCGTGTTTCTAAATTCAGCGGTACAATTGTCACCATCCGTAAGACACATGGGGAGAGAACAACATGCGTGTCAAGGTTGTGTTGGAAGCCAGTGATGAAGGCGGATACACGGTTTATGTTCCATCTTTGCCTGGTTGTATTAGTGAAGGAGAGACGGTAGAAGAAGCCCTGAAAAACATCCAGGAAGCGATCGAACTGTACCTTGAGCCTGTCGAAGATGAGCTGGTTATCGAAGAAACTGCCCTGGTACAGGAAATTGAGCTGTGAACAAGGTACCCAGTCTGCCGTACCAACAAATTGTTCGCGCTTTGCAAAGAGATGGTTGGACTGTGGTACGGCAACGTGGCAGTCACATCCGATTACAGAAACGTATAGGAAGCGAAGTGCTCAAGATAACAGTGCCAGCACATCGTCTGGTCAAACGCTCTACCGTCATCGGCCGGCGAAAAGCCCGCCGTTCAAGCGCCGCGCTTGGTGGATCGGGTGGGGGAGAAAGAGGTTGCTGGTTTTAGAACTCGCTGACGGGCAAGGCTGAAGAGGCTCGATGATTGAGTATCAGTTTTCGGAGCATGCTTATGACATGCTAAGAGAGCGAAACATCCGAGAAACTTGGTGTGGTGGTAAATCCCGATGTCAAACCCCAGAGGATCGTAACTGTCTTTTTTGACCGTAGAATCAGGAGATCGGTATGAGACTAAAGGTGGATCATAAGACTGACGCTTTATACTTTCGGCTAGATGAATCAGCAATCGTCGAGTCCGAGGAGGTTAAACCGGGTGTGATTCTCGACTATGATGCAAACGATAACGTGGTTGGAATTGAGATCCTTGGCTTGAGCAAGCGGGTCCCGGTCGAGAAGCTTAAGAGTTTGCAGTTCGAGACGGTATAATAAGGCGGATGAACTCATAAACCCATCCCAGGCAACGCCTAACACAGGCGAGGACCTACAATGCGTAGTAGCAAGAAGGGAGCCGCTCGTAGCGCACCCGCAGACGGCGGAAGCGGTTGTTCAACCAGGCGAAGGTCTGCTCTACCACCCAGCGCTAGGCATCCGGATCGAGGGGTCGCTTTGGCGGTTTTCCAGTCGTTAGTTGGCCGACGTAAACTGTCGCTCTCGCCGGGCTGAAGGATAGTCTTGGGATACGGTCTCTCGAATAGGACCGCCGGCGCCATCGGCCGGCGAGCAGCTCGCCGTTCAAGCGCCGCGCTTGGTGGATCGGGTGAGGGAGAAATACGTACCTATCCTAGCATTCGCTCTGGCTACGACACCGCACGGTTTCTAATATAAAGGCTCATCGTAAAACATCAAAATCAGCCCGATCAGCCCCATTGCCCCCATCGCGGTGATTCCGGCCCAAGTGGCCGCGGGCGGTTCGAGCTTCAGTTCCAGCCAACGAGCGGCGGCCATGACGACAGCGAGCAGTCCCATCACCGTGTGGGTGGACTGGATCAGGTACTCGGTCTTTAGCTCAAAACCGGCGTGGGAGTGAGTTAAGAGGAGAATGCCGCCGAAAGCGCACAAGACCGGAAACAGGTAGCGCAGCTTGTGGGCGTTTTCCCGGGTGCGAGCACGGATTTCCAAGGTTCCCAAAACAAAAGCCAACAGAGTCGCGATTCGGTGCTGGAAAATTTCGCCATCGCCCAGGGTGCTTTCCCAAAAGCCGATAGGACCGAGCGGCCAGGCTTGGGCGTCGGAGCGGAAGAACAGGAAAATCGCCAGGCCGATGAATCCTGCCGGCCAGTAAGAGGGCCACTTTAAGCGCCAGAAATAGCCAATCAATGCCACTCCCGCCATGACGACCAAGAACAGCCCAGCCACGTTGTGATTGAAGTTGGACCATTGCGAGGCAGCCACCGGCGGCTGTTTGCCGACGATGGTGGCGCGCTGGACTTCGCCGAGCAAAAGCTCCTCGTGGGTAGGGGAGGTCAATTGGGGCCATTTGGGGCTAAACATCTGCCAGACCTCGCCGGGCGAAGCAACCAGCTGCGGGATATCGACTGCCGGCGGCTGGCTCGAAAGAGTCACTGCCACGAACAAAAGGCTTATCAAAATGAAAGATTCGGCCTCGATGAGGTGAGGGACGGTTTGGTACAAGAGCGGATCCGGCTGTCCCTGCTGCCAGCGTTTGGCAGTGCGATGGTTGACCCAGGCCAACCCCAACGCGATTGCAAGCAGTGCCACCTTGGTCAAGAGCAGGCTGCCGTAGCCAGTCCCGATCAGGGCGTTGAAATCGTCCACATAGTTTATGGCCAAAGGTAGGCCGGTGAGCACAAGGGCTGTAACTGCGCTGATTCCCACGGTGGAGAAGCGGCTGAGCGCCTTAGGCCATAGCGGACGAATCCAGGGATGACGACGCGCAATCCGCCAGAATACGATCAGTTGCACCACGCCTCCGAACCAGATCGCCCCGGCCGCTTGATGGACCAGGGTGAACAACATCAGCATCTCCCGATGCTCGAACCGGCCTACGGCGTGGGTGAGCCAGGCCCCGCAGAGGATGACGGCAGCCATCAGGCCGAAGACCCAGCGCCTGCGGCTCGGATTTTCCGGGTCGGCAAACAAGTTCCTACCGGCGATCCCCAGTCCGAGGCTCAAAACCACCCTGGCAACGCCGGCTTGGAACTGAGTCGTCCCCAAATAAGGCATAAGCGGTAGGTGGCCTAGGGTTTCCTTGAGAATCCATGCCTTGGTGAACAGGGCGACGGCGTGACTGGCTGCCAGCGTGAAAGCCCCCAAATACAGCCAGCGCAGACTGGAAGCCACCAGGTGAGTGGCTTCTTCCTCTTTTGCCAACAGCGGTTTGAGGACGAAGCTGACCCAGACCAGCGCCCCCAGGGCGACGGAGAAGCTGATCAACCCAATCCCGCCCATGAGGGCATCGAGGAAATCAGCCAGTCCTTGAAGACCTCCGACAGCTAGAGCAGGCATGGCTATTTCCCTTCTTGAATGGAGAATTTGAGCACTTCTTCAGTCAGATGGCCGTCCGCGGCGAAGACTTTCAGCTGGAGCGCATATTCACCGGGAGAAAGAGGAGGCAGGTCCACCACGATTTCACCTCGCTCCTTGCCAGGTCGCGAGGGCACTGCTTGCTTGCGGTCGCCCTTGCTCACCAGCAGGACTTGCGAAAGATCCGTTTCGATGGAGGAGTTGAAGTTCAAGGTAACCTCGCTTGCTTGGTTGGGTAACGGAGGATGGGTATTCAGGGAGGAGCGGACGATCACCGCGTGGGCATGAACGAGAGCTACCAGGAGTAGGGTCAACGCCAGGGCAGTTACGAAAGATGGGTAACGCATTGCAGTACCTTTAAGCGGTTCTTTTAGCTTTTAGGGCATGAGTTGCTAGGGTTTTGCCCAAGTCCCAGATGGCGCCTGGAACCTGGTGGCAATCGGCCAGCACCTCATCGCACGCGCGAACGATCCAATCTACGTCTTGTTCGGTGATCACCAAAGGCGGCAGGAATTTCACCACGTTCATGCCGTGCCCAGCCACCTGGCTTAAGATGCGGTGGCGCTTGAACAAGGGAATGGTGACCATCTGGCTGAACAGACCCTTGTTGGCCGTCTCCAACAAATTCCAGGCGGTCTTTAGCTTGAAGCTTTGGGGCTTGCCGAACTCCAAGGCCAGCATCAGTCCCTTGCCGCGGACTTCCTGGAAGAACTCGTATTTACCCACCAAGGCATTCAAGCCGGCGAGCAAGGCTTCTCCCTGGCGAGCGGCATTGGCGATCAGGTTTTCTTCTTCGAGCACAGTCAAAGTCGCAAGCCCCGCGGCCATCGCGAGATTGTTCTTGGAGAAGGTCGAGCCGTGCACCACCGCCCGGTCCATGCGGTTGAAGACTTTGTCCATGATATGGGCGGTCATCACTACTGCCCCTACCGGGACGAACCCCCCTGAGAGGGCTTTGGCGATCAGCAGCATGTCCGGCTCTACCCTCCAGTGCTCAATGGCCCAAAGTTTCCCCGTCCTTCCTAGGCCGGTCTGGACCTCGTCGGCGACAAATAGGGCGCCGTATTTGCGGCACAGGCGGGCCGCCTCGGCCAGGTAGTCGTCGTGCGGCAGATTGACCCCTTTGCCCTGGATCGGCTCGACGATGAAAGCCGCGGTCGGCTGTTCTTGCAGTGCCCGTTCTAAGGCCGCTAAATCGTTGAAGGGGACGGGAACACAATCAGGAAGCAAAGGGCCAAAGCCTTGGCGGAAGATTTCTTCGCCATTTAAGGAAAGCGCTCCCATCGTCAGGCCGTGGAAAGCGTGCTCGCAGTAAAGAATGCGGCTTCTTTGGGTGGTGTAGCGGGCGAATTTGATCGCTGCCTCCACTGCCTCGGCGCCGGAATTGCAGAAAAATGCCCGAGTAAGCGGCTCGGGCGTGGCTTTGACTAGCTTTTCGGCGAGCAAACCGGCCAATAAGGAGACATCCATCTGCACCAGGTCAGGCAAGTCGGAAGCGATCACCTCCTGGAGGGCAGCTTTGACGGTGGGATGGTTGCGTCCCAGCGCGAACACGCCAAAGCCACTCAAAAGATCCAAATACTGGTTGCCTTGGTCGTCATACAGATAAGGTCCTTCGGCTTTGATGTATACCCGGTCGTAGCCTATGGTCTTTAAGACTTTGACCATCTGTGGGTTTAAAAACCGGTCGTGGAGGGCAAAATTGTCTCGGCGTCGAGTTTTGAATATTTCAGCGATAGAGGGCGTCATGGCGTGTTCCTTTTGAGTAGACCAATAGCAAACGCGGGCAAAATAAAGAAAGTGCAGGCGATCGTCAACGTCAGACCCAAACCCAAAAGCTTGCCCATGCTAGCGATTCCGGCATGGGACACCAAAGCCAGGCTGGCAAAGCTAGCCAAAGTGGTCAAAGCGCTGAAAAATATCCCTCGCGCGGTGCTGGTGGTCAAGATCGGACGATCCGGCGGGAGCACGTGCATACGGCCGACCATGTAGACGCCGTAGTTTACCCCAAGCCCAAACAGAAGCGGCAAAGCGATGACGTTGGCGTAGTTGAAAGGCAACCCGATCAAAGAAGTTACTGCGCCCGTAAAGACCGATGACAAAACCAAAGGTAGCAGCACCAAAAACACATCGGTAACGCTTTTAAGGAGCAAGCAAAGCAACAAGGTGATGAGCGCTACGGCGATGGCAAATGCCTTGAAAAAGGATCCTAAGATCACGCGCATGGATTCGATGTAAATGACCGGCAGACCCGTCACCTCGGGATCTACTGAGCGCACCTGTTGGACAAACTCGCGCACGTTCTTGAGCACGTTCATGTCCCTGGCGGGAAACGCGTCTATGCGGAAGACCCCATCTACCACCCAACGCACACGCAGGTCTTGCGGCAGGTCTTCCACGCCGAAAGGCTGAGCTAAAAGCCCAAGGCGCAGTTTTTCCATCACATGCGGGAAAGTCACAAGCAAGCTGGATTGGAGGCGGTCGAGTGCCCTCTGGCACAGCTCGGCGGGGAGTTGTTGACAATGGCTGATGAAACGCTCCAGAGCAGTCAGGAGTTCGCTCTGTGTCTTAGGGCTGAGGGCTATGGTTTCAGGCCGCTGGGTAAGTTCCTGGCGGAACTGTTCGAGTTCGGACAGCGTGGTGGTGCCGGGCTTGAGTGCAAGTGGATGCTCGAACTGAGGGCCAAGCAAGAGAGCTAGCTCTTCGATGATAGCAAGTTTTTCCCCCTGATCGGTAGGGATAAGATCGAACACCGAAACCGCAGCTTCCACTTCTGGCAAGGTTTCTAGCTGGTGCTTGAGGGCGAGTGTTCTCTCTTTCCCCTCGGCGAGGCTAGTCAGGAACATCGGCGAGGTTTCCTTGGTCGCCAAAAGTTGCTTAAAGGCACGCACCGACTCTGAGTTTGGATCGCGCAGGTTGACCGGATTGAAATCAACCTCCACCGCACATAGCCCTCCCAAGGCCGCTAGCACGGCAAAAAAGCTGGCTCGTTTGATCCATTTCGCTTGGCGTTCTGGGAAAACAGCGACCGCGAGCGGGAAAAACATGCTCTGGCGCCTGACCCACGCCGATGGGGGCTTAAGCTGGATGAAACGCAAAAGCGCCGGCATCGCAGTTAGAGTAACAAAGACCACGATAAACATGCTCGAACCGGCGATGATTCCAAGCTCTGCCACCCCTTCGTAAGGAGTAAAGATGAAACCGAACATCCCAAGTGCCGTAGTCAAAGCGCACAGAAACAAGATCGGCGCCACGCTGCCAAGACTCTGGCGCAGGGCGGCAAGGGGTGGCAATCGGTCGAGCAGATATTCACGGTAGCGCAGGGTCAGATACGTGGCGTAATCCACCCCCATGCCGATGTAGAGCACAGCAAAAGCGATCGAGATGAGATTGAGCCGCCCGACCGCCAGCGCGGCAAAGCCCAACGAGTAGCAAAGCCCAAGACCCAACGCAAACAAGGTAGCCAAAGTCAGCTTAAAAGAGCGAAAACCGAGCAGCAGCGCCAAGCACACCAAAGCCAGAGAGAGCGCACCGGCGAATTCGGTGCCGCGAGTGATGCTTAACAGTTCTTCATGTTCTAAGACCGGCTCGCCGGTCATTTGGATCGTGACCGGAATGCCATAGGTTTCCTTCACTTGGGCGATGGCTTGGCGGATAGCTTCAATCGCTTTTTCTGCCGGCAAGACTTGGGTGAAATCGAGCACCGGCGAAACAACCACGAGGTGAAGCGTATGTCCGATCGCCCGCTTGGGTGCAAACATCAGGTCTTGCCAAGACAAGACGTAGGCTTGATCGGCTAAGCTGGCCTCAAGTGCTTGGCTAATCCTAGCGGCGATTGGGTCTAAAGCGACCGGTAGCCGCTCCTCAAAGGCGAGGGCTTTGGCGAGCAAAGACAATAAGCTCCCCAGGCGAAAGTCCTCGTAGAGCTTGGCGATGAAAGGTTGGGCTTGGGCCAGATCGCTCGTTAGGCGCTCCAAGTCTGCGGTTTCTAGATACAACAGCCCTTGGCGGTCGAAGAATGGATGGGTAGTGGGAAGATATACGGAGCGGATGGCTTCGGGATGGGAAGACAGCAAGGTTTCCAGGCGGCGCGCGGCACTCTCGCTTGCTTCCGGTGCGGCTGAAGTCACCAGGAGCACGATCGCGTTTTTGTCCTGCGGGAACAGTTCCTCGACCTGATGGCGCTTTTGAATAAAAGGCAAGGATGGGTCCAGCATCTTTTCCGTGCTGGTCTCCAGCTCAAGGTGAGAGGCGGCGTAATAGGCGCTTGCAACCGCCCCAAAGCTCAAGAAGATTAAAACCCAGAGCGGATGGGCTAAAAGCTTGGACGCAAGCCATTCCAACCATCGGCGCAGGGGGGGGTAAATCATGATGCACCCCTACACCATGGCAGGCCGAAGCATTGAGGAAGAAGGCGTTCTGCTGCCTGACTCAGGCAAGCGTGGGCGGCGCGGAATTGACGACTTAAGGCGATCAGTTCCCTGAGCTGGCTGGGATGACGCAGCAGCCGGTTCAGCAAGCGTGGCAATGAAATTCCTCCCTGCCCATCGTCGGCGGCCAAAACCGCATCGGGAACGACGGTAGTAGCAGTATCTGCAATCGCCCGCAAGGCCGCAAAAGGCAGCCGCCGTTCGACGGCCCAACGGGCCAGAAAAGCGCTCTCCATATCTGCGGCAAAAGCGCCGGTCGCCAGATGGAGCGTTTGTTTGCAGGCCGGCGCCGCGAGTATCTGCTCACTGCCGGCAAGGAGTCCGGTAAAAGGCTTTAGGTGAGCCAGAAGTCGGTGCAAACTCGACCACCAGGTAGGGTCAGCGGCGATCTGGGAACTTCCCTGGAACAGGAAGTTTTGCGGCAGCAGCAGAGTTCCCGGCATTAAACTCGGCTGTAGCGCCGCCGCACACCCCCAGCTGAGGACAGCACGGGCGCCGGCTTGATATAAAAATTCGGCCGCTGCCAGCGCCCGGGATGGCCCAACTCCGGCTACTTGGACCAAGACTCCGGGCGCTAGCTGCAGTGATTCTGCAATTTGCATTCGCTTTCGGCTCAAACTCCGGCATTCGTCAGGGAGGGCAACTACGATTCCTAGCACTTGAGCCTAGTTTCGTTGCGGTAGCGGGCTAAGGCCCACAGTGGGAAGAACTTGTCGTAGCCGTGATATTTCAAATAGAAAACTCGAGGGAAACCGGGGGCATTGAAATATTTATCCTCCCAGAAACCGTTTTCTTGCTGCGTGCGCAGCAGATAATCTATGCCCCGCTGGACGGCATCGCTTGTGGTTTCGCCGGCTGCCATCAGGGCCAAAAGCGCCCAGGCGGTCTGGCAGGCCAGGCTGGTGTGGAAGCAGCCGCGGATGGAAGGATCGCGGCGGTTTTCGTAACTGTCGTTGCTCTCCCCCCAACCGCCGTCGTCTCGCTGGACGCTCTTGAGCCAGGCCACCGCCTTGCGGACCCGCGGGTCGTCTTTAGAGATACCGCAGTGCTCCAGCCCCATCAGCACTGACCAGGTGCCATAAATGTAGTTGCTTCCCCAACGCCCGAACCAACTGCCGTCTTTTTCCTGTTCGCGCCAGAGGAAATCCAGTCCGCGTTTGGCCACCTGATGGAAATAGGGAACCTCGACTCCAGCGGCGTTGAGCAACATGACGCAACGGGCGCTGACATCCGCCTCTGGGGGATCGAGCAGGGCACCGTGATCGGCGAAGGGGATATGATTCAGATAATGATAAGTGTTGTCGGGGTCGAAGGCGCCCCAGCCACCGTTTTTAGACTGCATGCCAGCAATCCAGCGCGCTGCCCGGAATGCTGCCTCGCGGTGTTGCGGTTGCTCGCTTTTAAGGAGGGCATAGGCGACTACGGCGGTATCATCCACGTCTGGATAATAGGAATTGTTGAACTGGAACGCCCAACCACCGCCTTCCAGATGCGGTCGGCGTACCCGCCAATCGCCAGGCTCATCGCGCAGCTGCTTGCTTACCAACCAATCCAAAGCCCGATTGATGGCAGAGGCGGTTTCTGGATCGTTCTCCCCACGCTGGGTTTCCTGCAGAGCAAGCAAACTCAATCCAGTATCCCATACTGGAGACAGGCAAGGTTGGCAATAGGATTCGTGATCCCGGTGCAATAAAAGCTTCTGCAGGGCTTTTTTAACCGTCTTGCGGCGTGGGTCTTCAGGAGGAATCCCCAAGGCATCCATGGCTTCGTAGGCATTGACCATGGCTGGGAAGATACCACCTAGTCCGTCTTCACCATTCAGCCGCTCCAGAAACCAGGCGAGCGCCTTCTCCAGGGCGCGCTGGCGAATCCGGACAGGAATCCAAGGCTCCAGCTTCAATCCGACTCGCTCCAGGGCCAGCACGAACTTGCCAAGCGGGGTTTTGACATGGGAGAAATAGCCCGTCTCTTGTTCCGGAGGGGTGACGAACAATTCTCGAACATCGATATTCTTAGGATTTTTTGCCTTTACCTTGAGCGAACACAAAACGGATAAGGGAACCATCACCGTGCGCGACCAATAAGCCACTTTGTCCAAGTGGAATGGGAACCAGCGGGGCAGCAGCATCATCTCCACCGGGATAAACGGCACGCCGCGCCACGGGATCTGCTGGAACAGGGCAAGCATGATGCGAGTGAAGACATTGGCTTTGGCGGCTCCTCCTTGGGAGAGGATGAACTGCCTGGCTTTTTGCATGTGCGGTGCCGATGGGGAATCGCCTGCCAGCTTGAGCGCGTAATAAGCCTTGACCGAGCAGCTTAAGTTGCCGCGTCCCCCAATGTACAACGGCCAGCTGCCGTCTTCCTGTTGTTTTGCGCGCAGGTAGTTGGCCAGCCCGGCTTGAAGGATCTCATCCACTTCATTCATGTGGTGCATCATCAGGATATATTCAGCCGGAATGGTGCAATCGGCTTCCAGCTCGAATATCCAGTAGCCTTCTGGATGCTGGCATTCAAGCAGGGCGCTACGGGCCTTGGCGATGGCGCGATCCAACCGGTCTTGGTGGGGAGCGAGGTCTCGTCTGCTCGCCTCTTCCCCAAGGGTTGCCCCTGCGGGGACTGCTTTACGGTCTAAGTTTGTCTCCGGCAAACTTTTCACTGCGGATGGCTGAGTCATCGATTTGGCCTCTTGATGGTTGTCTACAAAGATAAGGATTGAGCGGCGATTTGCGGCGGTCGGCTAAGCGCAAGCTGTTCTATCGGTGCCGGTCCGGGCAGGCCGCGGCTGGCGATGTTGAATAACCACCGCAGCAAGCCATCGTGACGATGACCCAAACGGGTGGTGAGCACGACGACTTTGACGCTGCGGCGCGAGATCTTAACTTCGGCGGAGCGGCTGAAGTAGGGATGGCGGTCGATCTTGCGCAAGGTCAGGATCGCCATCCCCAGTGCCCACAAGCAGAAATCGCGTAACCCAGTTTCGTATTTTGGGATCAGCAGAGTGTATTCCAACGCGTTGTGCAAGTGTCCATGAGCGATGGCGATCAGATCGCGTAGCCCGGCGGCAAATGCTGGGTTCTGGTGGCCAGGATGGAGATTGCCGAGATCGTAGCCATGGGCCTCGAAGATATCGCGGGGTAGCCAGCACACGCCGCGCTCAAGATCATCCCAAACGTCTTTGAGGATGTTGGTCATCTGCAGTCCTTGCCCGAACGAGACTGCAAGCTCAAGCATGCGTTCCTTGAGCCTTGCCAGGGGCTCGAAGTGGTTGCAGAATACCTGAGTCAGCATTTCCCCCACTACTCCCGCCACGTAATAGCAGTAGCGGTTCAGATCCATTAGAGTCGCAAGCCCGCAACGCAGCTCCCGCTCTTGGAACTCGGCCATGCCATGGCTCATGATCGCCACGCAACGGGCCAGGGCCTCAATATCGGCGTGGGAAAACCCATGGGTAATGGCGATGACTCTGGGGATGGCGCGTATCAGTTCTTGTTCCGCCGGGGGAGTGCGGTCGGAAAGGCGGGCGGCGAAATCCCGAGAGAATAAGCTTGCATCCTCTCTGCCCTGTACTACCGCCACGAAGCGCTCACAGAAATGACGTTTAGTGTTTCGGTCAAGGGTGGCTTCATCTTCGATGGTATCGACGATCCGGCACAAGAGATAGCCGTTAGCGATTACCTGATGAACGGATTCGGGTAGCTGCGGAATGGTCAAGGCAAAGGTGCGCGAGACGCCAGCGAGGAAATAAGCTTGAAAAGCCGAGTCAGTGAGCGTATGAAGGTCTTCGCGGATGGCGGAAGTTGGGCTTCTCATAGAACTAAAAAGGCTTTTCCCCACGAAGAAAATGTGCTTGGGTAGCTGTTGTTATGATTGGATGGAAATTGACCTCCATTCTATGGATTTTGGTTCTATCGTCAAGTTATTGTTGTATTTTTGCCTAATCAGGCTATACTTGGCTTTCCAAATCTTCTGGCAGAAAGCCCTTAAGTTTTGTGGCTTTTTGACAACGAATGGATTGCCTGATCAAAACTTTTGCTAAAAACCAGTTGCTTTCAGCGGCTAAACTATAGCTAAATAGTCAGGAATACGCTGGACGATACCAAAGACTTCTTTAAGGAGAAAGCACGATGAGCATTCCTCTCAGGCAAAAGCTTGCTATTGCTCGCTACCTTCTGATCAAAAAACTCAAAGGGGAGCGCCGCTACCCGTTGGTGCTAATGCTGGAGCCCTTGTTCCAGTGCAACCTAGCCTGCGCTGGATGCGGCAAGATCGAACATCCAGACGAGGTCCTAAAGCAGCGGCTGAGCGTGGAGGAGTGCTTGCAGGCGGTGGATGAATGTGGTGCGCCGGTAGTTTCTATTCCCGGCGGCGAGCCGCTGCTCCACAAGGACATGCCTAAAATCGTGGAGGGGATCGTTCGGCGCAAAAAATTCGTTTATCTGTGCACCAATGCGCTGCTTTTGAAGAAGCGCATGAAGGATTACACGCCTTCTCCTTATCTGACCTTTTCTGTTCATCTGGACGGCCTGAAAGCGCGCCATGATGCCTCGGTCTGCCAGGAAGGGGTTTTCGAGCGCGCGGTGGAAGCGATCCGCGAGGCGTTGAACCGAGGTTTTCGGGTGACGGTCAATTGTACCTTGTTCCAAGGCGAAAGCGCTGAGGAAATCGCCGAGTTCCTGGATTTCTGCATGGACCTTGGAGTAGAGGCCGTGACCATTTCCCCAGGGTTCCAATACGAGCGGGCGCCGCGCCAGGATGTCTTCATCCGCAATCCAGAGACCAAAAATTTATTCAGGCGCTTGTTTCAGCTAGGCAAGCGGTCAGGCAAGAAATGGCGGCTTAACCACTCTGCTTTCTATCTGGATTTTCTGGCCGGCAATCGGTCCTATGCATGCACGCCTTGGGGCAATCCTACCCGCAATGTGTTCGGCTGGCAGAAGCCTTGCTATTTCCTGGCCGACGAGGGGTACGCTAGGAGCTTCAAGGAGTTGATGGAAACTACACCGTGGGAAAAATACGGTACCGCTAACCACCCCAAGTGCGCCAATTGCATGGCCCACTGCGGCTACGAGCCTACCGCAGTAGCAGATACTCTAGCCCATCCGCTGGAGGCGGCTCGGGTAGCATTGTTCGGACCGCGCACCTCTGGGCCGATGGCACCAGAACCAGTTCCTGCTTATCTGAAAAGCATGCAGCCTCTATCTGAGCCAGCTGAGGCCGTCAAATAGCCTAAAACCCTATCCATGGATTGGTTTGGCGTATTGGCTACGGGAGCGGCTGTGCTATGGGGTGTTTTATTGGCTCTGCCGTGGCAACCTTGGCGCAATCGCGAAGTCTTGGAACCAGCCGCCAGCCAGGCTGGTTTCCCCGATCTCGATCTGACCGTCCTGATCCCAGCCCGCAACGAGGCTGAGGTCATCGCTGAAACCCTAAAGTCCCTTGCTAGGCAGGCGCCGGGCCTCACGGTCATCGTGGTAGATGACAATTCCGAAGATGACACCGCTGCTGTTGCGCGCAAGGTGCAGCAGCTTGCCTTGACTGTCCTATCGGGAGAGCCACTTCCTTCTGGCTGGAGCGGCAAGCTTTGGGCCTTGGAGCAGGGGTTAAAGCAAGTCAAGACGGATAAAGTCCTGCTGCTTGATGCCGATATCCGACTTGAGCCTGGGATGCTGGCTGCGTTGCTCGACAAACTGACGCGCGAGCACCTGGATTTTGTCTCCATCATGGCTAAGCTCAAGACCGAGGGCCTCTGGGAAAAACTGCTTTTGCCGGCATTTGTCTATTTCTTCAAACTGCTTTACCCATTTGCTCTGGCCAATTCCAGGGCGAGCCGGGTGGCGGCTGCAGCCGGTGGTTGCATTCTGACCAAAACTGAGGTGCTTAGGAAGTGCGGGGCATTTTCCAGTCTAAAGGATGCCTTAATCGACGATTGCACCTTAGCCAAGCAAGTCAAGCGATTAGGTTATCGTACGTGGATCGGGCTTTCGCATGGAGTCATCAGCCAGCGAAGTTATAACGATCTGACTCCGATCTGGGAGATGGTCGCGCGCACGGCTTTTACCCAGCTGCGCTACTCGATTTTGCTCCTGGCATTGTGCACTTGGATATTGGGGGTGATGGCCTGGGTGCCGGTGATCGCGCTGTTTGTGCCGAAATTTTGGTGGCTCGGCGCGATGAGCTTGGGGACGATGATGCTTTCCTACCGACCTATATTGGGTTTCTACCGTCTGCCATGGGCATTTGGCCTGGCCTTGCCCGTCGTCGGCACGCTGTATCTTGCAATGACTTGGGATTCAGCGCTGCGTTACTTTCGCGGCGAGCGCAGCCGCTGGAAAGGGCGGGTGTATGGCCGGGAGGCGACGGCTTATGCAGCGAGTCTAGAGAGCGAGCAAACTGTGGACCGAATAGCCGGCGAGCGTTTGGCGGCCTCTGAGGGCTTGCAGCTCGATCACGAAAGCGAGGGCAAAGACTTCGGCGCCTAAGCGTTCCACCAATTCGCAGCTGGCTCGGGCGGTGCCGCCGGTGGCCAGGAGATCGTCCACGAGCAGCACGAGATCGCCTGGACCTACGGCATCGACGTGAGCCTCCAAAGTGCTTTCGCCGTATTCCAAAGTATAAGAGACGCTTTGGACATCGTAAGGGAGCTTACCGGGTTTGCGCAGCGGCACGAACCCCACGCCGAGTTCCCAAGCCGCAAGGCTGCCGAAAATGAACCCACGCGCTTCCATCCCGGCGACGGCGGTGATCGGCATCCCGACGAACGGGTGGATCAGGTGGTGGACGGCAAGCCTGAGCATGGCTGGATCCTTGACCAGAGGGGTGATGTCCTTGAACTGAATGCCTGGCCCTGGAAAATCGGGAATGGTGCGGATTTTCTTCTTGATTTGGGACTGCCAGTCGAAGGAAGTCATGGAGCGATGACCTTGAGCGGGTGGTTCTGCTTTAAGAAACGCTCGATTCGCAAGCGGATGCCGCGGGCGTCGAGGCCGACTTCGGCCAGGAGTTCTTCGCGGCTGCCGTGCTCCAAAAAGCGATCCGGCAATCCCAGGTGGAGGACCGGCACCAGACAGCGATGGGCAGCAAGACACTCGCTTACGGCACTGCCTGCACCTCCCATGACGGCGTTTTCCTCTACCGTCACCAGATAATCGTGATTCCGAGCTAGGTCAAGCACCAGCGCCTCATCTAGCGGCTTGACAAAGCGCATGTTGGCCACGGTCGCGTCCAGCAGTTCGGCGGCCTCTAAGGCCGGTGCAACCATAGAACCAAAGGCTAGAATGGCGACTTTTTTCCCGTGGCGGCGGACCTCGCCCTTGCCGATGGGCAGGGTAGAAAGCTCGCGCTCTACCTTGCTCCCGGGACCTGAACCCCGGGGATACCGAACCGCAGCAGGTCCACCGTATTCAATTCCGGTGGTCAACATCCGGCGGCACTCGTTCTCGTCCGCAGGCGTCATCACTACCAGGTTGGGGATACAGCGCAAAAAGCTCAAGTCGAAACTGCCGGCGTGGGTAGGACCGTCCGGCCCTACCAGGCCGGCGCGGTCGATGGCAAACAGCACGGGTAGGTTTTGCAGGGCCACGTCGTGGATCAGCTGATCATAACCGCGTTGGAGAAAGGTGGAATAGATCGCTACTACCGGTTTGTACCCTTCACAGGCGAGACCTGCAGCCAGGGTGACCGCGTGCTGTTCGGCGATCCCGACGTCAAAATAGCGGTTTGGGAAGCGCTCAGAAAACTCTACCAATCCTGAACC
Organism: uncultured Methylococcales bacterium; assembly: GCA_964654415.1. Taxonomy (GTDB): domain Bacteria; phylum Pseudomonadota; class Gammaproteobacteria; order Methylococcales; family Methylothermaceae; genus Methylohalobius. The sequence goes on along the minus strand of CAZZIP010000010.1, from coordinate 64,799 downwards.
CTCGCGCATAGCCGGGGTGATACCGATGAGTTTCGGCTCGCGCTCGGCCATATCACACAGCCACTGGCCAAATACCTGGGTATAGCTTACGCCCTGAGTGGGAGCTTTGGTCAAAGTCTCCTGACTGGGATCAAACGGCGAGACTCCGTGATAGGCAACTGGGTCGCGTTCGGCCGGAAGATACCCTTTGCCTTTCTTGGTAACCACGTGGAGGAGTTGCGGGCCTTTAAGCTCGCGAAGGTTTCTGAGGGTGGCGATCAGGGTATCTAGGTCGTGACCATCGATGGGACCGATGTAGTTAAAACCCAATTCTTCGAACAAGGTTCCGGGTGCAACCATCCCCTTGACGTGTTCTTCGGCGCGGCGGGCCAGTTCCCAAACTTCCGGGATGCGTTTTAGAATCAGCTTGCTCCCTTCGCGCACCGTAGTGTAAAGCTTGCTGGAAAGAATCTTAGCCAAATAATTGGTAAGCGCGCCGACGTTGGGGGAGATCGACATCTCGTTGTCGTTTAAGATCACCAGCAGATTGGCGTCCAAAGCGCCGGCGTGGTTGAGGGCCTCGAACGCCATTCCTCCGGTCAACCCGCCGTCGCCAATGATCGCCACCGCGCGTTGGTCGCGCCCTTCCAGAGAGGCAGCGATGGCCATTCCCAAGGCGGCCGAAATCGAAGTGCTAGAATGGCCGACCCCAAAAGCGTCGTAGGGGCTCTCGGCGCGTTTGGGAAAGGGTGCAAGTCCCCCCCGTTTGCGGATCGTCGGGAGCCGGTCACGGCGGCCGGTGAGAATCTTGTGGGGGTAAGCCTGATGGCCGACATCCCAGACCAAGCGATCGTAGGGCGTGTTGAACACGTAGTGGAGGGCGATGGTCAGTTCCACCGTACCCAGTCCTGCCGCCAGGTGCCCGCCAGAGCGGCTGACGCATTCAAGCAGGTAGTGGCGAACTTCGTCCGCCAACTGTTTCAATTCTCTTCCGTCCAGTTGGCGCAGGTCTTCGGCTGAGTTGATGCGGCTGAGCAGGGGATATTGTCTATGGTCGATCATGGTAGCGGTTGAGAGTTGGCGCGGAACTCACGAAGATGTTGCCATTATCCAACGACTTGGAGGGTCATGCAAGCGCTTTCAGGAGTGCCTACGCTCTCGGTGTTCTAAAGCGATTCCGAGGATTTCCAACGCGATGGCGATCAAGATCACGATTACTCCAGCCAAAATTTCCGGAGCTAGCCACATCAACAAGCCACCAAAGGCGATCAGGACGGCACCGAGGATGCGCCGATGCCGGGTTCGTTTAAACATGCAAAACCTTAAAAAGGTGAATCTCCAAACTCGCTATTCTAGCCTAATTGGTCGGCTTTGACATCTGGCACGCTTGCAGTTTACTTAGCTTTTGGCGACTATAGCGCAAGAGGCAAAGCAAAGACTTTATGTGGAGGGAAATTTATGAATCATTCAGGCGATTCTCATTCTGACGAACGCCAAGGTAATAAATCCACGGCCGAAGCGCCCCCCCAAGGTGGGGCCGAGCAAGAGGCTCAGTTTGCTGCGGCGCAGCTTAAAGCTTCGGTTCAAGAAGCGGTCGAAAGCAAGGAGGCCATCCGTGAAAAAGTCCGCCGGTTGACGGTTGAGGCCCTGGCCGAAGGTAAATTGGACGCTACCCAAATAAAGGCGATTATTGAGACCGTCATACAAGGTGCCAGTGCTGGAATCGAAACCCATGGAAGCCTTGCCCGTCAAGCGTTGGAAGAGGTGGTCAAAGGTTTGGAAGAAGGTTTGGTCAAAGCCGCGGAGGCGTCCAAACTGGCTTTGGAGGAGGCAGCAAGCCGGGCAGATGAATTTGCTGAGCAAGAGGTCAAGCGAGCATTCGATCAATTGGTCGAGATGGAAAAGCTCTATCTGGACACTTTGGCCGACGTGGCTAAAAAAGGCAGCGCCCAGGTGGGTGAAATCCTGACCGATTTGCTCCGCCACGCCCATGACAGCGGCACTGCGGTGGGTGAATACCTGAGCGAGGTCATGCAGACCCTGCCGCGCAAACTTCAGCAAGCCGGTCAATGGGGGTTTAAAGCGGGGCTAGAGACTGCCCGTACTACCGGAGCGCAACTTGCGGCGATCACCAGCGGTTTCCTGGCTGGGATCGCCGATGCGCTTGACCGGCAGATCAAAAAAAACCAGCCAGAAAAGCCTGATCAAGGCTGATGTTGTGGGAAGCCGTCAGCGCAATCCACGATCTCGGCCGTCTTTACGATCTGAGCCTCATCCTGATCCGCTATGGGTTTACCGGTTTTGTGCGCAGGCTGGGGTTGGCGCACGCTTTCGAGCAGGCAGGCCGGGCGCTGCATTGGAAAGCCGTAGAAGAACTGGTTCAGCTCAATACGGCGCAGCGGATTCGTCGAGCCCTCGAAGAAATGGGCCCAACCTTCATCAAGCTGGGCCAGATTTTGGCCACGCGGGTGGACTTGTTTCCGCCGGACTGGATCGCTGAGTTCGAGAAACTCCAGGACCAAGTACCGCCGCTGCCTTTCGAGGTGCTCAAGCCCCAGCTGGAAGAAGACCTGGGGGCGCCGGTGGAACAGGTGTTTGCCGAATTTGAAACCGAGGCGCTGGCAGCGGCTTCCATTGCCCAGGTGCATAGAGCTTGCCTGTTCAGCGGCGATCGAGTGATTGTAAAAATCCGCCGGCCCGGGATTGAGGAAGTCGTAGAGGCTGATCTTCGGCTATTAGAGCGCGTAGTTCGAATCGCCGAAAGCGAGGTCAAGGAGCTGCGCCGCTACCGCCCAGTGGACATCGTCCACCAATTTGCTGCCTCCTTGCGGCGGGAGATGGATTTGGAGAACGAGGCCCACAACGCCGAGCGGATGGCGGCCAACTTTGCCCGCCAGCCGTGGATCGTGATCCCCAAGATATATTGGGAGTTTTGTTCTGAGCGCCTCAACGTGCAAGCCTATATCGAGGGGGTCCCGGCGCGCAAACTGCAACTGGCCGAGGCTTTGGGTTTAAATCGCAAAGTTCTGGCCCGACGTGGGACCGATGCGGTGCTGAAGATGATCCTCATCGACGGCTTTTTTCACGCCGACCCCCATCCCGGCAACCTCATTTTCTTGCCCGGCAACCGGCTGGCCTTCATCGATTTCGGTATGGTGGGGCGCCTGTCCGAAACCCGCCGCCATCAGATCGTAGACCTTTTGGCAGCAGTGATCGACCGCGACGCCAGGAGCGCGGCCAACGTGTTGCTCGACTGGGCCGGCGAAGTACAGGTAGATATGGACGCCCTGCTGACCGACGTGGATATCTTCATCGACACTTACCACGGTCTGCCTTTGAAGCAGCTCAAGATTGCCAATATCTTGGGCGACCTGACTAATCTGATGCGCACTTATCACCTGGTGTTGCCGCCAGACCTTGCGCTCCTGTTCAAGGCGCTGCTCACTTTGGATGGGATGGGGCGGCAGGTGGATCCAGACTTCGATCTGATCGTCGCCGCCACCCCGCATGTGCGTCATGCGCTGCTGCGCCGCTACCGGCCGGACATCGTGCTCAGGCGCGGCTGGCGCACCGCCAGCGAGTTGTTCGAGATCATCGCCGCCTTCCCTTACGACGTGCGGCGCTTGATCAAAGCGGTCAAGACTGGGAGTCTGCGCTTCAATGTTGACCTCAACCAGCTCAACTACTTTGGCTGGATCCTCGACCGCGCTGCTAGCCGTCTGACGGTAGGCATGGTGACCTCGTCGCTGATCATTGGCTCTTCCATCGTCATGACCGTCTCCGGCGGGCCGACTCTGTGGGGATTGCCGATGCTGGGAGTGCTAGGCTTTGCTGGCGCCGGGATCGGGGGGGTGTGGCTGTTGATCTCGATTTGGCGTGGCGGTCATCTGCCCCACGGGGGAAAAGAGGAATAAAAACCCGGCCTCAGCCGGGTCGAGGAATCAAGGTCTTAGATTCGTGTCGGTGCTGGCTTGTCCGCTAGCGCTTAGCCCGTTGGATTGAGCCCGAGTACGACAGCAGCCAGGATCAGATAGCAGATCACTGCTAGGCTGGCGTGACCGATGATTAAGCTTTTTTGGACCTGTCCGGTCTTGTAACGGCGGCTTGCCGCAGTGAAACCTAATAGAACGATGATCACCACCAAGGCGATGTTGACATACACGCGTTTGTCACCCAATAGCGCTGCGCCGACGGCCAAAACTGCCCCCAAAACCGCCATACCGGCATGGGTGAGAACGATGCGCCGGTCCACCGGATAACCTCGGAATAAATCGAAAGCGATAGTCAGGCCCAGCAGGGCCGCCACAGTAAAAGCGGCTAGAGATGCAGTTAGAAATACCATAGTTACCTCCTAATAATTTTGATTTGTTCTTAAGGAAACCAGACGCCCTTTGGGAAGGCAGGCCCATTATACTTGCTTCAAGGTAGAAATGAATTTAGAGACGTCGTTTGCATTGAGCAAATAGCAATTAGCATTAAGCCAAGTGCCAAAGGTACTGGGCGTATACACGTGCTTGCAATACATGGTTCGGACTGGGATAATAACTTGCTTCCCGGCGAGGCCGTCGGGATGAACGATCAATGGCGGACTGTGTCGGTCCCTCCGCAGCGATAGGCTGTGAACCCCGCCAGGCCCGGAAGGGAGCAACGGTAACAGTTGATTCGTGTGCCGGGGTGTGGCTGGCGTAGTCTGCCTCCCTGAGTTTAAAGATTTTCCATGAGTTATCAAGCTCTGGCCCGCAAGTGGCGTCCGCGCTGCTTCGCCGAGATCACTGGACAGTCCCATGTGGTTCGGGTGCTGCGCAACGCTTTGGTCTATGAGCGCATGCATCACGCGTATCTGTTTACCGGTACCCGCGGAGTGGGCAAGACTACCATTGCGCGGATTTTGGCCAAAGCGCTCAACTGCATGCAGCCTAGGGAGGGAGAGCCTTGCTGTCAGTGCGAGGTCTGCCTGGCGGTGGACGAAGGTCGCTTCGTCGATTTGATCGAGGTGGATGCAGCTTCCCGGACCCGGGTCGAGGACACCCAGAAGCTTTTGGAGAATGCGCAGTACGCTCCTAGCCGTGGGCGTTACAAGATCTATCTGATCGACGAAGTGCATATGCTCTCCGGGCACAGCTTCAATGCGCTGCTCAAGACCTTAGAAGAGCCGCCCCCGCACGTCAAATTTTTGCTCGCTACCACCGATCCTCAGAAAATCCCGGTGACAGTGCTGTCGCGCTGTCTCCAATTCAGCTTAAAAAGGCTGCCGCCAGATCAGATCGAAGCGCGTCTTGAGCAGATTCTCGAAGCGGAAGGGATCGCCTTCGAAGAGGGAGCTTTGCGGCGTTTGGCGCGCGCCGCCGACGGTAGCCTGCGCGATGCGCTGAGTCTGCTGGATCAGGCGATCGCTTATGGCGGCGGCCGGGTAGGGGCGAATGACGTCGAAGCGATGTTGGGAGGGGTGGCGCGGGATTCCCTCAAAGGGCTGGTGGAGGCGCTAGCAAAGCTCGATGCGCGCGCGGCGCTGGCTGAGGTCGCGCGGCTGGCTGAGACCGGATCGGATTTTGCTGAGGTGCTGAGAGAGCTATTGCTCCTGCTGCACCGGATCGCGTTGGCCCAAAAGCTGCCGGAGACCGCTGAGCAGGATGAAGAGCGCGACTTCATCCTGGCGCAGGCTAAAGCGCTGTCTGCCGAAGACGTGCAGCTGTATTATCAAATTGGTCTGATGGGACAGAGGGATTTACCTTGGGCCCCTGATCCGCGTACTGGTTTGGAGATGGTGCTGCTTAGAATGCTGGCGTTTCGGCCGTTGGAAGCAGCGCCGAGCGCGACGGCCTCCAAGCCAGGGGGCGCGTCTTCCACGATAGAAGTTCCTGGAATGGTCGATGAAACCCCACCCACTCCCTCGGCGGAGTCGGGGTGGACAGCCTTGCTGGAGCGTATGCAGCTTTCCGGGATGACCCGCGAATTGGCCTACCATTGCGTATTGGTGCACCTGGACGAGCAGCGATGCGAGTTGATGTTGGATGAAAGCTTTGCACACTTGCGGAGTGACCGATGGCAGGAACGGCTGCAACAGGCGCTTGCGGCAACCCTTGGGCGGCCGGTGAAGCTGGTCATCCGGGTTGCTCGAAGCGAGGTGGAGACGCCGGCGAGTTTGCGTCAGCGCCGGCAGCAAGAAAAGCTGGCAGAAGCCGAGAAGGCTATCGCTGAAGATGAGACGGTCCGGGCGCTAATGGAAACCTTCGATGCCCGGATAGTGCCTGGATCGGTCAAGCCGACAAAGTGAAACAGACAATTGGGAGGACGGCAAGATGAAAAATCCACTGGGAGCCCTGATGCAACAGGCTCAGGAAATGCAGGAGAAATTCAAGCGAGCTCAGGAGGAGTTGGCTAAAGCCGAGGTTCAGGGTGAGGCGGGCGGTGGTTTGGTGAAGGTAATCATGAACGGGCGGCGCGAGGTGCTGCGGCTGACTATCGACGGGAGTCTGTTTCGGGAGGAGGATAAGGAAATCCTCGAGGACTTGGTAGCTGCGGCGGTCAACGATGCGGTTCACAAAGTAGACAAGCTCAAAGAAGAGAAGATGGCCGAATTGGCCGGCGGCTTCCAATTGCCGGGTGGGATGAAGTTGCCATTCTGAGGCTCAATGATAGGTCGAAGTGATTGTCTCCAGCGCCTGATGCAAGCGTTGAGGCGGCTGCCAGGGGTAGGGCCGAAGTCTGCGCAAAGGATGGCTTTCCACTTGCTGCAGCACGACCGCCAGGGAGCTTGCCAATTGGTGCAGGTTTTGAGCGAGGCGTTGGAGAAGATCCGCCGCTGTCAGTCCTGTCGGAACCTCACCGAAATGCCGATCTGCCCGATTTGCCTGGATCCCGGGCGAGAGCGATCCAAGTTGTGTGTAGTAGAAACCCCGGCTGACGCTCTGGCGATCGAACAGACCGGCGTGTTCAGGGGGGTGTTTTTCATCCTCCACGGACACCTGTCGCCTTTGGACGGCGTCGGCCCTGAGGATCTAGGGTTGGAGGATTTGGAGCAACGTTTGCGGGAAGGAGAGGTCAAGGAGTTGATCCTGGCCACCAATTCTACGGTGGAAGGTGAAGCGACCGCCCATTACCTTGCTGAACTGGCTCGAAGAGCCGGCGTGTGCGTCAGTCGCATCGCCCATGGCGTGCCGGTAGGCGGGGAATTGGAGTATCTGGACGCCCATACCCTGGCGTATGCATTCGAAGGGCGGCGGACGGTTTAGGAAATCTGCGGTAATTTCTCGAGCAGCTTCAAATAACGTTGATAGCGGGAGGTGCTGATCTTCCCTTTTTCCACCGCCTCCCGTACCGCACAGCCGGCGTCGCCTGCGTGTCGGCAATCGGCAAAGCGGCAATGCGGGATGAGGCGCTGGAATTCCCGGTAGCCGAAGGCCAGCTGCGGTGGATCGATGCCTGCCAGGCCAAATATCATCACTCCAGGCGTGTCGATGAGGTCGCCGCCTTCGGGCAGATGGAACAGCCTGGCGCTGGTGGTGGTGTGGCGCCCGCGGTGCCTGCTGGCGGACAGCTCACCGATCCGGATAGTTTGGTTGGGAACAAGGGTTTTCAATAGGGAAGATTTGCCGACTCCGGATTGGCCTGCAAACATGGAGACCTTGCTCTTCAAGGCCGCGCGTAATGCTTCCATCCCTTCACCGGTCTTGGCGCTGAGGAGCAGGATCGGATACAGCGACCGATAAGGTGCCAAGTCTCCTTCCAGCAGCATTGAGCGGTGTTCTTCTGGGATGAGGTCGAGCTTGTTGAACACCAGGCAGGCGTCGATCTTCCGGTTCTCGCATACGACTAGGTATTGATCGACCAGAAGTAAGTCATAAGCGGGCTCGGGGGCAAGGACGACCAACACCTGATCGACGTTGGCCGCCACTGGGCGCAGGTTACCGCTGCGCCCTGGACGAGTCAGGAGGGTTTTTCGAGGTAAGACCTCGAGGATGCGGCCGTGCTCGGCATCGGTTGGCTCCCACTGGACCCAGTCGCCGACGCAAGGGAGTTCCCTGCACTTGGCTAAAGGGTAGGCGAGAACCAGCCTGCCGCCTTCATCCTCGACCGCCCATTCCCTGCCAAAGTGGGCAACGACTCGACCACGGCGAGCTTGGTTCATTTCCGGCACGCTCGTTTTAGATGCTCAATCCGAATCGTCGCCGGAGGATGGCTATAATGGAAGGCAGCATAGAGGGGATCTGGGGTGAGAGTGGCGGCGTTGTCGCGATAAAGTTTTACCAGCGAGCGGATCAGGACTTCGGGTCGGGTCAGGGAAGCAGCGAATTCATCCGCTTCGAATTCGTATCTGCGTTGAATGGCTGCCAGCAGAGGCTGCAGGAAAGTGCCGAATACCGGTGCGATCAGCACGAACAACAAGACTGCCGCAGCGGCTGAGGGTCTGGATACCCCCAGTCCATGGTAAAACCAGGTCTGTTCTGCCAGCCAGCCAAGCAGAGCGAAGCCGATGAAGCTCACACCAACGTTTACACTCAGTATTTTGATGACGTGGTTGCGCTTGAAATGCCCCAGTTCGTGGGCCAGTACCGCCTCTAGTTCCTCCGGTTCCAAGGCGGCCATCAGGGTATCAAAGAACACGATCCGCTTGTGATTGCCGAGACCGGTAAAATAGGCATTGCCATGGCCGCTGCGGCGCGAGCCGTCCATGACGAAAATACCTCGGCTGTAAAAGCCGCAGCGTTCCAACAATCGCTGGATCCGGGCTTTGAGGTTCTGATCTTCCAGCGGGGTGAAGCGATTGAACAGCGGGGCGATCAGAGTAGGCCAAGCCCAACTCATGAACAGCGAAAAGCCCGTCAGGATCATCCAGGCGATTACCCACCAACTGCGACCCGCACTTTCCATGACCCACAAGATCAAAGCCAAAAGCGGAGCGCCCAGGCCTAACGCCAACGCGGTCTGCAGGCCCAAATCCTTAATGAATTGGATCACCGTAGTGCGGTTGAAGCCGAATCTTTCTTCCACTACGAAGGTCTGATAAATCGAAAGCGGCAATTCTGAAAGCGCGATCAGGAACATCACCGCGAGGATCAACGCCGTTCCATGGGCGGTCGACCCCAACTCGAACCGGCCTAACCACTGGTCGAGGGCGGTTATGCCACCGCCTAGGGTGAAGATCAGCAGCAGGACGAGATGGAGCAGGCGTGCGCTCTCCTGCACCTTGAGCTTAGCCAAGGTGTAGTCGGCGGCTTTTTGATGCGCGGCCAGAGTGATGGAGTCTTGGAACGAGTCTGGCACCCGGTCGCGGTGACTGCGGACATGGGCTGCGTGGCGCCGCGCCAGCCAGAATTCGATGCTGAAGGAAGCCGCAAGCGCAAGCAGAAAAACGAAGGTGAAAGCATTCATGGGCAAACGACAGTTTTGCAAAAATTGATCAAACAGCTTAGCCTTTGCCGGCATCACTGACAACTGATCTTTAAGGCTTAAAGCATGGCAGATAAAAACAATCTGATCTGGATCGACTTGGAGATGACTGGCCTGGACCCAGATCGGGACGTTATTCTTGAAATTGCAACCGTCGTGACCGATCAGGAATTGAATCTATTGGCCGTCGGTCCAGTATTGGCGATTCATCAGCCTGAAAGCGTGTTGGCGGCGATGGACGACTGGAACCGCAAACACCACGGTGAATCGGGTTTGCTCGAACGGGTACGCAGCCTCGGCGTGAGTGAACGAGAAGCTGAAGCCAGAACCTTAGAGTTTCTCCAAGGCTGGGTCCCAGCCGGCGCCTCGCCTATGTGCGGCAATAGCGTCTGCCAGGACCGGCGTTTCTTGTACCGCCTCATGCCCCAGCTGGAAGCTTACTTTCATTACCGCAATTTGGATGTCTCCACCCTTAAAGAATTGGCCAGGCGTTGGGCGCCTCGGATTCAGGAGGGGTTCAAGAAGAAGAACGCCCATGAAGCTTTGGCGGATATCTTAGAATCCATCGAGGAGCTGAAATACTATCGAGAAAACTTTATTCGCTATTAGCTTGCTCAGCTTTCTAAGCTGGTTTTAAGGTATAATTTAACAGTTTTTTGTATAGTTTTTACCATGTCTGAGTTTGCCAAAGAAGTCCTCTCCGTCACGCTCGAAGACGAGATGAAACAATCCTATCTCGATTATGCCATGAGCGTGATCGTCGGTAGGGCGTTGCCGGATGTGCGCGATGGCCTCAAACCGGTCCATCGGCGGGTCTTGTACTCCATGCACGAGTTGGGCAACGATTGGAACAAACCTTACAAAAAATCGGCTCGGGTGGTGGGCGATGTTATCGGTAAATACCACCCTCACGGCGATGCGGCGGTTTACGAGACCATCGTGCGTATGGCCCAGGCATTCTCGATGCGTTATGTCTTGATCGACGGCCAGGGCAATTTCGGTTCGGTCGACGGCGACCCGCCGGCGGCGATGCGGTACACGGAGGTACGCATGGCCCGCATCGCCCATGAATTGCTCGCGGACCTGGACAAGGAGACGGTCGATTTTGCCCCTAATTACGACGAGTCCGAGCGGGAACCAGAAGTACTGCCAGCGAAACTTCCTAACCTTCTGGTCAACGGTTCGTCCGGAATCGCGGTGGGGATGGCGACCAACATCCCGCCGCATAACTTGACCGAGGTTGTCAATGGGGTTCTCGCCCTGATCGACCATCCCGATATTACTATCGATGAGTTGATGCATTACATTCCAGGGCCGGATTTCCCCACGGGTGCGATCATCAATGGCGCTGAGGGGATTCGTCAGGCCTATACTACCGGTCGTGGGCGGATCTACCTGCGCGCTTGTTCCCACGTGGAGACGAGCAAGGACGGCGGCCGCCAGAGCATCGTCGTGACCGAGCTGCCTTATCAGGTCAACAAGGCCCGCCTGATCGAGAAGATCGCCGAACTGGTCAAGGAAGAAAAGCTTTCTGGCATCGCCGCGCTGCGCGACGAATCCGACAAGGACGGCATGCGGATGGTGATAGAACTCAAGCGTGGGGAACAGCCCGAGGTGGTGCTCAATAATCTGTATCAGCACACCCAGCTTCAGAGCGTATTCGGGATCAATATGGTGGCGCTGGTGGACGGGCGGCCTAGGTGCTTGAACCTGAAGGAGGTCCTGGAGGCTTTTGTTGACCACCGCCGCGAAGTCGTCACCCGCCGCACCTTGTACGAATTGCGCAAGGCGCGCGAACGGGTTCACGTGCTGGAAGGATTAGCAGTGGCGCTGGCCAACCTCGACCAAGTGATCGAGCTGATCAAGGCCGCTCCCTCTCCCAAAGAGGCCAAGGAGCAGTTATTGGCGTGTGCCTGGCGCCCGGGAATCGTCCAGGCTTATTTGGCGCGGGCCGATGCTACGCGCACGCATCCTGAGGATTTAGAAGAAGGCTTAGGCTTGGGGCCGGACGGCTATCGCCTGTCACCGGTCCAGGCCCAAGCGATCCTGGACCTGCGTCTGCACCGCTTGACCGGCTTGGAACAGGACAAAATCTTTGAAGAGTACCAAACTCTTCTGGATCAGATCGAGGAATTGCTGGCCATCCTGGGAAGCGAAGAGCGCTTGTTGCAGGTCATCCGCAGCGAGCTAATCGCGTTGCGCGATCAATTCGGCGACGAGCGGCGGACCGAAATCATAGAGGAACAATGTAGCCTTTCGGTCGAAGATCTGATCTCCGACGAGGACGTAGTGGTGACCCTGACTCATGCCGGTTACGTCAAGGCCCAGCCGCTTTCGGTCTACCAGGCCCAGCGGCGCGGCGGCAAGGGTAAGGCGGCGGCGGCCACTAAGGAAGAGGATTTCGTCGAGGAGCTTTTAATTGCCAACACGCATGACACCTTGTTATGTTTTTCCAGCTTGGGCAAGGTCTATGGGCTGAAAGTGTATGAACTGCCCATGGCTAGCCGGACTTCGCGGGGCAAGCCCATCGTTAACCTGTTGCCGTTGGATGAAGGGGAGCGGATCAATGCTGTCCTGCCGGTGCGCGATTTTGCTGCCGGTGGCTTTGTCTTTATGGTCACGGCTTCAGGGGTGGTCAAAAAAACCCCCTTAAGCGAGTTTGCATTCCTGCGCTCGATCGGCAAGATCGCGATCGATTTAAAACCCGGCGATGTCCTGGTGAAAGCCGCCCTGACCAATGGGGAGCAGGACGTGATGCTGTTCTCCAGCGGTGGTAAAGCGATCTGCTTCAACGAGAGCGAGGTCCGTTCCATGGGACGGACGGCAGGCGGGGTGCGAGGGATGAAACTGCCGCAAGGCCAGAAGGTGATCGCCATGGGCCTAGGGACTGAAGGCACCGTTTTGACCGTGACCGAAAACGGGTATGGCAAACGCACTCGGCTGGCTGAATTCCCTCGCCATAGCCGCGGCGGACAAGGGGTGATCGCTATCCAAACCTCGGACCGCAATGGTGCCCTAGTGGGTGCGGTACTGGTCCAGGAAGAGGATGAAATCATGCTGATTACTACCGGCGGTACGCTGGTGCGCACCCGAGTCTCTGAGATCCCGGTGCTGGGCCGCAACACCCAGGGGGTGCGCATCATCCGATTAAGCAAAGGCGAGAAGCTGGTAGGTGTGGACCGAATCGAAAGTTTGCCGGAGGAAACCTAAACCAATGCGAGTATACAACTTCAGTGCTGGACCCTCGATGTTACCGCAGCCCGTGCTTGAGCGTGCCCGTGAGGAGATGTTGGATTGGCGGGGAAGCGGCATGTCGGTGATGGAGATGAGCCACCGCGGCTCCCATTTTAGCGAGATTGCTCGAAATTCTGAGGCGGCCTTGCGCGAACTCTTAGGGATCGGTGAGGAATACCATTGTTTATTTCTGCAGGGCGGAGCGACCGGCCAGTTCGCCGCCATCCCCATGAATCTGCTCGGGGAGCGGTGCAAGATGGACTATGTCGTGACCGGTTCCTGGTCCAAGAAAGCGCTGGCCGAGGCCAGGCGCTACGGCGAGGTCCGGGTCGTGGCAAGCAGCGAGCAAGACAAATTCACTACCATTCCCGACCCAAGCACGTGGCAAATCGATCCCGATGCCGCTTATCTCCATTACACTGCCAACGAAACCATCGAGGGGGTAGAGTTTCCGTTTGTGCCCAAGACGGATTTGCCCCTGGTGACGGATATGTCTTCCAACTTGCTGTCGCGTCCTTTAGACGTGAGTCAGTTCGGATTGATTTACGCCGGAGCCCAGAAAAACATGGGTCCTGCTGGGATCTGCATAGTGATCGTGCGCCAGGATCTCGTGCGCGATCCCTTGCCTGTCACCCCTTCGATTTGGGATTACCGCCTGCAGGCCAAAGAGGGTTCGATGCTCAATACCCCTCCTACCTATAATTGGTATGTCTTAGGATTGGTTTTGGAATGGCTGCGTGAGCAAGGCGGGGTAGCGGCGATAGAAAAGCGTAACATCGAAAAGGCCGATCTCCTCTATCAGGCCATCGATCGGTCCGATTTCTATCACAATCCGGTCGATCCTCGTTATCGTTCGCGGATGAACGTGCCCTTCACCCTAGCCGATCCCAGTTTGGACGCGGTGTTTCTGAAAGAGGCCGAAGCCCAGGGCTTAGTGAACCTTAAAGGTCACCGTTCGGTGGGAGGAATGCGAGCGAGTATTTACAACGCCATGCCCATTGAGGGAGTGAGGGCGTTGGTGGATTTCATGCAGGAGTTCGAACGGCGCTATGGCTGATCCAATTTTTAAAATCCGCACCTATAACAACATCGCAGTTACCGGGCTGGAGCGCTTCCCGCGGGAAAAATACGAGGTAGCCTCCGAGATTCAACATCCCGACGCGATCATCTTGCGCTCTCACAAGCTGCACGGCGAACCCTTGCCGGATACCCTCAAGGCAATCGGACGGGCTGGAGCGGGTGTTAACAACATTCCGGTAGCCGAGTGTACCCACCGCGGGATCGTAGTATTTAATACCCCTGGGGCGAATGCCAATGCGGTCAAGGAACTGGTGCTGGCGGGCATGCTTTTAGCTTGCCGCAATATCTGCCAGGCATGGGAGTATGTCCGCGGGCTGGAGGGGTCGGATGAAGCCATCCACCAGCAGATCGAATCGGGCAAAAAGCGCTTTCAGGGATTTGAATTGGGCGGCAAGATGCTCGGTGTGGTCGGCTTGGGAGCCATTGGCGTGCGGGTCGCTAACAAGGCGTTGGCGCTAGGGATGAATGTCAGTGGCTACGACCCTTATGTAACCGTCGAGCGCGCTTGGCAGCTGTCGGCATCGGTGATCCAAGCGTCTAGCCTAGAGGAGTTGCTTTCGATCTGTGACTTTGTCACTTTGCACATGCCGCTGACCGATCAGACCCACCATTGCATCAATGCTGAGCGTCTGCAAAGGATGAAACCGGGGGCGGTGCTGCTCAATTTTTCTCGCGGCGAGTTGGTCGACAAGCAGGCCGTGCTCGAGGCGCTGGATAGCGGCCGGCTGCACGCCTACGTCACGGATTTTCCGGCGGCGGTGTTCAAGAACCACGCTAAGGTGATCGCCTTGCCCCATATCGGCGCTTCTACCCGCGAAGCAGAGGAGAACTGCGCCATCATGGTGGCTGAGCAAATTCGGGATTTTCTGGAAAACGGCAACATCCGCCATTCGGTCAACTTCCCCGAAGTGGTCTTGCCGCGTGCCCCCGGAACCACCCGGATCGCTATTCCCCACGCTAACGTGCCGGCCATGGTCAGCAAGATCTCGGCCTGCCTTGGGGAGGCTGGGATCAACATCCAGGAGCTGTTGAACAAATCCAAGGGTGAGGTCGCTTATTCCCTGATCGACGTCGAAGGTCCGCTGCGCGGGGAAGTTCTGGAACGGATCAAGGCGATTCCAGGGGTGCTGTCGGTGCGGGTAGTGGAATGAAGTCCACTCCTTACAGGGTTTATGATGGAAGAAGACAAACTCGGTGAACTGCGCCGCCAAATCGACGTCATCGATGCGGAGTTGTTGAGGCTGATCAGCGAGCGCGCTAAGCTGGCCTTAGAGGTGGCAAAGGTCAAAGCAGCTGCCGGCGAAGACGACTGTTTCTACCGACCGGAGCGCGAAGCCGAAATACTGCGGAGGATCTGCGCCCACAACTTAGGCCCTTTGGACGACGAGACGGTAGCGCGGATCTTTCGGGAGATCATGTCGGCCTGTCTAGCGTTGGAAAAACCTCTAACGGTAGCGTTTCTAGGTCCGGAGGGCACTTTTACCCAGCAGGCGGCATACAAGCACTTCGGGCATGCTATCGAAGTACTGCCGTTTCCGGCGATCGACGAAATTTTCCGAGCAGTGGCGAGCGATACCTGTAGATTCGGGGTGGTGCCGGTGGAGAACTCCACCGAGGGAGTAGTCACCCATACGCTCGACAGCTTCCTCAATACCTCCTTGCTCATTTGCGGGGAGGTGGTGCTGCGCATCCACCACCACTTGATGAGCCGTTGTCAAAGCTTAAGCGAAATCGAAGAGGTGTTCTCCCACCAGCAATCTTTGGCGCAGTGTCGCGAATGGCTCGACCGCTTCCTTCCTAATGTCAAACGCACTGCGGTCAGCAGCAATGCGGAAGGGGCGAGACTCGCAGCGATCGTGCCGGGCAGCGCCGCCATCGCTGGAGAAGTGGCTGCTGGCTTGTATGGTCTCAGCATCTTAGAGCGCAACATCGAGGACGATCCGGGCAATACCACCCGTTTCTTGATTATCGGCAAACAGGCGGTCGGCCGCACCGGCGATGACAAGACCTCGCTCTTAGTCTCCGCCAGTAACACCCCAGGTGCTCTGTACCGCCTGATCGAGCCGTTTGCCGATCACGGCATCAGCATGAGCAAGATCGAGTCGCGCCCCAGCCGGCGCGGGATGTGGGACTATGTGTTCTTCATCGACCTCGAAGGTCACAAGGATGACCCGCACGTAGCCGAAGCGCTGGCGATGTTAGAGCAACGCGCACGGATGTTTAAATGGCTGGGTTCTTATCCGAAGGCGGTGGTGTAGGCATGAATGCGAAGGGTGAATTTCACTTGGCACCGATGCCGCCCATCGATGCGCTTACTCCCTACCAGCCGGGCAAACCGATCGAAGAGTTGGCGCGCGAGTTGAACCTAGACCCTAAAGCGATTGTCAAGCTGGCCTCTAACGAGAACCCTTTGGGGCCGAGCCCGAAAGCATTGGCGGCGGTCAAGGAGGGATTGGCGGAGATTGCGCGCTACCCGGATGGGAATGGCTTTAGGCTGAAGCAGAAGCTCGCGGACAAACTGGGGGTGGAAATGGAGCAGATCACCCTCGGCAACGGTTCCAACGATGTTTTGGACCTAATTGCCCGGGTCTTTTTGGGGCCACGCCGCAGTGCGGTATTTTCTCAGCACGCTTTCGCCGTTTATCCGATCGCGACCCAGGCGGTGGGGGCAACGGCGCGCATCGCACCGGCCCACGATGGTAGTCGCGGACCTCGCTTTGGCCACGACCTCGAGGCGATGTTGGAGCAAGTGACCGACGATACCGCTGTGGTCTTTATCGCCAATCCCAACAATCCGACCGGAACCTGGGTCGGGCGTAAAGAGCTTTGGGACTTTCTACAAGCGCTGCCGAGGCGGGTCATCGCAGTCGTGGATGAAGCTTACTGCGAATACATCGATCTCGAAGACTATCCCAATGCCCTCGAGTGGCTTGGGGCATTTCCCAACTTGATCGTCACTCGTACCTTTTCCAAGGCGTACGGTCTGGCCGGCCTTCGGGTGGGCTATGCGGTGTCTGATTTTAAGATAGCCGAACTCCTGAACCGCGTCAGGCAACCTTTCAACGTCAACCACCTGGCGCTTTTGGCGGCGGCTGCGGCTTTGGACGACGAAGAACATCTTGCAGCTAGTCTTAAAGTCAATCGGGCCGGAATGGGCCAGTTGACCGAGGCTTTCAAGGCGCGCGGTCTGGATTACATTCCCGGGGTGGGAAACTTCGTCACCGTGGACGTGGGCCGAGAGGCTGCTCCGGTGTTTGCCGCTCTCCTTAAGGAAGGAGTGATCGTGCGTCCGGTGGCTAATTATGGTCTTCCCAATCACCTTCGGGTATCGGTGGGGACCCAGGAAGAGAACGCCCGTTTCCTAGCTGCGTTGGATCGGGTACTCGCCGGTGCTTGAACGCCTTTGTATCATTGGCGTAGGGTTGATCGGTGGCTCTGTCGCGAAGGCGGCGCGCGCGTTCGGGTTGGCGCGGGAAATCGTCGGAGTGGACGTAAGCCTTGAGACTTTACGCCGGGCGCAGGCGTTGGGAGTCGTCGACGCAGGCTGCGTGAACGCAGCCGAAGGTGCGCATGAGGCGGATGGGGTAGTGATCGCCGTCCCGGTCGGGAAGATGCAGGCAATCTTGGCGGCGCTGGCTCCGGTATGGTCACAGCAAGCTTTCTATACCGATGTGGGCAGCACCAAAGTCAGCGTGGTTAAAGCGGCGCAGGCCGTGTTCGGGGAGGTGCCGGCTAACTTCGTTCCGGCCCATCCCATCGCTGGTCGAGAACTGAGCGGGGTGGAGGCGGCATCCGCCGATTTGTTTCAGGGCAAGCGGGTGATCCTGACTCCGATGGCTGCTACCTCTGCCTGCGTCCTTGAACGGGTTCGGGCCTTTTGGCAAGGGCTGGGTGGGGAGGTGCACGTCATGAGTGCCGCCCATCACGATCATGTTCTCGCCGCCACGAGTCATCTGCCTCACGTGGTCGCTTATGCGTTGACTCACTTGCTCGGTCGTAAGGACGAACAGGACGAAATTTTTCGCTATGCGGCCGGAGGGTTTAAGGATTTTACCCGAATCGCTTCTAGCGACCCCGAGATGTGGGCTGATATTTGCCTTGCCAATGCCGGAGAGATTCTGACCTTCGTGCATCGGTTTGAACGGGAACTTGCGGCTTTGCGAGAATTAATCGCGCGCGCTGACCGGCAGGCACTGCTCGATTATTTTGGCGAGGCCAGGGCTGCCAGGCAGCGGTTTTTGGATCAAAATAGGGAAAAACCATGCTAGTAAAGATCGATTACGTGGTTGCTCCAGGGGGAGTGCTCCAAGGTCGAGCGCGCGTGCCTGGAGACAAGTCGATTTCGCACCGGGCGGTGATGCTGGGTTCGATTGCCGAGGGTGCTACGCGAGTCAAGGGTTTTTTGGAAGCTGAAGACGCTCTGGCCACCCTGTCGGCTTTCCGCCAGATGGGAGTAGCCGTCGAGGGGCCGGACGCGGGGGAGTTGACCATCCACGGGGTAGGGATGTACGGGCTTAAGGCGCCGTCTGGACCGTTGTATTTGGGCAATTCCGGTACCTCCATGCGGCTCTTGTGCGGCCTGTTGTGCGGCCAGTCGTTTGATTCAGTCTTGACCGGAGATGCTTCTCTGTCGCGTCGCCCCATGCGGCGGGTGACTGAACCGCTCAGGCAAATGGGCGCCAATATCGAGACTACTCCGCAAGGCACTGCCCCGATTCGGATTTTCGGCGGTCGCAAACTCACCGGGATCCATTATCAGCTGCCGGTGGCGAGCGCCCAGGTCAAGTCGGCGTTGCTCTTGGCCGGGCTCTATGCAGACGGCGAGACCTGTGTCATAGAGCCTGCTCCGACCCGCGACCACACCGAGCGGATGCTTGCAGGGTTCGGCTACACCGTACGCCGGGAGGGTAATCGGATCTGCCTTCAAGGCGGTGGAAAGCTCGTTGGCTGCGATTTGGACGTGCCAGCCGACATTTCCTCAGCGGCGTTCTTTTTGGTCGGCGCGAGCATCGCTGAGGGTTCTGAAGTGCTCTTAGAGCACGTTGGAGTAAATCAGACCCGCACCGGGGTGATCGAGATCCTGCGCCTGATGGGAGCCAAAATAGAGGTGCTCAATCTCAGGCACGTGGGAGGGGAACCAGTTGCTGACCTGAAGGTCAGTTATGCTCCTTTACGGGGCATCCAGATTCCAGAAGCGCTTGTGCCGCTCGCCATCGACGAGTTTCCGGCGTTGTTCGTGGCTGCCGCTTGTGCCGAAGGGGAAACGGTTTTGACCGGCGCGGAGGAGCTACGAGTC
Source organism: uncultured Methylococcales bacterium (assembly GCA_964654415.1). Classification (GTDB taxonomy): domain Bacteria; phylum Pseudomonadota; class Gammaproteobacteria; order Methylococcales; family Methylothermaceae; genus Methylohalobius. Next base: position 45,820 of record CAZZIP010000010.1, on the reverse strand, counting down.
AAAGAGAGCGACCGGATTCAGGTGATGGCGGAAGGTCTTAACGCTCTGGGGATCGATGCCCGCCCGACACCCGACGGGATGGTCGTGCGCGGTGGCCGAATTGGTAGCGGCCGGGTGGATTCCCACGGTGACCACCGGATTGCGATGGCGTTCGCGATTGCCGCGCTCAGGGCACAGGGTCCGATCGAAATCGAAAATTGCGTCAACGTCGGTACCTCTTTTCCCAACTTTGTCGATTTGTCCCGACGGTTAGGGTTGCAGGTGGAGGTGGTGCAGCGTGCTTGAGTCGGTCCCAGTGCTCACGATCGACGGTCCGAGCGGAGCGGGCAAGGGGACGGTCAGCCGCGCCATTGCCAAACGCCTGGGCTGGCATTTCCTAGACAGCGGCGTGATTTACCGGGCGCTGGCCCTAAGCATCCTGGCGCAGGGGATAGTACCGGAGGATGAGGAGGCGGTCGCTGCCGCGGCGGCGCAGATGAGGCTGGAATTCAGCGGCAACGATCGCCTCCGTGTTCTAGTCGACGGCAAGGACGTGACCGATTTGCTCTCCACTGAAGAATGCGGCCGGATCGCCTCGAAGATCGCGGCTTTTGCCAAAGTGCGTCAGGCCCTGCTCGCGAAGCAGCGCGCGTTCCGTAAACCGCCTGGGCTCGTGGCCGATGGCCGCGACATGGGAACAGTGGTATTCCCGGATGCTCCCTACAAAGTGTTCTTGACCGCCACGCTTGAGGAACGCGCCAAGCGCCGTTTTCTACAGTTGAAAGCGCAGGGTTTAGATGCTAACCTTGACCAAATAATCAAAGACTTGGAAGAAAGGGACCGACGCGATCGGGAGCGCAAAGAAGCGCCGTTGAGGCCGGCACAAGATGCGGTGATCATCGATTCTTCCGATCTTACGGTGGAGGAGGTCATCGACCGAATCTTGGCGTTGTTGCCAGTGGAGGCAGACAAGAGGTGCTGCCAATAATCGGCAGTGAGGGTTAACTTAAATTTTTTGTTGCCCAGCTTTAGCTGGGAGTGGATTAAAACGAAACAACATGAACGAAAGCTTTGCAGAATTATTCGAAGAGAGTCTAGCGAAAACCGAAATGCGCCCAGGCACCTTGCTTAAAGCCAAGGTGGTGGATATCACTCCAGATGCCGTCATCGTGGATGCCGGGCTGAAATCTGAAGGAATTATCCCAAAATGGCAGTTTCTCGACGAGCGCGGCCAATTGGAGGTCCAGATCGGGGACGAAGTGGAGGTTGCTCTGGACCTAGTCGAGGACGGCCTAGGGGCTACCCTGCTGTCGCGCGACAAGGCCAAACGCCTGCGCGCCTGGGAGAAGCTGGAGGAAGCTTATGAGAAAGGCGAACTCGTCAGAGGTCGCATCACGGGTAAGGTGCGCGGCGGCTTTACGGTGGAAATTGGTCCCTTACGCGCTTTTTTGCCCGGATCTCTGGTGGATGTGCGGCCGGTTCGAGATACCAGTTATCTCGAAGGCCAGGAGCTGGAGTTCAAGGTAATCAAGCTAGACCCCAAGCGTAACAACATCGTGTTATCGCGCCGTTCGGCGGTGGAGCAGGGATACAGCGAAGAACGTGAGGAATTGCTGAGAAAACTCAAAGAAGAAGGCGTGGTCAAAGGCGTAGTCAAGAATATTACCGACTACGGTGCCTTCATCGATTTGGGCGGCATCGACGGCCTTCTGCACATCACCGACATGGCCTGGAAGCGGGTTCGGCATCCTTCTGAAGTGGTCCAGATAGGAGACGAGATCGAGGTCAAAGTACTCAAATTCGACGAGGAAAAACAGCGGGTCTCGTTGGGCTTGAAGCAGTTGAGCGAGGATCCGTGGAAGGACATCGCCCGCCGCTATCCGCCTGGTACTCGGCTGATCGGCAAGGTCACCAATCTAACCGACTACGGCTGTTTCGTGGAGCTGGAGGATGGTGTCGAAGGGTTGGTCCACGTCTCGGAAATGGACTGGACCAACAAAAATGTCAATCCGGCCAAGCTGGTTCAGGTCGGCGATGAAGTGGAAGTGATGGTGCTCGAGATTGATGAGGAACGCCGCCGCATCTCGCTGGGGATGAAGCAGTGCAAGCCCAACCCTTGGGAGGAGTTTGCCGCGCTGCATAAAAAGGGCGAAAAGATCAAGGGAGCGATCAAGTCGATCACCGATTTTGGTATCTTTGTCGGCTTGGAGGGAGGGATCGACGGCCTGATCCATCTTTCCGACATTTCCTGGAACGAGCCTGGTGAGGAAGCCATCCGCAAATTCAAAAAAGGGGATGAGATCGAAGCCGTCATTTTGGCGATCGATCCAGAGCGCGAACGGATTTCCCTCGGTATCAAACAGCTTGAACAAGATCCTTTCCAAAACTTTTTGGCTACCCATGAGCGTGGCAGCATCGTCACCGGGGTGGTCAAGGAAGTGGATGCCAAGGGAGCGGTAGTTGAGCTGGTCGACGGCGTGCTGGGATACTTGCGTGCTTCCGAGATCAAGCGCGACAAAGTAGAAGATGCCCGGACCTTGCTCAAGGAAGGCGATACGGTCGAGGCTAAATTCATCGGGGTAGACAAAAAGACCAGGATGATTCTCTTGTCGATCAAAGCCAAGGAAGAGGAAGAGGAGAAAGTCGCCCTGAAGGATTACGCCCAACGATCGGGCAGTGCCCCGACTTTGGGGGATCTGTTCAAGGAGCAGATGGAAGAAAAGGAGTAATTCTACTTGCGGTCAACCAGTGAGGGGGCGCTTGTGCCCCCTCTTGTTTTGAGGGGGTGGAGACAAGTGAATAAATCTGTATTGATCGAAACCCTGGTCGAACAGTTAGCGAAGAAAAAAAACATTGAACTGAACGCCAAAGATGTCGAGCTTGCAGTCAAAAACATCATCGAATATTTGAGCGACGCCCTGGCGGAAGGGCAGCGGATAGAGATCCGGGGCTTTGGCAGTTTCTCCCTTCGCTATCGTCCTCCGAGGATAGGGCGTAATCCTCGTACGGGCGATCCAGTAGCACTTCCGGCCAGGCGTGTGCCCCACTTTAAGGCTGGCAAAAACTTGCGCGAGCGGGTCAATGTCGTCGGCCGGAATGATTCGCCTTAAGGATTAAATCGAGATAGAGCAAAAGACGTTATGTTGGATCCGCATCGATTACGCCAGTCGTTGGACGAGGTCGAGCGTCAGTTGGCCAGGCGAGGGGTTCAGATCGACAAGGCGGCTTATCTGGCCTTGGAGCAGGAGCGTAAGGCGCTTCAGGTGCGAGTCCAGGCGCTGCAAAACGAGCGCAATGCCCGTTCCAAAGCGATTGGTCAGGCCAAAGCCCGCGGTGAGGATATCCAGCCGCTGCTCGCCGAGGTAAGCCAGCTAGGAGAGAAGCTGAAATTATGTGAACAGGAGTTGGCCGAGGTTCAGAAACGGCTGGACCGATTCCTGTTGGAGCTGCCCAACATCCTAGAGCCGGATGTTCCAGACGGCGCTGGCGAAGAGCAAAACGTTGAAGTCAGCCGTTTTGGCGAACTGCCTGAGTTTGACTTTACGCCCCGCGATCATGTCGACCTGGGGACCGCCCTGGGTTATCTAGATTTCGACGCTGCGGCTAAGCTTACCGGCGCCCGCTTTGCCGTGATGCAAGGTCCGCTGGCGCGCCTACACCGGGCACTGATCCAACTGATGCTGGATGTGCATACCCTGGAGCACGGTTACCGCGAAGTGTATGTGCCTTATCTGGTCAATGCTCAGTCGCTCGTAGGCACTGGCCAGTTGCCCAAGTTCGAAGGGGATTTATTTAGAATCGAGCGGGATCCTCCGTGGTACCTGATACCTACCGCGGAAGTTCCAGTAACTAATCTGGTACGTGAGGAAATCTTGCCTAGCGACAGCCTGCCTCTGAAATTGGTGGCACATACTCCTTGCTTTCGCTCTGAGGCCGGCTCTTACGGTAAGGATGTGCGCGGCATGATCCGCCAGCACCAGTTCGAGAAAGTAGAGCTGGTCCAGATTACTCGGCCGGAACATTCCCAGGCGGCTCACGAGGAGTTGACCGGCCATGCTGAGGCTATCCTGAGACGCTTGGGCCTACCGTATCGCAAAATGCTCCTATGCGCTGGGGATACTGGTTTTGCTGCTGCCAAGACTTACGACTTGGAGGTTTGGCTGCCGGGGCAGGGACGCTTCCGAGAGATCTCCTCTTGTAGCAATTTTAGGGATTTTCAGGCCAGGCGCATGCAAGCGCGTTGGCGTAATCCCGAGACCGGCAAGCCCGAGCTGGTGCATACTTTGAATGGTTCTGGGTTGGCGGTAGGCAGGACGCTGGTGGCGATTCTGGAAAATTATCAACAAGCCGATGGTACGATCCGGATTCCGCAGGCGTTGAAGCCTTATATGGGTGGTCTTGAGGTGCTTGCCTGAGGGGTTTGGTTGAGCTTAAGCATATTTTTTGAAGGAGCTGCGATGAGAATTGTGTTGTTGGGGGCACCGGGTTCCGGCAAGGGAACGCAAGCCCGATTTATCTGTGAACGTTATGGCATTCCGCAGATTTCAACCGGGGATATGTTGCGGGCGGCGGTTCAGGCGGGGACAGAACTGGGTAAACGGGCCAAGGCGATCATGGACGCCGGGGAGTTGGTACCGGACGCCATCATCTTTGAGCTAGTCAAAGAGCGTATCGCTCAGCCCGATTGTGCTAATGGGTTCCTGCTCGATGGTTTTCCCCGCACCATTGCTCAGGCCGAGGGCCTGGAGAAAATGGGCGTGGACTTGGATTGGGTCCTAGAACTCGAAGTGCCCTCTGACGAGATCGTCAAGCGCTTAAGCGGCCGCCGCGTGCATCCGGGCTCTGGGCGAGTTTATCATCTCTTGTACTGTCCACCTAAGCAAGATTGCAAAGATGATATTACGGGTGAGCCATTGATTCAGCGTGATGACGACCGCGAAGAAACGGTGCGCAAGCGGCTTGAAGTCTACCAACGCCAGACCGCGCCGCTCGTCGATTTCTACCGCCGGCGCGCGCAAGAGGGCAAAGTCAAGTTTGCCACCGTATCAGGAATTGGCAGCCTGGAAGCAGTCCGTGCCCGGATCTTGCAAGTCTTAGAGGGCGTTTAGCAGATTGCAGCTGTGAATCGAGCGCAACTTCTTTCACAGTAGGGGGTCGAAAATTCCACCTTCGATTGTGGAGAAAGGTGGGAAATCCTACAATGTAAATGTTTTGAAGGTTAAGGCCAACAGATGGGAAAAACGCTCTATGACAAAATCTGGGATGCGCACCTCATCCTAACCGCTGAGGACGGCACCTCGCTCCTTTACATCGATCGCCAGCTGATCCACGAGGTCACCTCGCCCCAGGCGTTTGAAGGCTTGCGTCTTGCTGGGCGCAAGCCGTGGCGGCCAAAGGCTAACTTGGCCGTAGCCGACCACAACGTTCCCACCAAGGATAGGGACCGCGGCATTGCTGATCCCATCTCCCGTCTCCAGGTAGCAACCTTGGAGAAAAACTGTGCCGAATTCGGCATCCCAGTCTTTTCTATGGCCGACTCGCGGCAGGGGATAGTACACGTGGTGGGTCCAGAACAAGGTTTCACCCTGCCTGGAATCACTTTGGTCTGCGGCGATTCCCACACCTCCACCCACGGTGCCTTGGGGGCATTGGCTTTCGGCATCGGTACCTCCGAGGTCGAACATGTGCTGGCGACTCAATGTCTGTGGCTGAAAAAAGCCAAAAACATGCAGATCAAGGTCAACGGCTATCTGGGCTCCGGCGTGACTGCCAAGGACATCGTGCTTGCGATCATCGGCAAAATTGGCACTGCGGGGGGTACCGGTTATACCATCGAGTTTGCGGGTGAGGCGATCTCCGCACTATCGATCGAGGGACGGATGACGGTGTGCAACATGGCCATCGAGGCTGGTGCTCGATCGGGTCTCGTCGCCGTGGACGATGCGACGATCGAGTATCTCGCCGGACGGCCGCAGGCGCCTAAGGGGAGGCTTTGGGATCAGGCGGTGGTCGCCTGGCGGAGGCTCCGCAGCGACGAGGATGCCTACTTCGACCAGGTGGTGGAGTTTGACGCCCGCTCGATCGAACCTCAGGTCACTTGGGGAACCTCGCCTGAGATGGTCGTTCCGGTCACAGGGGTGGTGCCAGACCCAGCTGCAGAACCCGACCCCGTTCGCAGGAGGGGAATGGAGCGGGCGCTGGAATACATGGGTCTCAAGCCTGGCACGCCGATTCAGGAGATTTACCTCGACAAGGTGTTCATTGGTTCTTGTACCAACTCGCGGATTGAGGATCTGCGCGCGGCCGCTTCAGTGATCAAAGGACGCAAGTTGGCCCCCAACATCAAGCTGGGTTTGGTCGTGCCAGGTTCCGGGCAAGTAAAGGCTCAGGCCGAGGCCGAAGGACTGGACCGAATTTTCCGCGCCGCCGGGTTCGAATGGCGCGATCCTGGCTGTTCCATGTGTTTGGCCATGAATGCTGATCGCTTGGAGCCGGGTGAGCGCTGCGCCTCCACTTCCAACCGCAATTTTGAAGGCCGTCAGGGTTTCGGTGGCCGCACCCATTTGGTCAGTCCGGCCATGGCGGCAGCGGCGGCTATCGCTGGGCATTTCGTCGACGTTAGGAATTTTTAAAATGCAAGCTTTCAAACGCCTGACTTCCCAGGTGATCCCGTTGGATCGGGCCAACGTGGACACCGACGCTATCATCCCAAAACAGTTTTTAAAATCCATCCGCCGCACCGGTTTTGGGCCGTTCCTATTCGACGAATGGCGGTATCTCGATCGCGGCGAGCCGGACATGGATTGCACGAATCGACCGAAAAATCCCGATTTTGTCCTCAATCGGCCGGAATACCAAGGCGGCCAAATTCTCTTAACGCGTGAGAACTTCGGTTGCGGTTCCTCGCGCGAGCACGCTCCCTGGGCGCTTTACGACTACGGCATCCGGGTGATCATCGCGCCGAGCTTTGCCGACATTTTTTACAACAACTGTTTTAAAAATGGCCTCTTGCCCATCGTTTTGGGTGCTGAGGAGGTCGATAAGATGTTTCAGGAAGTAGGTCCAGGCTATAAGTTGGACATAGATTTAGAGTCCCAAACCATCGCCAAACCGGACGGTACGGTGCTTTATTTTGCCATTGATCCCTCACGCAAAAGGCGCCTTTTGGAAGGTTTAGACGACATTGCCTTGACTTTGGAACACGCCGATCAAATTCGCGTTTTTGAGGAACAAAGGCAGAAAAACGCACCTTGGCTGTTTTCAGCGTAAAGCTTGACGAGGAGTTATGGCAACGAAAAAGATTGCAGTTTTGCCAGGAGACGGCATCGGTCCGGAGATCGTCGGCGAGGCGATGAAGGTTTTAGACTGCTTGCGCCAGGAGTTTGGCGTGGCGGTGGAGACCGAGCAGGCTCTAGTAGGGGGAGCAGCTTACGATGCGGCAGGGCACCCTTTGCCGAAGCAGACTTTAGAACTTGCCAAAGCCGCCGATGCTGTCCTGTTGGGGGCGGTAGGAGGACCTAAGTGGGAACCTTTGGAGTATTCTTTGCGGCCTGAGCGGGCGCTTCTGGGACTGCGCTCTGAACTTGGTTTGTTTGCCAACCTGCGCCCGGCGGTGCTGCATCCCCAGCTGATCGGTGCCTCGACTTTGAGGCCGGAGGTGATCGAAGGTTTAGACATTATGATCGTGCGCGAGTTGACCGGCGATGTGTATTTCGGCGAGCCGCGCGGCATTCGTACCCTGGAAAACGGCGAGCGGGTTGGAATCAACACCATGATCTACAGCGAGCAAGAGATCCGCCGCATTGCTCGCGTGGCGTTTGATCTTGCTAGTTCGCGTAAGCGCAAGCTGTGCTCAGTAGACAAGGCCAATGTGCTCGAAACCACCGAGCTTTGGCGCCAGGTAGTGACCGAGGTAGGCAAAGACTATCCTGAGGTGGCCTTGACCCATCTGTATGTGGACAACGCGGCGATGCAGCTTGTGCGTGCCCCCAAACAGTTCGACGTGATCGTGACCACCAATCTGTTCGGAGATATCCTGTCGGACTGCGCAGCCATGCTCACCGGTTCGATCGGCATGTTGCCGTCGGCGTCTTTGAACGAATCCGGCAAGGGGATGTACGAACCTATCCACGGCAGCGCGCCTGACATTGCCGGCAAAAACCTGGCCAACCCCTTGGCGACCATCCTGTCGCTGGCGATGCTCTTCCGCTACACCTTGGGCGATGAGACCACGGCCTTGAGGATAGAGCGGGCGGTGGACGCTGCTCTGAGCGCCGGGGTGCGAACTGTCGACATCTATTCTCCAGGCACGCGCAAGGTCAGCACCTCGGAGATGGGGGATCAAGTCGTAGCGCATTTGCGATCCCAAGCTAGTTAAAGGAGGGGAGAATGGCCAAAGTCTACAACGTCGCGGTGGTGGGCGCTACCGGCGCAGTCGGAGAAGCGATGCTGGAGATCCTCGCTGAGCGGGATTTCCCAGTGGGGGAAGTATACGCCTTGGCGAGCGAGCGTTCTGAAGGCGAGCGGGTGCAGTTCGGTGATCGCACCCTCAAGGTGCAGAACCTAGCCAAGTTCGACTTCAGCCAAGTCCAGATCGGCTTGTTTTCGGCAGGGGCTGCGGTTTCAGCCGAATATGCCCCTAAGGCCGCCGCAGCTGGCTGCATCGTGATCGACAATACCTCCCAGTTCCGTTACGACAATGATATTCCTTTGGTAGTGCCAGAGGTCAATCCAGGGGACCTTGCGGCCTATACCAACCGGGGCATCATCGCCAACCCTAATTGTTCTACCATTCAAATGGTGGTGGCACTAAAGCCCATTTACGACGCTGTCGGCATCGAGCGTATCAACGTCTGTACCTATCAATCGGTTTCCGGATCCGGCAAAGAAGCGATCGAGGAGTTGGCCGTGCAGACCGCTCAGCTCCTCAACGGCAAACCGATCGTTCCCAAGGTTTACCCTAAGCAGATCGCGTTCAACGTTCTGCCCCACATTGACGTCTTTTTGGACAACGGCTACACCAAGGAGGAAATGAAGATGGTGTGGGAGACCCGCAAGATTTTGGGTGACGATACCATCAAAGTGAATCCGACTGCCGTTCGGGTACCGGTATTCTATGGCCACAGCGAAGCAGTGCACATAGAGACTCGGGAAAAAATCAGCGCCGAGGAGGCGCGCCGCCTGCTCGAACAAACACCTGGAGTAGTAGTGGTCGACGAGCGCAAGCCTGGAGGTTATCCCACTGCAGTGACCGAGGCGGCTGGCAGAGATCCGGTCTATGTGGGCAGGATTCGGGAGGACATCTCGCACCCACGCGGCCTGAATCTGTGGGTGGTTGCCGATAACGTGCGCAAAGGAGCCGCTTTAAATAGCGTCCAGATCGCCGAGCTCCTAGTCAAAAAATATATTTGAACTATGCTTATCAGGGAAGACAAGATTTTAAAGGAGACCCAAGGTGCGCAAATTCGCAACGACCCTGGCGGTGGTAAGCGCAATTACGCCAGCCGGCGTGAATGCCTTAGGTTTAGGCGAGATCAAGTTGCACTCGGCGCTCAATCAGAAGCTTCTGGCAGAGATTCCCATCCTAGCTGCTTCAGGTGAGGACGTTTCCCAGATTCGGGTAAATGTAGCCTCAGCGACGGCTTTTGCTAAAGCCGGTTTGACTCGACCTTATTACCTCGCGAATTTGCGCTTTAAACCGATCCACAAGGCAGATGGTTCGATCGTTATACAAATTACCTCCAACGAGGTGATTCGCGAGCCATATCTGGATTTTTTGCTGGAGGTAGAATGGCCGCAAGGGAGGATGCTACGCGAATTTACGGTGTTGCTTGATCCGCCTTTGATGTTTGCCGAAACGGTCAGGCCGGCTCAAGCGTTGCCCGAAGCGGCCCAGACTCGGATCGAGCGCACGGACCCCGACGAAGAAGGCGACGCCAAAGTCGAAGCCGATGGCTCGCAATACGGACCAGTCGCAAGGGGCGAGTCGCTATGGGCGATCGCAAACCGTCTAAAGTCGCCTGGGGTGACTGCCGAGCAGATGGCTATGGCCTTGTTCAAGGCCAATCCAGAGGCTTTCTCAGAGGTCAATATCAATACCCTTAAGGCTGGGGTAATCCTGAGGATACCGGACCGGGAGGCGCTAGTTGAGCTCTCTCCCGCTCAGGCCAGATGGGAGTTTCAACGACAATATCAAACTTGGCTGGCGCAGCGGGCACCTGGGCCTGAAGCCCATCCGACCTCGGGGCAGGAACCGACCGAGGATGTCCCTGCACAGGCTAAGCTGAAGCTAGAAGCGCCTAAGGAGGCGGAATTGACGCCTGGGCAGCTGGAGGCGCCCGTGGTGGAGGGGCCAACCCAAAGCGATCCGCAGACCCAAGCCGTACTTGAATCTTTAAAGCAAGAGAACGAGGCCCTCAAAGCCAGACTCGAAGCCTTAGAGGGGAAGTTAGCGTTACTCGAGTTGAGGCAAGCCGAGCTTGCAAAACTAGAGGCGCAAGCAGAGCAATCCGAAAACGCCGTTCAGCCCTCTCCTTCCGAGGGAGCCGGCGAGATTGGCGCGGATATTACTCCGGCTCAGGAAACTAAGCCGGCACAGACTGCTGCGCAGAAGCCGGTTGTAACAGAAAAAGCCGGATTAAAGCCTGTGTCCGCGCCGGAGGCGGTGGAAAAATCAGCCGCGGAAGAGCACTTCCTGCCGGGCGAATGGCTAGATGAACCGTTCTATCTATTTTTGGGGGGAGGAAGCCTGATCCTGCTCGGGATTGCTGGCTGGATGATCTGGCAGCGACGTCAGGCAGCGGAGAGTCAGGCCGACAGTTTGCTTGTCGGGATGGATCAGCAGGATAGTCAAAAAGCCGATGAAGATACGGTTGGTACGGCTCCGGCAGCGGCGGGGATGAGTGGTATCGAGGTAGCCGAGAGTTCCTTCCTGAGCGAGTTTACCCCTAGTGATTTCGATATCCTGGAAGGGGAGAGCGTCACTGTAGATCCACTCGCAGAGGCCGATGTCTATCTGGCCTATGGGCGATACAACCAAGCTGAAGAGTTGATTCGCCAAGCTTTGGCGGAAGACCCCCAACGTCCAGAACTTCGCCTTAAGCTGCTTGAAATCTTTTATGCTAAAGATGACTCTGCGGCTTTCGAAGCCTATGCCCAGGAGATCAAACACCAGGGAGCGGACCAAGATCCTGATTTCTGGGAGAAAGTTGTCGACATGGGGCGGGAGCTGTGTCCCCAGTCGAGCTTGTTCGGAGGCGATGAAGTTCGGGCAAAGGCCAGTTCTGAAGAGATGTTCAGGACAGCAGGCAGTGGGGCTTTGGCGGGGGAGGATTCAGGTTTAGAGTTTGGCTTTGAGGAGGCGGCGCAGACAACCTCCACTTTTGAAAAGCAACCCTCTGAAGATAGCAACGCATTGGAGTTCAACCTGAGCGATTTTGATTTGGGAATTCCTAAAAAAGGCGTTGATTCACCAAAACCGGCGATAGTCGAGGAAAACAACCAGGAAGTTGCTTTTTCCTTCCACCTGGAAAATCCAGCCGAGGATGCGTCCGAGTCAGAGATTTCATTTGTAGTGAGCGACTTACCAGAAGAAGCGTCAGATCATGAGGGTTTCGATCTGACCGACATGGATGAACTAGATACCAAACTGGATTTAGCCCGGGCTTATGTGGACATGGAAGACGTAGATGCGGCCAAGGAGATTCTGGAAGAAGTTTTCGCCCGTGGGAGCGAAAAACAAAAGCAGGAAGCCAAAACGCTACTAGATAAATTAGGCTTAACTTCTTAAAGCCACCATCCTTTAAGCGCAGCTAACGCTGACCCGCAGAAGTTTTCTCTTTTCTCCTTAAGTCCCTTTCCCTCATGGGGAAGGGTTGTGTGTTTTTTAGACTTGGTATCGACTGCCGTCATCTTCTCGACCGCCATTCTTCGAGACGCCGGATCGTTGACGCCCGATAGTATCTGGCGACCAAGCAAGTAATTGATGTTAATAGCTTTAATCATTGGTCCGGTTATTGCTAGATAGTATTCGGGAGGTATTCGACATGGCGGGAAAAGAAGATTTGGATTTAGGCGTGGACCAAAAATCGGCAAAGACAAAATGGATCGTCATTGCTTTGGCATCGATTTTGGTGCTGTTGGTTGGAGCGGCCGCCGGGCTGTACTTTACCGGCACCATCCAATTTGGCAAAGCCCAAGCGCAACAGGCTGCCCCTGCTCCTAGTAAACAGGCCTATTTTTACGAGCTTGAGCCGTTTATTGTCAATTTTCCTCCCAACGAAACTGCCCGCCTGCTCCAGGTCGGTTTCAGTCTCTTAAGTTTCGACGAAAAAACGGCACAGGCGCTCAAACAGCACACTCCTATGCTACGTAACAATGTGCTTCTGCTTTTGGCCCGCAGCCGACCCGAGGAGCTGCAATCTGCCGCAGGCAAAGAAGCGTTGCGCCAAAAGGCACTTCAGGAAATCGAAAAACTTCTTGCTGAGCAAGCTCAAGGAGGGAGCTTAGAGGCAGTGTTTTTTACCCAGTTCGTGATGCAGTAGACAATGGCGTTTGACGATTTGCTGTCGCAGGAAGAGATCGACGCCTTGCTCCACGGCGTCGATGAGGGCAAGATCGAAACCAGTGCTGATCAGCCGTTTTCTGATGGGGAAATTCATCCCTACGATTTCTCCAGTCAGGACCGCATCGTGCGGGGGAGGATGCCCACCCTGGATATGATCAATGAGCGTTTCTCCCGCTATTTCCGGATCAGCCTGTTCAATCTTCTGCGGCGGACGGCAGAAGTCTCCATCGCCGGTACCCAGGTGCTCAAGTTCTCGGAGTTCATCCACAGCCAATTCGTCCCGACCAATCTGAATCTGATTCGGCTCAAACCGCTGCGTGGCCGGGCGCTGATTGTCATGGATCCGACGCTGGTGTTTACCGCAGTGGACAATTATTTCGGCGGCAACGGCCGGTTCTACAACAAAGTGGAGGGTCGCGAGTTTACCCCAATGGAACTTCGGCTGATCCGAATCCTTTTGGATTTAGCGTTCAAAGACTTGCGCGAGGCATGGAGGCCGGTGATGGACATTCAGCCGGAATACATCCATTCGGAAGTCAACCCCCAGTTTGCCAACATCGTCAGTCCCTCGGACATCGTGATCAATTCCACCGTCCATATCGAATTGGAGGGCGGGGGAGGAGATCTCCATATCACTTTGCCTTACGCCATGATCGAACCTATCCGCGATCTCTTAGACAGCATTCAAAGCGATCGGGGCGACATCGACGAACGCTGGCGCAAGGCGCTGCATTACGAGGTCATGGAGAGTCAAGTGGAGGTTTACGCTATTCTGCTGGAGAAGGAAATGACGGTAGCGCAGCTGCTTGACTTGCGGCCTGGGGATATCCTCCCGGTGGAGCTTCCCGAACAGGTGACGTTGTATTCAGAGGGGATCCCCTTGTTTCGTGGACGGGTGGGAATCGCCAACGGCAACTTTGGGATCAAGATCGAAGAGAAAGTAGCGCGTGGGCCGGATACGAAGCCCCCTGCGCTGTTGATCGAACATGCGAAAACGGAAGGGGAAAGCGATGAGTGAGCGTGAAGATTGGATGTCCGACCAGCCAACCTCGGGGGACGTCCCATTTGAGGAGGTTCCGCCGAGCGATGGAGAAGAGGTAAACCCAGACAGCTGGGAGGACGCGTTGGCCGAGCAGGTCGAGAACAGCGCCTCTGTCCAACGAGTCACCCCAGCGACTTACGATCGTTTTGAGCGTGGGGACTCAGTCAAAAGTTCATCGCAAGAGGACGTCAACCTAGATGTCATCTTGGATGTCCCCGTCACTTTGTCGATGGAGATCGGGCGTACCCGCATTAGCATCCGTAATTTGCTTCAGCTCAACCAGGGCTCAGTGGTGGAACTGGATCGCTTGGCGGGCGAGCCGATGGACGTCATGGTCAACGGTACTCTGATCGCCCGCGGTGAGGTGGTGGTGGTTAACGACAAATTCGGCATCCGGTTAACCGACATCATCAGCCCGGCAGAACGCGTGCGCAGGTTGAGATGAAAAGGCTCGGTTTGGCTTTGGGCGTGCTGAGCCTGCCGGTTTGGGCTGCGCCTGGCTTAAATTCCGCCGCAACCGGTCAGTGGCTAGGGCTTGCCGTGGTGCTGATCCTGATGGTTTTGTGTCTATGGTTGCTCAAGCGTTTGAGCCAGTGGAATGTGCCTGCTCAGGGGCAACTCCGAGTGTTGGCAGGGCTGTCTTTGGGCAGCCGAGAGAGACTGGTGGTGATCGAAGTCGGGCGAACCCAGTTGGTTTTGGGGGTAGCGCCCGGCCGAATCCAGACCCTGCATGTGTTGGAAGGCGATATGCGCCTAGAACAGGCGGAAGTGAAAAGCTTTAAGCAGGTCTTGGCGGAACGATGGAGGAGAGAATGAAGCTTGGATTAGGTTTTGCCATCTTGCTGCTGCCTGTGCTCGCTACCGCTGCACCGGGGTTGGAGGTAGTTCGGGTGACCACTGCAGGTGGTGGCCAAGCCTATACCGTCAGTCTGCAGGTGCTTGCCTTGATGACCGCACTGACGGTGCTGCCCGCACTGCTTCTGTCGATGACTGCTTTCACCCGCATCCTGGTGGTTCTGGCCATTCTGCGTCAAGCTCTAGGCACCGGCCAAACTCCCAATAATCAAATTCTGCTCGGGATTTCTTTGTTCCTGACCGGATTTGTCATGTTTCCGGTGTTCGATAAGGCCTACCAGGACGGCGTTGCTCCCTATCTGGAGGAAAAGATCGAAGCCGGCGAGGCGCTTAAGCGGTCGCTGCTACCGCTGCGCCAATTTATGCTGCGCCAGACCCGCGAAACCGATCTGGCTCTATTCGTGCGGCTGTCGGGGCGAGAGCATCTAGCGTCGATGGAAGATGTTCCCTTGACTCTACTGGTGCCGGCATTCATGACCTCAGAGCTCAAGACCGCGTTTCAGATCGGTTTTCTCCTCTTTTTGCCGTTTCTGATCATCGATCTGGTGGTGGCCAGCGTGCTGATGTCTATGGGGATGATGATGCTCTCGCCGATGATCATCTCGCTGCCGTTCAAACTCATGTTGTTCGTGCTCGTGGATGGCTGGGCGTTGGTCATGGAAACCCTGGCAGCGAGTTTTTATACGCTTTGAAGCGGAGGAAACCATGGACGCCGATGCGGTGATGACCGTTGCTAGCGACATGCTTTGGGTAACTTTGAAGCTGGCTGCACCCATTCTACTCTCAGTGTTGGCGATCGGGCTGCTGATCGCGGTGTTTCAAGCCGCTACCCAAATCAATGAGATGACTTTGACCTTTGTACCCAAGCTGATCGTCGTCGCCCTCGTGCTGGTATTGGCTGGGCACTGGATGCTGCGTTTGCTCACTGACTATACCCAAGGTTTGTTTGAAAACATCCCGGCGTTGATCGGTTGAGATGCACTGGACCGAGACACAGCTCCTTGACCTGCTAGCTCGTTTCTTATGGCCGCTGCTGCGCATCGGGGCGTTTTTCATGACGCTGCCGATCTTCAATAGCCGAGCTGTGCCGATTCGGATACGGGTGATGTTGGCAGTGGTCACCACTACCGCGGTGATGCCTACCCTTCCCAAGGTCCCTGCAGTTGAGTTAGTCGGCCTTGAGGCCGGCTTGATAGCAGCGCGGGAAATCCTGATTGGGGCGGCCATTGGGTTTCTCGTGCAATTGGCCCTCGCCGCATTGGTATTTGCCGGACAAAGCATCGCTTACAGCATGGGATTGGGATTTGCTGCTTTGATCGACCCCCAGTTGGGCGCGCAGGTACCGATGGTTTCACAGCTGTACCTTTTATTTGCGACCCTGTTGTTTCTGGGGTTGGACGGTCATTTGCTTCTCATTGAGCTGCTCGCGGCCAGTTTCCAAAGCCTGCCGGTGGTCCTGGCGGGATTAGAGCGCGATGACGTATGGACGATCGTCCGTTGGAGCAGCAGCGTGTTCGTCGGCGGAGTGCTGCTATCTTTGCCCGTCGTCATCACCTTGTTGTTCGTTAACCTCGCTCTGGGAATCGCGACTCGGGCCGCGCCGCAGCTCAACATCTTTTCGGTGGGTTTCCCGATCACTCTGGGGCTGGGACTGGGGTTGATCTGGTTCACTTTCCCCGTAGTGCTGGAGCGGTTCGCCGGAGACCTGCCGGCTACTTACGAATTGATCCGCAAGCTGCTCAAAGTCTAGCGTAATGGCGGAAGAGAGCAGTCAAGAACGTACTGAAGAACCTACCCAAAAACGCCTGGAGGATGCGCGCCGCAAAGGCCAAATTCCTCGTTCGCGTGAACTCAACACATTTGTGGTCCTGTTGGCAGGCATAGTCGGATGCGGGGTATTTGGCCGGTCCATGGGGGACGGATTGGCCAGGATCATGACCGCCAATTTCCGCCTCGAGCGAGGTGAAATCCTCAATCCCCAGACGCTGCTCGAGCACGGCAGCGCGGCTCTGTTTGACAGCTTGATCTTATTGGCGCCGCTGCTTTTGGTGATGGTCATCGCTGCTTTGGCCGGGCCGGTCATGCTCGGAGGTTGGGTCTTCAGCTGGGAGAGCCTAGAACCTAAGTTCGGCAAACTCAACCCGCTGGAAGGATTCAAGCGGATGTTCGCCCTGCGTGGCCTGGTGGAATTGGTTAAGTCTCTGCTTAAGGTGGCGCTCATCGCACTGGTTACGCTGGTCATCTTTCAGGCTTCCAAGGCGGATCTTAAGGGTTTGTTGGGTGAAGACCTTGAACCGGCGTTGGCCGATGGTCTTGGCTTTCTATGGCGAGCGGGTCTGTTTCTGTGCGCCTCGCTGGCACTGCTGGCGGCCATCGATGTGCCTTATCAGCTTTGGGAACACCGCCGCAAGCTAAAGATGACTCTCCAGGAAATCAAAGACGAGATGAAGGAGTCGGAAGGTCGACCCGAAGTCAAGTCAAAAATCCGCCAACTGCAGCGTGAACGCGCCCGACGGCGGATGATAGAGGAGGTTCCGAAAGCCGACGTCGTAGTCACCAATCCAAGCCATTTTGCGGTTGCCCTTAAATACGATCAATCCCGAGCTGGAGCCCCCAGGGTAGTGGCCAAAGGAGTCGATCTGATTGCGGCTCAGATTCGCGCCAAGGCGATCTCCGCCAATGTTCCTCTGGTGGCGGCACCGCCGTTGGCACGCGCCTTGTATTACAGCACTGAGTTGGGGCAGGAAATTCCCCAAGGATTGTATCTGGCCGTGGCCCAAGTACTGGCTTATGTGTATCAGCTCAAGGCGGCGCGTAGTCCCCGTGAGCGGCCGCTGCCACCGGCAAGCTGGCCGATTCCGGAGGAATATCTGCGGCGCTGAGGTTCCATCAGGACAATGAAAGACAGAGGTTAAGGTATGAGCCCGACTGCAATTTTGACCAGAATCAAACAGCTCAGCGGCATAGGATTGGGTGCGCCGTTCTTAGTGATGCTGCTTTTGATGCTCCTGGTATTGCCACTGCCAGCGTTCGTGCTCGACTTGTTTTTCACGTTCAATATCGCCTTGTCGCTCATCATTCTCCTCGTTGTGATCTATACCGCAAAGCCGCTGGATTTTGCAGTGTTTCCGGTCGTGCTTTTGGTTGCGACCTTGCTCCGGTTGAGCTTGAACGTGGCCTCGACGCGGGTGGTGCTGCTTAAGGGGCACGAGAGCCCCGATGCGGCCGGCAAGGTGATCGAAGCGTTCGGGGCTTTTGTGATTGGGGGGAATTTCACCGTCGGCCTAGTGGTGTTTTTGATCCTGGTGATCATCAACTTCGTGGTGATCACCAAAGGAGCAGGACGAGTGTCGGAAGTGAGCGCCAGGTTCACCTTGGACGCTATGCCAGGCAAGCAGATGGCGATCGACGCCGATCTTAACGCTGGTCTAATCTCCCAGGACGAAGCCCGCGCCAGGCGGGCCGAGGTCAGCAGAGAGGCCGACTTTTACGGTGCCATGGATGGAGCGAGCAAGTTCGTGCGCGGCGACGCGATTGCCGGAATTTTAATCTTGTTCATCAACGTCATCGGGGGACTGACGATTGGCATGGGTCAGCATGGTATGGCTTTCCACGAGGCGGCCGAGCGTTACGTTTTGCTCACCATCGGGGATGGTCTGGTCGCACAGATTCCTTCGCTGTTGTTGTCGGTCGCTTCGGCAATATTGGTGACCCAGGTATCGGGCTCCGAGGCGGACGTGGGGCAGCAATTCAGCGCGCAGTTCCTTGAGCAACCGCGAGTGTTAGCCATCAGCGCCGGCGTGATCGGTCTGTTGGGGTTGATCCCCGGGATGCCGAGCTTGCCGTTTTTAGTTTTGGCTTCTGCTTTGGGAGGAAGTGTTTGGTTAATGAGCCGACGTAGCCGCCGGCAGGCCGCCAAAGAGATCGCGCCCGAGGCGCCGCCCAAAGAGCCTGAGGTGCGCGAGTTGAGTTGGGACGACGTCATGCCGCTTGACCGTATCGGCCTCCAAGTTGGTTACCGTTTGATCGCGCTGGTGGACAAACAGCAGGGCGGAGAGCTCATGAGCCGCATCAAGGGGGTACGCAAGAAGCTGTCTCAGGAGTTGGGGTTCCTGATTCCATCGGTCCATATTCGCGACAATCTCGATCTGCTCCCGAACGCTTACCGCCTGCAGGTTCTCGGGGTAACGGTGGGGGAGGCGACGATTTACCCGGACCGGGAGATGGCCATCAATCCCGGCCAGGTGTTTGGGGCGATTGCGGGAATCGAAGCCAAGGATCCGGCCTTTGGGTTGGATGCGGTATGGATCGAGCCGGCACGCCGGGATCACGCCCAAGCGCTGGGGTATACGGTAGTGGATCCGGAGACGGTGATCGCCACCCACTTAAGCCAAGTCATCCAGGATCACGCGCATCTGTTGTTCGGTCACGAGGAGGCGCAACAATGGCTCGCCACCTTGGCCAAGGTGGCGCCGAAGCTGGCGGAACTGCTAGTGCCTCAGATCATCCCGCTGACTTTGTTGGTGAAAGTGCTGCAGCGCCTGCTCAAGGAGAAAATTCCAATTCGGGACATGATCACGATCGCCGAAACTTTGGCAGAGCACGGCAGCAGAAGTCAGGATCCCGACGCGCTCACGGCAGCAGTACGGGCTGCGCTGGGACGCGCCATCGTCGAGAAAATCAACGGCTTAGGAAGCGAGCTGCCCGTCATCACCTTGGATCCAGAGCTGGAACAGTTGTTGCTAAAGACTTTGCAGGGTACTAATCAAGAAGGGGCAAGCATTGAACCGGGGTTGGCGCAACGTATCCATCAGCTTTTGGAGCAGCAGACCAGGAAACTGGAGGCGGTCGGCAAACCGGCGGTGCTGTTGGTGTCCTCAATGTTGCGCGCGTGGCTGGCGCGTTTCGTCCGCCATACCATTCCGGGGTTGCACGTTTTGGCCTACAACGAAGTGCCGGAGAACCAGCCAATCAAAGTGGTCGGTGTGGTTGGCCAGCGGGCTTGAAACTAATGAGGTGAACGAGGGATGAAGCATTATCAGAATAGCGAACTTGCACGTACTTTAGCGTGCCTGCGGGGTGGCATGCAGGGAGGTAGGCCATGAAAATCAAACGTTTTCTGGCTCCGGACATCCGCCAGGCGCTGCAACAGGTGAAAGAGACCCTGGGCGCAGATGCGGTGATCCTGTCCAATCGCAAGACCGAGCAAGGGGTGGAGATTATTGCTACATGCGATTTCGATCTGGAGACGGTGACCTCCGCCAAACCGGAACCTCGGCCGCCTGAAACTGCTGCGGAGCCTGCGCCGATACGCCTTAACCCCATACCGGAATCTAGCGCTAAATCGCCTCCCAAACCGGCTTTCTCTGCCCGCGGGTACAGCGCGGTAGCTGAGTTTACCGGAGCGATGGGGAAACCTCAGGGCGATTCCAAACGGCCTAAACCTTCTGTGGCGGCGACTAAATCCCGTCATCCGGCTGAATCTGTGGCTCGGGTACCGCCATCGGACACGTTCGCCTCTCTGCGGTGTGAGCTCCAGGAAATGCGGCGTCTTTTAGACCAGCATCTGTCTCGGGAGTCCTGGCGGGAGCTGATGCGCGAGTCCCCGACTCGGATCGATCTTCTGCGTACCCTAAATGAACTTGGGTTTGCCAGACCGTTGGCGCTGGAGTTGGCCCGGCAGGCGGGCGTGCACGCAGACTTTGGCAGCGCTTTGCGCCAAGTCCGCCAGATTCTGACCGAGCGCGTTGCGATTTGCGACCCTGGTCTGGATTATGGGGGGATCGTCGCTCTGGTGGGTCCGACGGGGGTTGGCAAGACGACTACGATTGCCAAATTAGCCGCGCGTTTTCGCCTCGAACACGGCCCCCGCCAGATCGCCCTGATGACCACGGACAATTACCGGATTGCTGCCTATGAACAGCTTAGTACCTATGCTCGGATTCTTGGGGTACCGATTCGGGTGGCCAGCAATCCCGAGGAACTTCGCGCGATCTTGCGCGGCTTTCGGGATAAGAAGTTGGTTCTGATCGATACCGCAGGGATGAGTCCTCGGGACCTGCGCTTGGCAGAGCAGCTTGCGCTACTGAGCGAGGGCGAGATAGCCATCTCGACCTACCTAGTGCTGTCGGCAGGCGCCCAGCTAGGTAGTCTAAATGAAGCGATCAAGGCTTTTGCCGCTTGTCGCCCCAAAGCCGTTATTTTGACTAAACTCGATGAGGCAGGGTGTCTTGGGCCAGCGCTTTCGGCCCTGATCGGATGCAGACTGCCGATTGCGTTCTTCACCGATGGTCAGCAGGTGCCAGAGGATCTGCATCCGGCTCGGTCGGATAGGCTGATTCAGCGTTGCTTTGAGACTGCGCCGATATCCCCGTCTGCCGACGCAGGACTCGATTTTGAGGATTGGGTCGCCGATGCAAGCGCATAACTTAGATCAAGCAGCTGGAATTCGGTGCATGCGGCTACCCAAACCAGTGCGGGTGTTCGCGGTAGCAAGCGGCAAGGGTGGAGTAGGCAAGACCAACGTTGCCGTCAATTTAGGGGTGGCCCTGGCCCAGCAGGGGCGTACGACCGCTTTGCTAGATGCCGATTTGGGATTGGCCAACGTGGACATCCTGCTGGGGTTACATCCTCGGTATAACTTGTCGCACGTTATCAATGGGACCCACACCCTAGAGGAGATTCTGGTGGAGGGGCCTTGCGGCTTGAAGATCGTTCCCGCGGCTTCTGGAATCCAGAAGATGGCGGATTTGACAGAGGCCCAGCAGGCTGGCCTGATCCGCGCTTTCAGTAGCTTGCACTTGCCGCTTGACGTATTGATCGTCGATACAGCCGCGGGCATTTCTAGCACGGTGGTCAATTTTGCCCGAGCCTGTCAGGAAATCGTGGTAGTGGTGTGCGACGAGCCGGCTTCCCTGGCCGACTCCTATGCTTTCATCAAGCTGCTCAACCGTGACTATCGGCTGTTCCGCTTCCAGATTTTGTGCAACCAGGTCCAAGTTGCCAGCCAGGGACGGCAGTTGTACGAAAAACTATGTCGGGCGACCGACCGCTATCTGGACGTGACCCTCAATTATTTCGGTTCGGTGCCGAAAGACGAGGCGGTGGTCAAAGCGGTGCAGATGCAGCAGCCAGTGGTCAGTGCTTTCCCGCAAAGCCCGGCTGCCGTCGCCTTGAAGTCCTTAGCGCGTAAGATAGAGCAGTGGCCGATGGCAGACGCTCCCTCGGGCCAGTTAGAGTTCTTCGTCGAGCGCATGATCCACTACAGCGCGGAAGAAAAGGCATGAGAGGAGTAGCCGCCTATGCAGCTATTAAGACGATGGACTTCGACCGAGTGGTCGAGCAGTACACGCCGTTGGTACAACGCATCGCCCACCATCTCAAAGGGCGCTTGCCGGCAAGCGTGCTCCTTGAGGATCTGATCCAGGCCGGGATGGTGGGACTGTTGGAAGCGGCGCGCCAATATGATGCAAGTCAGGGGGCGAGTTTTGAGACCTATGCCGGAATCCGGATCCGCGGAGCAATGTTGGACGAGGTGCGCCGCCATGATTGGACCCCGCGCTCGGTGTACCGCAAGGCGCGTGAGATTTCCGAGGCGATGTACTGCATCGAACGCCGTACCGGTCGCGATGCGCGCGATACCGAGGTGGCACAGGAGCTGGGGATGAGCTTGGAAGACTACCATCGCACTTTGCAGGATGTGGTCGGCTGCCGTCTGTTCAGCATCGAGGAACTTGCCGAACAAGGCGATGCTTGCTTGGAGGAGCACGGCTCTGATCCGAGTGGAGCCGTGGACTTCCTGACTCAGGAACGGTTCAAGGAGGCTCTGGCCGACGCCATCGCCGGCTTGCCGGAACGCGAGCGTTTGGTGATCTCGCTCTATTATGAGGAGGAGATGAATTTGCGTGAGATCGGAGAGGTGCTCGGAGTGGGTGAATCGCGAGTCTGTCAGATCCACAGTCAAGCGATGCTGCGCCTTAGGGCCAGGATGCGCGATTGGTTGAGCTGAGGGTCTATATTTAAAAGTAAAGCCGAGTACGAACGATTCTTGAGGGGGTCAGCTTTGGATAAAAGCATAAAAATCCTAGTGGTGGATGATTTTTCCACGATGCGGCGAATTATCAAGAACCTGCTACGCGAATTGGGATTCACCAATATCGCTGAAGCCGACGATGGGCAGACGGCGCTTCCC
This sequence comes from uncultured Methylococcales bacterium, assembly GCA_964654415.1. Taxonomy (GTDB): domain Bacteria; phylum Pseudomonadota; class Gammaproteobacteria; order Methylococcales; family Methylothermaceae; genus Methylohalobius. The sequence goes on along the minus strand of CAZZIP010000010.1, from coordinate 23,188 downwards.
AAGCTGAAGGCGGGAGATTTCGATCTTCTGATCACCGATTGGAATATGCCGGGCATGAGCGGAATCGATCTTCTTCGAGCCGTGCGGGCGGACGAGAAGCTAGCCAATCTTCCGGTGCTGATGGTGACCGCCGAGGCTCGCCGAGATCAGATCATCGCTGCCGCCCAGGCGGGGGTGAACGGCTATATCATTAAACCATTCACTGCAGCGACGCTGAAGGAGAAACTGGAAAAAATATTTGAGCGTTTGCGAGCGTAAAGGGGGAAGATGATGGCGGAGATAGCTGCAAGCTCGGATGTCCCACTGGCAATGCGCCTAGCCCAGGCCCGTGCCGTCGTTGCTGCGTTGGAGCGGGGCGACGAGGCGGAAGCCGACCGGATTCTAGATGAGCTCGGGCGCTTGCGCGAAAACCAGCTGTTCCAAGAACTGTGTAGGCTCGCTCGTCGGTTGCACGATGCCTTGGCGGGATTCATGGTGGATTCCAGATTGGTCGAATTGACGGAAAGCGACATTCCCGATGCCCGCGAGCGCCTAAGATACGTCATCGCTATGACCGAACAGGCAGCCACCACGACGCTGAATGCGGTGGATACGATTTTGCCGATGGTAGAGGCGCTCAGCGCCAGGCTTAAGACTTTGATCGGCCAATGGGAGAGATTTTTGCAGCGGGAGATGCCGTATCAAGAGTTCAAAGAATTGATCCGCGCCATCAGCGTGTTTCTGGAAAATCTAACCCAGGAAATGAACCTGCTCCAAGAGCAGCTCAACCAAGTAATGATGGCGCAGAGCTTCCAGGACCTGACCGGCCAAATCATCCGCCGGGTGATCGATTTGGTCGAGCAAGTCGAAGATAGCCTGATCGAACTGATCCGGTTTTCTGGTCGCCGTGTCCCGGCTCAGCGCGAACTTTCCTCAGGCCGATCTGATCGGCCAGGAGAGATAACGGCTAACGGGCCGAAAGTCCCAGGGCTGGATCAGGATGCGATCAAGAGCCAAGACGAAGTGGACGATCTGCTCTCCAGCCTTGGATTTTAGGAGCGCTTCCAAGCCATGGCCATCGATTTCAACGATGAAATCCTCCAAGACTTCCTGATCGAAGCCAGCGAGATTCTGGAAGAGTTGGGGGAACAGCTGGTAGAGCTGGAACAAGCGCCGCGGAATACCGACTTACTCAACGCCATCTTTCGCGGTTTTCACACCGTCAAGGGCGGAGCAGGTTTCCTGAACATCACCCCTTTGGTGGAGCTGTGTCACTGCGCCGAAGATGTGTTCAACGTCTTACGCCAAGGCGAGCGTGAGGTCGAACCGGCGTTGATGGACGCCGTGCTCAAAGCCTTGGATGCGGCCAATACCATGCTCGCCAGCCTGCGCGCTGGAGAAGAGCCAAAGCCGGCATCTTCGGCTTTGTTGACGGCGCTGAGCGCGTTTGCTGAGCCGTCCCGGGCTGCTGAGCCTCAGCTGGAGAACTCCCAGGCACAAGAGGCGCCGGCTTTGGATCCGGTCGAGCAAGAGTTTCAAGCGTTCTTGGCCCAGGCAGCTGCGGAAGAGTCGAAGGCCCCCTCCGAAACCGAAGATTTTATTACCGAAGAGGAGTTTGAACAGTTATTGGACAGCCTCTACGGTCCGGGACAAGCGCCTGGTACCAAGCCGGCAAAAGTTCCTCAAGAATCCAAGGCCGACGAGATTACCGAGGAAGAATTCGAGGCGCTGCTCGATCAGCTCCACGGTCCAGGCAAGCACCGCGGAGTTCCGCTCGCTTCCCCGCAGTCCCCCCGCGAGCGAGAGGCCACTTCCTCTCCCCCCACGCGGGGGGAGCCAGAGAAGGGCGCTTCCCCCTCGAAGCCCAAGGAACCCGTTGTCTTGCCTCCGGCGCCTAAAAAAGCCGAGGCGCCTGAATCCACCGTACGGGTGGACACCCAGCGGCTGGATGAAATCATGAATATGGTCGGCGAGTTGGTCCTGGTGCGCAACCGTTTTAAGAGCCTTAAGCTCGCCTTGAACGATGAGGAGATCGCCAAGGCAGTGGCTAACTTGGACGTGGTCACTTCGGACCTGCAGCTGGCGGTGATGAAGACCCGCATGCAGCCGATCAAAAAAGTGTTCGGACGCTTCCCCCGGGTGGTGCGGGATCTGGCGCGCAGCCTCAACAAAGAAGTCCGGCTGGAGACCCGAGGGGAGGAGACCGATCTGGACAAGAACCTGGTGGAGGCGCTGGCCGATCCCCTCGTTCACCTGGTGCGCAACGCGGTAGACCACGGCATCGAATTGCCTGACGAGCGCGAGCGCGCTGGCAAACCCCGGGAGGGGGTCGTCATCCTTAGCGCGGCCCAGGAAGGGGACCGGATCGAATTGATCATCGAGGATGACGGCAAGGGCATGGATCCGAATGTCTTGCGGCGCAAGGTGGTAGAGAAAGGCCTGATGGACGAGGAAACTGCTCAGCGCCTAGACGACCGCGAGTGCTTCCAATTAATTTTCATGCCGGGTTTCTCCACCAAGACGGAAATCTCCGACATTTCCGGGCGCGGAGTAGGCATGGATGTGGTCAAGACCCGTATCACTCAGATGAACGGTACGGTGGAGGTGGATTCGATCAAAGGCAAGGGAACCAAGATCACGATCAAAGTGCCCCTGACTTTGGCGATCATGCCGACGTTGATGATCAAATTGGAAAATCAAACTTTCGCTCTGCCCCTGTCGAGCGTGGTTGAGATTTTGGACCTGGATCTCAGCCGCACCAATGTGGTGGATGGGCAACAAGTCGTGCTCGTCAGGAATCGTGCGTTGCCTTTGTTCTATTTAAAAGATTGGCTGATTCGGGGTGGGCGCAGAGAAACCGAACGCGGTGGACATGTGGTGGTAGTAAATGTCGGCGGGCGCTATGTCGGCTTCGTCGTTGACCATTTGGTCGGTCAGGAGGAAGTGGTCATCAAGGCCTTGGGAGCCAAACTCAATGGCTTGGATGGCCTGGCTGGAGCCACTGTCACCGGCGACGGGAAGATCGCCCTGATTTTGGATGTGCCAAGCCTGATGAAAAAATACGCGGCCTGAAGAGGCGGACTATGCCGGTAAAAGTATTGGTGGTGGACGATTCGGCTTTCATGCGCAGGCGCATCACCGAAATTCTGGAGGAGGATCAGGACATCAAGGTAGTGGACGTGGCCCGCGATGGCGCCGAAGCTGTCCGCAAAGCGGCGATCCTGCGCCCGCAGGTTATCACCATGGATGTGGAGATGCCTGGCATGGACGGGATTCAAGCGGTCAGAGAGATCATGCGTCTGTGCCCTACTGCAATTCTAATGCTGTCGGCATTGACCCACGCCGGCGCGAAGGCGACTTTGTCCGCTTTGGAGGCTGGCGCGATGGATTTTATCCCCAAGCGGCTGGACGACATCCACCGTGACCAAGAAACGGCCAAGCTAGAACTTCGCCATCGGGTGCGGGTGTTGGCTTCCCGGTCCCGAGGGGTGTCGGCTTCGGTCTTTAAGCTAAAACCTGCAGCAAGGTCGAGGCACGCTGCCATCTCCCAAGATTTGCGGACAACCCCTCCCCAACTTTTGCTCATCGCGGCTTCCACCGGCGGTCCAGCGGCGCTGCAGAAGATTCTGCCGAAACTTTCGCCCACGGTGGGATTTCCGATTTTGCTCGTGCAGCACATGCCGGGCCATTTCACGCCCAGCTTTGCCGAGCGTTTGAATCAATTGTCGGCGGTCGAGGTTCGGGAAGCAGTCGATGGGGATGTCCTGCGTCCCGGAGTGGCGCTTTTGGCTCCAGGCGGTCGCCAGATGGAGTTGAGCTGTGGCAACCGGATTTTGATCCGCGCTAGCCGTCCCAATGAAACTTACAAGCCAAGTGCCGATGTCACTTTCACCTCGGTGGCTGAGCATTTTCGCGGACGGGTGCTGGCGGTGGTGATGACGGGTATGGGAGAGGACGGACGGCTCGGGGCCGAGCGCCTGAAAGCCGAAGGTACCAAGCTTTGGGCCCAAGACGAGGCCAGTTCTACGATTTACGGCATGCCTAGGGCAGTCGCTGAGGCAGGCCTGGCGGATCAGATTCTGTCGTTGGATGAAATCGCTGGATTGTTGGGGGCAATGTAGGTCGTGGATTGGCTCAGTTTGCTCGGATTTCTCCTGGGAATTTTTGCCGTCGTCGGCGGCAATCTTCTAGAAGGGGGAAACCTGGCCTTCCTGATCAACGGGCCAGCGCTCCTGATCGTGTTCGGGGGGACGCTGGGGGCAGTGATGCTACAGACTCCGCCGCAGCTGTTTGTGAATGCTTTGAAAAATCTCCACTGGGTGGGGAAGCCTCCACGGATCGACATGCAGCAAAGGATTCAAAAAATCGTGCAGTGGAGCATTTTGGCGCGCAAAGAGGGATTGTTGGGGCTGGAAAACGAGCTGGATCACGAACCGGACAGCTTCGTGCGCAAGGGGTTGCAGCTTCTGGTAGACGGCAATGAGACTGAGATCATCCGCGATTGCCTGGAGTTGGAAATGAATGCCAAGGAGCAGCAAGACCTCAATGCCGCCAAGGTATTTGAAGCCATGGGGGGATATGCCCCTACATTGGGGATTCTGGGGGCGGTTTTGGGGCTGATCCAGGTGATGCAGAATTTGACTGATCCAGAAAGGCTAGGCCAGGGAATTGCGATTGCTTTTGTCGCCACTATTTACGGGGTGGGCTTGGCCAATTTGGTGTTTCTGCCGATTGCCGGCAAGCTCAAGGCCCATATCCGCAAGATGGCTTTGCTTAAAGAGTTGACGATAGAGGGCATCGTCGCCATCGCCGAGGGAGAAAACCCGCGCAACATCGAACTTAAACTCGGTGGATTTCTAGAATGAGAAAGCGCAACCTACGGTCGGAGGAAGGGGAGAAGCTGGAGCGCTGGCTGGTGTCGTATGCCGACTTTATCACCTTGTTGTTCGCCTTTTTCGTGGTCATGTACGCTGTTTCCATCGTCCATAAAGGCGATTTTAAGGTGCTGTCTGAATCTTTGGACCTGGCCTTCCAAGACCGGCAGGAGGCGCGCAAAGTGCCAGAGCCGATTCAGGTAGGAGAGACGCCGCGTACTCTTGAGCCATCTATTCTCGAGGCAGCGCAAGAAGCAGCGAGATTGGCCGAGGCTGCCGGTCGGATCGAGGAAGTCTTGGCTCCCTACATCGACCAAGAACTGGTAGCGGTAAAACGCAATGAGTTCTGGATCGCGGTAGAGATGAAAAGCGGCATTCTGTTTGCCAGCGGAAGCGCCGAGATCTCTCCCGATGCCGATCCAGTCTTGACTAAACTGGCCGAGATTGTGCGCGAACTTCCCAACAATCCGATTTATATCGAGGGGCATACCGACAACGTCCCGATTCAGACCCGAGAATTTCCTTCCAATTGGGAGTTGTCGGCAGCGCGCGCCGCCAGTGTGGTGCGGCGGCTGATCCAACACGGAGTCAGTCCTGTCCGGATGGCGGCAGTGGGATTTGGGGAATATCATCCGGTGGCGGACAATTCGACCGAAGTCGGGCGCTACCACAACCGGCGGGTAGTACTGGTGCTGCAAGCTAAAAATGCGGCACGCTATCCATTCGAGCGGTAATCCACGATGCGCGTGTGGGCGGTGTGCAATCAGAAAGGCGGGGTGGGCAAGACCACGACCGCCGCGAACTTAGCCGGGCTCCTAGCCGGCCGGGGTGCCCGCACCCTGCTCATAGACTTGGATCCGCACGCTTCCTTGACCGGCTATTTCGGATTCCAGCCGGAGGAGGTCACAGGCGGGGTCTATGAGCTTTTCCGCGCCCAGCTTTCGCGCAGTCTGCCTGATCCAGCGCGCGTTTTGTATCCGACTCGAGTGGACAAGCTTGATCTCTTGCCGGCGACCTTAGCCTTGGCCACTGTCGAACGCCAAGCAGGGACGCGGGAGGGCTTCGGACTGGTGATCCAGCAAACCGTGCGCCGTCTTGAGGGTAGGTATGATTACGTGCTCATCGACAGTCCACCTAGCTTGGGAGTGCTGATGGTCAACGCGCTGGCGGCGTGCGATCGGCTGATCATTCCAGTGATAGCCGATTTTCTGTCGCTGCACGGGCTAGAACGGATGTTGCAAACTCTAGAGATGATCAGACGCGCGCGCAAGCGGGAGTACCCTTACACCATCGTCCCCACGCTGTACGACCGCAGGACGCGCGTTTCGTCCGATAGTTTAACAATGCTCAAGGAGCGATACGGTGAGCGCTTATGGCTAGGCGTGATCCCCCTAGACACCAAGCTGCGGGAGGCGAGCCAATCTCATTTGCCGATCTGCCTGTATCGGCCGGGATGCCGGGCCGCGTTGGCCTATGCTGAACTGCTGGAGGCTTTGTTGAGCATTGAGGGGGAGAGGACTAACTTCGGTGTCTGCCTCGATGCGAAACAAGCCCAAGGGGTTGCCCCTGGTGGCGAGGTGATGTCGGCATGAATGGTGAAGATCAGGCGCTCATTGGTTATTTTGAGCAATTATTGAGCCCCCCTGACTCTGCCGAGGCCGATTCGGAAGTCGAGATGACCGCAGCAAGGCGATCCGGGGAGAGGTTCCAAGTCCAGCCATTCCGTGTTGGAAAGCTGCGTTTTGCTGCCCCGATGGAGCAGTTGTCTGGAGTGTTTGTATTGGAGAGCGGAGTTACCCCCCAGCCGGGACAACCCAGTTGGGCGTCAGGCTGGGTGAGTGTCGCCGGACGTGGGCTCTGGGCGGCCAGTCCGATTGGAGTCATCGTCCCGGATTTACGCATGAGCGGTCCTTATCTTTGGGCGTTGTTGCCCCGTAGCGGCGAGCTCGCGCTGCTTTGCCACGAGGTGGAAGAGCCGTGTTGGTGGAGGGCAGAGAACATGCGCTGGCGCACCGAGCGGGTCAGCCGGCCATGGTTGATCGGGATGCAGGCGGATCCACCTTGTCCCTTGATCGATGTGGAGTGCCTGGTACAGAGTCTCAAGCGTTAAAGTAAGACGGAGGAATAGGCGATGCAAGCTGGGGAAAGATTTAAGTCTAACGAGCCTGTCCAATGGGTAACTTTCAGACTCGACAACGAAACCTATGGCATCAACGTGATGCAGGTACAAGAAGTGCTTCGGGTGAGCGAAATCGCGCCGGTGCCTGGGGCTCCTGACTATGTCATCGGAATCATCAACCTACGCGGTAACGTCGTGACCGTAGTGGACACCCGCAGGCGTTTCGGTTTGCCGCCCAAAGAACCCGACAGCGCCTCGCGCATCGTGATCGTCGAGGCGGCAGGACAGGTGATCGGCATCTTAGTCGACAGCGTGGCCGAGGTAGTAGAATTGCGCAGCACAGAGATCGAGACTGCCCCCAACGTCGGCAACGAAGACAGCGCCCGCTACATCCAGGGCGTCACCAGCCGCGACGGCAAGCTATTGATTTTGGTCGATTTAAATAAATTCCTAAGCGAAGAAGAGATCGCCGAGATGGAGAGCTATTAAACGATAGGCTTTCTTATGGCTGCGATCAACCCGCCGGAAAAAACCTCTCCGATCAGGCCGATTGACTCCCACCGGACGCGTGATAACCTAGCCAAGCGCGGTGTTCCGCCAAACAAGCCAAGGCCCCGACCGAACGAGCAGGACCTTCCGGATCGGGCGGACGAGGAACCCCCCTGCTTGGATGAGTTCGCCTGATGGCCGTTTATCTGTCCCTTTCTCTGATAGGGGTGGCTTTGATTCTGATCGGGATAATTGTGGTTTTGCTCTGGCTGTGGCGCAGGCTTACGCGGCTGGAGCGTCAATTCCAGGAACATCGCCAGGCATTAGAACGTTTAGGGGGAGAGCTTATCGATTTTTGCGCCTTGTCGGTGCGGGCCGACGAGCAGATAGGCGAGCTGGCGGCAAAGCTCAAGGAGCTTGGGGAATGGCTCAAAGAGCGCGAGGATCAGGCGAATGTGGAGGAGCCGGTTTATCAATCTGCCATCGAACGCATTCGCCAGGGAGCGGATATGAAGGAACTGGTGGGGAGTTTGGGTTTGAGTCGCGAGGAGGCAGCTCTCCTGATTCGTTTGTACGGTGTAGGGGCAGGTTTAAAACCTGCCCCTGCGTCTTGGGATCGGAATTAGGGGAAAACCTGCTTTTACGCATCGGGATTAGGCCGTTTGCCGCTCAGCCAATAGGCAAAAGCGATTACTTCCGCCACCGCTACATAAAGCTCGCGCGGGATTTCTTCTCCTAGAGGAACTGTAGCCAGTATCCTGGCTAACTGGGGGTCACTATGGAGTGGGACGGCGTGCTCGCGCGCTTTAGCGACGATCTGCTCAGCCAGTTCACCGCGGCCTTTAGCCACCACGCGCGGCGCCGAGGTGCCATCGTAGTGCAAGGCGACGGCGACTTCGAGGGAACTTGGAGGTTTGGCGTTCATATTTTCTCGTCCAACAACGGGCCGGTGATCATCGGCTCTGTAGGGGCAGGCCGTGTGCCTGCCCTGAGCTCACCGACGGCCTGTAGGTAGTTTGGTTCAAGGCCGGCAGCGCGGAAGCGCCGCGCAAGGGTGTCCAGATGGTGTTCGAGCAAGCGGAGGGTAGTCTCGCTCTCTCCCCAGAAGTAGCTGCTGATTTTTTCTCCTTGGAGCACCAACCTGACGCGGATTCGGCCAAGCCCAGGCGGGGTCATCTCCAAATCCACTGTCCAGGGCGAGGTTTCACTAGGGTCGCCCTTGGCCCGCTGCTCGCCGGCGATGGTCAGCTGCAAGCTCTCTAGGTTTTCCCCATCGCGGAACGGTATTTCCAGATGCCAGCTGAGAACCTGGGTTTCCGGCTTAGGCAGCGAGGCGATCTGATCCACCACGATGCGTGCCAGGGCACCAGAAACCTTTTCAGCCAACTCCGGCAATAGGTCCGACTTTCCGGGGAAGGTTGATGCAGCCTGGGAGATTGGAGTCTCTTGTTCCGAGGTGGGCGCAGTGGGGCTGTTGCTTGGCGCCGGAGCGGGGGAGACTGGAATGGCAGCGGCAGGCGCGTGCCCTGGGCGAAGCGTGGTAGTTTGCGCCAAGGCACCAGAAACCTTTTCAGCTAGTTCCGGCAATAGGTCCGACTTTCCGGGGAAGGTTGATGCAGCCTGGGAGATTGGAG
>CAZZIP010000010.1:0-13993 GCA_964654415.1 uncultured Methylococcales bacterium | reverse complement strand
TCTCTTGTTCCGGGGTGGGCGCAGTGGGGCTGTTGCGTGGCGTCGGAGCAGGGGAGACTGGAATGGCAGCGGCAGGCGCGTGCCCCGGCCGAAGCGTGGTAGTTTGCGCCAGAGCAGTTTTGATGCTGGCTGCCAGCTCGAGCAGGCGGGTTTTTAGATCCGTTGCAACGATAGGCGTCTGAACCGCCGTGGCTGCCAGGGCCTCCGTGAATAAGCCGCTCTGGCGCATGGCCGAGGCGAGTTTGTCCGGCTGACCGAGGGCGATCCGATCAGGCAGAGAGTTCAACAAGGCTTCGATTTGGGTGCGCACGGGCTGGGCGAGGTTTGGCCGGCCGAGCGCCGCTTCAAGGCTACGCAGCGCCTGATCGAGTGGTATCTGCCGGGGCAGCGTCTGGCGCAGAGCAGAAACCATGATCGTCATCGGGTTTAAGTCGGCGAGAACTCTGAGCTGGATTTTGGGTTGAATTTGGACGACTTCGAGCCGCAAGCTCGTACCTGCCGGAAAGTTCAGCTCGGTCTCGGCCATCAGCTTGCGCCCGCTGATCTCAAGCAACAGCCGGCCGGGGGCTGCCTGCGCTAGCACCTTGGCGATCAACTGCTCGCCGGGGTGGAAGGTAAGGGGGGACCCTTGTGTCCGCTCGGAGGGCAGCTTAAGAGGGACGAGGGAGGGAAAAAAGCGGACGTCCATCTCAAGCCGAAAGCAGGTTCTGGATCTGCCAAATTTCCTCTTTGGCAGCCTCTAGAATGTTTAGGCTGATGTCGGCGTCAAGACGCCCGGCCAGGAGTTTGCGGTAGGCGGGAATTTGGTCGATGCGTGGACAATCGTGGATTTTGGGAGTGCCAATAAAGCTGTGCAGTTGCGCCACCAGCACCAAATCCGCGTAATCTGGTTCTTTGGCTTTGTCGCGAAACCAGCTTTCCGCCTCCTGGATCACCGCCTCGAAGTCCTCAGGAAAATGCCAGGTGCGCATGATTGCGACTCCTACCGGATCGCGTAACTTAGCAATCGTTTGGATCAAATCCTGGGGCTGATCGATCAAATCCGGATGTCTGTCAGCGAAGGTGAGCACCGGTACCACGCCGATGTCGTGGACTAATCCTGCAAGCATGGCTCGGTCTGGGTCAAAGCCTGGGGTCTTATGGGCCAGCACGGCACAGATCGCGGCTACATAGCTGCTATGTTGCCACAATTCCTGCATGCGTTTTTGGATCGTGCGAGTTTTAGCCTTGAACACTGCCTTGAGGGCAAAGCTGGTGATCAGGTGTTGAGCGGCTTTTAACCCCAAGCGGGTGAGTGCTTCTGGGCAGCTCTCGATCCTGCGCCGTCCGCGATATAAGGGGCTGTTGGCGATCTGGATCAAACGCGCGGTGATGACCGGGTCCATCTGGACCACCCTAGCGATCTTGCTGTTGTTGGCCTTAGGGTCATTGATTGCTCTGCGGATCTTGAGCGCAATCTCCGGAATCGTGGGCAGAACCAGTTGGTTTTCTTTAAGCGCCTGGTAGCAGTGGCGAAGAAAGCGGTTTTCGTGAGGCGGCGTAGGCGGACCGACCGATGATACCATGATGATCGAACGGTGAAAGTGAGTATCTCACTAAGTCTAGCCAAGAAACGCCACCTTAAAGAGGCAATCAGGAGGTATCTTCGGGCGGGGCGGGAGCCTTCGGGCGAAGATGCGGGAACAAGAGCACGTCGCGGATCGAAGGGGAATCGGTGAACAGCATTACCAACCGGTCGATGCCGATCCCCTCCCCGGCGGTGGGGGGCATGCCGTGCTCTAGAGCAACGATGTAATCCTCGTCGAAGTGCATCGCTTCCTCATCGCCTAAGGCGCGGGCCTTGAGCTGGGCGCGGAAACGCTCAGCCTGTTCTTCTGGGTCGTTGAGTTCGGTGAAGCCGTTGGCGATTTCGCGTCCGGCGATGAACAATTCGAAGCGGTCGGTAACAAAGGGGTTCTGATCGTTGCGCCGCGCCAGCGGAGAGACTTCCACCGGGTATTGGGTGATGAAGGTGGGATCTAACAGCTTGGGCTCTACGGTTTTCTCGAAAATCTCAGTCTGGATTTTGCCAAGGCCAAAGTCGGGCAGGATAGGGATGTCCAATTTTTCCGCCACTTGCCTGGCGGATTCTAAATTGTCCACGTTTTCAGCTGCAAGGCCCGGGTTGAAGTGAATCAAGGATTCAAATAGGGTAAAACGCTTGAAGGGTTTGCCGAAGTCGATTTCCCGGCCCTGGTAGCAAATCGTGGCAGTGCCTGAGACTTTTTCTGCCAGCTCCCTAAGCATAAGCTCGGTCAGGTCCATCAGATCCTGATATTCGGCATAGGCCTGATAAAACTCCAGCATGGTGAATTCCGGGTTGTGCTGGGTGGAAAGCCCCTCGTTGCGGAAGTTGCGATTGATCTCGAATACCTTCTCGAAACCGCCCACTACCAGACGCTTTAGGTAAAGCTCCGGGGCGATGCGCAAGAACAGCTGCATGTCGAGAGCATGGTGATAGGTTACGAAAGGTCGAGCAGCTGCGCCTCCGGGGAGAACTTGCATCATCGGGGTCTCCACTTCCAAGAAGTCCCGTTCGATCAGGAACTGGCGGATTTCTTGGATAATCTTGGAACGGATGCGGAACGTGCGGCGGGTGACCTCGTTCATGATCAGGTCGAGGTACCGCTGGCGGTAGCGCGCTTCCTGGTCGGTCAGACCGTGGTACTTTTCCGGCAAGGGACGCAGCGCTTTGGCCAGAAGGCGGACCTCGTCCACCTTGACCGAAAGCTCTCCGGTTTTGGTCTTGAACAGCACTCCTTCGGCGCCCAGGATGTCGCCGATGTCAAAGTGTTTGAAGTGTTCGTACAACCCATCCGGCAGCCCATCACGGGTGAGATAGAGCTGGATCCGGCCGGAATAGTCCTGCAGGTGGCAAAAGCTCGCCTTGCCCATGATCCTGCGGCTCATCATGCGGCCGGCGACGCGCACCCGAATCGGCTGTTGGTCGAAAAAATCTGAAGGCTTGTCGCCATAACGAGCGTGGAGTTCGGAAGCGACGCTCGAACGCCTGAAATCGGCAGGATAAGCTATCGCTGTCTCGCGAAGTGCAGCGAGCTTGGCTTTACGCTGGGCGATGAGATCCTGACTGTCTTGGTCATTGGCCATAGTTACTTCCCTTCTAGCCCGCTTTTAAGGCTAGCTTCGATGAAAGGATCGAGATAACCGTCTAGCACTGCCTGGGTGTTACCGATCTCTACGCCGGTGCGCAGATCCTTGATGCGCGACTGATCGAGCACATAAGAGCGGATCTGATTGCCCCAGCCGATGTCGGTCTTAGATTCCTCCAGTTGCTGCTGTTGTGCCCGTTTTTTCTGCATCTCCAGCTCGTAGAGTTTGGCACGCAGTTGCTGCATCGCGGTAGCTCGGTTTTTGTGCTGGGAGCGATCGTTCTGGCATTGGACCACGATGCCGGTCGGCAGATGGGTAATCCTGACCGCCGATTCGGTGCGGTTGACGTGCTGGCCGCCAGCACCCGAGGCGCGGTAGACGTCGATGCGAAGATCGGCTGGGTTGATTTCGATGTCGATATCGTCTTCGACTTCCGGCGAGACAAATACGGCAGCGAACGAGGTATGGCGGCGGTTGCCCGAATCGAACGGGGATTTGCGTACCAGCCTGTGGACGCCGGTTTCGGTCCGCAGCCAGCCATAAGCATAAGGACCTTCCACTTTGACGGTGGCGCTTTTGATGCCGGCGACTTCCCCAGGCGATAGCTCGATGATCTCGGCCTTGAACCCCTTGCTCTCGGCCCAGCGCAGGTACATACGCAGCAGCATCTCCGCCCAGTCTTGAGCTTCGGTTCCCCCGGAGCCGGCCTGGATGTCCAAGAAGGCATTGTTGGGGTCCATCGGGTTGGAGAACATCCGCCGGAACTCCAGGTCGAAAACCGCCTTTTCGTAGTTTTCCAGATCGGCGGCGATACCAGCGATGGTGTCTTCGTCCCCCTCTTCCAGAGCGAGTTCTAGGAGCTCTTCGGCGTCCTTGATCCCCTGCGTGAGATGGTCGAGAGTCTGGACGGTCCCTTCTAGCTGAACCCGTTCTTTACCCAGCGCTTGGGCGCGCTCAGGATCGTCCCAGAGCCCTGGGTCCTCGAGCTCTTTCAGAACTTCTTCCAGCCTCTCCCGTTTGCGGTCGTAGTCAAAGATACCCCCTTAAGGCCTCGATTCGGCCCTTTAAATCTTCGATTCTACGGGTTAAAGCGTTGATTTCCAGTGCTTCCATAAAGCGGGTTTGGATAATTTAAATTTTAAATTGTATCAGTTTTATTTGGCGCCGTATCTGCTTTAAGGTTCCCCAGGAGTAAAGCACGCAGCCGTTTGGCGTCGAAGACAGCGTTGGCCGCCTCGTCGGTGTTGTCGAAGAATACCCAAAGGTCCAAGCCTTTGATGAGCTGTGAGGAAAGCCAACTTGCCCAATCGTGTAAGAGCGCATCGCTGTAGCTACCTCGGTAGCGCTGCGCGTGGCCGTGCAGGCGCACGTAAGTGAAATCGGCCGTAGTCACCCGAGGGGAAATCAGGCCAGCGAGATCGAAAGGGCAGAAGGCAGCCCCGGCGCGGTTTAAGAGTTCGTACACCGGCTGGCAGTGCCAGCTTGGATCGCGGAATTCGAAGGCGTAGCGGTGGCCGCTGGGAAGGCAGGCGAGGAAAGCCTCAAGCCGCCCAGGCTCTGCCGGAAAGCGCGGCGGCAGTTGAAACAGCACCGGCCCCAGTTTCTCCCCGAAGGCTTCGATGCGCGCGAAAAAGGTCGCCACCAGCTCGGTGCAATCGGCTAGCCTCCGGTAGTGGGTGATCGCGCGCCAGGCTTTGACGGCAAAGCAAAACTCAGGCGGAGTCTCAGCCACCCAGCGGCGGACGGTTGCCTCCTTGGGCAGGTGGTAGAAGCTGGCGTTGACCTCGACGGTATTGAAGTGCTGGGCATAGAGGCTAAGCCACTGACTCGGCCTTAAGTGTTCAGGATAAAACACCCCGCGCCAGACGCCGTAGCTCCAGCCGCAGGTGCCGATGCGGGCTTTGGCCATGCTAAAAATGATACGAGCGGAAAAGCGTAAAATCCACCGCTTGAGGTGTTATTCTTTTACTACCCAGATGTCGAATTCTGCGCGAGGCATAGACTTGGTGCGTAGGAATGTCTCTGCCTGGCGCTTGCCATCTGCGGCCGTTCCGGCTTCTTGGATGGCGGTGATGCGGGTATTTAAACGCCCGCCGCCCGATGCACCCAGTTTTTTAGCGTTTTGGCGTCGCGCGCGAGCGCAGGTCAAAAGGTGTCGGCCCAAGGAGGTGAACCGGAGGGAGAGGCAATCTGGGATCAGGCCAGGAGTAGGAGAGCGGTGAGGATCGTCAAGGGGCCGCCGTTACTTACGGCACCGCCTGAAGTCGATCTCGAACACTCGTTTGGGCAACTGGGCCCTACTCAGGCGGGGCAAGAGGGATGGATGGGGTGTCTCACCCTGATCAGCGGTGGGTACGTTCGTGTTTTGATCGACGCCTCGGGATAATCGCGAGGCGCAGCGCTACGATCGCGCGATCTTTTTGCGGACTTCAAACCAATCGACTGGCCGCTACGCAAGGCTAATCCCAGCGGTCGTCGCGGATCTGGATTAGGCCGTTTTCCACCTGTACCGGAAATACATGAGGCCAGCCCGGATCAGGCGGCAAGGCGCGCTTGTGCAAACGAATCCTCATGGTAAACTGAAGCCAGTAATTCACTTGACCAGTCAACGCGATGACCACCGCAGCCGACATTTCTTGGGACGAGTTGAAGGCGATGATCCTCTCCTTGGCCGAGCAGAGCAAGGAGACCGACCGCCGTATGCAGGAAACCGACCGGCGTATGCAAGAGACCGACAGGATGATACGCGAGCTGAGGCGTCAGCTGGGTGGTCTTGGCAACCGGCTAGGTCAGTTCGTGCAGGACATGGTCGAGCCGGCGGTGGTGCGGCTGTTTAGAGAGCAGGGCATACCCGTGCACCGCGTCTATTCCAATGCTACGGCACGCGACGATGCGGGGCGGACGCTGATGGAGATCGACCTCTTGGTGATCGACGGCGACCACGCCATCGCTGTCGAGTGCAAAAGCCGGCTGACCACCGAGGACGTGGACGAGCACATCGAGCGGCTAGGTCGTTTCAAGGGCTGTTTTCCGGAGCACGCGGACAAGGTGTTGCACGGGGCGGTGGCGGCGATGGGCGCGGCCGATGAGGTAGTGCGCTATGCGGAGAAGCAGGGCCTGTATGTGCTGGTGCAGGCCGATGACGACGTGGTGCTGAGAAACGCCCCGGGCTTTGAGCCTAGGCGCTGGTGATCGCAGCAAGGTAGGGGCGACCAGCCGGTCGCCCTTCCAGTGGACGGCGCATGTTTTGGATCTGCTTTTGCTTTAGGCGGCCTTAGACTGGCCCAAGGGCTTACCTTTGGCACTCGAACGCTTGCCGCTAAAGCACTGGGCGAAGCCTGCCTCGAGCGCAAGCGAGAGGTCAATCCCAGCGGTCGTCGCGGATCTGGATTAGGCCGTTTTCCACCCGCACCGGAAATACATGCAAATCTTCATAAGCCGGCGGCGTCAGCGCGCGCCCGGTCTTGAGGCAGAACCGGGCTCCGTGGCGGGGGCAGACGATATTGTCCCCTTCAAGGGTGCCGCTGGCGATCTCTGCTCCGTCGTGGGTGCAGCGATCCTCGATGGCGTAAAACTTTCCATCCAGGTTGAACACCGCCACCTCTATGCCGTTCAGCTCCACCACCCGGTGCTCGCCCGGCGGCAAGGCTTCTTCCGGGCAAACCGTGATCCAGTCTGACATGGGGTTTACTCCGTGCTCACCGTCTCTGCTTCGCCTTTGATCGCCGCTTCCAAGGAATGCCAGGGGAGGGTGGCGCATTTGATCCGCGAAGGGTACTGGCGCACCCCTGCCAGCACCGCAAGCTTTCCAAGCTCCTCTAGTTTTAGGCTATCGTCCTGGCCGGTGACGATTCTGTGGAAGGTTGCAAACAGCTTTTCTGCCTCATCAAGCGTTTTGCCCTTGACGAGCTCGGTCATGAGCGAGGCCGAGGCGGTGGAGATGGCGCAGCCTTGGCCCTGAAAGCCGATGTCGGCGATGTGGTCGCCATCGAGTTTGAGGTACAAGGTGATGCGGTCGCCGCACAAGGGATTGAAGCCCTCGATTTTCCGGTCGGCGTCTTCAATCGCGCGGAAGTTGCGCGGGTTACGGTTGTGGTCGAAGACCACTTCTTGATACAGCTCTCTCAGGTTCTCAAGCATCAGCGAAACACCTTGACGATTTCTCGTAGGGCAGCGATGAGCGAATCGACTTCCTGGTGAGTGTTATACAAAGCAAACGAAGCCCGGGTAGTAGCCGGCACCTTGAAGAAATCCATCACCGGCATGGCGCAGTGATGACCAGCGCGCACGGCGATCCCATAATGATCCAGAAATGTCCCTAGGTCGTGGGGGTGGATGCCATCGAGCACGAAGGAGAGGATCGCCCCCTTGTGCGCGGCCGTGCCCAATAGGCGCAAGCCCTCGATCTTGAGAGCCTGGTCGGTGGCGTATTCGATAAGCTCGCGTTCGTAGGCGAAGATGGTTTCAAGACCGATGCTTTCTACGTAATCGATCGCCGCCCCCAAGCCTACTGCCTCGGCGATCGCGGGGGTGCCGGCTTCAAACTTGTAAGGCAGGACGTTGTATTCGGTGGCCTCGAAGGTGACCTTGCGAATCATCTCGCCTCCGCCTTGCCAAGGCGGCATGGCCTCAAGCAGCTTGCGCTTGCCGTAGAGCACACCGATGCCGGAAGGACCGTAAAGCTTGTGGCCGGAAAAAGCGTAGAAGTCGCAGCCTAGGGCTTGGACGTCCACGCGCAAATGGGGCACGGCTTGGGCGCCGTCTACGAGCACCGGTATGCCGCGCGCGTGGGCTAGGGCGACGATCTTGGCCACCGGATTGATGGTGCCTAAGGCGTTGGACATGTGGGCGACGGCTACCAGTTTGGTGCGTGGCCCCAAAAGCTTTTCAAACGCCTCCATAAGTAGCTCGCCTCGTTCGTCGATGGGAGCAACTTTGAGCCTGGCGCCGGTTTGCTGGCACACCATCTGCCATGGGACGATGTTGGAATGGTGTTCCATGGCGGAGATCAATACTTCGTCGCCTGGTTCCAAGCGGGGGCGGGCGTAAGCCTGCGCCACCAGGTTGATGGCCTCGGTGGTTCCGCGCACGAACACGATTTCCTCGGCCGAGGCGGCGTTGAGGAAGCGCCGGACTTTGTCGCGCGCGGCTTCAAAGCGGGCAGTGGCGCGCTCGCTTAAGGTATGGACGCCGCGGTGGACGTTGGCGTAATCGCGGGCGTAGAACTCGGCCAAGGTATCGATTACTTGGCGCGGTTTCTGGGCGCTGGCGGCGTTGTCCAGATAGACCAAGGGTTTCCCATGCACTTTTTGGTGCAAGGCGGGAAAATCGGCGCGGATCGATTCGATGGGGTAAGCTAAGGGGCGGACTGCGGTCTGTCTCATAAGGTATTTTCCAGCTCGATGGCGTCGAAGCGGTGGTCTAGTTCCCGGTGCAAAAAGGTGCGCAAAGAGGCCACTGGAACCGCCTCGATCAAAGTGTTGACGAAGCCGTAGATCAGAAGCTGGCGGGCGGCTTTGGGTCTGATACCGCGGGTTTGGAGATAGAACAAGGCGTCTTCGTCCAACTGGCCCACGCTGACGCCGTGGCTGCAGCGGACGTCGTCGGCATAGATCTCCAATTGGGGTTTGCTGTCCACCTCGGCGGCCTCCGACAAAAGCAAGTTTTTGTTCTCCATGGCGGCGTCGGTTTTTTGTGCTCCCGGCTGCACCACGATCCGGCCCTGGAAGACGCTGCGGCCTGAGCCTTCGGCCAAAGCTTTGTAAGTTTCCCGGCTGGTGCCGCCCGGGGCGGCATGGACGATTAGGGTATGGCTGTCTAGGTGGCGGCGGCCGTTGGCCCAATGGAGACCGTCGAGGGTGCACCGACTGCCTTCGCCTAAACTCACGTGGATTTCGCTGCGGGCCAGAAAGCCGCCCAAGGCGAATTGGGTTTGGTTGAAATGAGAGTTAGGTCCCTGCTTCACGTACAGCCCGCCGAAATGGAAAGCCGTATCTGACTCTTGTTGAATTTTGAAGTGTTTAAGGCGACTGCTCGGGCCGAGCAGCGCTTCGCTGACGTGGGCGGACAGTCCCCCCGCATCGGTCCCGACATAGGTTTCGATCACCGTGGCGGCGGCGCCTTCTTCTAGGATGATCAGATGGCGGGTTGGTATCGCGGCAGCCTGGGTCTGGACATGCAGAATCTGGATCGGTTGCTCAAGGTGCGCGCCGCCGCTTAAGTAGATCAGCGCTCCGTCCTGAAACAGAGCGGTGTTAAAGTCGATGAAGCCATGGTTGTCGTCCACCGCTTGACCGAATCCTCTGGCCGTCAACTCCTGATGGCAAAGTAAGGCAGTACCCAGGTTGGAAACGATCGTCTGATCTTGCTTGGGCAGTTGGGAAAACTCCCACGCCACTTGTCCGTCGATCAGCACCAGGTGCCAGCAATTGGAAAGCAGCTTAGACTGGACCCAATCGGCATTCGCGTTTCCCGAGGTTTCTGCCAAGGCAAAGCGTTTGCGCTCGATTGGGGCGACGTTGGTGTATTTCCATTCCTCCTGACGTGGAGAAGGAAATCCTGACCCCACAAAGCGCGCCAGAGCCTGCTGGCGCAAGCCGGCCAACCAAGCTGGGCTTTGGCGTGCCAGACGCTCGGCGCTGCGCTGATAATCGGTGAATGATTCAGCCGCCAGGCTCATAGGACTACCTCTTGAGCGTGCTCGATCCAGCCGTAGCCTTTGCTTTCCAATTCTCGGGCCAATTCCGGTCCGCCCGATTTGACAATGCGCCCATCCGCGATGACGTGGATGACGTCTGGGGTGATGTAGTCGAGCAGGCGCTGGTAATGAGTCACCAGCAGAAAACCGCGCTTAGGGGTACGCTGGGCATTGATCCCGGCGGCGACTATCTTGAGGGCGTCGATGTCTAGGCCAGAGTCGATCTCATCCAGTACGCACAAAGTCGGTTCCAGCACCAGCATTTGCAGGATCTCGTTGCGCTTTTTCTCGCCGCCGGAGAAACCCTCGTTGACAGCCCGGTATAAAAACTGCTCATCCATGCCCATCTGCCTGACTTTCTCCTTGACCAACTGGATGAACTCCAGCGCGTCTACTTCCGGTTCGCCCCGATGTTTGCGGATGGCGTTCAAGGCAGCTTTGAGAAAATAGATGTTGCTGACCCCCGGGATCTCCACCGGATACTGGAAGCCTAAAAACAGCCCGGCGCAGGCGCGTTCCTCCGGCGACATGGCCAAAAGGTCTTGGCCTTGGTACCAGATCCGGCCGGAAGTCACTGTAAAGCCCTCGCGCCCGGCCAGGACGTTGGCCAAGGTGCTTTTTCCGGAACCGTTCGGTCCCATGATGGCGTGGATCTGACCGAAGTCCAAGCTCAGGTTGATCCCTTTAAGAATGGGTTTGCCTTCTACTTCAGCGTGGAGATTTTCGATCTTCAATAACACGTTGTTTTGGCTCATGACTGATCAACCTACGCTCCCTTCCAGACTGACTCCCAACAGGTTCTGGGCTTCCACCGCGAACTCCATCGGCAGTTCTTTGAAGACTTCCTTGCAGAAGCCGTTGACGATCATCGACACCGCATCCTCGGCGGAAATCCCGCGGCTTCGGCAATAGAACAGCTGCTCGTCGCTGATCTTAGAGGTGGTGGCTTCGTGCTCCACCACCGCCTTGGGCTGCTTGACCTCGATGTAGGGAAAGGTGTGGGCGCCGCAGCGGTCGCCGATCAGCAGCGAGTCGCACTGGGTGTAGTTGCGCGCCCCTTCGGCGCTTTTTAACACCTTCACCAGGCCGCGGTAGCTGTTCTGAGCGCGTCCGGCGGAGATGCCCTTGGCGATGATGGTGCTTTTGGTGTTTTTGCCGATGTGGATCATCTTGGTGCCGGTGTCGGCCTGTTGGAAGTGGTTGGTGACCGCCACCGAGTAGAACTCTCCCACCGAGCCGTCGCCACGCAGGATGCAGCTCGGGTACTTCCAGGTGATGGCCGAGCCGGTCTCGACCTGAGTCCAGGAGATCTTGGCCCGCTCCCCGCGGCATTCGCCGCGTTTGGTGACGAAGTTGTAGATCCCGCCGCGGCCCTGCTCGTCGCCCGGATACCAGTTCTGGACCGTGGAGTACTTGATCTGGGCGTCTTTGAGGGCAATCAGTTCGACGACTGCAGCGTGGAGCTGGTTTTCGTCGCGCATGGGGGCAGTGCAACCTTCAAGATACGACACGTAAGCGCCTTCGTCGGCGATGATCAACGTGCGCTCGAACTGGCCGGTCTTGGCCGCATTGATGCGGAAATAGGTGGAAAGCTCCAAGGGGCAGCGCACTCCTTTAGGGACGTAGACGAAGGAACCGTCGGAGAACACCGCCGAGTTTAAGGCGGCAAAGAAGTTGTCCTGGGGCGGCACCACTGAACCTAGGTATTGGCGCACCAGTTCGGGATAATCGCGGATCGCTTCAGAGATCGGACAGAAGATCACCCCGGCTTTGGCGAGGGTTTCCTTGAAGGTAGTGGCCACCGAGACGCTGTCGAACACCGCGTCCACCGCCACTCCCGAAAGGCGCGCCCGTTCGTGCAGGGGGATGCCCAGCTTGTCGAAAGTCTCAAGCAGCTTGGGATCGACTTCGTTTAAGCTTTTGGGTCCCTGCTTGGGGGCAGCGTAATAGCTGATCGCCTGGTAATCGATGGGGTGGTACTGGATGTGCGCCCAGTGGGGTTCTGCCATTTTCAGCCAGTGCCGGAAAGCGTTTAGGCGCCACTGCGTCATCCACTCGGGCTCTTTTTTCTTAGCTGACAAGGCGTAGATGATGTCCTCGTTCAGGCCGGGGGGGAGGCGGTCTTCTTCCACCTCTGTGACAAAGCCTTCCCGGTATTCTCGGCCGATCAGTTTTTCCAATTCTTTACGATTTGCTGCCATGTGGAGGCTCCGAAAGCGATTTAGCGTAAGTTGGCATGGAGACCTTCTAGGGAAATTGGGATCTCCTGCGGTATTGGTTTGACCATGTCCGCCAGGGTGACTGTTTCCAAGGCGATTCGGATCGCGCGGTTGATGAGCGCCAAGTTGCTGCGGATGTCACAACCCTGAGCCTGTTGGCAATGGTTTTCCGCCAGGCTGCATTCGGTCAAGCCAATCGGCCCATCCATCGCCGCGATGATGTCAGCAACGCTGATTTGTTCCGGTCGCTTAGCCAGCCGATAACCACCGTGAGGACCCCGTTCGGATTGAAAGAGGCCTGCCTGATTTAGCCGTTTTAAGATCTTCTGTACAGTCGGCAAGGCAATATTGACGGATCGGGAAATTTCCACCGCAGTATGGGTTTGCTGCGGCTCCCTAGCGCTATGACAGGCGATGACGATGGCGTAGTCGGCCAACTTGCTCAGGCGTAACATTTCAATGAGTTCCGTAGGATTTCTTTTTAGGACTATTTTAGTCCTGAATAATTCCCAAGTAAAGGTCTTGGTTTAACGCTCTTGGCTATCCTTCTTAAGGCGAGCGGCTTTGGGTCAAACAGGGTTTGATTATAATGGCTTTGCAGAGATGAGGGGGAGCCGATGTTTGGACGCTTGTTGACTTCCTTGACGCTTTTGGTGGCCAGTTGGATCCTAATCGTCCTCACTGATGAGACTCCAGGCTGGGTGGGCTGGCAGGAGGCGCTGATCACGCCGATAGTGATTTATGCCGGCTGGCAGGCGATGCGGGAGCTCATCGAGTGGTATCGCAGGCACGAGTAGCGCTTTCCTCGGCGCCTTGTAGGGATAGCTGCTCACAAGCAGAAACCGCTTAGCCAATCGGCTTGTGCAGCTTCAACGGACTTACAGCCGGGCGTAGAGTGCCTTAATTCTCCCTTTGGTAAAGCTAAGCCTTGGCTGGCGCCGCAAGTTGCATACAGCAACTGGTCTATCCTTAAAATGGTTCACTGGCGTCATAGCAAAAAGCTATTGCTAGAGGAGGCTGCTCTTGAACGCCAATATAGCCGTCCCTTGGGGAAAACTTGGGCCAGAGGGTACTCGGCATCCGCTCGCCGATCATTGTTTGGATGTGGCGGTAGTCCTGCGTGCTTTGCTCGATCTGCCCAACCTGGCGCGCTGGGCCTTAAGTCTCACCTCCGCACAGAAAGACCGGCTGGCGGTGATGGCCTACTTGCATGATTTCGGCAAGTGCAACGTCGGCTTTCAGGCCAAGGCCGATCCGGCTGCCAAGGAAACGGCAGGCCATGTCATGGAAGCGCTGGCGTTGTTGTGGGAACTGCAGGATTGGCCGAAAGAGTGGGCAGCGCTTATGATCGACATCGTCGGCTGGTTCAAGGATGAGGAACAGGCCACGCAAATGCTCATCGCCAGCCTCTCCCACCATGGCCGTCCGGTGTCGATCGAGAACGACTATCGGAGTTCTAGTGTCGATCGGGTCGCCCGCAAAATATGGCAGCCGACACAGGGTTACGATCCGCTGGCCGCTCTCGATGCGCTGGCCCTTGCTGTGCGCGAGGCCTTCCCGCATGCTTTCGACGGCAAGGCCGAGCCCATCGATGCGACCCCAGCGCTGCAACAGCGCTTCGCGGGCCTCGTGATGCTGGCTGACTGGATCGCCTCCGACACCCAATTCTTTCCCTTCCGGCGTGACCCTGCCGAGGACCGCCAGGCCGTTGCGGCCCAAGCCGCCGAACGCGCATTGCGGGTCATTGGCCTCATTTCCCCCATCGGTCGCCATTCGAAGGCTTTTGCCCAAGTATTTGACTTTGCGCCCACGCCCCTGCAGCAGGCGCTGGCGCAGTCCCTCGACGTGGGCGAGGACACCCGCCTGCTGCTTGTCGAGTCCGATACCGGCTCGGGCAAGACCGAGGCGGCGCTGGCGTGGTTTTTTC
>CAZZIP010000009.1:0-100395 GCA_964654415.1 uncultured Methylococcales bacterium | reverse complement strand
CGCCTCGCGCACCCGCAATTCCTCCCGCGACTGAAGTCGCGGGTTTCCTTGCGAGGAGTCTATGAAACGCCTGGCGATTCTGGCACTGCTTGCGGCGCTATTCTCCGCCTTGATCCTTACGCTACGCCTGGAGACGCGGCTGACGGTGTTTTTCCTCGGCCAGGAAACCGGCGCAGAGCCGTTGCTGGCAAAACTTCAGCTTTCGGCCTTCGCCCGCCGGTACCTGGTAGTGCTTGAACCGAGATCCGGAGGCAAGCCTGAATTGTCAGCCTTCGCCCAGAAGTTCATCCGCCGAGTGCGATCCTTGCCCGGCGTGGAGCAGGTTTGGCCTGCCTGGCAGCCTCCGGTGGCGCTGCCCGGTCTGCTAGCGGAATACGCCGCCTATGCCCCGCTCATCTACAGCCTCGACCCGGACCGGGAAGCCGACCAGGTGCTGAGCTTAAAAGCCCTTCCGCGGCGGGCCGAGGAACTCAAGCGCGCGCTGCTCAGCCCGTTTGGCGATTTGGTCGAGCAAATCGCCCCCCACGATCCGCTGCTGCTCACTTTCGACGCCTTCGCCGATTGGCGCCAGAGGCTGGCCCCGCTTGAGATCCACCAGGACGAATTCTATCCGATAGTCTTGCAAAGCCGCTTCGAGCCGTTCGCCAGCGACCAACAGCGGCAGCTGCAAGAGGCACTGCGCCAGGCGTTTGGCGAGATTAACCAGAGCTACGGCCAAGCTTTCCGGTTGCGCATGACCGGCGTTCCGGTTTTCGCCGTCGCTGCCCAAAACCGAATCCAGCGCGACGTCAACCGCGTCAGCCTGGCTTCCAGCCTCGGGGTGACCGCAGTGCTTCTCGGGCTGTTTCGGACCTGGCGCAGCCTGCCAGCCATCCTACTGGTCCTGGCTTTGGCGATCGCCACCGGGACCTTAGTCACCCAATGGACCTTCGGCTATGTCCACGGCCTGACTCTGGCGTTGGGGGCGAGCCTGATCGGGGTGTGCGTCGATTACCCGATTCACCTGCTCGCCCACTGCCGGAGAGACCGCCCCCCGGCCCAGGTTGCCCGCCGCCTGTGGCCGGCCTTGACGTTAGGCGCGGTCACCACCGTGATCGGCTATCTGGCCCTGGCCGCGACCGGCTACCCCGGCTTCCAGCAGATCGCCGTGTTCGCCGCGGCAGGTATCTTGACCGCGCTGCTGGCTACCCGCTATCTGCTTCCGACCTGGCTCGACGGCGTGCCGATCAAACCGCCGAACCTGCCGAGTTTTAATGCCTGGTTCGAACTGTGCCGGCGCCATCGCGGCAAAATGCTGATCGGGACCTGCCTGCTCCTGCTGGCAGCGCTGGGATTTCTGCCCCGCCTCCAGTGGTTGACCGAGCTGGAGCGCCTGGCCGAGATCGATCCGCGCCTGCAACGCGAGGACCGGCAACTGCGCGCCCGCCTGAGCGACCTAGAGCCCGGCCGAGCGGTGCTGGTGACGGGCCCGGACCTGGAGACCGCGATTCGGCGCGCCGAGGCGGCCACCCGAACCTTACGCCAGCTGCAAGCGGAAGGCAAGCTAAGCAGCTTCCAAGGCATCTACCCTTGGCTGGTATCTAGGGCCTTGCAACAGGCGAACTGGCAACATTACCGCGCCCACCTCACCCCCGAATTCATCGCTGCCTGGAACCAGACGCTCGCTGCTCAAGGGTTAGCGGTCGCGCCGCTGACGCTTCGGGTTCCTACCACCCCCCCGGCCTGGCTGGAACCCGAGGCAGTGCTCGGTTCTCACATCGAAGCCATCCTGTCCGCTCAGATCCATCGGGAGGCAGACGGCGTGCATCTGGCCGTGTGGCTTGGTCCTCACGATCCGGCTGCGGTGGCAGCGGCCTTGGCGGATTTGGACGGGGTGCGCTATTTCAGCCAGCGCGATCGGATCAACGCCTTGGCCCGAACCTACCAACATCGGGCGGCGGTGGCCTTGGGTCTGGGGCTTGTAGTCATCCTGCTGGTTCTGGCCTGGCGTTATCGCAGTCTGTCCCAAGCCTTCCAAATGCTGGTGCCCAGCCTAGTGGGGATGGTATTGGTGCTGGCCGGTTTCACGGCGCTGAATCAGCCAATCAGCTTCTTTCACCTGCTCGCCACCGCTCTGGTCGTTGCAATTTGCGTCGATTACGGTATTTTCTACACTGAATTGAGGGCCGGAGAGCTCTTGGCCACCTACCGCGCCATGGGCGCCTCGATGCTGACTACGATCACAGCTTTTGCCGCCTTAGGGCTGGCGGAAAATCTGCTGCTTAAGACCCTGGCGGTGACGGTGGTCGTGGGGGTGGCAGCCGGCTTTTTGCTGTGCCCGCTCCTGATTGCCGTCCCGAAACGTGTTGAGCTGAGCCGATGAATCCCAATCTCGCAAAATCATTTCCGCTGTTGGGCGCGCTTCTGACGAACGAGTGCGCGACTTCGGGCATTCCTCCCCAAACCCTGGCTTTGGCGCTCAAGGAAGCCGATGCGCCGCTGGTGATCGACGTGCGATCAGAGTCCGAAACCTTAAGCGGTCACATCCCCGGCGCAGTGCACGTGCCGTTCTGGAACGCCGCCCAGGCTCCGCCGGAGGTAGTCGAAGCCTGTCGGCAAAAGCCGGTAGTGGTAACCTGCGAGCACGGCCCCCGCGCCGTCATGGCCGCAAACGGCCTGCGCCGCCTTGGCTGTCGCAAGGTGCTTTTGCTCCAAGGCCACATGGCCCGCTGGCGCGCCGAAAGCTTACCCTTGACCCGAGAGACCCCCTGACCGTGGACCCGGTCGCCATCACCGCCTGGGGTTGCTTGTCGTCGGCAGGCGTAGGTTCTGGGGCGCTCGTTGCAGCGCTGCGCGAAGGTCAAAGCCGATTGGCGCCGATCCGGTTGTTTGCGCTGTCGTTTGCGACCGTGGTCGGAGAAGTTTGTGCGCCGCTGCCGGACATTCGCTTAGAGCTTTCCGCCTATGCCTGCCGCAATGCCCGTTTGGCGCTCAAAGCGCTGGAAGAAATCCGCCCCAAAGTCGAGGAAGCCCTAGCCAGATACGGGGCTGAGCGGCTCGGGCTGGTGCTCGGCACCAGCACCTCGGGGATCTATGACTCGGAACAAGCTTATGTCCATTTCCTCGCCCACGGCGTCATGCCGGCCGATTTCAATTTTTTGCGCCGCCACGCAGTCTCGGCTACCGCTCAGTTCCTGGGCCTCGAGCTGGGGATCCGGGGGCCGGTGTACGCTGTCTCCACGGCCTGTTCTTCCAGCGCCAAAGCCTTAGGCGCAGGCGGTCGCCTGATTCAGACCGGGGTGTGCGATGCGGTGCTGGTGGCCGGGGTGGACAGCCTGTGCCGGCTGACGCTGTACGGCTTCCAAAGCCTGGGGTTGATCGCTCCCGATCCCTGCCGGCCGATGGATCACAACCGCGCGGGAATCAACATCGGCGAGGCGGCGGCGCTTCTCTTGTTGGAACGGAGCACGGCGGGCAATCGCTCATGCCCCCATCTGCTGGCGGTGGGGGAATCGTCCGACGCCCACCACATGGCTGCACCCGACCCCGATGGACGCGGGGCCGAATCCGCCATGCGGTCCGCGCTGGAAATCGCTGGATTGCCACCGGAAGCGGTGGGTTACGTCAACCTCCACGCCACCGCCACTTCGCTCAACGACTTGGCCGAAGCGCAGGCGATGGCGCGCCTGTTCGGAGATCGGGTGCCGTGCAGCGGGGTCAAGGGCTTACTCGGCCATACCTTGGGCGCCTCGGGGGCGCTGGAAACCATCGTCACCATAGAGGCGCTGCGGGCAGGATGGCTGCCTGGCACCTGTGGCCTGCAGCGGCCGGACCCGGCTTTTCGCATCCGCTTGCTCAAGGATCCTGAAGCCGCCGATGCGGCTTTTGCCCTCTGCAACGCCTTCGGCTTCGGCGGTAGCAACGCCAGCGTGCTCTTGGCCCGGTCGGGGGAAGATCTGCCAAGGCGCACGATGGCGACGGGAGGCAAACGGCCTCCAGCTTGCCGCAAATCGGAAACCACCATCGCCTTGGCTGGCTGGGCCGCGTGCGCCGTCGAACCGGCAGCGCTTACCTCCCTAGGGATAACCGCCGATCTGCCCGATCCTGCCCGCCTCCCGTCGGCCATCCGCCGCCGTACCAGCCAGGCCACCCGCCTGGCCCTGAGTGCCGGACTGCTTGCCTGCGAGCGGGCTGGGGTCGACCCTTCGCGGCTTCCGGCGGTGTTCGCCAGCGTCGGCGGCGAGATGCAGGTGACCGATCAGCTGTGCCTGGAGCTAGCCAAGCCGGACGGCGTCATTTCCCCCACCCAGTTCCACAATTCGGTCCACAATACCGCTGCCGGTTACTGGAGCATCGCCACCGGTTGTCGCCTGGCCACGACCTCACTGGGGGCTGCCGAGGCCAGCGTCGCCATGGCCTGGCTGGAGGCTTGGTGCCGCCTCTTCACGGAAACCGAAGCCCTGCTTTTGGTCTGCTATGAAGAACGCTGGCCGCCCTACCTGGAACGGGGAATGGGGCAGTATCCGGTCGCCTTGGCCTGGGTACTGGCGCGCGACGGCAGCTTTAGACTCAGCGCGCCGCAACTTGCTGCCCGGTCCGCATCCGTCAACGACGAGGCAGCCCTCCAAGCCAAAAACAACCCAGTGCTGGCGGGGATTTGGCTCATACAGACGCTGGCGGGTGCCGAACAAACCCTAATTCGCCGGCGCGTACCTTTGGGAGCCGGTTGGTCTTTGTCCATCAGGAGAGAAAAACCATGAAAAACTACGATTATGACGTAATCGTCGCTGGCGGCGGGCCGGCCGGTTCGACCGCCGCCACCCTGCTGGCCCAGCACGGCCACCGAGTATTACTGCTCGAGAAGGGAAGCCATCCCCGCTTCCACATCGGCGAGTCGATGCTGCCCTACAGCGAGCCGGTAGTTCGGCGGCTGGGGCTGGACTGGCACGAAGGCAACGTGTTCAAGTCCGGCGCGGTGTTCATCGACGAGGCGCAAGGCCAAGAGATGTTCTTTCAGCTCAGCGGTGAGCACCGGGCGGTGCAATTGGAGCGCTCTACATTCGACACCTTATTGTTCGACAATGCCCGCCGCCACGGAGTTGAAACCCGCCAGGAATGTCCAGTGACCGGGGTGGAGTGCAGCCAAGACGCGATTCGGGTGACCACCCCCGAAGGTCCTTTCCGCGCCCGCTATCTGGTCGATGCCACCGGCCGCAGCGCCCTGATGGGTCGCGCGGCGCGCACCTTGGAGCGACTGACCACTCTCGGCCGGTTCGCCCTTTACAGCCATTTCGGCCCGGTCCAGGGACCCTTGGCGGAGGAACTTTACGCTACCGGCAACATCTGGGTGCTGGTGGTGGACATCGGCTGGTGGTGGGTCATCCCCCTGGCCGGGAAGCGGGTCAGCGTCGGCCTGGTGGTAGGCGGAAAAAAACCCACCGGAACATCGGCGGAGCGGCTGTATCAGCAATATTTAAATGCCTCTCCTAGACTGAGTAAGCTGCTTGAGGGCGCCCCTCAGCTTTGGCCGCTGCGTTCGGAAGCCAATTTCAGCTACCTCAACCACCACCGCTACGGCCAGCGCTTTATCAGCGTCGGCGATGCCGCCGGCTTTCTCGACCCAGTGTTTTCCTCTGGGGTATTCTTGGCCCTCACGGGCGCCGCCCGCGCCGCCGACCGCATCCACCAGGGGCTGGCTGCCGGCTGCGAGGCCGACCCCGACCTGCACCGCCCAGACGACCACAACCACGCCTTGGGATTCAACACCATGTACGCCTTTGTCGAGCGCTTCTATCAATCGGATCTGGTCCACAACGTGTTTTTCGAAGCCCACCGCGACGCCGAGATCAAGCAGGCCATCGCTGAACTTCTGGCTGGGAACCTGTGGCAGGAAGCAAATCCCTGGCAGGAGACCCTGCTGCGCGGGCGGTTTGCCGCCAAGGGGACACCGCTACCAACGGAGTCGATTTTGAATTGGTGAAAAATCTCATGCGCTCCGTCCCCCGCCGCGAACTGGAACTGATGCTGGCTGCTTGTTGCCTCACCCACCGCAGCCGGCATTTTGCGGCGCTGATCGAGGCGGCTGGGTTTGGAAAAGACTTCGGCCTGCCTCGAGCAGACCGGATCCAGCTCCAGCTGTGATCGGGAACTCAACTCCGCGCAGCGGCGAACGCTTTGAGCTTGTCCAAAAATACCTGCGGGGAGCCAAAGCACAATTCCCCGCTCGCCAGTGCCACCGGAACCTGGATTGTGGTCCCACGGGCGAGCTTGATCCCCGAATCGGCAGCGTAAACCTCGTAGGCGATCTTCATCCGATACTCGTATTCCTTGAGCACGGCGCTGACTTTGAGCGCTTGCCCGAAGCGGGCAGGAGCCAGATAGCGGACCTTGAGGTCCACCACCGGCCAGACGTAGCCAGTCGCGCGCATGGTCAGATAGCCATAATCGATCCGCTCCAGCAAGGCACAGCGGGCAAGTTCGAAATACTTGGCGTAATGGCCGTGCCAGACCACCCCCAGCATGTCCACATCGAAAAACGGCACGGTGAAGGTCAGCTCGCACCTTGGCAAGTCCTCGACCGGTATCAGGCTCATCCCCAGAACGGATAGAAGTTGAACCACTCAAGCGGCGCCTGCAGGCAGTGGTGCTGGAGCCGCTGCGCGAACCGCTGCGCGTACTCCCTAATGAGTTCCTCTCGCGCCGCCGGTTGGCGCGGCAAGCAAATACGCTCGGCGAAGTGATCGAAGTGGATCCAGTAGCGCCCGTCCTGGCCCCGATAGCAAAACAGGGTATAGACCGGACATTGCAGCAGGTGGGCCAAAAGATAAGGCCCCTGAGGAAACGCCGCTTCTTCTCCAAGGAACGCCACCTTCACCACCCGCGCCTGGCTCGCTACCGGAATCCTATCCCCCACTAGGACCACAAACTCCCCCGCCTGAACCTTATCGTGGAGCTGGATCGCCACCGCCGGGGTGAGTTCGGTGACCTGGATCAAGGTCATCCGGTGAGCGCGGTCCACGCTTGCAAGCAGGCGGTTGAACTTTCTGGCGTGCTTGGTATGGACCAGGATGTTGAGCTTAAGCTGGCGCCTGGCGTCGGCCAGCGCCCGGCTCACCTCAAGATTTCCCAAATGAGCGGTGATGAGCAGAGCTCCCCGGCCGCTCTCCAGGAGCTCCAAAAACGCCTGCCGATTGGGGAAAAGGACCGATTCGGTCGCAAACCGCCCCATCCAGACCAAGATCTTATCTAGCAGACATTCGGCAAAGCGCAAAAAATGGCGGTAGCTGTGCCCCAGCCTGCCGTCCAACCCCAACTGCGGGGCAAAGCGGTTAAGGCGGCGGAGGTAGTCGCGCGAGGCAGATCGGGCCACGGAGTTGGTAAGGAAGTAATAGCCTACCACCGGATACAGAAACAGGCGGAAGAACGGCCGCCCTAGGAGCAGATATATCCAAAGCAAAAAGCGCATCCCCCATAGGAGGCCCCGCTCTTCTATTCTCGCCCAGTGAGTAGCGTTAGCTGCGCCCATGAGCACTTCGGGCCAATTTGAAAAGTCTACGGCGCAGCATACCGAAAAACAGGCGCGCGTGCATGCGGCTGATGCACCAGTTGTCCAGCACTGGCCGGAAGTGGGAGACCCCGCCTGGGGGATACTGGACTCGGGTCGGCAGCCAGACCAGCGCCACCCCCAGCCAGTTGAGGCGCACCAGGATCTCGATGTCGAAGTCCATGCGCTCGCCTAGCCCCTCCTGCGCCAACAAGGGGATCACCTGGGCCAGGGGATAGATCCGAAAGCCGCACATCGCGTCGGGGATGGCGAAAGAGCAGGTATTGATCCACACCCACACATGGGTCAGATAGCGGCTGAAGTAGCGAGCTTTGGGGATCGAGGCGTCGAATTGCGGCTGGCCGCAGATCACCGCCTGCGGGTGGGCACGCGCCTGGGCGAGGAAGGCTTCCACATCGTTCAGATCGTGCTGGCCATCGGCGTCGATCTGTAGGGCATGGCTGAACCCACGCTCCCAGGCCGCTCTTAAGCCAGTCTTGACCGCCGCCCCTTTGCCGCGGTTACGAGCATGGGTGAGCACCTCGATTCCGGCGCCGCGCAAGGAGCGGATCACCTCAGCGTGCGGCGGCGCGCTGCCGTCGTCCACCAGCAGGCAGAAAAGCCCGCGCTCATGCAAGTGCGCCACAATCGTCCCCAGGGCGGCGCTGTGGTTGTATACCGGGATCACCGCACAGGGATTAAAGCTCACGGTCTTGCCCAGTAAAGCCGGCCCGAACTGCTCTCCGACGCGCCGGTGAAATAGCAAAACTTAAGGCGCTGGCGGGCGCGATCGTAATCCAGCCGCAACCTCACCGCCATATCCGGCAACAGAAGGCGCTTGAACTTGATCACCTCCATGCGCTCGAGCACCAGAGCCGGTTCGAACTCGCCCAGGAAAAAAAGCGCCGCCCAGTGGATCTGGACCACTCCAGGCAAAATCGGGCAATCGGCAAAATGCCCTTTGAAATAGGCAAGTTCCGGTGGCAGCTCCAGCCCCAAAGTCAGGGTTTCGCAATCTCGCTCGCGCCAGCAGATCCTAGGCCAGACGATCGCTTCAGGCATGGCTGCCAGTCCGCATTACCCACCGCCTGAGCAGATATTCCCCGAGCATCAAAAGGCCCATCAGAAGGTAGGCCAAAAAACCATTATACCAGGTCCACAGCTTAAGGTCTCCGATGCCTGCCGTGACCGCAGCGAGGGTTCCGTTGAGGAAGAAAAATCCACACCACACCCAAGTCACCCGGCGCGTATAGCGGACCCCTTGCGGGGGAAACGCGGGGTCCGCAAGGCGCGCCAGGCGCTCGACCACCGTCGGCGGGCGAATCAGCGAGGCCGCAAACCAGGCCAGAAAGAAACCATTGATCAAGACCGGATAGAGCATGACGGATCGTTCCTGCCCGAAAGCCATCAAGCCCAAGGCCATCAGCGCCGGCCCCCACCTGACCGGCCCCCAGCCAGCCCACCAGACGCGCATCAGCAGGAGCACAACCAGCCCCGCAAGCAGCCAGCGGGAGTCGAGGCGGTACAGCCAAAAATAAATCAGCAGCGGATAGGCTAGGAGCAACAGCCAGCCTGCCGCCCATGCAATCTGCCGGATCGTCATGGCTTAAATCACGCAACCTGCATCCGCTGGATGATCGTCACCACGTCCCCGACCGTGACAATCCCCTTGAATTCTTCCGGACGAATGCGTTTGCCAGTGATCTCGTGCAGGCGCACCATCAGGTCCACTGCGTCGATACTGTCTATGTCGAGCTCGCGGAAGGTTGTGTCGAGTCCAACCTGCGCAGGATCGATTTCGAACATTTCCTCGAGCAACTGGCGCAGCGCGGCAAAAATCTCGTCCTGGTCTTTCATGATGCGCGGGTACGGCGGATGAATTCAGCCAGGTCGGCGATGGAGGCGAAGATCTCCCGAGCTTTGGGCGTTTCCTGGTTGATCCTGATCCCGTAGCGTTGTTTCAAAGCCAATCCCAATTCTAGCGCATCGATGGAATCTAGGCCAAGGCCGGCGCCAAACAGGGGCGCGTGGTTGTCGATCGCCTCAGGAGTCAGACCTTCCAGGTCAAAGATCTCGATGACCAGTTGTTTCAGCTCTCTCTCTAACGAATCCATGGCGTTTTTCCAAAGCGTTGAAATGGGCCTCAATATGGCGGCTCAGTCGCCGGCTGGCCATGGAAATCGGCAGTCCCCCGGCTATCTCGTGCGGTCGCATCTCCTCCCCGACCGTCACCTCGACCAGGGGCCTGAGCTTGGGCACATGATACCAACGCTGATACTTCCCTAGCAGCAGCGGGCGATAAGCAAAATACACCGGCACCACCGGGGAATCCGCTTCCAGAGCGATGCGGG
The DNA here is from genome assembly GCA_964654415.1 of uncultured Methylococcales bacterium. Lineage (GTDB taxonomy): Bacteria > Pseudomonadota > Gammaproteobacteria > Methylococcales > Methylothermaceae > Methylohalobius. Next base: position 90,522 of record CAZZIP010000009.1, on the reverse strand, counting down.
CTGCGCTGCGCTGAAACCGAATCTCGCTTCCCGGAGGTGTCCGGGTTCCCTGGGGAAACAGGATCAAACAGGCCCCCGTCTGCAAAACCCTGACCGCCTCGGCCACCAAGGTCGGCGCGTCGACGGCGGGCAAATGCCCGCAGCAGCGGATCGGACGCCCCACCAAGGGCAGCGAAACCAGACTGGGTTTGACGATGCAGACCGCATTCTCGACCCTTGCCAACAACAGCACGATGTCCAGAAACGAGGGGTGGTTGGCAACGATGATCCTGCCCGGCCGCCTTAGGTTTTCCTCGCCTTCGATCCGATAGCGCCACACCCCAACCGCTACCAAAAAAGCGCTGAAAAACCGGAACGCGAGGTGACTTAGATAACGGGCGTGTTCGGCGCGCTTGGCTTGCGCCACCCACCAACAGCTCAGCGGATAGACCCCATACCAGAGGAGCAGCGCCCCCACTCCGTAAACCAGATAGCTCAAGGCGGTAGCGAGCAGCCGCCAGGCGCGCCAACCCTCGAGCCGCAACCTAAGCATAACGGCGGAAGATCAAGGCCGTGTTGATGCCACCGAAAGCGAAGTTGTGGCTGGCCACCGCTTCGCAGTCAATGCGCCGCATCTCCCCCACGATGTAATCCAAAGGCGCGCATTCGGGATCGATGGCAGTGAGGTTGAGGTTGGGATGAAACCAACTGCTTCGCATCATTTCGATCGCCACCCATGCCTCCAGTGCCCCACACGCCCCCAAGGTATGGCCGGTGTAGCTCTTGAGGGTGCTGACCGGCACCCGGTCGCGATACACCTCGTAAGTCGCCCAGCTTTCGGCTACGTCGCCGTGGCGCGTGCCCGTCCCGTGGGCACTGATATAGCCAATCGCCTGTGGCGGCAGGCCGGCATCGGCGAGCGCCAATTCCATCGCCACCTGCATGGTGAGCTGCGACGGCTGGGTCACATGAGCGCCGTCAGTATTGGTTCCGAACCCAATCACCTCGGCGTAGATCTTGGCCCCCCGCGCCAGCGCCCGCGCCCGCTCCTCAAGGATCAGGGTACACGCCCCTTCCCCTAGCACCAGGCCGTCGCGCTCAGCGTCGAAAGGGCGCGGAGTGGCCTCGGGCGGATGCCTGGTGCTGGTCGCATACAAAGTATCGAACACCGCCACTTCGGTAGGACACAATTCCTCAGCTCCCCCTGCGATCATCACCTCCTGCAAGCCCCATTTGATCGTCTCGTAGGCGAACCCGATCGCCTGGCTGCCAGAAGTGCAGGCACTCACCGCCGGGATGATCCGGCCTTTGACTTGAAAGAACAGGGCCACGTTGACTGCAGTGGTGTGGCCCATCATCTTCAGATAGGTGTTGGCGTTCAATGCGCCGAGCTTGCGCTTAAGCAACATGTAGCCAAAATCGGCGATGGCTGGGGTAGAACCCACCGAGGAACCGTATGCCACCCCGGTCCGGCCAGAAGCGATGACCGGATCGCCCAAGAGACCGGCGTCTTCTAGGGCCAACTCGCTGGCGCGCACCGCCATCAACGCCACCCTTCCCATGCTGCGAGTCAGCTTGCGGGTGTAATGGGCGGGCGGCTCGAAATCGGTCACCGGTGCCCCCAGTTGGCAGTGCAGCCCCTCATAAGCGGCAAATTCCGGCATCCTGACTACGGCATTGCGCTGCGCTTTTAGTCTCGCCAGTACCTGCGGCCAGGAGTGTCCCAGGGCCGAGATTCCCGCCATGCCGGTGACGACTACTCGGCGCATCAGCACAAGCCTCCATTGACGGCAATCACCTGACGGGTGATGTAGGCGGCTTCCTCGGACAGGAGAAACGCGATCAAACCGGCCACCTCCTCGGGTCGCCCGAGGCGGCGTTGGGGAATTGCCGCTTTGATCTCCTCCAGGGGCAGGCCTTCGACCATCTCGGTCTCGATCAACCCCGGCGCCACGCAGTTGACGGTGATCTGGCGCTTGGCCAATTCCAACGCCAGCGCCTTGGTGGCGCCGATGATTCCCGCTTTGGCGGCGCTGTAGTTGACTTGGCCGCGGTTGCCGATCAACCCGGATACCGAGGCGAGGGTGACGATCCGTCCAGGCCGGCGGCGCCGGATCATGGGCAGAATCACTGGGTGCAGGACGTTGAAGAAACCGTCCAGATTGGTGTGCACCACCTGATCCCAGTCCTCTCCGGTCAGCGCCGGAAAGGCAGCGTCGCGGCTGCAGCCGGCGTTACAGACCACGCCGTAATAAGCTCCATAGGACTTAATGTCGTGCTCGAGCGCCGCGCGCGCGCCCTCGCGGTCGGCGAGATCGAACTGGAGCAGGCGGATTTGGATTGCATACTGCCGCCGCAACTCCTCCGCCAAGGCCTCGAGCAACTCCAGCCGGTGACGGCAGTGCAGGACCAGGTCGTACCCAGCGCGCGCCAGGCGGCAGGCAACAGCGCGCCCAATCCCTCGGCTTGCGCCGGTAACCAGCACGGTCTCTCGGTTCATGCCACAGCCCCCTTGAGGAACGGCCTAAGATCAGGCGGTAGAAGCACATTCAGGCGAGCCCAAGCCAAAGGCTTAGGACCCTTAATCACACAGTCGAACACGCACATATCCCCCACGGCCTCGAATACCCGTTGGACGCACACGCTTAAGGTGGCGCCACAGGTAAATCTCGCCACGGCGGCGTCGAAGCGGCGGGTGCCCAACAAGAGGCCGGCTCGGATCGGCTCCCCCTGCAAGCGACAGCGATAGCCGGACCAGGCAGCTACGGTCTGAGCCATGTATTCCAGCCCGACCCAAACCGGCACGCTGCCGTCGGCCAGGGAGAACAGACCGTCGTTGCGCACCGTCAGGGCAGCGGTAGCCCCCTCGTCGGTCACCGCCAGCAGGCGATCCACCAGGCGCATATTCGAGGTGTGGGGCAGCAGGCTGGCGAGGGGAAATCGGTCGGGATCGTACTGCATCAATCCATTCCTCCTAGGATCAAGGAGACGTTGGCGCCGCCGAATACACAAATTTTAGTATCCCATGTGCTATCGTTTTCTGCCAGAGTCTTGCTCGACCCAATCGACTATGTCGCTTTCCGACTCCGAACCAACAGAGTTTAGCGCCACCCCCCTCAGCCTAAGCGGTCCGGTGCGTCTTACCGAATTGGCGGTCCGCATCGCCCATCGGCTGCCCGAAGCTGCCGGCATCCTCAATCTGTGCGAAAACCGCGTTTGGTTCACTGCCACCCTCCTGGCGACCGCCATCCGACGCATCCCCTGCTTGCTTCCTCCCAACCGGGCCGACGCCACCCTGGAGAGACTGGCTGCCGCGCACGGCCCTTTGATCGTCGCCCGCGATCGGGAAATAGCGCTGCCCTTGCCCTCCCTGAAAGTCTCCGCTTGTCCCGATTTTCCAGGCAGCCAATGGGACCATTGGTCACTTGCAGATTTGCAAGTGATCGCCTTCACTTCGGGCAGTACCGGCAAGCCACAACCTTGGCCCAAAGACTGGCAGACACTGAGCGCCTGCGCCCGGCTGGCGCTCGAAGCTCTGGGATTGCAGAGACGGCGCTGGGCGGTGATCGCCACTGCCCCGGCCCAACACATGTACGGACTGGAAACCGCGGTAGTCTGGCCGCTGTGCTCGGAACTGGCGCTGACCGGCCGGCTGCCTTTCTACCCCGAGGACATCCGCCGCGCGATCGCCGAGTCGCCACAGCCGGTGCTTTTGGTCTCCACCCCGGTGCATCTCAAGGCGTGTTTGGCCGGTTCGATGGCGTGGCCAAACCTGGCTGCGATCGTCTCTTCCACCGCCCCCCTCGATCCTGAACTGGCGCTGGAACTGGAAAGCGTCACCGGGCGGCCGCTGTGGGAAATATACGGTAGCACCGAAACCCTGTCGTTCGCCTGGCGGCGGCCGGCGACAGAGTCCCTCTGGCGCCTTTATCCGGGCGCTAGACTCCATTGCCACTCTGACAACATTCTGCTAGAGGCGCCGTGGCTGTCTGCTCCGGTGGCCCTCGCTGACCGCCTCGAGGTAGCTGCGGACGGGCGCTTTCGCGTCGTGGGAAGGCACAAAGACCTGATCAAGATCGGCGGCAAACGCGCCTCGCTGGCAGAACTGAACTGGCATCTGAACCGGATTGCCGGGGTCGACGACGGTTGCTTTTTTGCCACCGATCAGGGCCGAGTCGGGGCTTTGGTAGTCAGCCGGCGGCCCAAGGCGGAAATCCTAGCCGCCCTGCGCCAGCGGCTGGATGAGGTGTTTTTGCCCCGTCCCCTGTATCTCGTCCCCCGCCTTCCCCGCAACGCCACCGGCAAAATCGTCAAAGCCGAACTGGACCAGCTATTGCGCCAGTTGCGCGCGCAAACCGGACAATAACTCCCACAGCCCGGCCTGCTCCGGCAGCCCCAGGATCGCCTGGGCAACGCTGATCCCGGACAAGGCCGCACCGTATACTCCCCCGCCCGGCGCGCTCCAGTGCCCAGCCAGGTACAGCCCCTCTAGCGGGGTTTTGACGCCCGGCCGGGCCGGGCCGATCTGCCGGGGAGTCAGGGCCCAACCGTAGGCGGCGCCCAGTTGATTGAGGGTGTAGCGCTCCATGGTCCGCGGCGTACCCGCTTCGACCAGTCGGAGGTGAGCGCGCAGCCCCGGCAACTGCCGCTCGGCCATGGCCAGCAATCGATCCCGGTAGGCCTCTTTGGCCGTTCGCCACGATTCTCCTAGGGTATACGGCGCCAGGGTGGTGAGCAACAGCAGATGGGTGTCCTCTGGAGCCAGGGTGGGATCGGTATGGGTGGGCACGGTAACTGAAAACCACGCTGGCGCACCGGCGCAGGTGGCAAGGAAAAGGCGTTCGTGATCGAAATCAGGGTAATAAAAGGTTTCGTGCCTGCTCGAATCGATCCAACTCCGGTCGACGGCGGCATATACCACAAACATCGACAGGGACGGCTCAAGGTCGCGCAGCCTAGCCAAATACCGACGCGGTACCTGATCGGCCGGGAGCAGATGCTGGAAAGTGGAGAGCAGATCGGCGTTGGAGACGATCACCGGCGCCTGAATCCGTTGACCGTTATCGGTCACCACGCCCTTCGCCCGGCTCCGCTCCAACACGATGGAGCGCACCGCCGTGCGATACAGCATCTCTCCGCCGCACGCCGCGACGGTCGCGGCCAGCGCGTCCGCCAAGCGCTGGAACGAACCCTGGCAGTAAGCCGCTCCATCGCTCAGATAGCCCGTGAACATCAGCGCCCAATAGAGAAAAGACAGTCGCTTCGGCGGCAATCCCAGATACGGCCACAACCCTGCCAGCACGGCCTTCAGCCTTAGGTCTTGGAAATGCTCGGCTAAAACTTCGTCCAAGACGGCGTGGCGGTAGTAGGGCAGCCATTGCCATTCTCCGGGCAAGCCGGCTGCCGCCCGCGCCGCCTCGTCTGCCAACCCTTCGGTCAGCCTCAGAAAAGCCCAAAGACTGTGGCGCTCACGGGGAAAGCTCTCGGCCAGGTGTTCCTGCAATCGGATCAAGCCCTGTGGCAAGTCAACCGCTAAACCGGGGAAACAGAGCCGAGCCACCGGGTCAACCGGCAAAAACCGCACCCGCTCCTTAAGTCCCAAACACTCTACCAGCATTCCCAGCGCTCGCCGGTAGAACGACCCTGCCGCGGCACAACCGCCTACCGAGTGAACCCCGGCGTCAAACCGGAAACCGCAGCGGGTGAATCCGTGCAGATACCCGCCGGGTCGGTCGTGGCGTTCGATCACCAGCACCGAACGGCCCGCTCTGGCCAGCAAAGCCCCGGCGCTCAGCCCCCCGATGCCGGCGCCGATAACAATGACATCGTAGCGCTCGCACCGGGATTCGCGGTGGAAATTCACCCTTTTCGTGACCGCGTTGTTTCGAACCCGGCTATGTTGACCTCCTCCCCTGCTTTGAGGTGAGGTTGCGGTCCTCGTTGCGCTGCAGCGTTGGCACGACCTTCCAGCAACGCTTCGAGCCAATCCTTGTGGAAAACCGCATGAACTTCCAACTTTGTGTTCAGTTCCTGAAGCCGCGCAAATTCCGCAGCCTTGGCCTGATTCAGCCGCAGGAACGGGAGCTTGAGGGTTTTGGTGAGGGTAGCCATGAAAAAATTGATACTATACATCTTGCAATGCATTGCAAGATAAAGCGGCTTCCCCTGCCTGAAGACAGGGGCTTTACGCCGCACTCGGATGAAATCAAGCAGAACCGGTGGTAAGCTGTCCATCAGTCGTTCCTCCCGCTGCACATCAACGATGAACGACTGAGGCGCAGAGTGCAAGATCTCTGCGCCGCTTATTTAAACACCGGGAACTAAAAAACAGCGCTGCAAACATGGCCGACATCCGCTCCAAACTGCGCGAATTCGTGTTGGGAGAACTCATCTACTGCGACGATCCGGAAACCTTCGGCGACGATGCCGACCTGATCGAAGCGGGGCTAGACAGCCTAGGCATCATGCGCCTTATCATGTTCGCCGAGCGCGAATTCGGCGTCACTCTGCCGGACACCGAAATCGAACCGGACACGGTCCGCACCTTGGACGCCCTGACTTGCTGGATCGAAGCTCAGCGCCGATGAGCGGTTTCCTCCCGCTCAACCCGGCCGACCACGTGCTGCTGGTGATGGACCGGGAAATCCGCGCCGCCGGGCTGCCCGGCGCGTGGTGCGGATTCGCCTTGGACTTGGCCGGACGGCCCGATGAAAATCGATTGCAAGACGGTCTAGCTGCGCTGGCTGCAGCTTTCCCCATCCTGTCCTCGCGTCTCGTCCAGCGCGGCCTAAGCTTTGGCTGGCAGCTGACCAGCCATCCTATCCCGTTGCTCCGCCATCCCCTCCCGCCTGGGCAACGAGCGATCGATTTCTGGCATTCCCGTTTGCTTGCCCTGATACATGCCGCCGCAGATTCCCCCTTCAGCCTGCACTGGATCGAGGGGGAAGATCGCACTTTACTGGTGGCGCACTGGCTGCATTCGCTCATGGACGCCGGCGGGATAAAGCGCATATTCGATTTTTTGATGGCTGAGGCGCACCAGCGCCGGCCTTATCTGGCCGGCGACGACGCCCTGGTAACCCGCAAACTCGCCGCCTGGTCCTGGCGGCACAGGCTGGCGCTTTTATGGCGCGGCAAACGGCACAACGACTGGATCGACCGGCTCGACAGCAGTTTGCCAGCGGCCCCTCTCCCACTCGGCACTCCTCGACAGCTCGACATCGTCAACTTCCGCCTGGCGGAAGAGGAAACCCAAACCCTGCTCGAGACCAGCCGCTGTCGCGTGGGGCTGGGCGCCCAGTCGCTTTATCTCATCGGCTGCCTGATGCGGGCACTAGAAGCGATGGGGCCGGCGCTGCGTCAGGATGCCTGGTGCATCCCCTACGCTTTCAACTTACGCCGGGGCAATGCCCCGATCCCGGTCACCGGCAATCAGGTCAGCGTCTTGTTCGCTCAAGCCCCCCACGCAGTGGTCGCCGACCGGAACCGGCTGTTCGAGCACCTGCGCCGGCAATACGCCGACACCGTGCGCCGCGAGTTGGACCAAGCCTATCTGCCCCTGATGTGGCTGGGCCGCTGGCTGCCCTTGGAGCGCTATGGCCGCATTCTGCGCCGCCAGAAGTCGGGCGGCGAACGCAGTTCGGCCTGGTTTTCCGACCTCGGCGAGGTCCGTTTCCTTCGCCCCGACTTTCTCGGCGCCCTCATCGAAGACGTCCGCTATGCCTGTTTCATGACCGCCCCTCCCTCATTGGCGGTGCTGTTCAGTCGCTTCAACAGACGCTTAGGCGTTGCCATCAATTACCTCAAGCCGGACTTCGACCCAGCTTGGATCGCGCGCTTTGCGGAACATCTTCGGGCCGAACTTCTGGCGGGTTAAACCGATGTCCCTGCTGCAAGGATTTCTCACCCAGGCCGAAGCTCGTCCCGGCGCTCCCTGCCTGCGCGAAGGCGAGCACTGCCTCGATTACCGGCAGACTGCCCGCCGCGCAGCTGGCGTAGCCCGCGCGCTCAAGGCGCTGCGGCTGCCTCCCGGGCGGCCGATCGCCGTGGCCCTGCCGAGGGGGATCGAGGCCGCTTACGCGGTGCTGGGAGTTCTCGCCTGCGGCCACGGCTACCTTCCCTTGGATATGCAAGCCCCGCCAGCGCGTCGGCGGTGGATACTGGAAGACGCTGGAGCCGCCGCAGTGATCGGGCAAGACGTCACAACCGAGCTGCCCCGTCTCGACCTGGAGCGGATCGAAGCGGCTGATTTTCCAGGTGTCGATCCGGTCCTGGACGGGCTTGCGGCGATCCTCTATACCTCCGGCTCTACCGGCACTCCCAAAGGGGTAGCCTTGAGCCACCGGGCGATCTGTGCCTTCAGCGACTGGGCCAGGCGGTTGGTGGCCTTACGACCGGAAGATCGGATCGCCGCCATCGCCCCGCTGCACTTTGACTTGTCCACCTTCGACCTGTTTTCGACCCTCGCCGCAGGCGCCTGTCTGGAGTTCGTGCCCGAAGGTCTGAGCTTGAGCCCCGCCCGCCTCAGCAAGTGGCTTGCGGATCGCCGCATCAGCGGTTTGTACACCGTGCCGTCGCTGCTGGCGTTCTGGGCCCTGAAAGGCAACCTCCCGGCCACTCCCCTGCCTGCCCTGCGCTTCCTGATGTTCGCTGGTGAGGTTTTCCCGACCCCGCAGCTGCGCCGCCTGGTCGAGCTGCTGCCGCAAGTCGATTGCTACAATCTCTACGGTCCTACCGAAACCAACGTCTGCTGTCATTGGCGGGTGGAGCGCGGGCGGTTGACCGACGACCGCCCCATCCCCATCGGCCGACCCGCCTGCGGCGATGAACTGCGCCTCGATCCCGAGAGCGGAGAACTGCTCGTGCGCGGCCCGACCTTGTTCAGCGGTTATTGGCGTCAGGGCCGCCTCCAGCCAGCACCGCTGCACGATGGGTGGTACGCTACCGGCGACCGGGCAACGCTAAACGAGCGCGGCGAATACGTGTTTCTGGGACGCCTGGACCGCATGTTGAAAGTGGCTGGCCACCGGGTCGAACCGGCCGAGATCGAAGCCGTGTTGCTGGGTCTGGCAGGAGTGGTCGAGTGCGCCGTGGTCGGCATCGCCGACGCGGACGGCACCCGCCCCGCCGCCGCCTTGGTATTGACGCCGGGCGCTTCTTTGGCCGCAGTGCGCTCGGCGCTCAAGAAAAAGCTCCCCTCGTACATGCTTCCTGGCCGCTTTCGGCAGCTGCCTACCCTGCCGCGACTGAGCAATGGCAAACCAGACCTCAAGGCGATCGAACAGATATTGGCGCGCCGGCCATAAAAAAACGCCGACCTCAAGGCCGGCGCATCCAGTCTCTGGGAGGAAGAGGCAAGCAACGGTGAGCTACTACAAGCGGTTTCAGGAAACCAAAACTGTTAAACTCGTCTTTATTCCACGTACACCACGCCGAAATTTTGCGCGCGATGGGAGATTCTGCTGAACAATCGCTGATGCGGCTGCGCCGCCTGGGGCAAGAGGGCGTATTCCGCCACGCCGTGCCGAAACCGTGGGGCGGATTCGGCGACCGCTTCGCCGATTTGCTCACGGCCCACGAGCAACTGGGATACACCTGGCGCGATCCTGGCCTAATCCTGGCAGTCAACGCCCATTTATGGGGAGCGCTGTTTCCGATCCTCCGATTCGGCAACGAGGCGCAAAAACGCCTCTGGCTTTGTGAGCTGATCGCAGGCCGCCGGATCGGCGGCCACGCCATCACCGAACCCGAAGGTGGCTCCGATCCTTCGGCCATGACGACCCGCGCCACCTCCTGCGACGGAGGGTATGTCCTCAATGGCGAGAAACGCTACATCACCAATGCGCCCATCGCCGATCTGCTGATCGTTTATGCCCGTTTGGGAAAAGGCATCTCGGCTTTCCTCCTGCAGCGGAATGATCCCGGTTTCTCCTGCACCGCAGTCCACCCGGTCGCGGCCTGCCGCAGCGCCGCAATGGGGGAGGTGATCCTAAACGACTGCCGGATTCCGGCCGACCGCTTGCTGGGCAAACCCGGCGCCGGCCTTCGGCTGATCCAGAACGCCCTGGAATGGGAACGGGCCTTCATTTTCGCCGGCATTGCCGGAGCCATGCGCTGGCAGTTGGAGCAGACAATCGCTTTCAGCCGCAAGCGGCAGGTAGGCGATGGGCATTTAGGAAGACATCAGGCTATTTCCCATCGCATTGCCGAAATGGCCACCCGCCTCGACACCGTGCGCCTGTGGCTTAAGGAATGCGCGCGTCTGGCGGATGCAGGCGAGCGCCTCAGCCTGGTCTCGGCCCAGACTAAGCTAGTCGCCTCGGAAGCCTTCCTCGCCTCCAGCCTGGATGCGGTTCACATTCTGGGAGCGCAAGGATTGGAAGAGGCGGTAGGGTTTGCGGAATGGATCAACGACGCCGCTGCCGGAAGGTTATTTTCCGGATCGTCGGAAATTCAGAAAAATCTGATCGCCGCCTTGATCGGGACGGGGGAAGGCTACCGCGCAAAGCCTCGACGAGGCCGGATATGATGGAGGCGGCGGTCGGAATCGAACCGGCGTACACGGCTTTGCAGGCCGCTGCATAACCACTCTGCCACGCCGCCAAGACGAAAAAAGCCGCAGTGCGGCTTTACATTGGAGCGGGAAACGGGACTCGAACCCGCGACCCCAACCTTGGCAAGGTTGTGCTCTACCAACTGAGCTATTCCCGCGTTTGGGTAGCTATTTATTGTAACTACCGGGACTTGACTGTCAAGCGAAAAAACTTCCTCAAGACCTCCACCTTCAAGCATAATTTATCGCTCTCATCTTCGATGAGGCGACCCCATGAGCTCAATACAACGCATCGAAGTCATCCAAGGCGACATCACTAAGCTTAAAGTGGATGCCATCGTCAACGCCGCCAACTCCTCGCTCCTTGGAGGAGGCGGGGTGGATGGGGCGATCCACCGCGCCGCCGGTCCCGAGCTTTTAGAAGCTTGTCGGAAACTGGGCGGGTGTCCCACCGGCCAGGCCAAAGCCACGCCAGGCTTTAACCTGCCGGCCAAATACGTCTTCCACGCCGTAGGTCCGATCTGGCGCGGCGGCAGCCACGGCGAGGATGAGCTCCTCGCTTCTTGCTACCGCGAATGCATGCGCCTGGCCAAGGAATTTAACGTTCAAACGATCGCCTTCCCGGCCATCTCCTGCGGGGCGTACGGCTTTCCGGTCGAGCGCGCCGCTCCCATAGCCATCTCCACCATCGCCGAAGCCCTAAAGGAAAACCGAAGGATTGAAAAGGTCTATCTGGTCTGTTTTGACCGCAATACCTATCAAGCCTATCAGAAGGCCTTAGCCAACTTCCAAAATTCCAATACCGATGCCACCGATTGATCCGAGCCAACGCCAGCAGGCGCAAGACCTGTTGCGCTTCATCGACGCCTCCCCTAGCCCTTGGCATGCCGCCGCCACCTTGGCCGAATGGCTGGAAGAGGCAGGTTTCCACTGCCTGAACGAACGCGACTTGTGGGCACTGGAACCGATGGGGCGCTATTACGTGTTGCGCGACGATTCTTCCCTGATCGCTTTTAGCGTCGGCACCGATCCTTTGCCAGAAGCCGGCTTCCGGATCGTCGGCGCGCACACTGACTCGCCTGGCCTGCGCCTCAAGCCCAACCCGGCCCACGCTGCCGAGCCCATGCTCAGGCTCGGGGTAGAAGTCTACGGCAGCCCCATCCTGGCCACCTGGACCGACCGCGATCTGAGCCTGGCTGGACGGGTGGCTTTGCGCGGCGAGACCCCTACGGTGTGTCTGGTGGACTTCGAGGAACCCTTGTTGCGCCTGCCCAACCTCGCCATCCACATGAACCGCGAGGTCAACGAAACCGGCCTGAAGCTGGACAAACAGACTGAGCTGCCGCTGCTTTTGGCCGTCTTGGAAGAAGAACTGTCCCCCGCGCAGCAGTTCCTAAGGCTGTTGGCCGAACGCATAGACTGCCCAGAAGAGGCGATCTTGGGCTTTGAGCTTTGTGCCTACGACACCCAAAAAGGCGCTTTTTGGGGACCTGAGGGCGAGTTCATCGCCGCTTCCAGGCTAGACAACCTCGCCTCCTGCCACGCGGCGCTGGAAGCGTTGCTGGCCGAGGAGCAGGCGAGCGCGACCCGGGTTTTGGCTTTGTTCGACCACGAAGAGGTGGGTTCAGAAAGCTTCAAAGGGGCAGCGGGCAGTTTTCTGCAAGACAGCCTGCTTAGGATAGGCGATGCTTTCGACCTTGGGCCGTGCGAGCTGCGCCGCGCCTTGGCGGCAAGCTTTCTGATCAGCGCCGATATGGCGCACGCCTTTCAACCCAACTTTCCTTGGGGATACGATCCGGAACACAAGCTGATCGTCAACCGTGGCCCGGCGATCAAGGTCAACGCCAATCTGCGCTATACCACCGACGCCTTCTCCCAGGCGCTGTTCATCGGCTGGTGCGAGGAGGCAGGCGTCCCTTTCCAGCGCTACGTCCACAGGAGTAACCTTCCCTGTGGCACGACCATCGGTCCCATCGCCGCGGCGCGCTTGGGAATCCGCAGCATAGATGTGGGCAATCCCCTATGGGCGATGCACAGCGTGCGCGAGAGCGCAGGAACTTGCGACCACGCTTTCCTGATCCAGGTGCTCGCGCAGTTTTTCGCCTGTTCCAGGATCCCGGTCAGCGGATAATCGGTACGTTGACAGGCAAAGAAATCTTGGGGTAGCTTTAGCTTCTATCAGCGGAGATGGTCATGCCCGCAGCTGAACTGGAACCTGCCCTAAGCTCCCTGCTGCTGTATTTCGGCCTGAGCCTGGCCGTGGTCGCAGCGATGCTCGGGTTTTCTTGGCTTTTGGGCGGCCGAAGCCGCACCCGGGCGACGCTGACGCCGTTCGAATCGGGCATCCTTCCGGCCGGGGAGTTGCCGCTACGCCTGTACGTGCCCTTCTATCGGGTGGCGGTGGCGTTCGTGATCTTTGACCTGGAGGCGGTATACCTGTTTGCCTGGGCGGTGGCCTTAAGAGAGGGTGGGATCCTTGGATTCTGGGTCATGGCTGCTTTCGTCCTGATCCTTTTTCTGGCCCTGGCCTATCTTTGGCGTTGCGGTATCCTGGACTGGCGTACCCTGCGCCAGAAGGCTTTGGAGGGAAGCTGATGCGCTGGTCGATCAGCCGCGCCGCCGACGACCCCGCCCCCGGCCCAGGGCAGGCCGACACCAACGCCGACCTAGTGCGCCCCAGCCTGATCCTGGCCAAGCTGGAGGAGCTTATCGCCTGGAGCCGCAAAAACTCGCTGTGGCCGTTCAACTTCGGCCTGTCGTGCTGCTACGTGGAGATGGCCACCGCTTTTACCCCGCGCTATGACATCGCTCGCTTCGGTTCCGAGGTGATCCGCGCCAGCCCGCGCCAGGCCGACCTGATCGTGATCTCCGGGACGGTGTTCCGCAAGATGGCCCCGGTCCTAAAACACCTCTACGACCAGATGCTGGAGCCCAAGTGGGTGATCTCCATGGGTTCGTGCGCCAACTCCGGCGGCATGTACGACATCTACAGCGTGGTCCAAGGGGTGGACAGCTTCCTGCCGGTGGACGTTTACGTTCCCGGTTGTCCGCCCCGCCCGGACGCCTTGCTCGAAGGCCTGATCCTGCTGCAGGAGGCGGTGGGGCAGGAGAAACGCCCTTTGAGCTGGGTGGTGGGCGCGCAGGGAGTAAAGAAGGCCGAACCGGTGAGCCAGCGCGACAGCAAGGCGCAGGAGCGCCGCAGCCTGCGCCGGCTGCCCGATCCCGAGCGCCTGCCGTGATCGCCCAAGACCCGCTGGCCGAGATCGAAGCGCGCTTCGGCAAGGTCTTTACCCTTCAGCCTTGCGCCGACGCCATCCCTACCCTGTGGCTGGACCAGGACCATCTACTGGAAGTTTTGTCCTGGCTCAAACACGGGATCGCCGCCCCTTACCGCATGCTGTTTGACCTGACTGCGGTGGACGAGCGCTGGCGCCGCCACCGCGCGGGGCTGCCGGCGGCCGATTTCAGCCTGGTCTATCAGCTTTATTCCTTCGAGCGCAACGCCTTCCTGCGCCTTAAGCTGCCCCTTCAGGGGGACTACCCCGAAGCCTTGAGCATCACTTCCTTGTGGCCTTGCGCCAACTGGTACGAACGCGAGGTCTACGATTTGTTCGGCATCCGCTTCCGCGGCCATCCTCGCCTGGCGCGCCTGCTCCTGCCGCCCACTTGGGAAGGCCATCCGCTGCGCAAGGAGCACCCGGCGCGCGCCACCGAAATGGGGCCGTATCGCCTGTCCGAAGCCGAGCAGTGGCGGCAGCAGGAGGCTTTGCGCTTTGATCCAGCCGCCTGGGGCATGGAAGGCGGGGAGGAATTCGACTACCTGTTCCTCAACGTCGGCCCCAACCACCCCAGCACCCATGGGGTGTTCCGCATCGCCTTAAAGCTCGACGGCGAGGTGATCGTCGACGCGGTGCCGGACATAGGCTATCACCACCGCGGCGCGGAAAAGATGGGCGAGCGCCAGAGTTGGCACAGCTACATCCCTTACACCGACCGCATCGACTATCTGGGCGGCGCGCTCAACAACCTGCCTTACGTGCTGGCCTTGGAAAAACTGGCCGGCATCGAGGTGCCGCCGCGCGCCCAGGTGATCCGGGTACTGGTCGCAGAGCTTTACCGCATCGCCAGCCACCTTCTGTTCTACGGCACCTTCGCCCAGGACATAGGGCAGATGTCGCCGATTTTCTATATGTTCGTCGACCGCGAGAAGGTGTTCGACCTCACCCAGGCGATCTGCGGGGCGCGCATGCACGCCAGCTATTTCCGCATCGGCGGGGTCGCCTACGACCTCCCCGAAGGCTGGGACAAAAAGCTGGGCGAGCTTCTGCCCTGGCTGGCCAGGCGTCTGGACGAGTACGACAAGCTGGTGCTCGCCAACGCCATCCTCAAGCGCCGCACCCAGGGCATAGGCGCTTATACCACCGAGGAGGCGATCGAATGGGGGGTAACCGGGCCTGGGCTTAGGGCCACCGGGTTGGCCTTCGATCTGCGCAAGGCGCAGCCTTACAGCGGCTATGACGCGTTCGAGTTCGAGGTTCCCGTCGGCCGGCGCGGCGATTGCTACGACCGCTGCCTGGTGCGGGTGGCGGAGATGCGCCAGAGCCTGCGCATCCTTAGCCAGTGTTTGAAACACATGCCGCAAGGTCCGTACAAGGCCGACCATCCTTTGGCAGTGCCGCCGCCTAGGCCGCGTACCCTGCACGACATCGAGACCTTGATCCAGCATTTCCTCAGCGTCAGCTGGGGACCAGTGATGCCGCCTGGGGAGAGCTTTGCGGTGGTAGAGGCGAGCAAGGGGGCCAACGGCTATTACCTGATCTCCGACGGCGACAGCGTTTCTTACCGCACCCGCATCCGCACCCCTTCTTTCGCCCATCTGCAAATGATCCCGATGCTGGCCCGCGGGATGATGATCCCGGACTTGGTGGCCATCCTAGGCAGCATCGATTACGTGATGGCGGACGTGGACCGATGACCGAGCTCTTGACCCCAGAGGAAACCGCCACCATCGTTAAAATGCGCACCGCCTGGCCGCGCCCCGAGGCGGCGGCGGTAGACGCCTTGCTCCTGGTCCAGGCCAGGACCTCTTGGATAGACGACGCCCGGCTGGAAGCGGTGGCCGAGTTGCTCGGCCTCTCCCCCGCCTGGCTCGACGGCCTGGCGAGCTTTTATCCGCTGATCCACCGCCGCCCGGTGGGGAAAAAAGTGATCCGCTATTGCGACAGCGTCAGCTGCTGGCTCGCAGGAGCCGAGGAAGTGGCCGCGGCTTTGTGCCGGCGGCTCGGCGTCCGGGTAGGGGAGACAAGCGCCGACGGCGCTTTCACCCTGCTGCCCCACCCGTGCCTGGGCGCCTGCCACCAGGCGCCGGCGGCGCTGGTGAACGAACGCTTGATCACCGGCCTGACGCTGCAAAACCTGGACCTGCTGCTGGAGGGAGGCGATGGAGGTTAAGCCTTTGACCGGCCGCTTCCGCGCCGACGGCAAGCCGGTGCCGCTTTCGGACTACCGCGATTGCGGTGGCTACGCCGGCCTGGCCGCTGCCCTCCAGATGGACCCCGACGGCGTGCGCAAGCAGGTCGAAGACGCCCGCCTGCGGGGCCGCGGCGGAGCCGGTTTTCCTACCGGCCTGAAATGGTCTTT
This sequence comes from uncultured Methylococcales bacterium, assembly GCA_964654415.1. Taxonomy (GTDB): domain Bacteria; phylum Pseudomonadota; class Gammaproteobacteria; order Methylococcales; family Methylothermaceae; genus Methylohalobius. The sequence goes on along the minus strand of CAZZIP010000009.1, from coordinate 74,351 downwards.
CGTCCCCAAAACGCCGGGCACCAAATACTTCATCGTCAACGCCGACGAGATGGAGCCTGGCACCTTCAAGGACCGCATCCTGCTGGAGCGCGACCCTCACCAGGTGCTCGAGGGGACGGCCATAGCCGCCTACGCCATCGGCGCCTGCACCGCCTTCGTTTTCCTGCGCGGCGAGTACCGCTTGGCTTTTGCCTGTTTGAGCCAGGCGCTGGAAGAGGCCTACCAAGCGGGCATCCTAGGTCCTAAGGTCATGGGGTCCAGCTTCGCCTTAGACATCCGCCTCCACTTGAGCGCCGGGCGCTACATCTGCGGCGAGGAGACGGCGCTGCTGAACGCCCTCGAAGGCAAACGCCCCATCCCGCGCGCCAAACCGCCTTTTCCGCAAAGCTGCGGCCTGTTCGGCTGCCCCACGGTGGTCAACAACGTAGAGACGGTGGCCAACCTGCCCCATATCCTGCGCCTTGGACCTGAGCGATACCGCGCTTTGGCGCGCTGCGGCGACGGTGGCACTAAGCTCTACGGCGTCAGCGGCCCAGTGCGAAACCCCGGGTTGTGGGAGCTGCCGCTGGGCACCCCGGCGCGCGAGATCCTCGAAGTCCATGCCGGCGGACTGCTTCCTGGCCGTACCCTGCGCGGCTTTTTGCCAGGCGGGGCTTCGACCGAGTTTCTCCTTCCCGAACACTTAGACCTTCCGCTCGACTTCGACTCGGTGCAGCGCGCTGGCAGCCGCCTGGGCACCGGTTGCTTGATCGTCCTCGACCAGAACACCTGTCCGGTCAAGATGGTGCTCAACCTGGAAACCTTTTTTGCGCGTGAGTCGTGCGGCTGGTGCACCCCTTGCCGCGACGGTTTGCCTTACGTCGTGACCCTGCTGCGCGACCTGGTGGCTGGGCGTGGTCGCCCTGAGGACCTTGAGCTGCTGGAGGAGATGGGACAGTGGATGGCCCCAGGCCATACCTTCTGTGCCCTCGCTCCGGGCGCTATGGCGCCGCTTCAAAGCGCTTTACAATACTTTCGCTCCGACTTTGAGCGCTATCTTAAGGGTTATGGTTGAGATCGAGATCGACGGCGTAACCTATCGGGTGCGGGAAGGCGAGAGCTTGCTTCCCACCTGCCTTAAGCTCGGTTTTCGCCTGCCTTATTTCTGCTGGCACCCGGCCTTGGGGGCGGTGGGAGCGTGCCGCCAGTGCGCCGTAGTCCAGTTCCAGGATGCCCAGGATCAAAAAGGGCGGTTGGCGATGGCGTGCATGACCCAGGTCAAAGCGGGGCTTCGCATCGGCCTGGAGCATCCCCGCGCGCGCCGCTTTCGGGAAGCGGTGATCGAGTGCCTGATGATCAACCATCCGCACGACTGCCCGGTGTGCGAGGAGGGCGGCGAGTGCCACCTCCAGGACATGACGGTGATGGCCGGCCACGTGCGTCGCCGCTATCGGGGGCTAAAGCGCACCCACCGCAACCAGGACCTTGGTCCTTTCCTCAACCACGAGATGAACCGCTGCATCGCCTGCTACCGCTGCCTGCGCTTTTACCGCGACTACGCCGGCGGCACCGATCTGGAGGCCTTCGCCTCAGGCTATCGGGTCTATTTCGGCCGCTTTGGCGATGGCCCCTTGGAGAACGAATTCAGCGGCAACCTGGTCGAGGTCTGCCCCACCGGGGTGTTCACCGACAAGACTTTCAGCGCCCACTACGTGCGCAAGTGGGACTTGGAATCCGCCCCCAGCCTTTGCCCCCATTGCGCTCTGGGCTGCAACACCAGCCCCGGCGCCAGGGCCGGAAGGGTCCGAAGGATCGTCAACCGCTACCACCCCAAGGTTAACGGTTACTTCCTTTGCGACCGCGGCCGCTTCGGCTATGAGGCGGTGAACGGCTGTCCGACCGAACCGCGGCTAGACGGAAAGCCTTGCTCTGGTGAGGTCGCTTTGGAAACCTTAAGGAATTGGCTGGCCTGCGGGCCGCTGCTCGGCATAGGCTCGCCCAGGGCCAGCCTGGAGGCCAACTTCGCCCTCAAAAAGCTGGTGGGGGAAGAGAACTTTTACCTCAGCCTGGATGCGCCCGACCATCGCCTGCTCCGTCAGGCTTTGGCCTTGATCAGGCACTCGCAAATCAAGGTTCCAGCCCCGCTCGAGTGCGAGCAATCAGACGCCATCTTAGTGTTGGGCGAGGACCTGACCCAGACCGCCCCGCGCCTGGCTTTGGCTCTGCGCCAGGCGGTATGGCGCCGCGCTCGTGCCCGCGCTGAGGCCTTGGGCGCTCCGCCCTGGCAGGACGGGGTGGTGCGCGACGCCGGGGTGGGGGTAGAACTGCGTTTTCCCCTGTTTCTCGCCGTCCCCTACGCCACCCGCTTGGACGAGGTCGGCAGCTACTGCTTTTACGCCTCGCCGGAAGAGATCGCCGAGTTGGCGTTGGCCGTCGCCCGCGCCGTCGCGGGGAAGGTTTCGTCCGCTGAGGCGGCGGCCATCGCCGAGGCCCTGACGGAGGCGGAAAACCCGCTTGTGGTGTGTGGGGTCTCGTGCCGCAGCCAGGACCTTTTGGAAGCGGCCGAGGCGCTCGTCCTGGCGCTGGCGGCAAAGCGCGGGGAGGCTATCCAGACGGTGGTCGTGGTCCCGGAGTGCAACAGCCTGGGAGCGGCTCTGCTCGGGGGCGGCAGCTTAGATCAGGCGCTGGCGCGGCTGACTAAGGAAGCCAGCGGTGCGATCGTGCTCGAGGACGATCTCTACCGGCGCACCTCCCGCCAGCGCCTGGACGCGGTCCTGGGGAAGCTGGAGCGGTTGGTGGTGATCGACGCCTGGGACCATCCGACGGCCGCGCGCGCCACTTTGTTCTTGCCCGCTACCCCCTGGGTCGAACACGCCGGCACCTGGATCAACTTGGAGGGCAGGGCGCAGCGCTTTTACGCGGTGCAGCCCCCGACCGGCGCCCGCCGCCCTGCCTGGCGCTGGCTCGCCGCTGCCGGTGCCGGGAACTGGCCCGACCTTAAAGCGCTGACCCAGGAATTGGCCGCTTGGCTGCCGCCTCTCTCTGGCCTCGACCTTTCCTGCCCGGGGCCTATCCCTCGCCAGCTGCACCGCTACAGCGGCCGCACCGCCCTCTATGCTCCAGAGCAGATGCACGAGCCGCCTCCCCCGCAAGACCTCGATTCGCCCCTGGCCTTTACCATGGAAGGGCTGCCCTGGCACCGCCAGCCGCCGCCGCTGCGTCCTATCGCCTGGCAGCCGGGTTGGAACTCCCACCCCAGCGCTGTGATCGCCGAGGGGGAAGAAGAAGACGCAGGCCTGCGCCTGTTCGACGCTAAACCCCCCATCCCTTCTCCGGCTGTTTTTCCCGAAGCGCGCCCTGCGCCCTCTGAGGGCTCGGGGTTTCAGGTGGTGCCGCGCTACCACCTGTTTGGCAGCGAACCCTTGAGCTTGCGCGCGCCGGCCATCTCCGCCCGCGCCATCAGGCCTTATCTGGGACTTGGCCCGCAGGACGCCGCCGCGCTGGGGCTTGAGGCCGGCGCTAGGGTGCGGGTGAGCTGGGAAGAGGAAGAGTTCCTGCCGGTTGCGATCGTGCCTGGCCTGCGGCCCGGGCTGGCGGCGCTGCCTTGGGGAATAGTGCCTTGGTTTGCGCCGGATTTGAAAATTACCTTGGAGGCAGGATGAACGAGGTGGGCGTTCTGGGTGGGGGGCTCTTTGCCGCCGCCCTGATGATCTGGGTCGAAAGGCGGCTACTGGCGTTTTGGCAGGAGCGCTTAGGACCCAACCGCGTCGGCCCTTTCGGCCTCCTGCAGGTGGTGGCCGATACGCTCAAGCTGTTCTTCAAGGACGAGTGGGTTCCGCCTTTCGCCGACCGGCCGGTGTTCGTCCTCGCCCCCACCTTAGGCATGCTCACCGCTTTGGTGGGCCTTGCCCTGATTCCCTTCGCCCCTGGAGTGGGGGTGGCGGATCTTAACTTTAGCCTGTTGGTCATTTTGGGACTGGCCTCGCTTTCGGTCTACGGACCCCTGCTGGCCGGCTACGCCAGCTACAGCAAATACCCCTTGTTGGGAAGCCTGCGCGCTGCGGCCCAGTCCTTTAGCTACGAGGTGTTCATGGGGCTGGCGGCGATGGGGGTAGTGATGCAGGCAGACAGCCTGGACCTTAGGGCGATCGCCGAATCCCAGCGCGAGGGCTGGTACCTCCTGCCGCAGGGGTTGGGTTTTGGGCTGTTTCTGATCGCCGCGGTGGCCGAGACCCGCCGCGCCCCCTTCGATCTGCCGGAGGCCGAGCAGGAGCTGGTGGCCGGCTTTCATACCGAATACTCGGGAATCAAGTTCGGGATGTTCTTCATCGGCGAGTATCTGGGCGTCCTGCTCAATTCCGCCTTGGTCGTCACCCTTTATCTTGGAGCTTGGTGGGGGCCGGGCTGGCTGCCACCCTTGGCGTGGTTCCTGATCAAGACGGCGGCCTTGGTGGTCCTCTACTTGCTTCTCCGCGCCGCCCTGCCGCGCCCGCGCTACGATCAACTGATGCGCTTTGGCTGGCTTTGGCTTCTGCCCTTGGCCCTTGTTAACCTGGTCGTTACCGCATACGTCGAGGTGTTTATATGATCAGCCTGCTGCGTTCCTTGGCAATCGTCTTCTGGCGCCTGTTCCTGCCCAAGGCCACGATTTCCTATCCCGAGCAAAAGCCGCCTCTTGCGCCGCGCTTTCGCGGCCGCATCGTCCTTACCCGCGACCCCGACGGCCTGGAGCGGTGCGTGGCGTGCAACCTGTGCTCGGCGGTCTGCCCCACCGATTGCATCGTGGTGGAAAAGGCCGAAAGCCCGGACGGGCGCTGGTATCCAAGCGTATTTCGCATCAACTTTTCCCGCTGCATCTTCTGCGGTCTGTGCGAGGAGGCCTGCCCCACCGAGGCGATCCAACTGATCCCGGACTTTGAGATGGGCGAAAGGCAGCGCCGCTTTTTCGTCTACGAAAAAGAACACCTGCTCATCGACGGTCCGGGAAAGTCTCCCAACTACAGCTTCTGGCGCGTGGCCGGCAAAGCCACGGCCTTCAAGGACAAGGGCGAGGCGGAGCGCGAGGCCGCCCCGATCGACATCCACAGCCTGCTGCCGTGACCGTCTGGTTGTTTTACCTCAGCGCCGCCGTGGCCTTGGTCGCCACCTTTTTGGCCATCACCCGCGCCAATGCGGTTCACGCTTTGCTTTACCTGATTGCTTCCCTACTCGCTACCGGCTTCATCTTCCTCCTGCTTGGCGCCTATTTTGCTGCCTTGCTGGAGGCGATCGTTTACGCCGGGGCGGTAATGGTGCTGTTTTTGTTCGTGCTGATGATGCTCGGTCTGGGGAAGGCCGCCGAGGCGCGCGAGCGCACCCTGCTGCAGCCGCGCCTGTGGCTTGGACCGGGGGGGCTGTGCGCGGTGTTGGCGGGAGAATGGTGGCTCCTGCTCGAGTCTGGTCCGCAGAACCCAGTGCAGCACGCCGTGGCCGCCAAGCAGGTGGGCGCCGCCCTGCTTGGGCCTTACGCGCTGGCGGTGGAACTGGCCTCCATGCTGCTGCTGGCGGGGCTGGTGGGGGCTTGTCGCCTGACCGAGCTGGGGCGGAGGTCGCCGTGAGCGGAGTCCCCTTAAACCACGTCCTGGTGCTGAGCGCCTTGCTGTTTGCCTTGGGGCTAGCGGGGCTTATGGCGCGGCGCAATCTGGTGTTCATGCTCATGGCGCTGGAGATCCAGCTCAACGCCGCCGCGCTTGCCTTCGTCGCCGCCGGAGCGCGCTGGGGTCAGGCCGACGGCCAGGTCTTGTTCCTATTGCTCCTGACCCTGGCGGCGGCCGAGGTTGGGGTAGGGCTGGGGCTGGCGCTTCAGCTCTACCGCCGCTTCCACACCCTGGACGTGGACCAGATGCGGGAGCTTAGGGAACCGCCATGAGCTTGTGGTCGATCCCGACCCTGCCCTTTGTGGGTTTTCTGCTCGTGGCCGGGCTGCCGCTGCCGGAGCGCGCGGTCGCGTGGATCGGCTGTACCAGCGTGGGGCTGGCGGTGCTTGGAGTGGCCTATCTGATCCTGATCCCCGAACCTGTGCTCCAGGAGCACCTGGGCACCTGGCTTGAGGCCGGGGGGCTTGAGGTCGCCTTCGGCTTTTCCTGCGATGCCTTGACCCGCCTGATGCTTGGGGTGGCCACCTGGGTGGGGTTTTTGATCCACCTATACAGCTGCGCCCACATGGCGGGCGATGAGGGTTACCGGCGCTTTTTCGCCGCCATGAACCTGTTCGTGGCGGCGTTTGCCGTGCTGGTGTTGGCCGACAACCTAGTGTTCCTCTACCTGGGCTGGGAGGGGGTGGGGCTGTGCAGCTATCTGCTCATCGGCCACTGGTACCGCGACCCGGAAAACGGCGCCGCCGCGCGCAAAGCCTTTCTCTTCACCCGCGCCGGCGATACCGCCCTGCTGCTGGGGCTGTTTGTGCTGTTCTGGCACCTAGGAAGCCTGGACTTGGCGAAAGTCCTCGACCGCGCCGCCGAGCATGCCGGAGCCTGGTGGCTGAATCTGGCGCTGCTTTTGGTTTTTGTCGGGGCGGTGGGCAAGTCGGCGCAACTGCCCCTTAGCGCGTGGCTGCCGGATGCGATGGCCGGTCCGACCCCGGTCAGCGCTCTGATCCACGCTGCCACCATGGTCACCGCCGGGGTTTATCTCGTCGCCCGCCTGCATCCTTTGTACCAGCTCGCCCCCCAGGTCCAGACCTTGGTCGCCGTCACCGGCGCTACCACCTTGCTTGCAGCCGGCCTAAGCGCCTTAGTCCAGACCGATCTTAAACGCGCTCTGGCTTACTCCACCGTCAGCCAGATCGGCTACATGTTCCTGGGGCTGGGGGTGGGGGCCTGGCGCGCGGCGGCCTTTCACCTGATGACCCACGCTTTCTTCAAGGCGCTTTTGTTCCTGGCGGGCGGAGTGGTCATCGAGGCCTTAGAGCACGAGCGCGAACTCGACCGCATGGGCGGGTTGCGCCGCCCTCTGCCTTTGGCCTTTTTAGGCTTCCTCGCCGGGACGCTGGCGCTTTCTGCCCTGCCGCCGGCTTCCGGTTATTTCAGCAAGGAGGCGATCCTGGCGGGCGTTTATCGGGCAAGCCCAGGCCTGTGGGCGGCTGGGGTGGCGGGCGCTTTCGTCACCGCTTTATACGCTTTCCGCCTGCTGTTTAAGGTCTTCTTCGGCCCGCTGCGCACTAGACCTAAGCCTTCCCCGCCGGCGCTGGCGATTTCCCTGCCCCTTGTTGCCCTGACGCTGCTCGCCCTGGCGGGCGGCTTTGTTCCCCCTTTGGGAGCCGAAGCTTCTGGACCGCCGGTGGCGGCCGCCGCCTCCGGCCTAGGCCTGGTCTTGGCCGCCTGGCTGTGGTGGCTTAAGCCTGAGCTTGCGGCGAACCTAGCGCGCTCCCCCTGGCTTTCGGCTATAGGCCGGTTGCTCCTGGCGGGCTGGGGCTTGGACGCCTTATACCGGCGCCTGTTTGTCTCCCCTTGGCTGGCCTTGGCCAGGAACAACCGCCGCGACTTTTTGAACCTGCCTTATGCGGCCCTTGTGACCTTAAGCCGCCTAGGTGGCGGCGCCCTCCTCAGCACCCAGAACGGGCGCCTGCGCTGGTACGCCATGGGGTTGGCGGCAGGGGCGGCGCTGTTTGCCGCCTGGGAGCTGTGGCCATGACCTTGGCCTGGCTGCCTTTCCTGCTGGTGTTCGGCGGCCTGGCGGCCTGGCTCGGCGCGCGCTGGGCTCACCCCATCGCCTTGGCGGTCCTGCTCGCCGACCTTGGGGTGCTGGCCTGGGCCGATCCCGGAACGGAGGCGGTGTGGCCTTGGATCCCGCGCCTTGGGGTCAGCGTTCACCTTTACCTGGACGGCTTAAGCCAGGCCTTGATCGCCCTCACTTTGGGCCTGGGGGCGATCGCGGTGCTTTGCTCCTGGCGCGAGATCGACCGCCAGCCCGGGTTGTTCCAGCTGCTTCAGCTGTGGACCCTGGCCGGCACCGTAACGGTGTTTTTGGCGGCGGACCTGTTTTTGTTCTTTTTCGCTTGGGAAGCGATGATCGTGCCCATGTACTTCCTGATCCGTCACTTCGGGCACGAGGAGCGGGAGCAGGCGGCGTTTAAGTTTTTCCTGTTCACCCAGGTGAGCGGCCTGTTTCTGTGGCTGGCGATCCTCGCCTTGGCCTTTGCAGCCTGGCGCGCCCGCGGCGCGTTGAGCTTCGATTACGAAGCCTTAGCTTCCGCCCCGTTGGATTTCACCACTGGCCTGTGGCTGCTTGGGGGGTTTGCCTTGGCTTTTCTGGTCAAGCTGCCGGCCTTGCCGTTCCATCCTTGGCTTCCGGACGCCCACACCCAAGCCCCCACCGGCGGCAGCGTGATCCTCGCCGGGGTGCTGCTGAAAACCGGCGCCTATGGCCTGCTGCGCTTCTTGCCGGGGCTGTTTCCGGCCCAGGTCGAGGCCCTTTCCCCAGCTTTTCTGGCCTTGGGAGCGGCGGGGGTGGTGTACGGCGCCCATCTGGCTTTCGCCCAGGAAGACCTCAAGCGCCTGGTCGCCTACAGCAGCATCAGCCACATGGGGCTGGTGCTGTTGGGCGGCTTTGCCGGCAACGCCATCGCCCACCAGGGGGCGGTAATGACGCTATTCGCCCACGGCCTCAGCGCTGCCGGCTTGTTTGCCCTCGCCGGGATGCTCCAGGAGCGCCTTCACAGCCGCGACATGCGGCGGTTCGGCGGCCTGTGGGCCAGCGCTCCGCGGCTGGGGGCGGCGGCCTTGTTCTTCGCCTTGGCGGCCTTGGGGCTGCCGGGGCTGGGCAACTTCGTGGGGGAGTTTTTGGCCCTGCTGGGCGCTTTTTCGTCCCATCCTTGGATCGCCGGCTTTGGGGCGCTGGGGTTGGTGCTTGGGCCGGTTTATGCCTTATGGCTGGTGCAGCGCTGCTTTCACGGCAGGGAACAGGCCCGTTGCCGCGACCTGACGCGGCGCGAGGCGCTCCTCCTTGGGCTTTTGGCGCTTGGGTTGATAGCGCTCGGGATGCGTCCCGGATGGCTGCTGGCGCACAGCGGAGGCTATCCTGCCGCCTGGGATTTAGGCAAATTCCAAGAGGTCCGGCGATGATCGCCCTCGCCCCGCTGCTGAGCCTGGCCCTGACCGCGGTGGCCTTGCTGTGGCCAGCCGCCGTCGGTCGCCCGCGCGCTGCCGCTTTGATAAGCGCCTGCGGCTTTGCCCTGGCGCTCGCCTGGGTGGGGCTGCCCGCAGGTCCTGAGCCCCGGTTCGCCGCCGCCTTGCTGCGGATCGACGCCTACGCCCGCTCGATCATCGCTCTGGTGGCCGGATCCGGCCTGGTGGCCTCCCTCCTGAGCCGGGATTATTTCGCCGCGCCTTGCCACCGCGCCGAGGCGTATCTGCTGTTGGCGACCGCCGCCTTGGGCGGGGCGGTGCTCGCGGCCGCTGACCATTTCGCCAGCTTATTTCTGGGGGTGGAGCTGATGGGGGTATCGCTGGCGGTCTTGAACGCCTGGCCTTTTACCCGCCCGGCCTTGGAGGCGGGGATCAAATACCTGATCCTATCCGGGACCGCTTCGGCCCTGATGGCGTTCGGCATGGCCCTGGCCTATGCCGATTCTGGATCGATGGCGTTTTCGGCGCTGCACCCTGCCGGACTCGGCGGGATGGGGTTGGTCCTGATCCTAGCAGGCTTGGGGTTTAAGCTGTCGTGGGTGCCTTTCCACCTCTGGGCGGCCGACGTCTATCAGGGCGCTCCGGCGCCGGTGGCGGCTTTTCTCGCTTCGGCTTCCAAAAGCGCCGCCATGGCAGCGGTCGTGCGTCTGCTCCTGGAAAGCGGCGCCTGGCACAACGCCCGCCTGGCCTGGTTGCTCGCCGCAGTCGCCGGCTTGTCGATCCTGGTCGGAAGCTTGATGGCCCTGCTGCAGAACCGTCTCAAACGGCTTTTGGCCTATTCGGCCATCGCCCACTTCGGCTATCTGCTCATCGTGCCGGCGGCTGCCGGAGTGCTGGGGGCGGAGCTGGCCACCGAGGTGGTGCTGTTTTACCTCGCCAGCTACACCCTGGCGGTCTTGCTCGCCTTTGGCCTGATCTCCGCCTGCAGCCGGGAGGGGGTGGAGCCCGACGCTTTAGCAGACTGGCGCGGCCTTATCCCGCACCGACCTTTGGCGGCGGCGCTTTTGACGGTAGCGCTCTTGTCTCTCGCCGGATTGCCCGTGACCGTGGGGTTTGTGGGCAAGTTTTACCTGTTTGCCGCCGCCGTCGGGGCCGGGCTGTGGCCGGCGGCCGGGGCGCTGCTCATCGGCAGCGGCCTGGGGATGTATTATTACCTGCGGGTGATCTTAGAACTGGGCCGTCCCGGTGAGCCTCCGCCCGCTCCCCTGCCCACCACCAGCTTGGCGCTTCTAGGGGTGCTGGGATTGGGAGTAGTGGGGCTTGGGATCCAGCCTTCTCCTTTGATCGCCTGGGCCGGGCATCCCCGGCAGGCCGTTCGCGCCCAGGTTCCTAGCCAACCAAGCAGGGGGTCGGAAACCGGCCCTAGCGGCCCAAACGCCCATGCGCCCGCCCGCTGAACGGTGCCTGGTCGTCGAACTGCCCGGCGCCAGCCCGCAGGTCTGGCGCGTCTTTGACCTTGAGTTTTTCCCGCCCCTGCCCAACGATTTTCTGCTGCCTCAGTTTCCGCTCACCTTGGCGTTGACGGCAGCCTTAAGCGCCGGGCAGGCGGCACAAGCGCGATTTGCGCTGCAGGTAGTAGGCCCACAAGGCTTTAGGCAAACCCTGCCGCTTCGCCTCACCCACCAGGAAGCCGGATTGCGCAGGCTGAAGGCGACGTTTTTGCCGCCTTGGCCGGGGAAGTATCGGCTATGCGCGCAGCTTGTCGCAGGCGCAAAACCGCACGACCTGTTTGCTTGCGAGGCTGAGGTCGTGCCTCCCAGGGCTGATGAGCGCTGGACTTTAGGTCCTCTGCTGTGCGAAGCAGACCCTTATCTTTACCTTGGCAATGCGGCGGCCGCTGCCAATCCCAAGCGCCCCGAAGACGGCCAAGAAATCCTCAAAGCCCACGGCATTGAAGCCGTGGTGAACGCGGCCGAGGAACGGGATACTCAGCCGGCCTTGCTAGATGCCGGCATAGAGTACGCCCATTTCCCCTTTCGCGACTTCTCCCACCATCCCCTGGACGAAGCTCGGCTTTGGCAGGCGCTTGAATGGATCGCCCAGCGGGCGGAACGAAAACGCCCGGTACTGGTGCACTGCCACGCCGGCATCGGCCGTTCCGGCTCGCTGGTGGCCGCGTACTTGCTGCTTTTCCGCTATCCCAAGCGCAGCTTCGACGAGGTCGTAGAGCAACTCAACCTGCGCTTGCAGGCCCAAGGGCATCGCATTTACCCCCACTTGGGTCTGCCGGAGACCGTCGCCAACCTGCGCCGCAAGCGGTTTGGGCAAGGCTTTGCGGAAACCGTGGGCCAGGTTCATCAGCTCGCCTTCGATTCGCTTCAAGTCTCAGGCCCAGATGGGGCAGTCGCAGGGGAGATTGCCCCCAACCAGGTTTACCTCGCCCACCGCGGCTATCCCATCGCGCTGCGCGTCAAAGCGGCGTTCGAATCCTTTCCGCCGCGCGGGGTTTATCTTTTTACCAACCTCAACCGGGACGGGCCGCCGTTTGAGAAAATCCCGATGCGCGCAGTTGCGGGGGAAGAGGGGGTTTTCGAAGTCTGGGTAATCCCTCAGCGGACGGGAAGATTCTGGCTGACCGCCTGCGCCACCCCACGCCGTTACGACCATGACCTGATGGCGAAATGGGTCGGCTACGATCTGCTGTTTCAGGTTGTATAAAGGCGGTTTTGATGGTAAATTTAAATAAAACGGGGCCGTAGCTCAGCTGGGAGAGCGCAGCAATCGCACTGCTGAGGTCGGGAGTTCGATCCTCCTCGGCTCCACCAATTCTTCCAAAAGGTTGCCCACCTTTCTCCGCGATTTTTAAGGATTCCGGCAGGTAACGAGCGCCTGCTGGATGTCCTTCAGAAACATAGCCCGCTCCTTCCCATCCGGCTGGCAATGCGGTGTGTAGGGGAAGGCTTCCTAAGGTCCTGCCGTTCGCGCAGTCAAGCTCAAGTTAAAAAACAATCTTCAATATCCGCTCACGTTCATTTTCTGCACGGAAACGCTCGGGAAAGGGCTTGGACCACCAGTTGATGCGCAGGTAGGTGCCAAGATTGCGGATGGTCAGCGAGATATTTCTTCACCACCGCTGCGGCCTGATTCAAACGAACGTTGGGATTCACACAAAAGACTGCGCCGTTGTTGGCATCCTGCAAACCCGCCACGTATCCGCGAAACATCGCCACATTGGCGGGATTGACGCTGGCCGCCAGTTGTCTGAGTGAGTTGCCGTCGAAATAGTCGGCCGCAGCCGCAGCCGTCCAGACAAGAAGTATCGCAAGAGAAACCGACCTTATCCCCATCCTGCGAGTCTCTTTATTCCACCGTCACCGACTTGGCCAGATTGCGCGGCTGATCGACGTCGGTACCCTTGATCACCGCCACGTGATACGCTAAAAGCTGAAGCGGCACGGTGAAAACCACCGGCGACAGCTCGTTCTCCGCCGGAGTGACGGTGAGGACGTGGGTTTGCTCGTCGGGCTGGACATCCAGCGTTTCGTCGGCGAACACGATCAATTCGCCACCTCTGGCCCGGACTTCCTGCAGGTTGGACTTAAGCTTTTCCAGCAAACGGTTGTTGGGCGCCACCGCGATCACTGGCATCTCGGCATCGACCAGCGCCAGCGGCCCGTGTTTCAACTCTCCGGCTGGATAGGCTTCGGCGTGGATGTAAGAGATCTCCTTGAGCTTCAAAGCCCCTTCCATAGCGATCGGGTAATGGCTGCCACGGCCCAAGAACAAGGCGTGGTGCTTGCTGGCAAAGCGCTCGGAGAAACTTTTGATCTGATCGTTCAGCTCCAAAACGTCCTCCACCCGGGCCGGCAGCGCAAAAAGCTGGGAGGCGATGCGTTTTTCCGCCACCCGGTCGAGCTTGTGGCGGCGCCCCAAGGCGATCGTCAGCATCATCAGCGCCGTCAGCTGGGTAGTGAAGGCCTTGGTCGAGGCTACCCCGATCTCTGGCCCGGCGCGGGTCAGGAGCACCAAGTCCGAAGCCCGGACCAAGGAGCTCTCCTGAACGTTACAGATGGCCAGCGAAGAAAGCGCCCCAAGCCGCTTGGCTTCCTCCAGCGCGGCCAGAGTATCGGCGGTTTCCCCGGACTGAGAGATGGTCACTACCAAGGTGTCAGGCAGTAACATCGGCTCGCGGTAACGGTATTCGCTCGCCACCTCCACGTGGCATGGAACCCCGGCCAGGGATTCGAGCCAATATTTGGCTACCAGTCCTGCGTGATAGCTGGTGCCACAAGCCAGGATCTGAACCGCTTTGGTCCGATCGAACATTTCCGGTGCCCGATGGCCGAAGGCTTCTTCTAGGAGTTTCAAGCCGTTGAAACGCCCTTCTAGGGTTTCTGCGATCGCGCGCGGCTGCTCGAAGATCTCCTTGAGCATGTAGTGGCGATATTGTCCCTTCTCCACCGCGTCTAGGCGAACTTCGCTCTCTTTGAGGGGACGGACCACCTCGTGCCCGGTTTCGTCGAAAATGCGCACTCCCTCCAACGAGAGCTCGGCCACATCGCCCTCCTCCAAAAAGATAAAGCGCTGGGTGACCGGAAGCAGCGCGGCGATGTCGGAGGCAATGAAGTACTCGCCGATGCCTATGCCGATTACCAGCGGGCTTCCCCGCCGGCAAGCGACCAGCCTGTTCGGCTCGCGGGTGCTGATCACGCCGATGGCATAAGCCCCTTGCAGGCGCTTGATTGCCGCCATGACGGCTTCAAGCAGAGAATCGGTGTACTTCAACTGGTCGTAGATCTGGTGAACGATGGTTTCGGTGTCGGTTTCAGAGGTAAATTTATATCCTTTGGCTGAGAGTTCTTCTCGCAATTGCTCGTGATTCTCAATGATGCCGTTATGGACTAAGGCCACAGCATCGCAAGAAACGTGCGGATGGGCGTTGCGCTCGCTGGGAACCCCGTGCGTCGCCCAGCGCGTATGGGCGATGCCGATCGAACCGGAGAACGGGTCTTGCCGGAGCGCTGCCTCCAGTTCCACCACCTTGCCTTGCTTGCGGCAGCGCCGAATCTGGCTGCCCTCTATGACTGCCACCCCGGCCGAATCATAGCCGCGATATTCCAGGCGCTTTAAGCCTTCGATCAGAATTGGAACCACGTTGCGCTGCGCGACTGCGCCGACGATTCCGCACATAGGAATTACCTCCCCTCAAGTTTTTTGCGGACGTTGCCAATGGTCAATGGTGATTTGCCGACAGCGGCTTAAAGTCAGCTTGCCCGCCGGGGCGTCTTTGGTGATGGTGGATCCGGCGCCGACGGTAGCTTCGCGCCCAACCCGCACCGGCGCCACCAGCTGGGTGTCAGAACCGATGAAGGCTCCGTCTTCGATGACCGTCTTGTGTTTGTTCACCCCATCGTAATTACAGGTGATGGTCCCCGCCCCGACGTTGACCCCCGCTCCGATTTCGGCATCGCCGATATAGCTTAAGTGGTTGACCTTAGAACCGGGACCGATGCTGGATTTTTTGATCTCGACGAAATTGCCGATGTGTGTCTCTTCGGCGAGCACCGTCTCCGGGCGGATTCGGGCGAACGGCCCTATGCGGCTTCTGGCACCGATTCGGGCCTGCTCGATCACGCTTCCCGCTAAAATCTCCACCTCGTCGCCGATGACCACGTCTTTGAGCACCACGTTGGGGCCGATCCTGACCCGATCGCCGATGCGTATCCTTCCTTCCAGGATGACGTTGACGTCGATCTCCACGTCGCGTCCGACTGCTTCGATCCTGCCCCGAAGATCGAACCTACTTGGGTCGCGCAGCGTCACCCCCTGCTGGAGTAAGGCATCGGCCTGGCGGCGCTGGTACACCCGTTCCAAGTCCGCAAGCTGGCGCTTGTCGTTGACCCCGGCCACCTCGTCGGGGGGAGCGTTGAGCGTCTGGATACCAACCCCATCGGCCACCGCCATCGCGACGATATCGGTCAGATAATACTCTCCCTGGGCATTCGCATTGTCCAGCTTCGCCAACCAGGTCTTGAGCCTGCAAGCCGGAAGCGCCAGGATGCCGGTATTGACCTCGCGGATATTCTTCTCCTCAAGGCTGGCGTCTTTCTCCTCCGCGATCCTCGACACCCGACCTTCGGCGTCGCGGACGATGCGACCGTATCCTGTCGGATTGTCCATAATCGCCGTCAGCAGCCCTAGGGTGTTTTCATCTGCCGCGCTGAGCAGTTTCTCCAGCGTTTCCCTGCGCAGCAGCGGAACATCCCCATACAGCACCAGGACCATCGCATCTTCCTGGAGATACGGCAATGCCTGCTGAACCGCATGCCCGGTGCCTAACTGTAAGGCTTGTTCTACCCAAATGACGGGCCAGTCGGAAAAGCGGCTCAAAATCCGTTGGGCACCGTGGCCATAAACGATGGCGATCATTTCTGGACTCAATTCCC
Organism: uncultured Methylococcales bacterium; assembly: GCA_964654415.1. Taxonomy (GTDB): domain Bacteria; phylum Pseudomonadota; class Gammaproteobacteria; order Methylococcales; family Methylothermaceae; genus Methylohalobius. The sequence goes on along the minus strand of CAZZIP010000009.1, from coordinate 58,822 downwards.
GGGCCAGTTCATAGACGTGCTGCAGCAAAGGCTTGCCGCCTAGGCAATGCAGCACTTTGGGAATATCAGAGCGCATCCGCGTTCCCTGGCCTGCCGCAAGGATGACGATATTCAATGGCATAAGCGATTGTTCCCAGCGCTGATAGCGGACTGAAACCTTCGATTAAATCATAGTATATTTTAGGAGCCGTCACGCGCCATTGGCCCTGGTAAAAGCTTTGAGCAACTTTATCACCTTTCCCATTCCAATGCTCAGATGGCGCTCGATTTCGGCCATCGTCACGATTCCTTCGGTTTTGCCAGCAGCCCAATTGACGACGACTGCAAGACAAGCATATTCCAGCTCGAGCTCGCGGGCCAAAGCGGCCTCCGGCATGCCGGTCATTCCCACCAGATCGCAGCCGTCGCGTTCCAAACGGCGAATTTCAGCGGCGGTTTCCAAGCGCGGCCCCTGAGTGCACCCATAGCAGGCGCCGTCGATCGCCTCGAGCCCACTGAGACTGGCCGCTTCAAGCAGCCGGCGTCGCAGCGGCTCGCTGTAAGGGTAGGTAAAGTCCACATGGGTGACAGGGCCATCTTCCGGCTCGAAGAAGGTATGGGCGCGGCCGTAGGTATAGTCGATGAGTTGGTCCGGTACTACCAGCGTCTGGGGAGCCATCTTAGGGGTGATACCACCGACCGCCGCCACTGCGATCACGTGAGTGACCCCAACTTGCTTGAGGGCGGCGAGATTGGCGCGGTAATTGACCCGGTGCGGCGGGATGGTGTGTCCTTCGCCGTGGCGGGCCAGGAAAATCAACTCCATTTCTCCCAGGCGGCCACAGACCAGCGGAGCGGAGGGCGCGCCGTAAGGGGTCGAGACGCATTCACGCCGGACTTGTTCTAAGCCTTCCAGGCGACTCAAACCCGAGCCGCCGATCACCGCCAGCCTCATTCTTCATTCCTCACCGCAAAGATTCCCGGCGCGTTGCGCAGATAGCCCTTGTAATCCATCCCGTAACCGAACAGATAGCGGTCGTCGGCCTCAAGCCCGATGTAATCGGCCCGGCAGGGTTTAGGGACAGCTAGGCGCTTGTCCACCAGCACCGCGATTTTAACGGCTGCCGCCTGGCGCTTAAAGCACCAGTCGCGAATCGCCGCGAGCGTCATCCCCTGATCTAGCACGTCATCTACCAGCAGCACCACCCGCCCAGCCAGATCGATGCTCGGCTCATAAAACCAGTGTAGCTGCGTACCCTCCGTCTTGCCGCGGTAACGGGTGGCGTGGACACTGTCCAGCTCCAGCGGGAAAGAAAGCTTGGAAAGCAGTTTACCAGTGGGGATGATACCGCCGTTGAGCACACACAGCACCACCGGGTCAGTGCCCGCTAGGTCGCGGCCGATCTCTTCAGCCATCTGTACTAGAGCCGCCTTGACTTCATCTGGGGTATACAGGCGCTCGGCGTTAGCATAAACGCGCTTTATTTCTTCAAGCCTGCTCATCTTCGGATTTAACTTCAGAGGTATTATGCTCTGTCAGGCGCTTTTCCAGCGCGGCCAAGGTATTGAGCAACAGCCCGATCAACACGCCGATCCACACGCCGATGGCCAAAAACCCGGAGCTTTCGACCAGGTCCGGGCTCGCCCGGGCAAGGTCCAGCCCGATGAACACCACCGCCTGGACGCCAAAGACTCCCGCTAGCACTTCAGTGTACCAGTGGGGATTGGCGTGCTTGAGCACGAACATGGCAATTGTTATGCCTATCCACATTCCCCCATACATGGCGACGATCACCTTCTCAAATTCGAACGCCCCGAAAAACAAAAGCAACACCACCTGGCCAGCAACAATCCCCAACAAAAACTTATTGACATTGCTCATTCTTTCTCCCCATTTTGGCTTTTTATCATCTGGCGTGCTGTCTCGACCGTGCGTTGGTCTATCGTTATCTTTTGCCCTTGCAGCCTATGCAGCCTCAAAGCGTGTTCGGAATTCGGCCGCCACCTTACGGTATCGAGCAGCCTGACGCTTTCAGCCGGGCAGTTACACGCCAAGAGCATATCACATCCAGCAGCCAGAGCGGCCTCCGCGCGCGCCTGGAGGTCTCCCATCCCAGCCGCTCCCGCCATCGCCAGATCGTCGCTGAAGATCGCTCCGGTAAATCCCATTTTCCGCCGCAAAATGGTTTGGATCCAGACTGCTGAGAATCCAGCCGGGAGCAAATCCACCTCGGGATAGCGCACGTGGGCGCACATCACCGCCGCAAGACCTTCCCCGATCAGGCGCTGAAACGGCAAAAGATCGCGTGCCTCAAGTTCAACAAGCCGCCGCCCGTCCTCCGGCAAAGTCAGGTGGGAATCGGCCGCTACCCCGCCGTGCCCTGGGAAATGTTTGCCCACCGCTGCCATCCCGGCACGCCGCATCCCGCGGGCAAACGCCCCGGCCAACGCAGCGACTGCTTCAGGATCGTCAGCGAACGCCCGATCGCCGATTACCTCGCTGACCTTGCTGTCTACGTCCAAAACTGGGGCAAAGCTCAAATCCACATCCACCGCCCGCAGCTCGGCAGCCGTCAGGAAACCGGCCGCTTCGGCTGCTTCGAGCGCCGCCTGTCGGTCCTTAAGGTACCAGGCACCGAATCGAGCCGCCGGCGGCAGGCGCGTGAACCCTTGCCGAAACCGCTGTACCCTCCCGCCTTCCTGATCGACGGCGATCAGAATCGGCCTTCTCGCCGCGCGCCGGATATCGGCGATCAGCGCTTTTATCTGGGTGGGCTCCTCGTAGTTGCGGGAAAATAAAATGATTCCTCCCACCTTCGGGTGGGCGAGCCATTCGCGCTCCTCTGGAGAAAGCTCTGGACCTTGCAGGTCGAACATGAACGGAGCTGAAATCGTCTCTGCCATCGTCTCCTCGCGTGCGTTTTTGATCGGCTGTTATTCTCTCACGCCGCCCAGGCTGCCGACAGCGCCTCGCCGCTGCTTTCCCTCTCCCTCTGGGAGTTCATCCTCGGGTAGGGGCGCATGGCCATGCGCCCCTACGACATGCGGGTTTTCCCGATCCAAGGCCCATTGCAACGGGTTGTTGGTGATGTATTCCCGAATGCGGCGTAATTCATCATCGTTGCGGATGATGTGTTCGTAATAATTGCGTTGCCACAACCGGCCGCGAAACGGCGGCCAGCCAGATTGTTTGACGCCGCGGATGTATTCATTGGTGGTCATCGTTTTGAACCATTGGATGATTTCCGGTAGGGGCGCACCTGCGTGTGCGCCCGTATCATCGGGACAAACACGTAGGGGCGCACCTGTGTGTGCGCCCACATCTGTGTGTCCGCCCGTTTCATCGGGGCAGACACATAGGTCTGCCCCTACAGGGTTGGACATTATCATGATAATTCCATGGAAATGGTTGGGCATGAATGAGGATGTCACCATCCCTTTGGCTCGACGTGAGCATCCAGCCAGTGCACAAAGGTATGTCGGTGCATCTCGCCTGACGCAATCTGAAGAATCACTTTTTCTTGTTCATCCACGGGTGCGCCAATTTCATACCCATTCAACACAAGGAACGTTTCCATAGCCGCGTGCGCTGTTCGTTTGTTACCATCCACAAATGGATGATTTTGGATGAGTGAGAAGCCAAGTGCCGCCGCTTTCTCGACAACCGTCGGATACAGCTCTTCTCCGCCGAAAGTCATCCGTGGCTGTGCCACTGCCGACTCCAATGCACCCAGATCACGAATGCCGATGAGGCCACCCGATTGTTGCATCACGCGCTGATAAATCTCCAACGTCTCACGCAGAGTGAGGTAGCGCATCAAGCCAACCGCTGATAGAGTTCGGTATTCTTCCGTAACACATACTCCAGTGCTCTGCGGAATTCTTCCTCAGGACGCGAAAGCAATTCTTCGACGCTGATGCGCACCAACTCTTCAGGAGTAACGTGAAAACGGGTGGCTATCTGTTGTAACTGCTGTAACCGGTCCTCAGATAAAACAATGGTGATGCTGGTCATGCTGTATCTCCTAGCCCATTTCGCGGTAACCTTACCCTTATCTGCAACCCGGACTTTGAGAGTAGGGGCGCATGGCCATGCGCCCCTACGACATGCGGGTTTTCCCGATCCAAGGCCCATTGCAACGGGTTGTTGGTGATGTATTCCCGAATGCGGCGTAATTCATCATCATCGCGGACGATGTGTTCGTAATAATTGCGTTGCCAGACGGGAAGGCCGGGCGTACCGCGCCGTTCGTTGATACGTTTGGTGACGGCCGATTTAAAACCGGCGATGAACGACGCCAACGACCGGGGCATGCGTTGCATTGGTAGGGGCGCACGGCCGTGCGCCCCTACGGATGCGCCGTCACCCACAATCCAAACGACCCCGTGGATGTGATTGGGCATGACCACAAATTCGTCCGGGTTCAATTGGATTTCCTGGCGTATTTGCGCCGATTGAAACCATTCGTCGCGCACGAATTCGCCAAATTCATTCAACCGCATTTCTCCATTTACCACCTCGCCAAATAAACACGCCCGATCCTGGGACACGATGGTGATGAAATACGCCCCCGCCTGCGAATAATCGTAGCCCTTCAGGCGGAGGCTGCGGCGGTTGGGGCGACCGACCGGTCGCTCATGCTGGTCATACCGCATGGCTACATACTCCGTGCCTTCTCCAACCGCGCCTGCACCAAATTGACCACCGCCTCATACACCGCCTCGCGCTCGCTAGGAGTCAGACCCAACACGTCAAAAACAATATCGTTCAGGGCACAAGCACAAGAAGGCTTTGAGAAAAACTTTGCGCGCCCGAAGCTGACTCGCCAGTCGGCGAAGAGCAGCCTCCGCTTGTGCCGACGGCACGCCAAACTCGAGCTGCCCTTTGAAGCTCTCGGTGATGCGGCGCTTGAGCCGGGCGAGCATGGGACCGTCAACGATTTGAGACCTTGGCTTAAGGCCGGCGAGCGCTTTCATCTCTTCCTCCGGCGGGCGATGCATCCCGACGAGCACGCGGCAGGCGTGGTCCTCATCACCGCCCTGCAGGTCTTCGACGAGATCAGCCAGCCGATCCCAGCCGCGCAGGTTTAGGTACCCAACGCAGAAGGAGCAGGCAGTGGCCGCAGGCAAGGCGCGGTGGAGCCCTTGTATCAGCTTCAGCTCGATGTTGTCGAATATTTGCGGCATAAGGCTAACCAATCAATCTGGTATCTCTCGCCCCTCACCCGCCATGGTCCAATTCCTCTGCCTTGCTCGGGGCACCCGAACCGCTGTGATCTTCTTGTTTCACCTACTTCAGTTTAATAATTTTGCCCCAAAAGTAGGGGCGCACCTGCGTGTGCGCCCATGTGTGCACCCGTATTATCAGGGCAGACACGTAGGTCTGCCCCTACAGGTGCACCTGTTTCATCGGGACAAACACGTAGGGGCGCACCTGTGTGTGCGCCCGGATTATCGGGGCAGACACGTAGGTCTGCCCCTACGGGTGAACCCGTGTGGGCTTTCCTGGCAGCAGGCAGCCGGCAGCAACCGCCGCCAACAGGTGTTTGAGGGTATGCCCACTGATGAAGAAAGAAGTGGCCAGGAAAATCTCCGCATCTCCAAGTTCGACCACTTTGGCCGCGGCGTAGCCACCAAGTGCCAAATAAATCCGGCGGCGCACGATCCGTCCCGCCGGAAACAGCGCGAAGATCAACAACATCACCACCGGCGGCAGAAACTGCACCAAGCCGTACAGCCTAAGGTCGTCGAACGCCAGCCATACGCCAATACTGGCCAGACCAGTCGCGACCAAGGCGGGAAGGATCCAAGGCTTGATCTGAAACTGATCGATCAGCACCGCGGCAAACAATCCCATAAACGCCAAAGTCATCGGCAGCCTATCCCAGACCAGGCGGGCGTCGTCGGGCGTCCAGTGATACCAGGCCGAGCCGAAGCCGGTAAGGAACACCCCCCACCAGAACACGCGGAATGCGGATCTGATCTCGCCCGGCCAATTTCCCACGGTCCACAGCCCGAACCCGCCTACCAGCACGAACGCCAGGTTGGAGAGCACATTAAGGCAATTGGGCACGACGCCGCAGGCACGGCTGTCGGCAAAGCGATGATAAGCAGGATCCTGGGGGATCGGCCCTATCAGCAAGGCGCCCACCGCCGCCGCTACGATGATCCCATACACTACTAGGTAACGCCTATCGATCCGCATGCTTGCATCTTCTAAATAAGGGCGCGTACGCTATAGCCGGATGCCACTTTACCACGTTTTCCACCATGAAACCGAGCGCACCGCATAAAGGCCGAGGCGCCATAAGCAATCCTACCGGCCGCTACAATGTTACCCGTCACGAAAGGATGGACGACGGCTGGGAAACCACGGATGACCCTTCCGCCCCGACCACCCAAGTCTTCCTGGAAACTCCGCGCACCATCATCGCCCGCAACCAGTCTCCAGACATCCCCTTCGAGCAATCCATCAACCCCTACCGGGGCTGCGAGCATGGGTGTGTGTACTGCTACGCCCGCCCCACCCACGCTTATTTGAACCTCTCGCCCGGGCTGGATTTTGAAACCAAGCTCACCGCCAAGCCGGAGGCGGCCAAGCTCTTGCGCCGAGAATTACAGCGATCCGGCTATCGCTGCACCCCCATCGCGCTGGGATCCAACACCGACCCGTATCAGCCGATCGAGCGCCGGTATAAGATCACGCGGCAGATTCTGGAAGTTCTCAGTGAATTCAACCATCCACTCACCATTACCACCAAATCCGCCTTGATCGAACGCGACCTGGATCTTTTGGCGCCGATGGCGGAGAAAAACCTGGTCCAGGTGTATCTTTCGATTACTACTTTAAAGCCGGCGCTCGCGCGCAAGCTCGAGCCACGCGCCAGCGCTCCCCATCGCCGCCTGCAGGCGGTCACCACCCTGCGCGCAGCGGGCATTCCGGTGGGCGTGATGGTGGCGCCGGTGATTCCGGTCCTGACCGATTCCGAACTGGAAACCATTCTCAAAGCCGCCGCCCAGGCAGGGGCCTTGTCAGCCGGCTATGTGCTGCTTAGGCTGCCGCTGGAAGTGGCAGATCTGTTTGAGGAATGGCTGCGTTCCCACTTTCCGAATCTGGCCGATCGCACTCTCAACCGCATTCGCGACTGCCGCGGCGGCCGCACCAACGATCCCAGGTTCGGTCAGCGGATGCGCGGCGAAGGGGTGTTTGCCGATCTCATCGCGCAAAGGTTCCGCCTGGCTTGCCGCAGGTTGAAATTGGACCTTCCCCTTCCGCCGCTGGAAACCGGGCTGTTCCGAACCAGGCCAGTGCAGGTGGAGTTGTTTTGAACCTTTTCAAGGCTTGGTAAACCTCCCCACTTCCGCCGCTTTCAGGGCCCGACGCAGGTCGGCACTGGTCAGTTCGAGGGCGTATCCCAACACGCCGCTGCCGATCACCACTCGTGCGTGAGCGAAAACCCCTTCATCCACCAAAACGCGAATGCTTTCAGGCAGGGCGAGGGGTGGCACCGCGCCTATGGGAAACCCGGTCGCATCCAGCACTTCTTGCGGCTCGGCCAAAGCCAGCCTTCGCTCTCCCAAATGCTTGCGCAGCGCTCCCCAATCCGCCCGGCCGCCGCCTGCGATCGCAAGCAAGACAAACCCGCCGCTTCCAGTGCGAAACACGAGACTACGGACGATGCAAGTCGGGTCCCCGCCGTGCGCGGCGATGGACTCTTCCAGGGATCGGATCGGTTTGCGCTCGGCATCGAGAGGAATGGCGATCGGCGTATAACCAATCCCCAACTCATCCAAGCGACGGGTAACGGGGGAATCAAGGGATGAAGTCATGCGCAAACTTACCTGCCACGAATGATTTCGCCTAGGTTATAATATTCAGCCTTTCGGAGAGGTGTCCGAGTGGTCGAAGGAGCACGACTGGAAATCGTGTATACCCTAACCGGGTATCGAGGGTTCGAATCCCTCCCTCTCCGCCATAATTTCTTGCGCTAGTTCCTGAGCGCATGAATCGGTGCCGGAATCCTTCCGCCGAAACGGACAAACTCCTCGCCTCCACTGCGGACCGCAAGGATCGGGGTTTCGCCAAACAAGCCGCCGAACACGGCGCGATCACCGGGTTTCTTACCGGGGACGGGAATCAATCGGCAGGCGGTAGTCTTGTGGTTCATCACCCCGATGGCGCACTCATCAGCGATCAGCCCAGCGATGGTTTCAGGGGCAGTATCGCCTGGGATCGCAATCATGTCCAACCCCACGGAACAAACGCTGGTCATCGCCTCAAGCTTCTCTAAGGACAGGCCGCCCAAGGCGGCGGCCTCAGCTAAAACCGCGTCCTCGCTGACGGGAATGAATGCCCCTGAGAGCCCCCCCACCGACGAGGAAGCAAACGCGCCGCCTTTCTTGACCGCATCGGTCAGAAGCGCCAGCGCCGCCGTCGTCCCCGCCGCCCCGATCCGCTCTATCCCAAGCATCTGGAGAATTTCCCCCACCGAGTCGCCGATGCGAGGCGTGGGCGCCAGCGACAGATCGACGATTCCAAAAGGCACCTTGAGGCGCTCGGCCAAGGCGGTGCCGATCAGTTCGCCGATCCGGGTGACCCGATAGGCGGTACATTTGATCTCCTCGGCGAGGTCGCCCAGGGTGATCCGGGTTTCCAGCGCGCGCAGCCGTTCCACAGCCCGCTTGACGACACCCGGGCCGCTGACGCCGACGTTGAGCACGCACTCCGGCTCGCCGATGCCATGGGTAGCCCCGGCCATGAATGGATTGTCGTCCGGCATGTTCGCGAACACGACCAGCTTGGCGCAGCCAAATCCATCGCTGGCTGCGGTCCGCTCCGCCAAGGTCTTGATCGACCGGCTGACGGCGAGGATCGCGTCCATGTTGATCCCGGCGCGGGAAGAGGCCACGTTCAGCGAACCGCAGACGCGCTCGGTGCTCCCGAGCGCCTCGGGCAGAGCAGCGATCAGCTCCTGGTCGGCGGCGGCGATGCCTTTTTCCACGAATGCTGAAAAACCGCCTACGAAATCTACCCCGATCTCGCGCGCGACCGCATCTAAGGTTTTTGCCACCCGCACCATGCCGGGAGCGCCATGGCCTGCCGCCCACAGGGAGACCGGCGAGACGGCCACCCGATAGTTCACGATCGGAATGCCGTACTGCTCCGCAATGCGTCGTCCCTGCTCCATCAGGCGACCGGCGAAGTCACGAATCTTCTGCTTAGCCTTTCTACATACCAGGTCGATGTTCGGACCGGCGCAATCGAGGAGGTTAATTCCCAGCGTGACCGTGCGGACGTCGCAGTTCTCGTCCTGGAACATGCGCAAGGTCATCAAAATGTCTTCGGTGCGCAACATTTATTTTCCCTCCGGTGCCAGCCGCACCAACCGCCGGATCGCGCCGACCTCGCTGGTGGCCCGCAGGATGTCTTGATGGAGCAGGTGGATGTTGATCTTGAGCTCCTCTCCGATCGTTTCCAAGTCCAGCCGCATACGCTCGGCGCTGCGCCGGTTACCGGGCCGAATCTGGAGGATCATGGTGATCTCTTCCCCGGCGCTGCGGGTGTAAAGGTCCTCGACGTTGATCCCCTGAGAAGCCAAGTAGGTCGTCACTTGAGCGATGACCCCTGGGCGGTCTCTCCCTTGGATGGTCAGGAAATAGGTCCCTGCCTCTTCCTCTGGTACGAACAGCGGTACCGAGTCATAGCGGCGCACGCAGGCCGACAACGCCATTTCCGGTTCGGCTGTCTCGATCCGGCGCCGGATTTCCTCAGGTTCCAATCCTGGCGGCAGTGCAGCACTCAAGATGATCGTGAAGTAACCGCGCATCACTGTCTGGCTCAGTTCCGTCACGTTGCCGCCAAGCTTGAACACCGCCCGGGTGATGGCGGCGATGATCCCAGGACGGTCCTTGGCCATCACCGTAATGATATATTCGTCAACAGGAGAATCAGTTTCTTCCATCTCGTCGTTTATCGTCCTAAAGTCACTAACAGGCCCTAAGACCTAGGCAGAGAACTTCAGCGCCTTGCGGCAACGCTTTGTCCCGGCTCGCCTAGCGCTCTTGAAGGGTTTCAACCGACCAATTGGCGGCGAATAGCTTCGATGCGGCTCCGGTTAACTCCTAGGTCACTATATCCCACGCGCGAAGCAGAACGGAAATGGATCTGTTTGGTTTGTGGGTCGAGCAAAAATTCTACGTCATCGACGAAACCAAACAGCTTGGATCTAAATTCAGCATACAAGTAGCCAGGTTCGTCGCGCCGAATAGTGACCCTAGGTTGGGCCATCAGCACCCGGCGCAAGCGCTCGTGGGTTTGGCTAAATCCTCCAGAGAAAGGTATAGGCGCTAGGAAATGCACCGGATCGCTTGGATCGGCCTGGCTGGAGACACAGTTGGGCCGGCTGGGACAAGGCGCAAGCCTTCCATCGCGCACGCCCAGGTCTGATGGGGGGGAGGCGGTTATGGCCAGCACCCACAGCCCAAGACTTGCCAACAGCGTCAGTCCCAGTGCTCCGAGCAAGACGATTTTGATCAGCTCTCCCCATGCCATGCGATTTTAGCCGATCGTGGTACCGGTCCAGGCAGGGGAATCGCTTGCCGGAAAACTCTCCTCCGAAGCTTCATCGATCTTACGCTCGTCTTCTCGGCTGGCAGTAGAAAATTCCTCAGCCAACGCATCGAAGGCCGCAGCCTCCAGGGCCGGCCAGATTTCGGTGTGGGCAATCCCCAGCGAACGCACGATCATCGCCACCTTCATGGCCGTAGCGTTGTCGGGAGCCTCCAAAAGATAGAGCAGGTCATAAGGGCCGAGCAAGGCATAGCAGCTTTCGACGGCAACACCCGGGGTGAGGGTTTGAAGTTTATGCTGAACCTTGCGACCCAGTTCACCCAGTGCTGCCGGAAACGCCAACAGCCTAGACTCGATTCGGCAGGTCATGAAGTATTTTGCCATCGTCTAGCTCCGCGGGATGGCTGCAAGATTGCAGCATTATTATGCATTACCGTCGTTCGGAATAAAACCGGCTTTCGATTCGTGCCATCCGATCCGAGCCAAAAAATCCCCAAAACTCTCCCCATTTTGGCGCTCGCCGGCATACTGCTGCAAGCAACGGGAGAGCACGCCAAAAATTCGGGTTTCGTCGATATTCTCCAGATATAGTGCGGCAAGCCGGTCACCGCGGGGGCTGCCACCAAGATATAGGTTGTATTTACCGGGTGCCCTGCCGCTCAAACCGATCTCGGCCAGATAAGGACGGGCACAGCCGTTGGGACAACCGCTGATGCGGACGGTGATCGTTTCGTCCCCAAGACCATAGGACTTCAGGAGTTGCTCGAAGCGCTCCATGAAACGCGGAAAATAGCGTTCTGCCTCTGCCATCGCCAGATTGCAGGTGGGAAGCGCCACACAGGCCAGCGAGGCGCAGCGGGAGGAGGAATGCTTCCCAGTGAGTCCAAGCTCATCGAGCAACCGTTCCATGCGGGGAAGGTCTCCTTCCTCGATCCCGGCCAGGATCAGATTCTGGTTGCAAGTCAGGCAAAAATAGCCGCTTAATTCCTGGGCGACGATGCGCAGGGCGCGCATAAGCTCCCCTTTGACCCGGCCGCATTCGATATAAAGCCCATAATGCCACTTGCCGTCTTCCCCTTGGACCCAACCGAAAGGGTCTGTTCGGCGGGTAAAGACAACGGGGCGGGGGGCCGCCAGCTTCCATCCCAGGCGCTTTTCCAGCTCTGCGGCAAACCATTCGCTCCCGTGGACATCTAGGGTGTATTTGAGGCGGGCGCGCGAGCGGTTTTGGCGGTTGCCGAAGTCGCGCTGGACTGCCACCACCGCCTCTGCGACCTGGACCACCTGCTCCGCCAGGCAAAACCCGATCACCTCGCCGAGCCTGGGATAGGTGGCGGGGTCGCCATCGGTCCGGCCCATGCCGCCGCCTACCGAAACGTTGAACCCCATCAGCCTGCCAGCCTCGACGACAGCGATGAAGCCCAAATCGTGGGCGAATACATCCACATCGTTATCTGGAGGGACGGCTAACGCAATCTTGAATTTCCGCGGCAGGTAAGTGCGCCCGTAAAGCGGTTCCTCTTCACCTTTCGGCCCCTCGGCCAACTTCTCGCCGTTCAACCAGATTTCGAAATAAGCCCGGGTCTTCGGCAAAAGATAGGTGCTTATATCTTTAGCCAGTTGCCAGACCTTTTGGTGCACCGCGGAGCGAAAGGGGTTGGCCGTGGCGATGACGTTGCGGTTGACGTCCCCGCAGGCGGCGATGCTGTCGAGACGGACTTCGTGCAGGCCCTGGATCAGATTTCGCAGGTTCCACTTCAGCACCCCGTGGAATTGGAAAGTCTGGCGCGTAGTGAGGCGCAGGGTACCGTTGCCGTAGCGCTGCGCCAATTCATCCAGCTTGAGCCACTGTTTGGGAGTGCAAACCCCGCCGGGAAGCCGCAGGCGGACCATGAATTCATAGGCCGGCTCAAGCCGCTTTTGGCGGCGTTCCTGGCGCAGGTCCCGATCTTCCTCCTGATAGATACCGTGGAATTTCAGAAGCTGCCGGTCAGCCTCAAGCGGGAGCCCTGCGGTAATCCGATCCTCCAATCCTGCCGCTATGGTTCCCCGCAGGCCCCGGCTTTCGTGCTTGATCTTCTCGTTGGGATGGAGTTTTTCCAACGGCTGAGAAAGGTCAGCGTCGCGTTTTAGCATGTCAATATACATCTTTGAGATAGCGCTTTTCCTGTTGGAGCGTCTTGACGTACTCCTCGGCCTGATCGCGGGTATAGGCTCCCTGTTTTTGCACCACCTCGACCAAAGCTCTGTGCACATCCGGCGCCATCCGACTGGCGTCGCCACAGACGTAGAAATAGGCACCTTCCTCCAGCCAGGCGTAAAGTTCGCGCGCGTGCTCGAGCATCCGGTGCTGGACATAAGTCTTCTCGGGCCCGTCCCGGGAAAATGCCACTTCCATACGCGTCAACAGCCCAGTTTTTAGCCACTTCTGCCATTCTATCTGATACAGGAAATCGGTGCGAAAATGCCGCTCACCGAAAAACAGCCAATTTTTACCCTTGGCCGCGCACGCCTCGCGTTCCTGCATAAAGGCACGGAAAGGCGCTATCCCTGTGCCCGGTCCGACCATGATGATAGGGGCATCGGGGTCTTTGGGCAAACGGAAATGCTTGTTGGTTTCAACGTAAATGGGAATGCGGTCGCCCATCTTGACGCGTTCGGCGAGATAGCTTGAAGCGGTTCCCTGACGCAGCCTACCGTCGATCTGGTACTCGACCACCGCCACCAGCAGATGGAGCTCATCGGGATAAGCCGCTTGGCTGGAGGCGATGGAATACAGCCGAGGCTGCATCGGCCTAAGACAATAGAGCAACTCCTGGGCCTGAAGGCCGGGCGCTGGACACTCGCGAACCAGATCGACAATCCAGCGCCCGTGAGTGAATTCCATCAGTTCGCGACGATTTTCCGGCAGACTCAAGCGTTTCAGCTTGGGGTCCTGATTGAAGCTGGCATATCGCTCGACAAACAGCGGCGTCAGTTGGGTGATTTCATAGCAGCGCTCCAGGGCCTCGCTCAAGGGGAGGGTTCCCTTGGGAGTCTCGACCAGCTCATTGGCGGACAATCCCAAAGCTTCGATCAACTCCTCCACCCACTCGCGAGCGTTGGTCGGAATGACCGCCACCGCATCCCCAGGCTCGTAGCTCAGCCCTGAGTTCTCGATGGATAGCTCCAAATGGTGGGTTTTTTTGTCAGCGCCGCGGCCGTTGAGATTGACGTTTTCAAACACCAGCGCCAAATAGGGATGGTGGCGATCATAACGGGTAGCCGGTATAGTCGAGGCTTGAGGCTTGATCTCCAGCCTCGGCTGGTGGTCGAGCAGTTCTGCCAACTTCGCCACTACCGCGGTCATCCACTCTGTGGCCGGCCGTTCGTAGTCCACGTCGCAATCGCAGCGTGGCTGGAAACGCTCTCCCCCTAAAGCTTCCAAGCGCGCATCGATAACCTTACCGGCTTGACAGAAAAATTCATAGCTCGAATCCCCCAGCGCCAGGACGGAAAACTTAAGCCCATCGAGTCTAGGAGCCTTGAGCGAATGCAGGAACTCGAAAAACCTCTCTGCCGGAGCAGGCGGATCGCCTTCGCCGTGCGTGCTGGTGATGACCAGCAAGAATTTCTCCTGTTTGAGTTGACGCGGATCATAATCGGCCATATCCACTGCCTTGGCCCGAAGGCCCCGGTCGATAAGCTTTTGACTTAAGGTTTCGGCCAGGGCTTGGGAATGCCCGGTCTCGGTGCCGTAGAGCACGGTGACCAAGGGGGTTTTGGCCGGCGTCTGGAGAGCAGGCTCGCGTGCCAAACCGGCCAGATAGCCGCTTACCCATAGCCGCTGATCGTGGGATAAGGTGGCGAGCAGCCGCTCGAGCAATTCGATTTGTTCAGGGGTCAAAGGCGAGTGGGACAATCCGCTCATGCGCGCGTTCTCTCAAGCTGGACCCATCGGCAGGCAAAGTATAAAAAACCCTTAAATAACAAAAAAGAATAAGTTTTCATTTTTATATTCCAAAAATTTTGTGCGATTCAGCCAGGTCTTTGGCGAGAGCGATCCTGTCTTCTAGGGAAGATGGAATCTCAGCCATGGCCTCGATTTTTTTGAGGCGCTGGAAAAGCCCGGCCCGATTGGCGATCTGAATGGCTAGCCCCGGGCGGGCGTTCATCTCCAGCATGAGCGGACCAAGATCGCGGTCCAACACCACGTCCACACCGATGTAGCCCAGTCCCACCAGATCGGCGCATGCGGAACTCAAACGCAGGATGGTCTCCCAGTGGGGAATCACCAGCTCTACGATCTTTCCTCCAGTGTCCGGATGCTGTTCGAGCAAGGTCTCTTTCCAGGTGCCCATCAGGGTACGACCGCTGACGAGGTCAATGCCCACCCCGACTGCTCCCTGATGCAGGTTGGCCCTGCCGTCCGAGAGCCGGGTAGGCAGCCTGATCATCGCCATGACTGGAACCCCGCGGAAAACAATGGTACGAATGTCGGGGACGCCTTGGTAGCTAACGTTCTGGAACACCGGGTCGAAATCGATGCGGCGTTCGATCAGCGCGCTGTCCGGCAAACCGCCAAGGCTATAGAGCCCGCTAAGGATATTGGAAATGTGGAACTCAAATTCCTCTGCGCTGATCAAAGCGCCGCTGCTTTTGCGGTAGCCGCCGCGGACGCATCCGGTGATCACCAAAATCCCCTCGCCGCCGCTGCCGTGCGTGGGCTTGACCACAAAGCCTTGAGGATAGCGCTTCAGCTGCTCGTGAAGGGCAGGAATCTGGCGCTGGATTTCCACCACTCCATACAACTCAGGAACAGGCACGCCGGCGGCCAGCGCCAACCGTTTGGTCTTGAGCTTGTCGTCCACCAGGGGGTACAAGCGCCTTGGGTTATAACGCATGATGTAATCGGCATTGCGCCGATTCATGCCCAAGATGCCCAGCGCGTGAAGGCGGCGCCAGGGAAGCCGGCGGTTCAGCTGCGTAACAATCACTTCGGTTCCTGGAGAAGAAAAGCCCGGAACCGCCACAGCTCGGTCAAGCGATAGCCGGTATAACGGCCCAAGAGCAAAGTCAGGGCCAGGATGATCAGCAGCGATTCCGGGAACACGAATACCAAATGTTGGAGCACATCGTTTTTCATCAGCAGAAACGCCAACACCGCGACTGTCAGACTCCCAATGCCTTGCTTGAGGGCTTCTGCCGCTCCGTGTTCCTCCCACAAGAGGGCCATGCGTTCGACCGTCATGGTTAAGATGACCATCGGGAAAAGCGCTACTGAAAGGCCGCGCTCCAGCCCCAGCTTGTGACTCAAGAGGCTGATCAGGACCATCAAGATGATGACGATGATCAAGACCGAAGCCAGCCTGGGCACCAGGAGCAATTGCAGATATTCTAAATAAAACCGGCAGCTAAGCCCCAGCGCTACGACCAAAGAGAACAGCAACACCCCCCAAAGCAGTTCGGTTTCGCGGAATGCTAAGGCGATGAGAATCGGCATGAAGGTGCCAAAGGTTTTGATCCCGACTACGTTGCGCAGACACACGATCAATAAAGCCCCCAGCGGGATCATGAGTAGCACCCGATAAACGTGCTGAGTCTGAATCGGCAGGCTGAACAAGGAGAATTCCATGATGTCGGAATTCAGTTTGCGGGCGCGCTGTTCTGCGACTCGGACCGCCTCTTGGGTATGGCGGCTGACCGCAAGCTCGAGTTTTATGCTGTTCCCCCCTTCGATAACCGCCACCGGCTCGCTGCCAACCGCCCAAACCAACGCATTTTCAGGAATTCCGCTGTCCCCGCTCTCCGGATCGAACGTCACCCACTCCTCACCGTTATGTACCTGCAGCCACGGCAGTAATTCCCCGTGACGTATTTTTTCATGCAAGATCAACACCTGAACAGGACGCGAGGGAATCCGCGCCCCGGCAAGCAGCTGGCGGATTCGTTCCATTTTTTCCTGCGGCGTCTTGACGTCGCGCAGCAGGATCTGGACGTTGGCGTCTGGCGAAGCGGCGTTCAGACGCAACAGCAGCTCGCGGGTAAAAGTGAGGGTATCGGCCGATTTCTGGCGCACCTCATCCAACAGCGCCGTGACCGCGGGGGCGATGTCGGGCGAGTATTCGGGCACAACTGGAGCAGCAGGAAGAGCGCGCTTGGTTTTTTGCTTGGCAACCTCGCCCGGGGTCTCCGCTGCAGGAGCGCGCGTCAACTGCAAGTGATAATAAAGCGTTTGTTCCCCTTTGGCCCTGCGGACTACCCATTCGGCAAAGCGATTGCCTTTCTCTTCGTGAATAGTCAACCCATAACGACCGGAGACAAAGTCCTCGTCGAGGATCAAAAACCCAGGCGGTGCCTTGGGCAGGGCAAAGCGGACCTTGACCGGCTTGCCTTTCGCCTTAAAGAACAACCTGGCTTCCACGCTCCAGACTTCTATCTCCTCGGAGGGTAACAGCGGTAGCCCCAGCCGGATGACTTTGTAACCACCCAACACCAGAGCAAAGACCACCAAAGCCAAGGCCAAAAGCTTAAGATGCAGGTTTTTCAAACCAATTCCTTGAAATTAGGACTATATAAACGCTATTGGGACCTTAAGCTCGATTCGACCAGGCGCTTACATCGTTTGGGACTGGTGTCGAAAGTATAGGTTGTCGTGGCATCGACCAAAATCCGTTCTTGCTTCAGAAGGCTTCGGCCCAGAAGCACCGGATAATTGAAGCGCCCTCGGTCGATCAGGCTGAATTCAGCGGTGATCAGTCTATCCCCAAGACACACGTCCAACGCCACTACCGGCCGCTCCTGATAGGGCGCGGTGTGACGCTTGATGCGCACGTCTCGAAGCAATGGCCGCTCGACGATCACCGGTTTGGTCTTGCGACGCGGATCGAAGGTTTTAAAGCGCACCCATTCTTTCCCATCGCGCTGGAAATATTCGATATCGACAGCATGAAGGGAAGAGGTCTTGGCGCCGGTATCCAACTTTCCTTTAAGCTTGATCCCCCATGGTTCGAGCACGACCCACTCCAACCAGCCTGCAGCCTGGCAGTCCTGCGCACCAGCCCAGGCGCAGACACCCATCGACAGCCCAAGCAGGAGCAGAACCCACCTCCACTTTTTCCAGCGATAGGGTGAAAAAAGCAAGTAGCTAGCATTCAAGCCGAGGCTCTCCATAAGCACTGATCTAGAATTGATCCGCATCAAAAGGCCAGTAAGTTATCATAGCCTTGCTGCTTTCTGTGTGACATTCGATGTTTCACGTGGAACATCGAAATTCAACTCTGGTGTCTGTCCAGCTTCTCCAGAGCAAGGGCGTGGATGTTGCCGAAACTGCCATTGCTCATGAATACCCAATGGTCGCCGGGTTGAGCGATCACTATCAATTCAGCGAGGAGGTCTTCCAGAGTGTGGAAAACCCGAAGGGACGGACAATCGGACATCAAGGCCTTAGCATCCCAGTCCAGATCGGGTGGGGCGTAAATGAAAGCCAAGTCGGCATCAATCAGGGACTGCGCCAAACTGGTGGCATGAACCCCCATGCGCATGGTGTTGGAGCGAGGTTCTACAATGGCGATTAAGCGCTGATCCTTGATCCGCGCACGCATCCCTTTAAGGGTGGCAGCAATCGCAGTGGGGTGATGAGCGAAATCGTCATAAACCGAAACACCCGCCGCTACACCACGCAGCTCCAGCCGCCGCTTGACTCCTTTAAAGCCCTCCAAAGCACAACACGCCAGCTTAGGGTCAACGCCGGCATGGCTGGCGGCGGCGATGGCGGCCAACGCATTGGCCACATTGTGGCACCCGCTGAGCGTCCAGGAAACCACAGCAATCGGTTTGCCTGCGTGGAAAACTTCAAACCGGCCACCGTCTTCGGAGAGCAAGCGCGCATTCCAATCGGCTAGCGCGTTCTCCACCCCGAAACGCTCGACCGGCGTCCAACATCCCTGCGCAAGCACTGTCTGTAAATTGCAGTCCCCGGCTGAGACGATCAGACGACCGTTGCCTGGCACAGTACGCACCAAGTGGTGGAACTGAACCTGAATGGCGGCAATGTTTGGGAAAATATCGGCATGATCGAATTCCAGGTTATTGAGGATGGCGGTGCGCGGGCGATAGTGAACGAACTTGGAACGCTTGTCGAAAAAGGCCGTATCGTACTCGTCCGCTTCCACTACGAAAAAAGGGGAATCCCCAAGCCTGGCAGATCGGGCGAAATTTTGGGGAATCCCGCCGATCAGAAACCCAGGATTTTTTCCTGCGCTCTCCAAAATCCAGGCGAGCATGGAGGAAGTGGTGGTTTTGCCGTGAGTACCGGCGACTGCAAGCACCCAACGACTTTTGAGGACTGCCTCGAAGAGCCACTGCGGGCCGGAAGTATAAGGCAAGCCGCACTCCAGCACTGCTTCCACTTCCGGGTTGCCCCGTGACAGCGCATTACCGATGATCACAACGTCGGGGGCTGGGTCAAGATTGGCAGGAGAGTAATGATTGAGCTGGATACCGAGTGCCTCCAGCTGAGTGCTCATGGGAGGATAGACATCCCGGTCAGAACCGGTAACCTCAAATCCCAATTCGCGGGCGAGGATTGCCAGCCCCCCCATAAAAGTGCCGCAGATGCCAAGAATATGAATACGCATGCCAATATGGTACTGGAAGAGGAGGATTTTTTCTTCTTTTTGATCCTAGCCTACTCTAGGCGAGGACCTGGTCTGATGGATCCAAACTGCCACGCCTTCAAGGGGATGGCGCAGGGTCTTCTGCCTTAGCCGGTTCCGGTTCGCTCTTGCCTTCGGAGTCGGCAGGAGCTCCATCGGCCTGGGGCGGATTCTGGGAGGACTGCGATGGCTGGCCTACGGTTGGTGTCAGCAGTTTGAGAATTTCCGGGTTGCCGGTTTGTTTGGCTTTGTCCAGAACCGACTGACCTGCTTTGTCTTGGGCGTTGACATCGGCACCGGCTGCCAACAATAGCTCGACCACTTCAGTCCAGCCACCCATGACCGCATCCATCAGCGGAGTGATACCGCGGTTGTCGGCGGCATTGACGTCAGCGCCATAGCTCAAAAGCAAGCGCACGCAGCGCTCATTGCCGAAGAAAGCCGCTCCCATCAGCGCAGTGCGACCAGTGGCAGTCCTTGCATCGACGTCCACCCCCTGCGCCAGGATCGATTGGAGTTGCGAGATCCGTCCTTGGCTGGCGGAAGCAAACAACTCAGCTGCAGGATCGCCGGCTTGTGCTGGCAAGGGCATCAACATCACCAAAAAAAGACAAAACAGCAATTTCATTTTTCCACCAACAAGCCATTCCTTAGGTAGAGTATAGACAGCCAACCGTGGCAGACTGCATAAGTTCAGAAACCTTTACTTCTTTGACGAAGGAGAGGTGCCAGCAGCACAGCCTCCAGCCTCCCTTGGCACTGCACAAATAAAGATCAGTCGGAGTTGTGGGCAAATCTAAGCATCGGCTGCCTCAAGATACACCGCCAAAGTTTCGCTGGCACAGCGGGTCCAGGAAAATTGCTTGGCCATGGCTTGACCGCGCGCGCCCAACGACCTAGCCCAAAGGCGATCTTCCAACAAGCGCGCCAAAGCTTGGCGGATCGCCTCAACGTCCAGCGGATCGACCAAGGCTACGGCGTCGCCGGCCCAAGAGGCCATGGCCGAAGCCTGCGAAGTCAGCACCGGCGCGCCGCACCCCATCGCTTCCAGCACCGGCAGCCCAAATCCTTCATAAAGAGAGAGATAGGCAAAGACCGCCGCCCCGGCGTACAGCTTGGGAAGATCAGCTTCTTCGACGTAACCCAGCCAGCGCACCTCACCGCGCCGCACAAGCGGCTCCAACCTCGGCCACAGCGCCTCAGTCTGCCAGCCTTTGGGGCCGGCCAACACCAAAGGAAAACGCCGGCGCAGGCGCGCGGGCAAGGCAGCATACGCCTCGAGCAGCCGCAACAGGTTCTTGCGCGGCTCCAAGGTCCCTACCGCGGCGATGTACTCTTGGGGCTTAAGGCCGTAGCGCCTTAGCGCATCTTGGAGGGCAGTCGCTTCCTGGGAGTGAAAGCGGGCATCCAGCCCTAAGGGGATGACTTTTACTTTGGCCGGAGGAAGGCCCAAAAGCTCGAGGATCTCCTGGCGCGAGAACTCCGAGGCGGTAATGACCTTGCAGGCGCGCGCTATGGTATCCGGCAGAAACCGTTCCAGCCAGCGCACCCGGGCAGCGGGATGATACTGGGGAAAGCGCAGATGGGAAAGGTCGTGGACCGTGACCACCAGCGGGCATTCCAGCGGTGGGGCGACGTAGTTGGGTTCGTGGTACAAGGCGCCTTTGGATAAGTGCCGCAGTGCCCTCTGCCCGCGGTGCTTGCGCACGATATACCAGGCGGTGCGGATCCCGGGCACCCAGCTCAAGGCACGCCGTAAGGGAGAGCCGCGCCAGTCCTGCGCTGGCACCTGTTCGTCCGCCAGCTGAAGCAGCGCTTCGGGCTGGTCGATCAAGGCGCCGTGCTTGAGGCCTAAGACTTGGATTTTCTCCGGCAACGCCAGATATTCCTTAAGGAGTGCGGCGGTGTAGCGCCCAATCCCGGTGCGCGGCGGGCTTAAGGATTCAAGGCCCAATAAAACGTTAAGGTTCATAGACTCTATCGGCTCTTCGGCGGCAGTCGGTGCTGCCATCGATGATAAGCCCGCTTTTGGTTTACACCAAGCTTCGACAATGGCAGAATTTTTCAAACTGAAATAAAAAGATGGAAACCCGTGAAACTGATGCTGATTGCACTTTGGCGCTACCGCCACTTCGTTTTAGCCTCGATCAAAAGCGAGCTGAAAAGGCGTTATGCGCGCTCGCGCCTGGGGATGTTGTGGCACATCTTAAATCCCCTGGCGCAGGCGGCGATCTTTGCCGTCATTCTGGCAGAAGTTCTGGGTGCTAAGCTGCCAGGCAGCGACAGCAAGGTCGCCTATCCGGTATACCTGATGGCTGGAACCGCCGCGTGGGGGCTGTTTGCCGAGATCGTCAACCGCAGCAGCAGCGTCTTCCTCGAATACGCCAGACTGATGAAAAAAATCACCTTCCCCCGCATCTGCTTGCCGGTGATCGTGGGGGGAAGCGCCCTACTCAACCACGGTTTGCTGCTTCTGGCAATCTTTGGGGTGTTTTTGTTGTTCGGCCATCTGCCCCAAGCGGCGGTTTTGGCCCTGCCTTTGGGAGCGGCGTTGATTGCCTTGTTTGGCTTTGGCCTGGGGGTGCTTTTAGGGATATTCAACGTATTCGCGCGCGATGTTTCCCAGGTGCTGGGCATCGTCTTGCAGATTTGGTTTTGGCTTACCCCTATCGTCTATCCGGCCAGCGTTATCCCGGAAAAGCTGCGCTGGCTGGCGCAGGCCAATCCGATGGCTCCTTTGGTTGCCTTCTATCAGCAGGTCATGCTCTATCACCACTTGCCAGATTGGCACAGCCTCCTCTATCCGGCAGCAGTAGCCGTAGCCTTGTGTGCTCTTACCTTGTTCGTTTTCCTGCGCGCCAACGCTGACTTAGTAGATGCTTTGTGAGCGATCCAGTTTTGACCGTGGAAGGGGTAGGCAAGTGCTATGCCGCCTATTCCAGCAACCTCCATCGTTTTGCTGAGTGGTTCGGTTTGCCTTCCCGCCACAAGCGCGAGTTCTGGGCAGTACGCGAGGTGAGCTTCAGCTTGCAGCGCGGCGAGGCGCTGGCGCTGATCGGCCAGAACGGCGCCGGTAAATCGACGCTGCTGAAGCTTATCACCGGCACCGTCCGCCCCACTACCGGCCGTGTCCACGTCGCCGGCAGAATCAGCGCGATGCTGGAGCTGGGGCTGGGGTTTAATCCCGAGTTCAGCGGCCGGCAAAATGTGTATCTCGCCGGCGGACTGATGGGCTTTTCGGTGCGCGAGCTCGACGCCTTGATCCCGGGCATCCAGGAATTTTCGGAACTGGGCGAGTTCTTCGACCAACCTTTGCGCGTCTATTCCAGCGGCATGCAAGCCCGGCTGGCGTTTGCCGTGGCCACCTGCGTGCGGCCTGAGATTTTGATCGTGGACGAGGTGTTGTCGGTGGGGGATGCGGCTTTTCAACGCAAGTGTTTTCAGAGAATTGAAAGTTATTTAGCAGACGGGACGGCATTGCTTTTTGTGAGCCACAATTTAGAAGTAGTCAAAACCCTTTGTAATCAAGCGCTATTCCTCAGAGAAGGCAAAGTGGCGGCGTTTGGTTCAGCAAAACAGGTTTGCGATGAGTATGAGCGATACCTTTTTGGTGATCGAAACAGGGAGAAAGCGCATCTCTCAAGTATTTCTACTGTGAAACCGGAAGCGACTAAATTTGATCCCTCTTTGAATGTCAGTTGTGAGATGGTTTATGGAAACGGGATAGCAGATATTGAATCTTGCTGGTTGGCCGATATCAGTGGTCGACAAATCAATGTGGTCGAGTCTGGTACGCCATTTTGCTGGTGCTACCGCGTCCGGTTCAATGAGGAAGTAGATAACCCTGTTTTTGCCATGATGCTGAAAACTCGTGAGGGAGTGGCGTTGTACGGGGTTGATTCGCGGATATTGGGAATAGAAAGAAGAAGGTTTCGAGCAGGAGAGGTAGTAGAAATAAATTTTGCATTGACCAACCCATTAGCGCCGGGCATTTACTACCTAAATTGCGGTGTTCGCGTGGATAAAGCAGATAGTGTTGAATTTCTTTCGCGTCGAGTGGATGCGGCTATTCTTCGGGTAACAAGCAATGCAAATTCAACTGCAGCCGTAGGTATGGTGGAAATGCAGGCGAAGATGGCTTTGAGTAAGCTATGAATAACGGTGCTCATATATTTATTCACTCCCTGTTTAGGGCGGGTAGCACCTATTTGTTTCAGGTTTTTCGACGGGCTGGGTATTGGTGTTACCAAGAACCGCTCCATGAAATAGCTGTATTCGCGCGCGCTGATGCAAAACTCCTGTTGGAGTATAGCAGCGAAACAATGCAATTGCTCTTTCATCCGCCCATGGATAAGCCTTACTTCCAAGAGCTTTACGAGGTATGGCCTGCTTGGAGGGACACCCTTCGTGAATCTTCCGCTTATACAGCTTATTTTGCTGCGCCTGGAGAAGATCTAGGCATTTCATATTTGCTTGCATTGATCAAAGCTGCACGGGGAAGGCCGGTTTTCCAAGAGTGTCGCACCTCTGGCCGCATCGGTGCTATTAAAGCAGAGCTGGGGGGCTATCACATTTATCTCTGGCGCAATCCTTGGGATCAATGGTGGTCATACAAAGTCGTGTCATATTTCGATTTAGTTAACCAAATCATCATCCATGCGCCGGGTGCACCTGAACCGGTCAAACTGGCTTTACAGGAACTGAAGCTTGAAGCTTACGGGCAGAATGACCTCAAGGGGGCATTCGCCTTTTATCAAGCAAGGCCATTGTCGAGTGAACAAAGTTTTTTGGTCTTTTATTTGCTTTGGTGCCTTGGTTTGAAAGAAGGCGTGACCTATGCCGACATGCTGCTTAACATCGATTGCTTGAGCGATTCAGAAGACTATAGGGCTGAAACCCTTGCAATGCTAAAGGAGACCGGAATCGGAGGGCTAAACTTTGCTGATTGTCGTGTTCCACAAGGGTGTTATTTAGAAAAGGACCAAATGTTTTTTTTGCCACTTGAGGGGCAGGTTCACCGATGGTTGCTTGGAGGCGGCTGGACTGTTCACGATTTGCAGAAAATCCAAGAACTTCGCGAGCGGTTTCGGCCCACCTCATTGGGTAAGTGTGCTGGGGACGTTGGCCAAGATTTGGCAAAACAGGCGATGCGTGCGCGGATGGTGGCTCTGCGCTTTGAGACAGACTATGCCCGAGGGCTAAGGCAAGCCCGGGCCGAGGTTGAAAAGCTCAACGCTCGCAGCGTGCAGTTGCAAAACGCCGTTGCTGAGTTGACGGCTGCGCATGAGAAAGAGCGCGCTCGCAGCGATTGGCTGGAGGTGGAATGGAACGGGGCCAAGAGGCGGATCGAGGAGTTAGCGAGCGTTGCCGCCCAGCGTGAAAAACAGCTGGCTGCGGTGTATGCGAGCTGGTCTTGGAAAGTGACGGCGCCGTTGCGGTTTGGCTACGGCCTGGCCCTGATCTCGCTAAGGCTGGCGAGGAAAGCGTTCGCTTTCGGTCGCAAGGCTCTGTTGTGGCCGCTTTTGTCGGCCATGGCTTGGGTGCTGCGCGATCCTTTGCTGGCTGAGCGGATCAATCGCGAAATCCTGCGCTACCCCTGGCTGCACCGCAGGCTGCGCGCGCTGGCGATCGGCACAGGACTGATGGCAACTCCAGCTACTCCTCCCCCTACCGCCAGTCCTCCTGCGGCGGCAGGATCCACCACAACTTCTGACCTGGCCAAGCTCTCTCCCCACGCTCGGCGGATGTATGTTCGCCTGGTCCAAGCTCAGCGATGCCAAGAGGTATAAGTGCGTATCGTTATCGACTTGCAAGGGGCGCAAGGAAGTAACCGTCTCCGCAACATAGGACGTTATTCCCTGCAGCTGGCGCTGGGGTTGGCGCGTCAACGCAACGAGCACGAGGTGTTCATCGCGCTCAACGGGGCTTTTGCGGCCACCATCGAACCCATCCGCGCCGCCTTCGACGGCATGCTGCCACAGGAAAACATCCTCGTCTGGTCGGCGCCCGGGCCTACCACTTATATGGAGCCTGCTAACACCGGCCAGCGCCAGCAAGCCGAAGCCGTGCGCGAGGCCTTTCTGGCTAGCCTCGATCCAGACTGGGTGGTCGTAGGATCGCTGTTTGAGGGTTTTATAGACGATGTGGTCACCAGCATTGCCTGGCCGAAATCCCTCGGCACGGCGGTCGTCTTGTACGACTTGATCCCGTGGATTTGGCCCGACCGCTACTTGCAACATGAACGAGTCAGGGGTTGGTACTTCGAAAAGCTCGACCACCTGCGGCGCGCCGATCTTTTGCTTGCCATCTCTGAATCTTCCAGGTGTGAAGCGATAGATTATCTTGGATTCAAGACCGAACAGGTGATCAATGTCTCGGCGGCGGCCGATGCGCGGTTTGCGCCGCTTCCAGTGGGTGCCACCGAAACGCAGCGCCTGGCCGAGGTTTACGGCCTGCGCCGGCCGTTCGTGATGTATGCTGGTGGAATTGATCCGCGCAAGAACATCGAGGGCTTGATTGCAGCCTATGCGCGACTGTCCCAAATTGTGCGTGCGCGTCATCAGCTGGTCATAACGTGTGCAATTGAGACTTCCGAGCGAAAGCGACTGCGCCAGCTCGCGCGTGCTCAAGGTCTCGGACCGGATGAGGTCGTCTTTACCGGATACGTTCCAGACGACGATCTGCGGCTTTTGTACAATGCGTGCACGCTGTTTGTGTTTCCCAGTTGGCACGAGGGTTTTGGCCTGCCGGTGCTGGAAGCCATGCAATGTGGCCGGCCGGTGCTCGCTAGCAACCGGTCGAGCCTGCCGGAAGTCGTCGGCCGTAGCGATGCCCTGTTCGATCCTTTCGATGTCGCAGATATGGCAGCCAAGATCGAGCAGGCGCTCACCGACCAGGCTTTTCGCTCAGCGCTAGCAGCGCATGGGCTCGAGCAGGCCAAAAAATTCAGTTGGGAGGAAACGGCGCGCCTGGCCTGGGCGGCATTGAGTCAACAACCGGCTAGGGCAGTTCCTCCAGCAAGGCGTTTAAGCAATTGCCCCCGCTTGGCTTTCGTCTCGCCCTTGCCGCCAGAAAAAAGCGGGATCGCCGATTACAGCGCCGAGCTCCTGCGCGAGTTGACGCGTTGGTATCGCATCGACGTGGTGCTCAAGGAGCCGCGAGCGCTGACCGACGACTACGTCCGAGCCACCTGCGGGGCGCTTTCGGTGGCCGAGTTTCGCGCCCAGGCGCACCGCTACCCGCGGGTGCTGTACCACTTCGGCAATTCGGAGTTTCACGACCACATGTTCGAGCTGCTGGCGGAAATTCCGGGCGTGGTCGTGTTGCACGACTTCTTCCTCGCGGACGTCCTGGCTTGGCGTGAAGGACGGGGCCGGCCGTATGACTTTTGCCGCGCGCTTTTCCACAGCCACGGCTACGCTGCGGTTGCAGAACGTTTTCAAGCCCGGGATATTTGGGAGCTTACCTCCAAGTACCCCGCCAACCTGCCCGTCTTGCAGGACGCCTTGGGCGTCATCGTGCACAGCGAATTCAGCCGCCGCCTTGCGGAGCTTTGGTATGGCAAGGGCGCCGGGCGCAACTGGGCAGTGATCCCCCTTCTGCGTGCGCCGGCTTTGGCTCTGCAGCGTAAACAGGCGCGCGCGTTTTTGGGTCTGCCCGAAGAGGCCTTGGTCGTATGCTCGTTCGGTGTTATAGGTCCCATCAAATTGAGCCACCGCTTGGTCGAGGCCTGGCTGGCTTCGCGTTTGGCCAAGGAGCACAATGCGCGTCTGGTGTTGGTCGGTGAGGCAAGCGGCGACTTCGGGGAACGCCTCCGCAAGCAAGCTGCAGCCGGCGGCATCACCGTCACCGGCTGGGTGGACACCGCTGCTTATCGCACTTGGCTGGCCGCTGCTGACATCGCCGTGCAGCTTCGCACCCTGACGCGCGGCGAAACCTCGGCAGCCGTGCTGGACTGCATGAATTATGGTTTAGCCACCATCGTCAATGCCCACGGCACCCTGGCCGAACTCGACGACGAGGCAGTCTTAAAGCTGCCGGACGAGTTCTCAGATGCGCAGCTGATCGAGGCACTTGAGACGCTGGCTTTTGACTCTAAACGGCGGCGCGCGCTGGGTGTGCGGGCGCGCGAATGCATCCGCACCCGCCATAACCCGCGCCGCTGCGCCGAAGCCTATGCTCAGGCCATCGAGGAATTCTACGCCCAAGCCGAGCAAGGCGCATACGGGGTAATGCGGCGTGTGGCCTGCACCCAAGAGCTTGCCGTGCATCTTGCCCGCAGCTTTCCCCCCGCGCCGCGGCGGCGGCAGTTGCTCATCGATATTTCAGTTCTTGCCCAGCACGACTTAAAAACCGGCATTCAACGAGTCGTACGCGCCTTGTTGCAGGAGTACCTGCGCACTCCGCCGACGGGGTGGGCGGTCGAGCCAGTCTATGCCACCGAAGCCCTTGGTTACCGCTACGCCCGCCGCTTTGTCAGCCGTTTTCTGGAAATCCCGGAGGGTTGGGCCGAGGACGAACCGGTCGAGGCCTGGCCGGGAGACGTTTTTCTGGGGCTCGATTGGGTGCCAACCCTTTCTGGGCAACAGGATCGCTTGCTCGACTGGCACCGGCGCGGCGTCAAGGTATACTTTGTCGTCTACGATCTTTTGCCCGTGTTGCTCCCGCAATGCTTTCCGGCAGGCGCGGAGGGGATTTTTCATCGCTGGCTCCAGGCCATTGCCCGTTTCGACGGGGCGGCGTGTATCTCGCGGGCGGTAGCTGACGAGTTGTTGGATTGGCTCGGGAAGTTTGCGCCTGCGCGCGAGCGGCCTTTCTCGGTAGGATGGTTCCACCTGGGGGCAGATATAGAAAACTCCAAGCCAACGCTGGGCATGCCCGCGAATGCGCCGCAAGTGCTCGAAAACTTGAGCCGTCGTCCATCCTTTTTGATGGTCGGCACTCTTGAACCCCGCAAAGGCCATTCCCAGGTACTTGATGCTTTTGATCTGCTTTGGCGTTCTGGTTTAGATGCTAATTTGGTGATGGTTGGCAAACAGGGCTGGATGGTCGAAGAACTCGTTGCCCGCCTGCGAAACCATCCAGAACTCAACAAACGCCTTTTTTGGTTGGAAGGCATCAGCGACGAATACCTGGAAAAGGTCTATGCCGCCAGCACCTGCCTAATCGCCGCCTCTTACGGCGAAGGCTTTGGTTTGCCATTGATCGAGGCCGCGCAGCATGGCCTGCCCATCATCGCGCGCGACATGCCAGTGTTCCGCGAAGTGGCAGGAGAACATGCTTTCTACTTTGCAAACGATCGGGATCCGGCTACCTTAGCCAAGGCTATCGCGTCCTGGCTGGAGCTCGCCAAGCTTGACAAGGTTCCGCCGAGCTGTGGACTACGTTGGCAAACCTGGAAGCAAAGCGCGCAGCAATTGCTCAATTTTATCCTAGGTGAACGTCAACCTTATCGGACCTGGTCGAGCGGTTCGTGCTCAAGAAGCGAGGTAAGCGGTGGCTAAGCTGGTTTTTCCCGGGCGGATGATTTTTCACCATATCCCTAAAACGGCCGGAACGGCTATTAACGCCTGGCTGCGCAAGTCTTTAGGGGCGGGGGTTGTGACAGAGAACCTAATCGGCCATCACCGGGAACTGATTCGGAAGTATGGCGGCTTGTATTCGGTGATCTTTGCCCACTTGGGTTTTTCCGGGGAGGGGCTAGATCCCCGCTACCAATACGTGACCTTGGTGCGCGATCCGATCGAACGGGTAATCTCGTGGCTTTATTATGTACTCAACCACCACTCCTCAGAGAAGATGCAGCGCGAGTGGGGATGGGATGCTTGGACGGCGGTCAAAGCGTTTGTGGATTCTCATGGAGAGGCTTTGGATGAGCGTCTGTTCCCCATCGTCTCGAACGAGATGGTGAGGAACTTTGCCAGCATTTTGGATCCCGCACCGAACGGCGATGAGGAAATGCTTGCCTTAGCGCTTGAGGCCATAGCTCAGTACGAGCTGGTGGGGGTGTACGAGGATTTGTCCGGGTTTGCCCGCCGCCTTTCCGCAACGCTTGGGCTTGGAGAGCCGAATCTGCCCCAGGTCAACGTGACCCAAGCCAAACCCAAGCAGGTTTCCGAACGATTTCGCCAGCGGCTTGCGGAGTTGAACCGGCTGGATTTGGCGTTCTATAGTCGGGTGCGGGAGCTTGCCCGGGCGCAAAAGGAGCCTGTTTCCCTGGAGCGGCCGCGGTGGCAAGCCTGGCCTGGGTTTGGAGAGCGCCGTTTCCAACATCCCGATATTCAGTCTTTCCAAGCCGAATTAGAGGGCGGACCAAGTTTTAGAAAAGGGGAGGTGCTCAAGTTTTCCCTGGAGTTTTCCTTGACTGAGCCGGTAGAGGAATTAGAACCAGGCATCCATATTTTCGACTCCGAAGGCCGTTGGGCCTTTGGCACCAACACGAGCTTGCTGGGTAAGCTCCTGCGCCAGGTTTTGCCGGGAAGCTATCGGATGAGATGGATCCTCGTTGCCGATTTGCCCGCCGGGCGTTACACGGCAGGTTTTGCTTTGGCCGATCGCGGTGGGGAAAAGCTAAAACAGCTTTTTTGGTGCGACAGATGGGTGGGTTTTGAGATTCAGGTGAAAAGGCAGACACCTTCGGTGGGATACGCCAATCTTCCGGTATCGTTTGTTTTTTTAAAGGGGTGAAAAATGGCAAGGTCTAGTTGGGTACGATTCGCTCAGGTTTTAGGAGTTTGTGGGATGCTGCTGGGGTGTACTTGTAACCCGCCCGAATGCCTGAAATCCTCTCGCTTTGCCGAGGCTACTCTCCATCAGGTAGGCAAGCTTGAAGGGAAGGCGTTGGTAAGCACAAATCAAGCGGGGTTTTTGCTGTACGGTCCTTATGTGGCGATGCGGGCCGGAAAGTATCGTTTGACGGTGCGCGGCCAGGTGGAAGGAATAGCTTCGGGGTGGGTGGATGTGGTTTCGCAAAAAGGCGCCAAAGTGCACGCTAAGTTTCCCTTTTCTCCTGCGACGGATGGAAGTTTGGTCCAAGGGCAGGTGGTGTTGGAGGCGCCGGTGGAAGACCTTAAGGTGCGGGTGTACGTGGGGGGGAAGGGTAAGGTCAAAGTGGTAGAGTATGAACTTGTGCCAGCTAAGGAGTAAAAGATGACCAAAACCGCATTCATTACCGGCATCACCGGTCAGGACGGGGCATATCTGGCCCGGTTTCTGGTGGGGAAGGGTTACTGCGTGTACGGCGCGTACCGGCGCACCAGTTCGGTCAACTTCTGGCGACTTAAAGAGCTTGGGCTTTTAGACCATCCGGAACTGCAGCTTGTCGAATACGATCTTACCGACCCTGGAGCGGCAGTACGCCTGCTCGACCGGTACCGGCCGCAGGAGGTCTACAATTTGGCCGCACAGAGCTTCGTCGGGGTATCGTTTGAGAAGCCGGTGACCACGGCCCAGATCACAGGAATCGGGGCTCTTAACCTGCTGGAGGCGATCCGCATCGTCGATCCTGGCATCCGCTTTTATCAGGCGTCGTCTTCGGAGATGTTCGGCAAGGTGCAAGCTGTTCCGCAAAATGAGGCCACGCCTTTTTACCCGCGCAGCCCCTATGGCGTAGCCAAGCTGTTTGCCCACTGGATAACGGTAAATTACCGCGAATCGTACGGGATTTTCGGCGTCAGCGGCATCTTATTCAACCACGAATCTCCTTTGCGCGGCTTGGAGTTCGTCACCCGCAAGATCACCGATGGGCTGGCCAAAATCAAGCTAGGCAAGCTGGATTGCCTATGGCTGGGCAACCTCGACGCCAGCCGCGACTGGGGCTATGCGCCCGAGTACGTCGAGGGCATGTGGCGGATGCTCCAGGCCGATCGGCCCGATACCTATGTGCTGGCGACCGGGCGCACCCAGACGGTACGCGATTTTGTGCGCCTGGCCGGGGAAGCGGTGGAGTTTGAATTGGTATTCGAAGGTCAAGGGGAAAACGAAGTGGGCATCGACCGCCGCACGGGAAGAGTCTTGGTGCGGGTCGATCCCAAGTTTTACCGGCCGGCGGAAGTCGACCTACTTGTGGGCGATCCGGCCAAGGCGAAGCGAGAACTGGGCTGGGAGGCAAAAACCTCGCTCGAAGAGCTTTGCCGCTTGATGGTCGAGGCCGACGTTTACCGCAACGAGCGCGGTTGGGTCTTCTAGTATGAGCGGGCGGGTTTTGATCACCGGCATCGGCGGGTTTACCGGCCGCTATCTGGCGGCCGAGTTGGCGCAAAACGGTTATGCCGTATGGGGCATCGGCAACGCGGCAAGAAGCGCAGAGAACTATTTTCAGGCCGAGCTGGAAGATGGGCTGCGCCTTAAGTCCGTGCTCGCCCAAGTGCGGCCGCAGGTGGTGGTGCATCTGGCGGCGCTGGCTTACGTCGGCCATGCCGATGTAGGGGCGTTTTACCGCGTCAACCTCCTCGGTACGCGCAACCTGCTGGAGGCGATCGCCGAGGCGGCTCCCGAGGTGCGTTGTGTGCTTTTGGCCAGCAGCGCCAATGTATACGGCAATGCTGCGGTCAGCCCGGTGACGGAAGCTTCC
The DNA here is from genome assembly GCA_964654415.1 of uncultured Methylococcales bacterium. Classification (GTDB taxonomy): domain Bacteria; phylum Pseudomonadota; class Gammaproteobacteria; order Methylococcales; family Methylothermaceae; genus Methylohalobius. The sequence continues at coordinate 27,066 of CAZZIP010000009.1, read as the reverse complement.
CCGCCGCAGCCGGCCAACGACTATGCGGTCAGCAAGCTCGCCATGGAGCAGATGGCCAAGCTGTGGCTGGATCGTCTGCCCATCGTCATCGTCCGGCCGTTCAACTACACCGGCGTAGGGCAAGACGAGCGCTTTGTGATTCCCAAAATCGTCGCCCATTACCGCCAGAAAAAGCCGGTGATAGAACTGGGAAACCTTCACGTTCGGCGCGAATACAACGACGTCCGTTCGGTGGTCCAGGCCTACCGGCGGCTGATTGAGCGCAATCCAGTGGGCGAGACGGTCAATCTGTGCACCGGCCGGGCGTATTCGCTTGGCGAGGTCTTACGCCTTGCCGAGGAGCTTTCCGGCCACCGCTTAGAAGTGAAAGTCAATCCCGCCTTGGTGCGTGCCCACGAGGTCCACGTTTTGACAGGCGACAACCGCAAACTGACCGGGCTCATCGGCGCGTGGGACAGCATACCGTTGGAAGAGACATTAGCTTGGATGTTGAGGGGATAGGCGCTGAAGCCGGAAAGCTCGGCAAGGCCGCAGAACCCTGGGAATACTGCGCCAAAGGGACAAACGGGCAGCATTCCTGGTAGCTGCGCGCCGCTTGTGCCGCCACATGGGATGTCTAATGAACGCCCACGCCGAACGCGGGGGCTGCGCGCGTCCAGGAGTCCTTCGTCGATTACTACAAAAACCTTCTCCTCACCGATCTGACCGCCTTTTTGTCATTTCGAGCGAAGCGAGAAATCTTTCTCCCGAGTGCCAAGTGCCAAAAGTATCGGACGCATACACTGAATTGCACTAAGAGTGGGGTTAGAATACATAAACTCCCTTAGGGGATTGCCCGCGGCAACAGTTAAGCATTCAGGGAGGGCGTTCTATGGCCCATTATGCTATCGGCGATATCCAAGGTTGTTTCTTTGAGCTGCAGAAACTGCTGGATAAGATCAATTTTGATCCAGCTTCCGACGTGCTTTGGTTCACCGGTGACCTGGTCAACCGGGGGCCTCATTCTTTAGAAACCTTACGTTTCGTGAAAAACTTGGGCAGTCGAGCGGTGACCGTGCTGGGCAACCACGATCTTCACCTGCTTGCGGTCGCGCACGGTCAAGAATACCGCCATAAGCAGGATCTGGCCGATGTCCTCTCAGCGCCTGACTGGGAGGAGCTGATCGATTGGCTGCGTCAGCGCCCTCTACTCCATCGAAACGAGCGTTTTTGTCTAATTCATGCCGGTTTGCCGCCGCAGTGGGATTTGGATACCGCCAGCCGCTGTGCCAAAGAAGCGGAAGCGGTACTTAAAGGGGATTCGTGGCAGGAATTCCTAAAGCACATGTACGGCAACGAACCGGATCTTTGGTCGGAGGATCTTAGCGGTTGGGCGAGATTGCGTTTCATCGTCAATTGCTTTACCCGGCTACGCTATTGTGATCCGGAGGGGCGATTGGCGTTGCAACATACCGCTCAACCGGCGGAATTGCCGCACCTCATTCCGTGGTTTCGGTTTCCAGGGCGCAGAAGCCAAGGCCAAGAAATCCTCTTCGGCCACTGGTCCACGCTGGGATTTATAGCCGAGAACGGCTGTTACGGGATCGATACTGGCTGCGTGTGGGGAGGGCAGTTGACGGCGCTGCGCTTGGACGGAGAGATGTACCGGGTCAGCATCGACTGCCCGCGCTATCGTCAACCCGGCTGAACCCGCTCAAGCACGATAAAACTGTAGGCATGGGGAAAACCTTCAGACTTTTGCTCTTCCCGGTAGACTTCTTGCCAGGATTCCTGCGACCATTCGGGGAAGAAGGTATCGCCGGTATAGTCGGCGTGTATCTGAGTCAAATGGATTTTGACCGCTTTAGGGAGTAAGGCAGCATACAGCGAGGCGCCCCCGATCACCATCACTTCTTCCCCGCGCACGACGGCAAGCGCTTCTTCCAGCGACCCGACCACCGTGCCCCCTTGCGCCTGAAATTGCTTCTTTCGGGTCAAGATGATGTTGTGCCGTCCCGGCAGGGGACGACCGATGGATTCGAAGGTGCGCCGTCCCATTAAAATCGACTTGCCCCAGGTAAGTTCCCGGAACCGGCGCAGATCTTCGCTTAAGTGCCAGGGCATCCGTCCCCCTTGGCCGATCACCCGGTTGCGCGCCATGGCGACGATGAAGGTGATGGAAGGTCCCTCGCTATGCTCGGGATAAGAATTCATACCGCCACTTCTGCTCTGATGGGAGGATGGGCACGATAGCCGTGCAGCTTGAAATCCTCAAACCGGTAGTCGAATAGCGACTCCGGGCGGCGTACGATTTCTAGCCTTGGTAAGGGGTAAGGGGCGCGTTGCAGCTGGGTTCTGGCCTGCTCTAAATGGTTGCGATACAGGTGCACGTCGCCGCCAGTCCAGATCAGTTCCCCAACCTCAAGCCCCACCTGGTGGGCGATCATGTGGGTCAAGAGCGCGTAGCTGGCCAGGTTGAACGGAAGCCCCAAAAATACGTCCACCGAACGCATGTGGAACATGCACGAAAGCTTTCCACCCGCGGCGTAAAACTGAAACGCATAGTGGCAAGGCGGCAGGGCCATCTTGGCTAAATCGGCCACGTTCCAAGCGCTGACCAGAAGACGTCTGGAGTTTGGATCGCAGCTCAAAGCGGCAACCACGTCAGCAAGTTGATCGATGATTTCTCCTCTCGGTCCTTCCCAAGCTCGCCATTGCTTGCCATAGATGGGACCTAGATCGCCGGACGGGTCAGCCCACTCGTCCCAAATGGTCACGCCGTGACGGTTGAGGTAAGCGATGTTGGTATCGCCGGAAAGAAACCACAATAGCTCATGGACGATGGAAGGCCAGTGCAGTTTCTTGGTGGTCAAAAGCGGAAATCCTTGACCTAGGTCGAGGCGAAGCTGGCGGCCGAATACGCTCAAGGTTCCAACGCCGGTGCGGTCGTCCTTGGCAACGCCGTGGTCGAGGATGTCCAAAAGCAATTCCAGATAAGCGCGCATCGCTCATTTCCCTGCTGGCGCAAGCCTAATGTGCTGGTAAGCTAGGGCCAAAAGCAAAACGCCGGCCACAATCATGGGGAAAGACAACACCTGTCCCATAGTCAGCCAGCCGAACGCCAGATAACCGATGTGAGCGTCCGGCTCGCGGATGAATTCCACCAAAAAGCGAAAGCTGCCGTACAAAAGCAAAAACAGTCCGGAGACCGCCTTCGGCGGGCGGGGCTTGGCTGAATAAAACCAAAGCACCGCAAACAGCACGATCCCTTCCAAAAGCGCCTCGTACAGTTGAGAAGGATGACGCGGCAGATGGCCACCGGTGGGAAATACCATCCCCCAGGGCAGATCGGTGACCTTGCCCCACAACTCGCCGTTGATGAAATTGCCGATCCGGCCAAAAAACAGTCCAATCGGCACCAGCGGCGCGATGAAGTCAGTGACCTCAAAAAACGCCCGCTTATATTTGCGGGCAAACAACCCCATCGCTACCAGGACCCCCAACAGGCCGCCGTGGAACGACATGCCGCCCTCCCACACGCGGAAAAAGCTTAAAGGATCATAGACGAGTGCCGCTAGGTTGTAAAACAGCATGTAACCGCTGCGCCCGCCCAGCACAACGCCAAAGGCGCCATAAAAAACCAGATCGTCGATTTCTTCTTTTCGCCAGCCAAACTTCTCAGCTCGCCGATGCGCCAAGACCCATGCGCCCAGGAATCCAAACAGGTACATGAGGCCATACCAGTGGACCTTAAGCGGACCAATTTGGATCGCGACCGGATCGATGTGCGGATAAGGCAGCATAACTAGATATCCAAATTCTCTACGGCCAAAGCGTTTTCCTCGATGAACCGGCGCCGCGGCTCTACCTGGTCGCCCATCAGCGTCGAGAAGATCTCGTCGGCGGCCACCGCATCCTCTATCGTCACCTTCAGCAAGCGGCGGCTGTCTGGGTTCATGGTCGTCTCCCACAATTGCTCTGGATTCATTTCCCCCAACCCTTTGTAGCGCTGGATTTGCTGGCCTCTGCGCGCTTCTTCCATCAACGTCGCAAAGACTTGTTTGAAATCAGCGACCTTAAGTTTTCGCTCGCCGACCTGGAGCACGGTTTCTTCACCAAACAGTCCGTTGGTTTCCTGGCCGAAACGCGAAAGCTTCAGGTAGTCTGCCGACTGAAAAAAGCTAGGAGTAATAGCAAAACTTTTGTGTACCCCATACAGGCGCTTGCTCACCGTGGCCTTGAAGCTTAAGTCGCCTTCGAAAAACTCCAGAGCGACAGTATAGCGGATCGCACGGCTGGATTCGCGGTTGAGATGCGCTTCCAAAGCTTGGAACCAGTCCCTTAAGGCGTCTTGATCCCATAACAGCGACTCCTCCAAGGCCGGCAAGGCCACCAATGCTTCCAAAAATGCCTCGTCGTAATGGATGCTGTGGCGGCAAATGACGTCCTGCACCGCAAGATAAGCCCGCACCAGCTTCTCCAATCCCGGCCCCTGAATCGGAGGGCTTGCCGCATCCGGAAGCAAGGCCGCCTGATCGAGGGCCAACTGCAGCAAGTATTCGTTGAGCTCCGCCTCGTCCTTGACATAGTGCTCCTGTTTGCCTTTTTTGACCTTGTACAAGGGCGGCTGGGCAATGTAAACATGACCGCGTTCGATCAGCTGCACCATCTGTCGGTAAAAGAAAGTGAGCAACAAAGTCCGGATGTGGGAGCCATCGACGTCGGCGTCGGTCATGATAATGATCCGGTGATAACGCAGCTTATCAGGATCGTAGTCGTCCTTGCCGATGCCGCAGCCCAAAGCGGTGATCAGGGTGGCGATCTCGTCGGAGGACAGCATCTTGTCGAACCTGGCCCGTTCCACGTTGAGGATCTTGCCTTTGAGAGGCAAAATCGCTTGGGTGCGGCGGTCGCGGCCTTGCTTGGCCGAACCTCCGGCCGAGTCGCCCTCGACGATAAACAGCTCAGAATGGGCAGGATCCTTTTCCTGGCAATCGGCCAGTTTGCCCGGCAATCCGCCCATGTCCAAGGCAGTCTTGCGGCGGGTCATCTCGCGGGCACGGCGGGCGGCTTCACGGGCTCTTGCCGCCTCTAGGATCTTGTTTACGATAGCCTTGGCGGCCTGGGGATGTTCGAGCAGAAACTCCTGGAACTTGTCAGCGACGACCGCTTCCACCACCGGCTTGACTTCCGAGGATACCAGTTTGTCTTTAGTCTGGGAGGAAAACTTGGGGTCTGGCACTTTGACCGAGAGGACTGCAGTTAACCCCTCGCGGATGTCGTCCCCGGTTGGGTGAATCTTGTGCTTCTTGGTGATCCCCTGGGATTCGACGTACTGGTTGAGCGTCCGGGTCAAGGCGGCGCGGAAACCGGCCAGATGGGTCCCGCCGTCTCTTTGGGGAATGTTGTTGGTGTAGCACAGGACGTTCTCCTGATACGTATCGGTCCACATCATCGCTGCTTCCACCTCGATACCCTCCCTGACCGCATGACAATAAAACACCTTGTCGAACAGCGGTGTCTTGTTTTTGACCAGCTGCGAGACGAAGGCCGTGATCCCGCCGGCAAATTGGAAGTGGTCCTCGCGATCGGTACGCTCGTCGCGTAATCGGATGCTTACCCCGGGGTTGAGGAAGGAAAGCTCGCGCAGGCGCCTGGCGAGGATGTCGTAGTGGAATTCGGTATTGCTGAAAATCGACGGGCTAGGTTTAAACCGCACCTTTGTGCCAGTGGCTCTGGCCGTGCCGATCACCTGAAGCGGCGTGACCGGCTCGCCTAGGCGGTAAACCTGGCGGTAGAGCTTGCCGTCGCGCTTGATTTCTAAGATCAATTCTTCCGACAAAGCGTTGACTACCGACACCCCAACGCCGTGCAAGCCTCCGGAGACTTTGTAGGCGTTGTCGTCAAACTTGCCGCCCGAGTGGAGGGTAGTCATGATCACCTCGGCTGCCGGACGCCCTTCTTCCGGCATCACATCGACCGGAATACCGCGCCCGTCATCCTCCACCGACACTGAACCATCCGCATGAATAACCACCGTGATGTTTTTGCAATAACCCGCCAGGGCCTCATCGATGGAATTATCCACCACTTCGAAAACCATGTGATGGAGGCCAGTCCCATCATCGGTGTCGCCGATGTACATCCCGGGACGTTTACGCACCGCCTCCAGACCTTTTAGGACCTGAATACTGGAACTGTCGTAGGCTTGAGCTGCTGGTTTACGCATAAATTTCCGAAATTTGCCTAAATCAAACCGGTTTGATGACTCCCCTGTCCACTAGGAACGTCCGGGGAGCCCGGGAAACGAGGCTGGTCAATGCCTCAGAACGGGTCGCGGTGATAAAAACCTGAAGCTTGAGTTGGACGATCAATTCGGTCAAAAGTGCTTGATTTTCAAAATCCAATTCCGACATCAAGTCATCGATCAAGAGGCAGGCTGGGCGTCCCAAACTGCGGAGCTGGACAAAAATCAGCGCATAAGTCACAAGTTTCATCTGCCCACGGGAGAAAAGCCGACAGACCGGACGCCCCGCGACGTAGGCCATGAAGTCATCCCGATGAGGTCCGCTCTGGGTGTAGCCTTGGCGGACATCGCGCTCCAAGTCGTCCGTTAAGGCCGTCTCGAGGTCTTTGCCGCCGGCTCGACCCGGCAGATAGCAGAGTTCAACCTCCTGACCTAGACCTAGCCAGGCCGATACCTGGCTAAATTCGCTTTGCAAGCTCTCTAGATAACGAGCCCGACAAACTTCTATTATTTTACCGTATTTCAAAAGTTCTTGCCCCCACAGCTTAGCGGCGCTCAAGTCCCCGCATCTTAAGCCAGCATTGCGCTGCCTCAGAGCGCGCTGGTAGCGGCGCCAAGCCGGCAAAAATTCGGGCTCAGCGTAGAATACGCCCCAGTCCAAGAGCCTACGCCTAGACCTAGGCGTATCCTCAAACAGCGCATGAAGAGTTGGATCGATAAATTGCATCGGCAATATCTGGAGCAGCTCAGCGCGTGCCTGTACCTCCCTATCGTCCAGCTTGATCTGCCGCTGGTTGCCCTGAAACCCAATTCCCACCGAAACCTCCCGGCCCTCACTGAGCACCCTTCCAGCGACTATCAGCCGATCGCTCCCGTGCGCGATCAAATCCAAGCTTCGCGTAGTGCGGAATGAATGCGCCCGGCCAAGCAAATAGATCGCCTCTAGCAGAGAAGTCTTGCCGCTGGCGTTGGGACCAATGATCAGGTTTATGTGGGGATCGAAATAGAGAGAAGCGTAACGGAGGTTACGGAGCTGATGAATATCAAGGCGCACCAATGACATGCAATCATAATACCAAACTCACCTCATTGGTGGATCAGGCAATAAGCGCAAAACTCGTCCGTCCACTCCAGCAATCGAGCGATCTGAGCTTCGCTGCCGCCGATCATAACCCGAGATCCCGGTTTGAGCCGAAGCGGCGGAAGGATCAGCACGTCATTTCCGTCCTGAGCAGCGATGATTCCTACGGAACGGATTGGTCCTTGCCCCACAATCAGGACTTGGACGCATTCGACGCCTTTCCCGAACAGGTCCAGACCAGCTCTAGTCTTGGTTTCTTGCACGCTGGTCTTGACCCATCGAACGACTGCCGCGAGCAAGGTCTCATCGAGCAATTTCAGCACTATTAGATCGCCTGGCTGAATCTCCACATGAGCTGTTTCAAGGACGGCGATCGAATCGTCCTGGCGCAACCGCAAAAGAGCATTGAGCTGCCGGTAGACGCGGCTCCTAGAACTCGCAGGACCAAGGGGAGAAGATAAGTCTTTATCCAGCGGAGCCAACTCGAACTCCGGCACTGCCAGCCAGTCGTTAGCAGGGACCCGATGAGCTCTATGCCGATTCAGTTCTGCCACGACGCTACCCCATCCGCGCCAGAGCTCATCTACCCGGCGGGTCAGCGCGTATTCGTCCTCAGGCAATTGACCGAGGAGATGCCGCAGCCGCTGCGCCAGGGGCAAAGGCAGTTCTTCTGGCTGAGACAGGCACACGCTCAGGTACAGAAAGCGACCGGATGTTTCAGGGGCAAGACCGATGCAGCGTGGTCCCCGACCCTGGGAAAGGTTTATGAACCAACCATCTGCTACGGGAGCTTCGCCCATCGCTATGTGCTGACGGCGTTGCAGCAAAAACCTGAAAAGCTCGTCCATAAAACAGGGATCGAACCACGTGGGCGTCAGCGCGGCAAATGCGACGGCGCACTTGAATCGCTCGTGGGGGATTTCTACCGAACCGCTCAAAGGCTCGTTTTCCGGCCTGGTCAGCCACCCCTGTATTTCTCCCTGCTGATAGATGGCATAGAGCCGCTTCCACGCGCTGGATCCGAGCGTTCCGCCCCATTGCAGGGTCCTGACCAGCATCCATCCCAGCGAAACCATGATCCTGTGGCCTGCAACCGCGGTTGCCTCGGTCAATGCGCGTTCGTAGCCTGCGGCCAGTTCGTGGTGTAAAAGCGCGCTCAGCTTGACAGCACTTCTAGCGCTTTCTGGCAGCGGGGAAGCCAGGCGAGTCGAATCCTGGGCCAAAATCTCAGAAGCGGCGAATACCGAAGGTCGCAAGATTTCCAGTAACGCCAGGCGTACCGCTTCCGGCAAGGCTCTGGCATTGAGCGCTTTAAGGACGTCATATAAATGACGCGCACGGGTTTTGATGGGGACCGATTCCAGTTCCGCCACCCAGCGCGCAGCCGCCTTGGTGTTAAGATCAAACGGCAGATCGGGCATAAAAACTCAAAGCTGTGAATTGATTTACTCAACGCGGGCAAGCAAGGCCTATCTTTGAGAAGTCTAGTCCAAACCCGGCGTGAGAATCAGGGGACCAAAACGATTTTGCCGATGTGTTCGTAGTTTTCCAGCATCCGATGGGCTTCGGCCGCCTGTTCCAGAGGCAAAGTCGTGTAGATGATGGGGCGCACCTCGCCCCGCTCTAGAAGCGGCCAGACGTGTCTTAACAACTGGCGGGCGATGGCCGCTTTGACCTCAAGCTCGCGAGCCCGGAGGGTAGAGCCGGTCAAAGTCAGGCGCTTGAGGAAAATGACCGGCAATTCGATTTCGCTTCTCGCGCCTCCCTGGACGGCGATGATCAGCAATCGCCCTTCGGGGGCAAGAGACTTCAGATTCGCTTCGAGATAAGGGCCACCGATGATGTCCAGGATCACGTCCACTCCCTTCCCGGCAGTCAACTGGAGGATGCGTTCGGCGAAATCCTCACGCCGGTAATTAATGGCTTGCTTGGCCCCAAGCGTCTCGCAGAAGCGGCATTTGGCCTCGCTGCCGCAAGTAGTGTAGATTTCAGCCTGGCGCAACGCTCGGGCGAGCTGAATGGCGGTAGTCCCGATACCACCTGCGCCACCGTGCACCAATAGACGCTCCCCCACTTCGAGACGACCGCGCTCGAACACATTGGTCCAGACGGTGAAAAAAGTCTCAGGCAAAGCCGCCGCTTGGACGAAATCCAGCCCCTTGGGGATAGGCAGGCAGGTTTGGATCGGCGCCACGCAGTATTCTGCGTAACCTCCGCCGGTGACCAGCGCACAGACTCGCTCTCCCACCCGCCATGAGCTGACCTCAGGGCCAATCGCCGCGATGATACCGGCAACTTCAAGCCCAGGAATGTCCGAAGCGCCAGGCGGAGGGGGATACCGTCCCTTGCGCTGCAGGATGTCCGGGCGATTGACGCCGCAGGCTTTGACCTGAATGAGCACCTCGTCCGGACCCGGTACCGGTATCTCGCGGCAAGTGACCTGCAGCACCTCGGGACCGCCTGGAACAGGGATTGTTATAGCTCGCATGGTGATAATCGTAATTTTGTAAAAATTAGTTGTCGCCAAAAAGCGACAATTAAATTGATGATTTATCAATTAGTTGCCAAATAAGGCTTTAAAATGTCGTTTTTTGGTATAAAAATTTTAACGATAGTTAAGCTTTCTGCAGCTTTGTCGTGCCTTGGCATTATTTGTGCGTTAAAACCAATCGGTGTGTCCGCATCCCTAGCCGGATACGATCCTCTAAACGAGCAATCAAGAGGAGATCGATTGTATGTTCGACAGTCGTTATCAAGCAGTTATTGCTGATACCGCAGAAAGCCGCTTGATCCATTATCGCCTACGCTATCAGGTTTATTGTCTGGAAAAACGATTCGAATCCTTAGATCGCTTCGAAGATTGCCTCGAAACCGATGAGTTTGATCGCTATTCCGTTCACTTCTTGATTCGGCACAAGGCCAGTGGCAGTTGGGTAGGTACCGCTCGCTTGGTTATCGGGAGGCCGGATCAGCTACCGATAACTAAGATCGCGAAGTTTTCCTTGAAAGGATATGCAGTCGAGGGGAAAAGCTTTGCCGAATTGTCACGCCTATCCATCCTAAAGTCGTTCCGCCGTCACGGCAAACAGCAGGTGGTCAGCGAACCGGAAGTCCTGCTCGGGCTGATCCGGGCTGCCAAAGAATACAGCGAGCGGATCAAGATCGATTACTGGTTATTTCTATGCCGGCGCTCGATCATGCGCATCGTCGGCAATCTGGGGATGCATATGGATGTCATCGGTGCCCCCTGCGAGCACCGGGGTATCCGATTCCCCTATCTGGCCACGCTGGCGACTGCATTCGATGGGATCGCCCAGCGATCAATGGCAGTTCATGCCATGTTCTCCAGGAGAAACACCTTGATCCCTTATTCCCTCATGCAGCAGAATCTGCCAAGCTATGGAAAACCAGCGCTGGCCGCTTGACCGTCATTACGCGCTGTAAAGTTACGCTCGCCAACAGAAAATCATGCCTATTGCCGGTTATGATACTAGAAAGCTCAACAATCCCGTTTATGCCCTAGGTTGCCTGGGCCGGGGAATGGTGCTTTTGGGCCGGCCACAGCTGCGTCGATTCGTCCTTATCCCGCTCCTGATCAACCTGATCCTGTTTGCCAGCGCTTTCGGCCTTGCGGGCTATTTCTTCGCCGACCTACTCGATTGGCTCATCCCTAGCTGGCTCGACTGGTTGCGCTGGCTGTTGTGGCCGCTATTCGGCTTCACCGTCGTCCTAATCACTTTTTTCAGCTTTACGCTGGTGGCCAACTTATTGGCTGCACCGTTCTATGCCAAACTGGCAGAGCGCACCGAACAGCTCCTCACCGGTATTCCGCCGCGCCCTCCCGAGGCTAGCTTAACTAAAACGATAGCCCAGGAGATGGGGGCGGAAGTCCGGCGCCTTGGCTATTTTTTGCAGTGGGCTGCTCCCTTAGCCATTCTGAGTTTGATCCCAGGCGTGAATCTCATCACCCCTTTGTTGTGGCTGGTGCTCAATGCCTGGTTCTTGGGGCTGGAATACAGCGCCTATCCTCTGGCCAATCACGGCATTCTGTTTCCAGAAGCAAAGCGGTTGCTCCGGCAAGCATGGGTGGGAGAGCTCACTCTGGGCGGTGTGGTGATGCTTGGCATCGGGATTCCCCTGCTGAACGTTCTGGTGCCACCGGCGGCGGTGATCGGGGCGACGCTTTATTTTGTCAACGCGCGCTCCCAATTAGAATTAGAAATAAGCTCAGCCACTAATTGATCCCCTTCTGGCGTAAGACCAAACAAACGGGCAGGAAGTATGGTGTTGGCGAGGTCCAACCCTTTGGGTACTCTGATCTGCACCCGCAAGTAATGCGGGGTGTAACCGAAAAAGATCCATTCACTCCCTTCTTCGCAGCATTTTTCCCACAACACCGGCTCAATGCGTCCCAGATGCTGTTCCAAAACCGCGCGGCGCAATCTGGCTGCAAGGATACGCAAGCTGCGGCTGCGCGCTTGTTTGGTCGGTTCCGGCACCTGATCCGCAAAAGCCGCTGCTGCAGTTCCAGCGCGCGGGGAATAGGGAAAAACGTGGACGTGGGCAAAGCCGATGGCTTCCACCATCTCCAAGGTTTGCTGAAAGTCTGCCTCGGTTTCGCCAGGAAAACCGACAATAATGTCGGTAGTCAGCGTCAGGTCCGGGCGATGCTCCCGGGCGAGGGCGACGAGTTGTTGGAAATCGCACCTACGACAGCGCCGCGCCATGCGCTTTAACACGGCATCGGACCCGCTTTGCAGAGGGAGGTGGAGATGGGGCATCAAGCGTGGGTTTTGGAAAAGCCGGAAAAAATCATCGCCAAGCTCCCAAGGCTCGAGCGACCCAAGCCTAAGACGCGGCAGATCGGTTTCCTCCAGCACCGCTGCGATCAAATGCTCAAGCCGAATTCCCAGATCGCTGCCGTAGCCCCCCAGATGAACCCCAGTCAACACTGCCTCATGGACACCTTCGGCGCGCAGTCTTTTGATTTCAGCCACCACTTCGGCTATAGGTCGGCTGCGCTCTGCGCCTCTGGCTACAGTGACAATGCAAAAAGTGCAGCGGTGGCGACAGCCGTCCTGGACTTTGACGAACGCGCGCTGGCGACTGCGGGTAAACATCACACCACTCTCATCCAGTGGGGCGAACGTCTCCTTCAGCCAAGCTTTCGTCAATTCCACCAACCGGTCTTTGTCGCGGTTGACGATCACCAGATCCACTCCCAAAGCTCGAGCGGCTTCGTTAGCGTGTAAGGTGGCGTAACAGCCGCTGACCACTAACCTGGCACTGGGATTGGTGCGCCTGATACGTCGAATCAACTGGCGCGATTTGCGCACCGCTTCCTGAGTGACGGCACAGGTGTTGAACACTATGATTTCGGCCTGCGCCGCCGGCACGATCTTGGCCCCCAAGGCGGCAAACTTCCGCGCCCAGTTCTCCGCTTCCGCCTCGTTCAGGCGACAACCAAGAGTCTCAAAAGCAACGTACATGCTGGCTTTGCAGCAAAAACCCCGGGCGCAACCTTTTTAGGAACTCCCGGGGTGAAGTCGTCGGCAATGGCGGTGGAAGGAGGTGTGGATAGAGGGCAGATTCACCGCCAGCCTGTATGACGACCACGTTCTTAAAGTTAGCAGGCCCATGGGTTTTTAGTGTGACCGAGTTCACGAAAATTTTAAATTTCCTCCGCCAAACGTTGCGCCAAACCGGTATAGGCCCTAGGAGTCAAGGCCATAAGCCTGGTCTTGGCCTCATCCGGAAGCGGCAGATTTGCGACGAAGGCCCGCAGGCAAGCCGCATCGACCCTGCGGCCTCGGGTCAGCTCCTTAAGTTTCTCATAAGGCTTATCGATTCCGTAGCGGCGCATCACCGTTTGGACCGCTTCGGCCAGCACCTCCCAGTTGGCCTCCAGGTCTGCGCCCAAGCGGGCTTCGTCTACCTCAAGTTTGGCCAGCCCTTTAAGCGTGCTATGCCAAGCAATCCTGGTGTGAGCGATGGCTACCCCCAAGTTGCGCAGCACGGTAGAATCGCTCAAATCCCGCTGCCAGCGGGAGATAGGAAGCTTCTCTGCGAAATGGCGAGCGAGCGCGTTGGCGATCCCCAAATTCCCCTCCGAGTTTTCGAAATCGATGGGGTTTACCTTGTGGGGCATGGCGGATGATCCTACTTCCCCGGCGACGGTCTTTTGCTTAAAGTATCCTAAGGCGATGTACCCCCACACGTCGCGGTCGAAGTCGATCAGGACGGTATTCAGTCGGCTTAGCGCGTCAAACCACTCGGCCAGCCAGTCATGGGGATCGATCTGGGTGGTATAGCGGTTCCAGGAAAGGCCCAGCCCCTCTACAAACCTCCTGGCGAACGCCTCCCAGTCCACTTCAGGAAAAGCCAAGCAATGGGCGTTGTAGTTACCCACCGCGCCGTTGATCTTGCCCAAGATTTCTACTTGCGCCAACTTTTCCCGGCCGCGCCGCAGGCGATAGACGAAGTTGGCCATCTCTTTGCCTAAGGTAGTAGGGCTAGCCGGCTGCCCATGAGTACGCGAAAGCATCGGCACCGCTGCGGTGCGATGGGCAAAAGCGGCGATTTCCTCAATGACCTCATCGATCAAAGGCAACAGGGCCAAGTCGCGTCCCTCCTTGAGCATCAAGCCATAGGCCAGGTTGTTGATGTCCTCGGAAGTGCAAGCAAAGTGGATAAACTCCGAAACCTTTGCCAATTCCGGGAAGCTTGCCACTTTTTCCTTGAGGAAATACTCCACCGCTTTAACGTCGTGATTGGTCGTGCGCTCTATCTCCTTGACCCTTAGCGCGTCGGCTTCGTTGAAATTGGCAGCGATCTTTTCTAGAAAACGCCGAGCTTCTGCCGAAAATGGCGGTACCTCGGCAATCTTAGGCTCTGCTGAAAACGCCTTAAGCCACTCAATTTCCACCAGGACCCGGTAGCGGATCAGACCATATTCGCTGAAGATCGGGCGCAATAGTTCGTTTTGGTCGGCGTACCGTCCATCTACAGGTGAAATTGCAGTCATTGGGGCGCGCATAGAACGGGTTCCTCGATTTGCGGTTTAGTACTGACAAAAGCGCCGACCGTCTCAATCACTCCGCCTCCCAAAGTCACTTCGCCAGCATAAAATACCACCGACTGTCCCGGGGTAATAGCGCGCTGGGGTTGATCGAAGATGACTCGGCAGCGGTCGGAACCGAGTTGTTCCACCCGACAGGGTTGCTCAGGCTGGCGATAGCGGATTTTGGCCCAACAGCGGAAAGACCTGGCCGGCGGCATCCCAGCTAGCCACTCGGTCTGCACGGCTTCCAAGGTCGTGTGGAACAGCAAAGGATGATCGTGACCTTGAGCCACTATCAACAGGTTGCGTTCCAAATCTTTGCCCACTACGTACCAGGGCAAGTCTTTGGCGCCAGCACGGCCGCCGATCCTAAGTCCCTGGCGTTGACCCAGAGTGTAGTACATCAACCCCTGGTGCTCGCCGACCACTTCCCCCTCTGGGGTAGCGATAGGGCCTGGGCACGGCGGCAAGTACCGCATGAGAAACTCGCGGAATTTACGCTCGCCGATGAAACAGATGCCGGTGCTGTCTTTCTTGGCGTGGTTGGGAAACCCAGCTTTGGCGGCGATAGCGCGCACCTCGGATTTATAAAGCTCCCCTAAGGGAAACCAGGTGCGGGAGAGAGCTTCTTGGCCCATGGCATAGAGGAAATAGCTCTGGTCTTTGGCCTTATCGCAGCCGCGCAGCAGCTCAAACCGACCCTGACGCTTTAAGACCCGGGCATAGTGACCAGTTGCAATGACCGTAAAACCCAAATCCAAGGCATAGTCTAAAAAAGCCTTGAACTTGATATGCTTGTTGCACAAGACGTCTGGGTTAGGCGTACGGCCGGCGCGGTATTCGGCAAGAAAATGGCTGAATACGGACTCCCAGTACTCGGCGGCAAAATTCACTGTGTACAGCTCGATGCCGAGGCGATCGCAGACCATCTGGGCATCTTCTAAATCGCGCAGCGCGGTGCAGTATTCGGTGCCATCGTCCTCGTCCCAGTTTTTCATGAACAGGCCGGCAACTTCATGACCCTGCTCCAGGAGCTTGAGCGCGGCTACCGAGGAGTCCACTCCGCCCGACAGACCAACGAGAATTTTCATCTTAGAGCGAATGTAGAATATTTAAAGGGTACCTGCAGCCGCTCTCGTAAGCGGCAATCGATTCCAGGACCAAGGGGCTTCTTAATTTTTCCCGCTGCGCCTCGATTTCTGCCCGACTCAACCAATGGGTGGCAAGGATGCTTTCATCGAGGCGACGATTTTCTTGACAGCAGATCCGACCGGTGAAGGCAAAGCGCAGGAAAGTCAATGCAGCCGTCGGCACCCGGTACAATTGGATCGCCACCAACATCTGCGGTTCAAAACGCCAGCCGGTCTCTTCCAGCACCTCCCGCGTCACCGCTTGAGGCAAGGTCTCTCCCTCTTCTAAGTGTCCGGCAGGCTGATTCAGGACGGCTTGGCCGTCGATCATCTCTTCGACCAATAAGTAGCGCCCTGCCTGCTCGATCACTGCAGCGACGGTTACGTTCGGTTTCCAAACCATGGCGGCTCTTTGAGGAAAATCAACGGAATAATTTTACTGTATTTCCCCCGCGTATATCTTGCCAAACTAGATATTTAGGGAAAATAATGATTTTTAAGTCCACTCTCAAAGCAAGCACGTCGGGACCATGCAATGCCCTATGAATTGAAAAACCTGCCTTTTTCCGCCAAGGTTTTGTTTTCCTCTTACCTAATCATCATTGCCATCGGGTATTTCGTCGCTTTGTTGCAGATCCTGTTTACCCACGGCATGGCCGACAGCAAATTCGGCTTGTCGATTGAAGACATCGTCTACAGCTATTACGGCAATCGTTCAGGGTCTAAGTTGGAAACCATGCTCAACGGCCCGATGCAGCCGTATGCCTCACCACAGGAACGGTTTCAGATCATTCAATGGGTGCGTGACGGCGCCCCCCAAGCCGAGTATGAAAAGACGATCAAACCCATCATTGAAAACCGCTGCGTAATGTGCCATGGCCCTAACTCCTCCCAGCCCGATTTTACCCGCTTTGAAGAGGTGCAGAAACGCGCCCAGACCGACACCGGCGCTACGGTACAATCGCTAGTCCGAGTCACTCACGTGCACTTGTTCGGCATCGCCTTTATTTTCATGTTCGTCGGCATCATCTTCTGTTTCGCTACCAGTGCGCCCGAGTCCCTGAAAGCCCTAGCTGTGGCTATGCCTTTCATTTTTCAACTAACCGACATCGCTTCCTGGTGGCTGACCAAGCTTTCACCGCATTTCGCCTGGCTGGTCATCGCCGGTGGGGCGGGGATGGCAACAGCATTCGTATTCATGTGGATCGTTTCCATGTACGAGATGTGGATTCTGCCGTTTAAGCATCGACCCTTGGACATCCAGACCGAGTCTTATCTGCGCCGCTTGCGCCCGAAGAGAGGTTGAACCTGTAGCTGAGAAATCGGTCGAATGGCAAAATTTCACATGAATTTAAGCAGCTTCGCGGAGCGCTCGATGTCGCAATATAATGATGAACAGACAAGCGACAGCGGCACTGGCACAGCGGTCC
The DNA here is from genome assembly GCA_964654415.1 of uncultured Methylococcales bacterium. Classification (GTDB taxonomy): domain Bacteria; phylum Pseudomonadota; class Gammaproteobacteria; order Methylococcales; family Methylothermaceae; genus Methylohalobius. The sequence goes on along the minus strand of CAZZIP010000009.1, from coordinate 10,139 downwards.
AAGAGGCCAGGCCCAGACTCAAGCAGCCGCCGCTGTACAAAGTGATCTTGCTCAACGATGATTTTACCCCGATGGATTTTGTGGTCGAAGTGTTGATGCGGTTCTTTGCCATGAGCGAGGACAAGGCTACCCAAATCATGCTCCACGTGCACACCCGTGGAGTTGGGGTGTGTGGGGTGTTTTCCAAGGACGTGGCTGAGACCAAAGTGCAGCAGGTCAATGAATATTCCAGGCGCCATCAACACCCTTTATTGTGTACCATGGAAGAAGCTTAAACTAAGAGCTAAAAGAGTTCCGCCATGCTGAGCAAAGAATTGGAATACTCCCTCAATGCGGCGTTTAAATATGCCCATGACAAACGCCATGAATATATCACTGTGGAACACCTGCTGCTGGCGATGCTGGACAATCCCTCGGCAGTGGAGGTGCTCAAGGCATGTGGCGGCAATCTAGACCAACTGCGCCGGGAGTTGGTGCAGTTCCTGGACGAGACTACTCCCCTGCTTGCTCCCGGGATGAACCGCGAAACTCAGCCTACCCTAGGCTTCCAGCGGGTTTTGCAGCGGGCAGTATTCCACGTTCAGTCTTCCGGTAAGAAGGAGGTCACCGGCGCCAATATTTTGGTCGCCATTTTCAGCGAGCAGGACTCCCACGCCGTGTATCTGCTCCACAAGCAAGACATCACCCGGCTGGATGTCGTGAATTTTATCGCGCACGGCATCTCTAAAGCGAAAGACGATTCAAGAACCAATGCTTCTTCTCAGGATATGGGCGACTTGGGCGAAGACTCGCAGAGTAGTAATACCGCCGATCCCCTGGAAAAATATGCCACTAACCTCAATGAAGCGGCGCGGGCTGGTCGCATCGACCCATTGATCGGCCGCGAAGCGGAGATCGAGCGCACGATTCAAGTGCTATGCCGACGGCGCAAGAACAATCCCCTTCTAGTGGGCGAAGCCGGAGTCGGTAAGACCGCTATCGCTGAGGGGCTAGCCAAGAAAATCGTCGAGGAGGAAGTCCCAGACGTCCTCAAAGACGGAGTGATCTACGCGCTCGACTTAGGGGCGTTAGTGGCTGGTACCAAGTACCGCGGCGACTTCGAAAAACGCTTGAAATCTCTTCTGGCCCAGCTTAAGCGGCAGCCGGAAGCGATCCTATTCATCGATGAGATCCATACTATCATCGGTGCCGGCTCGGCTTCAGGGGGCGTCATGGACGCTTCCAACCTGATCAAACCAATGTTAGCCTCTGGAGAACTGAGGTGTATCGGTTCGACCACCTATCAGGAATATCGCGGAATTTTTGAAAAAGATCGGGCTTTAGCGCGCAGGTTCCAGAAGATCGATATCCACGAACCGAGCGTAGCCGAGACTTTCGAGATCCTCAAAGGGCTCAAGACGCGATTTGAAGAACACCATCAGGTCAAATACACCGAACAGGCGCTCAAAGCTGCGGCAGAGCTTTCCGCCCGCTACATCACCGACCGTCATCTGCCCGACAAAGCCATCGACGTAATCGATGAGGCAGGAGCTCGGCAAAGGCTTTTGCGCGAAGATCAGCGCAAAAACGTGATCGATACTGAAGAAATCGAGTATATCGTCGCCAAGATTGCCCGTATCCCACCCAAGACAGTGTCGGCCAGTGACAAGGAAAAACTTAAAGACCTGGAGAAAAATTTGAAGATGCTGGTGTACGGTCAGGACGAGGCGATCGAGGCGCTCGCTTCGGCGATCAAACTGGCGCGCGCCGGTCTTCGTTCCGAATCTAAACCCATCGGCTGCTTCCTTCTGGCAGGTCCGACCGGCGTTGGGAAAACCGAGGTCACCCGCCAGTTGGCTAGATTGCTGGGAGTGGAATTGATCCGTTTCGATATGTCCGAATACATGGAGCGGCATACCGTCTCGCGGCTGATCGGCGCTCCGCCAGGGTATGTGGGTTATGACCAAGGAGGGCTGCTCACCGAGGAAGTCAATAAGCATCCTCACGCAGTTCTGCTGCTGGATGAAATCGAAAAAGCCCATCCAGACGTGTTCAACCTACTGCTCCAGGTGATGGATCACGGTACCTTGACCGACAACAACGGGCGCAAGGCAGATTTCCGCAATATCATCTTGGTGATGACCACCAATGCCGGCGCAATGGAGGCGAGCCGGGCATCGATCGGGTTCACTCCACAGGATCACGGCCTAGATAGCATGAAAGTGATCGAAAAGACCTTCACCCCGGAATTTCGCAATCGGCTCGACGCTATCATCCAGTTCCGACCGCTAGACCGCAAGGTCATCGCTCAGGTGGTAGACAAATTCATTTTTGAACTGGAGTCTCAGCTCGCCGAACGCGGCGTGACGCTACAGTTGACCCCGCAGGCGCGGGAGTGGCTCGCCGAACGTGGCTACGATCCAGCCATGGGGGCGCGACCAATGGCGCGGGTGATCCAAGAATACGTCAAAAAACCGCTGGCGGAGGACTTGTTGTTCGGCCGCCTAACCGAAGGCGGACACGTGAAGTTCTACGTCCAGGACGGAGAACTCAAATTTATGATCGAGGAAAAAAAGCCGGTAGCACCAGCTTGAGGAAACAGCAGATCACTTCAAACGAAAAGTGATTCGGCCTTTACTGAGGTCATAAGGGGTCATCTCCACTTTGACCCGGTCACCGGTCAAAATGCGAATGTAATGCTTGCGCATCTTGCCGGAAATATGCGCGGTGATAATATGCCCATTGTCTAATCTTACTCGGAACATGGTGTTGGGCAAGGTCTCGATCACCGTGCCTTCCATTTCGATGACGTCTTCTTTGGCCATAAGAGATTTGATGGCGTTGTACTCGCCCCTAAATAACAACAATAGTATCATAAAGTCTGCCTTTTCAACCAGCTCGCCTGAGGTTGTCTCTTTTCCTCCCTGCTTGCTGCCAGATCGACTTGGCGCCAAATAGATTCGATCCAGTCCGGCTGTATTTTCCAGACGCCTGCCTTCAGCCAAGCTGCGATCGGTCCTGCCACATCCGGATAGCTAAGCTGCACTGCTTGAGACTTCTCCAGCCAAGCAGCGACCCGCTTGGCATCAAGGCTGGTCATCACTTCACCCCAACCCAATTTCACCAAAGCCTTAGCATTGCAGCATTGCTCCCACTGGCCGGAGAGTGGCTTGACCAGGATCTTTTTTCCCGCAGTCAGCGCCTCTGAGATCAGCTCGAAGCCGGCGTTGCACAGAACCCCGCTGCAAACGGCCAAGGACTTTTGAAACCCTTGGCGCGACAGTGGATTCAAGTGGATGTTTCTTAAGATTTTCTGGGTTTTTATCTCGCCGCTGTAGACTTCGAAGCGATACTCGGGAAACTGGTCAAGTAACTTGCAGACGGCTTGTAGGGATTCAAACGGCAAATACACCAGAACCCTCCGGGGGTCGGCATCGCTTGAAGGCAGTGTTTCCACCAAAGGCGGCAGAACAGGCTGGCCGAACGGATGCCAATGTAGGCCCAGGCTAACAGGCGCCGGAGCATACCAACGCAGCAAGGCGCGCGCGATCCACCCGCCGCGGCACTTTGGAATCGCATATTGAAAAGCGTATTGATGGCCCAACCCGATGAGGGGTTTTCCGCGGATGAGTGCAGCCCAAGCGCTGATCGGCTCAAAATCGGTCAAGACCAGATCGAAAGGGGTCAAGTCCAGTTCGCCTACCGCGCGGATGAACGGCGCCACATCTGGGATTTTGGCCAAAGTTTTAAGATAACTTATTTTGCCATTTTGGGTAGCAAAGGTCAGACCCGGATACCACCACCAGTTCCCAAAGACCTCCATGTCGAAAAAGCTTCCTTTCGGGCGTCCAGAAAATAGATATTGCACTTCGACGCCCACTTCAGCCAACGCTTTGGCCATAATGCGAGCCCGGGTCAGGTGGCCGTTGCCGGTCCCTTGGACGCCGTACAGGATCCTCACGGCGTGGCCAGCTGGATTCCAACCAAGGCACAGGCGCTACCCATCAAAGCGCCGATAACCACGTCGGCTGGATAATGAACCCCAAGGAAAATCCGCGAGATCCCAACCAAGGGCGCCCATAGAAACGCCCACAAAGTCATAGTGGGATAAAACCAGGCACACAGAACGGCAACTAGAAATGCCGCTGAAGTGTGGCCTGAAGGAAAGCTGAATTCGTCAGCAGGAACAATATAGCTGTGGAATCCCGAAATTTTAGTCTGCGGTCGACCGCGCTTGAGGCTGTTTTTGAGCACGAAATACAGCGGTCGTTCCAAGGCAAAAGCAGCCATTCCGCTGGCTAGGAACGAGGGTCCCTGAGCCGGTTCCAACCAATAGAGCGCAGCTCCCAGGATCACATACCAGACGCCATCGCCGGTTTTGGAAACCCAATAGCTCATAGCCACCAGCCGGGCATAGTATTTTCGCTGTAATACCCAGACAAACAGGTTCTGATCGTAATAAAGTATCGACTGGATCAGGCGCATCTTGGATCACCTTTGAGGTTTCATCGTCTGGTCTTAAAAATAGTCTGTTCGGATGACGCGACTATGACCGTTCGATTAAAGTTTGTTGACAGGAGAAACCATGAAGGACCGGCGAGACTCAGGGAGCGTTTGGCATGGATAGTCCCGTTCTGGAAATATTTCTGGCGTCGCTTCAACGAAAGCCACTGTGCCGATAGCGCCGCGGCGCTCTCCTATACCACTCTCCTGGCGCTCGTACCCTTGCTTGCAGTATCGCTAGGAATCTTTGCTGCCTTCCCGGCATTTCAGGAAATCAGCGATCAACTCCTGAACCTAGTGTTTGAAAACCTCGTGCCGGCAGCCCGCGAGACAATCCAAGAATACATAAGCACCTTTACTGAGAAAGCCAAGAAGCTCACCGGTCCTGGAGTTTTGTTTTTGGTCATTACCGCCTTGATGCTGATGATCACCATCGAAACCTCTCTCAACGAAATCTGGCGGGCTCCACCATATCGCGCCCTCCATCGCCGCCTGTTGGTGTATTGGGCAGTATTGACTTTGGGACCTTTGCTGATCGGTGCCGGAATCGCGGTCACCTCAAAGTGGATCGCCATGGCCCACCTCGAGGCGCAAACCGAAACTGAAGGATTCGGCTTTGTCTTCAAGCTGGCCTCGTTCCTGTTGGAAGCCGCAGCTTTCACCCTGCTTTATCACCTAGTTCCCAACGCTCAGGTCAAATTCAGACTGGCCGCTTGGGGTGGACTCCTAAGTGCGGCTCTGTTTGAGCTTGCCAAAGCAGGGTTTGCTTTTTATATCACTCGGTTTCCCAGCTATGAAGCCGTGTATGGAGCCTTCGCGGCAGTGCCGATTTTTTTGGTGTGGCTATATCTCTCCTGGATGGTAACCTTAGTCGGCGCTCAGTTTACCTACTGCCTTCATGCGTTTCATTATGGCGCCCATCCTCCCGGTCCGGTGGTTCCTGAACACGATTTAGTCCTGGCTTACACCGTGCTCAAGTACATTTGGCAGGGACAAAACAGCGACGATCTCTTGGGAGATGCAGATCTCGCTCGCCTGTTGCCCGAGGTCAGCCCAGTAGAGCTAGATACGGTTTTGGCGGTTCTGCGCCGCAACGGCTGGATCGCGCGCGATGAAGCAAACCACTGGTTGCTGCGCCGCGATCCGCATCTGGCTACGGTGTTGGATCTCTACCGCAGTCACCCTTATGTTTTACCTCATGCCGATACTGCTGGCCCACTTGCTTCCCAGTTTTCCCGAGTGGAAGAGGCGATCACCCAAAGCTTTAACGTGCCTTTGGCGGAGTTGTTCGCCGCGAAGGAGGCCAGCCCTAGGAGTTAAGCCAAATCGGCAAGTAGTTGCTGCACCGGCGCAGGCATAGCGAATTCGGAGAAATCCTTTGGCTTGAGCCAACAAGAGGGGCGATCATGGAGAAAAACCAACGATCCTGGGACTTGTGCCAAGACAGGGGTATAGCGCAGAAGATAATGGCTGAACGCATGGCGCCGGCTGGGGAACCAAACCAAGCTTTCAGGCCGAATGCCCACCTTGCAGCAATGCTCTTCCAACGCTTCACGAGAATCCCACTGGGGAGGCGCCCAAAGTCCCGCCCAGATTCCGGTGGGGGGCTGTTGTTCCAGATAAACGCGACCATCGCCATCGCGAAGGAGCAACCAGTAACTCGCTTTGATCGGTTTAGTCAGACGCGGGCGGAAGGCAGGAAGCACCGCCACGCGCCCGGTACGATAGGCTAGGCAGTAGTTTTGGAACACGCAGTTTGAACAGCGCGGGCGAGCACGCGTGCATACGCTGGCGCCGAAGTCCATCAATGCCTGGGTATAGTCGGCGGCGCGCTCAGTAGGAAGATAATACTCGCTCAAGGCCCACAGTCGCCGTTCGGCAGCCTGGGTATCTAGGCTGTCTTCGACGCCGTGCAGGCGGCTCCACAGGCGTTTGACATTGCCGTCCAGAATCGGCGCCGGTTGATCAAAAGCAAGGCTTACGATGGCCCCGGCCGTGGAGCGCCCGATACCGGGTAAGCGCATAAGTGCTTTAAGGTCGGCAGGAATTTCCCCTTCGTATCTGGCAACCAGCATGGCAGCTGTTTGGTGGAGATTTCTGGCGCGTGCATAATAGCCCAAACCTGCCCAGTGGCGGAGGACCTGGTCGAGTTGAGCAGCAGCCAATGCCTGGACCGTCGGGAATGCCACCATAAATCTCAGAAAATAGGGAATGACAGTGCCGACTTGGGTCTGCTGGAGCATGATTTCCGACACCCACACCCGATAAGGGGTACGCGGCTGTTGCCACGGCAAGTCTTTGCGCCCGAACCGCTCGTACCAGGCTAGCAGAATGGATTGAAACGCTTGGGGGACAATCACTTTAAATCAAACGGAATTTCAAAGCGCTGCAATTAGGTTTTATGATGTAATTCCCGAGCGTGAAAATTAAAAAATCTAAGAGGAGGTTAGCTTATGATCGGTGGGCTTATTGCAGTCGCCATAGCGATATGGTTTTACCGCACAGCGATCCAAATCCACGACCCTAAACCTTTTGTTTGGGTGTTCAACGGCGTAGCGGCTTATTATGTAGTCGTGTTTTTATGGTGGTTTCTGGCACTTAAACCTATCAGCGCTGCTTTCCATCACAAAAGTCAATTCAGCATCCTAATCGCGATCACAGAACTTGCCGGCTATGTATTGGCGGCGCTTGTCGTCTGGTTCATTCACAAACGCTGGGTAGCCAGTGTATCGAGCAAAGCGTCTTGATTAAAAAAGCTGTCAGGCAGACTGCCTGACAGCTTTATCGCTACACTTAAAATCAAAGTTCTCTGGCGTGGGCTTCCAGGAAGTGCGCCACCCCTTCCGGACTCGGCTTCATCCCCTCTTGACCAGGCTTCCAATTGGCCGGGCAGACTTCTCCATGCTTTTCAAAAAACTGGAGGGCATCGACCATTCGGATCAGTTCATCCATGTTGCGTCCCAGCGGCAAATCATTGACCACCTGATGGCGCACGATGCCTTCTTTATCGATGAGGAAACTACCGCGATAGGCTACGCATACCCCTTCAGCCTCCACATCATAGGCACGGACGACTTTATGACCGATGTCCGCTGCCAAGGTATAACGGACCGGTCCGATTCCTCCTTTCTCCACTGGGGTATTGCGCCAAGCATTGTGCGTGAACTGCGAATCGATTGACACCGCGATCACCTCGACATTGCGCTTGGCGAACTCTTCCACCCGATGATCCAAAGCGATCAACTCGGTCGGGCAAACAAAGGTGAAATCCAAAGGATAAAACACCAAAACGGCATACTTGCCCTTGGTGGCCGAGGAGAAATTGAATTCATCTACGATCTGGCCATCGGCCAATACTGCAGGCACCGTAAAGTCGGGCGCTTTTTTACCAACTAATACGCTCATGGAATCCCTCCTGATGCTAACTTGTGGTTGTCTCAGCCTCCCCGGTAGGGAAGACATACACCAGGCTAATTCTACACAAAACTGATCTGAATTACTCTAAAACAAGCTTGCCTTTGAGAATCAGCCTCTTACAAGACCTTACCCGATTTTGTAACATTTTCAAAAGCTTTGTAAGATGTAAGCGATGCTTTGCACTCCTGCTTAAAACCAAAAATAACTCGGATTTCAGGTTGAAAGGATATGGCAGAACACAAACACATCACCGAACCAGACCCGTTCGGTTTCCAGGTGCGTATCGTCCGCCGCGGCGTCGAACACAGCCGATACTTCTCTCATAAGCTCTGGGGCGGCAAAAAAAAGTCCCTTAAGGCCGCTATCCAGTGGCGGGATCAGATGCTAATCATTCTCAAAGGCAGCCGCACCCGTTTCATGAAAACCCCCTCTAACAAGGTTTCCACCGGCGTTACAGGGGTATCGCGCACGATCAAATATGACAAGCGTAAGGACAAGAGTTATCTATGTTATACCGTCTTTTGGATCAAAGACGGCAAGCCGTGCAATAAGACCTTCCAGGTCGGCAACATCAAAACGGTAACCGCTGACCAGGAACTACATGCCTTCCGGACGGCGGTTCTGTTCCGCAAGTCCTACGAATATGCGATAGATAACGATCGCAGCTTCGATGACAGCTTATTCACCAACTGGAGAAATCAGCGGCTATATGAACTTCTGGATTCGCCGGAGGCGACCAACAGTCAATTACCCCCGACTTCCGTCGTAGGCTTGTCCCTGTACTAAGCAACAAGGAGTTCTTGATGCTGTTCCGAGACTTTAGGCCGATTGACAGCGGCCCTGGCCCTGGAAGCGATGTTCCGGGCCGCGTTCACGTCCGCATGGTCGGTGTGTCCACAGACCACGCAGCAGAACTCGGCTTGCGATGGACGGTTGGCTTTGGCGATGTGTCCGCAAGCCGGACATTCCCGGCTCGTATTGCGCGGATCAATGACGACGACTTCCACGCCTGCCTGCCTTGCCTTGTATTCGACAAAGGCACGAAGCTGATGGAACGCCCAGCCGCCCATCTTCGCCCGCTGCCGCTTGCGAAACCGTGTCCGGTTGCGGAGGCCCTTGAGGTCTTCGAGGGCAATCCCGCGCCCAGTGCCTTTAGCCTTGGCAACGAGCGTTTTGGAAACGATGTGGTTGATGTTCCTGCGAAAGCGCGTCTCATGCCCCGCAAGGGATTTGAGCTTGCGCCGGATGGCTTTGGGGCGAAGTCCACGGCGCTTGCGACCGGCTGCTGCCTTCTGGAGCGCCCGGCGTTGGTTGTGCAGACGCACGCGGCACGCCTCGATGCTTTCCCCGGAGTGCCGATCGCCATCGCTGTCCGTGGCGATGTTCGCCACGCCGAGATCGACGCCCAGAAAGTCCGTCGTCGGTGTCTTGGCGCTTTCTGGCAGATCAACGGTCACGAGCAGGAACCATTTGCTGTCCTTGCGGCGCACAAGATCACATTGCCCCTTGGCAGCCGTAAAACGTTCGGACTGGTAGCGGCCCATGATGACCGGCACCAGGATACGACCGGAGAGTGTCAGCAAAGACACGCAATTGATGCCCCTAAAGCTCATCAGGCGTTGATCGTAAGGGACGGATGCGAAAGGGCGAAAGCGCGGGCGCTTGGTTTTGTCCCGCTTGTAAGCCTCGCAGACTTGCGCAATGCAGCGCACGGCCATCTGCGCCGACAGGCCGAAGCGTTCGCGCAAGGCGGCGTAATAGAGCTTTTGCAGCGCGATCTTGTTGGCCGTTTTCCTGGCAAACGCTTCTCCTGCCAGCCAGTCCGCTGCCGCGTTGAAGGCGCGTACTGTCGCTTCAAGCGAGGCGGCTTGCTCTGGCGTCGGCAGAAGCTGTGTTTGCAGGGTTAGCTTTATACATTATATTATAGACAATATTTATTCATATACCAAGACGAAAGGCGGCGCTTCCTCCCCCCTCAATCCCCCCGCATGCGGGGGGAGGGGGGGCTGAATTCGGGGGCTTCCGCGCCGAGAGCTCTGTGAATTCCCCTAGCTTGCTTGCTTGAAAGCCGAGTCTGCCCGGCTTTATCTTGAACTACGGTAAAAAGAAATCCCCGACTCCTACCTCGAGAAGTCGGGGATTTTCGCTTACCAGTTAGTTAGCTTACTCAGCAGATGAGAGGATTATTCCGGCCAGGTCGCCGCGTCGCCGCCCCGATAGACGGCCTCCCCACACAGCTC
>CAZZIP010000008.1:0-117784 GCA_964654415.1 uncultured Methylococcales bacterium | reverse complement strand
CCACTTGACCGCCTCCTTGTCGTCCTGCGGTACGCCGTGGCCTCCAGCATACATCGCCCCGAGCCAGGTTTGCGCCCAGGCATTCCCCTGCTCAGCGGCTTTGCGGTACCACTTGACCGCCTCCTTGTCGTCCTGCGGCACACCACGGCCATTGGCGTACATCCACCCGAGGCTGAATTGCGCGTTGGCATTTCCTTGTTCGGCGGCTTTGCGGAACCACCTGGCCGCCTCCCTGTCGTCCTGCGGCACGCCGCGGCCAGACGCATACATTTCCCCGAGCGCGGCTTGCGCCCAGGCATCCCCCTGCTCGGCCAAAGGCCGCCAGTGTCTCAGGGCCGCAGCGTAATCGCCTCGGTTATACGCCGCAAGCCCTTGTTGGAAGGCGTCCTTGGCCGCATCGCTTACGGCTTGGACCGAGACGGCCACCAGGAACACCAGAAAAAACGCCTTCAGGATGGACTTCATAACCTCCCCCAACGTCGTAAGGTCCACATAGCCTGGCGCGGCCAGTACCGGCTTTAAAGATAGTCTAAGTTGTCTTCTGCCGACAATTCAGCTCTGCAGCAGCCGGATCAGCCAAAGCACAAAGGCTACGTTCAGCACCCAGGAAAATATGGCCGCCAGCTGCCAGAACTTGAGCGGGGAGCGCTCGATCAGAGGGGCTTGGTCGCGCAGGAAACTGGGGTTGGGGTGATTGAGGTCGTGGAGGAATTCCGACAAGGTCTCGTAGCGGTGCTCGGGATTGAGGTTGAGCGCTTTGGCCAGGGCTTTGTCCATCCAGATCGGCACCTCGGGATTGAAGCGGCGGGCTGAGATGTACTTTAGGCGGGTGATGTTTCCTTCGCCGTAGGTTTTGCCATAGGGCAGGCGACTGGTCAAAAGCTCGTAGGCAATCACCGCCAGCGAAAACTGGTCGGATCTGGGCGTGCCGGCATAGCCTAAGAAGTACTCGGGGGCGGAATAATGGCGGGTTCCCAAAAGGTTAAGCCGGTTTAACGGCGAGGCGATCTCTTCTACCCCAGCGACTTTGACCGAGCCAAAATCGATCAGCTTGACGATCCCGTCGCGGTCGAGCATCACGTTGTTGGGGTTTAAATCCTGGTGCAGCATTTCCAGGCGGTGGAGAGCCAAGAGGCCCTTGGCGATTTGCCCGACCAGTTGGCGCACTTCTGGAATGGTACGCTGAGGATGGTCGTCCATCCACTGGCGTAGGGTTTGTCCTTGGATGTATTCGGCGACCAGATACAAGCACGAGCGCGCCCGTTTGGGTTTGAAGACCCGCATCAGGTGAGGGCTTTTGAGGCGGCTGCCGACCCACTCCTCGTGGGAAAACAAATCGATGTAGAGCGGATCGTCCTCGAAATTGGGAGAAGGGGTCTTGAGCACCACCGTTTCCCTGCTTTCTTCGTCGACTGCCTGGTAGATCTGCACCTTTGGGCTGGCACAAAGCTCGCGCACGATCCGAAATCCGTCTAGCCGCATCCCTGGCTGAAGCAACGGCGGGAAGGGGAGTTCGGTGAGTTTTTGCAGCGCCTCCTGCTCGTCGCGGATCGGAAGCTGATCGAAGCGAACGATCTGGCAGCTTAAGTTGTCGGGACTTCCGGCCTTGAGGGCCTCTTCGACGATGGCCTGGGCCGCATGCTCTAGATCGGGGCAGGTTAGGAGGACCTCCAGCAAGGCCACCCAGGGCAGATAATCGTGGACGCCGTCGGTGGTGAAAACGAAAGTATCGCCCGGATGAATCGGGAAGCTTTTGTAGTCTATGTCCAGGCTTAAGTCTATCCCCAAAGCCCGAGACAAATAACGCGCTCGCCCCGTTCCCCACTGGTGGTCCTGGGTAAGCTGCTCCAAAGTGCTACCGCGCAGACGCCAGATGCGGCTGTCGCCGATGTGGAAAAGGTGAGCGGTGCTGGATTTGACGATCAGCGCGCTCAAGGTGCTGGCCAGGCTTCCCGGTTGGCTGCCTTGGCTGTAAAGCCAGCGGTTGGTGGCCAAAAGCACCTTTTCCACCGAACGTCTCACGCTCCAGGAATCTGGAGTGGCGTAATAATCGCTAAGGAAACTCTTGACGCAGACCTCGCTAGCGAGTTTGCCGTTTTCGCAGGCGCTCACGCCATCGGCGATGACCGCCGTGATCCCTTTGTAGGTGAGGTCCGGCTCCTCTGGGACGAGCACGCCGAGGGAATCTTGGTTGACTTCTTTTTTACCGGCCTGCGAGGATTGGCCGATGGCAAGTTGGAAAGAAGGCGCAGCTTGCGCTGCGCCAAGGGGAGGAGGCTCAACCGACATCGATCATTTGCACGCTGCCGTCGGGCAGCACTTCCGCCATCTGACCTTTAGGTTCCTCCAGAAACAGGGCCGCTGCTATGCCCAGCAGGGCAAAGCCAGCGATCACCAGGAAAAGCGCCTGGGGGCTGACGAACGAAAACACGGTCAGAAACACGACCCCACCCACGTTGCCATAGGCCCCGGCCATGCCGGCGATTTGACCGGTGAGGCGGCGCTTGACCAAAGGGACCATGGCAAACACTGCCCCTTCGGCTGCCTGGACAAAGAACGAACAGCCCATGGTAACGGCAACGGCCAGATACAGCGGCCAAGCGGCGTTGATCTGGGACATGGTGAGATACCCGAGAGCTAAGCCGCTCAAAAGCACAATCAGGGTTTTCTTGCGGCTTAAGCGGTCGCTGAGGAAGCCGCCGCCTGGGCGGGCTACCAGGTTCATGAACGCAAACCCAGAGGCCAAAAGCCCAGCGGTAACTTCGCTCAGGCCAAAGGTGTCTTTAAAAAACAAAGGCAACATCGAGACTACCGCGAGCTCTGAGCCGAAAGCGATAAAATACGCCAGGCTCAAAATCGCCACCTGCTTAAATTTATAGCGGTCGAACGCCGGCACCGGTTGCCGTTTGAGGACGCCGTGGTTGACCTTGGCGGCGTGGTAGGCTTGCCAGGCGTAAAGTAGGCTCAGGCCAAGATACAGCCAGTTGGCCAGGATCACGTCGAACAGCTTAAGCTGCACCAGTTTCCAGACCAAAAGCCCAAGGGCCAGATAGAGCGGAAGGTTGAGGGCGAGGTAGAAGAAGAAATCCCCCACTGAGCTTACTTCCATGGCGCCGTTTTTTTTCGGTTTGAAGTAGGTAGAACCCTTGGGGGTGTCGGAGACCGAAAAGAAATAGACGATTGCATAGACCAAAGCGATGGCGCCAGTGGTGGCGATGGCGTAGCGCCAGCCGCGTTCGCCCCCGTACCACAAAGCCAGAGTGGGCAAGGTCATGGCGGCTGCCGCCGAACCGAAGTTGCCGAAGCCGCCGTAGATGCCTTCTGCCAACCCCACCTCGCGGGCGGGGAACCACTCCCCGATCATGCGGATGCCGATCACAAATCCCGCCCCCACAAAGCCAAGCAGGAACCGGGTCAAAGCCAAAGTGGTGAACTCTTCAGCCAGGGCAAACGCAAAGCACAGCCAAGCGGCGAGAAAAAGGAGGCTGGAGTATACCCGCTTGGGGCCGAATTTATCCACCAGCATCCCGACTGCGATCCGCGCCGGAATGGTCAGGGCCACGTTCAGGATCAACAGAGTTTTCACCTGCTGTTCGGTCAGTCCCAAAGCCTCGCGGATGGAGGCCAACAGCGGGGCGTGGTTGAACCAGACCACAAAAGTCAGGAAAAAAGCCAACCAGGTCAAATGGAGAATCCGCGTCCGGCCGCGGAAGGAAAACAGATTAAGTCGCTCGGACATGAAACCTCCTCTCGATAAATCCGTGCGATAGTAGAAGCAGGTTTCATGCCAGAATGTATTGGAGGCTACAAGAAGGTAGAGTTAGTCTTTACCTGCCCTTTTCCTGAGCAGGCAAATGGTGTCTGCCCCGTTTTGGGGCGGCTCGATTGGCTGTGAGAATTATTGCATGCCCATTTTTTGTTCAAGTCGCCCTGCCAGAGGCTCGGCGCAAGCGGTTTGCTGGCTGCTGTTCTTACCCGGCGGGTCGCCTTCGCCTTCCCATTCGGTTTTGCTCACGGTATCTACGGGCACGCGGGGAATCTTCACGATGCCCGATTCGATGGCGTCCACCAGCCCGAAGTCCGAGACGATTGAACGGGGCGCCCCCCTGCTCCCCGCCTGCGGGGAGCTGTCCCCCGTCAACGGGGGACTGAAGGGGCCGCTGCCTCTGATGTAGAACGGCGTCGCCGAGAAATCGGCGCAAAAGTTGATGCCGCGTACCGCGGCGATCTTGTCTAGGCCGCTGACCCAAACCGTCGCTTCTTCCCGCTCGGCGATCTCTTCTGCTGAAAGGCCCTCTCGCACTTCCTCAGGCAATGGCGCGGGGCGATAGGCATGGTGGGTCTCGTCGTTGATGATCAGGATGTTCCTTCAACACGCGGCGGCAAAAGGCCGCATTGTTCTCGGCACCCCGCTGGACGACGCTGCGCGAGCGGCTGTCGTCTTTGGGCTGGAACAGGTGCCAGTTGGTGATCTGCGGGCTTTTAGGTAAAAACCGGCTGGCCGCCGACCTTCCGCCAGGACCGGCTGGCCATCCTTGTACTCCCAGAAGCGGATAGGTTCCTCGAAAGGCGAATTGATGATGGGATTGTTAACAAGAAGGGACATAAGCGGTCACTCACAGCGACTTAAAGCTCTTTCTGCAACCGAGATCGCCTCTGGGACCAGCCTATCCAGAGCAGGTACTACATCGTCATAGTCGCATTGGTTGCGCCATTTTCTCAAATCATCAAGAGCCTCGCCGATCTCGGCCCAACTACCACCCAAGGTCTGAAAATGGTCTCTGAGGAGCTTGTGGTCGCGTGCTGCGCGCATCGGCTTGAAGCCCAGTTGAGTCCTGGCGTGATTGCGAGCACGGCAAAACGTAGCGTAATAAGCCCGGCTAACAGAGGTGCGCTTTGCGGCTTCTTTGGAGTACCCAGTGGTGGTTCGCCCGGCCAAATAACATGCCAGATTCAAAAACTCGTTCCAGTTGAAGCTCATCCAGCCTCACTCCACCGGAGAAAAGTCCGTAGTCAAATGAACCCATCCTTTTTTCCCAATAAGAGATCCCCGGCATTTCTCGCGAACACTTCGAATTCTGTCCATCACGTCTTCTGGATAATTCTTGAATCGCGCATAGAGCACAAGGTGTTCGTCCTCGATTTCTGGATCGTGGTAAAGCTCCAGGACAAGCTGCGCATCAGGCAGATCGTTCGATGCGGCCCTGACGGTTTCCTCCAGCGCTTCGATCGTATCTGGAAACCTCAGAAGATACTCTTGGAGTTCCTGCACGTCTCTTACGGAAACTGCTTCGTCTTTTAACTGTTCCAATATCCGGGAGATGTCGGCAATGAGCGAACCTGTCTGAGCTGCCTTCTTTAACTGTTCCAGCACTCGGGAGGTGTCGACAGTGAACAAACTTGTCAGTTTCTTCTTCGGGGGGAAGGATACTTCCTCCAGCGTCTGTGAAGGATCGGTCACGGCTGAGGTCGCGGTCATTGCCTCACCTCCTGGAACAAGTTTCTGAGAGAATCCGTAATGCATCCTTCAAAGACCTCTTCCACCTTAGCGTGCGCTTCCTCTATCCAGTCAATAGCCGCTGGCACTTCTACCCCTTTTTCTTGAGCGAGAAAATAGTCCATGTCCAAGCTCAGAGCAGGCTGCTGGGGAGAGCTCGAAGGGGCGGGTGTGAGTCGGACCCTACAGCGATCCCGTCCATGAGCGTAAAGAAAGTCACAGCCAGCTATGAAGGCGGCCATTTCCTGCGGAAGCTGAGGACCTACGAACAGGTAAAACTGCAAGTAGTCCTTAAGCCTCGCCAGTGAATCTGGTATCTCGATTCGATTGATATACCGCAAACCAATCCGTTCCAAGCCTCTGATCTCAACCGTGCGGCTTAGTACTTCGAAGGCTTTTTCAATCTTCGGCTTGAACCCCGCCCAACTCGGATAAGGCCTTAACGAGTTGACTGCCAACAAGCGAGGCCCTACCTGGACAAACGTCTTTTTATCCTCGGCGAAAAGCAAGGTGCGTTCGCTCATCATGCGGATTTGCTGCTGAAAGCCCTCCGGCCCTAGGATGAGCTCGTCGATCTCTTGCATCAATCGCTGTTCTCTTGTGGGAAAGGCATCCCTGAGTTTCTCGTAAACCAGGCCAGGGATGGTCATATCCCACGGGGTATCTGGGGTAAAGCGGAATTCACAAACCGCCTCTAGGAGAGGAGGATTAGCGTATTTCCTGCTCATGATGATGAATCTCCTTTTTGTTTGCTAATTGTACCACCCTCACCACCTCATTCCCTCGAGAATCGATCACCTTGACGGCAATCCGCTTGTGCTCGCCTGGCCCACGTTTAGTGGTCGGAGGTTTCCTAGCTTTCCTAGCTCCATCTTTTTGCCGCCGGGGAAGAGCACACTGCCTTGCCGCTTGAGTAGGTTGAGCATCGCGGTCAGGTAATCGCCGCCGCGATCAGAGACCGGCCCTCTTGGGCAGACACGAGGTCTGCCCCTACAGCTTCTGCAAACTGCGGGATGGGCGTTTGCCGATAGATGGTCTCCAATGCCTCCTCCAACGTTTCCGATTCCGATGCCGTCAATAGGCCTCGCGGGCTTCCTTCGGCCACAGCGGATGCGGCACTTCGCGGAGGACATCCCATCCCTGAGCTGGTTCAGCTCAGTGAGCGCCTGGTCAATCTGCGGCTGGTATTTGGCGGCGATGGCGTCAATCTCGCCAAATAGATTCAGTTGCAGCGGCTCAAGGCGGCGCACGGCGTCCAAAATCGCCCGCGTGGAGATGCGCTCGTGGATGTGGAGCGAGACTAGGTCCACCTCAAAGGAGGGGTGTTCGGCCTTGCCGGACCAAACGAGTTGCGGGTCCAGGTGGGAATCGTAGGCGTAATGGGTAGCCTGGCGCTCTTGCACCTCGTAGGTCGGCGCGATGCCGGCAGGCGGGTTATTCCTGCGCCGCACCTTGCTGTGGCGGAAGTCTTGGACGTCGGGCCTACCCCTTCTGTTGCGCAGCATTCTTATTCCCTCCTTGAGTGAACAGGGGTCAGACTGCAGGCTTATATCTGATCGATGAGATCAAAGACAAAACGATCAGTCCCACTCCTACCAGGGCCGTGATAACCTCAGAAACCGGCACCACCATGCTGGTGAGCATGATTAGCGCCAAGGCACCAATGGCATAAAAAGCGCCGTGTTCGAGGAAGACGTATTGCTCCAAAGTCCCTTTGTGCACCAAAAAGACGGTCAGGCTACGCACAAACATCGCCCCCACGCCCAAACCGAGCATGATGACCACCACGTCCTTAGTGATGGCAAAAGCCCCGACGACGCCGTCTAAAGAAAACGAAGCATCCAGCACCTGCAGGTACATAAACCCCATGATCCCGGAGCGGATCGGGGCGGCGCTGACCGCAAAGGCATCTGACAGACCGTCGGTGAGCGTGAAGGCGATAATCCCCCACATCCCGGCGATCAAAGCGTCAAGCCTCTCCGCCTCGGGGAGAAAGACCTGGACCACCATCAGCGCCAAAAGCGCAACGACGATTTCTATGGATTCCACTTTGCCTGCCGCCGCCAGTTTTTCCTCTACTACCCCCAACCAGTGCAAGGTTTTGCCTTCGTTGAACAGAAACCCCAAAAATACCAACAGCAAAAACACCCCACCGAAGGCGGCAATTTCAACGTGGGCAGCTTGCACGTGGTGGGCGTATTCCTCAGGCAAGGTAAACGCCATCTTAACGACCTCCCCCAAGCCCAGACCGGTAGCGAGCGCGATGATGAGCAAGGGAAACAAAAGGCGCATGCCGAATACGGCGATCAGGATTCCCCAAGTCAAAAAGTAGCGCCGCCATTTCTCCTCCATGTAGCGCAAGACCGAGGCGTTGACGACCGCGTTGTCAAACGACAAGCTGACTTCCATGATTCCTAAAAACGCTGCAAGCACTGCCGCCTTCATCCCGCCCAAGGCGGTCTTTTGTCCCCACAGATAAGCGGCAGGAAGCGCTATCAAGGCAAGCAAAAAGGAATAGCGAAAATGTTTCATACGATCTTAATTAGCCACCGGTTGGATTTGCCAGATATTGCGCGCGTATTCCCAAATGGCTCGGTCGCTGGAGAACCGACCGGCATAAGCAAGGTTGAGAATTGCCCGAGAAGCCCAGTTTTCTGGGTTCAGATAAAGCCGGTCGATACGCTCCTGGCAGGCGATGTAACTCTCATAATCGGCCAGGACGGCAAAGCGGTCGCTTTTGAGCAAAGGGTCGATCAAAGGCCGAAAACGACCGGGGTCATCGGGGGAGAAAAATCCTTCAGCGATCATATCTAGTGCTCGTTTGAGTTCTAAGTTTTTCTGATAGTAATCCCGCGGGTAGTAGCCGCGTGAGAACTGCGCTTTGAGTTCCTCAGCGGTGTGGCCAAAGCAAAAGAAGTTTTCTTCCCCGACCGCTTCGCGCAGTTCGATGTTGGCTCCGTCCAAAGTGCCGATGGTCAGGGCGCCATTCAAAGCCATCTTCATCACGCTGGTGCCAGAGGCTTCGGTACCGGCCATGGAAATCTGCTCCGAAAGCTCGGTCGCCGGAATCAGCCGCATCGCGCAGCTGACCCCGTAATTGGGGACGAACACGACCTTAAGATACTCCCTGACCTTTGGGTCGCGGTTGACGACTTGGGCCACGTCCAAGATCAATTTAATGATCAGCTTGGCCAGGGCATAGCCGGGGGCGGCTTTGCCGCCCAAGATCACGGTGCGGGGGAGAAGCTCGTAACCTGCGCGCAGGCGGTTGTAGCGGGTGATGACGTGGAGGACGTTGAGGAGCTGGCGCTTGTATTCGTGGATGCGCTTGATCTGGACGTCGAACAGGCTGGCAGGATCGATCTCTACTTTCAGACAACTGCGCAGATGCTCACCCAGCTTGGCCTTGTTTTTTTGTTTCACCGCCCAGAATGCCTGGCAAAAGGCCGAATCCTGGGCCATGGGGGCGAGTTTCTCAAGCATTTCCGCATCGCCGATCCATTGCTTGGAACCTAGAGCCTGGGTGATCAGCTCGGCCAGTGGAGGATTGGCCTGATTGAGCCAGCGCCTAGGCGTGACGCCGTTGGTGATGTTGCAGAAGCGATCCGGATAAATCTTGGCGAAATCTTTAAAAATCGTCTCCTGCATCAACTGAGTGTGGAGCTTGGAGACGCCGTTGATCTTGTGGCTGCCGACGACCGCCAGATGCGCCATGCGGATGCACTTTTCCCTACCCTCCTCGATCAAAGACAGACGGCGCACAAGATCGCCATCGCCGGCATGGCGCTCCTTGACTTCGTGCAAGAAACGGGCGTTGATTTCGTAGATGATTTCAAGGTGGCGCGGGAGCAAGCGTTCGAACAGGCTGACCGGCCAAGTCTCCAGCGCTTCCGGAAGAAGCGTGTGGTTGGTGTAGGAAAAAGTGTCCACAGTGAGCTTAAAGGCGCGTTCCCAAGAAAGCCCATGTTGGTCGAGCAATAGCCGCAGCAGTTCTGGGATGGCCAACGCCGGATGGGTGTCGTTGAGCTGGATGGCGACTCTTTCAGGAAAAGCATCGAGTTTTTGGTGATCTTTAAGATATTGGGCCAAGATGTCTTGCACCGAGGCGCTGGCGAAGAAGTACTCCTGTCTTAAACGCAGCTCGCGGCCCATTGGCGTGGTATCGTCTGGATAAAGCACTTTGGCCAGATTCTCGGATTGGATCTTCTCCGCCACTGCCTGGATGTAGTTGCCCTGGTTGAAATAGCTCAGGTCGAACTCACGCGAGGCTTTGGCCGTCCACAAGCGCAGGTTGTTTGCAGTCTGCCCGCCGTAGCCGGGGATGGGGACGTCGTAGGCCAGAGCCAACACCTCTTCGCCTGCTACCCAGCGGTAGCGCCGCCTGCCTTGGTCGTCCTGATAACTTTCCGTGCGTCCGCCAAATTGGACTAGGTAACGGATTTCCGGACGCGCGATCTCCCATGGATGGGGATAGCGCAGCCAGTTATCGGGGTGTTCCACCTGCCAGCCGTTTTCGATCGCCTGGCGGAAGATACCGTATTCGTAGCGGATGCCGTAGCCAAAGCCGGGTAGGTGCAAAGTCGCCAGCGAGTCCAAAAAGCACGCCGCCAGCCTTCCCAAGCCGCCGTTGCCGAGGGCGGCCTCGTCTTCGATTTCCGCCAGTCGGTCCAGATCCTGTCCCAATTCTTCCAAGGCTTGGCGGAAAGTCTCGTATTCCCCCAGATTGAGCAGGTTGTTGATCAGCGAGCATCCGAGCAAATATTCCATAGACAGGTAATATACGCACTTGGCGCTTTTTAGGTAATAGCGGCGCCGGGTTTCCATCCAGCGCAGCGTCAGCCGGTCCCGGACCGTATAAGCGAGGGCGAGAAACCAGTCGCGTTCCCCGGCCTCGACCGGATCTTTGCCCAGCGAATAAATCAAATGATTGATCAGGGCTTGTTTAATAGAGTGGATCTCCACAGACGGCGTTATTTCCTGCATAAGCTGGCTCAACTTAGGTGACGGTTACCTTAGTTTACAAGATGCCCATCGTCCACTGCGATCCGGACCTTGGGCTCTGGGCCTAACCCCGAGCGCAGCGATGGACGCGCCGAGACAAGCTGCAATTTCTTCTGGGGAGAAGCTTGGGTAGAACGCGCTGAACGAGATTTGGAGGCAACGCAGGCCAGCCTTGCAGCGGCCAAGCTCGCGCTCGAGCAATAAGCCTTAAAGCAGAGTTGCCTATTTTTTTATTGGTGGATCTTTACCAACCAACCCCCGGTTCCCAGGCAGCCTCCCGGCCCATAAGCTTTGAGGTTGATCCGCGCCGGGCCGCTCAAGCCGGGCGGCAAAGCGCCAGAAACCAGGTAATTAGGCCCCTTGGGGGTAATCTCTACGGCCACCTTCTGCCCCTTGACCGTCACCTCCAAGGTATCGGGAAGAACCGACCAGGTAAGAAACGAAAACCTCGTCCCCGGCGCTACCTCCGCCATCTCCGGCGGATTGAACTGCGCAAACTTAGGTTCTGGACAGCTTGACCCTCCACCTTTGCCGCCGCCGTAACCCAAACCGTCTACCGACCATCCCCAAAGAACCATCGCCACCAGGCAAGCAAGTCGTCGCATCTGAGCCTCCTTCCTGCTTTTTGCACCAAGGCAAAAATACTTCAGCAAGCTTTGGATTTCAATTAGCGCCCCGATCCGCACCAAATTCGTGCAAGCCGTGGACCTTTCCCACCAAGAAAAGTAAAGGATAAATATGGGAACGATTTTTGCCTTAATTTTTATGACAACTGCTACGAGGTATCGCCATGCCGAACCGCCGGCAAGACAGCGGGTCAAGCTACCAAGACGACCGTACCGGCCTGAGCAAGGAGGCAATCAAACGCGATTTTCTCGATAACCTGTATTATCTGCAGGGCAAGTTTCCGGCCCTGGCGACTCCCAACGACTACTACCAAGCATTGGCCTACACCGTCCGCAACCGCCTGCTCCAGCGCTGGATCCTGACCGCTGAAACTTATACCCGCAACCGCTCGCGCACGGTCGCCTACCTTTCGGCCGAATTCCTGCTCGGCCCTCAGTTGGCCAACAACCTGCTCAATCTCGGCATCTACGACCAGGTGCGCGAGGCGATGTTCGAGCTGGGGCTGAATTTCGACGAGATCCTTAGGCTGGAACCCGAGCCGGGCCTTGGCAACGGCGGGTTGGGGAGGCTGGCGGCCTGCTTCCTCGATTCGATGGCGACGCTGGAGATTCCGACCTTGGGTTACGGGATCCGCTACGAATTCGGCATCTTCGCTCAGGAGATCCGCGGTGGCCAGCAGGTGGAGCTGACCGACAAGTGGCTGCGCTACGGCAACCCTTGGGAACTGCCCCGCCCGGATTGGGCGGTCGAGGTCAAGTTCGGCGGCGAGGTCCAGCATTACCGCGACCATAATGGCCGCCACCGAGCCTTATGGCACCCGGCCTGGTCGGTGATCGGCACCCCTTTCGATATCCCGATTCTGGGCTATCGCAACCACACCGCCAACACCTTGCGCCTATGGCGCGCCGAGGCGACCGAGGCCTTCGATTTGAGCGCCTTCAACCGCGGCGATTATTGGGGGGCGGTCAACCTCAAGGTGGTCTCGGAGAACCTGACCAAGGTTCTGTATCCCAACGACGAGCAGATCCAGGGCAAGGAGCTGCGCCTCAGGCAGCAGTATTTTTTCGTTTCCTGTTCGCTTCAGGACATGCTGCGCATCATGCGGGTGCAGCAAATTCCGCTCGAGCGCTTTCACGAAAAATTCGTCGTCCAACTCAACGACACCCATCCTGCCATCGCCATCGCCGAGCTGATGCGGCTATTGGTGGACGAGCACGCCATGGACTGGGAGACCGCCTGGGCGATCACGCGCAAAACCTTCGCCTACACCAACCACACCCTGCTGCCAGAAGCCTTGGAACAGTGGCCGGTGGAGCTGTTCGCGCGCACCCTCCCGCGGCACTTGGAGATCATCTACGAGATCAACCACCGCTTCCTGGAGGAGGTGCGCATCCGCTATCTGGGCGACCAGGCGCGCGTCCGACGCCTGTCTTTGATCGGCGAGGAGGGCGAGCGCTCGGTGCGCATGGCCCATCTGGCTTGCGTTGGAAGCTTTGCGGTCAACGGCGTGTCAGAGCTCCACACCCAATTGCTCAAACAGAGCGTTCTGGCCGACTTCCACGAGCTGTGGCCGGATAAGATCCAAAACGTCACCAACGGCGTGACGCCGCGCCGCTGGCTGGCGCTCGCCAATCCGCGCCTTGCTGCCTTGCTCAACGCCGCTTTGGGCGAGCGCTGGGTGGAGGAACTGGAACAGCTCGAAAAGCTGGAACCGCTCGTCGAGGATTCGAGCTTCCGCGGCCAGTGGCGCTTGGTCAGGCGTTGGGTGAAGGAGGATTTCTCAATCTGGCTCAAACGCAAAATCTCAGTCAGCGTGGATCCATGCAGCCTGTTCGACGTTCAGGTCAAGCGCATCCACGAATACAAGCGCCAGCACCTCAACCTGCTCCACATCCTCTCTCTCTACCTACGCTTGAAGGACAATCCCAACCTGGACGTTCCACCGCGCACCTTCGTTTTCGGTGGCAAGGCCGCGCCCGGCTATGCGATGGCCAAGCTGATTATCCGTCTAATTCTGGCAGTCGCCGAAGTCATAGGCCGCGATCCTGCCGTGCGCGACCGCCTCAAAGTAGTATTCGTGCCCAACTTCAACGTCGCCAATGCCCAACACATTTACCCGGCGGCCGACCTCTCCGAGCAGATTTCGGTGGCTGGTAAAGAAGCCTCGGGCACGGGCAACATGAAGTTCGCTTTGAACGGGGCGGTCACCATCGGCACCTTGGATGGGGCCAACGTCGAGCTTCGCCAGCGCGTCGGGGAAGAGAACTTCTTTGCCTTTGGGCTCACTGCCGATCAGGTGCAGGCGCGCCTTGAGGCGGGTTATCGCCCTTGCGAGCTCTACTACGCCGATCCCGAATTGAAAACCATCTTAGACCTCATCGCTGATGGCAGTTTCTCGGGCGGCGACCGCGAGGTCTTTAGGCCCCTGGTCGACGACCTGCTCAACCGCGACCCGTTCCTGGTGCTGGCCGATTTCCGCGCTTACCTCGACTGTCAGGCTCGCGCCGGTGAGGTTTTTTGCGACCAGGAACGCTGGACGCGGATGTCGATCTTAAATTGCGCGCGCAGCGGCTATTTCTCCTCCGACCGCGCGGTCCTGGAATACGCCCACAAGATCTGGCAGGTCGAGCCAGTGCCGATCTCAGAGGGTGCCTTTTGGCGTCGGCCGGTCAGGAAAGAACCCGATCACGCGGCGCAGGCAGTGGGCGCCTAGATCCGAATTCATACCCGAGCGAGGATCTCCCGTTCCGCGGCCAGCCAGTCTTCCAGTTCAAAGCCGGGGGCAAAGCCGCGCTTTTCCGCCCGATAATAGGCGGCCTCGGCGATCATCCGTGCGACCTCGGCGGGAAGCGCCGGGGTAGCAGGTGACGATAGACCGAGTCGGAATAGCTCGATCAGATTCTGAGGCGCGAGGCCGTGCAGTCCGATCCGAGCAGGTTCGCCCTCTGCCAGGGTGCCAAACAAGCGGTCCCAGAGCGAAAACACCAGGCCGAAGTTGCGGTCGTGCTCGCAGCGCAGCGCCGAGTGATGCAGGCGGTGCAGGGAAGGCGTGGTAAACAACGCGGCCAGCAAGCGTTCGCCGGGAACGCGGATATTGGCGTGGTGGAACATCACCGCTAAGGCGATGAGTGCCTCGGCTAGGAGCACCAATCCCGCCTCCACCCCGGTGACCAGGATAAAACCCGCTTTCACCCCAGTGGTGAGCAGCACTTCCAGAAAATGCAGGCGGAAGGCGGTGGAGACGTTCAAAAACCGGTCGCTGTGATGGACCCGATGCAGATGCCATAGCCAGGGGAAGGCATGGCAGGCGCGGTGCCAGAAGTACAGGCTCAGGTCCAGGAGCACAAACGCGACGAGATCCTGCGCGGGATGGCCGACTCGATCCAGCAGGCCGCGTTGGGAGACTTGATCGGCCAAAATCAACAGGGATGACACCGACAGCAGGGAAAACAGGGCGTCGTTTACCAGCAGGGTGCCAAAGTTGATCCGGTAGGACTGGCGGGCGTGCGGGGTCCGGTTGCTCTGACGGCCGCAGCGGGTTTCTAGGACCAGGAAAACCGCCATCCCTGCCAACATCAAGCCCACCCGTTCGATTCCTTCAGGCAGCTGGAAAAGTTCTAGGGGCAAATGGATGGCGGACTGCAGGAAGAATAGGGACATACCGTCAAACATCGTTCCCTCCCTATCGCGTATAGACTCCAGTAGATAGCACTATACGCCCGTAGGATTAATTTTGAATGACGTCTAATTGAGAAATTTACGAATTCATTGTTTTCTTATTTGATTCAATATCCTGGCACGGGCCGATTTGCCCGCTGGGTGTCCCGCGTTTTGCCGCCTGTGTCCGACGAAGGTTTGGGGTTAATGGCGTCCGAGGCGCGCTCAGGTCAGCGGCGCATCGGGCGAAATGAGCTGGGCGACCTTAAGGAAGATCGCCTCGACTTCGCTTATGATCTCATCAAAGACATTCTCGTCCAGCCCGGTCAGGCGCAAAGCTTGCGGATCGAGAACCGGCTGGCACTGGGTGAGGGTATTGCGCCCCGGCTCGACCCGGTTGGCGAGCGAATTGGCAAGATGCACGATCGCCGTCTCCAGAGGAAAGTCTTGGGCCTTGTGCGGTTCGTGGTGAAAAGCAGCCGTCTCGGCAAACCCTTTGGGCAACCCCCATAGCGTAAACAGTTCTGCCCCCACCTCGCCGTGGCTGAAGCCGAGCACGGTTCGCTCGGCCAGATACAGGCCGTCGTCGGTGGGAGCAGCTTCGGCGATCGCCCGGCTCGCCGCATCGGGCAGGGTTTGATAGAGCACCAATTGGCCAACGTCGTGGAGAAGACCCTGAGCAAACAACCGACCAGGATGGAGCACCCGGCAGCGGCGGGCGAGTTGGCGTGCGGCCAAAGCGCAGTAGAGGCTGTGATGCCAGAAGGTAGACATATCGACTAGTTCGCTTGCTATCCCCCGGAAGCGATCGGCTATCACCGTCGTCACCACCAAGACCCTAAGTTCCTCAATCCCGATCAGGGCGATGGCGCGCGGTAGGGTCTCGATCCGCGAAGGAAAACCGTAAAGGGCGCTGTTGACGAGTTTGAGCAGCCGGGTGGCGAGTCCTGGGTCGTGGCTTAAGACCTGGCCCATCTCTTCGAAGCTCGCGTCCGGATCCTCGAGCAACTCCTCCAGCCGGAAAAAGACCTCGGGTAGGGACAAGAGCGTGAGGACGCTGGTTGCCAGTTGTTTTGGGGTGGGTTTCATCGCTCTTATGGAGTTGTTGCCTTGCCCCTCTCAGTGACGGTACCTGCCCACAAGCCCCGCCATCAGCAGAAAGCCCAGCGCCGCTGCATAGGCAGCCCACTCGTTCCAATGCCACTCGGCGGGTGCCTTGAGCGTGACCAGCCACTGGGCAAAATTCCCTCCTACGCGGTGGAGACACAATCCCAAACCGGTCAAGAGGAAAACCATCGCCGCGGCTAAGTACAAGACCCGCCACGGGAAAGGTCGGACCGGGTGGGCGGGTGGGGCGTGATCGTTGCCGGGGTGGCCGCAAGGCACGTGCGGCTCGTGTGCTTCGATCAGGCAGGCCAATCCCCCATCTGGGCTTTGAAACTCAAATTCCAGCGTCGAGTGCTGGATTTCGTAACGGCGGGCGAGGGTGCGCTTTAAGCGTTTTTTGATTTCCTCTATCTTGCCGGCGTCCTCAAGATCGATCACCACGTGTCCTTCCAGCGAGCGGCGGTGCTCGTCGATCTGCCACACGTGCACGTGATGCAAGCCCTTTATCCCCGGTTCGCTCTCTAGAGCATGCACCAGCTCAGCCAGGTCGATGTCGAGCGGAGTACTTTGCATCAGAATGCGGATAGTCTCTTGGATTTCGGTTAAGCCATGGTAGAGCACGTAGGCAGCGATCAGCACCGTACAGGCAAGATCGGCCAGTGTCCAGCCGTAAAGCAAAATCAGGCTGCCTGAGACGATCACCGCCACCGACCCTAAGGCATCGGCGAGGTTGTGGAGGAAGGCGGCGCGGAGGTTTAGGCTGCGTTTGGCGCCAGCATAGGTCAGCATCGCTGTGGCCGTGTCCACCGCCAGCGCGAAAGCGCCCAGATACACTACCCACCACCCCTCGATGGGCTGCGGGTTAAAATAACGTACCGCCGCTTCGTAAAGCAGATACAGGCCGATCAAGATCAAGGCGGTTAGATTGATCAGCGCGCCGACCAACTCGGCGCGCTGGTAGCCGAAGGTGCGCAGCTCATCGGCGGGACGCCTAGAAATCCGGCGGGCGATCAGCGCCACTGCCAGGGAACCGGCGTCGCTTAAGTTGTGCAGGGCGTCGGCGACTAAGGCGAGGCTGCCGGAAATCACCCCGCCCACAATCTGGACGGCGGTCAACAGCGCGTTGACCAGAAGCGCCAAGATCAGGCGGGTTTCGCCGCCGTCGGCGAAGTGGTGATGAGGGTGAGGATGATCGTGGACCATGTAACTTAGATGCCAGGCAGTGGCCTCTTATCCCTTAGAAAGACAGCTTCAAATACGCAAGAGTAATCTTCGCGCGCGTGGGTTGCTAGGGCGCGCGTGTATAAATCGCGCGCCGCTTCGAGTATCCGGATATCGGTTGCCTTCGCTTCCTGCCGGAACAAGTCGATGTCTTTGATAAGATGCTCGGTGGGAAAATTGGGGTTTTGATAGTCGTGCGTCAGCATTCTGCCGAGCTTTTTATCAAAGGTAGGAGCATACAGGGCGCTTTTTCTTAGGACTTCCATGAAGCTGTCCACCGCTACCTGATGCTCTTGCACAAAAGCCAAGCTGGTGGCAAACGCTGCGGTCAACGAGGCAATTAGTTGGTTTAAAGCCAGCTTCAAAGCCGACGCCTTGCCTATCTCGCCCAAATAATGTACCTGCCCTAGGCATTCCAGAATGGGGTACAGTTGAAGATATACGCTCTTCTCCCCGCCTACCATCAACAGCAGGGTTCCTGCTTTAGCTTCGGGAATACTGCCTAAAACCGGCGCTTCCACATAGGCACCCCCCGCTCGAGCGACCCAGTCGGCGAGCTTTTGACTCTCAGAGGGAGCGATGGTGGCCATCTGCACCAGGGTTTTGCCAGAGAGACTGGTTCCTCGCAAAACCTCCCAGGTGGCGGCAAAATCGCTGAGCATAGCAAAGGTGATCTGGCTTTGGGCTACCGCTTCAGCCGGCGCAGCGGTAGGTTGCGCCCCTTGTTCTTGCAACGCCTGGACCTTGGCGGGGGTGCGGTCCCAAACCCATACCGAATAGCCTTTTGCGACGAGGCGCTCGGCGATGGGCCGGCCCATAAGACCGGTGCCTAACCAGGCGAGGGCGGGTTTTGTGTCAAGCATGTTTCTCTCGAGCAGGTGAGAATCTTGATGTTGGAATTTAACCCCAAAGGCCGGAAAGGACAAGGAGGGCAAGCTGTTGCGCGATTCTATATGTCCGAGTGGAACGCCTGGATTTTAAGCTGCGAAGTACCCCCGGCCTGCTAGCTTTCGGCAGCCCTAGCAAAAGCGCTAAAATCGTCTTGCCGAATCATCCGCAATAAACCTTAAGGAGACCCATGCACCCGCACCGTCTGGATCAGATCGATGTCCAGGTTCTATTAGAACTGTACCGCCAGGCGTGCATCAACGCCCGCGCGTACATCGAACTGCGCTACAAACGGTTTGCTATCTTCGTCGCCATCAACGCGCTCATCGGAGCGGCCACGTTTGCCGTCACCATTCTGCATCCCTACCATAGCTATGTGGCCGTGTTCGGTATCTTCATGACTTTGCTGTTCTGGATCCTCGACCACCGTAGCCAAGCGTTCTACGAACTCAAGTGCCGAAGAATCCTAGCGTGTGAAAAGCTCCTAGGCGTGGCTGATTATTTCGTGCCGCATACTGAAGAAACGCCTCCTGGGATTCCAGTCCGAATCTTGATGCACTTGATCTTCGCCGTCATCCTTTCGGCGTGGCTGACGATCGAAGCGCTGTTCATCTTTCAGCCTTGACCGAATTATAAATCGATCGCTTTGCCGCTGGCAGGTGGTGTTTTCTCCCGGGGCCGAGACTTTTCCAGCTCCTCGCGCAAACGATCCATTTCGTGCCGGAGGCGCGGGAGGACGTCTTGCTGGAGCTGTTCTTCGGCCTCGCGCATTTTGCGCGCTAATTCCTGCAAACGCCGCTCAAGATCCCGGAACTGTGGCGATTCAGGCAGTCTTTCCAGTTCCTGGGTGAACCCCTGCAATTGCCGGTGTAGGGTTTCCAGGCTCTTGCCGAATTCTCCGAGCAATGGGCCAAACAGCCCGGCTTTGGGCGCTGTGCCTTCGACCACGGCACCGTCCTTAAGGGGCTGGCACTCTGGATCGGGGGTGATCTGAACGCTTTGACGCTTGGGCTGGGTTGGATCGGTTTCAATGGTATAGCGCGAACCGCGAGTGACTTGTTGGCGAAGCGGAGGGCGAATTCGCACCGCTACCTGGATCCCGTCTGCCAGCGCTTGGATCGACTCCACCTTGCCAACTTCTTGGTTGGCCAGGAAAACCCGGTCTCCAGCGCGTAGTCCAGCGGCATCGTGAAAACGAATGTGAAAGCTTAGCTCTCCGGCTTGACAGGCACACAGCAGGGCAATTGGCAGCAGTGACCAGGACAGGAATCTCATCGGGCGGCTCCGGCTGCGGTTAATAGGTGTCGGAATTCTGCCACCGATTGGGGCCGCTGAACAGGATCGAGTTGCAGAGCTTGGTCGATTGCTTTGAGCAAGCCATAAGGGTATTTGTCGCGATATTGGCGTAGGGCGGGTTTGAGCACGTCGCATCTGAGGCGGTCGATGGCGGGGGGAGGAGGCCGCAGATCGAGACAGGTCCTCAAGGTGGCCCCGAGCGCATACAAATCGCTCCAGGGACCCAAGGGGAAAACGCGGCGGTATTGCTCCGGGGACGAAAATTCGGGGGTTCGAACTTTACCCGGGCGGTTCCGGGCATCGGCATCCCCGTAGGGTTGCGCCGCCCCGAAATCCAATAGGAGCGGGTCCACGCCGGGCCGGATCAGAACATTTTCTGGCTTCAGGTCCAGATGCAAGATCCCGCATCTGTGGATAGCTTCCAACCCCTGCAAGACTCCTGTAGCAAGCTTGAGCAGGAAGTCGGCGTCTAGGCGTTTGGGTTGATGCTTCAGGTACCATCCCAGGCTCTTGCCGTAGTCGTAAGTCATCACCATATAAACGGTGGCGTTGGCGTGAAAGAAGTTGAGCACTTCGACGATGTTGGGATGCTTGAGCGTGGCTAGCATACGCGCTTCTTCGACGAACAAGCGCCGCCCGCGCAAAAACAGCTTTTTCGCCTTGACAGAGCGCGGGACCACCTGGCCTTCCCAGTTCCGATAGGCAAGCTTGCGCGGCAGATACTCCTTGATCGCCACCTGAGTTTGATCCTTGAGCTCCCTGGCGAGATAGACAGCGCTGAAGCCGCCGTCGGCCAGAGGCCGCTCGATGATATAGCGATCGATCACCGTTCCTGAAGGCAGATGCATGAATTCTTGAGCAGATGGAGGAAGGGGTTTCATCCGCGGGCGTTTGCGCTTACTATGCTGTTATTGAAAGCATAGTCTGCGTTTTTGCTTATGCCTTATAGCATGACCGCCTTCGCTGTTTGCGAAAGCCGAACCCAACGATACGCCGTGCGCTGGGAAATCCGCGCGGTCAATTCCCGCTATCTGGATTTGATCTTGCGCATTCCGGACAGTCTCCGTCCCCTAGAGCCTGAAATCCGCCACCTGGCAAATCGAGCCTTAAGCCGGGGCAAGGTGGAATGCTGCCTCAAGTTGGAACCGCTGCCAGACGTCTCGCTCGCTTTGGAACTCAATCGGCCGATGGCCAATGCAGTGATCCGGGCGTTGGTCGAGTTAGAATCTTTGCTCCGGATCCCGGCCACGGTTTCCTTGTTGGACCTGGCGCGCTGGCCTGGCATATTGCAAGAACCCGAGCAGGACTTAGAAAGCTTGCGGGAAGGCGTTCTGGCCGGATTACAGGCAGCGTTGGAGCAGTTGATGGCGGTTCGCCGGCAAGAGGGGAAAAAATTGGCCGAGTTGCTGATGCAGCATTGCGCCAAGCTACGCGAGCAGGTGCTCAAGGCTCGCCAGTTGCTGCCGCAAGCCTTGAAGTCCATGCGTGAAAAACTCCTTGCCAGAATCGAAGAAATCGGCCTAAAACCTGATTTCGACCGGCTAGAGCAAGAACTGGTCTATCTGGCCCAGAAGTTGGATATAAGCGAGGAGCTCGATCGGCTCGACACCCATCTGGATGAAATCGAACGCCTGTTGCGCCAGGATCAGCCTATCGGCCGCCGTCTGGATTTCCTATGCCAGGAGATGAATCGTGAGGCCAATACGCTGGCCGCCAAGGCCGGGTCGGGGGCGCTGACTCAGTGTGCTATCGAGAGCAAAGTTTTGATCGAACAAATGCGCGAGCAAGTGCAGAACCTCGAGTGATTATGGCCACAGGCAGTCTCTTTATCGTCTCTGCTCCATCGGGCGCCGGGAAAACCAGCCTCTTGAAGCGGCTTAAGCAGGAATTGGACGATGTGGTGATTTCTGTCTCCCACACCACCCGTCCCCAGCGGCCTGGTGAAATCGAAGGTCGGGATTACTTTTTCGTCAGTCGGGAAACGTTTGAAAGAATGCTGGCGGAAGACGCTTTTTTGGAACACGCTAGGGTTTTCGACCATTACTACGGAACCTCGCGCAGGCAGGTCATGGAGAACATCCAGCGCGGACTGGACGTGATCCTGGAGATCGACTGGCAGGGGGCGCGCCAGGTAAAAGCCAAACTTCCCGAAAGCCGCGCCATCTTCATTCTGCCGCCAGCGCGGGAGATTCTTGAGGAACGGCTGCGCCGGCGTGGCCAAGACAGTCCGGAAACCATCGCCAAGCGCTTAGCGGGGGCGCGCGCTGAAATTTCCCATTACCTCGAATACGATTACCTGTTGGTCAACGACGATTTCGAACAGGCGCTGACCCAGCTCAAGAGTATTCTCATCGCCGACCGCCTGCGGCTCCCTCGGCAGCAGGAAAAGCTTGCCGGTTTGCTGCAGAAGCTGCTCACCCCCGATTGACGCCTCAACGTAGCAGGTTAAGGGTTTCTTGAATTTGGGCTTTGGCGTCGTGTAAGACTTTGAGCGAATATTCTGGCGACAGGCTCCCGTCTCGCAGCTTGCCGCAGGCGGGAATGGAATTGATGGGTGGCACCTCGGCTATTCGGTGGGTTTCCAGGTAGCGGTGGAGTTTGGACAGCATGACGAGGTCGCTTAAGGCTAAGGTGGGGCCTGAGTCGTAATGCCAGGCTGTGGCGAGCAGCGGAACGTTCACCAATTCATCGGGAAAATCCCAGCGTTTGAGCACGTAATAACCGATTGGACCGCAAACGACGGGCAGGGCCAGCTCGATTTCCGCACGCTGATAATGGGTTTTGGGAAACCCTTCGGCAAAGGCCAAAAAATAGATGGAGCCGATCTCGCAAATTAGTCCCCCCAGTAAAGCTTCTTCCGGGTTGTGCCAGCGGTTATCCTTAGCCAAAACATAGGCCAATGCCGAGACATGCAACCCCTCTTGCCAAACGGTGCGCATTTTTTGACTCAAAAACTCGTCCTTGGATTTGAAAATACCGCGTATGCATAGGGAAACGACCAAATTGCACGTAGCCTTGAGCCCAAGCCGGTTGATCGCCTCTAGGCAACTTTTGGCCGGTTGCGCGGCGAAGTATAAAGGGCTGTTGGCGATGTGCATCAATTTGGCGGCAATAGTGGCGTCCACCTCCACGATTTTGGCCGCCTCGGCGACTCCGATGTCGTCTCGTTGGATCGCGTTGCGCAGCCTCAGGGCGATGTCTGGCAAGGTGGGTAATTTCAATTCCTCGTTCTGGAAATTCTGACAAAACGTCTGAAACAAATGGCTATTTTTAAGCTCAGCTGGCGCTTCCCAGCGGTTCGGATCGAGCAACCGGTCTTCTTTTAGCTGGGCGCTCAAATTCTTGTGCATGACCTTAGCGGGTACCTGGATGAGCTCTACGTCGGTTTTGGCAATCGCAGTGGCGTTATGGGATTGCCCGTAAGATAGAGGAAAGCGGGCTTTGGCCGTCCCTGCGGTCACCTCGTAGCTTTGCTCGTCGTTGAGCACCATCGTGACTGTACCGGCGAGGAGATATAGGACGTAGGTATCAGTTTGGCCGCGCTCGAATAAAATCGAACCGGGAGCATAAGTCTCAGTCTGCTGAGTCAAGGCAAACGCATTCAATTCCTCCTCACTCAAGTTTCTGAGCGGGATCAGCTGCAGCAACTCGGCTACCGTGACCGGCCGTGGGGAGAGGTGCAACGAAGGCTTACGGCGGGGCTTCGCAGTTGAGCCGGCGGTTTTGCGTAGAAACCGTTCGAACATCAAGATCGCACTCGATCGATTTGCTATTCATTACTATTCGACATTCTGCAGTATAGATCAAGCGCGATCGGTTCAATCGAGAAACAGACGGATCCCGGCAATCCCTTGGGCACCGCAATCTCGCGCCTGGGCAAGATGCTCGCGTCCAAGGCCGCCCATCAAATAGACCGGAAGGTTGACCGATGCGATCCAATCGCGGGCAGTTTGCCAGCCCAAGGGGCGGGCGTCAGGGTGGGTCGGGGTCGCAAGGACGGGGGACAAAACGGCGAAATCCAGTCCCAGGTTGGAAACTCGCTGAAGGTCTGCCAAACAGTGGCACGCCGCTCCCACCCGGCGCCACCCTGCAGGCCGGGAAGATAAAGTATGCAGCTGGTGACTGCTCACATGGAGTCCTACCGGCGCCTCTCCTGGTTCGCCTGCAGCGCGGACCATGAGGCAGCCGTGTGCTGCCGCCATCGCGCGACCAAACTCCCTCGCCAATCGCCGATAGACCGAATCCGGCAGATCGCGGGCACGCCAGTAAAGCATGCGATATCCCCGCTCAAGCAGGCGCTGGAAGCGTTGCCGATAAACCCCCTCTTGGCCGCCGTGCTCCAGTACGGGATAAAAAGCTGGCAAATCGACTGCGCTCACAATCGGACGGTCGGCCGCTGGCAACTCGTAACGGTCGAGTTCTGAAGGTGCTACCCAAGCCAAAGGTTGGTTTTCCCGGCCATGAGGGGTGCCCCGGAAGCCGGTGACTTCGAAGACTTCCAGCAGCACTTTGCGGTCCAGATAAGCGTGGCGGACTTGGATCAAAGGGTGGGCGGCGGTGACCTCGATCCCAAGCTCCTCCTCAAGCTCCCGCACCAGCGCCGCATAGGCAGACTCGCCTGGCATTAACTTACCGCCAGGGAATTCCCACTTTCCTCCCTGATGGGTATCCTCGTGGCGGCGGGTAATGAGGATCCGGCCTTGGGTATCGCGGAGGACACCAACGCTGACGCGGACCCAGTCAACTTCGGTATTCCGCGTTGATGCGGACATAATCGTAGGACAGATCACAGGTCAACACCTGGGCGGCGGCGCTCCCCCGCCCCAAGGCGATGCGCACGCAGATCTCATCGCGGGCCATGACGGTTTTCCCCAAAGCCTCGCGATAGTCGGGTGCCCTCCCACCGGCGGTGACGATACAGACCTCATCCAGCCAGATCCGGACCTGGTCGATGGCCAGGCGCTCACAACCGGCCCGGCCCACTGCGGCCAGAATCCTTCCCCAATTGGGATCTCCGGCGAAAAAGGCAGTTTTGACCAGGGGGGAATTGGCGACAGTAAATCCCACCCGGCGGGCTTCGGCTGAGTCTTGCGCTTCTTCCACCTGAATCCGGATCAATTTAGTCGCGCCCTCGCCGTCCCGGACGATGGCTTGCGCCAGCTCGGCGCAGACTCGTTCCAAGCTGCCGCGGAAGGCGGGAAAATCCGGATGGTCTTGGTGCAGGGTCGGACCTCCGGCAGTTCCCGTAGCGATTAGGACGCAAGCGTCGTTGGTAGAGGTATCGCCGTCCACGCTGATGGCGTTGAAGGTGGACTCGACCGCTTGGTTCAGCGCCAGCTGCAAAGCCGCTGGCTCGACGGCCGCATCGGTACCGATGAAAGCCAGCATGGTAGCCATATTTGGGGCGATCATCCCTGCCCCTTTGGCGATTCCGGCGATGCTTACCCGTCTGCCTGCCAAACTAATCTCGACTTTAGCTCCTTTGGGCTGGGTATCGGTGGTCATGATCGCCCGCGCAGCCTGCTTCCAACCCGATTCGCTCAAATTGGCTAGTGCCTCGGGAAGGGCAGTGCAGATTTTCTCCACTGGCAACGGCTCGCCGATAACCCCAGTGGAAAACGGCAGCACCTGATTGGGCTTTCCACCTACCAGAGCGGCCAGCGCCGCGCAGGTGGCGCGCGCGTCCTCGATCCCCCGGGCACCGGTGCCGGCATTGGCGTTGCCTGCGTTGACGATAAGCCAACGCGGCGCATGCGCAAGATGCTCCCGCGCTACCCTTACCGGTGCGGCGCAGAAGGCATTGCGAGTAAATACCGCCGCTATCTGAGCGCCGGGCGCGAGTTCGATCACCGCCAGATCATCGGCGGTACCGGAACGGATCCCGGCGCGCGCGGTCCCCAGCCGGATCCCGGCAATGCGCATGGCTTCTGGAAACGGAATGGGTAAGACCGCCATCAGCTTAGCTTTCCGTGGCAGTGCTTGTACTTTTTGCCGCTGCCGCACGGGCAGGGTTCGTTGCGCCCGATCTTACGCCCCCGGCGGACCACTGGCTGCTGGGCGACCGCGACAGCACCTTCCTCTTCCAGGGCGGCTAAAGGCGGGTCTTCTTCGGCCATCGCCGAAACCTGCGCGTGTTCGTAATGGACCTTATGAGGGGAGCTTTCGCGGCGCTGCGCTTCAACGGCGTCGACGTCTTCGGCGCCGTGGATCTGAACCCGAGACAACAGGCTGATTACCTCGTGCTTGATGTTGTCCAGCATCGACTTAAACATCTGGAACGCTTCGCGTTTGTATTCTTGTTTGGGGTCGCGTTGGGCGTAGCCGCGTAGATGGATCCCCTGACGCAGATGATCCATCGCCGCCAGATGCTCTTTCCAGGCGTTGTCCAGGACCTGGAGCAGCACCGATTTTTCGAATTGGCGTAAGATTTCAGGGCCGATCTGGCGTTCCTTGTCCCGGTAAGCCTTTTCGGCTGCTTCGAGGATCTCGCGCTTTAAATCCTCGATCTGGAGATCAGGATCGGCCTCTAGGCGCTTTTGGACCGGGAAGTACAAGCCAAACTCAGCCTCCAAAGCTTGTTCCAGCCCCTCGATGTCCCACTGTTCCTCAAACGTATCCGGTGGCAGGTGCTTGTCTACTTGTTCCATCAGGACGTCCCGCCGGATCGAGTCGAGGATGTCGGTAACGTCGGAAGCTTCCAGAAGCTCGTTGCGCAACTCATAGATCACCCGGCGCTGATCGTTGGCGACGTTGTCGTATTCCAACAAGGTTTTGCGGATGTCGAAGTTGTGCGCTTCCACCTTGCGCTGGGCATTCTCGATCGCGCGCGTCACCCACGGGTGCTCGATCGCCTCTCCTTCCTGCATCCCTAGCTTTTGCATCAGGACCGCAACCCGATCGGAGGCGAAGATCCGAAGCAAATTGTCCTGCAGGGAGAGGTAAAAGCGCGACGAACCTGGATCCCCTTGCCGCCCGGAGCGGCCACGGAGCTGATTGTCGATCCGACGCGACTCGTGGCGTTCGGAGCCGATCACGTGTAGCCCGCCGGCGGCGACTACCAATTCGTGACGCTTCTGCCACTCCTGGCGGACTTTTTCCTTCAGTTCCTCGGGGGCCTCTTCGCCCAATTCTTGCAGTTCCGCCTCTAGGTTGCCCCCTAAGACGATATCGGTCCCGCGCCCGGCCATATTGGTGGCGATCGTCACTGCTCCGGGTCTTCCGGCCTGAGCGATGATTTGGGCCTCGCGTTCGTGATGCTTGGCGTTGAGCACCTGGTGCGGAATCCCTTTGCGCTTGAGCAGGCCTGAGAGGTATTCGGAGTTTTCGATCGAGGTGGTCCCGACCAGCACCGGCTGCTGGCGCTTGAGGCACTCTTCGATGTCTTGGACGATGGCCTCGTATTTTTCCCGGGCAGTCAAATAGACCACATCGCTCAAGTCCTTTCGGATCATCGGCTTGTGGGTGGGGATCACGACCACCTCCAAGCCGTAAATCTGATGAAACTCGAACGCTTCGGTGTCTGCGGTTCCGGTCATCCCGGCCAGCTTTTCATACAGCCTAAAATAATTCTGGAAAGTGATCGACGCCAAAGTCTGGTTTTCCTGTTGGATCGGCACCCCTTCTTTGGCTTCGATCGCCTGGTGCAGCCCTTCTGACCAACGCCGCCCGGGCATAATTCTTCCTGTGAATTCGTCGACGATGATCACTTCGCCATTGCGCACGATGTAATCCACGTCTCGGTGATACAGGGTGTGGGCGCGCAGAGCAGCATTCAGGTAATGGAGCAGACGGATGTTGGCGGCGTCGTACAGGCTCGCACCAGATTGGATCAGGCCAGTTTTCACCAAAAGCTGCTCGACTTTTTCGTGCCCCTGCTCGGTGAGGAAAACCTGCTTGGTTTTCTCGTCCACCGTGTAGTCGCCGTCTCCGTCGTCTCCTTCCTGGCGCTTGAGGTAGGGTACCAGTTCGTTCATCTTAAGATACAGATCGCTGCGCTCTTCGGTAGGACCGGAGATGATCAGCGGGGTGCGCGCCTCGTCGATCAGGATCGAGTCCACCTCGTCGACGATGGCGTAGGTGTGGCCGCGCTGGACCTGGTCTTCCTTGCTGAAGGCCATGTTGTCGCGCAGGTAGTCGAAACCGAACTCGTTGTTAGTACCGTAGGTGATGTCAGCCGCATAGGCCTGTTTGCGCTCTTTTTGGCTCAAGCCGCTGACGATGACTCCGACCGACAGCCCTAAGAAGTTGTAAAGCTTACCCATCCACTGGGCGTCGCGGCGGGCCAGGTAATCGTTGACCGTCACCACGTGCACGCCCTTACCCGGAAGAGCGTTGAGATAGGCGGAAAGGGTAGCCACTAAGGTCTTGCCCTCGCCGGTCCGCATTTCGGCGATCTTGCCGTCGTGCAGGACCATGCCGCCGATCAGCTGGACATCGAAGTGGCGCATGTTGAGCACCCTCCGGCTGGCTTCGCGGACAGTGGCAAAGGCCTCGGGAAGAAGATCGTCTAAGGTCTCCCCGCTTGCCAGACGGGTCCGAAATTCGTCGGTCTTGGCACGCAGTTCGGCGTCGCTTAAGGCCTGAATCCTAGGTTCTAGGGCGTTGATTTGTTCGACTATCCGCCGTTTATGGCGGATGATCCTATCATTTCTGGAGCCGATGACTTTTTTAACCAGCTTGCCTAACATTATTGAGTTCCAAAACTTAAGACGGTACAAAAAATTGGGTCATTTTACCGCAAACGGGAGGCGGCGTTTGCAAACCGCTTGTATTGCTACCCATTTTTTGACGCAAATAGCGAAGAATTGTTCGGCAAAAAGTATATGGCGAGACTTGAACCCTTCGTAGTGCTGGATAAAGTCTTAAAGCGGGATCAGAAGCTGGCGCCGCTTTTGGCACAGGCCCGTTTGCACATGCAACTTTTGGCCAAGATTCGGCAAGCTCTGCCGGAACCTTCAGGCAGCCATTGCCTTTACTGCGTGCTGCGCGGGGACAGTCGGTTGATCCTCTATGTAGACAGCGCTGCGTGGGCAACAAAGCTGCGTTTCCACCAATTGGAAATCCAGTCGGCGTTGAGTGAAATCGGCCCGCTTAAGTCGATTCAAATCCGCGTCCTGTTGCCAGGCAGGGAGACTGAAAAACGGCTGCAAGCGGCGAAGATCCCTTCCCCCCAAGCCCTCGATCAATTAGCAAAAATCGCCGCCGCAAGCTGTGACCCGGAGATCAAGCGGTCTTTGCAGCGCCTCGTCTGCACTTTGCAGCTGGCAGCGCAATCTAGGCTATAAGGTCCAATCGTTACTAAATCCATAGCGCCCCGCCGGCAAGGAGTTGCAGGCCAAATACCCCCAAGACGTATCTACCCAGCGTGCCGCCCCCGATCACCACCGCCAACGTCCCCTTTACCACCGTATTGATTGCCGCTGCGAGCAGGATTCCCAAGGCGGCGGTTTGAAGTTCTGCCGGATCAGCGGCTAGTCTAGCCAGGGTCAAGGTGACGGCGTCCACGTCAGTGATTCCAGAGACCGCTGCGCTCAGATAAATCCCGGTGCTTCCTAGCCATTCCTTAAGAACCTTCGTCAGCCACAAGATCAGCGCTAAAAGGGCGCCGAAACGCAGGGCGACAGCGAATTCGAATGGGTTGGTCAAGTTCGGCAGCGGGCTTTCGCCCGGCGAAGATACGCGGCGCACCAACCACCAGGCGGAGACATAACCAGTTACCGCCGTGGCTACCAACGGCTTGAGCAGAAGCTCGGCCAACGGTGGCTGAAGGAGGCTAGTGACGACCAGAATCCGCGGGAACATAGTGCTGGAGGCGACGATCACGCCGCTCGCCAAAAGCTTGAGATCGCCCGCATTTCCCCGGGCCAGGCGCGAAAGGCTCAAAGTTACCGCCGTCGAGGAAGCCAGCCCACCGAACAGGCCGGTCAGCAGGATTCCGGAGCGGGGGCTGATGAGACGAGTGGCAAAATAACCGCTAAACGAAATGGCCGAAATCAACACCACCATCCACCAGATCTCATAGGGGTTGAAAGCCGCCCAAGGGTCATAAGTGCGGTTAGGCAGGATCGGCAGGATCACTACCGAGATTAAAAGCAATTTGAATACCGCGAAAATCTCTTGCGGCGCCAGGCGGGAGATCCAGCCGTGGAGCACTGGCTTAAGCCCTAACAGAATCGTCATGATCACTGCGGCGGTGGCAGCCAATTGAACATAAGGCGTCATGACCAGGGCTCCCAGCACGAAAGTCACAAGGGCGGCCACTTCAGTAGTTATGCTGTATCTCCCGGTCCGGTTGGCTTCGGCGAAAGCGGCAGCGGAAAGGAGCAGCGCCAGCCCGAAAAACGCCAAAGCTGCCAGCCACGGGCTGAGGATTCGAGCCAGTACCGAACTCGAGGCGCCTAGTAGGCTGATCAGGCTGAAAGTACGGATGCCGGCGACGCGACCTCCAGGCTCCAATTCCCGTTTGGACCAGCCGCGTTCCAGACCAATCAACAACCCCAAAGCTAAGGCGATGGCCAGATTGCGCAGCAGGCCAAGGTGAGTTTCCAAGGAGAGGTCTGTCGGTTCCATCAATTCAGCATAGCGCTTGCGCTGCAGCTTGGGCAAACGCACGTGGTAAAATGCAGCTGAACTCAAACTTAAATCAAAGGATAGCAATGCCGCTCGATCCACTTCCGCCTGAGCAATTGTACGCTGCAGCCGATCTGATCGACTTAGATTTTGCTACTACGGCCGAACTGGGGGACGTACCCTTGGTGTTCGAGCAGCAGCGGGCCATGCAGGCATTGCGTTTTGGGATAGACATCGACGATCCTAGATTCAACGTGTTTGCCTTAGGTCCTGCTGGTATCGGCAAGCTGACTGCCGTGTTGGACGTGGTCAGCGCTCATGCTGCAAGCAAACCGGTCCCCAGCGACTGGTGCTACGCCCACAATTTCCAGGACCCGGTCAAACCCAAAGCACTCAGGCTGCCTGCTGGCCGCGGGCGAGAATTGAACCAGGACCTGGCGCGACTGATTGAAGAACTGCGCACCGCTATTCCAGCGGTGTTCGAAGGGGAAGAATACCGAGCGCGGGTGGAAGAATTAGAACAGCAGGCCAAGGCACGGGAAATCAATGCCATTGAGGCATTACGCGAGCAAGCGCAAAAGCGGGGGATTGCCCTGTTGGAGACCCCCACCGGATTTGCTTTCGCTCCTCTCACCCACGACGGGCAAGTGATGAGCCCGGAGGTATTCCGTCAGCTTCCCCCGGAAGTGCAACAGCGCATCGAAGAGGCGGTGGAGGACCTCCAACAGCAACTGCAAAAGCTGCTTCGCCAGTTTCCCACCTGGCGCAAAGAAGCGCGCGAGAAACTTCGCCAATTGAACCGCGAGGTCACTCAGTATGCCATCGACCCCTTGATTGAGGAAGTCGAACAGAAATATGCAGACCTGCCCGCAGTGCTGGCTCACTTGGACGCGGTCCGGCAGGACATCATCGAGCACGTAGAAGATTTCCTGCCTCAGCCCGCTATGCCGATTCCCCTTCCCTTCCTCGTCTCCAAGGCGGAAGAGCGCCTCAAGCGCTACCAAGTCAACCTGCTGGTGGACCACAGCCGTCAAGAAGGCGCGCCGGTCATCCACGAGACTCTCCCCAACCATGCCAACCTGATCGGGCGCATCGACTACCACGCCTTCATGGGTACGCTGATGACCGATTTCAGCTTGATCAAGCCCGGCGCCCTGCATAGGGCCAACGGCGGGTATCTGATCCTGGACGCGCGCGCGGTGTTGCTCCAGCCCCATGCCTGGGAGACCTTAAAGCGCACGCTTAAAGCCGGCGAAATCCGAATCGAATCGCTGGAGAAAACTTTAAGCTTGATCAGCACCGTACCATTAGAACCCGATCCGATTCCCTTAAAAACGCGGGTGATCCTGGTCGGTGACCGACTCTTATATTATCTTTTGGACGCGCTTGATCCGGAATTCAAAGATCTGTTCAAGGTCCCTGCCGACTTCGAGGAGGAATTGCCCAAAACCCCGAAGACTTTGCAGCTCTATGCCCAAGTGCTGGCCACTCTGGCACGCAAAGAGGGGCTGCTTCCGCTGACACGCGATGGCGTGGCGCGCCTGATCGAGCAGGGGGCGCGCGAGTTGGAGGATACCCTAAAGCTCAACACCCACCTTCGCACCCTCACTGATCTCCTTAAGGAGGCTGATTATCACGCTAAAAAGGCCGGGCGCGAGGTGATTACCCGGGACGACGTTCAAGCCGCGATCGACGCCCGCGTCTTTCGCAACGACCGTCTGCGCGCCAAGGTCCAGGAACTGATCGAACGCGACGCACTCTTGATCGACACGACCGGCAAGCGGGTAGGTCAGATCAACGGGCTAACGGTGATCTCCCTGGGGAGCTTTAGCTTTGGCCGCCCGGCGCGGATCACGGCTACCACTCGCTTGGGGGAGGGCGAGGTGATCGATATCGAGCGCGAGGCTGAACTTGGGGGCGCCATC
This sequence comes from uncultured Methylococcales bacterium, assembly GCA_964654415.1. Classification (GTDB taxonomy): domain Bacteria; phylum Pseudomonadota; class Gammaproteobacteria; order Methylococcales; family Methylothermaceae; genus Methylohalobius. The sequence continues at coordinate 85,996 of CAZZIP010000008.1, read as the reverse complement.
CACTCTAAAGGGGTAATGATCCTGTCTAACTTTTTGGCTTCCCGCTACGCTCGCATCCAACCTCTGTCTATGGCGGCTAGCTTAGTGTTCGAACAGTCCTACGGCCCGGTGGAAGGGGACAGCGCCTCGCTGGCAGAATTGTGCGCCTTGCTCTCATCGCTTGCGGATTTGCCGCTGCGCCAGGAGTTAGCGGTAACCGGTTCGGTCAATCAATTAGGCCAGGTTCAGCCCATCGGCGGAGTCAATGAAAAGATCGAAGGCTTTTTTGACATTTGCCGGCGCAAAGGCCTGACGGGAAGCCAGGGGGTCATTATCCCGGCAGCCAACGTCCAGAACTTGATGTTGCGCCAAGACGTAGTAGCCGCCGCTGCAGAGGGGAAATTCCACATCTATGCAGTCAAGACGGTGGACGAGGCGCTTGAACTGTTGCTCGGCGTCCCTGCCGGGGCGCGCGGTGAGGATGGCAGTTTCCCGCCACAGACGGTGAATGGGCGAGTGGAGCAGCAACTTCGCCAGTTTGCCGAACTTAGAAAACGCTTTGCCGAACGCGAGGAGAGAAAGCATGACTGAAGCCCGGCCAAGCGTCCTAGTCGCACTTGATTCCCTCTACTTAAGGCAGCAGGCGCTGGAACTAGGCGCCCGCATCGCCGTGCAGGAACGGCGGCAGTTTACGGTCCTGATCGTCGAAAATCCGGAGCTTTACCACGCCGCAGAACTCCCTTTTGTACAGGAAATCGACCGCCTCTCCGGCCTAGTGCAGCCGTTCGACCTGCCGCGGCTTGAGGCGCTTTTCAAGCACAGAATCACCCAAATCCATCATTGGCTGATCGAGATCGAGACCCGCCTAGCCTTGCCCGGAGGGCTTGAGGTCCGCCGCGGACGTTACCTGGAGACGGCCTTAGCTGCTGCCCAAGAAGGCGATCTTTTGATCGTCGGAACCTACCGCGAGTGGCAGGCGGTCCGCCGCGCCCCAGTCTGGGTCTGGTACGAGGGCGGACCTGCGGCGGAGCGAGCGCTGGCGCTGGCTCGCCAGTTGGCGAGCGAGGAAGGCTGCCGACTGCTGCTCGCAGGCACAGCCCCAGCCCCTGCAGGCGAGTTCGTCACCACCGACCGCGAGGGCTTTTTGAATCTTCTCGAACGCCAGGGATGCACGGCGGTGGTCTGTCCCAGAACCAGCCCCTTGGCGGCAGAGTTGCCTCTGCGCGCACGCTGCCCGGTGATCTTAGTCTAAGGGCACTCTGAATGACTCCCCTCTCCCTCTGGGAGAGGGGTAGGGGGTGAGGGAATAAAGCAGAGCTTCCCTAATCCGCCACGATCCCGCTGTGGCGGAGCAAAGCGTCGATTTCGGGCTTGCGGCCGCGGAAGGCGATGAACGACTCCAAAGCCGGGCGGCTGCCGCCGGTTTCCAAAATATGCTCCAAGAACGCGCGGCCGGTGACCGGGTCGAAGATCCCTTCCTCCTCGAAGCGCGAAAACGCATCGGCCGAAAGCACTTCTGCCCACTTATAACTGTAGTAGCCGGCTGCATAGCCACCGCCGAAGATATGGGTAAAGCTGTGGGCGAAGCGGTTGAAGGCGGGCGGTTTGAACACGGCGACCTGGTCGCGGACTTGGTCTAAAATCTCATAGATTCTTCCCCCTCTGGCCGGGTCGTATTCCAAGTGCAGACGAAAGTCGAACAAAGCAAACTCAAGCTGTCTGACCATCTGCATCCCGGTCTGGAAATGCTTGGCCGCAAGCATCCTGGAAAATAGCTCCTCAGGCAACGGCTGACCGCTCAGGTAGTGGCCGGAGATCAGCCCAAGCGCTTCTTTTTGCCAACAAAAGTTTTCCATGAACTGGCTGGGCAGTTCCACCGCGTCCCATTCCACCCCGCGGATGCCGGAAGCGGAAAGATAATCGACCTGAGTCAGCAAGTGGTGGAGGCCGTGGCCGAACTCGTGGAACAGCGTCAGAACCTCGTCGTGGGTAAGCAAAGCCGGGGCCTCTTCAGTAGGAGGTGTAAAGTTGCAGGTGAGGAAAGCGATGGGGATTTGCACCTGGCCTTTGAGTTTGCGCCGGGCGACGCACTCGTCCATCCAGGCGCCGCCGCGTTTTTTCGGCCGCGCATACAGGTCTAGGTAAAACCTACCGCGCACCTCGCCCCGCCGGTCTAAGATTTCATAGCAGCTTACCTCAGGATGCCAGACATCCACGCCGGTAAGCTTCCGGATCGTAAAGCCATACAACCTCTCTACCACTTGGAACAACCCCGGGACCACTTTGGTTGCGGGAAAATACTGTTTGACCTCCTCTTGGGAGAGTTGGAAACGATGCTGGCGCAGCTTTTCCGAGTAATACATCAGGTCCCAGGCTGCTAAATCCGCCACGCCATACTGCTTGCGGGCGAACTGCCTAAGTTCAGCCAACTCTTCAACCGCTTTGGGTTTGGAGCGGAAGGCGAGTTCCTCAAGGAATTCAAGGACCTGTTTGGGAGTTTCGGCCATCTTGGTGGCCAAGGACAGCTCGGCGAAGTTGGCATAGCCCAAAAGCTGAGCCTTTTCATGCCGAAGGCGCAAGATCTCTTCCATGCAAGCGGTGTTGTCAAAGCGCCCGGCCAAAGGTCCCTGGTCGGAGGCGCGGGTGACGTAAGCTTCGTACACCTCCCGGCGCAAGGCGCGGTCGTCGGCGAAGGTCATCACCGCCGCATAACAGGGAAATTCCAAGGTCAAAAGCCATCCGTCCAGCCCTTTGGAACTGGCTGCCTGACGAGCAAGAACTTTGGCGGTCTCAGGTAGCCCGGCAAGCTGCTTGGGGTCGGTGATGTGCTTGGTCCAAGCGTTGGTAGCGTCGAGAACGTTTTCTTCGAACCGGCTAGACAAGCTGGAAAGCCTCTGTTCGATCTCCTTGAAGCGAGCCTTTTTATCCGCCGGCAGCGCGACCCCCGCAAGGCGAAAGTCGCGCAGGGCGTCTTTGAGGATTTTCTTCTGGGCCGGGTCGAGTTGGTCGAATTCTTCGCCTTGGGCGATGGCGCGATGGGCTTCATATAAGGTCTGATTCTGGCCCAACTCAGTTGCGTACTCGCTCAGCTTAGGCAGGCAAGCGTTATAGACCTGGCGCAAGGGGTCGTTGTTGACCACCGCGTTCAGATGCCGTACCGGCGCCCACGCTTTGTCCAGCCGGTCGTCTATGTCCTCCAGCGGACGGATCAGATTATCCCAAGTATAGGTGTGGGTTTGCTGCAACAGCTCCGCCACGCGCGCTCGGTTTTCCGTCAGGATCCGGTCGATAGCCGGTTCCACGTGCTCGGGGCGAATTTGCGAAAAAGGAGGAAACTCATATGTCTTAAGTAAGGGATTGCTCATGGGATGGCTTGGAAAGCGTTGTTAGGATGGCCTCATCTTAACCCTTGCGATAGAAAACACAACCTGGATAAGCCATGTATAATGATAAAATTGACGATTGTTATTCAAACTGCGCCTATCCCAATGCATAAGCCTCCTGGATCGCCGGAAGAATTGTGTCGCTGGTTCCGACGCCGCCTGCAGCGAGACGGCCTTCGGTTCGATCGCATGGATTTAAGTTACGACGGCAACACGCCTTATGATTTATTGTTTTACCGCCTGCAGTTAGAAGCGGCGCGTCATTGGCGAGAGACCTATGGGTTCGAGCCGACGCCTGGACAATTGAGCAAGGCGTTTTTCATGGCTGAATTTGAGCGTTTCCGAAGCAGCCATCCACCGCTCTTTCGGATTTGGCGCAAGCTCAAGTGTTGGCTTGGATTTTTTCTCCTTAGCACCCGGGGACATCTTTGAATTTTGGGAGCTTAACCTTATGGATTCAAGCAACCGCCTGCGAGGCGGTTTTTAGGTCATGACCCCTGCAAAACCCGAACGTCTGCGCCAGCTTGGGTTAGAAGTTATCCGCCTAGAAGCTGAAGCGGTGGGGGCTTTGGCCTCGCGCATTGATGAGAACTTCAGTCGCGCTTGTCAGCTGATGCTTGAGTGTCGGGGGCGGGTGATCGTCACCGGCATGGGCAAATCCGGCCACATCTGCGGCAAGATCGCCTCCACTTTGGCCAGTACCGGCACGCCGGCGTTCTTCGTCCATCCAGGCGAGGCTAGCCACGGGGATTTGGGCATGATCACCGAACACGACGTCGTGCTGGCCTTGTCTAATTCCGGCGAGACCGCAGAGCTCATCACTATCATTCCGCTCATCAAACGTTTAGGAGTGCCCCTGATCGCCATGACCGGGCGCCCGGATTCTACTCTGGCGCAACAGGCCACGGTGCACATCGACGTCAGCGTGCGGCAGGAAGCCTGTCCTCTGGGGCTTGCTCCGACCGCCAGTACCACGGCAGCTTTGGCGATGGGAGATGCTTTGGCGGTAGCCTTGCTTTCGGCGCGGGGATTCACCCAGGCGGATTTCGCCCGTTCTCATCCGGCGGGCAGCCTTGGGCGCAGGCTGCTGCTCAAGATTGACGACGTCATGCATACCGGGGCCGATATTCCTGCCGTCCACGAAAGCGTCAGCTTAAGTGAAGCGCTGCTTGAGATGACGGCAAAAAAGCTCGGCATGACGGCGGTGATCGACCACGAGCGGCGAGTACGGGGTATTTTCACCGATGGGGACTTAAGGCGCTTGTTCGAACACGGCCACTACGACCTTCGCACCACTCCGATATGCGAAGTCATGACCCGCAGCTGTACCACGGTTTCGACTGGAATTCTGGCTGCCGAGGCGGTCAAGTTGATGCAAGAGAGGAAAATCAATGCCTTGCTCGTTGTCGATGATGACGGCCGTCTGGTGGGGGCGCTCAATATGCACGATTTGTTGCGCGCCGGGGTGTTCTGATGTACGACCGACGGGTTCTGGAGCTGGCGGCGGACATCCGCTTGGCGATCTTCGACGTGGATGGCGTGCTGACCGATGGGCGCTTGTTCTTCGATCACTCCGGCTGCGAGTTCAAGGCGTTCCACGCCCGCGACGGCCACGGCTTGAAACTGCTGCAACGCAGTGGCGTCGAGACCGCGGTGATTTCTGGGCGCACCTCTCGGGCGGTGGCGCTGCGCTGTGACAGCTTGGGAATCCGCCACGTCTACCAGGGCTACGAGGACAAGCTGGCTGCGCTGGAGGCGCTTAAGCAAACCACCGGGATCGAATTGGCCCAAATCGCCTATGTCGGCGATGACGTATTGGATTTGCCGGTCATGCGTAGGGTACATCTGGCGATCGCCGTGCAGGATGCCCATTTTGTCGTCAAACGCTATGCTCACTGGATCACGGAAACCCCGGGTGGATTAGGTGCGGCGCGCGAGGTGTGCGATTTGATCATGCATGCCCAAGGCACGTTTGATGAGGTCATTGGTCGGTATTTGAAATGAGGCGATGGGTTGGGCTTTGCTTGCTGGCTTGGTTAGCCACTTCCGGGTGGGCGCTCGAGGAGGATTCTGAGCAGCCGGTCTATATCGAAGCCAACAGCGCCTACTATGATAAGAAAACCGACCAGAGCACCTATACTGGCAAGGTCGTCCTGATTCAGGGAAGCCTGCATTTGAATGCCGACAAGCTGGTGGCCTACAGTCCCGGCGGGAAGGTAGAAAAAGTGATTGCCTACGGCAACCCGGTGCGGTTTCGGCAGAAGCCTAAACCCGATGCGGAGGAAATGCGCGGCCAGTCCAAGCAGGCCGAATACTATATGGAGCGAAAGTACATCGTTCTGATCGGCGACGCGGTAGTGTGGCAGGGGAAAAACGAATACGCCAGCGACCGGATCGAATACGACCAGGTCAACGACATCGTCAAAGCCGGTGAAGCCAGCTCCGACACCAAACGGGTCAAAATTATCCTGCACCCGAAAACCGAGGGATCCCCCTCGTCAACCCAAAAGCCAAACTAGGCGACTCCATGCCGATCTTGCAGGCCGAAGGGCTGGTCAAACGTTATCGCAAGCGCACCGTGGTCGATGGGGTGTCGCTTGCGGTCAAAGGAGGCGAAATCGTAGGGCTCCTAGGGCCGAACGGGGCCGGCAAAACCACTTGTTTCTACCTAATCGTCGGCTTACTCCAGCCAGACGCAGGGCGGATCGAATTGGACGGCCAGGAAATCACGCACCTGCCCATTCATGGGCGCGCCAGGTTGGGGCTTGGGTATCTGCCTCAGGAGGCTTCCGTATTCCGGCGCTTGACCGTGATTCAGAATCTGCTCGGCGTGCTGGAGCTTAGGCCGGACTTGAGTCCCGGTCAGCGCGAGTTGATCGCTTCCGAGTTGCTTCAGGAATTCGGCCTGGCCTCTGCCTGCGAGCAGCCTGCTGTGAGCCTTTCGGGAGGGGAGCGCCGTCGGCTGGAAATCGCCAGGGCCTTGGCCTTGGAGCCGCGCTTCATCTTGCTGGACGAGCCTTTTGCAGGAATAGACCCGATTTCTATCTTGGAGCTGCAAAAGATCATTCGGCGCCTGAGTGAACAGGGGATCGGTGTGTTGATCACCGATCACAATGTGCGCGAAACCCTTAAAGTAGTCAATCGAGCTTACATCATCAGCCATGGTCGCGTGCTCGCTCAAGGAGAACCCGAGCAGGTTCTAGGCCACCCGCAAGTGCGGCAGGTCTATTTGGGGGATCACTTTAATCTCTGACGCCGGCCCTACAGTGCAATTAACGCGCCGTTTTTGATTTACTCCCACATTGCCTCCACCAGCCGGCTGCGCCGCTCCTCGGGGAGATGCGCGACGTTGGGGCAATCCCTGCAGTGGATGGTGATGCGATGATGGATGGTGAGATAGCCGACCACTGCGTCCCCCGGTTCTGGCCGACAGCAGCGGGCAAGCTGGGTCAATAGGCTGCGTTCGCCCTGGACGCACAATAGCAAGGCACTCCCCTGCGACTTCCCGAAACCGGAGGCAGCGGGATTTACTTTTACTGGAATTTTGGGATCCGCCGTTGCAGAGGAGGCAGCGATTGCGCGCAGAGCGGTTACCAGCTGGCCGCGGGAGATTTCGCCGCGGCCCAAGGCAAGCCACACTTCCTCCGGCTGGTGCAGACGGAAGCGCTGAAGCAGGAACGGCCAGTCAATCTCCTTCAGGTCCAGCCGCTGCAACTCGCGCTCAAGGCGCGTCCGCCCCAAGCGGCGGAAGACCTCGGCTTCTTTTTGCTTGAACCACTGCCGGATGCGGTGGCGGGCGTGCTCGGTCCTGACCAGATCGAGCCAGTTGCGATTCGGACCACCTTCTTTGGCGGTCAGGATTTCCACGCATTGGCCGGTCTTAAGCGGGTAGTTGAGCGGCACGATGCGTCCATCTACCCGAGCGCCGCGGCAACGGTGACCAACCTCAGTGTGGATGGCGTAGGCGAAATCGATCGGCGTTGCCCCTGCTGGCAGGCAGATGACTTCGTGTCTGGGGGTGAGGACGAATATCTGGCCGGCGAACCAGTCTCCCCCCTCTCCCCCCGTCTGCAGGGAGCGGCGCAATGCTGCGACCGTGTGCTCCAGCACTGGATCCTGGCGGCTGCCTTCTTTGTAGCGCCAGTGGGCCGCCACCCCATATTCTGCCAGGGTGTGCATAGCCTCGGTGCGAATCTGGATCTCCACTGGCAGCCCTTTTGGTCCTTTGATCACGGTGTGGAGCGACTGGTAGCCGTTGTCTTTGGGGCGGGCGATGTAATCGTCGTACTCCTCCAGGATCGGCTCCCACTGTTCGTGGACTAGGGCCAGGACCCGGTAGCAGGTAGGGATGTCGGTCACGATCACCCGCACCGCGTTGAGGTCATACAAGCCGCAGAAATCTATCTGCTTGCGCTGCATTTTTTTCCAAATGCTGAACAGGTGTTTGGGCCGTCCCTGGACTTTAGCGTCGATACCAGCGTGGTTGAGTACTGTCTGCAGGCAAGCGATGAAGTCGTTGATATAACTTTCCCGACTAGCGCGGCTAGTGGCTAGGCACTTTGCCAGCTGCTGATAGGTATCCGGCTCCAGATGGCGGAACGCAAGATCTTCCAACTCCCACTTGAGCCGATGCACCCCAAGCCGACTGGCTAGGGGGGCATGAATTCCAAGCGCTTCCCGGGCGAGTATGCGATTGTCTTGGCTGCGCTCGTGCAAGGCTCGGCGCAGGGATTCCAGTCGGCGGGCCAGGACGATGAGCAAGGGGCGCACGTCGTTGGCCAGGGCCAGCAGCAAGCGCCGCCACATCTCCGCCTGGCGGGGGTGATTTAGCCTTTCCTGCGGACAGACGAACTGCTCCAGCTGCGAGACTTTTTCCACCCACTCGGCCACCTTGGTGCCGAAGCCAGCGATCAGACTAGCGTGCTCGAGGTTGGCATCGGCGAGTAAAGCGGCCTGCAGGGTGGAGGCATCGGCCCAAATTTCCTTCAGAACCCGAGCGACAGCGATTGCATCGGACCGGCTATCGGATCGACCTTGAGCCGCGGCCAGCGCGTACGTCAGAGCCCGGCCGACAGCTTCCGCTTGCGGTGGAGGATAGCCGCAACACAAGCTGTCTCGTAAACGGAATGCCGGAGCCGGCGCTAAGGACGGCGGAGCACACTCTAACAGCCCTACAGCAGGGATAGAGGGTATACTGTGCATAAAGTGCATTCCCAGACTGGCATCGAAACCTTATATTCGAAACCGGAGAGAGGGGAAAGTTCGATCTTTTCATCTCGACCGTGTGCTTTCGCCTGAGTAGACGTTGTAGGCTGCGTCTTGAAATTACAGGCGCTGCGTTTCGTTTTCTTCCAGTTTCAATTCGCTGATCTTACGGGTTAAGGTGTTGCGCCCATAACCCAATAGCCGGGCGGCGTCCTGACGGCGGCCGCGGGTGTGTCTTAGGGCGGCTTGGATTAGGATGCGTTCTGCTTCGGCAATGGCCCGTTTTGCGACGTTGCGTTTACCCTCGATCAGCTGCCGAGTAGTCCACTGGGACAAATTTGCCTGCCAATCGCCGCTGGCGTCCGCGGCAGCCGATAGGGAGGTAGATTTTTCCATCAGTTCCGGTGGAAGGTCTTCCATATAAATAGTCTGGCCGGGCGCCATCACCGTCAACCAGCGGCAGGTGTTTTCCAGTTGACGCACATTGCCTGGCCAATCCAGGCGGCTGAGATACTCCTCCACCTCGGGGCGCAGGGTCTTAGGCTCGGTCGTCAGTTCCTTGGCGATGCGCTTTAAAAAATGGCGCAGCAACAGCGGGATATCTTCGCGCCGTTCCCTGAGCGCCGGGGTGTGGATGCGGATGACGTTGAGGCGGTGGTAAAGATCCTCGCGAAACCGGCCTTGGGCGACCAGGTCCTCTAGGTTCTGGTGGGTGGCGGCGATGATGCGCACGTCTACGCGACGCGGGGTGTAGGACCCGAGTGGATAAAATTCCCCGTCTGCCAGCACTCTAAGCAGGCGGGTTTGGAGCTCGGCGGGCATATCGCCGATTTCGTCGAGGAACAATGTGCCGCCGTCCGCCTGTTCAAAGCGCCCGATGCGACGTTGCGCAGCGCCGGTGAATGCCCCTTTCTCGTGCCCGAACAGCTCCGATTCCAGCAAATCCTTGGGGATGGCCGCCATGTTCAGGGCGATGAAAGGGGCCTCGCGGCGGGGGCTGTGGCGGTGTAGGGCACGCGCGACCAATTCCTTGCCGGTACCGGATTCGCCGGTGATCAGCACGGTGATGGGAGAGCGGGCCAGGCGGCCGATGGCGCGGAACACCTCCTGCATAGCAGGGGCCTCGCCGATGATCTCAGGGATGGGGCCATTGTCGGCGGCCCCTGCCTTAGGGGCGCGGCGGCTTTGGCAGGCCCGCTGGACTACCTGCACCACCTCGTCCAAGTCGAAAGGTTTGGGCAAGTACTCGAATGCGCCCCCGTGCAGGGAGGCAACCGCGCTGTCCAGATCCGAATGAGCGGTCATCACGATCACTGGCAGCTCAGGGTGACTGGCCCGAAGGCGGCGCAAGAGTTCCAGGCCGTCGATGCCGGGCATGCGGATGTCGGTGAGCACAACCTCGGGGCTCTGGCGGCGCAACAGAAACTCGGGTTCTGTAGCGTCGACAAAACACTTGACCTGGAAGCCAGCTTTCTTGAGGGCCTTGTCCAAGACCCAGCGGATCGATTGATCGTCGTCGATTACCCAGACTTCATGAGGCATTGGAGTCCCCCAGCGGTAAATAGATGGAAAAACAGGTCCGGCCTGGCTGCGACTGGCATTCGATCATTCCCCCGTGACGGGTGATCAAGGTTTGGGCGATGGAAAGTCCCAGGCCCGTACCATCGGGGCGGCCGGTAATCATGGGATAAAAGATCTGGTCGATGAGTTCCGGAGCAATACCTGGACCAGGATCGATTACGTCCACCCGGACCACCTGCCGGTGGTGGTGCTGGCGGATCGTAACCCGGCGCTGGATGCGGGTACATAGGGTAATTTCGCCTACGCCTTCGAGCGCTTGGGCTGCGTTGCGGGCCACATTGAGGAGCGCCTGGATGAGTTGGTTCAGATCGCCGTGGATCGGCGGCAGACTCGGGTCGTAGTCGCGTCGGATGGCGAGTTTGGGGTATTCCGCCGCTAAGATCTGACGTACTCGTTCCAGAACCTGATGGATGTTGAGTTCGGTCATCTTGAGCGGTTGGTCTGGCGCCAGCAGGCGGTCGATTAGGGAGCTTAACCGGTCGGCTTCGGCGATGATCACGTCGGTATACTCGATCAAGGCCGGATCGTTAAGTTCGGCGGCGAGAAGCTGAGCGGCGCCACGCAATCCGCCCAAGGGATTTTTGATCTCGTGGGCCAGTCCACGTAATAGTTGGTGAACGATGTTCTGCTGGGTCAGCCAGCGCTCATCCCGGGAGAGTTGCTGGTAGCGCTCCACGTCCTCGATTTCCATGATCACCGCATCTACCTGCTCGTCTTGAAACAGCGGGGTCATGGCACAGTGGACCGGCAGGATGCGCCCAGGCAAATGCAGGGGCAGGTTGCGTTCCACCCGTGGCGTGCCGCTGGCGATGGTATGGGCCAGGTCGTTAGTGAGTTTCTCCCGTTGGGAACCGAACAGTTCCGCGGCGGGTAGCCCCAAGCTTTGACGGGCACTGATCTGAAGCAACATTTCCCCGGCCGGGTTAAGGTAACGCAGGCGTCCGGTGCGGTCGAAAAGCAACACCGCGTTTCCTAGGTGATCGAGGATGCGTTGAGGTAAAGATTCTTCGTCCATCGAAAGAATGTTAGCAAATAGTGTGCCTAACTTTAAAAAAGTGCTCTATTAGAAAGCAAGAAATAACAATTTGCCCAATAATAGTGCATAAGAATTCAAAAAAGCGCACGAAATTTAATCTAATCGATTTCGTTCTCATATGGCATAAAAGATGCTTGATTTTGAAATAGTCAAAATTGACTAAAAATGCGAGGAGTTGCAATGAAACTGGTAACTGCGATCATCAAACCTTTCAAGCTGGATGATGTGCGCGAAGCCTTGTCCGAAGTGGGCGTCTCTGGGATTACGGTGACGGAAGTCAAAGGTTTCGGCCGGCAGAAAGGCCATACTGAACTCTATCGGGGCGCTGAATATGTGGTCGATTTCCTGCCCAAGATCAAAATCGAAATTGCGGTCACTGACGAGCAGATGGAGCGGGTAGTGGAGGCAATCAGCAATGCCGCCCGTACCGGAAGAATCGGAGATGGAAAAATTTTCGTGTCAAGTCTAGAGCAAGTGCTGCGCATCCGTACTGGAGAGACCGGTGCAGATGCTTTGTAAGCAAAGAAAATAAAGCGCATGAAAGTCACCCAAAACAAGGATTAGGAGACCTCATGAAACAGTTCATTGTGTTGTTTATTTTAGCTTTTTGGGGCTTGGTGCCTCCCGGCTTAGCCCAGCAGTCCGAAGAGGGCACCACCATCACTGCTCCCGAGACGCAACCGGCACAGGCAGCCGTAGAATCTTCCCCGGCTGAGGAGAAGCCGCCTACTTTGGATTCAGGGAGCACGGCTTGGATGATCGTCGCTACTGTGTTGGTCATCATGATGACCATTCCGGGGCTTGCCCTGTTCTATGGCGGATTGGTGCGGGCCAAAAACGCGCTTTCGATTTTGATGCAGGTATTTGTCACCTTTTGTCTGGTGTCGGTGCTGTGGGCGCTGGTCGGATACAGCCTGGCATTCACCGAGGGTCCTTCAAAACTCGATGCGGTGGTCGGAGGGATCTCCAAAGCCTTCTTGAAAGGCCTGACTCCAAACACCTTAAACGGGGTCATTCCGGAGTATGTGTTTCTAACCTTTCAAATGACCTTCGCCGCCATCACCCCGGCGTTGATCGTCGGCGCATTCGCCGAGCGAATCAAGTTCTCAGCCGTACTGTGGTTTATGGCGGGATGGCTTATCCTGTGTTACGTTCCTATTGCTCACATGGTGTGGGGGGGGGGATGGCTGGCAGACCTTGGCGCCAAGGATTTTGCCGGCGGCACGGTGGTGCACGTCAATGCTGGCATTGCCGGGCTAGTAGGCGCTTTAGTATTGGGCAAGCGTCTGCGCTATGGGCGGGAAGCCATGCCGCCCCACAACCTGGGCCTGACTATGGTTGGGGCTTCGCTGTTATGGGTGGGTTGGTTTGGCTTTAACGTCGGTTCTGAGCTCGCTGCCGATGGCATCGCGGGAATGGTTTTAGCCAATACGCAATTTGCCACCGCTGCTGCGGTGCTGGGTTGGATGCTGGTGGAATGGACCGTCAAAGGCAAACCCAGCATGTTAGGCGCGGCCTCTGGGGCAGTGGCCGGATTGGTAGCTATTACTCCGGCTTGTGGTTTCGTCGGGCCGATGGGGGCGATCGTCATTGGGGCATTGGCCGGGGTGGTTTGTTTCTGGGCGGTCACTAGCCTCAAATCTGCTTTGGGTTACGACGACTCCTTAGACGTTTTCGGGGTCCACGGAATAGGAGGAATGCTCGGTGCGATTCTAACCGGTGTGTTCATGGCTTCCGAATTGGGGGGAGTGGGCTATCCGGAAGGCGTCTCCATGGGGGCTCAGGTGGGCAAGCAAGCCATCGCGACGTTGACTACTATCATTTGGACCGGCATTTTGAGCTTTCTCCTATACAAAGTGATCGATGTGGTCTTGGGGCTTAGGGTCACCGAGGAGGAAGAACGCGAGGGTCTCGATATCAGTTCTCACGGCGAGAAAGCCTATAATTAATCTGCCCGGGGTAAGGGTGATAGGGGCGCCTTAAGGCGCCCTTTTTTATTTAGGAGCTACCCTCGTCATCCTAGCAGGGATTGTCCGGAATTACGTTTGTTTCGGATGTAGATTCTTGCATACGGCCGCAGGCTAAGTTAACTTTCGGTTCTCGCCATCGTAAGGAGACCGGAGTGGAACAAACCGTCGTCGAGACCCAATATGCCTTGGATACGTTCTATCTACTCGTTAGCGGGATGCTGGTGATGGGGATGGGGGTAGGGTTTACTATGCTCCAGGTGGGGCTGATACGTGCCAAGAATACCATCGCCATCTTGACCCAGAATTTAGCGCTGTATGCTATAGCCTACCTTGCGTACCTGCTGATTGGTTATCAACTCATGTATCCCGAAGCGCCGTCGAATCCAGTGTGGCCGGGGATGGGTTTTTTGATCGGTCGAGATCATGCGGTAACAGAAGTCTTGCAAAGCAACGGCGGGGTGTACTATTCCAAGATGGCAGATTTCTTTTTCCAGGCGGCGTTCGTCGTGACTGTCATCTCAATCGTCTCAGGAGCGATGGCCGAACGGACAAGGCTGTTTCCGTTCCTTTTGTTTGCGCTCGTCATGACCGGTTTTATCTATCCGCTGCAAGGTTACTGGAAGTGGGGCGGCGGATTTTTGGATCTCTTCGGATTTTTCGATTTTGCCGGCGCGGGAGTAGTACATCTGTGCGGCGCCAGCGCAGCTTTGGCCGGCGTGCTGTTGCTTGGGCCACGTGCGGGCAAATATGGTCCCAACGGAAAGATTTATCTGTTCCCCGGCTGTAATCTGCCGTTGGCTAGCCTGGGGGCTTACATTCTATGGCTTGGATGGTTCGGTTTCACCGGCGGGGCGGAGCTGAAGATTTCCAACATTGCCGAAGCCAACGCGGTCGCTCGAGTGTTCGTCAACACCCAGGCCTCTGCCGCCGCAGGGGCGATTGCAGCGCTGTTCACCGCCCGTGCTTGGTTCGGTAGGACCGACTTAGCCATAGTGCTGAACGGCGTCTTGGCAGGACTCGTGGCGATCACTGCTGAACCCTTGATTCCTGTACCTTGGCAGAGTTTAGCCGTGGGTGCCATCGGTGGGGTAATCGCGGTGTTCTCCAGGATTGGCCTTGACAAGCTACGCCTCGACGACCCAGTGGGCGCCTTGTCCGTTCACGGCGCAGCCGGCATCTGGGGACTTGTGGCGGTGTGCTTGACTAATCCGCAGGCCAAGCTTAGCGTCCAACTGATTGGCATCGCAGCGATCTTTGGAAGCGTATTTACTGCGAGCTTCTTAGTTTGGCTAGTGATCAAGCAGCTGGTCGGTATTCGCCTGAGCGAAGCAGACGAGCAACAGGGGGCAGATGTTTCCCAGTGCGGGATGGAGGCTTATCCGGAGTTCAGGAGAAAATAAAAACGCCTCCATAAGGAGGCGTTTGCTAGACTTTGTTGACTTATTATAGGCTGTAGTACATGTCGAACTCGACCGGATGGGTGCTCATCCTCAGGCGCGTGACTTCCTGCATTTTGAGTTCGATGTAGGCGTCGATCAGGTCGTCGCTGAATACTCCACCAGCTTTCAGAAAAGCACGGTCTTGGTCTAAACATTCTAAGGCCTGATCAAGGGAGAAGCAGACTTTGGGAATTTCCTTTTCCTCTTCCGGCGGCAGGTCATACAAGTTCTTGTCCATCGCATCGCCCGGATGAATCTTGTTGAGGATTCCGTCGATGCCGGCCATCATCATCGCGGCGAAGGCAAGGTAGGGGTTTGCGCTAGAGTCGGGGAAACGCACCTCGATCCGGCGCGCCTTGGGATTGGAGATGAACGGCACACGGATGGAGGCGGAGCGATTGCGGGCCGAATAGGCCAGCATCACCGGCGCTTCAAATCCCGGCACTAGCCGCTTATAACTGTTGGTGGAGGCGTTGGTGAAGGCGTTCAGGGCGCGCGCGTGTTTGAGAATACCGCCGATATAGTAGAGTGCGAGTTCAGACAGCCCCCCGTACAAATCGCCGGTAAACAGGTTGACGCCGTTCTTGCTCAAGGACTGATGTACGTGCATCCCATTGCCGTTGTCGCCCACCAAGGGCTTGGGCATGAAGGTGGCGGTTTTGCCGAAGGAATGGGCGACGTTCTGGACCACGTATTTTAAAATCAACACCTCGTCGGCCTTTTTGGTCAAGGTGTTGCAGCGCACGCCGATTTCGCACTGACCAGCGGTAGCGACCTCGTGGTGATGGACTTCGGTTTTGAGGCCCATTTCCTCAAGGGTTTCGCACATGGTCGTGCGGATGTCCTGCAGCGAGTCTACCGGGGGGACTGGGAAATAGCCACCCTTGATGCTGGGACGGTGACCGATGTTGCCGCCTTCGTAGACCTTTTCGGTGTTCCAGCTGGCTTCTTCAGAATCGATTTGATAAAAGCAGCGGTGAATGTCAGAAGCCCAGCGCACGTCGTCGAAAATGAAAAATTCGTTTTCCGGACCGAATAGAGCCGTATCGGCGATACCGGTGGACTTCAGGTAGGCTTCAGCGCGTTTGGCCAGCGAGCGTGGACAGCGGCTGTAGCCTTCCATCGTCGAGGGCTCGACGATGTCACAGCGCAAAATCAAAGTAGGCGTTTCAAAAAACGGATCGACTACTGCGGTTTCCGGGTCGGGCATTAGAATCATGTCCGATTCTTGGATGCCCTTCCAGCCGGCGATGGACGAACCGTCAAACATCTTGCCAGTTTCGAAAAAGTCTTCGTCTACGGTGTGGGCTGGAATAGTCAGGTGCTGCTCCTTGCCGCGGGTGTCAGCAAAGCGCAGATCGACGAATTCGATTTCTTTTTCTTTGATGATTTCAAATACCTTATCGACAGACATGTTTATCCCCTAATATGAACTTGGAATTCGGCAAAATGCCAAGGTTTTGTGATAGCACAAATCGCGCCATATTTTCGAGTTTCTTGTTCTATTGCTTTTTTTCAAAACATTATACCTCAAACTCTTTATATTTTTTGCACTATTTTTGAGCATCAAAGCGATGTTTGCACCAATATAGTGCAAACAAAATTCTATTTGTAATGTGACTTTTATATATGGTAATCATGGCGTGATTTGTGCTTGAATTTCTCATCAGTTAACTTGATAAATAAGGAGGCGTGGCATGACTCCCCAAGAAGTGCTTACCCTGATCAAAGATAAGAATATCGAAATCGTCGACCTGAAATTCGGCGACTTTCCAGGTACTTGGCAGCACTTTTCGGTCCCGGTCAGCGAGATCACCGAGGAGGTCTTCGAAGAGGGACTAGGTTTTGACGGCTCCAGCATCCGGGGATGGCAGGCGATCCACGCCAGCGACATGCTGGTGGTGCCCGATCCGGCGACAGCGATTCTCGATCCTTTTACTGCTCGGCCCACCCTGTCGATGATTTGCAACATCAAGGATCCCATCACCCAGGAGCCGTATTCGCGCGATCCTCGCTACATCGCCATCAAAGCGGAGAATTACTTAAGGAGCACCGGTATCGGCGATGTCGCCTACTTCGGACCCGAGGCGGAGTTTTTCATCCTGGATGGGATCCGCTATGACCAAAACGCCCACCAAGGTTATTATTACCTTGAATCGCGCGAGGGGATTTGGGAGTCGGGGAGCCAACGCGAACCCAACCTGGGGCATAAGCCGCGGCACAAGGAAGGCTATTTCCCGGTGCCGCCTACTGACACTTTACAAGACATCCGCACCGAGATGGTCCTGGAAATGGAAAGGGCCGGGATCGTGGTCGAGAAGCACCACCACGAGGTGGCTACCGCTGGACAAGCGGAGATTGACCTGCGTTACGATTCCTTAACCCGGATGGCCGACAAGATGATGCTCTATAAATACATCGTCAAGAACGTGGCGCTGCGTCACGGCAAGACGGTGACCTTCATGCCCAAGCCGATATTCGGCGACAACGGTTCCGGCATGCACACCCACCAGAGCATCTGGAAGGACGGCCAGCCGATATTCGCTGGGGATAAATACGCAGGCTTAAGCGACACCTGTTTGTACTACATCGGCGGTATCTTAAAGCACGCCCCCGCGCTGTGTGCCTTCGTGGCGCCGACCACGAACTCCTACAAACGGCTGGTGCCGGGCTTTGAAGCCCCGGTCAACCTGGCCTACTCGTCCCGCAACCGCTCTGCGGCGGTGCGTATCCCAATGTATTCCCCAAGCCCAAAGGCCAAGCGCATCGAGGTCCGGTTTCCGGATCCTTCTGCCAACATGTACTTAGCCTTTGCCGCTATGCTGATGGCGGGTCTTGACGGAATCCTCAACCGGATCGATCCGGGCGATCCGCTGGACAAAAACCTCTACGACCTTCCCCCGGAAGAATTGGCCAAGGTCCCAAGCACTCCAGGGTCGCTGGAGGAAGCCCTCAATGCCTTAGAAAAAGATCATGAGTTCCTCACCAAGGGGGGGGTCTTCACCCAGGATGTGATCGAGACCTGGCTTGACTACAAGCGCACCCGGGAGGTCAAGGAACTTAGGATGCGCCCACACCCGTATGAGTTCGCCTTGTACTTTGATGCCTAAGGGACGGTGAAATATACCTTAAAGTCGCCGATAAACGGCAGTTGGGCAGAAGCTTGGCGCAACTGGGCAAGGATTTCTTCTGCCGAAGTGCCTTGGCTGAGGATTCCAAGGGGGAGATATACCTCCACGTGGATCTGGCCTTTTAGATAGTGTAGATGGATTTTTTGGATTTGATCCGCATATGGCAGGTGGCGCCAAGCCTCACGGAGCCTAGTGATAACCTCAGAGCGCAACGGCAGCTTTAAGGGAGCTTGGCTCAAGTCGCGCTCGGCATCGATGTGGACGGTGACATCGCTGACCTCCTCGAACTTTTCCAGGAGGCGGTCGCGCACCTTGTCGGCGATGGCGTGGCCTTCGGAGACGGAAATCTCCGGTGGGACTTCGATGTGCACGTCCAGCAAAGCCTCGCCGGCCATCTGGCGGGTGCGCAGGGAATGCAATGATTTGACGCCTTCGGTGGCGAGGATGGTTTGGGCGATCTGTTTTACCCGGGCAGAGGGTAAAGCCGTGTCGACCAGCTCTCGGCTGCTTTCTAGGATGAGTTCTAGACCGATCTTGGCAATCATCAGACCCACGACGATGGCGGCCACTGCGTCGGCAAAGCGATAGCCATACAAAGCTCCAGCGATACCGATCAGGACGACGATCGAGGAGACTGCGTCGGAGCGGTGGTGCCAGGCGTTGGCAATAAGCAAGCGCGAGCGGGTGCGGTGAGCTACCTGGAGGGTGTAGCGGTACAGCCCTTCCTTGATCAGGATCGAAGCGACGGCAACGCTAAGCGTCCAGCGACTCGGCTGCCACAGGGTGGCTCCTGCTTGCAGGCGTTGAGCGGCGTCCCAAATAGCCCCCCCGGCCAAGGCAGTCAGAACCAGTCCCAACAGGACCGCAGCGGCGGTCTCGAATCGGCCGTGACCGTATGGATGGGTCTCATCGGCGCCGTGGCCGGCGACGCGGAGAGCTACGAAGACTAAGATGTCGGTGGCTAGGTCGGAAAAAGAGTGGACGCCATCCACGATCAGGGCCTCGGACCGACCGTAGATCCCGGCGGCTACCTTGCCTGCTGCCAGCAGCAGGTTGACTGCTGCACCAGCCAGGGTGACGTGCAGTTTGGCCGAGAGCCGTTCGGTACGAAGAGGGAGCGTGCTCATTCAAGCGCAAGCAGGATGTGGTATTGATCGTTTTGCTGCCAGGCGCTTAAGACTCGGTGGCCGTTGATCCGACACCAGGCGGGAACGTCCTGGAGAATCCCCGGGTCAGTACCGATCAGTTCTACCTCGGTGCCAGGAGTTAGACTTTTAGCAGCGTCCTGAAGCCGGATTACCGGCAGCGGGCACAGGAGTCCTCGGGCATCGATGATATTTCGGCTCACAGCAGCCACTCCATCGGAATCTCGTGGGGCAGGAAAGGGGTGACGCGGAAGGTGCGTTGGTCAGGCGGAGTGATTGCCTTCACTTCCACTTGATCGGCATCGCGGCCTTGGCTGTAACGAGCGACGATGCGCGCGGCGAGCATCAGATCCTCATCGGAAGGGCGGCCATCCACCAGCGCCAAGGGTCCGGGATGGCTGACCGGATAGAGATGCCAAAAACGATTTTTGTAGCCGTTCAAGAAACGGCTTTCCCCCTCGTCGCGCGCGATGATCAGTTTGAATTCAGGTCGGGGACGAATGTGGCGGCCGACTTTGAGGAGCATGATGTCGTCTAATTCATAGCGTTTGCTGCCTCGAGCTTGCCATAGGTCGGCGAGTTTGCGGGAATAGTTGGCGTCGGTTAAAAAACAGCAGCCCCCGGCCGGTTGGGCGTAGTCGGTCAGACCGAACGCTTTTGCCAGTGCCATCTGGGGTTTGCGGTTGCGCCCATAAAAGTCATAGAGCTTGTTACGGTCTACCCAGCCTTCCCGTTCCGGCTTGGTGGGGGGTAAATGTTTGGCGCACAGCGGCCTTAAGAGGAGGTCGTCGGCGCCCGATTCACGGGCGACCAAGGGCATGGTATCCTTGCGTTGGGATTTAGGACGTTGGCCTATGACCTCGCCGGTGATGATAAAATCGAAACCTTGTTCGACCATCCATTGCTTCGCTTTGGCTATCATGAAGATTTTGCAATCCAGACAAGGGTTGAGATTGGCTCCATAGCCGTGTTTGGGATTGATGACGATGTCTTTATATTCCTCGATGACATCCAGGATGTGGAGCTTGATGTTAAGCTGTTCGGCTACCCACAAGGCATTGTTGCGCTTGGGTCTTTTTTGGTCACGCTGGCGGATGGCGTGAGTGTGGCCCTCCACGCAAAATCCGGTGAAGAAATTGATTCCTTCCACATAGATGCCCTGCTCTTGGATTACCTTGGCGGCGAGCATGGAGTCGAGGCCGCCGGAGATTAAGGCAACTGCTTTGCGTTGCTGGCTCAACATCGGTCTGATTTATAAATAAAAATAATTTTACTATCGCGTGATTGCGTGGGGCTGTCAACTCAAGCCGCAAGCCGCGGTAAAAAAGTTGTGATAAGGTTTTGCCTCTTTTTCGAGAGGATAAAATGAGCAAGACCCACTTTTTGCTGCTCGCCACCAGCTTCGAAGGAGGACTGATAGTAGTTGCCTACTTGTTGGGCTGGTGGCTTGAAATCGACCCTTTAGCCGCATTCAGCCTGCGCGCCGATGCGCTTGCGCTGGGTTTGCTTGGAACCCTTTTGCTGCTGATCTTTTTCGGCATTTTTTATCGTCTGCCCATGCCGGAATTCCAGAAAATCAAACGTTTGTTGATCGATACCTTAGGAGCCTTGTTGTCTTCCTGCCGCTGGTATGAACTAGCCTATGTGGCCATCCTAGCAGGAATAGGTGAGGAGATCTTATTCCGCGGCGTCCTCCAACCCTGGATGGAAGAAATATGGGGCAGGTTCCCGGCATTGCTGGTCAGCAATCTTTTATTCGGCTTGGCCCATTCGGTGACTCCGTTGTATGCCGTGTTGGCGGCTTTAACCGGCCTATATCTGGGTTGGATTCTGGACGCCGGGGGCGAACGTAACCTGCTGGTGCCTGTCGTCGTACACACGGCCTATGATTTGGCTGCTTTCTTCATCCTAGTAGCTGCCTATCGCAGCGAGCGCGCTGCTTGACTCCGATTAAAAAGCGCACCGATTGCAATGAGCTTTTAAGAAGTAGCTTTAGGGCAACTTTTGTTGTTTAAAAGGCACGCTTGACGAAGCTTTTTAGGCTTCTTATAGTGCCTCAAATTAGTGGGAAATTGTGGGATTCTGTGGGGGTATGGGGTGTTTCGTGGTATTCACGCGCTTGTCGTGGATGACAAAGGGCGTTTGGCGATCCCTACCAAATATCGGGAGGTTTTGCAACGTGAGCACGGCGGCCAAGTGGTGATTACGATTGCGATCGACAATCGTTGTCTTTGGCTATATGGCTTATCCCAATGGGAGACCCTAGAGCAGCAACTGCTTTCCCTGCCATCCATCAACCAGCAAGTCCGCCGCTTGCAGCGGCTTTTGATCGGCCATGCCAGCGAGTGTCAGATGGATGGGCAAGGGCGGGTTTTGTTGATCGCGCCCCTGCGTAAGTACGCCAACTTGGATAAAACCGTGGTGCTGGTTGGATTGGGCAGCAAATTCGAAATTTGGGACGCAGAAACCTGGGACATCCGCCGCAACGTATGGGTGGAAGAGACGAGTATGGCGGACCTTCAGGATTCCTTGGACTTGAGTAGTTTGCGGATTTGACGATGGATGCTGTGGTTCATCAGCCTGTCATGCTGGAGGAAGCATTGGCTGGGTTGGCCATTCGCGAGGATGGTAGGTACGTAGATTGTACTTTTGGGCGCGGGGGGCACAGCTGTGCCATTCTCGACCGCTTGGGACCTTCTGGCCGCCTGATCGCTTTGGACAAGGATCCGGAAGCAATCGCTTCGCCTCAAGCCGGAAGGCTAGCCGAAGATGAGCGGTTTGCGTTGATCCATGCAGACTTCAACAGACTTGGGGAAATCATCGAGGCCATGGGTTATGGGGGCAGGGTCGACGGCGTGCTTCTGGATCTTGGAGTTTCCTCCCCGCAATTGGACAACCCGCAGCGGGGGTTTGCTTTTCGCCACGATGGCCCGTTGGATATGCGTATGAATCCGAGCGTGGGAATCAGCGCGGCGGATTGGCTAGCGCATGCCAGCGAGCAGGAAATCGCCAATGTCTTGTGGCGCTATGGGGAAGAGCGCTTTGCCCGCCGGATCGCACGGGCGATCGTTAAGGCCCGTGCTGTCGAGCCACTGACCCGTACCCGCCAGTTGGCGCAATTGATCGAACGCAGCGTCCCATACCTTGAGCGGCACAAGCACCCTGCCACGCGTACTTTCCAGGCGTTGCGCATTCATATTAATCGCGAGCTCGATTGTCTCGAGGCAGCCTTAAAGCAGGCCGTGGAGATTTTAGCGCCGGGCGGGCGGCTGGTGACCATTGCATTTCACTCTCTGGAGGACCGGATCGTCAAACGCTTCATTCGCGACCAGTCCCAGGGTGCGCCTTTGCCCAAGGGATGGCCTCTACCGCCGAGCCCTTCGCGCTTGAAGGCGTTAGGCAAGAAGCGGCCAGGTGCTTTGGAGCTTGCCTTAAATCCCCGCGCGCGCAGCGCAGTCCTTAGGGTTGCCGAGCGCCGATGTTGAGCAAATCGGGATGGGTATATGCCGGACTGTCGATTCTGGTGGCCGCTTCGGCGGTGATGGTGGTGCACGGTAAATATCGAAGTCGCCTGTTGTTCAATGAGATTCAGCGTCTCCAGGAGCAGCTGAACGCGTTCGAAGTGGAATGGGAACAATTGTTGCTCGAGGAGCACGCCTTTGCCGATCCGGCGCGAATCGAACACCTAGCTCGGACGCGGTTGCAGATGGTGATTCCAAAGACAGACGAGATCGCGTATATGCCGTTGTCCCGGCAGGTCCGTTAACTAGAATGGCAGAATTTGGCACTGCTCAAATTTACGTAGCTCCTTGGCGGCGGATGCTGGTCCTGACTGGGTTCGGTCTAGGGCTGGTAGGAGTGATGGCGCGAGCTTTCTATGTCCAGGTGTGGCAGCGGGATTTCTATCAGCGTCGGGCAGACAGGCAGCAAATCCGGGTGGTGACTTTGCCTGCCCACCGCGGCCAGTTGTTAGATCGAGGCGGCGTCCCGCTGGCAATCAGTGCGCCGGTGCAGTCGGTATGCATCAATCCGCGCAAGTTTCAGGCGAGTGCGGAACAGCTGCGTACTTTAGCGCGCTATCTAGGCATAGCGGAGCGGAGTTTGGCCGATAGGATCCGATCCAACCACCACCGCGCTTTCCTTTATCTCAAGCGGCACCTGCCCCCGGCAGAAGCGGAGGCAATCGCCCAGCTTGAAATCGAGGGGCTGTTTCTGAAACCCGAATTCAAACGCTACTACCCATCCGCTGAGGTGACTTCGCATCTTTTGGGTTTCACGGATATCGATCAGCATGGCCAAGAAGGGCTGGAGAAGCAGTTCGAAATCCAGATGCAGGGGATTCCGGGCCGCATGCGAGTGGTACAGGACCGGCGTGGGCGCATCATCGAGGCCATTGAAGCCGTCCAGCCGGTCCAGCCGGGACGCGACGTCCGCCTGAGTATCGACCGGCGCCTGCAATATTGGGGATACCTTGAGCTCAAGCGGGCAGTGGCCGAACATCGGGCCAAGGGAGGAATGCTGGTGCTTATCGATGCGCACACTGGTGAGGTGTTGGCCTTGGCCAATCAGCCTGCCTTCAATCCCAACCGGCGCCACTCGCTGACCGGCGGCCATTTCCGCAATCGTGCCGTCGTCGACACCTTCGAACCGGGTTCTACTTTGAAGCCATTCGCTTTGGCCTGCGCCTTGCGGGAAAAAGTGGTACAGGCAGATTTCAAGCTGGACACCCACCCGGGCTGGCTGCGCGTAGGGCGCCATTTGGTGCGCGATCATCACGATTACGGCGTGCTCGATTTGGCTGGCATTCTGCATAAATCGAGCAACGTCGGGATTACCCAGGTGGCTTTGCGGATGTCGCCGCAGGCATTGGCCGCCTGCTTCAAAGATTTTGGCTTTGGCCAGTTGACTGGAATCGAGTTTCCAGGTGAGGCGCGAGGGGTTCTCAGTGATCCTTCCGGATGGGGAAAGTTCGAGCAGGCGACGCTGGCGTTTGGCTATGGGCTTTCGGTTTCCGCTGTGCAGCTGGCGCGAGCCTATACCGCTCTGGCCGACGGCGGGGTGCTCCATAGCTTGACCCTGTTGCCTCGCGACCGAGACGATAGGGAAAGAAGGGTCCTGCCGCCTGCGGTGGCGAGCCAAGTTCTGAATATGTTGGAGGGCGTAGTCGGCCAACAAGGGACTGCGCTTAAGGCTCAGGTAGCGGGTTATCGGGTGGCTGGCAAAACCGGAACGGCCAAAATTGCCGTTCCTGGAGGCTATGCGGACGGCCGTTACCGGTCTCTGTTCGTGGGGGTGGCGCCTGTTTCCAAGCCGCGCTTGGTATTGGTGGTGGTGATCGAGGAACCCACAGGCAAGCAGTATTACGGGGGCGAGGTGGCAGCGCCGGTATTCGCCAGGGTGATGGAGGTGGCGCTTAGGCTGTTTGGGGTGCTGCCGGATGCGGTTCCGGAGACCGACTGGCGAACACGCTTGGCAAACTGGGATGGGAAAGAGGGCTGATATATGGGGCGCAGGCTTGCTGAATTGTTGCCTTGGGTTTCTTGCCCGCCGCTTGAGGTTGGCGGACTGTGTGACGATAGCACGGTGGTGCGGCCGGGGGACGTGTTTCTCGCGCTGGGCGGCACCCGCCGCCACGGGGCTGAGTTCGTCTGGGAGGCGCAGGCCCGGGGGGCAGTTGCGGTGGTGTACGATCCCGCCGAGGTCGGTTTGGCAGGAGGGCTGGCGATTCCTGCCGTTGCGGTTCCTAGGCTTAGGGAGCGGCTAGGGGAGATCGCCGCCCACTTTTACGACCATCCTAGCCGGGAGATGGAAATCATCGGCGTCACCGGCACCAACGGCAAAACCTCTTGTAGCCTGTTTCTGGCCCAAGCGCTGGAAGGGGGGGTGATAGGAACCTTGGGGTGGGGGCGGCTTCCTGCCCTGCAGCCGACTGCCCACACCACTGCCCCAGCGCTCGAGACCCAAAGGCGCCTGGCGGCATTGCGCGCGCAGGGAACCGGTACCGTGGCCATGGAAGTCTCTTCCCACGCCTTGGATCAAGCGCGCGTGCACAGAGTCGATTTTGCCCTGGCCGTATGGACCAATCTGAGCCGCGACCATCTGGATTACCACGGCAGCATGGAGGCTTATCTTAAAGCCAAGCTTCGGCTGTTTGCCTGGCCGACTTTGAAGGCGGCGGTGCTCAATCTGGACGATCCGGTCTGGCCGCACTTCCGTCAGGCGACCGCGGCCGGGGTGACGGTGGTCGGTTACGGGAGGGAAAAGCGCGAGGCTGTGCCTTTCCCCTATGTCGCTGCCACGGAGGTGCGCTACTGCATTGACGGAATTCGGTTCGACGCGGTTTGGGGGAAAAAGCGGATAGCGGTTCGGGTGCCGCTTTTTGGGGAATGCAATCTTGCCAATGCCTTGGCGGTGCTGGCCACCTTGCTGGTGCGCGGGGAGGAATTGGGTGAGGCAGTCGAGCGCCTAGGCGCGCTCAATCCCGTGCCGGGCCGCATGGAGTGCTTTAGGCTACCGGAACGGCCTTTGGTGGTAGTGGACTATGCCCATACCCCGGCAGCGTTGGAATTAGCGCTTGGTTCCTTGCGCCGCCACAGTCGGGGTAGGCTGTGGGTAGTATTCGGCTGCGGGGGAGAGCGCGACCGTGGCAAGCGCCCGCTGATGGGGGGGATCGCCGAGCGCCTGGCCGACCGGGTGATCCTCACTGACGACAATCCCCGAGGCGAGCCGGGGGAGCAGATCATCGCCGACATCTGCGCCGGCATGAAGTCCACCCCGCTCATCATCCGCGACCGCCGGGAGGCGATCGCGGCGGCGCTGGCGGCGGCTAAAGCAGAGGACGTCGTGCTGGTCGCCGGCAAGGGCCATGAGGATTACCAGGAGATTCAAGGGGTCAGACGGCCCTTCAGCGATCGCGTCGTGGTAGCCGAGTTGCTGCAAGAGGTAAAGGTATGCGCCTGAGCGAGTTGGTGCAAGTGTTATCCGGCAGATTGCTGGAGGGGGATGCCGAATTCGCTGGAGTCGGCATCGACAGCCGCAAGGAGTTGCGCGGCCAGATGTTCGTTGCCCTGCGCGGGGCGCGTTTCGACGGCCACGATTTCGTCGCCCAGGCCCGGGCGGCGGGGGCAAGCTGTGCTCTGGTAGCGCGGCCGGTCGGCGGCCTGCCGCAGCTTTTGGTCGCCGATACCCAACTGGGTTTAGGGCAGTTGGCCAGTTACTGGCGGCGCAATCGTTTTGCAGGCGAACTGGTGGGGGTGACCGGCAGCAACGGCAAGACCACGGTCAAGGAAATGATCGCAGAAGTGTTGGGGGGAGAAGCGCAGGGGCTCAAGACCGAAGGCAATCTCAACAACGCCATCGGAGTGCCGCTGACTCTGCTGCGCTTGAAGCCCGATCATCGGTTTGCGGTTGTCGAGATGGGTGCCAACCATATCGGCGAGATCGGCTATGTGGCCGCTCTGGCCGAACCCAAGGTCGGAGTGATTACCAATGCCGGTCCTGCCCATCTTGAAGGTTTCGGTTCGCTTGAGGGAGTAGCGCGGGCCAAAGGCGAGCTGATCGCGGGCTTGCCTGAGGACGGAGTCGCAGTGCTCCCCGCTGACGACCGGTTTTTCGAGTACTGGCGTGAGCTGGCAGGCGCAAGCAAGGTGCTGAGCTTCGGCTTGAGCCGTGAGGCTGCGGTGTACGCCGAAGAGATCGCCCCGCTCTGTTTTTCCGGGGGAAGGTTTTGCAACCGCTTTATGGTCTGCGCCCTGGGAGAGCGGTTTGAGGTCGAGCTGGCTTTGGCCGGGCGGCACAATGTGGTCAATGCGCTGGCGGCCATCGCAGTGGGCTTGGCGTTGGGACGCGAGGTGGCCGAAATCCAGGCCGGGCTTGCCAGGATGACCCCGGTCGCAGGTAGGCTCAGGCCGGTGCCGGCCAAAGCCGGAGCGTGGTTGCTCGACGATTGCTACAACGCCAATCCGGCCTCGTTCTTAGCTGGGCTAGAGGCCCTTAGGACCTTGGGCGGGGAGCCTTGGGTCATCCTGGGGAGTTTTGGCGAACTGGGGCAGGAAAGCGAAGCTTTCCACGTCAAAGCGGGGGAATTGGCGAGGGAATACGGGGTCTGCCGCTTGCTCGCGGTGGGGGAGGAAAGCCGGTCCGCAGTAGCTGCGTTCGGGGCTGGAGGGCAGTGGTTTGCGTCTCAGTCCGAACTGATAGAGGCGGCCCAAAGCCTGCTGCATAGCGAGGCGCGCGTCTTGGTTAAAGGTTCGCGCAAGGCAAAACTGGAAAACGTCGTGGCTGCCTTGAGGAAGGAGTAAGGTGCTGTATTTTCTGGCGACTTGGCTAACAGATTGGTTTGGACCGTTTCGGGTTTTTCAGTATTTGACTTTGCGCGCCATCCTGGGGGTGCTGACGGCGCTCGCGGTCGCGCTCCTGCTCGGGCCGCCATTGATCCGTAGGCTTGGCCGCCTAGGTCTGCAGCCGATTCGACAGGATGGTCCGCCAAACCACTTTTCCAAGGTAGGGACGCCGACCATGGGCGGTTTGTTGATTTTACTCGCCGTCACCCTGGCTACCTTGCTTTGGGCCGACCTGCGCAACCGCCAGGTCTGGATAGTGATGTTGGTGACTTTGGCGTTCGGCGTGATCGGCTTCGTCGACGACTATAAGAAATTGGTTTTGGGCAATAGCAAGGGTCTGTCCGCACGCCAGAAATTGTTCTGGCAGACGGCGGTGGCGCTTGCGGCGGCTGGGTTTCTCTATGCCACCGCCAAAGTCCAAGCGGAGACCACTTATATCGTGCCGTTCTTCAAACAGGTGGACATCGATTTGGGATGGGGGTACGTGCTCGTGAGCTGGCTAGTCATTGTCGGCACCAGCAACGCCGTCAACCTGACCGATGGTCTCGATGGTTTGGCGATCCTGCCGGCGGTGCTGGTAGGGGGGGCGCTTGGGATTTTCGCTTACGTCTCCGGCAATGTGAATTTCGCCACTTACCTGGCCGTACCCCACGTTTCCGGGGTCGGCGAGTTGGTAGTGTTCTGCGGAGCGCTGGTAGGGGCGGGGCTGGGTTTTTTGTGGTTCAACGCCTATCCGGCCCAGGTATTCATGGGCGATATCGGCGCTTTGGCGCTGGGGGCGAGCTTAGGGACGCTGGCGGTGTTGGTACGGCAGGAGATCGTGTTGATGGTGATGGGGGGCGTGTTCGTGATGGAGGCGCTATCGGTCATCCTGCAGGTGGCTTCTTTCAAACTGACCGGTAAGCGGATTTTCCGCATGGCTCCCCTGCATCATCATTTCGAACTCAAGGGTTGGCCGGAGCCGCGGGTGATCGTGCGCTTTTGGATCATCACGGTGGTCCTGGTTCTGATCGGTCTGGCAACATTGAAGCTGAGGTAGTGCCATGGCAGCAGTCATCGATATAGCAGGTAGCCTTACGCTGCCGGGGGGATTGGGGTCCGATGCCCGGGTAGCGGTGGTGGGGCTGGGTAAGACCGGGGTATCGGCGCTCAAGTTTCTGCATCGGCGCGGTATCGATTGTTTTGCCATGGATACTCGTGATCGGCCGCCTGGCTTGGCCGCTGCCCAAGCGCTCGCTGGGGTACCGGTGAGTACCGGGGGATTGCGTTCCGATTGGCTAAGCTGGGCCACCCACCTCTTGGTGAGTCCAGGGATCGAGCTGGAGCGCCCGGAGATTCGTGCAGCCCTCGAACACGGTGCTGCGCTCATCAGCGATATCGACTTGTTTGCGGATCAAGTCCAGGCGCCGATAGTGGGAGTGACCGGTTCCAACGGTAAAAGCACGGTCACCACCTTGGTGGCAGAAATGGCCCAAGCGGCTGGGGTGAAAGCCGTCGCTGGCGGTAACCTAGGGACGCCTGCCCTGGACCTTTTGGCCGATTCCCATGAGCTTTACGTGCTGGAGCTGTCCAGTTTCCAGCTGGAGCGGGTCCGACGGCTGAGCCTCAAGGCCGGTACGGTCTTGAACATCAGCCCAGATCACTTGGATCGCCATCCAGACGTGGAATGCTACGCCGCGATCAAGAGTCGGTTGCTCAAGTGGAGCCAGCAGGCAGTAGTCAACCGCGATGACCCGATGGTAGTGCAGATGGCCGGGGAGCTTTCCAAGCGAGAAAACCAGCTATGGTTCAGCCTCGACGATCCTGCGGCCGACTATGGACTGATCCAGTACCGAGGCGAAACCTGGCTGGCGCGCCGCGGTGAACCCTTGCTTGCTGCCGCTGAAGTCAGGTTGGTCGGTCGGCATAATCTGGCTAACGCGCTTGCGGCTTTGGCCCTGGCGGAAGCGGCAGGGATTCCACTGGCCGCGGCAATCACAGTCTTGCCCCGATTTGCGGGTTTACCCCATCGGATGCAGAGGGTGGCCGAGATAGACGGGGTGGTGTGGATCAACGATTCCAAGGGTACCAACGTCGGGGCGACCGTCGCGGCCGTGGAAGGCCTTCCCGGACCTGTGATCCTTTTGGCCGGAGGAGATGGCAAGGAGGCGGATTTTTCCCTGCTTCGCTCGGTGATAGCCGCTAAGGTGAAGGCAACGGTGTTGTATGGTCGTGACCGCAAGCTGATTGCTCAGGCGCTTTCCGGGGTGACCGAACTTCACCTTGTGGAGGAGCTTTCCAGCGCGGTCGAAGTGGCCAGACAGATCGCTCGGCCGGGTGACACTGTGCTGCTCTCACCGGCCTGCGCCAGCTTCGATCAATTTGAGAATTATCAAATGCGCGGGGAATGTTTCACGCAGCAGGTCCTGAAATGGCGGTAAATTCCACGACTGACGAAGGGACAGACCTAGATGCCCGCCCTAAATGGGGTAAGCGCATAGGCTTGCCACTTCAGATCAGCCGCTTTCTCGATCATCGGCTGCTGACGGTGGCGTTGCTCCTGTTGCTGTGGGGATACGTCATGATGACCTCTGCCTCGCTCCATTTGGGAGAGGATGGATTTTATTTCGCCCGGCGCCAATTGCTTCACCTTGGGTTGGGGCTATTGGCCGGGGCGATGACTTTGGCCGTCCCCTTAAAAAGGTGGTTTAAGCTGAGTCCACTGCTGTTGGTTGTCGGGTTCGGTTTGCTGGTGGCAGTCAAGCTGCCTGGAGTAGGAGTAACCGTCAACGGCAGCACGCGCTGGTTGAACCTCGGTGGAGTGCGCGTGCAGGTCTCGGAGGTGTTCAAATGGATCGCTTGTTGTTATCTCGCCGGTTACGTGGTCCGTCACGGTGAGGAGTTGCGCAGGCGCGCGTTGGCGCTCTACCGGCCGCTGCTTCTGTTAGGCTTGGGGGCCGGTTTGCTCTTGTGGGAGCCAGATTTCGGGGCAGCGGCGATCCTGATGGCTACCGCCCTAGGGGTGTTGTTTCTGGCCGGCACTAGGCTGTTGCCGCTATTGTTCTTGCTGGGTGGGCTGGGGGCCACAGCGGCAGGGCTGGTGATTTCCGAGGCTTACCGGTTCAAACGCCTAGAGGCCTTCCTGGACCCTTTTGCCCATGCTCAGGATTCCGGTTATCAACTGGTTCAGGCCTTGATCGCTTTCGGCCGCGGTGGCTTGTTCGGGGTGGGTTTAGGCAACAGCGTCCAGAAGATGTTTTACCTCCCGGAGGGTCACACCGATTTCCTGCTGGCGGTCATCGGTGAAGAGCTTGGCTTTGTCGGAGTGGTGGGAGTGGGGATCGGATTTGGTTTGCTGTTGTGGCGGATCTTCGCTGTTGCCCGGCTAGCCCAGCTTAGCGGCCAGGCCTTCGGGACTTGGCTGGCTTATGGGGTGGGGATTTGGCTGGGACTACAGGCGTTGGTCAACATGGGGGTTAACCTGGGAGTGCTGCCGACTAAAGGCTTGACCTTGCCGCTCATGAGTTACGGCGGTGGCAGCCTAGTGATGGACTGTATGGCCTTGGGACTGGTGCTGAGAGTCTATGCCGAGGCAAGGGCAGAAGTCACTCTCCGCGATTTCGCAAGCAAGGGCAGGCGCGGAGGTATGTCCCTACAGCAGGGTAGGCTATGGCGAAGGTGATGATCCTAGCCGGTGGGACCGGTGGTCACGTGTTTCCGGCCCTGGCCGTAGCCAATTGGTTGCGCAGCCACGGCCATCAGGTGAACTGGATGGGAACGCTTAAGGGTTTGGAAGCGCGTGTGGTTCCCGAGGCGGGTTTCGAGCTGGATACCCTGGCGATCAGCGGTCTCCGCGGCGCCGGTTTGGCGGCCAAGCTGAAGGCTCCGGGAATGTTGGCTCAGGCCTTGATTCAGGCCCAAAAGCACTTACGCCGCCGTCGTCCCGAGGTGGTTTTAGGCATGGGGGGATTTGTCGCCGGTCCAGGGAGTCTTGCAGCCATCGGCGCTAGGATTCCGCTGGTGATCCACGAGCAGAATCGGGTGCCGGGGGCCACCAACCGCTTTTTAGCGCGGTGGGCGCGCAGGGTGCTGGAGGCGTTTCCCGGGACGTTTGCCAAGCGCTTTCGCCCGTGCTGGACCGGCAACCCGTTAAGGCGGGAAATCGAGGAGCTGGGAAACAAAGGCGAAGAATCTTTCGCCTCTATGCGGCCGGTGCGGATTCTCGTTTTGGGAGGCAGCCAAGGCGCTAAGGCGCTGAACGAGGTGGTGCCGCAGGCTTTGGCTGACCTGGCAGGCCGGATCGAAGTCTGGCATCAGACCGGCGCCGATATGCAGGCGCAGGTGAGTGAAGTTTATCGAAAGGCGTCTGTGGCGGCGCGTGTGGAGGCTTTCATCGGTGACATGGGGGCGGCTTATTCTTTTGCGGATCTGGCGATCTGCCGGGCAGGGGCGATGACCGTGAGCGAGTTGGCGGCCGCCGGGCTGGGGGCGATTCTGGTGCCATACCCGTATGCCGTCGACGATCACCAGACCCGCAACGCCGAGTATTTGGTCGAACGGGGGGCGGCCTGGCTTTTGCCGCAGCAGGAATTGAACCCAGCCAAATTGCGCGGCTTGGTGATAGAGGTGCTCGCTCAGCCTGCGCGCTTGCAGAGCATGGGGAAGGCGGCGCGTAAAGCGGCCCGTTTGGATGCCACCGAGACGGTGGCGCGGATTTGTCTGGAGGAGGCTAAAAAGTGGTGCCCAAGTTAAAACAAGCAACTGGTCTGCGCCTGCCCGTACAGGTAGGGAGTGAGTGGGAGCTGCGGCGCATGGCTAAGATCGGTCGGATTCATTTCGTCGGGATCGGCGGGGCTGGTATGAGCGGAATCGCCGAGGTGCTGGCGAATTTGGGGTATCTAGTGTCCGGTTCGGACCTACGCGAGAGCATCGCCTTGCAGCGGCTGCGCGGGTTGGGAGTGGACGTGTCCCTCGGCCACGCCGCAGAAAAGGTGGTCGGCGCCGACGTGGTCGTGGTGTCAAGCGCGGTGAGCGCGGACAACCCGGAATGGAAGGAGGCACAGCGTTTGCGCATCCCAGTGATCTCGCGTGCGGAGATGTTGGCCGAACTGATGCGCTTTAGGTTCGGCATCGCGGTGGCCGGCACCCACGGCAAAACTACGACCACCAGCCTGATCGCCAGCATCTTGGCGGAAGCCGGCCTCGATCCGACCTTCGTGATCGGCGGCCGGCTCAACAGCGTTGGCAGCCATGCCGCCTTGGGATCTGGCCCTTACCTAGTTGCTGAAGCCGATGAAAGCGACGCTTCGTTTTTGCACTTGCAACCGATCATGGCGGTGGTCACCAACGTGGACCGCGACCACATGGAAACTTACGGGGGAAGCTGGCGGCGCTTGCAGGAGACTTTCATCGAGTTTCTGCATCATATTCCTTTTTATGGTTTGGCGGTGGTCTGTCGGGACGACCCAGGAGTGGCGGAGATCTTGCCGGAAATCCAAAAGCCTTTGCTGACTTACGGCCTCCACCCGCAAGCCGACCTGCGCGCGCGCAACATCGTCTCGGCTGGATTAAAAACCTATTTCGTGGCCGAAGGCCATGGTCTCGATCGTCCATTAGAAGTGGAGTTGAACCTCCCTGGCCGCCACAACCTGTTGAACGCGCTGGCGGCGATCGCTATCGCGCGCGAATTGGACATTGCGCCGGCGGCGATTCAGAAAGCTTTGGGCAATTTCGCCGGAATTGGGCGCAGGTTCCAGGTCAGCCGCATCCCTTGGGGAGAAGGCGAGGTCGTTCTGGTGGATGATTACGGCCATCATCCGCGTGAATTGGCGGCAGTTTTTGCTGCAGCTCGCCAGGCTTGGCCCAAGCGGCGGCAAGTGGTGGTTTTCCAGCCTCACCGCTATAGCCGTACCCGGGCGCTCCTTGCCGAATTCGCGGAGGTCTTAAGTCAGGCTGACGAGTTGTTGTTGCTTCCGGTTTATCCGGCCGGTGAAGCGCCGCTTCCGGGAGGGGACAGCGAAACTCTGGCGGAGGCGCTTAGGGCTCAAGGCTGCTCCTGCCGACAGCTGGAAGGGCTGGAGGAGGTGCCGACGGCCTTGATGAGCTGCCTTCGTGCCACAGATGTGGTGCTAACCCTGGGTGCCGGGAGCATCGGCCAACTGGCGGCCGCTTTGCCGCAGGCTTTGCAGGAGTTTGGGCGATGACGGCGATCGTGGCGCAAACTCAGATTCGCGGCCGATTACAGATCCAGGCCGAGCTTTCCAGATTTACCTCCTGGCGGGTGGGTGGTCCGGCCCAGCGCTTGTTTCAGCCAGCCGACAAGGAGGATCTGGTGAAATTTCTAGGAGCTTTGCCGGAAGAGGAACCTTTAACCTTCTTGGGTCTAGGGAGCAACGTCCTGGTACGCGACGGCGGGATAATGGGGACGGTGATCGTGACTGCGGGAAAACTTCGGCGCCTGTTTTTGGCAGAAGGGCGAATTTACGCGGAAGCCGGAGTTCCCTGCGGGCATCTGGCGCGGTTTTGTACAAGTTGCGGTTTGACCGGAGGTGAATTTTTGGCCGGCATTCCAGGCACCGTCGGTGGAGCGTTGGCCATGAACGCTGGTGCCTTCGGTGGGGAGATCTGGGATTGGGTGGAGGAAGTGGAGACGGTCGATAGGCGCGGAGAGGTGCGCAAGCGCAGCCGGCAGGAGTATAGGATCGGTTACCGCAGCGTACGGGGGCCGGAGGGCGAGTATTTCCTGGCGGCCTGGCTGCGCTTTGCGCCGGGTGACTCCGACGCCGGTCAGCGCCGGATCCGGGAACTCCTGGCCCGACGCGGCCAGACCCAGCCTCTCGGTTGGCCGAGTTGTGGTTCGGTATTCAAAA
This sequence comes from uncultured Methylococcales bacterium, assembly GCA_964654415.1. Classification (GTDB taxonomy): domain Bacteria; phylum Pseudomonadota; class Gammaproteobacteria; order Methylococcales; family Methylothermaceae; genus Methylohalobius. Next base: position 51,937 of record CAZZIP010000008.1, on the reverse strand, counting down.
ATCCGCCCGGAGAAAAAGCCGGGCGCCTGATCGAAGCCTGTGGACTCAAAGGCAAGCGAATCGGCGGCGCTGAGATCTCAAAGGTGCACGCCAATTTCATCCTCAACGTCGGGGAGGCGAAAGCAGCAGACATCGAAGCCTTGATTCAGCTGGCCCAGGCTGAGGTTCACAGCCGCTTCGGCGTAGAACTTAAGCCGGAAGTTAAAATCCTAGGCGTGGAGGGTATGGAATGAAGCGGGTTGAACGTCCTGAGCATTTCGGTCGGGTTGCGGTGGCGATGGGTGGCTCAAGCGCCGAGCGCGAGATCTCCTTGATCTCGGGGCAACAGGTCTGGTCGGCGCTCAAACGCATGGGGGTGGATGCGGTGGCGGTGGACATCGGCAGCAGGCCTTTGGAAGCCCTTTGGGGGCAGGGGTTCGACCGGGTGTTCAACATCGTTCATGGGCGCGGAGGCGAGGATGGGGTGCTGCAGGGAGTGCTGGAGGCGATGGGGTTGCCCTATACCGGAAGCGGGGTACTTGGCTCTGCCTTGAGCATGGACAAGCTGGCCACTAAGCTGTGCTGGCGGGGCGCAGGTTTGCCGACTCCCGATTGGATGGTGCTTGAGACGCAAGAGGATCTTGAGCGTTGCGCCGCAGGCCTAGGGTTTCCAGTGATTGTCAAGCCGGCGTTGGAGGGTTCCAGTCTCGGGACAAACCGAGCCGACGATCCAAAAGAACTGAGTTGGGCCTGGCAGGAGGCCAGGCGGTATCGTTGCCCGGTATTCGCAGAACGCTGGATCGAAGGCAGCGAATATACCGCCGCCTTGCTTCAGGACCAAGTCTTGCCCTTGATCCGCTTGGAGACGCCGCGGACTTTCTACGATTTTGAGGCTAAGTACCGCGCCGATACTACCCGTTACCTATGCCCTTGCGGCTTGTCTGCGGAAGAGGAGCAGCGCCTTCGGGAGTTGGCCCGGCGTGCCTGTGAGGTACTTAAGGTCAGCGGTTGGGGTAGGGTAGACCTGTTTCTCGACCGGCAAGGCTCGCCTTGGTTGATCGAAGTCAACACGGTGCCGGGCATGACCGATCATAGTCTTGTGCCGATGGCAGCGCGTGCAGCGGGAATCGAATTCGACGAATTGGTGTGGCGGATTCTGGAAACCAGTGTCGAGGCATAAGACGGTCGGTTGGATGGCGGGGTTGACGGCAATGATCGCGCTTTTGAGTTGGATCTTGTACAAGGGCGCAGCGCACTGGGCTTGGGTTCAGACCCCGATTCGCCACGTCCGGCTTGAAGGTCGGTTGCAGCACTTAAGTCCAGGCGAAGTGGAAAAGGTGTTGCGGCCGTTGCTGGAAGAGGGTTATTGGGGATTGGATCTTTCCGCGCTAGTGGCAGCAGTGAAACAGCTCCCTTGGGTAGATGAGGTTCGGATAGAGCGAATCTGGCCGGATGTGCTCAGGGTTTGGATCAAGGAGCAAATTCCCTATGTGCGTTGGGGAGAGAAGGACCTACTGAACCCGCGGGGGGAAAAATTCACCCCGCCTGCCATTGAGGAATTTGCAGACCTGCCCCGGCTAGATGGCCCAGAAGGTCACGAAAAGCCGTTGTTTTCTGCCTATTGCGAAATGGCTAAGGCTCTTGAAGCCTTGCAGTTCAAAATTCTTCGGCTCGAGGAGGATGCAAGACGATCGTGGCAGTTGACCCTAGAGTCTACAGCACAGCCAGGCGCCTCGGGCATGGTGATCGTTTTAGGGCGGAAGCAGCCGCAAGACGTTTTCGCCAGAGCAGTGAGATTTCTTGCTCACTTGACCGCAGAGCAGAGGCAACGGATCCAGCGGCTGGACGCCCGCTACGAGCATGGCCTGGCGGTGCGTTGGCGCGAACCCGGTTCAGTGAGAAACATGAAACCTTAAACAACATGGCTAAGCGTAGAGACCGGAATATCATTGTGGGATTGGATATCGGCACCTCCAAGGTGGCGGCGATCGTGGGCGAGTACCACCCCAAGAAAGGGGAGATCGAAATCATCGGCATTGGCGTCCATCCCTCTACCGGACTGAAGCGGGGGGTAGTGGTCAATCTGGAGTCCACGGTACAGGCAATCCAGCAGGCGGTAGAAGAAGCCGAGTTGATGGCAGGTTTCCAGATTCATTCTGCCTATGTTGGGATCGCCGGCAGCCACATTCGCAGTCTCAATTCCCACGGCATCGTGGCGATCAAGGACAAAGAGGTGACCCAGGCGGACGTGGACCGAGTATTGGACTCGGCCCGGGCGGTGGCGATTCCAGCCGATCAAAAGATCCTTCACGTCTTGCCTCAGGAGTACATCATCGATAGTCAAACCGGCATCAAAGAGCCGATCGGAATGGCCGGGATCCGGCTGGAGGCCAGGGTGCACATCGTCTCGGGAGCGGTCAGCGCGGCCCAAAACCTGGTCAAGTGCGTGCGCCGCTGCGGCTTGGAAGTCGAGGACATCATCTTAGAGCAACTGGCCTCGTGTTATGCGGTTTTGAGCGAGGATGAAAAAAACTTAGGGGTATGCCTGGTGGACATCGGCGGTGGAACCACCGACATCGCCGTATATACCGACGGCGCTATTCGCCACACGGCGGTGATCCCAATCGCCGGCGATCAGATTACCAACGACATTGCGGTGGCTTTGCGCACTCCGATTCAACACGCCGAAAGGATCAAGATCGAACACGCCTGTGCCTTGGTGCAGCTTGCCGACATCGACGACATGATCGAGGTGCCGAGCATCGGGGAGCGGCCACCGCGCCGGATTTCTCGTCACAACCTGGCCGAGATCGTAGAACCTCGCTGCGAGGAGCTTTTGCTTTTGATCCAGGCGGAGCTCCGTCGCAGCGGCTTTGAAGACTTGATCGCCGGCGGCATCGTTCTGACCGGAGGCAGCGCAAAGCTGGAGGGATTGGTGGAACTGGCCGAAGAAATCTTCCATATGCCGGTGCGTTTGGGGGTGCCTCGCCACGTGACTGGACTGATTGAGGTAGTTCGTAACCCGGCTTTTGCCACTGGAGTGGGACTTTTACTCTTCGGGTGTGAAAACCACGCGACTTTGGGGGTAACGGAGGGGGGATCTGGGTGGCTGGCGATCTGGAGGCGGATGTGCAGTTGGTTTCAGGGGAATTTTTAAATGAGAGTTTTAGGTTTTTAACAACTTTTAAGGAGAGGCAGTTATGAAATTCGAAATGGTAGACGAGTTCGGCCAGAATGCGCTGATCAAAGTGATAGGCATTGGCGGCGGTGGCAGCAATGCCGTGGACTATATGGTCAGCAGCAACATCGAAGGGGTGGAGTTCATTTGCGCCAATACCGATGCCCAGGCTTTAAGGCGGGTATCGGCCAAAACCGTGCTCCAAATCGGCGGGGAGTTAACCAAGGGTCTGGGGGCAGGCGCCAACCCCGAGGTGGGAAAACAAGCGGCCATGGACGACCGTGACCGGATTCAAGAGGTGATCCGCGGCGCCGACATGGTCTTTCTGACCGCCGGCATGGGCGGTGGCACCGGTACTGGTGCGGCGCCGGTGTTTGCCGAAATCGCCCGAGATCTGGGGGCGTTGACGGTGGCGGTGGTGACCAAGCCGTTCCCGTTTGAAGGCAACAAGCGGCGGATGATTGCTGAGCGTGGAATCGAAGAGCTGAGCCGGTACGTGGACTCGCTGATCGTCATCCCCAACGAGAAGCTCCTGCCGGTGCTGGGCAAGGATACCTCTTTGCTGCAGGCATTTGCGGCGGCCAACAACGTGCTGTTGGGAGCGGTGCAGGGAATCGCCGAACTCATCACCCGTCCGGGCTTGATCAACGTCGACTTTGCCGATGTGCGGACGGTAATGGCGGAGATGGGGATGGCGATGATGGGGACCGGCTTGGCGAGCGGTGAGAACCGGGCCCGCACGGCGGCCGAACGGGCCATCGCCAGCCCCTTGCTAGAAAACATCAACCTGCACGGCGCGCGCGGGATCCTGGTCAACATCACCGGCGGTTTGGATCTGTCCATCGGCGAGTTCGACGTGGTCGGCAATGTCGTCAAGGAGTTCGCCTCCGAGGATGCGGTGGTGGTGGTCGGTACTGTGATCGATCCGGAGCTGCAGGATGAGGTTCGGGTGACGGTAGTGGCCACCGGGCTTGAGGGCTCTCGGGCAGGTGCGGACGCACCGGTGCGGCTGGTGGACAAGGCGAGCGACGGTAAAGTGGATTACGACAAACTGGAGCGGCCCACAGTCATCCGCCAGCAGCCGGAACGAGTGCGCAAGCTCAATGTGTCTCCGGCGAGCGCTCCCGGCACCAGCGACGACGATCTGGATTATTTGGATATCCCAGCGTTCCTGCGCCGACAGGCGGATTGAACGTGGCGACGGCAGGGGCGAATCTTGTGATCGGCGAACACCCAGGTTCGCCCCTTCGTGGGAGTGCGGATCAAAGCCGCATCGGCATGACGATATGACGGATGGAGGGATCCTCTGGGTCTTCTGCCAGACAACTTAAGGTTTGATCCGCGAACGAGAGCCGGACGTTCTCAGAGTCCAAATGGGAGATCGCATCGGCCAGGTAGGCGGCGTTGAAGCCGACCGTGAACGGCTCGCCCGAGTAGGCGATAGCGAGTTCTTCTTCGGCTTCCTCCTGATCCGGATTGTGGGTAGAAAGGCGTAAATTCCCGGGAGATACGTCCAGGCGGATGCCGCGATACTGTTCGTTGGAAAGGATGGAGACCCGGCTGATGGCCTCTTTTAATGCCAGTCGCTTTAAGGTCAATACCCGGTGGATCTCCCCTGGGAAGACTCGGCGGTAATCTGGATAGCGGGCGTCGATCAATTTGGCCGAAAATATCGCCGAGTCGAGTTCCAGGCGGATATTGCTGGCGGTGAGCCGAAGCCGATGGGAGGATTCCCCTCCCTCCAGCAAGCGCAACAATTCCTGTACCCCCTTGCGCGGCAGGATCGGTTGGTGGGTGCCGTCGACCGGGGCATCGAGGGGTTGTTCACACCAAGCTAGGCGATGACCGTCGGAGGCGACCGCACGGATGAATGATCCGTCCAACTCCAGCAGCAGGCCGTTTAGGTAATAGCGTACATCCTGTTGGGCCATGGCGTACATGGTGTGATCCAAGAGTTTCCGCAGGGCTTTGTCGCTCACCTGAGTGGCAATCTCGCTTCCGTGGAGCGTGAATTCGGGGAAATTGTCGCAGGGTAGGGTAGCGAGGGCGAAACGGCAGCTTCCAGCTTTGATTTCCAGAACTTTGCTATCCTTCAAGGTGCACATAAGCTGCGTTCCAGCCGGCAGCAATCGGCAAATATCTAAGAGCTTGCGGGCGGAAACCGTAGTCTCGCCAGTTTGGCCGGCAACCTCGGTGTGGGTGATGAGCTCGATTTCCAGGTCGGTGCCGACCAGAGTGAGACGTCCCCCCTGGAGGCGGATGAGGACATTGGCAAGGATCGGCAACGTGGAGCGGCGCTCGATCACGCCGGCTACCTTCTGCAGGGCCTCGAGCAAGGATTCGCGGGTGATGGAAAACTGCATCGTCAAATCTCAGCTGATCAGCAGGTGTAACAAAGTAGCATAATCCTCGGCGATTTTGCTGTCGGATTCTTTAAGCTCTTCCACTTTGCGGCAGGCGTGTAGCACCGTAGTGTGGTCGCGTCCGCCGAAAAACTCGCCAATTTCCGGCAGGCTGTGGTTGGTCAGTTCCTTGGCCAGGGCCATCGCGATCTGCCGCGGTCGGGTAATAGAGCGCGTGCGTTTGTTGGAAAGCATGTCGGCCACCCGGACTTTGTAATATTCGGCTACCGTCTTTTGGATGTTTTCCACGTTGATGAGTTTGTCCTGGACCGCAATCAGGTCGCGCAAGGCCTCCTTGGCAAAGGGCAAAGTGATCGGTTCGCCGGTGAACTGAGCGCGGGCAGTAACCCGGCGCAGCGCTCCTTCCAGTTCACGCACATTGGAGCGGATCCGTTTGCCGATGAAGAAAGCGACTTCCTCAGGCAGTTCCACCCCCCACTGCTGGGCTTTGCTCATTAGGATCGCGACCCGAGTTTCCAGATCTGGGGGTTCGATTGCCACTGGCAGGCCCCAGCCAAAGCGGGATTTGAGCCGTTCTTCGAGGCCTTCGATCTCTTTGGGATAGCGGTCGCAGGTCAGGACTACCTGGTGTTTGTTTTCCAACAAGGTGTTGAAGGTATGGAAAAACTCTTCCTGCGAGCGCTCCTTGCCGGCGAAGAACTGGATGTCGTCGATCAAAAGCGCGTCCACCGACCGGTAATAATCCTTAAACGCATTGATGGCATTGTGTTGCAAGGCGGTGACCATGTCCGAGACGAAGCGTTCGGAGTGCAGGTAAACCACTGAGGCGGAAGGGTCGCGCTCGACGATCAGGTTGCCGATGGCGTGCATCAGATGAGTTTTGCCCAATCCCACCCCGCCGTAGATGAACAAAGGGTTGTAGGCGCGACCTACGTTTTCGGCCACCTGCACGGCGGCGGCTTTGGCGAACTGATTGGACTTGCCCTCGACGAAGGTAGCGAAAGTAAAAGCGGGGTTGAGGTTGTTGGCTCCCGGTCTTTTCCGTCGTGGCCGCTTGTCCTTGGCGCTGAAGTCGGGAGGAGTGGGCGCCGCGCTGCTCTCCTCCCTGCGGGTGCCGACTTCCAATACCACCTGCTGGATGCCGCCGGCATTTTGGGGAAGGGCGGCCTCGATCTGATCGATGAAGTGCTCCTTGACCCAGTCAAGCACGAACCGGTTAGGGGCCAGGAGTTTTAATTCTGAACCGTTTTCAACCGCCTGCAAGGGTCGGATCCAGGTGTTGAACTGTTGGGTGGGAATTTCGTTCTCCAGCTTTTGAATGCACCGATTCCAGAGGTCGCTCATGGCTTGGGCCTAAAATTGGGATTAAACCGCCGATTCCGGTCGCCATCGAGTATCCAGCGTGCCGGGGATAGATACTATACCGGATTTGCCAAGCGCTCACAGCATTGACATCGGAGCGCTGACAGAGTATTATCCAAATCCTTTTTTTTAGTATTTTCAAATAATTAGAGGCTATAAGGAGATGAAAAGAACCTATCAACCTAGCAAGGTCCGGCGTGCCAGGACCCATGGTTTTCGGGCTCGGATGCGTACCCGGGGCGGGCGCAAGGTGATTGCTTCGCGACGGGCCAAAGGCCGGATCAGACTGGTGCCGTAAGCGTCCTGGCTGGATTCGGTTTCCCCAAAGCCTCAAGGCTGCTAGATCCTGCCGAGTTTGGCTACGTTTTCAGCCAGCCGACGGTTTCGGCGGATGGGTTTTTTACTATATTGATGCGGCCTAATGCCAAAGGTTTTGCGCGGCTTGGGTTGGCGGTCTCCAAACGTAAGATCAGGAGAGCGGTCGCGCGCAACCGGATCAAGCGTCTGGTGCGCGAGAGTTTCCGCTTGAACCAATTTCGGCTGCCTGCTGTTGATATTGTAGTTGTGGCGAAGCCTTCGGTATTGACTGCCGAGCGGAGCGTGTTATGGGAATCCTTGGCCAAACACTGGCAACGCTTGAGCGTGGTTGCCGGATCTCCCTGATCGCAGGGATTCGGTGGTATCGTTTTTTTATTAGCCCCTGGCTGGGGAATCAATGTCGCTTTTATCCCACCTGCTCTGCCTATGCCTTGACCGCTATTGAGCGATTTGGCGTAGTGCGGGGCTCCTGGTTGGCAGCGTGGCGCCTGTTGCGTTGCCATCCTTGGCATCCAGGGGGAGTCGATCCTGTCCCGGAGCAATTTTGGAATAACAAAAATGGATAATCTGAGATTTTTTCTTATCCTGATGGCCATCCTGCTAGGTTATATGTTATGGGAAGCCTGGCAGCGGGACTATGGTCCTAAACCGCCTCAGGTCCAGGCTGAAGCTGCTGGGCAGCCAGCGCCCGAAGCGGAGGCGAAGGCCCAGGCCGAGTCTGCGGCTGGCACTGAGGTTAGCCCAAGCCTCAAGGGCGGTGGTCGGGTGATCGTGCAGACCGATGTCATCCGCGCCGAGATCAACCTTGCAGGTGGTGATATCCAAGCGGTGGATTTGCTCAAGTATCCGGTTTCCAAGGCCAAGCCTGACGAACCGGTCCGCCTGCTCGCCGACGAGCCGGAGCGGCTGTTCGTCACCCAGACCGGTTTTCTGGGCGATGAAAGAATTGCCCCCAAGCATACCGCGTTATGGCAAGCCGAGGCGCGGGAATACCGTATGGCGGAGCAGCAGGCACTCAAGGTGCCCCTTATCTGGCGTGGCGACGGGGTGGAGATCGTCAAGACTTTCACGTTCGAGCCGGGTAGTTACGAGGTAAAGATCGACTATCAGATCACCAACTCCTCGTCCGCGCCTTGGAGCGCTCGCCTGTACGGCCAGTTGAAACGCAAGCCTCCGACCAAGGCGGAGGACGACAACGCCTTCATCCGTACCTATACCGGGGTGGCTTGCCGGCGCGCCGACGAACCTTATGAAAAAATCTCCTTCGGCGATATCAAGGGTGCGCCCCGGAACTGGGAGACCGAGGGGGGGTGGTGCGCTATGATCCAGCACTACTTCCTCGCGGCCTGGTTGCCGCCCCAAGATCAGATCAATCATTTTTATACCAAGGCGCTGCCGGATGAGATTTACATCGTCGGCGCCTATTCCCCGGAATACCGGGTGGCCGCAGGCGAGACCAAGACGTTCAGCGCGCGCTACTACATAGGTCCAAAACTCCAGCGGATACTGGACAAGGTTGCGCCGGGATTGGAGTTGACCGTCGACTATGGGGTCTTTACCTTCATCGCCAAGCCGATCTTCTGGTTACTGGAACAGTTTGAAAAGCTTTTCGGGAACTGGGGTTGGGCGATCATCGCCACCACGGTGGTCATCAAGGCCCTGTTTTATCCCCTGTCGGCGGCTAGTTTTAGGTCTATGGCCAAAATGCGCAAAGTCCAGCCCAAGATGCAGGCCCTGAAGGAGCGCTTTGGCGAGGACAAGCAGAAATTCCACCAGGCGTTGATGCAGCTTTACCGGGAGGAAAAAGTCAATCCCTTAGGGGGCTGTTTGCCGATCGTGGTCCAAATCCCGGTCTTTATCTCGCTCTACTGGGTGCTGGTGGAAAGCGTAGAACTTAGGCAGGCAAGCTTCCTGTTGTGGCTTACCGACCTTACTTCCAAGGATCCCTACTTTATCCTGCCGCTCCTGATGGGAGTGACTATGTGGATCCAGCAGAAACTCAGTCCCCCTCCTGCCGATCCGGTTCAGGCCCAAGTAATGAAGATGTTTCCGCTGATTTTCACTGTCTTTTTTGCCTTCTTCCCGGCAGGATTGGTGTTGTACTGGGTAGTCAACAACGCTCTGTCGATCGTGCAGCAGTGGTGGATCAATCGTCAGATCGAAGGTGTCAGGAACGCTTGATTCTCACACTGACCGCATCGCTGCGCCCGCCACGCCCCCTGGCCGGGGGGCGGTGGCGGTAGTGCGAGTATCCGGTTCTGACCTTAAATCCTTAGCTTTCGAGCTTGTTGGCAAACGCAGTTTGAAGCCCCGTCACGCCCATTATGTGGCGTTTCTAGGCGAGGACGGAATCGCCATCGATCGGGGGCTTGTGCTTTATTTCCCAGCGCCGCGCTCCTACACTGGCGAGGATATGTTGGAGCTCCATTGCCACGGCAGTCCAGTCGTAGTCGAGGCGCTGCTCAAAAGGCTGTTTCAGTTAGGGGTAAGACCTGCCCAACCGGGGGAATTCAGCCGCCGCGCCTTCCTCAACGGCAAGCTCGATCTGGCCCAGGCTGAGGCGGTGGCGGCGCTGATCGAAAGCACCTCGGAAGCGGCCGCGCGCGCCGCTCAACGCTCCTTGGAAGGGGTGTTTTCCGAGCAGGTCCAGCGGCTTTCGGAGGCGCTGACGCAGCTTCGGGTTTATATGGAAGCGAGCATCGACTTTGCTGACGAGGACATCGACCTATTGGCTGAGGGAGAAGTCTCGGTGCGTCTGAAGCGTTTGCTGGAAGACCTTAGCATTTTGCGCCGTCGCGCTCATCAGGGCCGCCTGCTCCGGGAAGGGATGACCGCAGTGATCGCCGGCCCGCCTAACGTCGGCAAATCGAGCCTGCTCAACCGCCTTGCCGAACGGGAAGCGGCGATCGTCACCGACATCGCTGGAACCACCCGCGACCTGTTGACTGAACACCTCGATCTCGATGGCATGCCGCTGTATGTCATCGATACCGCGGGCTTGCGCGAAGGCGGCGACCCGATCGAGCGCGAAGGGATGCGCCGGGCAATCAAGGCCATGCACAGCGCCGACCGCATCTTGCTGGTCCTGGACTGTCGCGAACCGGAAGCCGGAGAGTCCCTGCTGGCGCAGCTCCCAGTTGGAATCCCGGTGACTAGGATTTACAACAAGATCGACCTGATCGATAGACCCCCCGCCCTCACGGAGACTGCGACCTTTGCTGCCGTTTATCTTTCCGCCAAAACCGGAGCGGGAATCGACCTGCTTAAATTTCACCTCAAGCGCTCGCTGGGGTTTGAGGCCGAGGCGGAGGACGCCCTCGCCGCCCGCCGCCGCCATCTGGAAGCGTTGGCGCAGACCCAGGATTTTCTCCATAAGGCCCTTGAGGAACTGCATTCGACCCAAGCCGCCGAACTGGTCGCCGAAAATCTTCGTTTGGCCCAACAAGCGCTTGCGGAAATCACCGGCGAGGTGACCAGTGACGATCTTTTGGGAAGGATTTTTGCCGAGTTTTGCATCGGGAAATAACCTTAAAGCGCAGGGCAAAAGTCCATGCCTATAGCCCAAGCTGAGTCCTATTCCAACCAACGCCAAGCCTTAAGCGAGATTTTTGGTCCCGAGGGGGCTTTGGCCCGGTTGATCGATCGATACCATCCGCGCCCGGCCCAGCTGGAAATGGCCGAGGCGGTGGCTGAGGCCATCGCTGGCGGACGAGTGCTGGTAGTCGAAGCCGGAACTGGGACGGGCAAGACCTTCGCTTATCTCGTCCCAGCGCTGCTATCTGGGCGGCAGGTGATCGTTTCCACCGGCAGCCGCAATCTCCAGGACCAACTGTTCCTCAAAGACTTGCCCCTGCTGCTGCGCGTGCTGCAGCGGCCGGTGCAGGTGGCCCAGCTCAAAGGGCGGGGCAATTATCTGTGTCATTATCGCCTAAGGCAGATCCTGACGGCAGATCTGGCGCTGCCCGAAGCTGAGAGGAGCGAATTGGCCCAGGTGCAGCGCTGGGTCTCCACCACCGAGGTGGGCGATATCGCCGAGATGTCCACGCTGGCGGAAAATTGGTGGGGGTGGCAGGCGCTGACTTCCACCGAGGAGAGTTGTCTGGGGCAGAACTGCCCGCTTATCAGCGATTGTTTTGTGCTTAAAGCCAGGCGTCGGGCCCAGCAGGCCGATTTAGTAGTGATCAATCACCATCTTCTATGTGCCGACTGGGCATTACGCGAGGACGGATTGGGGGAGGTGTTGCCGGGAGCGGATGCGGTGATCGTGGACGAGGCTCACCAGTTCGCCGAAACCGCCGCCCGTTTTCTAGGCATCAGCGTTTCCTCACGCCAAATCCAGGAATTGATCCGGGATGCGGCCATGGAATTGCAGCAGGCGCAATTGGTATCGCCACCCACGCAGCAGGCCCTGTTGCGCTTGCAGCAAAAGCTGGCTGAAGTCCAGGCGGGATTTGCTATGGCCTCGGTTCGGGGCGGCGAGGCCGAACTGGAAGCGATGCCTGGTTTGACCCCGCGTCTGGCCGAATTGCAGGCGGAGTTGGTAGAGCTGGCCTGGAACCTGGAGCCGCTGGCAGGCGCTAGTCATGGTCTGGAGCTATGCTTGCAGCGCGGCCAAAGATTGGGGGAGCGCCTGGAGAATTGGCTGGCAGGACAGGGGGATGACTGGGTGCGCTGGTTCGACGCTGGCCAGCGTCGTTTCGCCCTACACGCCACTCCTCTGGGAGTGGCGGCATCGTTCGCCGGTTACCGTAAAGCTTTTGGGGCAGCTTGGATTTTTACTTCCGCCACCTTGAGCGTGGCAGGCTGCTTCGATCATTTCCTCGGCCAATTGGGACTGAGCGGGGAGGCTGTAGAAACTCACCTTTGGCCTAGCCCTTTCGACTATGCTAAGCAGGCCCTGCTTTACCTGCCGCCGGGATTGCCGCCACCGGACTCGCCTGAGTACACCGCCCAGGCGGTGGCAGCGGTACGACCGGTGCTGCAGGCGAGCGGCGGGCGGGCGTTTTTCCTGTTTACCAGTCACCGTGCCCTGGCAGAGGCGGCCAGGTACCTCCAGGACTTGCCATTCCCGCTGTTGGTGCAAGGACAGGCGCCCAAAGCGATGCTCCTTGCGCGGTTTCGCGAATTGGGCAATGCGGTACTGCTGGGAACCGGCAGTTTCTGGGAAGGGGTAGACGTCCCGGGGGCGGCGCTGGCGTGCGTGATCATCGATAGGCTGCCGTTTGCTCCTCCATCCGAGCCAGTATTCCAGGCCAGATTGGCCAGCTTGCGTCGATGTGGCTATGATCCTTTTCTTGCTTGGCAGTTGCCGGCGGCGGTGATTGCCCTCAAGCAGGGGGCAGGGCGATTGATCCGCGGCAGCGAAGACCGCGGGGTGCTGGTCCTGTGTGATCCGAGATTGGTGGACAAGCCGTATGGCAAAGTTTTCCTGGAGAGTCTACCACCTATGCGCAGGACTCGAGAGGTGGCTGAAGTGGAACGGTTTTATGCGGATTCTAGCGCTTGAGACGGCTACCGAGGCGTGTTCGGCGGCCTTGTATCTGGACGGGGAGATCTTAGAGCGGTTCGAAATGGCGCCGCGCCGGCATGCCCAGCGGATTCTGTCGATGCTGGAAGAATTGCTGACGGAAGCGGGACTGGCTTTGGAAGCGCTGGATGCCTTGGCCTTTGGCCGTGGTCCCGGCGCCTTCACTAGCCTTCGAATCGCGGCCGGAGTGGTGCAGGGATTGGCGCTCGGAGCAAATCTTCCGGTAGTGCCAGTTTCGACTTTAGCGGCTTTGGCTTGGGAGGTGTTTTGCGGCAGCGAGGCTGAATACGCTCTGGCAGCGCTGGATGCGCGCATGGGCGAGGTGTATTGGGGAATCTATCGAAGATGCGGCTGCCCGGTCATCGCCGAGTCGATCATTGCGCCTGAAAGCGTGGTTTTTCCGGACGAGGTCAAGGGGATCGGCATCGGTCCAGGTTGGGAGGTGTATGGCGAGGTTCTGCGCCGTCGGTTGGGGGAGGAGCGGCTGCTTGAGATTTGGCCTAAGCGCTTACCCAGGGCCTCGGCAGTGGCACGGCTGGCAGCGGCCATGTTCGCCAGGGGCGAGACAGTAGCCGCAGAGCAAGCGCTGCCGGTATATTTACGCGAACGGGTGGCTACGGTGGCGGGCTGACGATCTGGTGGTCAACAACCAGGGGCGGACGTGTTACTCTATGCTTTTTAGTATGGCAGCGCATGGCCCAGTATTTTCAAATCCATCCTGACAACCCCCAACCGCGCCTGATCCGGCGGGCGGTGGAAATCCTCCAGCAAGGAGGAGTGATCGTCTATCCTACCGATTCCTCCTATGCGTTGGCGTGCCGGATCGACGCCGTCAAGGCCCTGGAGCGGATCCGGCGCATCCGTCAGCTTGCAGAGAAGCACAATTTCACTTTGGTCTGCCGAGACCTGTCTCAAGTATCTCAGTTCGTGCGTCTGGGTAACGAGGCCCATCGCCTGATCAAAGCCCTGACCCCGGGGGCGTACACCTTCGTCCTCAGGGCCACTCGCGAAGTGCCCAGGCGCCTGCAGCATCCAAGCCGCAAGACGATTGGGATCCGAATCCCTGACCATCCGGTAGCCCAAGCGCTGGTAGCCGAACTCGGGGAACCCTTGTTCAGCACCACCTTGATTCTACCCGGCGAGGAGACGGCATTGGAGGATCCGGAGGAAATCCGCGATCGCCTGGAGAAGCAGGTAGATCTGGTGATCGATTCCGGAGTCATCCCCTACGAGCCGACCAGCATCGTCGATTTGACCGAAGACGTGCCTGAAGTCGTGCGTTTGGGCAAAGGCCGGGAGAAACTAGAAGCCGTGTTAGGATAATCGAATGGAAGAATTGACTGTGGCTCAGAAGCTTTCTATCTGGGCATTACCGATTCTGTTTGCTGTCACCTTGCACGAGGTCGCCCATGGGATCGTGGCCTGGTGGTGTGGGGACGAGACCGCCAAGCGCATGGGGCGCTTGTCCTTGAATCCCTTAAAGCACGTCGATCCGCTAGGGACGATCGCAATACCCCTGGTGATGATGCTGCTCGGCGGGTTCATCTTCGGCTGGGCTAAGCCGGTTCCGGTCGATTACGGCAGATTGCGCCATCCCAAACGCGACATGGCTCTGGTCGCACTGGCCGGCCCTGGCGCCAATCTGGGGATGGCCTTGGGATGGGCGCTGCTCGCCAGGCTCGGAGTGGGGCTGGAGTGGCCTTATGTGTCGGTGCCTTTGGTTTACATGGGCGCGGCCGGGGTTTCCTTCAACCTGGTGTTGATGGCGCTCAATCTGTTGCCGCTACCGCCCCTGGACGGCGGGCGGGTGCTGGTAGGAGTCTTGCCATTGTCCTGGGCGGCTAGAGTGGCGCAATTGGAACCCTATGGCTTGCCGATCTTGCTGCTCTTATTGGTGACCGGCGTCCTGGGGCGGGTCCTGGGGCCAGTGATTTTCTCCATGCAGGCTTTTTTCTTCAGTTTGGCCGGTCTGACATGAGCCCAACTGCCCCGGTCGCCAAGGTCTATGGCGCTCCGCTCATAACCCTTCCTGAGAATCTTTATATTCCTCCCGACGCGCTACGGGTATTTCTGGAGGAAACCTTCGAGGGACCGCTGGACCTTTTGCTCTACCTGATACGGCGCCGCAATCTCGACATCATGGCCATTTCTATTGCCCAAGTGACCGAGCAATACCTTGAATACATTGCCCTGATGGAGGGCCTTAAGATCGAACTGGCTGCCGAATATCTGTTGATGGCTGCGATCCTGGCCGAGATCAAATCGCGTTTGCTGTTGCCCCAGCCGACCGCCGAGGCTGAGGAGGAAGACCCACGTGCCGAATTGGTGCGGCGCCTTAAGGAGTACGAGCGCTTCAAACAGGCCGCTGCCGCGCTGGACGAACTGCCTCGGATAGCGCGCGACGTTTTCCCGGTATGCGTCGATCCAGGCATTTCGCTTCGACCGAAGGCCGAGCCTCGAATTGGGCTGGAAGAGCTGGCCGCGGCGTTGCGCCAGGTATTGGCCCGAGCTGAACGGTTCTGCGTCCATGCTATAGAACGCGAGGCCCTGTCGGTGCGCGGGCGCATGGCCGACATCCTCGATCGCCTACGCAAAGCTTCAGTCCTGGCGTTCGAGAGTCTGTTCGACCCGGGCGAAGGCCGTGCCGGGATAGTGGTAACGTTTCTGGCTTTGCTCGAACTGTGTCGAGAAGGCCTGGTGGAGATCCTCCAGAGCGAACCCTTGGCCCCGCTTCGGGTCCAACTTCGATGAGCTTAAAGCAGATCGTCGAGGCGCTGCTGTTTGCTTCCCCCGAACCCATGGATACTCGCCGGTTGCTGTCGCTGCTGGCAGACGAAGGGGTAGAACGGGAGGAATTGGAGGCCGTGCTGGTCGAATTGACCGGCGATTACCGCGGGCGTGCCCTTGAGTTGGTGCGCGTAGCAAGCGGTTGGCGCTTTCAGGTCAGGCGCGAGCTGGCCCCATGGGTCAGCCGCTTGTTTCCGGAAAAAACCGGCCATTATTCCCGCGCCCTTCTGGAGACTTTGGCCATCATCGCCTATCGCCAACCCGTCACCCGCGGCGACATCGAGGCGATTCGAGGAGTGGCGGTCAGCGGCAGTATTTTAAACACCCTCAAGGATCGGGACTGGATCCGGGTTGTGGGGCATAAAGAAGTTCCCGGACGCCCGGCGCTGTTTGCCACTACTAAACGCTTCTTGGACGATTTTAACCTTGAGTCTTTAAGTCAATTACCCCCGCTATCGACCGATGCCGAAGCGAGTACAACCTAATTCCCGCCGTCCGCTTCCTGGGCCTGAAGCTCAGTCCGCCGTGCGTCTGCAAAAGGTGCTGGCCCACGCAGGCTTAGGCTCGCGCCGCCAGATCGAACAGTGGATCCGCGAGGGCCAAGTCCGAATCAACGGTCGAGTGGCCAGTTTAGGCGATCGCTGGCATAAAGGGGACCGGGTTCAGATCAAAGGTCGGCCGGTCAATCTGGACAAGCGCTTGAGCGGCGAGGTTCGGGTGTTGGCCTACCACAAACCGGCCGGAGAGATCGTTACCCGCCGCGATCCGCAAGGCCGGCCCTCGGTATTTGAGCGGCTGCCAAAGCTGGCTAAGGGACGCTGGATCGCGGTGGGAAGGCTAGACCTCAATACCGAAGGACTGCTCTTGTTTACCAATCAGGGGGAGCTGGCCGACCGTCTCATGCATCCCTCGGCTGGGCTGGAGCGGGAGTACGCCGTCCGGATCTATGGACGGGTTACAGAGACCTGGCTTGAGCGGTTGCGCCGGGGAGTGGAACTGGAGGATGGCCTAGCCCGGTTCGAGGCGATCGAACCTGCCGGCGGTGAGGGTGCAAACCGCTGGTACAAAGTCGTGGTGAAGGAAGGCCGCAACCGGATCGTGCGGCGCTTGTGGGAATCGGCGGGCGTGACCGTCAGCCGCTTAATCCGCATCCGTTACGGGCCGATTCTCCTGCCTGCGGGACTTGCGGTCGGGCGCGTCCGCGAGCTCGGTCAGGCCGAAATCAAACTGCTGGAGAACTTGCTTGGCGAATGAATCATCTGGAAAAACTGGTGCGTCAGTTTTACCAATGGCGAGGCTACATCGTCCGTGGTAACGTCAAGGTCGGAGCGTTGTCCCACGGCGGTTGGGAGGGGGAATTGGACGTGGTCGCTTATCATCCCCAAGTGGGTCACTTGATTCACCTGGAACCCTCTATGGACGCCCATCCTTGGCCCTGGCGCGAGGTTCGTTTCCGCAAGAAATTCGAGCTCGGGCGGCGCTATATCTGCCAAGATGTGTTTCCTTGGTTAGAACCTACAACCCCGCTCGAGCAGGTGGCTATCCTAGTCAGCGCTGCCAGAAAGGAGTTGGGCGGCGGGCGAGTGGTCTCCATCGACGAGTTCGTCGCCACCGTCAAGGACGCGATCTTAAAACGCGGCCCGATGCGCAAACACGCCATTCCGGAAGAGTTCGACCTGCTGCGTACTTTGCAGCTCGCCTTGTGCGGTTACGTCAAGCCGGTGGAAACCTAATGCGCATCGCGCTGAAAATCGAATACGACGGCAGGCGCTATGCCGGCTGGCAATACCAGGCGCACAGCCCTTCCATCCAGGCGCTCGTCGAGACGGCACTGAGCAGGATCGCTGCCCATCCAGTGCGGGTAGTCGCTTCCGGCCGCACCGATGCTGGCGTTCACGCCCTAGAGCAAATCGTCCATTTCGACACCGAAGCCGAGCGTTCCGAGCGCGCCTGGGTACAGGGAACCAACACCCAGTTGCCCGAGGACGTGCGAGTGCTTTGGGCTAGGCAGGTGGAACCTGGCTTCCATGCCCGCAACCAGGCGCTCGCCCGATGGTACCGGTATCGGATCCTCAACCGTCCGGTAGCGTCAGCCTTGCTATGCGGTCGGGTTACCTGGTGGTATCATTTTTTGGATGTGGAGCGGATGCAGGCCGGCGCGGCCTACTTGATTGGCGAGCACGATTTTTCCTCGTTCCGAGGACCCTACTGCCAATCCAGAAGCCCGTTCAGGCGGGTTTATCTGCTCGAGGTGGCGCGCGTGGGCGAGGAAGTGTGGGTGGATATTGTAGCCAACGCCTTCCTGCACAATATGGTGCGCAACATCGTCGGAGTCCTGATCGCCATCGGCAGCGGCAAAAGACCGCCGGCGTGGGCAGGAGAGGTCCTGGCAGCGCGCCGCCGCAGCGCCGGTGGGATGACCGCCCCGGCGGACGGACTGTATCTGGCTGGGGTGTGGTACCCTAAGCGGTTTGGCTTACCGCGACAGCCGATTTTTGACCGGTTGCCGCAGGATTTGAGGCGCGTGGAGGAAGCTTAGATTTTGGCGAGAATCCGGGTTAAAATCTGTGGATTCACTAGGGTGGGGGATGCGCTGGCGGCGGCGCGGTTGGGGGTCGACGCTATCGGTTTGGTATTTTATCCGCTCAGCCCGCGTGCCGTGGAGGTGGAACAAGCCCGGCAGATCGCCCAGGCCCTGCCGCCTTTCGTGACCATCGTGGGGCTGTTTGTAGATGCCGAGCCTGCTGCAATCGAGGCGGTTTTACGCCGGGTGCCGTTGGATCTTATCCAGTTCCATGGCGCTGAGACCCCCGCCGACTGCGAGCGCTTCGGGCGGCCTTACATCAAGGCCATTCGCATGCGCGAAGGGGTAGATCTGCGGCGCGAGGCCGAGCGTTTCCAAACTGCTCGGGGATTGCTGGTCGACGCTTACGATCCGAAGAGGCCGGGGGGGACAGGACAGCGTTGCGATTGGGATCGGATCCCCAAAGATCTGCCCAAGCCGCTGATCCTAGCAGGGGGACTCGAACCGGGAAATGTTCGCGCGGCTATCGCCGAGGTCCAGCCCTGGGCGGTAGATGTCAGCTCCGGTGTGGAGTCAGCCAAAGGAGTCAAAGACTACGCCAAAATGGCGGCATTTTTACGCGAGGTACGCGATGGCTACAGCACCTGAACCACTTGAAAAATATCGCTTTCCCGATGAGCGTGGCCATTTTGGCCGCTACGGCGGCATCTTTGTCGCCGAAACCCTGATGTATCCCCTGGAAGAACTGACCCGCGCTTATCTGAAATACTTGCGCGATCCTGAATTTCTAGCGGAATTGGACCAGGACCTCAAAGATTATGTCGGCCGCCCTTCTCCCCTGTACTACGCCGAGCGCTTGAGTCGGGAACTCGGCGGGGCGCAGATTTATTTAAAGCGCGAGGACCTAAACCACACCGGCGCCCACAAGATCAACAACACCGTCGGCCAAGCGCTGCTCGCTAAGCGCATGGGCAAACGCCGGGTCATCGCCGAGACCGGCGCCGGCCAGCACGGAGTGGCGACCGCTACCGTAGCGGCGCGGCTAGGGATGGAATGCGTGGTATACATGGGCGAGGTGGACGTAGAACGGCAGAAGCTCAACGTCTACCGGATGTCGCTGTTAGGGGCCAAGGTGCGGCCGGTGGCTTCGGGTTCCAAAACGCTCAAGGATGCCTTGAACGAGGCCCTGCGCGACTGGGTCACCAACGTCGACGATACCTTTTACATCATCGGCACGGTGGCAGGTCCCCATCCTTATCCTGCCATGGTGCGCGATTTCCAGGCGGTGATCGGGCGCGAGGCCAAACGTCAAATCCTGGAACGGACCGGGCGCCTTCCCGACGCGCTGGTGGCTTGTGTCGGCGGCGGATCCAACGCCATCGGTCTGTTCTATCCGTTTTTAGAGGACGATGTCGCGCTTTACGGGGTTGAAGCCGCCGGCGAGGGGATTGCTACCGGCCGCCATGCCGCGTCTCTGTGCGCCGGCCGGCCAGGGGTGTTGCACGGCAACCGGACTTATTTGCTGGAAGATGCCGACGGCCAGATTATCGAAACCCACTCGATTTCCGCCGGGCTCGATTATCCGGGGGTAGGCCCCGAGCACGCCTGGCTCAAAGATACCGGCCGGGCCAATTATGTCAGCGTCACTGACGATGAGGCCCTGCAGGCCTTCCATCGCCTGACTCGAACCGAAGGTATCTTGCCCGCGCTGGAATCGAGCCATGCCGTAGCGTATGCCATGCAACTGGCGCAGCAAATGGATAAAGATCAGACGATTATCGTTAACCTGTCTGGCCGAGGCGACAAAGACATTCATACCGTAGCTGCCCGGGAGGGGCTTGTGCTGTGAGTAGGATTCAGACCACTTTTGCGAATTTGGCCCGCCACGGGCGCAAAGCGCTGATTCCCTTCATCACCGCAGGCGATCCTAGCCCGGAGTTTACGGTGCCGTGGCTCCACGCTATGGTGGCTGCAGGCGCCGACATCCTGGAGTTAGGGGTACCATTCTCCGATCCTATGGCCGACGGCCCGGTGATCCAGCGCGCCAGTGAGCGGGCCTTGGCTCACAAGCTCGGCTTGCGTCGGGTGCTCGACATGGTCGCCGAGTTCCGCCGCCAGGATGCGGATACTCCGATCGTTCTAATGGGCTATCTCAACCCGATCGAACGCATGGGCTACCGGGCTTTCGTCGCGGCGGCCAAAACTGCCGGGGTAGATGGGGTGTTGACCGTGGACCTCCCGCCCGAGGAAGCCGAGGAAGAGATGCTGCCCCTTTTGTACCAAGCCGGCATCGATCCAATCTTTCTGCTGGCGCCCACCAGCACCCCCGCGCGCATCCAGCAGGCCGATAGGTTCGGACGCGGCTATCTTTATTACGTCTCCCTCAAAGGGGTGACTGGTGCAAGCCATATGGATACGGAGGACGTGGCGGTCAGGTTGGCTGCCGTGCGCTCCTTGACGCACCTTCCGCTCGGGGTGGGGTTCGGGGTCAAAGACGCGCACACGGCGGCTACAATCGCCAAGTTTGCGGATGCGGTGGTGGTGGGTAGCGCCCTGGTTCAAAAAATAGAGGAAAACCTCACCCGTCCAGACCGGATCGAGGCGGCCATCACGTCCCTGATCGTAGCAATGCGCGAGGCGATGGATAGGCTATGAGTTGGTTTCAGAAGCTGGTGCCGGCCCGGATCCGGACCGATGGCAACCGCAAGGCCACGGTTCCGGAAGGGCTGTGGAGCAAGTGCCCGGTGTGTAGCGCCATCCTGTACAAGGCCGAGCTGGAGAGGAATTTAGAAGTCTGCCCCAAGTGCAATCACCATATGCGGATTTCTGGCCGCCGCAGGCTGCATTTTTTCTTGGACCCAGAGCAGCGGGAGGAAATCGGAGCCAATCTGCGCTCGGCCGATCCTTTGAAGTTCAGGGATACCAAGCGCTATAAAGACCGCCTGGCACAGGCCCAGAAAGAGACCGAAGAAACCGAGGCGCTGATAGTGGTGCGCGGCCTGCTTAAAGGCCAGCCGTTGGTGGCGGCGGCGTTCGATTTTAATTTCATGGGGGGATCGATGGGGTCGGTGGTGGGCGAACGCTTCGTCCGCGGCGTCAACCGAGCCCTGGAAGAAAAGATCCCGCTGGTGGTGTTTACCGCCAGCGGGGGGGCGCGCATGCAGGAATCGCTGCTGTCCCTGTTCCAAATGGCCAAGACCTCGGCAGCGCTGGCGCGCTTGGCAGGGGCGGGGTTGCCTTACATCGCGGTGATGACCGATCCGACCATGGGGGGAGTGTCGGCGAGTCTGGCCATGCTCGGAGATCTGAACCTCGCCGAACCAGGGGCGCTGATCGGATTTGCCGGTCCCCGGGTGATCGAACAGACGGTGCGAGAAAAGCTGCCCGAAGGCTTCCAGCGCAGCGAATTCTTGCTCGAACACGGTGCTCTGGATATGGTGGTGGACCGCCGCGACCTGCGCGACACCATCGCCAGCTTGCTGGCAATGCTGATCCAAACCAAAGCCGAATCCGTGGCTGAGACGATCCCGGTCCAGACTGAAATCGGGACAGAGGCGCTGCCAGCCATTCCCTTGGACGGCCTCCCGGACAGCGAAGAAAGCCAAGAGTTCTAGCGTTTATGCGCTTTACCGAGCTTTCGGACTGGCTGGCCTGGCAGCAGGCTTTCCATCCGCGCTGGATCGACCTTGGGCTGGAGCGGGTTCGCAAAGTGTTCCAAGCGCTTCGTCCGGGTTATTGTCCGCCTTTGACCTTCACCGTCGGTGGCACCAACGGCAAGGGTTCCTGCGTGGCGATGCTGGAGGCCATCCTACGCGCGCAAGGACTCAAGGTAGGAGCCTATACCTCTCCCCATCTCCTGCGCTATAACGAACGCATCCGCATCGATGGGGTGGCGGTCGAGGACGACGCCATCGTCGAGGCTTTTGACAAGATCGATGTAGCGCGGGGCGATACGAGTTTGAGCTTTTTCGAGTTCGCTACGCTGGCGGCGCTGGAATTGTTCGCCTGCGCAGAAGTCGAGGTGCAGGTATTGGAGGTGGGGATGGGGGGGCGTTTGGATGCCGTCAACATCATCGATGCCGACGTAGCCGTGATCGCCAGCATCGACCTCGATCACCAACAGTGGCTGGGAGGGACACGCGATCTCATAGGCCTGGAAAAGGCAGGGATTTTCCGCCCCGAACGGCCGGCGGTGGTCGGCGACCGCGATCCGCCCAAGTCGGTTTTGGACCATGCCAAGACGCTTAAAACCGTGCTTTGGTGCCTGGGGCGCGAGTTCGATCATCGGCTCTCTGAGTCGGGCTGGGATTGGTCTGGACCGGATGGCGTTCTGCGATCTTTGCCTTTGCCGGCCTTGCCTGGGCGCCAGCAGTTGGACAATGCGGCTACTGTGTTGGCGGCCTTGGTGCATCTCAAGGACCGCCTGCCGGTGTCGGAGCAGGCGATTCGCTTGGGGCTTGAAGCAGTTCAGCTTCCTGGGCGGTATCAGCTCCTGCCAGGCATTCCCCCGGTCTTGCTCGATGTGGCCCACAACCCGCAGGCAGCAGGACTGTTGGCCGAGCATTTGCAAAGTTGTTATCCCGGACGGCGCATCCTGGCTCTATTCGCCGTGATGGCCGACAAGGATATCGAGGGAATTCTGCGGCGGATGGGCCAGGCGGTGAGTGTATGGGCACTGGCGCCGCTCTCGGACAATCCCCGCGCAGCCAGCGAGGAGCAAATCACCCAGGTGTTCCAAAAGCTCGGTTTACCTTTACCCTTGAGGGGATTTGCCTCTTGCACCCAAGCTTTCGAGGTCTTGCAGCAACAGGCAGGTCCAGATGACCTCATCGTGGCGTTCGGCTCGTTTTTTTTGATCGCAGCGCTGTTGACCGCGCGGAGAGAGGGATGGATATCCGCCTGAAACGGCGCCTGGTCGGGGCCTCGGTGCTGGTGCTGCTGGCTGTGATCTTTTTGCCGGTGCTATTTGAAAAGGGGCTGCAAGACGAGGTAAATTTCGACCTGTCAACCGAGCCTCCAACGCCGACTGTTATCCCTTTGCAAGGGCCATTGCCTTCCGCCTGGGTGATCGATCTGGGGAGTTTCACCGACCAACAAAGCGCAAAAATCCTTCAAGGCCGGCTGCGGGAAGCCGGTTTTGTCGCGTTCGTCGCTAAAGCAGACGGCGACCAGTATCGAGTCAGGGTCGGTCCGATGCTGGATAAAAGCCAAGCCAAAGCGGACGCAGCGGCAATCAAACGGCGTTTGAATTTAGACGCTGTCATCACTCCTTATCCTGACTGATTCTTTTCTAGCCTTCGTCACTGGTTCAGGCGTTCAGTAATAGTTTCTTAAAAAGAAACTTAGTAGAGTTCAAACAATCCATTATTTATGTGATAAATATAACGAGGGCCTAACCTTAAAGGAGATGATGGCTATGGTGAAGAAACTGCTGTTGATATTGGCATTGGTGATCGATAGTTTGCCGCTTGCGCTTGCTGGGAATGCCCCAGAGCATGCCGCGCTGGGCACCCTTGCGCAGTGGAACGCAGCGCTCGAGCGAGGCAAACTGGATGAATTGCTGCGGCTGTATGCCAAAGATGCGCTGGTGGTATTGCCGGATGGGAAAGCGGTCAAAGAACCAGCGGCAATCCGGGAGTTCTGGCGACATCTGCTCGCCGAGCACTCAGGACATTATGCGCTGGATTTGGACAAGGTGCTCTTCGCCAAGGACGATACCGTGGTCTCTACCCTGCGCTGGTCCAACCTCGATGGTGGCTTAAAGTATTCCTACGAAGGGGTTATCTACAGCGTGTTCAAACGCCAGCCAGACGGCAGCTGGAAAGCTCAGGTTCAGCGTTGGAATTGAGCTTGGGGCGCCTTAAGAACAGCGCCCTAAGTCTAGCCATAATGGGTTGCCACGTAACGTTCGACAATGGCTTGGAACTCCTCGGCGATCCTGTCTCCTTTTAAAGTGACGGTTTTCTGGCCGTCCTCGTAGACTGGCGCGACCGGGATTTCCCCAGTACCTGGCAAGCTGATGCCTAGATTGGCATTTTTGCTCTCGCCCGGTCCGTTGACTACGCACCCCATTACCGCCACGTGCATATTTTCCACCCCCGGATAGCGGGTTTTCCACTCCGGCATCTTGGCTCTGAGGAAGTCTTGAATCTGTTGTGCCAAGCGCTGGAAATAATCGCTGGTGGTGCGGCCGCAACCGGGACAGGAGATCACCATGGGAGCGAACGACCTAAGCCCCATGGTCTGGAGGATTTCCTGCGCTACGACGACTTCCCGGGTCCTGGAAGTCCCAGGTTCGGGAGTCAGTGAGATGCGGATGGTATCGCCTATTCCTTGCTGCAGTAGTACCGCCAGTGCGGCGGTGGAGGCGACGATCCCTTTGGTGCCGATGCCGGCCTCAGTCAGCCCCAGATGCAGAGCATAGCGGCAGCGCCTGGCTAGTTCCTGATAGACCGCGATCAATTCTTGTACTCCGCTCATCTTGCAGGAAATGACGATGCGTTCAGCGGGAAGGCCAAGCTCTTCGGCCCGGGCAGCGCTCTCTAGGGCGGAAGTGATGACCGCATCGCGCATCACCTCGTCCAGACCGCGCGGGGTCGGCAGCTTGGCATTCTCGTCCAAAAGCCGCGCCAGCACGCTCTGATCTAGACTGCCCCAGTTGACTCCAATCCGCACCGGTTTGCCATAGCGGCAGGCAAATTCGACCATCTGAGCGAACTGCACGTCGCGTTTGCTGCCGCGGCCAACGTTACCGGGATTGATTCGGTACTTAGCTAGCGCCTCAGCGCAGGCCGGGTGATGAGCGAGCAGCTTATGCCCGTTGAAGTGGAAGTCCCCAACCAGCGGGACGTTACAACCTAGCCGATCCAATTCCTCGCGGATTTTGGGCACAGCGGCGGCGGCTTCCTCGGTATTGACGGTCACGCGGACGATTTCCGAACCGGCCCGAGCCAGTTCCATGGCTTGGGCAACGGTGGCGCTGACATCTTCGGTTGGGGTATTGGTCATGGACTGGACCACGACCGGTGCTCCACCGCCGATCTGGACGTGGCCAACTTTGACGCCGAATGAGGGTCTTCTGTGAACGGCAAGGGTACTCATACGAGGGATTTTACGGCTAGTATTTAAACCAAGAGTACATTATAAAGGGAAAAGCGGCGATCGTGAGGATTCAGTATTTTTCCGACATTCATCTAGAATTCTGCGATTTCGAACTCCCCAAGGTGGACGCTGATATCATCGTCGCCGCCGGCGATATTGGCCTAGGCCTCGATGGATTGCATTGGCTGGCCAGGCAGGAGCGGCCGGTGGTGTATGTGGCCGGTAACCACGAATTCTACACCCACGAACACGGTACTCTGCTTGCTGAGTTAGAGCGGTCTGCTAAGGGCAGTTCAGTGTATTTCCTCGAGAACCGAAGCTGCGTGATCGAAGGAGTGCGTTTTTTAGGCTGCACCCTGTGGACCGATTTGGGGGGTGGTGAGGAAGACGTAGCGGCGCTAGAAGATTCGGTTAACGATTTTCGCAAGATTCGGTTTGGCAAGGATACCTATCACCCACAGCATTATCGGTGGCTGCATCACCGTTCCCGCAACTGGTTGGAGGAGGTGCTGAGCACCCCGTTTGGCGGGCCTACCGTAGTCGTCACGCATCACGCGCCTACTTTCTGGAGTTGGGACGGCTGGCCAAGCGCCGCAAATCGCTTTGCCTATTGCAACGATCTTAGGGAATTGATGTACAAATACGAAATCGCCTTCTGGTTTCATGGCCATACTCATGCCGTCTGGGATTATCGCTGTGCCGATACCAGAGTCCTATGTAATCCCCGCGGCTATCATGGCTACAAACTGGTCGAGGGTTTCCGCGCGGATCGGGTAGTAATT
This sequence comes from uncultured Methylococcales bacterium, assembly GCA_964654415.1. GTDB lineage: Bacteria > Pseudomonadota > Gammaproteobacteria > Methylococcales > Methylothermaceae > Methylohalobius. Next base: position 26,016 of record CAZZIP010000008.1, on the reverse strand, counting down.
CTGTAGCGACGCGTGGCTTCTTTCTTTTCGTTCAGGGCATGCTACTTTTTATGGGTAGAGCAAATAGAGTCGGGAAGAAGGAGTGCCCTTGGATATTGCAACGCTCATTGGCTTCCTTGGTGGTTTGGGCGTAATCATCGCCGCCATCGCCACCGGTGGTGATTTAAGCCAGTTCGTGGACGTCCCGTCCATCCTGATTGTGTTCGGTGGGACAGTGATGGTCGTGCTGATGAAGTTTACCTTGAGCGATTTCTTAAGGTCTTTTAGCGTGGCAGCGAAAGCGTTTTTTAACAAGCAGGAGGATCCGGTCAAGCTGATCGAAGAGGTAGTGCGTCTGGCAGATGTGGCGCGCAAGAATGGCCTTTTGGCCTTGGAAAACGAGACAGTCAACAATCCTTTTCTGAAGAAAGGGATCAATATGTGCGTGGACGGTTACGACCCAGCTTTGATTCGCAAGATGCTGTCGGAGGAGATCCATCAGACCATCAAGCGCCATGAGACTGGACGCGCGGTGTGGCAGGCGGTGGGAGACGTGGCGCCAGCGTTTGGGATGATCGGGACTTTGGTCGGATTGGTGCAGATGCTCGCCAATATGTCCGATCCTTCCAGCATCGGCCCGGCGATGGCAGTAGCGATCCTGACCACTTTGTACGGGGCGGTGATCGCCAACGCGGTCGCACTTCCGTTGGCAGATAAACTGGCTTTGGTGAGCAATTACGAGCAGCTTACCAGATCCTTGATCGTCGAGGCGATCAACGGCATCCAGGAAGGATTGAACCCTAAGATCTTGGGGGCGTTGCTCAATACTTATTTGCCAGAGAAAAAGCGTCCAAACAGCGAGTGAGGGGGAGCGATGGCCGAGGAGACCGAATGTCCAAAATGCAAACCCGGGGCTCCGATGTGGGTGGTCACCTTTGGTGATATGATGAGCTTGTTGTTGTGTTTTTTTGTGCTGCTGCTCTCGTTCGCAACCATGGACCTCATCAAGTTTCGCCAGATGGCCGCCTCGCTCAAGAATGCTTTTGGCGTGCAGACCAAGGTCGAGGCCTACGAGGCGGTCAAAGGAACCAGCGTGGTGTCCGAACATTTCACTCCGGGCACGGTAGAGCCTACCCCTCTAGACGAAATTCGCCAGAAAACCACCGACGAGCAGCCTTATTTGGACATCCCTGAGAATACTAAAAACTTAAGCCCACAAGAACTCGAAAAACATTTCGAGGCGCTACAGCTAAAAAAACTGGAAGAAGAAGCGAAAAAAATCCGCGAGTCGTTGGTCGATGAAATCAAAGCCGGGAAAGTCAGCGTTGAGACGGAAAAGTGGCGGATCATTATCCGCATCCATGAAAAAGGATCATTTCCTTCCGGGAGCGCGGTTTTGAATGCCGGTTTCAGTTCTTCCATGGCTAAGATTGCCGAGGCAGTCAAGGCAAGCCGTGGTAAAGTCGTCGTCGCCGGTCACACCGACGATGTGCCGATCATCAACGAACGCTACCGCTCTAACTGGGAATTGTCGGCGGCGCGTGCGGTGACCGTAGCCCACGAGTTGCTCAAAGGAGGAGTAGACCCTAAGCGGATGATGGTGGCAGGCTACGCCGACAATCGCCCTTTGGTTCCCAACAACAGCGCCGATAACCGGGCCAGCAATCGGCGCGTGGAAGTCCTCCTGGAGCAGGAGGGACTGGATGAAGACAAAGCGCTGAGAGTCCCACAACCTGGAAGAAAGCCCAATGAATGAAGTCCTATCGAATCAATCCGAGCGGCGCCGGTATTTTCGGATCGATGACGAGATCATGCTGGTGTATCGAGCGATTTCCCAAGAAGAAGTGCCGGGTCCGGAGTATTTCCAGAGCCAGTTCATCGATCACTTTTCTCTGACTTCGACGTTGGAATACTTGACCCGTGAATCCCAGGTGCAGTTGCGCCTTATCCAGCGGGACTACCCCGAGGTGTCCAAATATCTCGAAACCTTGGAACGCAAGATCCAGGTTCTTGCCCAAGCCTTCATGGTCAGTAACAACCACCTCGCTGAGCAGCCAACTCATAAGGTAAACTTAAGCGCTTCTGGGATTGCTTTCGATGCCGAGCAGCCCTTGGCCGAAGGTCAAATTTTGGAGTTGAAAATGGTCGTGCCGCCAGCGTTAGTTGGAATCCTGACTTTCGGCAAGGTGATCTACTGCCGGGAACAACCCGACGGCCTGTATCGGGCTGGAGTAGATTTTCTAGCTTTGCGCGACCAGGACCGCGAATTCTTGATTCGGCACGTGGTCAAGCGCCAACTGAGCCTGCTTCGGGAGCAAAAACGATCGCCGTCTAATTCGACTTGATATACTCAGGGCATGTTCAGTCATGCCCTTTGGCATCCATGCTGACTCCGATGACCGAAGCTCTGCTTCGATACTTGGCGGATGGTAAGTTCCATTCCGGCCAGGCGTTGGCCAAGGCCCTGCAAACCAACCGTACTACGGTGTGGCAGCACGTTCGATCCCTGCGGGCCTTAGGGGTCGAGGTCAAGGCCGTTACCGGGCGCGGCTATCGATTGGCGCGGCCGCTGGAGCTTTTGGACCGGGAACGGATTTTAGCCGCCCTCGAAATTCCTGCAGCTTGTCCCCCGCCAGCGTTGGAGATTCATGTCTGTCTGCCCTCGACCAACACCCATCTGCTCAAAACCGCCTCGCTGCGCCCTTCCGCCAGCATCTGCCTGGCCGAAACCCAGACTGCCGGCAAGGGGCGGCTTGGGCGTGCCTGGTTATCCCCTTTCGGGTACAACATCTACCTGTCGGTGCTCTGGCGATTTGATCGTGGGGAATCCCTAAGCGGCCTGAGCCTGGCGGCAGGGGTCGCGGTAGTTCGTGCGCTTTTGGAACTGGGCTTTCCGGACCTTAAGCTGAAATGGCCTAACGACATCCTCTGGCAAGGACGCAAGTTGGGGGGTATTTTGGTCGAGGCGATCAGCGAACCACACGGGCGATGTATCGCTGTGCTTGGGGTGGGGCTGAATCTGTGGCTTTCGCCTACGACGGCTGCTGCCATCGACCAAGCCTGGGTGGATGGGTGGTCGATTCTGGGCGAGGCGCTGCCCTCGCGAAACTTGATTGTAGCAAAGCTGCTTAGTGGGTTACTGGCCCTGCTGAACGGATATGCTGACCGGGGGTTTAAGCCTTGGATCGAGGACTGGCGCCGCATGAACTGTGTCCTGGGGCAGCAGGTGAGGGTGAGTCAAGCCGGCTTGGAAATCGAGGCAACTGCCGTGGATGTGACCGAGGAGGGGTTTTTGGTGTTGCAACGCGAAGGCCGGCGCCAGATTTTGGCCGCGGGCGATGTATCGCTTAGGCTCCAGCATGGGGCATGATTCTTTGGAGTTGTTGGTAGATAGCGGCAACAGTCGGCTGAAATGGGGTATTCTACGCCGCGGAAAGCTTACTCCGGGTCCCCCTCTGGCGACCGCAGGCAGGATTACCGAAACCGATCTAGCCAGGCTTTGGGGAGACCTTTCGGCTACCCCGCGGCGCGTTTGGATCGCCAATGTCGCCGGGGAGTCGGCGGCAGCCTGCTTACGCGCTTTTGTCCGCGCGCGCTGGCAGATGGAGCCTGAGTTCGTACGTCCGCAGGCGACTGGGTTCGGGGTCATCAACGGCTATCTTCGGCCAGAAACTCTGGGCGTAGATCGTTGGCTGGCGTTGATCGCCGTGCGTAATCGCTACGCTTTACCGGCGTGTATTGCCGATTGCGGCACCGCTTTGACGGTAGATGTGATCGATGGATCGGGACGGCATCTAGGGGGGTTGATCTGTCCCGGCCTCAAACTGATGGCCGAGGCGTTGACGCAAAAGACCGCCGCTGTGCGCTTGGGAGCGTGGTCCGGTCAAACGGAAGCTTTAGGCGATCATACTACGGCGGCGGTTCACCTTGGCGCCAAACAGGCGGCGCTGGGGTTAATCGAGCGGACGTTTCGGCAGCAGCAAAAACATCACTCCCAGCTTTGTCTGATCCTGACCGGTGGAGATGCGGCCGAATTGTGCCCTGAGCTCCAGGTTCCGGCACAGCTGGTGCCCGACTTGGTGCTCGAAGGGCTGGCTGTGATCAGTCGAGGGTGATGGCTAAAAGGTTGGCTTTGGTGTTGCTCGCAGCGGGTAAGGTTGCGCGATCAGGTATCTACCTGCCGAGACCCTGGCTGCGGCCAGGCGCAAACCTCGACCCGCTACTGGATGTGGTTTGGGGGTGGGTTCCCCCGGACAGGGCGGGAGCCTCCGCCGAGGTTGACAGCTGTGCCCTGCCTAATCCCGGTCGACCGGCAATAACGCAAGCTCACCAAGGCCAGGAATTGGGAGCCAAAGATGAGGTTGGCCAGCAGCAGATGGAGCGGCTGAATGGCAGGCGGAATCCCTAAGCGTTCCATACTGATTCCGGTGGCCACCGCCAGAAGAGTCAGCAGAACTAATCCCAGGTTGAGGCGGAACAGCAAGTGATTTTGGGGCAGACGCCGCAGGAACTGCCAGGCTAGCCAGAGGTTGGTGCACAACAACAGGAAGGCAAACGCTCGGTGGACGTAAAATACCCAGGGCAGCTCCAGGGGCCACAAGTAACGCTGCGTATAGGAGTGGGACTGGGCGATGGTCTCGACCGCCTCGCGCACCTGGGCTCCCAGGATGACCTGGATCAGGGTGATTGCCAGCGCTAGCCCCAAGGCGATTTGCAGCCTCCCGCTTAGGGCATGGGAATTGATGGGGTAAAAATAATCTTTTTGGGAGCGGGCGACGGCATAAATCAATAAGGCCGCAATCGCCAAGGCCAGCAACATGTGAGCGGTAATCATGAGCGGATGCAGATTGGTGCTGACCACCACCGCGCCCAGCCATCCCTGGAACCCGACCGACAGCAAGGCGGTCAGGGCTGTATAGAAGACTTTCGCATCGCGTTTTAAGAACGGAATAGCGAAGACGACCGTCGCGACGATGAGGATGCCGCAAATGACGCCGACGAGCCGGTTGACGTACTCGGTCCAGGTCTTGACCGGATTGAAATCGGTTGTGGCATACCCCAGGTCAGCGTAGATTTCGTGGTAGTTGGGCGGGAGTTGAGAGGCATCGGTAGGTGGAATCCACCTGCCAAAGCAGGTCGGCCAATCCGGGCAGCCCATGCCAGCGCCAGAGGCGCGCACGATTGCCCCCGCCAGGATTACCAGGTATACTGCCACTATGGCCAGGATGGCGATGCGCCGAAAGCGCACGATTGCCTTTTCCATCAAAGTGCCTTAAGGAGAGCATCGAAAAACGCTACTATAGCGGCAGGATCAAGTCCAAGACAAGGCGCTCTAGGCAAAAAGCTGTTTAGTCAAGTCGGTGTCTTTGAATTCTACGACCTCGATGTTCGGGGGGAGCCCAAGGCGGGCAAAAGCATTCACCTGAGACAGATCGACAGGCAGTGCTTGGCCGCTTCTGACCAGGTGTTCCAGATAGGCCACTTGGACCACGTCTACATAATCGGCCAGTTCGCTGTTCGGCTGGCGTTGCCATTGTAGGTATTCAGACACCACCTCGATCAGGGTTTGGGGAAAGTTCCAGTTTCTCAGGATCACCTCGCCGATTTGCGGATGTAAAGCTTTAAGCAGGTGATCGAGGCGGATTTGATCGTGAGCCAAGATCGGGGTTTGTTCAGCCAGGGTGAGGATGGGTAGTTTGCCGATCTGGTGGATCAGACCGGCGAGCAGGGCGTGTTCAGCGTTCAGATGCGGACAGAGGACCGCCAAGGCCCGACTGATGGCAGCGACCTCGACGCTGGTTTGCCAGATGGCGTGAAAGTAGCGCTCTAGCAGCGGAGAGGTGGGTTGAAATATCTGTTGCATGGCCAGGCTCATGAGCAGAGTACGGACCGCGTTATACCCCATGCGGGTGACAGCCATCTGCAGGCTAGTGATCGCGGTGCGACCTCGATACAGTGGGCTGTTGGCGACTTGGATCAAGCGCGCCGCCAGGGCCGCATCCTCAGCGATCAGCGCCGCCAATTTGGCGGCGTTCAGATCACTGCGGTCGACAGCATCCCGCACCTTGATCGCTACTTCAGGCAGGGAGGGGAGGACGATGCGGTTGGTTTTAATCTCATCGAGCAAGTAGTCCAAAAATTCCTGTTCGTTACTGAATTCCATCACTCGACCAGAGCCTTAAGGTTTTGAGGACGCCCTTTTTAAATATAGGCCAGGTCGAACCAATGTAGAGGAACATCGCCGTAACCTGCGAGCCGGACCGCTGAACTGTGAGCCTGATCACAGCGCACCACGGCTAGGATCTCCTGGCTGCAATCGGCAGGGGCAGCATTTACCACCTGGCCCACGGTCTCACCCTCCGCGATCAGCGGCGCCCCGGGGGCAGGGATATGGGGGCATGAAAGTTGAACTCGATAAAGGCGTCGTTTAACTTGTCCGCGGTAATGCGTTCGGGCAATGATCTCTTGGCCGGTGTAGCAGCCTTTGTCGAAACTGATCCCTCCTAGCCGGTCCAGGTTGAGCATCTGCGGCAGGAATTCTTCTGAAGTAGCGGCCGTGACGGTGGGAAAGCCAGCTCGGATGTCCTTAAGTTGCCAGTAAGCCTCCGGAGATTCGGCAGCGCCCAGCGTTTCGACCAGCTTAAGCCACATGGCTTGGGCGGCCTGGGGGTCTCCCAGCACGATCCAGCGCTCTCCGGGAGGCGGCATCCTAAGCCAGGAGAGTTGGTGCGCCTGGATGACGGCACCGCGCGCTTGCAGCGGGTGTTCCAGGATTCCCTGCAATGCCTTAGAGTCGGCTAGGGTGATCCCAAACAGCGCTAGATCGTCAGCCGCTACTTCTACCTTGGAACGCAGGATGTATAGCTTCAAGCGTTGAGCCACCTTTTCCACTAAGTCAGCGGCAAGCAACGCAAGGAAACCGGATTCGCGACGCAATAGCTGAAAAGTGGCGATCACCCGCCCTTGAGGATTACAAAATGCTCCCAGGCTGGAGCAGGTGGGTGTGATTTGACGCATGTCACAGGTGGTCTGCCCCTGGAGGAAGGTCTGCGCGTCTTTGCCCTGTATGCGCAACACCCCCATGGACGGCAAAGGAGAGAGGACTATTTCCGCGCTTGCCGCGGGAGTTTCTAGCGGGCGTTCTTGAATGAAGGTTTGCCAGCTTGAGTTCATGGCGTTTGCCTCCGGATAAAAATCAATTATTTCTATTGAGCCGCATCAGGTGCAAATTATTCCATAGCGATCGGCGGCTTGTAGACGACGCGGATTCGGCATAGAATCAACTACGCTGCGCCAAGGTAAATTTCTTACCTATTCTAAGGAGGGCCAGATGCAAGACAACTGCGATCCGTTCCCAGGTTCGGGAGACGATGCAGAATCGGACAATGTTCCCGAACCAGCTGGAATTTCCCCCAAGCTCGGGGCGGAGGAAGAGATCCCCGCGCGGCCGGTGAATCCTACGCGCTATGGAGACTGGGAAAAAAACGGCCGGTGCATCGATTTTTAGGTATGAATTTTCAGCCCTCCCGCCCACTTTCTCCCCACCTGCAGGTTTACCGCCTGCCGCTCACCGCCTGGTTGTCGATCAGCCACCGCATCGCCGGGCTAATCTTAAGCTTTGGGCTGCTGGCCGTAGTCGCCGTGCTGTTGGCAGCGGCGCAAAGCCCTTCGAGCTACGAGGCGCTCCGTGGGTTTCTGAAGGGGTGGGCTGGGCGAATGTTGCTCCTGATCTGGCTGTTGGCTGTGTTCGTTCATTTTTGCCACGGCATCCGCCACCTGATTTGGGATCTCGGCTTCGGTTTTCAGCGTCCTGCTTTGGTTCGCTACAGCTTGTGGGAATTGGTGGCAGCTGCTGCGCTGACCCTGGCGGCTTGGTTGACGATGACGGGGTGAGGAAATGAATTTCAGAACTCCTCTGGGCAAAGCCCGCGGCTTGGGTACAGCCAAAATGGGTGCCGGTGATTGGTGGGCGCAGCGGGTGACCGCGGTGGCGTTGATTCCATTGTCGTTGTGGTCAGTCTGGTTTCTGAGCCGGCTGCTTGAGCTCTCGCACGCTGAAATGGTGACCTGGCTAACCCGTCCCGGCAACGTCATTTTGCTTGTGGCCTATCTCGGAGCGGGGTTTTACCATGCCATGCTCGGCCTCAAAGTAGTTATCGAAGATTACGTTCATAGCCAATGGTTGCGGACGGCGAGTCTAATCGTCATGCAGCTGGCCTTGGCGCTGCTGGCTTTGACCGCGGCTTTTGCGGTGTTGCGCCTTCTGTTTGCGGTTTGAGGAAACATGCATAAAGCTTATCCGATCACCTTCCACACCTATGATGCGGTAATCGTGGGTGCCGGTGGTGCCGGATTGCGCGCCACCTTGGGGATCGCAGCGCGCGGTCTCAAGACGGCTTGTCTGACTAAGGTTTTCCCTACCCGCAGCCACACCGTCGCAGCTCAGGGAGGCATCAGTGCTGCCCTCGGCAACATGGGCGAGGACGACTGGCGCTGGCACATGTATGACACAGTCAAAGGGTCGGACTGGCTCGGCGACCAAGACGCGATCGAATACATGTGCCGCGAAGCTATCCCTGCGGTCATAGAACTGGAACATTACGGCGTGCCGTTTTCGCGCACTCCAAGCGGTAAGATTTATCAGCGTCCTTTCGGCGGCATGACTACCCATTTCGGCAAAGGCGAGGCCCAGCGCACCTGTGCCGCCGCCGACCGGACCGGTCACGCCATTTTGCATGCCTTATACCAACAATCCCTTAAAGCTCAAGCGGAGTTTTTCATCGAGTACTTCGCCCTGGACCTGATCATGGACGATGAGGGGGTTTGCCGGGGAGTGCTGGCCTGGTGTCTGGAAGACGGCTCGCTGCACTGCTTTCGCGCTCATATGACGGTGCTCGCCACCGGCGGTTACGGACGAGCCTACTTCTCCTGCACCTCGGCGCATACCTGCACTGGCGACGGCAATGCCATGGTGCTGCGCGCCGGGCTACCGCTCCAGGACATGGAATTTGTCCAGTTCCACCCCACGGGGATCTACGGCGTAGGCTGCCTGATCACCGAGGGTGCACGCGGGGAAGGAGGGTATCTGACCAATTCCAACGGCGAGCGCTTCATGGAACGCTATGCTCCCAAGGCTAAAGATCTGGCCTCCCGCGATGTAGTCAGTCGGGCGATGACCATCGAGATCCGCGAGGGTCGCGGAGTAGGTCCGCACCGGGACCACCTGCATCTGCATCTGGAACACCTGGACCCGAAGATCATTCACGAACGCCTGCCGGGAATCGCCGAAACCGCCCGCATCTTCGCCGGAGTGGACGTGACCCGAGAGCCGATCCCGGTGATCCCCACCGTCCACTACAACATGGGAGGCATCCCGACCAACATCGATGCGGAGGTGGTGACTCTAAAAGGCGACGATCCTGAAACCCCGGTTCCCGGGCTGATGGCCATCGGCGAGGCAGCTTGTGTGTCGGTCCACGGCGCCAATCGACTGGGTTCCAATTCGCTGCTGGACATCGTAGTGTTCGGTCGTGCAGCGGCGATCCGCTGTGCTGAACTGGTAAAACCCCGTCGTCCCCATAAGCCGCTGCCCCCAGATCATCTGGATCCTTTGCTGGCGCGTTTTGACCGGATACGCCAAGCCAAAGGCCGTCTGAAAGTGGCCGAAGTGCGCGAAAGGATGCAGCGCTGCATGCAGAGCTATGTTGGCGTGTTCCGCTCCGGTGCGCTGCTCGAAGAAGGCCGTGATCGGCTCAAACAAATCGTCGAATCGTTTGCCGAAATCGGATTGAACGACCATTCCCTGATCTGGAATGCCGATCTCTTGGAAGCTTTGGAACTAGACAACTTGCTCGCCCAGGCCCAGGTCACGCTCGCCTCTGCGCTCAACCGTACCGAGAGCCGTGGCGCCCATGCGCGCGAGGATTATCCCCAGCGCGACGACACCAACTGGCTCAAGCACACCTTGATCTGGTTGGACCCGTCAGGGTGCCGGATCGCCTATCGCCCGGTGCACCTGCAACCGTTGACGGGTGAAATCAAATCCATTCCACCGCAGCCGAGGGTATATTGACGTGGTAAGCTTTCGCCTGCCGCCCAAATCCAGAATCCAGCCTGGAAAAACCTGGCCCGCTCCAGAAGGAGCCGAGCAGATCCTCACGGTTAAGGTCTACCGCTGGGACCCGGAGTCTGGCGCTAACCCACGGCTGGATGTTTTCCAGTTGGATCGCAAGCTTTGCGGAGCGATGGTCCTGGACGCCCTGATTAAGATCAAGAACGAGATTGATACGACTTTAGCTTTCCGCCGTTCGTGTCGCGAAGGGGTATGCGGATCGTGCGCGCTGAACATCAACGGCAAAAATACCCTGGCCTGTACCAAGCCGATTGCCGACCTGGGAGATACCATTACTGTCTATCCCTTGCCGCACCAAGAGGTGATCAAGGACCTGGTCGTCGACCAGACCCATTTCTTTGCCCAGTACGCCTCGATTCGGCCTTGGCTGCAGACCTTGAGCCCCCCGCCTGACCGCGAGCGCCTCCAAAGCCCGGAGGAACGCGCCCGGCTCGACGGCCTCTACGAATGCATTCTGTGCGCCTGCTGTTCCACTGCCTGCCCGAGCTACTGGTGGAACAGCGAGCGTTTCCTGGGGCCGGCAGTGCTGCTTCAGGCTTACCGCTGGATCGCCGACAGCCGCGACGAACTGACCGGCGAGCGTTTGGACGAACTGGAAGACCCGTTTAAGCTTTACCGCTGCCACACCATCACCAACTGCACAGACGTATGTCCCAAGGGCCTCAATCCAGCCAAGGCCATCGCCGAGATCAAAAAGCTACTCCTCTTGCGACGCCAGTGATCGAGCTGGCATCCCAAGCGTTGGAGCGAGCTTTCCAGCGATCTCTTGTTGCGGTCTTGGCAGTTCGGCGGGTGATGTTGTCTTATAGGCGCATTGGGGGACGGCTGCACTGTGAACTTTGAGCTTGGCAGACTGCGCTGGCGCTGCCGGCGGGGGATGAAAGAACTGGACATCCTGCTGGAACGTTATCTGGAGCAAGGCTATCTGCGAGCCGATTGGGCCGAGCGGTCTGCGTTTGCCCGCCTGCTTGCGGCTTCCGATCCCGAGCTGGCAGCCTGGCTGATTTATGGCCGCCCCTGTCCCGATCCCCAACTGGCAAAGATCATCGCCATCCTTAGAAGATGCGGACCGTTGAATTTGACCTGCGAAGCTCAAAGGTAGAGCGGTATTTTCTCCTGTTTGGCCACAGCTTAGCGTTCGCAGCGGTGTGGCTGAGCGCGGTCCCCCTCTGGGGGAAGGGCTTGATGGCGGGAGGTCTTGCCGTGAGCCTATGGGTTTGGCGGCCAAAACTCGGTAAGCTCGTTTACGACGGCGAACGCTGGATCCTGGTCGGCCCGGGGGAGGAACGCCGGCAGGCGCAACTCCTTCCTTCCACCTGGCGCAGCCGCTGGCTGACGCTGCTCCATTTTCGCCTGCAAAACCGCCGTTTCCTCGCGATTCCGGTCTGGCGCGATAGCCTGCCGGAAGAAGATTACCGTCGCCTCCAGGGGGTGCTGCGTTGGCAGGTGCGGTTCCAGCGCTGAAGGTCCGCTGGCCGGTCCAGGTCCCAGCGCACTGGAAGTTCTCGCCATTTCAGGCCCAAGAGCGCCATCCGCCGGCGTGTCTCGGCCAGCACTTCTCCGCTTCCCCAGCGTAGGTTGGAGAACAACTGCGGCCAGGGGCGGCGCAGGCCGATGAGCACATAACCGCCGTCCTCAGCAGGCCCTAGCACGGCGTCGTAGCCGTCCGCCAGGGCGGAAAGCGCAAGATTAAGGTCTTCTGTGCCAAGCTCTGGGCAGTCGCAGCCCACTGCCAGGGCAAACTGGGAATTGGTCAAAGCCGTATGAAACGCTAAAAGCATCCGCTTTCCCAGGTCTTGCCCCCTTTGGCGCTGAAGGCCTACGCCGTAACGCCGCGCAAGAGCTCGAAAAAACCGATGCTCGGTATCTGGGTGGCAGCATAATTGGATCGGCGCCAGTGCTGCTTGCGCCATGCGGGCAATCAGCGTCACTGTCAGGCGGGCGTGGAGGGCAGCGGCTTGAACCGGAGTCAAAACTCCAAAGAGGCGTGTCTTGACCCGTCCTGGCAGCGGGGCTTTACAAAAGACCAAGATGGTCGCTTGGGGGAAGGCAAAGCCGCTCACACGAACCTTCCCCGCTGATATAGCCAAGCCAGTTGGTTTGGGTCGGCCCCACAAAAATACCTAAGCCTCAGCCACCACATGAGTAAGATGGTGGAAATTACCCCGAATTTTTCCCAACGCCGCGCCGAGGTCGTGACCTTAAGGTCGAGGCAAGCAGGCGGCCCCAAGCGCTTGAGGCGGCGGCAAAGCTCGATATCCTCCATCAACGGCTGAGTGGGAAATCCACCAAGCTGCCAGAACACATGCCGAGTAACGAAGATCGCCTGGTCGCCGGTGGCGATTCCAGTCAGCCGCGAGCGCAGGTTCATCAGCGCCGCGATCAGCGGTAGCAGCGGATGACGGCCGGCTAGGCAGACGTCGAACCGGCCCCACTGGTATCCCAAGGCCCTGGCTTGCTCGATTGCGGCAAGCGCTTGAGGCGGCAACAAGGTATCGGCGTGAAGAAAGATCAGCACCTCACCGCGTGCGGACCGGGCGCCGGCATTCATTTGTACCGCTCTGCCGCGAGGGGAGGACAAGACCCGATCCACCCATGGACGGGCGAGCGTTTGAGTGCCATCGTCGCTGCCGCCATCCACTACTAGGATTTCTGCCAGGTGTCGCAACGGCGCAAGGGTTCTCAGGCAGGCCTCGATCTCGTCCGCCTCCTGCCAAGTTGGGATGATGATAGAAAACGGTTTCACCCCTTTGTCAAAAGGTTTTCAGCAACAACACCTCTCGGAGCTTCCTCCACAGCTCGTGCCACCTTTAGTTTGGGCCGGCGGGCGCAGCGTTCCGGGCGGAGCGCACCAGGGTTTAGCTTCACTGGTCCCAGCCGGGGCGATCCCGATGAAATCGTTGCGGCAAGGCCCTTCGGTAAGAAAGCGGAAGGTCCGCTCGCATACTGCCATGCGCTGACCGCGGCAATACACGTGCCCCTCCTCGTCGTAGACCTTCTCGAATGGTCCTTTGTAGATCACTGCGTGACCGTAGTCGATGCACTCGCCAGCTTGTGGTTTGACCGCAGTGACGGTGACGGGGCGAAACTCAATGCCGGCTATTGTCCGCCACGGTACATTTGCCCACTTGTCCAGTTTGACGGCGACAAAACCGGCGTCCACGAACCCCTGGAGGAAAGCGTGCTCCTGCATAGCGCCAGCGATGCAGCCGCTCCAAAGCTCAGGGTCCAGTTTCAATTCTGGCGGAACCGGCTCGTCGCAAACGATGTCGGAGATAGCGATGCGCCCACCCGGTTTGACTACCCGGAAGATTTCCCGGAACAGCTGGCGTTTGTCGCCATCGTCCACCAGGTTCAGGACACAGTTGGAGATCACTAGGTCCATCGAGTTGTCTGCAATCAGCGGGCGCTCTAGTTTTTGCTTGGCCTGCCAGGCTTTGAGAGCGAGCAGATCCTCATAGCTTGTTACCGGGTGTTCGGCTAGCCATCGGTCGGTGGCTTCCACGTCAAGGGCCAGGTCTTGGATCATCCCCTTGACAAAGCACACCCGATCACTGCCCAGTTTGGCGGCCATCTCGGCTTGGTACTTGCGCGCAAGTTGCAGCATTTCATCATTTATGTCCACCCCGATGACCCTGCCTCGGGGACCCACCCGCTGGGCAGCCAGGTAGCAGATTTTGCCCGAGCCTGAGCCCAGGTCCAGCACGCTGTCTCCTTCTTGCACATAACGCGAAGGATCACCGCAGCCATAGTCCTTGTCGATGATTTCCTGAGGCAAAAGCCGCAATAGATCGGGGTCATAGTCCACCGGGCAGCACAACTCCTCTTGGCGACTGCGGGCGCCTTCGGCATAGCGCTTCAAAACGTAAGTTTCGAGGCTCATCAACTGGTCTCCCAAGAGTTAAGAAGGTCAGTTTACCCTAATTCTCTGCTAGCGAGTTTATTTCCCTTTGCGGAAAACGATCCTTCCCGCTTCCGCATCCGCAACTATGGTGTCGCCTGGGCCGAACCTGCCAGCCAGGATCTCCCTCGCTAAGGGCTCTTCGATTAAGTGCTGGATCGCCCGTCGCAAGGGTCGGGCGCCGAAGACCGGGTCGTAACCTGCTTCGGCGATGAGGTCCAACGCTCCCTCGCTTAGCGTAAGCTTCATCTCCCGTGCTTCCAGACGCTCTTTAAGGCGCGCCGCCTGCAATTCAGCGATAGCGTGGATTTGAGCACGGCCGAGCGGGTGGAAGACTACGATCTCGTCGATGCGGTTGACGAACTCGGGGCGGAAATGGCGGTTGACGTAAGCCATGACCTCGGTTTTGATTTTTTGGTAGTCGGCGCCTTCCTGGGTCAGTTCCTGGATTCGGTCAGAGCCAAGGTTGGAGGTCATGATCACCACCGTGTTGCGGAAATCCACCGTGCGTCCGTGGCTGTCGGTCAGGCGCCCGTCGTCAAGTATCTGGAGCAAAATATTGAACACGTCCGGATGCGCTTTTTCGACTTCGTCGAACAGGATGACCGAATAAGGCTTGCGCCGCACCGCCTCGGTCAGATACCCGCCTTCTTCGTAACCGACGTACCCGGGCGGTGCTCCAATCAGCCGAGCGACGGCGTGTTTCTCCATGAATTCGGACATGTCGATGCGGACCATCGCCCGCTCGGTGTCGAACAAAAATTCCGCGAGCGCCTTGCACAGCTCGGTTTTACCTACCCCGGTCGGCCCCAGGAATAGGAACGATCCTACCGGGCGGTTGGGATCGGAAAGTCCCGCCCGAGATCTACGGATAGCATTGGCGACCGCGGAGACGGCTTCGTCCTGGCCGACAACGCGCTGGTGAAGTTCTTCCTCGAGCCGTAAGAGCTTTTGCTTTTCGCTCTCCAGCATCTTGGCCACCGGGATGCCGGTCCACTTGGAGACGATTTCGGCGATTTCTTCTTCGGTTACCTTGTTGCGCAGGAGTTTAAATTCCTTGCGTTCGGCCTCTTGAGCCGCTTGGAGTTGGCGTTCCAGTTCTGGGATACGGCCGTATTGAATTTCGGCCATGCGCTGCAGGTCCCCAGCACGGCGGGCGTTCTCCAGCTCCAACCGCGCCTGCTCCAATTTTTCCTTGATCGCCTGCGCGCCCTGGAGGGCGGCTTTTTCTGCCTTCCAAATCTCTTCGAGCTCTGCGTATTCGCGTTCAAGCTTGGCGACCTCTTCCTCTAATGCTTCTAAGCGTTTTTTAGAAGCCGGGTCGGTTTCTTTTTTGAGCGCCTCGCGCTCGATCTTGAGCTGGATCAGGCGCCGTTCCAGACGGTCCATGGCTTCCGGTTTGGAGTCGATTTCCATGCGGATTTTGGCCGCCGCCTCGTCGATAAGATCGATCGCCTTGTCTGGCAGTTTGCGGTCGGTGATGTAGCGGTGCGACAGAGTGGCGGCAGCGATGATGGCCGAATCGGTGATCTCCACCCCGTGGTGGAGTTCATAGCGCTCCTTAAGCCCGCGCAGGATGGCGATGGTATCCTCGACCGAAGGCTCGTCCACCAGCACGCGCTGGAACCTGCGCTCTAACGCAGCGTCCTTTTCGATATATTTGCGGTATTCATCCAACGTGGTAGCGCCGATGCAGCGCAGTTCCCCGCGCGCCAAGGCCGGTTTGAGCATGTTGCCGGCATCGACTGCCCCTTCCGCCCGGCCGGCGCCGACGATAGTGTGGATCTCGTCGATAAATAAGATGATCTTGCCTTCCGCCTTGGCGATGTCGTTCAAAACCGCTTTTAAGCGCTCTTCGAACTCGCCGCGGAATTTGGCGCCAGCGATCAGGGCGGCCATGTCTAAAGCTAAAATCCGCTTGTCGCGCAGGCCTTCCGGCACCTCGCCGTTGACGATGCGCTGAGCTAGTCCTTCGACGATCGCGGTCTTGCCCACTCCCGGCTCGCCTACCAGACAGGGGTTGTTTTTAGTGCGCCGCTGTAAGATTTGCACGGTGCGGCGGATTTCCTCGTCGCGGCCGATGACTGGGTCGAGTTTGCCTTGTTCGGCGCGCGCGGTGAGGTCTACCGTGTATCTCTCCAACGCTTGACGCTGCTGCTCGGCGTATTGGTCGACGACTTTCTCGCCGCCGCGGATTTCCTCTATCGCTTTTTCAATCAGGCTGCGGGTGGCGCCAGCCTTGCGCAAGATTTCTGCTAAAGCGCCTCTATCTTCCAAAGCCGCCAGCACGAACAGTTCGCTGGAAATGTAGGCATCGCCGCGCTTCTGAGCCAGCTTGTCGGTTAGATTCAAGACCCGGATTAAGTCGTTGGAGAGGTGGACTTCGCCGCCTGTCCCTTGCACGGTGGGGAGACGATCTAGAGCCTTGCCCAGTTCACTGCGCAGCTGAGCAACGTTGACCCCAGCCTTGCTTAAGAGCGGGCGTACGCTGCCGCCTTCCTGATCCAGGAGCGCGACCATTACGTGCACCGGTTCGATGAACTGGTGATCTTTGCCCAAAGCCAGGCTTTGGGCATCGGCCAAAGCCTCCTGAAACTTGGTGGTGAGTTTGTCCATTCGCATGGAGAAAATCCTTTAGTTGTGGTTAGAGGGTGTCGTTTGTTTGCCAATCTGGGGATGGGAGCAGTTTTTTTCAATAGCGCCAGATCAGGCTCGCCATGCGCCCGCAGACACCATCGCGGCGGTAGGAGAAAAAACGCTGTGGCTCGCGGTAAGTGCAAAAGTCCCCACCATATATGGCGTCTACCCCATGAGCTTTGAGGATAAGCTTGGCAAGGCCATATAGGTCAGCCAAGTAACGTTTGCCGTGGGCATAGAAAGCGGCTGCAAAATCTGGACAGCGAGCGAGGAAAGCGTCGCGGATCTCTGGTCCTACTTCGAAGGCATCCGGGCCTATCGCCGGACCAAGCCAGGCCATAGGGCGTCTTTGCCATGACGGTACGGTGAGCACCTGTTCGATGATCCCAGCTAAGATCCCGCGCCAGCCAGCGTGGACCGCCGCCACCGTGTGACCGTCGGTGAGCAGGATCGGCAGGCAGTCGGCGGTCAGCACGGCGCACACGGTATTCGGGGAAGAAGCAAAGCTTGCATCGGCGACAGGTGGGACGGCGTAGCAGGCATCAGCCGCAACGACCAGGTTGCCGTGGGCTTGTCTGAGCCACAAAGGTTCTGAAGGAAGCTTAAGCTGCTCCTGCAGAATTTTCCGATTTAAGGCGACTGCCTGGGGATCATCCCCCACGTGGGTTGCCAGATTCCAGGAGGCGTAAGGGTCTTGGCTGACTCCACCGATGCGTAAGGTAACAGCCGCCTTTACCCCTTGGGGAGCAGGCCAGTCGGGAAAGATAACGTTCATCCTGAGCGGCGGCGAAGGAGCTTTACCGCCGCCAGAAGTACCAATAGACCTGCGGCAATACTGGCGATCAGCGGCAAGTGAGCGAGGAAGCCCTGATAAGTCCGATCCATGAATTGGAAAATGGCTTCCAGAGTTTCATCGTCTAGGTGTGGGCCGCTGTGGGCCAGAGCGACAGGTATTGCCCCTAAGGAAAGCCAGGCGATTTGGAATAATTTGGCAAGCATGGGTTTTCTCCAGTTGGATCACTATTGTAACCCGTCAGACCGCGTTTTCCTGTCTCAATATCTGGAGTAGGCGCTGGAAATCCTCCGGCAGGGAGCTTTCCCAGCCGATCTCCTTCCCGCTTTCTGGGTGGCGAAGCGAAAGCCGCGCCGCATGCAGCGCCTGGCGCTTGAAGCTGCGCAGCGCTTCGACTAGCTTACCGCTGGCGCCGGGCGGCAGGCGCAGGCGGCCATATTGAGGATCGCCTACCAGTGGGAAGCGAAGATAGGCCAGGTGCACGCGGATCTGATGGGTGCGGCCGGTTTCCAAGAATACGCGCAGCAGGGTGTGATGCAAGAAGCGCTCGGCGATCCGGTAGTGGGTGATCGCCTCTTTGCCGCCCTCTATGACGGCAAACCGCTTGCGGTCATAGGGATGGCGACCGATTGGAGCGTTCACGCTGCCGCCCGAAGTCATCCGGCCTTGGACCAAAGCCAGGTATTCGCGCTTTACCGTGCGGGCCTGGAGTTGATCCACTAGGCTTTTATGCGCTTTTAGCGTTTTGGCGACGGCCAAAAGGCCCGAGGTGTCCTTGTCGAGCCGGTGGACGATCCCAGCACGGGGAAGGACAGCCAGCTGCGGCGCGTGGTGGAGAAGGGCGTTAAGCAAAGTGCCGTCGCAGTGGCCAGCGGCCGGGTGGACGACCAGGCCGGCCGGTTTGTCTAGGATGATCAAACAATCGTCCTCGAATACGATCGGCAGAGGAATCGCTTGGGGAAAGTATTCCCCCTGCGGTTCCTCCACAGCGTTTAGAGCGATCTGCTCACCCCCTTTGAGAATATCCCGCGGCCGCCATAGCTGGCCATCGACGCTCACCTGCCCAGCTTCAATCCACTGCTTCAGGCGGCTGCGCGAATACTCGGGAAACAGCCGGGCGAGCGCCTGATCTAGGCGCAGGCCAGAGAGTTCATGCGGCACGGTACACGCTAGGAAATGCTGCGTCATGGCGTTATAGCAGTAAGCTGGCTTAGCAAAAATTTAAGACGCTGCCGAAACTCGGCAGTTTCCCTGGCAAAACTTAAGGCGCGATCCACCATGCCTCGACTGCTCGGCCATCGCGTGCCAAGACAGCCCAATGGTCGCAGGTGAGAAGCTCCCCATGCAGCAGCCGATGGCGTAGCAAAGGACGAGAACAAAGTTTAGGCAACTGCTCTAAGGCCACGCCTAGGTCCTGTTTGATCACCTGCAATTGGATGAACTGATCCGTCTCCATTACTTCTGCTCGCCGATCTGGCGAGCGATGGATAAAACCGTAGAGCTTGGCTTGGAGCCAATCGAAGGGGATAGACTCCCAACCTTGGAATAACTTGGCCCGCAAGCTTGGGGTCAAGGGCATGGCGCCTTCGGCGGACACCGGCCAGCGCCAGGGAAGGGGAGAAACAGTATCCTGAGGTGCAGGATTCAGGCAAGCGGCGGTAGGCTGGAGGGATTGCTTGGCGCAGACGGCATTGCGGATCGGAGTGGGTAGTTGGGCTGCCGCTTGCGCCAGCCGGTTCCAGTGGTCCTGGGCCTCCTGAGGGCGGGGGCGGAGCTCAAACAAGCGGGCGAGGTTATAGCGCCAAGCAGGCGGCATTTCTCCGTCAAAAACTTCTAGCCGTTTGATGGCTGCTGGCCACAGGTCGATGCCGGCCTCACTCTGTTCATACAGCGCCAAGGCATCGAGCATTTTCACTTGCCAGTCGCTTTTGGCCAGCTCAAGCGCTTCGTCCAGAGTCGCGCGGGCCTGGTGCGGGCGGCCCTGATATAACTGGACGGTGGCCAGGTTCAGGCGCGCTGCCAGGTAATCCGGCGCAGCGGCGACTGCTTGCCCCAGATACTCGGCAGCCTCTTTGAGATGAGCTTGTGCCTGCGAACTGTCGGCTTCAAAGTCTTTCAAAAACCGCCGTGCAGGTTCCGGTTCGGCCGCCACTCCCCGGGTTCTGGGGGCGCGGGTTTCCAGGTCCAGCAAAAAGGGCAGCCAGTAGAAACCAGCTTGGGCCTTTGGCATTTGTTGGAGTGCCAACTGCAGGGCACAGACCCCGAGGTTGTTGAGTACCGCAGGCTCTGGAAACACGCGCTTGAATTCTTGGAAAAAATACATGGCGTCGGCACAACGGCCAAAATGCGCCAGGCGCACCCCCATATCGAAGAAGGCAAGTTTTTCTTGCAGCATCTTAAGGCGTTCGCGCAAAAGCGCCGCCCGATCCTCGGGGAAAGGGTGCGAGGAAGTGATCTTGGCCTGGGTCTGCTGCATCCAGAAAGTGAAAAAATCGGTTTTGCGGTTATCGACCAGCCGTTCGACCGGATAGCCGGCCATAGCGGCATACAGATAGCCCTTGTCATCGGCAGCCAGTTCGGCTTGTCTGGCCTCAAAGCTCTGATCTAAAAAATGGGCGATCTTTTGCGTGTCTTGGGTCTTAGCGAGAAAGCTTTCGACCTCGTGGTGCCAGTAATCATCGTGGGCGAGATGCGCGAGCTCGTGGCCTAGAATAAAAGCTAGGCGTGCCTCAGCGGTTGCCTGGTCAGCGTCTTTGAAGCACAGCTCTAAGGCCTTGCCCGAGAGCACGATGTGGCCGCTAGGCAGAGCGATCGCCCAAGCATCGGTGGCGCCGGAGATGGCAACCAGCCTAGGCATTCTTTTGATGCTTTTGTCGGCAGCCGCTTTGACTTTGTCGAACACGCGAAAGGCTGTCGCGGCGCGCGGGTCTTGGCTGGGGTCGATGGCGCCGTAGGTGGCGATGTAAAAATCCACCTCGGCTTGGGTGGGCGCTGCCTCCGCGACGGACCAAAAGAGCGCCCAGCCTAGAACCGCCGCCAGCCATGCTGGTCGCATTGCCTTAGCCGAGAAATTGTTGAATGATCAGCCGAAGCCTGCGGCCGAGGCGGACCTGTTGGGCGGAATCCGGTTGTCGCGCAAGGGCGCCCAGCATGGGGTGGATTTCCCGCAATGACGCCAGGACCCGGTCGGTGGTTGGTTCTTCAGGTTGTTGCTCAAAGCGCGTGATGAGATTTTGGCAGTGGCGCTCGAAGACTCGCCATTCTTCCGCGCTGACGCCCTCGGTTTGGGCGAGTAGCCAGGTCAAAAAGGCCCATTGCCCCAAATCGTAATAATCCCGCCAAGAGGAACGTTGTGGCCACGGTTTGCTCGACTCCAAAGCGCGCCTGGACGAGGAATCGGCGCCATCGAACCAGCTCCACGCCTGCCGAAAACCCGCGGTAAAAGCCTGCTTGGCGGGGTTTTGGGGGGTGTCGCTGAATGCAAAGCTTAAAGTCCCGAGATCTTGGGGAAGCGCTGCAAGCGCCTGGTCCAGGCCAGGATGATTCCGAACCATGGCCGCCAGCTGAGAGATTTGCCAGGTTTCCTGGGACGGTTTTTGGATCACGACCGCCACGACGGCGAGGGACATCGCCAGCGCGGCGGTCAACGGAATCATCCATGGACGGGTACGCCAAAGCGCTTGAAGCTGCTGCCACCACGACCGCGGCTGGGATGAAGCCGCTTTAGGCTGCAGCTCGGAGAGGACGAGTGCTGTTTCCAGCCATTCTTGATAGCACTGCTCACACGTGTTGAGATGGGCTATAATCTTCTTCCGCTCAGACGAAGATAACCGGCCGTCGATGAAAGCCGAAAACCGTTCCGCTGGGGGGCATTGATCTTCCGGTTGGGGTTTTCCGGCTGCCAGGCCGAGCAGGGCGACTAGCCGTTCGTTTTCGATCCATGCGGTTTTTTCGTTCGTCATGTCAGTACCCTAAAATTGCGGTGATCATAGCAACCCGGCACGCTCGCAGGCGATGCGCAGGGATTTGAGAGTTTTGTTCAGGCGTTTGTAGGGATCGCCCGTTAAGTGCAAGAGCCTTGCGGCCTGGTCCAGGGGGAGACCTTCCAGATAACGCAGGCGGAGCAAAAGCCGGTCTTCGTCGCTCAAGTGCAAATGCGGCTTAAGTTTTTCCAGCAGGGTTTTGGCTTCGGCGGGCGTTGTCGTCTCGTCCCGAATATAGCCTTCCAGGACTTCCAAGAGCTCCTGTGGCTTGGGTTCTATTTCCGCCTCAGGGGACAGTTCTGAACTGCCGGGTTCGGCGATTTCGTCTATCCCTACCTCTTGGTTGTCCTGGTAGCGGTGTCTTATCGGCGAGCGGGCGATGACCTCAGAGGCGATTTGGTACAATTTTTCGGTCTCGACTTCTGGATGGCGCGTCTTGAGCAGTTCGATCGCTTCCTGCCGCTCGAAGCGTTCGACGATCAGAGCCCGGTAGGCTTCCTGCCATATGGGGTCGGTTTGCTTCATCAGCCACTTGGGCATCCTTTGATGGCCGTAAACCTTGCGCACGTAGTCGGTCATCAGGCGGGAGGTCAAAACGGCCAGGAAAGTGGTGAATTTTCCTTGCCCGGCCCAAGTCCTGACCCGTTGCCAGCCTTGTTCCTGGAGGTTTTCCAACACGTAATCCAAAGCCAGATGGGCGGTGTTGTAATCGTTCGGGAAGCGGCGCCGAGCCAGCGATTGCAAGAAATCCCAGTGGTCGAAAACGGCCTTTTTGGCCGCTTCCTCAGACAGAGGAAGGGAGAAAGCGGTAGTGCTACTCGTATTCATCGGGGTCTCCCCGCACCTATCCAGAAACTGGGCAACCGCAGCGATAGATAGAACCAAGGCACATCTCCATCACACATACATCGTTACCTATTAAGACGTACAAAAGGCCTTTTTTTAGCCTGCCGGTTTTCTTCCAAACTAGCGATCGCAGCCAGAATGCCGGGCCAAAGATTTTTTCCTGGGCAAGCATGGGATTGCTTCGGCAGCATCAAGAACCTGGCGTTGGGTTGGCGGCCGGCTTCTTTCCGAATCAGGGTCGCCGGGATATTATCATCTCTTTCGCCGGCAAGATGAATCTGGAAAATCGTTTGCGGCAGTGGGGGGAGTTTTGCCGGGTCGAGGGAGTCGGCCAATGGCGTGTAGCCGTGCAGTTTCGTCCAGGCGGCGACGTCCAGATTGCCCGCCAGCGTGACCACCCCTATAGTTTGCGGCAGCCGTGCTGCCATCAGCATCGCCAATGCGCCTCCTCCGCTGTAACCGATCAGCACTGGCCGGCAAAATTGTGCTCCCATTATCCGTTCAAGGGCGGCGGCCATGCTGGCGAGGACCGTTTCCCCATAGCGCGCCTGGGTCCAAAGTTCAGGGCGGCATCCGGCTGCTTGAGCCAGGCCGTGATAGCAGGGGCGGCCAAGATACACCGAAGGCTCTGGATCCAAGGCCATCAGCGGCAGCAGGCAGCTATGGCTGGGAGTGGGATCGGAGGCGATGCGATTGCCAGGCAGCCAGGCTAGCCCATCACCTTCCAGATAGACGTGGAGCTTACCATTGGCACACGGGTTACCCTTGGCGTACACTAGAAGTTTAAATCCTTGACCGGCGACGAAAGATTTGCTAAAGCCCAAAGCCTCAGCTTGCCGATCTAGGCGGGCGGAAGCGGCGAGGCAGCCCGTTAATGTGAGGCCTACGATCCCTAAGAGGGCGATCGTAGTTAAGCTAAATTTTTCGTCAGCGGAACGTCTAATCATGGTGAAAACCCTAAGGTTTAGGAAATTTAGCATGAATCGATTTGGGCTGTGCTTTTTCCTGGCTGGCCTCCTGATTGGCTGTGCTGAGCAGCCAACTTATGAGGAAATAGCCGTAGGGCCTGGCCAAGCCGACAAGCTTTTGGTAGTCGATTGCCTGCTTCCGGCCCAGGTGCGCAAACTGGGCGAACATTTCACCTATCTTGCGGCGCGCCAACCCATCCGTACCACCGCGATCGACTGCGAAATCCGCGGCGGTGAATACGTCGCCTATGACCGGGCTAATTACGCCACCGCTTTGAAAGTCTGGTTGCCCAAAGCGCAGGAAGGCGATCCCCAAGCCCAAACCTATGTCGGCGAGATTTTCGAAAAAGGGCTCGGAATCCAGCCCGACTACCAGGCCGCGCTCCACTGGTACCGCCAGGCGGCCGAGAAGGGCTATGCGCCGGCGATGATCAACCTGGGGTTTTTGTACGAGAAAGGGCTGGGAGTTCCCCAAGATCCGGTCGCTGCCCTCAACTGGTACCGCAAAGCCTCAGGATTGGACAAGACCGACATTGCTTTTGCCGCCTCGGTCGAAGTCTACAACCGCAAGATGGAAGAGTTACAGCAAGAGGCGGCGCAGTATCGGCAGGAGGCGGCAAGTCTTAGGGAGCAGCTTGCGACCCTGCAGCAGCAGCATCGCCAGACCCAGGCTTATCTCCAGCGTTATCGGGCCGAGGCAGAGGCCAGCCGGCGCGAAGTTCAGCGCTTGCGGCAAATGCTTAAAGCCCAGCCTAAAGAGCCCGGTGCCGAGGAAAGCGGCGCGTTAAGGCAACAGCTTGAGCAACAACTGGCAAAGCTTAAAGAAAAAGAACAGATGGTTGCGTTGCTCGAGCAGGAGCTTTCTAAGCAAAACCAGCAAATTGCCTCCTTAAAGCAGGGTACGAGCCAGGTGGTGGTGGAGAAAGAAACTAAAATCCAAGGCCTGGAGCAAGAACTCGCCCGGCGCGACCGAGATTTAGAAGCCTTACGCCAGAAGCTCAGCCAAACCCAAGCCGAGGCCGACAAACTGCGCGAACAGCTGACCCAAGGCAATCGCAATTTGGAAGCCCAACTTAGCGCGCTTCAGAGCTTGCAGCAGCAACTGGCGGCCAGACAGGCACAAGGGGAAAATCAAGCTGAGATTGCCAGGCTTTCCGCTGAGCTCCAAGCCAAACAGGCGGCAATCAATGCGCTGCAACAAGAACTCAGCCAAAGGCAAAAGCGCTTAAGCGAGCTGGAAGGGCGCCTGACGAGCACCGAACACCTCGTCCAAAGCAAAGAGGCGCAGCTTCAGGCTATGCAAACGCAAATCTCGCTCAAAGAGCAATCTTTGGAAGCGTTGCGTCGTCAGTTGAATGAAGCCAATGCGCGCCTGGCCTCGCAGAGCCAAGCCGTCCAAAGCTTGCAGCAAGAATTGGCAAAAAAGCAATCCGACCGTACGACAGAACAGACGGAATTGGCTTTGCTTTCCAGCCAGCTCAAGGAAAAGCAGGCCGAGCTCAACCGCCAGCAGGCGCTCATCCAAAGCTTAAAGACGGCTTTGGCCGAGCGCGAGACCAAAGCCCAGACGGAATCTGTGGCGCAGGTTGCCAGGGCCGAGGCGGCAGGCGGGGAAGGGCCTAAGATCGAGATCATCGATCCTCCCCTGCGTCCCCAGCGTGGCAGCCTGATGGTCGTAACCCGCGGTTTGGTCGAGGCGCGCACCGTGATCGGAAAAGTCCACGCCCCGGCCGGGATTTTGGCCTTTCTAGTCAACGACCAGGATTTCATCCCGGAACCAGATGGCACTTTCAAGGTAAAGGTGCCTCTCAAAGGCAAGGAGACCCCGGTGCACTTGGCGGCGATCGATAAAAACAGCCGCAGAGCAGAGCTAGAATTCATCATCTATCAGGATACCCAAACGGCTGCTCCTGTTCCGGAACAGGTGGCCGAAAAGAACGAGGAAGGCAAAACGCTTGCGGCGATGTTGCCACGCGAGGTTTTCGGCGGCTTTTACGCTTTGATCATCGGCAACAACGCCTATCGCCACCTGCCGGTGCTGGATACGCCGCACAACGACGCTAAGGCATTGGCCAAGGTACTGTCCGAGCGCTATGGCTTCAAGACCCGAGTGCTGTTGGATGCAACCCGGTACGACATTCTCAAAGCCTTAAATGAATACCGCAAGGTTTTGACTGAAAAAGACAATTTTCTAATCTACTACGCCGGCCACGGGACGTTGGAGAAAGCTACCGAACGGGGCTTTTGGCTGCCGGTAGACGCTGAGCTCGAAAATACCGCCAACTGGGTTTCCAACCAGGACGTTACCGACTTGCTCAAGATCATTTCGGCCGCTCACGTGATGGTGATCGCCGATTCCTGTTATTCCGGCTCGCTCACGCGCAATTCGGTGGCGCGCCTGGAAGCGGGTATGACGCCGGAGAAGAAAGCCGAGTGGATCAAACTGATGCTCAAGGCCAAATCGCGCATGGCGCTGACCTCGGGTGGCCTCAATCCAGTCTTGGACAGCGGCGGTGGCGGGCATTCGGTGTTCGCCAAGGCGCTCATCCAGGCGTTAGAGAAGAACCGAGGAATTTTAGAATCTTTTAGGCTCTATACCGAGGTTTCGGCGCTGGTGGCTGATGCCGCGCGAAGCGAGGATTTCCATCAAGTGCCCGAATTTTCCCCCATCCGCCACGCCGGCCACGAAGCTGGAGAATTCTTCTTCGTACCGGTTGGAGCCAGTATGCAAGCTGGGTTATGAAGGGCGCGGTGTGGTGCGTCCTTGTTTTTAGAAT
>CAZZIP010000007.1:0-142884 GCA_964654415.1 uncultured Methylococcales bacterium | reverse complement strand
CTCGCAGCTCGGCGATCTCCCTCCCCACCTTGTCCTGCAGCGCAGCAATCTCCCGCTCCACCTTGTCCCGTAGCTCTTCAAAATCGCGCTTGAGCTCAGTTCGAACCGCTTCAACTTCGCGCCGTACTTCGGCGATTTCCCGCTTGAGCTCGGCGATGTCCTGCTTGGTAGCCAGATGCGCTTCGAACAACTCGGCTTCGGCTTCGGCCAAAGCTTCTGCCTGCTGCTCGCTAAAACCGGCTTCTTTCAGGCGCTTGGCAAATTTCAGGGTATCGAATGCAACCGCTCCCATCTTGGGTCCTCTCTGGTTCAGGTTTCCCAGCAAAGTGCTTGAACTATTTTAGCTTTTTGCCTTAAAGGGTGCAGCTAACTCTTCCTCTGCCAAAGATAGCCGCCCAACAAAGCCACCAGCGCCAAAGCCGCCAAAGCCGGCCAAAGCTCGAACGAAACCAAAGCTGTTTGATATACGCTTTTGGCTGCGATAGCCTCGATCAAAGCAGCCGTTTCGCTCAGCACTTGGTAAGAGAGGCCTGCGCGCGCGGCCAAATAGCGCAAATGCGCGTCCTTGCGCGCAGACAGATGTTCCTGCCCCATCACCCAGGCACCGCCGAAAGGGGCGTTCCTCGGATCATAGCCGGGCAATTTTGACGTATCTTCGGCCGGCAAACCGAAAGTGGAGCGGTGGGGCACGTCTTCTGGCGCGTAAACCCCGACCTGCTTTCCGGTCTCGTCGAACTTGGGAATGGGCGAAGGTCGGCTTACGCCACTCCGACCAAGATCTCCACCACCCGGCCGCAAACCTAGATGCAGTCGGGCAAGCATCTAGGGTTGGATACTCATCACTCCAAGCCCGCGAATTTATCGCCAAAAGGAAATTCCTCTGGCTTTGGCCTAGGCTTTTGGCTGAAAATTACCAGCGTGCAGCATAGCCTATCCTTAAAAACCCGCCTGAATCTGCTCGTTGCCGCCCTGTTGGCCGGGGTGGTCGCCTTGGGCAGCGCCCTGGTCATCCGCCACGTGCGCGCCTCGGTGGCCGAAGAGACCGAATCGGCTCTGCAGCTGGCGCGCGAGCTTGTGGCCGCAGTCCGCCTTCAGGCCCCGCTGCCTGAAGCCCAGCTCAACCGGTGGCGCCAGATGCTTATGGGCCTAAACCGACTGCGCCACGTGCGCCTGCAGCTTGATTTGCTTGAAGAACCTTGCAGCTTACCACCTGCTGGCGTTCCGGCTTGGTTTGTGCGCCTGGTTGAGCCTGAGCCTTGGCGCGAGGAAGCGATCCTTCCCATCGATCCTAGAGGAGAGCTCAAAGTCGTCTTGACCGCCTATCCGCACGACGAGATCGCCGAAGCCTGGCAAGAAACCAAGGTTTTGCTGGGCTTGATCGGGATTTTGGCGGGCGGCTTTTTTCTCGCTGTGGCGGTCGGGATTGGCTGGGCTTTTCGACCGGTTGGGACGATCCTGGACGGCTTTTTGCAGTTAGAAGGCGGCGATTATTCGTTTCGCTTGCCCAGCTTTTCGCCGCCGGAATTTAACCGCATCGCCCAGGCGTTCAACCACCTA
The DNA here is from genome assembly GCA_964654415.1 of uncultured Methylococcales bacterium. Classification (GTDB taxonomy): domain Bacteria; phylum Pseudomonadota; class Gammaproteobacteria; order Methylococcales; family Methylothermaceae; genus Methylohalobius. The sequence goes on along the minus strand of CAZZIP010000007.1, from coordinate 141,327 downwards.
GCCTCAGTTCTAGAGCAGACGCGCTCTGCCAACCGCAAGCTCACCCGCCAGCTTTTCAAAGTCGAAGAAGAGGAGCGGCGCCAACTGGCCTTGGAACTGCACGACGAGTTAGGCCAGGTTTTGAGCGCGATCAAGGTGATGGCGCTGTCGATTCAAAAAGTGCACTCCTTAGCGCAAGTGGCCAAAGCGGCCCAGACCATCGCCGCAAGCACAGACCATCTGTTTGCCATCCTGCGCTCGATGATCCAACGGCTAAGGCCCTTGATGTTGGACGATTTGGGCTTGGCTTCGGCCATCGCCGCCTTGGTTGCAAGCTGGCAAGAAAAACAGGCCAAACCGCGCATCCTGCTAAGCTGCGACGAAACGATCGACTGCCTTCCCAAAGAGCTGCAGATTCACGTCTACCGCATCGTCCAGGAAGCCTTGACCAACGCCTTCAAACACGCGCACGCCAACCAGGTTAAAGTAGAGCTCAGCTGGCACAGCGAGCCCTCTCGAAGGCGCTGGCTTAAAATCCAAGTTGCCGACGACGGCCTAGGCGCAGTCCAAGACCTAGCCCAAGGGTTTGGGCTCAAGGGCATACGCGAGCGGGCCGAAAGCCTAAACGGCAGGTTCGAGGTCCAAAGCGCACCTAAAAAGGGGTTTTGCCTTACCGTGTGGTTACCTTGGGAAGAAGAGAACGATGAGGACCATCCGCGTCATGCTCGCCGATGACCACGCCGTGGTCCTGGCCGGTTATCGCTTTCTTTTGGAACAATTCCCAAACATCAAGATCGTCGCCGAAGCCCAAGACACAGACAGCGCCTATGGCGGTTACTTCCACCACCTGCCCGACGTCTTGGTCCTGGACCTGTCGCTTCCTGGAGCTGGGGGGCTTGCGGTCATCCGCCGCATCCTCGCCCGCGACCCCAAAGCCAAAATCCTGGTGGTTACCATGCACGAGGAGGCTTTGTACGCCAAACGCGCCATGGAAGCCGGAGCCAAAGGCTACATTCCCAAAAGCGCCGATCCTGAAATCTTGCCTGAAGCCATCTTGAAAATCGCCCGCGGCCAAAGCTACGTCGCCCACGCCATCGCCCAGCAGCTTATAGCGCAATACGCCAGCGGCAAGCCCGAACAAGACCCTTTAGCGGCCCTATCCAACCGGGAGTTTGAAATCTTCTGCCTCGCCGCGCGGGGGTTGACGCTCAAGGAAATCGCCTCCCGCCTGCACGTCAGCTACAAAACCGTGGCCAATTATCTGACCCAAATCAAACACAAGCTGGGCGCTTCCACCTTAGCCGAGCTGGCAAGGCTGGCCTATCTGCACAAAGTGTTTGAGCGCTTGCCGGTAGAGTAAGCCCTTCTTATTCCCCTAGCAGCCTGCAGATGGCGGGGTGGTCACCGCGCCGCTGGTGAAAAATGGCAAAAAACTGCATCTTGACGGCATCGCTTCGGCCTATGACCTGCACCCGGTAGCGATCGACCACCTCGGCTTCGATGAGAGTGGGCGCGCAAAACACCCCCACCCCTCTTTGGCCGAACACCTTGAGCAAGGCGCTGTCGTCGAATTCGGCCACGATTTGCGGTCGGATTTTCTGCTCCTTGAACCACTGCTCCAACTGCCCCCGCAATGCGGCTCCCTGGGCCAACCACAACATAGGCGCCCCATCTAAACCCTGGGGAAACGCAGGCAGGCGTTCGGCCAACTCAGGCGCAGCGAAAAAGCTGATCCCGCTTGTGCCCAACAGGCGCTCGCAGGCCCTGACCGGGGCATCTTGCGGCAAAGGCTGGTCGCTCAAGACCAAATCGAGCTTATGGGAAGCCAATTCGGTCAGGAGGCTATCCAGCTTTCCTTCGTGGCAGCGAACCATAAAACCTTCCGGCAAGGCGAACACCGGTTCCAGCAATTGGTAAACGATGAGCTTGGGCAAAAAATCGATCAGCCCGACCGCAAGCTGGCGCTGCTCAGCGAACGCTTGGCGCTGGACGGCATCGGCCAACTCTTTTCCCAAAGCGAAAATCTCGTCAGCATACCGCCACACCATCCGCCCGACGTCGGTCAGGACTAAGCTTTTCCCCCGCCGCCGGAGCAACTTGGCGCCAAGCCGACCTTCCAGCATCTTAAGCTGGGCACAAATCGTCTGGGGGGCCAGGTGGAGGCGCTCGCTCGCCGCAGTCAGCCCCCCTTCCTGGGCAACCACCCAAAAATAATATAAGTGCTTGTAGTTGAACGAGGCCAATACGATACTTCGCAAAATTCGAAAAATTATGCCATTTTTTTTAATTTACCTGAAAAATAAAAATAGTACTATGTAGTACTGGTTGTTCACCAAACCGCACGAGAAGCTTTATGCCAATAGTGCAATCGAGCTGCCACGCCGAGGAGGACTTAAATCCTTGGCGCTGCCTGCGCTACGACCTTCCTGCTGGGATCGTGGTGTTTTTGGTGGCGCTCCCCCTGTGCCTGGGGATCGCTTTGGCTTCCGGGGCGCCTTTGGCTTCAGGAATCCTTGCCGGGATCGTGGGCGGTCTGGTCGTCCCCTTGCTCAGCCGTTCGGCGCTTGGGGTGTCTGGGCCTGCGGCAGGACTTGCGGTGATTGTCGCCGAAGCCATCGGCCGAATCGGGTTTGAAGCGTTTCTGACCGCTACCTGCTTGGCCGGACTGCTCCAAATCGCTTTCGGTCTATTGCGCGGCGGGATCATCGGTTATTACTTTCCCTCTTCGGTGATCACCGGCATGCTTTCTGGAATCGGCCTTATCATTGCCCTCAAACAGATTCCCCACCTGGTCGGCTACGACGCCGACTGGGAAGGCGACATCGATTATGTGGAGCCAAGTGGCGAGACGACCCTGTCGGCGCTGGTCCACATGTTTGGCGCCTTACACTTGGGCACGGTCCTGATCGCCTCGCTCAGCTTGGCCATTCTGTTGCTTTGGGAACGGCCGTGGTTAAAGCGCTTTAAGTTCTCCCGATGGCTGCCTGGGCCTTTGATGGCGGTTCTCGCTGGAATCCTGATCAATCAGGCATTTGTCAACTACTTTCCGCAACTGGCGCTGTCTCCAAAACACTTGGTTCAGCTCCCAGTATTGGAGAGTCCAGCGCAATGGAGCCAGTTCTTCACCTTTCCCGATTTATCCGCCCTAATGGACCTTGGCATCTATCAAATCGCCTTGGTTCTGGCGGTGGTGGCGAGCCTGGAAACCTTGCTCTCGGTCGAGGCGGTGGACAAGCTTGACCCTTACAAGCGCGTCACCCCGACCAATCAGGAACTCTTTGCTCAGGGGGTTGGCAATTTCGTTTCCGGCTTGATCGGCGGCCTGCCCATAACCCAGGTGATCGTGCGCAGCTCGGCCAACATCCAGGCCGGCGGCAAAACCCGCGCGGCGACGATGATCCACGGCCTGCTTTTGTTCTTGTGCACGTTCTTATTCGCGCGCTGGTTTAACCTCATTCCCTTGGCGAGCGTGGCGGCGGTGCTGCTCATCGTCGGCTACAAGCTCGCCAAGCCGGCCCTGTTTGTCCGCATGTGGCGCAATGGCTGGTATCAGTTCATCCCGTTTGCGCTGACCATCTTAGGGCTGGTGTTCACCGACCTGTTGACCGGCGTGGCCATCGGCATGGCGGCCGCGGTGTTCTTCCTGCTTTTGGAAAACTACAAGCAGGGCTATTACTTCGAGGAGACCGAGGCTGACGACTGCATTTATTTGACCTTAGCCGAACAGGTCAGCTTCCTCAACAAAGCCAACTTGCTTGAAGCGTTGAACGCCATCGCACCGCATAAGCGTGTGATCATCGACGGCTCCAGGTCGCGCTACATCGACCACGATGTGCTGGAGATTATCGAAAACTTCAAAAGCGAAGCTCAGTTCAAACACATAGAGCTGACCTTGATCGGCCTGCCGATCGCGGGGAGCTTGCCAGCTCATACTCCGTCGGTGGTAGTTGCCCAGTCCAAAATTGCCAAACACAGGGGGTAATATGCGTTTACTTGAGCATTTGTTTGCGAACAACCGCCGCTGGGCCGAAGCGATGGAGCGCAACAATCCTGGGATATTCAAACGCCTGGCCCAGGGGCAAGCGCCCAAGTACCTTTGGATCGGCTGCTCGGACAGCCGCATCCCGGCCAACGAAGTCATCGGCCTTTTGCCGGGGGAGGTGTTTGTCCACCGCAACGTCGCCAACCTAGTAATCCACACCGACATGAATTTGCTTTCGGTCCTTCAGTACGCAGTCGAAGTACTCAAGGTCGAGCACGTGATCGTCTGCGGCCACTACGGCTGCGGCGGGGTTAAGGCGGCGCTTGGCAACGACTCTTTGGGTCTGATCGACAATTGGCTGCGCTTCATCAAAGACATCTACCACCACCACGCTGGGTCGCTAGGAAATCTCCCGGAGAAACATCGGTTTGACAGGCTGTGCGAGCTGAACGTGATCCAACAGGTAGCCAACGTTTGCCATACCACTATCGTCCAGGACGCTTGGCGGCGCGGCCAGCCGCTTGCCGTCCACGGCTGGATTTACGCCATTGAGGACGGTTTGCTGAGAGATTTAGACGTCTGTATCAACGCTTCTGACCAAGTCCCGAAAGTTTATCAACTGATCGATCAGGGACGCTAGACGCCGGTAAATCCCGGTGGCGGCAGCGATTCGGGAGGGTAAGCGGGGCGGTTCTGGCTCAGGCGGGTCCAGCCTACAGCGATTCGATATACCATCCAGAGGGCAGTGGCAATTAGGATGATGTACCCTGCCAGCCACATGAGCGAAATCGCCCCCACCACAAATCCCATCAGACTGAACCAAAAAGTGCGGATCTGCCAGAGATAATGCGTTTCCACCCAATTGCCGCGCACCTCGGGAAGCTTGAGATAAGCGATCACCACCGCGGCAATGTCGCACAAAGGGATCAAAAACGAGGCCGCCTGCAGAGCATAAACGACCATCGCCCATCTTTTGGCCGATTCGATCTGGTTCATAGTTCTCCTCCTCGACGTTGTAAGTAACGCTCAAAGGCTGCAAGCCGGTCTAAAGTTCCAATATCGCTCCAAAAACCCGAATATAGCTGGCCACTCACCTGACCTTTGGCAATTGCCCGACGTAAAATGGGGGCCAGCGGGAATCTTCCCGGTTGGCAGCCTGCAAACAAAGCGTGGCGATAAACGCCGATCCCCGAAAACGTGTATCGAGGTGCGCCCTGGTCTTTTATCCATCCTTCAGTGAAGGCAAAATCCCCCTGTGGGTGATGGACTGGATTGCGGACCAGGACCAAATGCGCAAGCCCCGGAATCCGCTGCGGCAACTCAGTAAAAGGGAAATCGGTAGCCACATCGCCATTGACTACCAAAAAGGGGTCACTCAAAAGCGGCAGGGCTTGGAAAATTCCTCCGCCGGTCTCAAGCGCCTCTTTGGGCTCGCGCGAATAGACGATCTTGGCCCCCAAGGCGCGGCCGTCTCCCAAGGCCGCCTCGATCTGATCTCCTAGGTAGCCTAAGTTGATCACCAGTTGGGTAAATCCGGCCAGAACTAAACGCTCGATTACATGCACGATCAAAGGCTTTCCCCCCGCCATAACCAGCGGCTTGGGAGTAGCATTGGTCAGGGGCTTTAAGCGTTCGCCCCGCCCTGCAGCCAGAATCATAGCGCGCATAGTGGCAATCTTTCTTGGACTTTGGGCAAAACTTGGCTCTGTAAAAATCTTTCCAAACCGCGCAAGGCGGTATCTTGCTGGGCAACCTCAACGACATAGTTTAAGGTTCTGGGAATGTCTTTCAGATAACCGGGTTTGCCGTCGCGCAGCCACAAGCGCGCAAAGATGCCGGCTGCTTTAAGATGACGTTGGACACCCATGCGGTCAAACCACATCTGCCACTTGTCTTTTGGCACATCCATGCCAATCTGAATCAAGCGCCGCCGATATCCTTCTTGTTGTTGCCTCACCCAGGTACTCGGCCAAGCCAGATAACAGTCGCGCAGTAAAGAGACCAGATCATAAGTCACCGGTCCCACCACCGCGTCCTGGAAGTCCAAAACGCCTGGCGTGGCCTCAGACAAAACCATCAGATTGCGGCTGTGATAGTCGCGGTGGACTACCACTTTAGGTTGTTCCAAAGCAGACCGGACGAGTACCTCCACCGTACTGTCCCAGGTCTCCTGGGGGATTTTTAATCCCAGCCAGCCCTCCGCCAGCCACTGGCGGAAAATGTCCAGCTCGCGCCTAAGGAGGGGCTCGTCATAGGGCAGAAGACCGGCACTTGCCGGGTCGAGTTGGACTTGCAGCCGACATAACGCCGCTAAAGCCGCCTCGTACAAGCTTTCGTTTAGCCCGGACCGCAGGGCCTGAAAATACGTCACGTCGCCAAAATCCTCCAGCAGCAAAAATCCCTGCCTAAGGTCCTGGCCATAAATTCCAGGCACCCGTATCCCAGCACTGCGCAAAAGCTGCGCTACCGCCACAAACGCCTTTGGATTTTCTGGGGGAGGAGCCAGCATGGCGATCCAAGACCCGGTTTGGGTACAAAGCCTAAGATAGCGCCGGGTGCTGGCGTCCCCAGCCAGAACTTCCCAATTTTCCACGCGCATACCCAACCCTTGCTCGGCCCAGGCCAGAAGGGTCGGCAATCGCTCATCAGCAACCTGGATCAGTCTGGAATTGTTGGTCATGCTAGGTTTTCCCCATGTTAAAATTCACCTCCCGTGTTACGACCGAGTCAACCTTTAAAGATGCCAATCCTCCCTGTGGGATCCATCCCGCTGCGGCCTCTCTTGCCCTATCTGATCATTCTGCCGCAGATTGCCCTCGGTGCAAACGAATCTGGCTGGGATTGTCATCTCAAAGGGGGAGAATGGGTCTGCGCCGCCCAGGAGCAATCCGTCTCCCCTAAGGTTGAACCGGTATCTATCCCGAACACTTCTCCCAACTCCACAGCGGACGTGTTTGCTGAGCTGAACACCCCCCCGGCGCCAAAACCTGAGTTGGGAATCCACCCCGATCAGAAGCCCAGCATGCCCAAGGCCCCACCTGCAGCCACTGCCAAGTCGGCCTTGGAAGGCTGGACCTGCACCCCGGATGACAGCGGAAACTGGCGCTGCAAGCTGATCGGTCCGGACCCGCAGGGAAAACCGCGCCTGATCAGCGTCCGCGAACGGGCTTGGTTCGAGCTGTCGCCGGTCTTCTCGCCCCAGAACGAGCAGGACTTCTTTCGCTTGGTTCAGCTGCTGCCAGAAGACCCCTGGGTGGCCTACTGCCAGGGGCAGAAAGTCAAGGTGCAGCCTGCAAAAAGCCGTGCTGGCCTTCCCCTTAATTTGGAGGCCGACTACAGCCAGTCTTTAGGAAAAGACCTGACATTCTTCTCCGGCAACGTCAAGATCGAGCGCGGCCAGCAGCGCCTCTGGGCCGACTCTTTGAGCTATGACACTGAGCTCCATATCTTAAGCGCCTTCGGCAACGTCATCTACGAAGAAGCAGGTTACCTTTTCGTCAGCGACAGCGCCTGGCTCGACCTGGAACACGAGAAAGCTCGCCTGGATCGCCCCCGCTTCGTCCTGGGCAACACCCCTGCCCGCGGCAGCGCCGCCCGCAGCCGCTTCGAGAGCGAACAGCTGTCGCGCCACCAGCAGGTGGTTTACACTACCTGCCCGATCGGCTCTGAAGACTGGATACTGCACGCCAAGGACTTGAAAATCAACCGCGCCAGCGGCATTGCCTCTGGCCATCACGTGTGGCTGGAATTCATGCACCTGCCGGTGTTTTATTCGCCCTATTTCGCCCATCCCATCGACGATCGCAGGATCACAGGATTCTTGAGCCCGTCCATCGGGCGCTCCAGCACCCGGGGATTCGACGTTACCCTGCCTTATTATCTCAACCTGGCGCCTAACTACGACCTGACTCTCACCCCGAGGGTGATGGTCCAGCGCGGCTTCATGGCGGGGATGGAGTTCCGTTACCTATTGCCCCACAGCCGCGGCCTGCTCGCCGGTGAAATCCTGCCCAACGACAGCCAGCGAGGGAAAACCCGCGGCCAGGCAACTTTCTTCAACCAAACCCAGATCGATCCCTACTGGAGCGCCCTAGCGGACCTCAACTATGTCTCTGACAGCCATTACCTCAACGAACTAGGCAATAACCTCTCCCTGGCCAGCAACCGCCAAGTCCATAGCGAAGCGCGCACCGAGTACCGGCGGGAAAATTGGTATTTCCTGGGCCGATTGGAAAACTGGCAGACCGTCGATCCCACCATCCCTGACCAGAACAAACCCTACCGCCGTCTGCCCCAACTGTTCTTTGCCATAGACCAGGGTCTTACCCCCTGGACCGTAGGCCATTTCGACAGCGAGTTCGTCTATTTCCAGCAGGATGAACGCGTGGACGCCCAGCGCATCCACCTGCGCCCAAGCCTCTCCTTCCCCTGGCGCACTGCGGCAAGCTTCCTGATCCCGAAACTCAGCTTCGACTACACCCAATATTTTCTGCAAGGCGCGCAATCCGGGCAAGGCAGTCAGATTTCGCGCGCTTTGCCGGTCGCCTCGGTGGACGGAGGGCTATTTTTCGAGAAAGACTGGGGAGGCTTTCTCCAAACCCTAGAGCCAAGGGTCTTCTATCTTTATATCCCGAACAAGCGCCAAGACGACATTCCGATATTCGACAGCGCCCTGTTTGACTTCAACTTCAATCAACTCTTCCGCGACAACCGCTTCAGCGGCTACGACCGCATCACCGATGCGAACCAATTCTCCTTTGCCTTGACCTCGCGCCTTTTGGCATCCGAAAGCGGCAAGGAACGTTTACGCGCAAGCTTAGGTCAGATTTACTACTTAAAAGACCGGCGCGTGACTCTGCCAGGACAGCCCATAGAAACGAGCCGCTTGTCCAACTTGGTAGCTGAGGTTGATTTGTTGCCCACTGAGAGGTTCTCTTTGTTTTCCGCGGTTCAATGGGATCCGAACCGCAAAGATCTGGACCGCGGCGAGGTTCTTTTCGGGTACAAAAACACCGACGATTACATCGCCAATCTCGGCTATCGCTTTAGGCGGTTTGCCCCCCTGCTGCCAGGGGTGCCTTTCCATTTGGCCGGTGATCAGCTCAAGATCCTTGACGGCTCTTTCCGCTGGCTGGTATACCCAGGTCTTCACGCGATAGGCCGCTGGCAGTACTCACTGCGCGATGACATCACCTTGGACAGCTTTCTGGGGATAGAAGTGGAATCGTGTTGCTGGCGGCTTAGACTGATCGGGCGAAGGTTCATCCGCGACGTAAATCGCACCGAAGACACAGCAGTCTTTGCGCAACTGGAGCTCAAAGGCTTAGTCAGCCTGGGCAAGGATGTGGACCGCTTCCTGGAACGCACCGTCCGAGGCTACGGTACCGACGATTGGTTGTATTGACGTCATGCTACTTAGGAAATTGTCGATTTTCTGCTTTCTGGTCTGGTCGAGCTGGCTGCTGGCGGAGGAATTTTTGGACCGCATCGTGGCGGTGGTCGAGGACGACGTAATTTTGGAAAGCGAGCTAGAGCGCGGGGTCAAGGCCATCGAACGCCAGATCGAGGCCAGCGGTTCCACCCTGCCACCGCGCCAGGCCCTGCGTCGGCAGGTGCTCGAACGGATGATTATGCACAGCTTGCAGCTGCAACTAGCAGAGCGCCAGGGAATTCAGGTGGACGACGAGACCCTGCGCCAAGCCTTAGTCGAACTGGCTCAGCGCAATGGTATGGACCTAGAAACCTTTCGTCGCGCGGTGGAAAACGAAGGCATGGATTACGCCGAGTTCGTCGAGAACTTGCGTCAGGAACTTGTGCTCAACCGCCTGCGCGCCGGCCAAGTCAACGCGCAAATCCAAGTCAACGAGCGAGAAATCGAGCACTTCCTGGAAACTGAGTCTCACTCCGACTCGACCCAAACGACGGAATACCACCTCGGCCACATCCTCATCGCTACCCCAGAGGCCGCCTCTCCTCAGCAGGTTCAGCAAGCTCAGCAGAAGGCTGAACGACTCGTAGCCGAATTGCGACAGGGTCTCGACTTCCACCAAGCCGCCATCACCCTGTCGGATGGTGCCCAGGCCCTCAAAGGTGGGGACCTAGGCTGGCGCAAGCTGGAGGCGATCCCCAGCCTGTTTGCGGAACTGGTCCCACGCATGCAAAAAGGGGAAGTCGCAGGGCCTATCCGCAGCCCCAGCGGGTTTCACATCATTAAGTTGCTCGACCTCAAAGGCAAAGACGACAAGCACACCGTGGTGGAAACTCACGTTCGCCACATCCTCATCCAGCCTAACGAAATCATTGACGACGCCGAGGCGAAGCGACGCTTAAGTCTACTCAAGCAACGGATCGAACAAGGCGAAGACTTCGCCGCTCTGGCGCAAAGCTATTCGGACGACAAGAGCTCATCGGTCAAAGGCGGGGACCTGGGTTGGATCACGGCCGAGGCCGTGGTGCCCGCATTTCGCGAGGCGATGGACCGCCTCCAGGAAGGAGAAGTCTCAGAGCCGATACAAACGCCATTCGGCTGGCACTTGATCCAAGTATTGGGGCGCAAGACCCGCGATGATACCGCTGAATACCGCCAAAAGCGGGCCAGGGAAATTCTTACGCAACGCAAATTCGAAGAAGAAACCGAGCTTTGGCTGCAAAAGCTGCGCGCCGAATCCTATGTGGAAGTCCACTTGGATGAATGAATCGCCCCATCTCGCCTTGACCTATGGCGAGCCCGCGGGGATCGGACCGGACCTTTGTCTGCTCGTAGCGCTGCGGGATTTGCCCTGCCGCCTCACGGTGGTGGGCGATCCCGAAGTGCTGAAGAAGCGCGCCGAGCAACTTGGTCTTAAGCTTCGCTTCCATCAAGGCGCAGCTGCTTACCCCCAGCAGCGTGCCGGCGAACTTTGGGTCCTACCCATGCAGGCGGCGGCTCCGGTCACCCCAGGGAAACTCGATCCGGCCAACGCTCGCCACGTGTTGGATCTGATCGCGACTGCTACCCGCGGTTGCTTAGCAGGGCGTTTTGATGCTCTCGTCACCGCGCCGGTCCACAAAGGAATCATCAATGACGCCGGCATCCCGTTCCGCGGGCATACCGAATTCATCGCTTCCATTACCTCCGGCCAGCCAGTCATGATGCTGACAACCCGCCTGGCGAGCCCGGCGCTGGACCTGCGCGTGGCGCTGGCGACGACCCATCTTCCGCTGCGGGACGTACCGGCCGCTATAACCCAAGAGCGCCTTGAAACCGTTCTCCGGGTCCTCCACCGCGACCTCAAGGCGCGTTTTAAGGTCGCGCAACCTCGCATCACCGTGCTGGGTCTCAACCCTCACGCCGGCGAAGGGGGGCATCTTGGACGCGAAGAGATCGAGATCATCGAACCGGTGCTGGAAGCCCTGCGCAGAGAAGGCATACGGCTTTGGGGCCCGGTGCCTGCCGACACTGCCTTTTTGGCTCACGTTCTGGAAAACACCGACGCTTTCCTGGCCATGTATCACGACCAGGGCCTGACGGTGCTCAAATACGCCGGGTTCGGGCGAGCGGTCAACGTTACCTTGGGCCTGCCGATCGTCCGCACCTCGGTGGATCACGGCACCGCCTTGGAATTGGCCGGTACCGGCCGCTGCGATCCCGGCAGCCTGTTGGCCGCAGTCGCCGCCGCGGCAGAGCTCAGCCATAGCCATGCATAGACCCAAAAAGCGCTTCGGCCAGCATTTCCTGGTCGATACCCAAGTGCTCGCTAGGATCCTAGCGGCGCTGGCGCCACTGGCAAACGACCACATCGTGGAGATCGGCCCCGGCAAGGGCGCCTTGACCCGTTATCTGCTTCCCCATTGCCGACGCTTAGACGTGATCGAGATCGACCGCGATCTCGTCGAACTGCTACGGGAGAAATTCTCTGGCATCGAGCATCTGCGCATCCACTGCGCCGATGCTTTGCGCTTCGATTTCACCCATCTCGCCGAGGCGGGGGAACGAATCAGAATCGTAGGCAACCTGCCTTACAATATCTCGACCCCGCTTCTGTTCCAACTGTTCGGGCAAAAACGGGTGATCGATGATATGCTATTCATGCTGCAGAAAGAAGTGGTGGAACGCCTGACGGCCTCTCCTGGCAGCAAGCGTTACGGCCGCTTGAGCGTGATGGCTCAGTACCACTGCCAGATCGAAAAGCTTTTCACGGTCGGCCCAGAGAGTTTCAGGCCTCAGCCCAAGGTCGCTTCGGCCATCGTCCGCCTGAGCCCCCATCTTATCCCGCCGGTGGAAGTCGGCGAGCATGCGCTGTTTGAGACAGTGGTTGCTTCCGCCTTCGGCCAGCGTCGCAAGACCTTACGCAATGCCCTCAAATCCCTTTTGCCCGAGGAAACCATTCGCGCTTGTGGGATCGACCCTCAAGCCCGCGCCGAGACTCTGCCCATAACAGCCTTCGCTGCCTTAAGCCGAGCGCTGGCGCAAAGACCTGTACAGCCCGTTGCTGGCTAGGCGATAATATTTTTGGTCTCTCTTATTCACTTCTACGATTGGTCATGAAAAAGCTGTTCATTTTGACCTTGACTGCCGTTCTGCTGAGTGCCTGTGCAAGCAAGGAGCGGAGCGAATTCCAACAAAAGCTGGCAGCACGCCTGGCCACCGATCCTGACCTGAAAGATTATAATCTCGATCCCAACGAAGTGGCCGAGTGCGTCACCAGCGAGATCGCCAAAACCCTACCAGGCTTTAGAGGCTCTCCAGTGCGCAAACCTTACTGGGAGGCCTATGCTGCCTTCGAAAGCGCGCGCACGACTGAGGAAGCTCTGGCCGCAGTCAAACAATATCAAACCGTGTTCGGATCGGAAAAACAAGCAAGCGCTGCCGCTCTTAGCATCACTGAACACATCATGAACTGCATGGGCAACTTGATAGAAACCGCACATCCGGCTCCGCGCCCTAAGAAGTGAGTTTCGATTTGAGGAGGAAACCATGCGCATCCTGCATACCATGCTCCGCGTCGGCGATTTGGACCGATCGCTCAGGTTTTATACCGAAGTCTTAGGGATGAAGCTCTTACGCCGCCACGACTACCCGGAAGGCCGCTTTACTTTGGCTTTCGTTGGCTACGGAGACGAACGGGAAAACACCGTCTTGGAGCTCACCTACAACTGGGATACCCACGCTTATGATCTGGGCAACGGCTTCGGCCATATTGCCATCGAAGTGGACGACGTCTATCAGGCCGTGGAGGAAATTCGCGCCAAAGGCGGCAAAATCGTGCGCGAGCCGGGTCCGATGAAACACGGCCATACGATTTTGGCTTTTGTGGAAGACCCTGACGGCTACAAAATCGAACTATTGAGCCCCAAGGCTTGATTTTTTTTCGCCTGCCTCCATATTCATAGCACCTACTAACCCAACCTAAAAGGAGGAAGTTATGGCACTTTTGACGCCTTATGAACCGTGGTCGCTTTTGGATCGCTTTGAACGGGAAATGGAGCGCACGTTAGAATCCATGCGCCGGCTTTTCCGCCCTGAGGAGGAGGTAGCTGCGGCGGTGTGGGCGCCTTTGGCCGACATCAAGGAAGAGGCGAACCGCTATGTGGTCCAGGTGGACCTTCCGGGAGTCAAACCGGAAGACATCGAGGTTACCTTGCAAAACGGGGTGCTGACCATCAAAGGCGAGCGTCAAACTGAAGCCAAGGAAGAAAAGGAAAACTATCGGCGCATCGAGCGTTTCTATGGCAGCTTCTTCCGCCGCTTCACCCTGCCTGAAACGGTGGAGGAGGAAAAAATCGAGGCCAACTACGACAAAGGCGTGTTGACCATCAGCATTCCCAAAAAACCGGAGGTACAACCTAAGAAGATCAGCGTCAAAGTCGCCTGAAAGCTTTCTAGACTTGGCCCTCGACGCCCCCCAGCGTCGGGGGTTTTTGTTCCGCTACCGGCTCGACCAGCAGCAAAGCGCCGTCTACCTCGACAATTCTGACCTTCTCACCACGCTTCAACTCCCTATGAGCCACGGAGCTCGCTACCCACAAGCGACCATCGACTAGGATATCCCCTCGCTGACCGATAGGGATGGTCTGCCGGACTTCGGCCATCCTGCCTACCAAGCTCCGCCCCAGCAAAAGCCGCTTACGGCGACGTTGCCGCCACCAGCGCCAGAGACTGACAAGCCCGGACACCACTGCCAGCACCGAAAACACGGCAAATTGAGCTCGCCAGTCCTCGGTCACCAGGGAGATCGTCCCCATCAGGGCAGCGGTCAGGATAGAGGCTAATATCAACAAAGTCGCCAGCGCCTTCACCTTTGTCCCCAGGTAAGCGGTAGTTTTGTAGACTTCTGTCAAAAAGAATACTCAACATGCTATGATTCTTCTCTGGATTTTTAAGGTCAACTCTCCATGAGCCGTGCATTCGTCAAAGAGGAAACCATAGAGGCCGTTCAGGAACTGCCAGACAAGCCGATCAGCCCGCATCCAAACTATGTCACCCCAGAAGGATTGACAAAACTGCGTGAGCGCTTTGCGGCTTACCAGGCCCGTCAAGCGCAATTGAGCCGCCGGGAAGACTTGAGCGCCCGCCAGGAATTGATGTTGATCCGGCGCGAACTGCGCTATTTGGAGCAACGGCTGCAATCTGCGGTGGTGGTCGAACCCCCTTCACAAGTCGCAGACCGCGTGTATTTCGGCGCTTGGGTCGAGGTCGCAGATCCGCAAGGCAACCTCTACACCTATCGCATCGTTGGCGAAGACGAGGCAGACGCAAGCAAAGGCTATATCAGCTGGGTTTCTCCCTTGGCCCGCGCCTTGCTCGACGCCCGGGTCGGCGATCTTGTCCATTGGCGACGGCCAGTGGGTGAGGTCGAGCTAGAAGTGATCGCTATCCGCCGAAGCGAGGGGTAAAAACCCCCGCCGCGGCGAGGTCTGGAAGTATAGAGATTTCAGGAGCTTAACGTAGGGCCATAAGGCCGGTCGATCTTGGGGACATGGTGAAGCAGCCAGTCGCACACGAACCGGGCTGTATCCTGGGTAACTTCTGCCTGGCCAGCGTGAAACTTTTTCTGTAGCTCAGAGCAAGTAGCGACCAATTTGTCGTGTTCTTCTTTATGGGCGGCATAGCCGGAATAGCCTTTTTCCTGCATCAGCTTTTCCTCGGTCTGAAAATGCATCACCACGTAGTCGATTAACTCGTCCAGCAGCTTTCCAATCGCATTTTTATCGCCCGTTGCAGCAGTTTCATAAAGCTGATTGACCATCGCAAAGATTTTCTGGTGCTGCTCGTCGCAAACCGGAACATCGGTACCAAACTGTTCTTTGGTCCAAGTCATAAGGGCCATAGAGTTTCTCCTCCGTCATTGCTTTCTTGAGATTCCCAGGGAAAACCCCGGAAGGAACATAGTACGAATTTTTTGGCGGCAAAATTTGATCCAGAGCAAAGCCAAAAGCAAAACCGCCCAAGCTATAATTTCCCTTCATTTCTTATCCATTTCCGTATGAGCCATTCCCCTTTGATCTCTCTGGCCAGTTGGCTAGAGCAAAGACTCTGCCACCAAGCTCCTGCCACCGGGCTTGGGATGTTTCGAATCGGCTACGGCCTGGTAGCCTTGCAGGAAATCGCTTTTCTCTATTATTTCCGCCACTTGATCTTCGACGAGACTCCTTACCTCGACCCAGGTCCGGCTTTAATTCCCTTGTTTTTAGTGTTGTGGGGAGGGGCAGCTTTAGGCTTGACCTTAGGGCTACACACCCGTCTGTGCGCCATTTTGAACTACAGCTTCTGGGTGGTTTTTACCAACTTCACACCCATGTGGCGCGACTTCGACGGCGGTTTCGATCAGCTGATGATTTCTTCGGGGCTGTTTCTCGTCTTTCTACCCTCTTGGCGCGCCTTGTCGCTGGACAACCTACGCCTGAAATTCAAATATTCGACCCTGGGCCATCGTTACGAACCGCCCCGCACAGTCTCCGTGCTGGCCTACACCTTGCCGGTATTTGTTTCTCTGGGACTACTGTATTTCGATTCAGCTATCCACAAGCTGTTTGCTCCGCACTGGCGCAACGGTATGGGGGCTTGGCTGCCCTCTTCCCATCCTTATTACATCTCGGCGATCGACATGAGCTGGCTGCTCGAGCGGGAGTGGCTAGAAAGGGTCATCGGCTATACCATCATCGGTTTTCAGTTCTTGTTTCCGTTTCTGTTTTGGCACCGCAGATTTAGGGTTCCGTTTCTGCTCCTTGGAACGCTGTTCCACAGCGGAATCACTCTGTCCTTTAACATTTATCCTTTCGGCCTGGGGATGCTGGTCCACTATGCCCTGCTCGTGCCTTTTGGCTGGTGGCGCAAGCTTGGGGAAAAGCTGCGCCTTCCCAGGCCATGCCTTATCGTGTACTACGACGGCCAATGCCCCTTATGCTGGCGGACGGTGCTGACAGTAGAACACTTCGACCTGCGTAAAGCCGTCAGATTTCTAGACCTCCAGACCTATGCCGCCCAACAACCGGCACTGGCTGGGATAAGCGAGGCAGAACTCCTTAAAGATTTATATGCGATAGATACTGAGGGGCGGACTTATTGCGGCCTTGACACCTACCTTAAGATTCTAAGCAGCCTGGGCTATCCAAAGCCCATCGCTTGGGTGCTTCGCCTGCCCGGGGTCTATTTCCTGGCTACCCTGATCTACCGCCGCATCGCCGACAACCGCCAAAGGCTTGCCTGCGACGCCGCTTGCCTTCCGAGAGTAGAACGCAGCGTTCTCTTTCAAGACGCCTGGAAGGAATGGCTGGGATCCACGCACCGCCAAGCCTTCCGCTTGGCTAAAGTACTGGTAGTCC
The DNA here is from genome assembly GCA_964654415.1 of uncultured Methylococcales bacterium. Lineage (GTDB taxonomy): Bacteria > Pseudomonadota > Gammaproteobacteria > Methylococcales > Methylothermaceae > Methylohalobius. The sequence goes on along the minus strand of CAZZIP010000007.1, from coordinate 124,562 downwards.
TGATCGCTCTGCAGCTCAACAGCACCTTACATTACGGCCTGCTCTACCGCTTAGGAATGGCCGATTCCTTAGGCCCTTTGAGTGCGGTGAGCAACATGCTGCTGTCGGTGTCCCACGCATTTTTGGGAATCACCCCGCATGCTCTGTATTTGGACGACCATTTCAAAGGCTACCGGCTGATCTTGGCCATCACTTATTTGGACACCCAAGGAAACGAACGTTGGCTGCCGCTCGTCAACGAGGAAGGCAGGCTGGTGGCGCCAAACTGGGGACGAGTTCACTCCATGTGGGCCAATATCGCAGTCACGCCGAGGCTCGAACAGCGGCGGCTTGCGAAATTCCTGGAGAAGGTGACGGCGTTTTACGGCCCAAGGGTTGGGCTTGATCTGAACGCAGCGCGCTTTCGGGTAAAAGCCAAAGCGATCCGCATGCCGGCCGACTGGGAGGCAGAACTTCGCCGCTGGAACCTAAGCCAACCGTGGCGGGATATAGGCGAGGTCGTCTGGCACGATAAGACAGCACAGGTACGCTTCACTGAACAGCTCGTAAGCCACCTTAAGTATTCTGATCCTCGTTAGCTTTGGACCCCGCAGCACGCCTCACCTGTCGGTGTAGGGTAAGCTGGTGCAGCACCCCTGCCCCCCATAGCCCCCAGGAGGTGGTTTTGAGAATCAACAAGGGAATGGCGACGGTTTTGATTCCCCAGATCAAGACCGCAATCGCCCCGGCGCCCCCAACACTCCAGGCAAAAGCTCCCAACGGTCCACCGATCAGAACCTTGAGTGACAATTTTCGTCGAAGCGCCCGACCGAATCTTGTCAATATTGTTTTCATCGGGCTTAAAGCCAATCACTCCTGCGGCAATCGATGATGCGGTAACATTCATAAAATTGCAATAATCTAGTTTATGTTAAGAAACTCTCCCCTGGATTACCGATGTGGCTGAGATGGTTTCCCTGGCGCTTTATCATCCGTTACTTAGCCCGCAGCCATGGCTTTATCGATCCCCTGGCGCTGCTGGCGAAAGCACGCCGCTTCGCCAAACCATCAGAGGTTGCCGAACCCATGGAACTGCTCCGCGCCGGGATGGTGTTCCACGCCCGCGGACTGATCAACAGCCGAGTCATTCAACACAATCTGGATTGGATCTGGCCTTACTGGATCGAGCGCCAGTTCGATCCTCGGGATGAATCCTTCATTCCGCGGGCCTTTTCCCTCACCCACGTGAACCTCACTCACCGCAACTGGACCGCGCTGGGCTGGCCGGATTGGGAGGAGTACCCAATTGTCGACCCACGCGGCCTGCTGACGCCCTTGTACGATGGCTGGTCGCTGGATGCTTGGATTGCCTCCGATCACGGCTGGCTGCTACCGTCGCGCAGCCGCACCAGCAAGCAGCTTCTGGCGCTGGACCCGGTCCCGACAGTCATCACCACCACCCAGCACGAAGGTTTACAGCTCATCACCGAGGCTAGTCTAGTCCTACAAGACGGCCAGCCCATCCCCACGCTCTCCTTGACCGCGACTGCGGAACGCCCCGCCTGGGCGGTGTTGGCTTTGCGCCCCTATAACCCGGAAGGGATCAGCTTCATTTACACCATCGAGCTGGCTTCCGACCGGCGCAGCTGGCGAGTAAACGATGCTGCTATAGTCGAATTCGATACTCCGGCCGAACGCCACTTCACCGCCGACTACCACAGCGCCGATGTCTCCTTGAATCTGCTGGAGCGGGAGGAACGGACTCAGGTAAATTGCCAGCTAGGCATGGCCACCGCTGCCGCGCTGTTTCGCCTCGAGCCGGGCCAAAGCCGAAGGATCGAAGTCAAGGTTCGGCTACCTCGAGCATCTGGGCCTCATCTCCGCGCCGACGCTTGGGAACGCGAACGTCGCCTAGCCTGTCGATTGGAGATTCCCGATGCGCGTCTCCAATTCCTGTACGATGCCGCCATTACCACCCTGATCCTTCATTCGCCCGGGGAAGTTTATCCAGGCCCCTATACTTACCGCAGGTTTTGGTTCCGAGACGCCGCCTTCATCCTCCACGCCCTTTTGTGCGTCGGCCTGACCGAGCGGGCAGAACGCGCGTTGGATCGTTTCCCAGACCGCCAGACTGCAAGCGGTTACTTCCATTCTCAAGAAGGAGAATGGGATGCCAACGGCGAGGTGTTGTGGATTTTCGCTAGATTCTGCGAGTTGTCTGGCTGCCCACCCAAATCCTCTTGGCAGCAAGCGATCTCGCGCGGCGGCTACTGGATTCTCGGAAAACGCTTGCCCGATGACGGTTCCGAGCACGCAGGCCTATTTCCTGCAGGCTTCAGCGCCGAGCATCTTGGCCCCAACGATTACTATTACTGGGACGATTTCTGGGGCATCGCCGGCCTCAAAGCCGCCGCCAAGCTGGTCGAGGCTTTCGATCCAGTTTCGGCACGCGCCTTCTTGGAAGGGGCCAAAGACTTTCAGCGTGCTCTCGATTCGAGCTTAAAGCGCGCCTCTATCCGCCTGGGTCGTCCCGCTATGCCCGCCGCACCCACCCGACGCTTGGACGCCGGTGCCATCGGCTCATTGGTCGCAGGTTATCCCTTGCAGCTTTATCCGCCGCGCGATGCGCGCCTGCTCGATACAGCCGAATTTCTGCTCGAACGCTGCTTCGTCAAAGGGGGGTTTTTTCAGGATATGATTCACTCCGGCATCAACCCATACTTAACCCTGCACGTCGCCCAGGTGCTCCTGCGGGCAGGCGATGAGCGTTGTTTGGATCTGATGGAAACAGTCGCTGCACTGGCTTCCCCCACCGGCCAGTGGCCCGAAGCCATCCATCCCCACACCCTGGGCGGCTGCATGGGGGATGGGCAACACGTGTGGGCGGCAGCGGAGTGGCTGCTGATCATGCGCAACAGCTTCGTGCGCGAGGAAGGCAACTCCCTGATCCTCGCCAGTGGCATCGCAAAGCGCTGGATCGAATCCGGGCAAGCGCTGCGCTTCGGACCTGCGCCTACTCGCTTCGGGACAGTAACCATCGCCCTGGAGAGCTCAGGTGGACGCTGCCGAATTTCCTGGGAGGGAAACTGGCGCGATAAGCCGCCTGAGATTATCGTTCACCTGCCCGGACGCGAACCCGTCTCATGCGCGCCTGGCCAAAGCGAGGTATTTTTATGAATATTGTCATGATGACCAACACCTATCTGCCCCATATTGGCGGCGTGGCGCGCTCGGTGTCCTCTTTTACCGAAGAGTACCGCGCTTTAGGTCACCGCGTGTTGGTGGTAGCGCCGAAATTTGCCGGTGCCCCTGAGCACGAGCCAGACGTGGTGCGGGTGCCGGCGATCCAGAACTTCAACGGCAGCGATTTTGCCGTCGTTTTGCCGTTCTTCAGTGATTTGGCCTACGCCCTAGACGAATTTCGCCCAGAACTGATCCACGCCCATCACCCTTATCTATTGGGTATGACCGCGCTTAGAGAAGCGCGCACCCGCAACCTGCCCTTAGTATTCACCCACCATACCCGGTACGAATATTATACCCACTACGTGCCGATGGATTCGCCAGCGCTCAAGCGCTTCGTGGTGGAACTTGCGACTCGTTACGCCAACTTGTGTGACCTGGTGTTCGCTCCCAGCGAAAGCATCGCTCAGTTGCTTCGTCAGCGCGGGGTCAAAACTCCCATCGAAGTGGTCCCCACCGGCATTCGGCTGGAACGCTTCAGCCACGGCGCCGGCAATCGACTGCGTCGGGCCCTGAAGATCCCACAGAAGGCATTCGTGGTCGGCCACGTGGGGAGGCTGGCGCCGGAGAAGAACTTGGGGTTCCTGGCCGAGGCGGTCGCCGCATTTCTAGCCCACCGTCCCAACGCGCACTTCTTGGTCGCTGGGCGCGGGCCGGGTGAAGCGGAAATCCTTAGCCTATGCGCTGCCGCACAGGTGGCAGACCGCCTGCACCAGGTAGGTGTTTTGGTAGATCAGGATTTGGCCGATGCCTATCACGCCATGGACGTGTTCGCCTTTGCCTCCTACAGCGAGACTCAGGGGCTGGTACTGGTCGAGGCGATGGCCGCTGGCACTCCGGTAGTGGCTTTGGATGCTCCAGGGGTGCGCGAAGTGGTGATCGATCAATGCAACGGCCGCCTAGTGCCCCATCAGGATAAGGCGGAGTTCAGCGCCGCCTTGGATTGGGTGTACGCCTTGCCCCCGTCTCGCCGGCAAGCGCTCGAAGAGGCCGCCCGTCGCACCGCCGAACATTTTTCCCTGCCCCGCATGGCGGCTAAGGCGCTGGGCTGTTATCAAACACTCTTAGCCTCCCGACAGCTACCCCATTCGGCAGCGGAAGACGAAGCTTGGGAGCAAGTGTTGCGCCGGATCAAAATAGAATGGGAAATCGTCCGCGAGATGGCAGAGGCGGCGGGAATCGCCCTAGTTGGCGGCGAACCTTTAGTGAAAAACGGAGCGTGATGTTAACCCTCCTGCGCCGCTTGCGCAAAGCGCTAAACCGCAGCGAATGGTTTATCCGCTGGCTAAGCTTACCTTGCTTCCAAGGCCCACCCACAACGGGGTTGATCCTGATCCAGATCGACGGGCTTTCTTTGCCTCAACTGCAGCGCGCTATGGAAAGGAGGCGAATGCCTTTTCTGCGGCGTTTGATCCGCCGTGGTTTTCGCCTCTACCCCCACTACCCAGGTCTTCCCACCACGACTCCAGCGTGTCAGGGTGCGCTGTTCTACGGCGTCCATCCGGTGGTGCCGGCTTTCAGTTTTCGCGCCTGCCGGGAATTGGTACGCATGTACGAACCGGAAGCCGCCAGAGCAGTCGAGGAGCACCTCGCCAATCACGGCCATCCCCCGTTGCTGTTAGGCGGCAGCGCGTATGTAGGCAATTTTACCGGCGGAGCGCAAGAGCCCCACTTCTGCCCCGCCGCCCTCGGCTGGGGTAGGCCTTTACGAGGGGCCCCGTCGTGGGTGCTTTTGCTGTTCGTCCTACTTCATCTGCCAAGCTTCGTGCGCCTTGCCACCCTATTGCTGGTCGAGCTGGGGCTGGCGGTGACCGACTGCGTGCGCGGCATCATCCAGGGTCAGGATTTTTTCAAGGAGCTCAAGTTTATCCCCACCCGAGTCGGAATTTCCATTTTATTGCGCGAGCTTTCGGTCATCGGCGCCAGCCTAGACGCGAGCCGGGGGCTACCGGTGATCTACGTGAACTTTTTAGGCTACGACGAACAGGCCCACCGCCGCGGCCCCGACTCTAAGTTCGCGCATTGGACTTTAAAGGGGATTGACGCCGCCATTGCCCGCATCTGGCGCGCAGCGCGCCGCTCCCGGCGCCGCCGTTATCAGGTCTGGATTTACTCCGACCACGGCCAAGAGCGGGTGACACCCTACTTTAACCGCTACGGACGCCACCTCGATGAGGCGGTGGCAGAACTGTTCGCCGAACTTGGTCTGCCCGACCGATTGCAGGCAGACGTGGGCCGGGGTATCCAAACCCAGCGCATCCGTTGGTTCGGCGGCCACCTCATCCAGCGCCTATTTCCGATCTGGAACGGGGATGAAAAAAGCGACGAGGAGCAGCCTATGCTTGCCGCCTTGGGACCCGTAGGTCATCTCTATCTGGATCGTCCCTTGGACGAAAGCTTACGCACACGGATTGCAAAAGGCTTGGTAGAGCAAGTCCAGGTACCCATGGTGCTGGCCAACACGGCCGAGGGGGTGTGCGGCTGGACCGCGGAGGGGGAATTTTGGCTCCCGCAGCAGGCGGCAGAGCTGTTCGGCGCCGACCATCCGTTCCTCGATCAGCTAGGAAACGATTGGGTAAAACTGTGCCAGCACCCGAATGCCGGCGATTTCGTCCTGGTCGGTTGGCGCAAGGGGGTTTCCCCTTTGAGTTTTGCTATCGAGAACGGCGCTCATGCGGGATCCGGTCCCAATGAAACCTCGGCGTTCGCCTTGTTGCCTCAGGAAGCTTCTTTGCCCCACGCCCATCGCCCGTATCTGACTACCTTCGACCTGCGCGCTGCTGCCCTTAGCTTCCTCGGCTATGCGTGACTCGACTGCCACTTTAAGAGTCGTCACTTACAACATCCACAGCTGCTTGGGAACCGACGGGCAGTGCCTGCCGGAGCGCGTCGCCCAGGTCATCGCCACCCTCGAACCGGACATCGTCGCTCTGCAGGAGGTGGACGTCAACCGGGCACGCAGTGGCTGCCTCGACCAGGCCCACCGAATCGCCCATAGCTTAAGCATGGCTTGCGTCTTCCATCCTTCCTTCGAAGTGGCTGAGGAGCAGTACGGCAACGCTATTTTAAGCCGCTTGCCGATGCGCCTCATCAAGGCCGGTCCTCTCCCTGGAGCCAGGCGCCTCGAGCCGCGCGGGGTGCTGTGGGTAGCGGTAGACTGGCAGGGAAGGGAGCTTCAGGTATTCAATACCCACTTTGGTCTCTCTCCCGCCGAGCGGCAGTTGCAGCTTAAGGCGCTTCTAGGCCCAGACTGGCTTAAAGCCCCAGTCTGCCTGGGCCCGACGATCCTGTGTGGGGATTTCAATGCGCATGCCGCCTCCGGTTTATGCCGTCGCCTTCGGGATCACCTGAACGATGCCGCCATAGCTGCCCGCCAGCGCCATCTGCGCGGGACCTTCCCTAGCCGCTTTCCCGTGGTGCGCCTGGACCACATCTTCGTCAGCCCCCATTTTAAAGTGATCCGAGCAGAGGTAGCTGCAACTGCGATTTGCCGGATGGCGTCCGATCATCTGCCTTTCCTGGCCGAGTTTGCACTTTGATTTTCGCGGTATAATTAAACTTTTTAAAGGAACACTAACCATGCGACCCAGCGGCCGACGACCCGACGAACTGCGACCAATCCGATTCACCTGCCATTACACCAAGCACGCCGAAGGCTCGGTGTTGGTGGAATTCGGCGACACTCGCGTGCTATGTACTGCCAGCGTGGACGAGCGGGTGCCCAGCTTTCTGCGCGGCCAGGGCCAAGGCTGGGTCACGGCCGAATACGGGATGCTGCCGCGCGCCACCCACGAGCGCACCAGCCGCGAGGCCGCCTCTGGCCGCCAAGGTGGCCGGACCATGGAAATTCAAAGGCTGATTGGCCGTTCCTTGCGCGCTGCGGTAAATCTCAAGGCGCTTGGGGAGCGTTCGATCGTCATCGATTGTGATGTTCTCCAAGCTGACGGCGGCACCCGCACCGCCTCGATCACCGGCGGCTTCGTCGCCTTAGCGCTGGCAGTGGAAAAACTGCTCGAGGAACGCAAGCTGAACAAAAACCCGCTCTGCGGTCAGATCGCCTCGGTATCGGTCGGAATCTATCGCGGCGTGCCGATCCTGGACCTGGACTATCAGGAGGACTGCGAAGCCGAAACTGACATGAACGTGGTTATGAACGCTGAAGGCGCCTACATCGAAATCCAAGGAACCGCCGAGGGGCACCCGTTCCACCGCCAGGAGCTTGGCGCCATGCTGGACTTGGCCGACAAAGGCATCGCCGAGCTCTTAGAACACCAACGCCAGGCCCTGGTGCTGGCAGGGATGGAATAGCCTGATGCGGGTAGTCCTGGCCAGCGGCAACCGCGGCAAGCTGCGGGAAATACAGGCGCTCCTTGCTTCTCATCGCGTGCGCGTTCTGCCCCAGAGCGCGTTTGCGGTTGCGGAGATCGAAGAGACGGCTCCTACCTTTGTCGAAAACGCCCTGCTCAAGGCCAGAAACGCCGCTCGCTTTACCGGTCTTCCGGCGCTCGCCGATGACTCCGGCCTGGAGGTAGAGGCGTTGGGCGGCGCTCCAGGTGTTTACTCGGCGCGCTACGCTGGCCCCGGGGCCAGCGACGCGGCCAACAACGCCAAACTGCTCGAAGCCCTGGCCGACTTCGGCGAGGAAGAACGGCGCGCCCGCTTCCGCTGCGTGCTGGTGTTTGTGCGCCACGCGCTCGATCCCAGCCCCATCATCGCCGAAGGTAGCTGGGAAGGAGTCATCGCCAAAGAACCGCGCGGGGAAGGAGGATTTGGCTACGATCCGGTGTTCTACCTCCCCGAACTGGGTCGCACCGCCGCCGAACTTGCGCCGCAGGAAAAAAATGCCTTGAGCCACCGCGGCCAGGCCCTGCGCAAACTGCTTGCGCTGTGGCCGAAATGAGCGCTTGTCCCCTGTGTTGCTCGGAGGCCGACTTGATTCTGTGGCAGGATTCCTTCTGTCGGGTCATCGGCGTGGAGATGCCCGGCTATCCTGGCTACTGCCGGGTCATCCTCAACGCCCACGTGGCGGAAATGGGCGATCTTTCGGAAAACGCAAGGCATCACCTGATGCGGGTAGTGTTTGCCGTAGAACGGGCGGTGCGCGACACGCTGAAACCGGTAAAAATCAACCTCGCCAGCCTTGGCAACCAAGTCCCCCACCTCCATTGGCACGTCATTCCGCGCTGGCCGCAGGATCCTACCTTTCCCGAGGCCATCTGGGCTCCCCCTAAGCGTTCGCCAGCGGTACCGGAGGTGGCCGATCCTTGGCCCCTACTAGCACAGCGCCTCGAGGAATTGCTCAGCTGCCAATGACGTCCGCAGTCAATTTCGACCTACCGATTCGAGCCACAAGGTTTCACCGGGTCCACACTGCCAGGGCTCATCCTCCCGCGCTGGGTGGATAAGGTGAACACGGCTAATGCTCGCCTATCCCAAGACAAACGTATTTGACTTCCAGATACTCTTCTATCCCATATTTCGATCCCTCGCGGCCAAAGCCGGATTGTTTGATCCCACCGAAAGGTGCAAGCGGCGTGGATACTCGCCCGACGTTGACCCCGACCATGCCGCATTCGAGCGCCTCGGCGACGCGAAAGGCGCGGTTGAGATCTTGGGTATAAAAATAGGCGGCTAGCCCGTATTCGGTTGCGTTGGCGAGCGAAATCGCCTCAGCCTCGTCGGTAAATACCGTCAGGGCTGCTACCGGACCGAAGATTTCTTCCGCAAATAGCCGCATATCCGGCCGCACGTTCTTAAGCAGCGTCGGCTGGAAGAAATTATTTCCCCGCGGGTGGCGGCCACCCCCAGTAATGACTTCAGCACCCTTCGCTACGGCGTCAGCGATGAGGTCTTCGACTTTCTCCACAGCTTTAGCGCCGATCAACGGTCCCACCTCGATCCCCTCGTCAAACCCGCACCCCACCTTCAGGGCAGCGATGCGCTGCGCTAGCTTGGTGGCAAACTCCTCGTAAATCCCTGCCTGGATCAAAAAGCGGTTGGCCGCTACGCAGCTTTGGCCGCCGTTGCGAAACTTGGCCAGGATCGCCCCGGCGAGCGCTGCCTCAAGGTCGGCATCAGCAAACACGATGAACGGGGCATTTCCTCCGAGCTCCAAAGACAAACGCTTCAAAGTAGGGGCGGCCTGCTCCATGAGCAATCTGCCCACTGGCGTCGAGCCGGTGAAGCTGAGTTTGCGGATAGTAGGGTGAGTGGCGAGCTCTTTGCCAACTACTTCAGCCGCGCCGGTGACGACGTTGAACGCCCCCGCAGGGACTCCCGCGCGGTCGGCTAATTCGGCCAGTGCCAGGGCAGTAAGCGGGGTTTCCGAGGCGGGTCTGACCACCACGGTGCAGCCGGCCGCCAGCGCCGCCGCACACTTGCGGGTGATCATAGCGAGCGGGAAATTCCAAGGGGTGATGGCCGCGCACACCCCAATCGGTTGTTTAAAGGTCAGGAGCCGCCGCCCGGGCCAGGGCGATGGGATAACGTCCCCATAAACGCGCAGCGCCTCTTCCGCAAACCATTCCACAAATCCTGCTCCGTAATCCACCTCACCGCGCGATTCAGACAAAGGTTTGCCGTTCTCTAAGGTTATGATCCGCGCTAGGTCTTCACGGCAGTCCAGGATCAAGCGGTGCCAACGCCTGAGGGTCTCGGCGCGTGCGCCAGCGCTTAAGTTGCGCCAGGCAGGAAAAGCGCAAGCGGCGGCCTCGATGGCTCGGCGGGTTTCAGCTAGCCCTAAGGCGGGCACGCGGGCAACTTCTTCCTCCGTGGCTGGATCATAGACCGGAAAGAACGCGCCGCTGTCCGAACCGATCCAATGGCCGTTGAGATAGCAACGGCTGCGTAGCAAAGAAGCATCTTTCAGCTCGACCATCACTTCCTCCTCGCCACTAAGACCCCGTCGCGGATCGGATTGATGAAGGCTTCAAATTCTGGGTCCTTGAAGATTAGGCGGTTGTGTTCCCGGATCGCCTCAGTCCAGCCGGGAACTATGTCTACGGGATTTTCCACCGCCACTCTGCCATACCACAAGGCGTTGTCGGCAATATACAATCCGCCACGACGAATCCGACCGCGGGCCAACCGCCAGACTTCCGGGTAATCGCCCTTATCCACGTCGTTGTAGCAAATGTCGAACTCCCCAGGTGTGGCCTTAAAGACTTCCTGCGCCAACCCGACTTGGAAACGGATTCTGTCCCAAAGCCCGGCACGGCCAAGGTAGCCTTCCGCCAGGTCGCGGTTCTCGGAGCGGCTGTCGGTGCAGAAGACCTCGCCTTGCGGCCCCACCGCTTGGGCGAACCACCAGGCCGAATACCCGTAGCCGCTGCCGAATTCGAAGACGCGCCGAGCGCCGATCAGCAGCGCCATTTGTTTAAGAAACATTCCCACCAGGCGGCCGACGATCGGGAAAGCGCGTTCCTTGGCGCGCGACTCCATGGCTTCTAAGATAAGGTCGGCGGTACGGGATTCCAGCAAACGATACAGATAACGCTCGATCTCGGGTGTTACCGGCGCCAGAACGGTTGGGGAGACGCTGGGATCTTGGAGATGGTTCATCAGAACCCCCATCAAATAAACGACTTGATCTATGCTAGGCGAAAAGCCCCTGACCGAGTATCATACTATTTGATTTCTGCCGCTTGACAAGCAAAACCTATGGAAACGACCGATATCGTCCTGACGATATGGCAATCAGCCGTGATCCTGTCCCTGTTGCTGGTGATCGCAGGGGTCTTAAGACCCAAGTGGTTTCTGTTCTGGATGCAGGAACCCAAGCCGTTTTACATGTTCGTCATCGGGTCGCTGGCCTTCATGGGAAGCTATTTCGGTTACAGCCTCAAAGTCGGCTCCCCGCTTCCGATCGCCGCCCTGCACGCTGCGATCCTGTTTTCAATTCTGTTTCTGTTGGTCGGGTTAGTCAATCCCAGTTGGGTGTTCGGCACCGCGCGGCTCGATCGGCTCTGGGTTATGGCAGTCGCCGCTGCTCTATTTATGGGATTCATGACCCTACAAGGCATGTATTACGGACCCAAAACCAAGCGAGTACACCCGCTGCCGAGTGAAATCCAAACCGCCCCGCCACCACAATCTAAATCCCAATGAGAAAGCTGCTTGTTCTTGCCATTTTGGCTGTGTTCCAAAGCGCCTGTACCGTGGCTCCCTTGGCACCGACCCCGCGAAGGCCAGTCACCCCTGCTCCAGCCAAACGGTTACCCCCTCCTGTAGCCAAATCCTACCCGCTCCCGGAAACGCCGCCCCCTCCAAAGGCGCGCCCTTATTCCCCTCCTCCGCCTCCCCCACAACCGGCTGCAGAATCGACTCCGCCTGCAGTCGTCGCGTTGATCCGCCAGGCTGAGATCGAGCGTCGCCAGGGGAACCTGGAACAGGCCGTCGCGCAAATCGAGCGTGCCCTTAGGATCCAGCCGCAGAACGCTGAGCTTTGGCACGCCTTGGCCAAAATCCGTCTGGAGCAGCATCAGCCTAGGCTAGCGGAAGAACTGGCTAAGAAATCCTTAAGCTTAGCGCGCGGAGACCGGGAAATCTCACGCCGCAACTGGCAGTTGATCGCCGAAGCCAGACGGATCAACGGAGACATCGCAGGCGCTCGCCTCGCAGAACAAGAAGCGAGTCGTTACTGATTGTCAAACTGGGCGAACCATTGCCCTGCTCCGCCGGGACCGGCCGGATCATAGTAGAGAGAGCGCAAACGCAGATGACCGATCGGTCCCAATTCCGGCCCCGGCACCATCGTCCGGAATGCCTCTCCACCCATGAGCTGATGGGTGATGGTCTGATACAGCCGATTGAGGTAGCCCCCTCGAACCACCGTGTCGAGCATCGCCGGACCAGCGATCAAGTAGAGGCTACGATAGCCCAATCGTCCTAAAATCGGAATCAACCGCTGGCCTTGCACCGTCTGTCCGGAACCAGCAAAGATTACCGGATAACCCTCCTTGCGCCAAGCTTCGACTCGGCTGGGGTCGGCGCCTTCACCGGTGAAGATGTATACTGGCTGGAGATGGGTACGGACCGAGTCAGGGATGACGAAATCCAGGCTGGCACTGGCGATCGCGATCGCCGGCTGAGGCGCAAGTCCTACAGAGCTTCGCCATTCGACCAGGTCCCCGCCTACGGGATGAGCACCGATCTGGAGCACATTGCCCAACCTGCCTTCGGCCAAGGCGCGTAGGTATCCACCGTGCGTGATCAAACAGTCGGCTTGAGCCTCAAGCTCCAGAAACAGGCGGAAATCCGCCGGCGTTGTCAGACTCTTGGGTAGATAGGTCTGACCAGTATAAATATCCTCCAAGGCGATGCGGCCATCGAGGCTGGCGAGAAAATTGGCATACACGAACGGACGCCCAGGCGTCCCCAGCTCGAAAAGGCGCTGGCTAAGATATAACCCCTTAAGCGGCACTTCCGCAAACGGCGGGGGATAAAGGCGAAAAATTTGTTTTTGCATGTTTTCCAAGGGACAATTTAAACTTTTTAAGCACTGGGACTAAATTGATGAAGACGATGGAGAAACCTTACATTCTGCACATGCTCACCACCGAAAAAAACTTAAGCCCCTTTGACGTCAATATGGCGCAGGACGCCGGCTGGCAAGTCACTATGCCGTATCTGAACGTGGCCGAGAACGAGGTGCAGGGGCTGATTCAGGACGCGATCTTCTCGCGCGGGCCGGCCGGGGTCAAGCGTACTGCTTGTTTCATCGGCGGCCGCGATCCGGAAGCCGCGCTCAAGATGCTCGAGATCGCCAAATCTGCCATGGTGCCTCCGTTTCAGATTTCGGTCCTAGCCGACCCTTCCGGCGCCTTCACCACCGCCGCCGCCATGGTCGCCGCTGCCGAGCGAGAACTGGCGGACAAATTCGGCGCCAAACTGGCGGGCAAGAAGGTGCTGATCCTAGCTGGTACCGGACCTGTCGGACAAATCGCCGCCGTGCTCTGCGCCAAGGCCGGCTGTAAGGTGACCCTCCTGGGCCGGCAGCGGGAAAAATCCGAACGCATCGCCAAAGTTTGCAACGCGTTTTTCGGCGCCGGCGAGACTGAAATCCGGGGCGAGGCCAATGACCGCTTGCCCGAGTTACTGCCTGAAGCCGACGTGATCTTTGCTACCGGTGCCGCGGGCATCCCCTTGCTGAGCGCCGAGCAAGTAAAAGCCGCCTCCGTGCTGAAGGTAGCCGCCGACGTCAACGCCGTTCCTCCTCCTGGAATCGCAGGCATCGACTCGTCTGCAGATGGCACGCCGATCCCGGGATCTCCCAGCGGCGCGGTAGGCATTGGCGCTCTCGCCATCGGGAACATCAAATATCGTACCCACCACCGCCTGTTAAAGCAGATGCGCGAGACCGACCAACCCGTCTATCTGCACTTCGATCAGGCGTTCGCCGCAGCCCGGGAACTCGTCCAATCCAAGCCATAAGTGGATCGACTCATGACCACTCGCACTGTGCTCCACATGCTAAGCCCCCACCCTCAGGTCAGCCCTTTCGACATCAACATGGCGGTGGACGCCGGCTTCGATATGATTTTCCCGCACGCTAACGTGACTTTGGATCGGGTTCATGCCTTAACGCAAGACATCATCTTCTCGCGCGGGCCGACGGGAGTAAAGAAAACGGCCATTTTCATTGGCGGACGCGACATCGGCATCGCCTTGGACATGATGGAGACGATTAAAAAAGCCATGGTACCCCCCTTTGAGGTCTCTGTGCTGGCCGATCCTTCCGGCGCCTTCACTACCGCTACCGCCTTGGTCGCCTCAGTGGAGAAACAGCTTAGAGAAAAACACAAGCTGGAGCTAAAAGACTGTCGCGCCATCGTCTTCGGCGGCACCGGCCCGGTCGGCATCTCGACCGGCGTGATCGCCGCGCTGGCCGGCGCCGATGTCACTTTAGTTGACCACTTGAGCCTGGATACCGCCATGCAGATGGCGTCCGAGTATGGTCGCCGCTGTGGCTGCAAACTTAAGGGCACGTTCGCAAGCTCGGGCGCGAGCAAGGCGTGGCTGGTGAGCCGTACCGACATCGTCTTCAATGCCACCAAAGCCGGCATCCAGGTACTGGACAGGGAGATCTTGGAGGATGCCAAACGCCTGAAGGTGGTCGGCGACGTCAACGCTGTCCCGCCAGCAGGCATCGAAGGGGTCAGGAGCAAAGACATGGGTACGCCTTTGCCCACCGCGCCGAACAGCCCCGGCGCGGTGAGCGTTGGTCCTTTGGCGGTGGGCAACATCAAATATAAGCTTCAGAACGCGATGCTGCGCGACCTGCTGCAGACCGAAAAACCGGTTTATTTCGACTTCCACGAAGCTTTCAAGCGTGCCCGCAGGCTGGTATAGCCAAGGCTCGGCCACATCCCCCAAGCCAGCACCCCGAAAATACCGAGCAAAAGCGGCCAATCGCGCCAGATGACGTAAGGGGTGGCTCCGGTCAATGGAACCACGGATTTGCTCAGGCCAGCCTGCACGAACGGCGTGGCCTGGGCGATCACTTCACCTTTAGGGCCGATCACGGCAGTGATGCCGGTATTGGTGGCCCTAAGCAGATAACGTCCGCCCTCCAGGGCGCGCATCCTGGCCATCTGGAAGTGCTGATGGGGCGCGATCGTATCGCCGAACCAGGCATCGTTGCTAACGTTGACCATGTAAGCCGCCTCCGGCAATCCGACCAAAGCGTCGCGGGCAAACGCATCTTCATAGCAGATAGTCGCTGCCAGCGGAAAGCCGGCGGCCTTCAGCAGCTCTTGATTCCGGTCCCCGGGGCTGAAGTCGGACAGCGGAATTTGAATTATCTCTAGGATAAACTCCAATGCCGGGCGTAAAGGTAAGAATTCCCCAAACGGCACCAGATGACGCTTGTAATATCTTCCCGGAGAGTTGCCCAGACTGATCAGGGCATTGTAGTAACGGTCCGTCGTCGGCTCCAGCACAGGAACGCCGACCAGCACATCAGCCCCATGAGCCTTGGCTTCCCGATCGAGGGGATCGATCAAGCTGTCCCGAACTTGATGATAGAATGCTGGAACTGCAGTCTCTGGCCAGACGATCAGGTCCGCACCCCAGTGACGGCGAGTCATGCCCAAATAGGTCGCCAGAATCCGGTGCTGGGTCTCTGGCTGCCACTTGAGATCCTGCGGGACATTGCCCTGGAGCAGGACTGCCTGAAACGGCTCCCCAGCCGGCTTGGTCCAGGAAATGGATTTAAACCCCGCACCCGCCAGCCAGATCAACCCTGCCACTGCAAGCCAGCCGCCGGCTGCCAACCGCTTTTGCCATACCAAAAGCAGCACCGCAGCGGTCAGAGCAGTCAGCCAGCCTGCGCCATATCCGCCGATCAGGGGAACAAATCCGGCCAGAGGACCATCGACTTGGCTGTAACCTACCTCCAGCCAGGGAAAGCCGGTGAACAGCCATCCCCTCAGCCATTCCACCGCAATCCATATCGACGGTAATCCCAATACTGTCCAGGTAAAAGAACCCGGCCTGCGTAACCAGACCGCCAACCATCCAGCAAGCGCTGGATACAAGGCTAAGAAGGCGATGAGCAAGGCCGTCAGGATAGCGGCTTCTAGCACTCCGGCCCCACTGTACTGATGCATGCTGACGAACACCCACCAGACCCCAAACCCGAATTGGCCTAAACCAAACAGATACCCCCGCCAAAACGCAGAGAGCGGGTCGTCAGCCCGTTGCCAAAGATAAAACAGTCCTGCCAACAATAAAGGAGCCAGCCAAGCCTGGCCATACGGGGCAAAAGCGAGCGGAAACAAGGCGCCAGCCGCCAGAGCAAGCATCGATTTAATCGGCACGGGAGGGTTGGGATTCAGGCTCTAGCAGTTTCACCTTGAGCAGATGGACGCGGCGGTTATCGGCGCGCAATACCTCGAACAGGAAGCGATCCAATTGAACTTGTTCCCCGCGTTTTGGGACATGGCCTAAAGCCGAGACGATCAAACCGCCAATAGTGTCGAAGTCTTCGCGGGTAAAGTCGGTGTGGAAGTATCGATTGAATTCTTCGATGGGCGTGATCGCCTTGACGGTGTAGACCCTGCTGCTGCGCCGGAAAATGTATTCTTCCTCCAGATCGTGCTCATCGGAGATCTCACCTACGATCTGTTCGAGAATATCCTCAATGGTTACTAGACCTGCCGCGGCTCCGTATTCGTCGATGACGATGGCCATATGTTGGCGGCGCATGCGAAACTCGCGCAACATGACATTGAGGCGTTTGCTTTCCGGTACGAACAACGCTTGGCGCATCAGTTTCTTAACCGGCACCCCAAGGTTCTGACGCAGCGCGTAAGGCAGCAAATCCTTAGCCAGCAGGATTCCTACCACCTGGCTGCGGTCTTCGCCGATTACCGGAAAGCGCGAGTGAGCCGTGTCGATCACCAGCGGCAGGACATCTACGAGCGAGGCATCCTGCTGGACGACATCCATCTGCGCCCGCGGCACCATGATGTCACGCACGCGCAGCTCCGAAACCTTGAGCACCCCCTCGATCATGGACAGGGCGTCGGGGTCCAGAAGGTGGCGCTTTTGCGCATCCCGTAGAACTTCCAACAATTCCTCACGCGTCTTAGGTTCAGCGCCGAAGAAATGGCTCAAGCGCTCGACCCAGTTTCTAGAGTCACCTATCTCACTGGCTTGTTCATCGTTCATAATCAGTCGATCGTTTCGGTCAAATAAGGGTCTTGAAAGCCCAAACGGGCCAGGATTTCCCGCTCCCGAGTTTCCATCACCTCGGCTTGTTCCGGAGTCAGATGGTCAAAGCCGCGCAGATGCAACACCCCGTGGACCACCATATGGGCAAAATGAGCCGTCTCCGGTTTATTCTGCGCCACTGCCTCGCGCCTCACCACTGGGGCGCAAATCACCACGTCTCCTAGGAATGTCAGAGGAACACCTGCAGGCGCTTCAAACGGAAAACTGAGCACATTGGTAGGTCCCTCGCGATGGCGAAAGCGCCGATTTAGCGCGGCGATCTCTGCCTCATCCACGATCGCCAAAGAAACCTCAGCGGGCTTTCCCTCTAAAGCTGCGATTACCCATCGGCGCAGCATTGCCTCTGAGGGACAAGGATGATCGCAGGCGATATGAATATCGACGGTAGCGGTCGAGCTAGCCTCCTGACTGCCCGCGTCGCTCATAAGCTTCGTAAGCTGCGACGATACGTTGCACCAAAGGGTGACGGACGACATCGTCAGCATTGAAATAAGTGAAACTGATTCCTTCGACTCCAGCTAAAACCTCAAGCACGTGTTTAAGCCCGGAAGGCCGGTCTTTGGGTAGATCCACCTGCGTTATGTCGCCGGTAATCACCGCGGTAGAGCCGAATCCCACCCGGGTCAGAAACATTTTGATCTGCTCGATGGTAGTATTTTGGGCTTCATCGAGAATGATGAACGCGTCGTTCAAGGTACGCCCACGCATGAAAGCCAAAGGCGCCACCTCGATCACGTTGCGCTCGATCAGTTTAAGCACTCGTTCGAAACCCAGCATCTCATACAGCGCATCGTAGAGGGGACGCAAGTACGGGTCGACCTTCTGCGCCATATCGCCGGGCAAAAATCCCAGCCGTTCCCCGGCTTCCACGGCTGGCCGGGTCAAGATTAGGCGCTTGACCTTCTCCTCCTCCAGCGCTGCCACGGCACAGGCCACCGCCAGATAGGTTTTGCCGGTCCCAGCCGGCCCGATCCCAAAGTTGATATCGTGAGAGAGAATGTTTTGGAGATACCGCTGTTGATTGGGACCACGTGCTTTGACGAGCAGCTTGCGAGTGCGGATGGTCTCGCAGGTTTCCGCCGCTTTTCCCTCAAGCAACGCGTTGATGCTTGCACTCTGAAGCGACAAGTGGACACGCTGCGGAGTGATGATTTCCGAAGAGGTCGCCTGAAATAAGTGAAGGATGACGCGGGAGGCCGCTTCTACCGGTTGGCTTAAGCCAACGATTCGAAAGTGATTACCCCGGCTAGCTATCTCAACCCCCAGCCGCCGTTCGATTTGTCTTATGTTTTCGTCATATTGCCCACAGAGATTCGCTAAGCGCTGATTATCAGCAGGTTCTAAAGTAAGCTGCAAAGTTGTCGATTCGTCTGTCAACGGCTAAAAATTAAAGCCCCTTAAGGCTGGTTCAACACCTCTAAGTAAGTTTATTTCAGCATAACTTAGACTAATCGCCCTCGCAAGGAGTTCGGCAAGGCTTCGGCGATGACTACATCGACAAACTGCCCAACCAGCGTGGACGGACCCTGAAAATTCACCACCCGATTGTTAGCGGTCCTCCCGCACAACTCCCTTGGATTTTTGCGAGAGGCACCCTCCACCAAGATCCTCTGGCGCGTGCCAATCAGCTTGCGGGAAATTTCCGCAGCCATCGCTTGGATCTTGCGTTGCAGACGGCTCAAGCGCTCCCTTTTGACTGCCAGCGGGACGTCATCGGCCATGTCTGCCGCCGGGGTGCCGGGACGGGGGCTGTAGATGAAGCTGTAGGAGAAGTCGAAGCCGACTTGGTCGATCAAATCCAAAGTCTGTGCAAAATCTTCTTCAGTTTCGCCGGGGAAGCCGACGATGAAATCCGAAGACAGAGAAAGGTCTGGACGTACCCGGCGCAGCTTGCTGATCTTTTCCAAGTAATCACGACGGCTGTAGCCACGCTTCATCCGCGCCAAAATGCGGTCACTCCCAGATTGGACCGGTAGATGGAGGTGATCGACGAGCTTCGGGATGGCAGCAAAAGCCTCGATCAGATTATCGTCGAACTCGGCCGGGTGGGAAGTCGTAAAGCGAATCCGCTCGATACCGTCGATGGCGGCCACTTCGAACAAAAGCAACGCTAGATCGGCCTCGTCGCCGTCCTCGGTCTCACCCCGATAGGCATTGACGTTCTGGCCTAAGAGGCTGACCTCTTTTACCCCTTGGGCGGCCAGCGCCTTCACCTCTTCGATCACCTCGCGCACCGGTCGGCTAACCTCAGGACCCCGAGTGTAAGGCACCACACAGTAGGTACAATATTTACTGCATCCTTCCATCACCGAAACGAATGCCTTAGGGCCCTCGGCGCGGGGCGGCGGCAAGGCATCGAATTTTTCCATCTCCGGGAAAGAGACGTCCACCACCGGCTGTTTTTCCCGCCACACCTGTTCCAACAGCTGTGGCAGACGGTGCAGGGTCTGAGGACCAAAAACGATGTCTACGTATGGGGCCCGCTGTTGGATCGCCACTCCTTCCTGGCTGGCAACGCACCCTCCGACACCGATAATCACACCCGGCCGCTTCTTTTTCAGCGACCGCCAGCGCCCCAACTGCGAGAACACCTTCTCCTGGGCTTTCTCGCGCACCGAACAGGTATTAAGGAGTAGAACATCGGCCTCCTCGGGATTGGAGGTCAACTCCAGACTGTGAGACCGGCGCAGCACGTCTCCGATCTTGTCGGAGTCGTACTCGTTCATCTGACAGCCGAAGGTATGGATGTAAAGCTTTTGGCTCATGAATACGCCGTTGAAGTTCGAAGGGTGAACGATTATAACAAATCGTGACTTTGCTCAGTTTTTCCGGACAACTCCCTTTAAGTTTAAGGTTTTGACGTTTCCGAAGCATCACTCATGGATAGGATTTGCGAACCCGAATTGATGAATGATCCAGAACAAGCCCGTGCATACGCGCAGGCCGATTTCAACGAAGCCAACAGT
The DNA here is from genome assembly GCA_964654415.1 of uncultured Methylococcales bacterium. GTDB lineage: Bacteria > Pseudomonadota > Gammaproteobacteria > Methylococcales > Methylothermaceae > Methylohalobius. The sequence continues at coordinate 104,640 of CAZZIP010000007.1, read as the reverse complement.
TTGTTTTTGGATCTTTTTGATCGTTACTTCCCCGAATCAAAACCCGAGCAAGTGCTGGATTTGGGATGCGGTCCGGGAGAAATCACCCTGCGTTTCGCCGAACGCCACCCAAGCTGCCATATCACCGGCATCGACGGCGCTGAAGCGATGTTGGCTTTCGCCCACCGGCATCTTGAACGCCGACTCGACCTCAAGGGTCGAGTAAATTTTCGCAAGGTCCGCCTCCCTGCAGACTGCCTGCGCCAGGGTTACGACACGCTCCTCAGCAACAGCCTCCTCCACCACCTGCAAGACCCCCTGCTGCTGTGGCGTGAAATCCAGCGCTTTGGCCTTCCGGGGGCGGCTGTGTTGGTGATGGATCTAGAAAGGCCAGCCTCTTTGCTCCAAGCCAAGACCCTGGTCGAGCGGTACGCGGCCCAGGAACCAGAAATCCTCCGCCGGGACTTCTTCAACTCCCTATGTGCGGCTTTCAACCAAACCGAGGTTCGGATGCAATTGTTCGAGGCGGGGCTTGCCGACTTTCAAGTCGAGAAGGTCAGCGATCGGCATTTGGCCATCCATGGCCGGTTAAAGGCTTAAGTCACTTGACGTAATCGAAAGTTTTGCCTGGAGTTGCCGGCAGGCGCGGCATCTCCTGCTTGGGAAATTCGCCGGTCAGGGCGTTCAAAAACGCGACCAAGTCGGCCGCCTCCTGATCGGTCAAGTCGCGGTTGAGCTGCAACTTGGCCATGACTCGAACCGCCTCATCCAGGGTCTTGACTGCACCGTTGTGGAAATATGGGGCAGTCAGGGCAACGTTGCGCAGGGTCGGCACTTTAAAGAAATGCTTGTCTTCTTCCTTCTTGGTGACGTTGTAACGCCCAAGGTCCTTCTTAAAGCCATATTTGCCTTCAAAGAATGGGTTATCGAACATAGGAAACTTGCGGAACACCCCTACCCCTTGGCCGGTTTGACCGCTGAAAGCAGGACCTGAGTGGCAGGTATCGCAGCCAACTGCAGCGAAGGTTTGCATCCCGCGCACCTGCTGTTCGGTCAAAGCCGACTGATCGCCCTGGACATAGCGGTCGTACGGACTATTGGGAGTAATCAAAGTGCGTTCATAGGAAGCGATGGCTTTGACCACATTATCCTCGCTGATCTTGGCCCCCGCGCCGAAAGCCTCCTTGAACAGCTTTGGATACTCAGGGATTTGCTCCAGGCGCGCCACCACCTCGCTCCAGCTCTTCATCCCCATCTCGATGGGATTGGTCACAGGACCCCTGGCCTGGTCTTCAAGGCTCGCCGCCCGCCCGTCCCAGAACTGGGTCGCGTGAAAGGCTGCGTTCCAGACCGTAGGAGCGCTGCGGTCGCCGGTCTGGCCGTGGACTCCGGCCGCTACCGGACGGTTGTCTTCGCCTCCTGCCATGACGTTGTGGCAAGAGTTGCACGACACGGTGCCTGTGGACGACAGGCGCGGATCGAAGAACAGCATTTGGCCGAGCTTGACCTTCGCTGGGGTGACTGGGTTGTCGGCCGGAGCTGGGGCAGTTTCCGGCAGCGCTTGCCACTCGATCGCCCAGCTCAAATGGGCTATCCCCATGAGCACGGCAACGGACAGTAAGGGTTTGATTTTGAACATATCAGCCTCCTCTGTTGGTGGGTCTTCACGCGTAGGGTCTAAAAAACCTCGTGGTTCTTTTAGTTGCTTTTATATTGAAGCACAGGGCTTTACTGAGCTGCAACGCAGATCGTCGGGCACAAAAAACCCGCCCCGGTCAAACCGGGGCGGGCCAAAGTCGAATCTCGCTCAATCGATCAGGAAGGCCGAAACTGATTGACGATTTCCAGCGCTCTTTTCAGCTCTTCCTCAGCGCCGGCCAAATCGCCACGCTTGGCCATACCACGCGCTTTGCTCAAAGAGCCCGACAAACGCTGCAGCTTAGCGCCGTACTGATCTCCCGTAATTTCTTTATAGTACTGCTTGGCTTCGGCTATCTTATCGACCAAAGCTTCTTGGTTAGTTCCTTCAGCTGCGATTTGGATGGCTTCCGTCAATGCCTTCTTGGTGTCAGCGATGGCCTTGTTCACCCCCTCAGCGGATTCAGCAGCAATCGCCGCGCTGGGCACAGCGCCCAACATCGTTCCCATCGAAGCAGCAATCATCGCGGCAGCTACAATGCTTTTCATCATTTTCATCGGTCAACCCCCTTAAGCATAATTATTTATTAAAAACACACTAGGTAATACCTACATGCAGTGGTAATTTTATCATAGCCTCTAGCCCTGGCTACAACACTCCAGGTTTCCAGTGCAAGATCACTCCAACTTCATCCGGCTTTGCCGCAAACGGTTCGCATACCCATAGATCCGCCACAGCTGCCAGCTCGCCTCCCAAATAGATCAACGGCAGCCGCGCTCGCACCCACGGCGGCACTCCCCGTTCTTGAAACAGTTTCTTCAAAGATCGATGACCGCAACGACCGGGCAAACGGCAGCGTTCCCCGCCCCGCCGATAACGAACCTCGATCCTGCCCTGCCGCCAAAGCCTAGCAGCAACCCCCCTCCCGATGGCAGGGCCAGGTTCGAGCACGCTATTGTCCGGTAGGGCCAAAGGCGCTTCTCCATCCCAAGCCGCTTGCCAATCCGGATCCGGAAGCTGCTTAGGCCGCAAAGCATAAAGCCTGCCCCGATAACGACATACCATCCCCTCTGACCACTCGATTCGGGGTTGGCGGTCCGGTGCGGCTGCTGCGGCTTCGTCGATGATTCGATCAAGGAAAACTCTCTGAGGGCTTCGAAACCCTTGTCGTTTCAGCCATTCACGCAACAGCCAGCGTTGGCGGGGACGGTCTAGAGCAGCCAACGCCCTAAGATCCAGGCTACCTGCCCGATCGACCACCGCATCAAGATGCGGTACCATAACTTCTTCTACCAACCCCTGGACTTCGGCGCAATGCTGGGCACTGCGGGCAATGGTGCGCGCGCAAGCAGGCCAGCGGGCTTTGAGCAAAGGTAGGACCTGATGGCGCAGGTAGTTGCGGTCGAGGGTTTCATCGAAATTATAGGGATCGTCGATCCAGACCAGTTCGAAGCGCCGGGCATAGTCGTACAGTGCTTCTCGCGGCACCCCCAAGAGGGGGCGCAACAATCGCCCGCGACCCAAACGGGCTGCCTGCGCCATCCCAGACAGACCGGCAGGACCTGCACCGCGCAGCATCTGCAACAATACCGTCTCGGCCTGATCGTCCTGATGCTGGGCCATAAGCACGGCAGCATTCGGCTCTAGCCATTCGGCCAACGCCCGATAACGCGCATTGCGCGCGGCCTCCTCCAGACTATCGTCGGGCCTTGGGCGGGCATCGACTACGATAACCTGGCAGGGAAGGTCCAGCTCGGCGCAGATTCTCAAGCAATGCTCGGCCCAGCGGCCAGCGTCGGGATGCAGACCGTGGTTGACGTGGACGGCGCCGAAAGCCGGTCCCAGTGTGGTCCGAAGTCGCGCACACAAATGCAACAGAACATGAGAATCGACCCCACCGCTATAGCCGATCCAATAGAAAGCCGCTGGGTGTTGATGGAGAAACCGGCCAAGGCTGGCAACAAGATCCCTCATGGGGACTCTTCGGTATAGATGCCGTAGCTCATCAAGCGTTGATAGCGTTGGTCCAATAACTTTGACAGCGGTATCCGCTGCAATTGATTTAGGTGTTTGAGCAGCATCTCCTTGATGTTGGCAGCGGCCTGCTTCTTGTCGCGGTGGGCACCACCCAAAGGTTCTGGAATGATTTCATCGATTAACCCCAACTCCTCCAGCCGCTGCGAGGTAATACCCATCGCCTCGGCAGCCAGTTCCGCTTTGTCGGCACTTTTCCACAGAATCGAGGCGCAACCTTCAGGCGAAATCACCGAATAGGTGCTGTATTCGAGCATCAACAGCCTATCCCCCACACCGATGGCCAGGGCTCCACCAGAGCCCCCCTCACCGATCACGGTACAGACGATGGGGGTCTTGAGCTGAGACATCACGAACAGATTGCGGGCGATGGCTTCGCTCTGGCCGCGCTCCTCGGCATCGATCCCGGGATAAGCGCCAGGGGTGTCGATGAAGGTGAAAAGCGGCAGCTTGAAGCGCTCTGCGAGCTGCATCAACCTGAGCGCTTTGCGATAGCCTTCCGGGCGCGGCATCCCAAAGTTACGACGCAGCTTTTCCTTAGTGTCGCGTCCTTTCTGGTGGCCGATTACCATCACCGGCTGTCCCTCGAGCCGCGCCAAACCGCCGACGATGGCAGGGTCATCGGCAAAGCTGCGATCCCCGTGCAATTCGTGGAAATCGGTGAAAATCAAATGGATGTAATCGAGCGTATACGGCCTTAAAGGGTGGCGCGACAACTGCGAGATCTGCCATGCAGAAAGGGAGGAAAAGACCGATGCGGTCAGCTTGCGGCACTTCTCCTCCAGCCGCGCGATCTCCTCGGAGATATTGATCTCATGGTCGAAACCGACACGCCTAAGCTCCTCGATTTTGGCCTCGAGTTCGGCGATCGGCTGTTCGAAATCCAGATAATTCAGATTCATGCACCGAAAATCTCTTCCAGAAAATTCCGCATCGCCAACCACGAACGCCGGTCGGCGACCGGATGATAGACGGTTCCAAAACTTGGATCGTTGGCCTTAGGGTTGGTAAAAGCGTGCATGGTATGCCCGTAGACGTGCACCTGCCAGTCGGCGCCGGCCTCGGTCAATTCCTGCTCCAGCGCCACCACGTCTTCCACCGGAACCATGGGGTCATCGTGACCGTGCAGCACCAGCACCTTGGCCTGGATCTTGTTGCCTTGAGTATTTCCAGGCGGCTTCAGCAAGCCATGGAAACTGACCACCCCGCACACATCCGCGCCGGTCCTGGCCAGGTCGAGCACACACAGCCCGCCAAAACAGAAACCGATCGCCGCGATCCGCTTCCGGTCCACCATGTCCAGACCCCTGACAGCCTCGAGCGCAAGCTGCATGCGCCGCTGCAATAGGGCTCTGTCCTCCAAAAACGGCTGCATCAGGCGCGCGTTTTCTTCAGGACTTAAGCCCACCTTTGCATCGCCGTAAAGGTCTAAGGCGAATCCAGCATACCCCAGGGCCGCCAAGGCCCTAGCCTTGTCGCATACGAATCCTTCTCTTCCTCCCCACATATGGGCCACTAGTACCGCTGGCACAGGCACCGAAACCGCATCGTCGTAGGCCAAAAAGCCCAACATGCGGACATCGCCATCGAAGTACTCTACTTCCCGGGTTTGAACGCTCATCTATCCCTCCGTCAGCGGGTGATGAAATCATAAGTCACGACGCGCTCCACCAAAGGACGCATCTTGTTGATGAGGTCCTGATGTCTAGGGTGGCGTAGATAATCATACAGGCTCTGGCGATCTTCCAGCGTCACCACCACCCCGACGTGAAAACTATCTCCTGGCCCACTTGGCAACGCCGGTCCGATACTGTAGTCCACCACCCCGGGCAGTTCCACTAGCTGCTTGCTCAAGGCCATGAAGCGATCCACATTATCGGCCTGCTTCAACCACACTATAACTACGTGCTTAATCTGCCCTGGTTTGGCAAGCGTCCCGGACCACGCGCTCCCAAGCCATAACATACCGAACAGCAAAGCTATAATCGATGTACGTCGCATCATGGTACCCTCCGCAATAACCGATCCTGCAAATGGCGCAACAGCCCCTCACAAGCGTCCTCGATCATGTCCATGACCTGCTCGAAACCGGTCTCCCCACCGTAATAAGGATCCGGCAGATTGCGCGTCCCAAGGTGGGGGGCATAATCGAGCAGATACCCGAGCTTGCTCTGGTGGCGTTTGGCACCGGTGAACAGAAGGGTATCGTAATTGTGCTCATCCATTACCAGAATCAGATCAAATTCATCGAAATCCCCCGGTTCCGCTTGGCGGGCACGCAGCCCGCTGATATCGATACCGCGCGCCTGAGCGGTGAGGATAGCACGCGGATCCGGGGATTTGCCTAGATGATAAGCGTGAGTTCCTGCCGAATCGACCAGCACTTGATCGGCCAAACCGTGCTGTTCCAGCAGGCGTTGCAACACTCCTTGCGCCATCGGGGAGCGGCAGATGTTGCCCATACATACGAATAGGACCCGGATCATCTTGCACCTCTATTGCCCCGTCTGCAATCAAGCTCTCTAAGCCGACTCTCGACTCGAACCACATCCTCAGGGGTATCCACTCCTGCCTCGGGGACATCTGCTACAGTCACCACCACGATCCGCTCACCGTGCCACAAGACCCGTAATTGCTCCAGAGCTTCTACCTGCTCTAACGGGGCTGGAGGCCAATTCACATAGCGGTGCAACAACCCGACCCGGTAGGCGTATACACCGATGTGGCGCCAGTGGAGACCATCCGGCACTTGGGGCGGCCTCCGGGTAAAAGCGTCCCGCAACCAGGGAATCGGCGCCCGACTGAAATAAAGCGCATAACCTGCCTGATCCAGCACCACCTTGACCACGTGGGGGTTAAACACCTCCGCGCCAGCGGCAGGTGCTGCCAAGGTTGCCATCACCGCGTCCGGGTGGCCGGCCAAGCAGTGGGCCAGGTGGCTGACCAACTCCGGATCAAGCAGCGGTTCGTCTCCCTGCCAGTTGACTACGATCTCCTCCTCCCCCCAACCCAAACGCTGCGCCACCTCGTGGATGCGCTCAGTTCCGCTGGTATGGTTGGGATCGGTCAGGAATGCTCGCACCCCCGCGGCTTCCGCCGCCGCCTGGATGCGCTCGTCGTCAGTAGCCACCACTACCTCCTCTGCTCCTGCCCTCAGGGCCTGTTCGCACACATGTGCGATCATGGGTCGACCGGCCAACAGCAACAGAGGCTTGCCCGGCAGTCGGGACGAGCTGTAACGGGCTGGGATGGCAATCTTGAACGAGGTCATGGCAGGCGATCGTATTCTTCCAGGCTGAGTTTGCGCGCCTCTTCTTCGAGCATCACTGGAATCTCATCCCGAATCGGGTAAGCTAGCCGATCCGCCTTACAGATCAGCTCCTTGGTCTCGGCGACGTAAATCAATTTTCCCTTACAAACCGGACAAACCAGAATTTCAAGCAGTTTTTTATCCATCGCTCAAATCATTCCTCATCGCTTGCGCCTCGCGTGGCGAAAGTAATATGCCTCAACCCCAACTGCCGCGCCGCATCCAGAACGCGCACCACAAACTCATGGGGCGTCTTGCGGTCAGCTGCGATCACCACTACTGGCTGCGCAACCTGGTCCACGGCCTTAGCGATCGCTTGCTTTAAAGTCTCGATTCGGGTATTGACCAACTCGTGCTGGTTTAAATAGTAACGCCCATCGGCGTCGATAGCGATTTCCAAAACCTTAGGATCGCCTTGCTTTTGACCGTTTGCTTGGGGAAGTTGGAGCTTGAGCGCCCCATAACGTTCAAAAGTCGTGGTGAGCATGAAAAAGATCAGCAAGGTGAGGACTATATCGACCAGCGGAACCAAGTTCAGCTCTACCTGATCTTTAGCTTTGCCACGAAAATTCATGGGATTTGATCCTGTGAAGCAGCCGAAATTTTGGCGCTAGATAGGATTTCAATGAAACGCAGGGCCTCGCTTTCCATCTTGAGAACCAAACTGTCTACCCGCGCCTGAAGATAACGGTGGAAGATCAGCGCCGGAATCGCCACCATAAGCCCAGCGGCCGTGGTGATCAAGGCTTCAGCAATCCCACCAGCTAACACTTTCGGATCGCCTACCCCAGTGGTAGTAATTACTGAAAATACTTTGATCATCCCTAAAACCGTGCCGAACAGTCCTAGCAGCGGCGAAATAGCCGCGATCGTTCCCAGGGAGTTGAGGAAGCGCTCGAGTTCATGGGCAACATGCCGCCCGGTGTCTTCTATGGCTTCCTTCATTACCTCGCGACCATAATGGTAATTCGCCAATCCCGCCGCCAATACCGCCCCTAAGGGGGAAGAAGTCTGCAGTTGACGCAAGTAGGTCGCATCCAATTGGTCTTTACGATGCAGGCTCCATACCTGGGCTACTAGGTGTGGGGGGATAATACGCTTGGGTCTTAAGCTCCACAAGCGCTCGCAGACGATCGCCATGGCCAGCACGGAACAAACTAATATCGGCCACATGACCCAACCGCCAGCCTTGATGATCTCCAACACGCCTCGCTCCTCTTTAGGATTTGGCTTTTATTTTACTTGCTTATTACCCAGCAAGAGCTGGCTCGTGAGCAGAAAATGCAGCCGAAAAAGCGTTTTGGCATGGGACAAGAGACTGCGCTTTTCTGTAGGCGATAGGTTCTTTGGCCCTTCTTCCAGGAGATGATACAAGATTGCTTGGAGCTCAAGGCGCTTCCTTTTCTTCAGCGGCTGGTGGAGCAAAAGGGCTGCGTGCAGCGCGCACGCCCCAGGCTCACAGATCAGCTGCTGCTCCTCCCGGATGCCAGGTTCCAAAGGGAGGTAGTGGTGGAGCGATTGAATGACTTGAGGGGGATTCGATTCTTCGGGAATCAAAAACAAGCCCAGCCTGCGTGCTCCAAGTCCCAAATCGGTGCTACTCGAGAGCATAGAGATAGGAATGACCAATATCAGGCCGGCCAATACCGGAATAAACCACCAAAAGAAGTCAGGGATATACAAATAACTGAATGCTCCGCTTGCGATCCCAAAAAGCGTTTGCCCGCCATGGGCCAGGATCGCTTCCTTGAGGCTCAGGCGATGGGCGTCCCGCTGCTGGGCAGGCCAGCCCACGCTTTTGCGCAACAGGATGGAAACCACGAATTTGCTTTGATAGAGCATCAACACGGGGGCGATCAAAGCCGAAAACACCGTTTCCAGCAAAACGCTTACCAATATCCGCACGATCCCACCGAATTGCCGAACTTTCTGGCGCTGGCGGGTGAACAACAGCAACAGGCTCAACAGCTTGGGCAGAAACAACATGGACAAGGTGACCACCAGCACCGTGGTCATCTCCACGGCATAAGATTTAGGCCATACCGGGAAGATATTGTCCCCAAAAAAGTAAACCGGCTGGGTTTGGCTTTGGATGTAGGCTTCTCCCGCGGTCAATAGCAAGAACAAAAACCACAGCGGAGAGGACAGATAAGACATGATCCCCATACCCAGATGCAGCCGGCTGATGCCGGCCAGACCCCGGGCAAAAATCACTCTAAGGTGCTGGAGGTTGCCCTGACACCAACGGCGGTCGCGCTTGGCGTAATCGATCAGCGTAGGGGGGAGTTCCTCGTAGCTTTCCGTCAATTCCGGAACCAGCCACACTTCCCAGCCGGCCCTCCTGAGCAAGGCTGCCTCCACGAAATCGTGACTTAAGATTTCCCCTCCGAATGGCTCCCGACCCGGCAACTTCGGCAGACCACAGCAGTGCATGAAGGGAGCTACCCGGATGATAGCGTTGTGGCCATAGTAGTTAGCCTCCCCAAGCTGCCACCAGGCGGCACCAGCCACGAACACGTTACCATAGAGGTTGCTGGCAAACTGCAAGATCCTGGCGAACAAGGAAGACTGGTTGACCGGAAGAGGCGGCGACTGGATCAACGCTACCTGCGGGTTGGCCTCCATCAGCTCGACCATGCGTACCAAAGTCCGACCACTGATGAGACTGTCGGCGTCAAGCACGACCATGTAACGGTAACGCCCTCCCCAGCGTCGGCAGAATTCCTCAATGTTGCCACTCTTGCGACCGATGTTGGCCGAGCGGTTGCGGTAAAAAATCCGACCATGGGCCGAAAAATCCTCGCACATGCGGTACCATCTAAGCTCCTCCTCCATCCACAGCACGGGGTCGCGGGTGTCGGAGAGGATAAATAAATCGAACCCTTCGGCTTTGCCAGTCTCTCCAAGAGATTGCCAGATGCTCTTAAGCCCGGCAAATACCCGCTGCGGATCTTCGTTGTAGATCGGCATGACCAGCGCCGTACGCATAGGCGAAAGGTCCGCTTTCGAGGCCGCATGAGCACTTCGTGCGAGGGATTTGCGATCCCCACCGAAGCTTAAGTTTAACCATCCCAAAGTCGCCGTCCAAAAAGATAGGCTGACCCATCCCATGAGCAAGCCATACACCGCCAACAGGATGAGTTCCAGGCGCGTCAAACCGTTTTGTTGGAAGGCGCTAGTGAGCATGAACAGCGCAGCGCATGCGGTCAGACCCACCAGCACGAAGAACACCGCCCGCCGGATGGAAGCGGTACGCCGCCAGCTAGGAGAGAAGGACACCGCGTTCAAACCCAAAACTCCAAATCCTGAATTGGCATGGCGCCAGGTACCTCCGGGGGGATGGCCAGCGGCAAGTGTGCCTTCAACCTGGCAAGCAAAGCCGACCGCTCAGGGGAAGGCCGGATCAGGTCGTCGGCGCAAACCGGATCCTGAGTCAGAAGCAGAGCGGCTCTAGCCGCGGTTACTACAGCCGCGTCCTCAGGAAGGCGCAAGCCCAGCCCCTGGGCCAACGCCAAGTCCAAACGGCGTTGAGCCTCTTCCAGCGCGCGCCGCAGGAGCCTTTGCAAGTCCCGGCGCTCTCGCCCTGACGCTCGGTCCAGGCACTCTGCGGCCAAATCCTCGATCAAGCCGGGGTCCGCAAAACGCAGCCGCTTAAGATAAGCCACAACGTGCTCTTTAAGCCGTTCAATCTCAGGATCGAGCGGCCGACCCAAAGACAATTTCACTGCCGCTTCGGTCATGGCCTACTCCATTGATACAGCCAGGTCTCGGTCAACGCCTCTTTGCCCGAACGCAGCAAAGCGCGTAGTTCTATGGGCGATTCGGCCTCTCCGGGATCAAGCTCGAAACTCAGCCGCCAGCCGCCAGTCTCGGAGTTTTTGTGCACCACCACATTATCCACCGCTCCCATCGAGGTATCCACCTCGGCCTCGAGCTTGGCGTTCTCATCGTAGCGTTCGATCGTCTGTCCAGCGAAATCGATTACGAACCGGCGTCGCTTCGGATCAGAAGGATCGACACCCCCGGCCCCGATTCGGGTCGCCTCCGCTCTCCCCAAACTTTTCGGCAAACGCTCGTCGAGCGTGAAATACAGGCGGTAATCGAACGCCATCTCCTTGCCTTCGGCGCTGGCCTCGTCAGGCATCCAGAATGCGACAATGTTATCGTACTTTTCATGGTCGCTCGGAATCTCGATCAGATAGACCGCCCCTGCCCCCCAGTCCCCCACTGGCTCCACCCAGGCGGTGGGACGGCGCTGATAAGCCGCTTCTAAATCTTGGTAATGATCGAAGTTGCGGTCCCGCTGGATCAGGCCGAACCCCTTGAGGTGTTCGTCATGGAAAACACTGATCCGCAGTTGGCGGGGGTTGTTCAGAGGCCGCCACAACCATTCCCCATTGCCGCGAGCGACCGCCAGGCCATCGGAGTCGTGAATTTCAGGGCGAAAATCGTCGATCAGATATTCGGTGTTTTCGCCTCGGAAGAACATCGACGTCAAAGGAGCGATTCCCAACCGCTCCACCCCGTGGCGAAAATACAAACGGCTTTGAATGTCCATAGTCAATTCCAGGCCAGGACGGATGACGAAGCGATAAGCCCCGGTCACCGCCGGGCTGTCGAGCAGCGCATAGACGACGATTGCGCTCGATTCAAGCGCAGGCTTCTCGATCCAGAATTCGCGGAAGACAGGGAATTCCTCAGCCCGCGCTAGGCCAGTGTCGATGGCGAGGCCGCGCGCCGACAGGCCATACGCTTGCCCTAAACCGACCGCGCGGAAGTAGCTGGCGCCCTGAAACACCGCAATCTCGTCGTGATAGCCGTTGCGCATCAGCGGGTAATGTAGGCGAAAACCAGCAAACCCAAGATCGGCGTCGAACGGACCGAGTGGGTTCTTGCCGAAATCGAACCAATCCGAAACGTAGTCTAGGCGCCTTGGCCTACCACCCTCTACCACATTGATCACGACCCGGTTCCGATATAGGAAACCGCGGTGGAAAAACTGAACCTGAAACGGCAACCCCTCGTCCCGCCACAGGGCAAATTCAGGCTTGAAGCGGATATCCCGATAACGATCGTAATCGAGCTTGGCGAGTTCCTCCGGCAGGCTTGCGTTATCTTGCTCATAAGGCCGATTAGCCAAGTCACGAGCCAGCTTCTGGACGGTTTCAAACCCAAATTGACCTGCCTCAGGAGCAGCCGGTAAAGCCGATTGAACTCCTAAAGGCCCGGCAAAAAACAGGCTGCCGATCCAAAACCAACGCCAAAAACCCAATAAATGTCTGACAGCGACGACCCGCATACACCGTTATGGAATAATGTGAAGTACTAAAAAGGAGGGATAGATCAAGCAATTATTATAATTGCTCAAAACGGAATTCGCCCACTAAAAATTAGCTCCCAAGGCGATCCTGCTGACACCAGCAAACTTCGAGCTTGTGGCCCCATCGCCTCACACCTCAACTTAAGGACGAAAATGTTCAGGATTTGTCATAATATTCAAGGTCGTCAATCCACCTCCTCGAAACCAAGCGCTATGACTACACCCAATCCCCTAGTTGGCGTAATCATGGGCTCCAAGTCCGACTGGAATACCATGCGCCATGCCGCCGAGACCTTAAAACAGCTCACTATTCCCTTTGAAGTCCGGGTGGTATCGGCACACCGAACGCCCGATCTCTTGTTCGAATACGCCTCTTCAGCCAAAGCCCGGGGATTGGAAGTCATCATCGCCGGCGCTGGGGGAGCCGCCCACCTGCCCGGGATGACTGCCGCCAAAACGCCCCTGCCGGTGCTTGGCGTTCCGGTTCGATCCCGCGCGTTGAACGGCCTGGATTCACTGCTTTCCATCGTCCAGATGCCGGCTGGGATCGCAGTGGGGACGCTCGCCATCGGCAAAGCGGGTGCCGTCAACGCCGCGCTCCTCGCCGCAGCGATTTTGGCCAACAAGTATCCACTTATTGCTGCTGCCTTGGAGGCTTTCCGTCAGCGCCAGAGCGAGGCTGTACTCGCTCAGCCCGACCCTAGGGAGCAAGCGGCATGACCACCATTGGCATCATCGGCGGCGGACAACTGGCGCGCATGCTCGCGCTCGCTGGCTACCCTCTGGGGCTGCGTTTTCTAATCTTGGACCCTAATCCAGACGCTTGCGCCGCAGAGCTTGGTGAACACCTCAAAGCCCCTTACGACGATCAGTGCGCTCTGGACCGCTTGGCGGAGCACTGTCAGGTGATTACCTACGAGTTTGAAAACGTCTCTCTAGAAGGGACCCGAGCGCTGTCTGCCAAAGTACCCATTTATCCCCCGCTGGCGGCTTTGGAAGAAAGTCGCGACCGGCTGCGGGAAAAAACCTTATTTCAAACTTTAGGCATCCCTACGGCTAAGTTTGTTCCCATAGACAGCTTCGACGACCTCAAACAGGCTCCCAAGATGCTTGGCTGGCCGTTTCTGCTCAAGACGCGCAGATTCGGCTATGACGGCAAAGGGCAAAAACTGATCCGTACCGCCGCCGACCTCGAAGCGGCTTGGGAACAATTTCGCGGCCAGGAATTGATCGGCGAAAACTTCGTCCCCTTTGAGCGTGAGGTCTCGATTCTCGCAGTGAGAAACAAGCGCGGGCAAATTGCGTTTTACCCTTTGAGCGAGAACGTCCACAAGCACGGTATCCTGTACCTGGCCCGCAGCCGCCCTGGCGATCCGAGCAGCGATCAGGCTCAGGAATACGCCCGGAGGCTGCTAGAACACTTCGACTACGTAGGCGTCTTGGCACTGGAACTGTTCGAAGTCCACGGACGTCTCCTCGCCAGCGAAATGGCTCCCAGGGTGCACAATTCCGGCCATTGGACCATCGAGGGGGCCGAGACCTCTCAATTCGAAAATCACCTCAGGGCGATTTTGGATCTCCCTTTGGGAGACACCGGACCGGTGGGGTTTGCGGCGATGGTCAATTTCATCGGCACCGTGCCGGCACTTTCCGATATTCTGGAACAGCCAGGCGTCCATGCTCACGTTTATGGCAAAGCCGAGCGTCCGGGGCGGAAAGTGGGGCACGCCACGGTGCGCACCGCTAACGAAAAGACTCTGGAGACCTGCCTGCATCATTTGCTGGGGCTACTGCCCTAAACCAACGTGAGGTAACGCAATGGCTGATCCAATCCAGATCGAGTGCCTGTCAGGCCCCCAACACTCTTCATCATCAGAAGAGTCGTCCCACGTCTGGCACCGATCGCGCAGGCTTTGGGTGTTTGCCACCGTGTTCTCACTCAGCCTGGCGATAGGGCTGCTGGCGGTGTTCTTGCGCCCGCCCATCTATCGCGCCAGCGCTTCGCTGTTGACCACCGCCAAACCGGCTGCGGATCAAACCGAAACCATCGTCGATCCTCAGCACGTTGCCATCCAGCAGATATTGCTCACCGGCCAACCGCTTTTGGTGGAAACCCTAAACCGGCTGGAACGGGACGGATGGCTCTCGCCGGGTGAATTGACCCCGGAAGACGTCAAAGCCATGCTCGCCGTCGAGCCGATCTCTGCCACCAATCTCGTGGAACTGCGGGCCGAAGGCTCGCAGCAGAATCTACTCGCTCCCCTGGTCAACACCTGGATCGACGTCTACCTGGATGCGCGGGCACGCGAGATTCAAACCACCACTGGCGCTACCCTGGTAGCGCTGCGCGAGCAGTTGACTGCTCTGGAGGAGAAAATCGCCGCCAAACGCCAGGAGCTGGACGAATTTCGCCGCCGCTACGACATCGCTTCCCTGGAACGCAGCGAAAACGATGTCCTGGCACGCCTGAATGGACTAACTAAAACCTTAAACCAGCTCAGCGAAGAAGAAGTCAAAGCCAAGGCGCGCCTGGAAGCGATCCGCACCGCTATCGCCAACGGTAAACCGGTCGTCCCCCAGGAAGACAGTCGGACTCTGGCAGCGCTCGAGGCGCGCGCCCAGGCGCTTCGGGAGGAATTAACCTCATTGAGACAGAGGTTTACCCCCGACTATATTCGCCTCAACCCGCAGTATAGCAAAGTCCCAAAGCAGCTTGAGGAGGTCGAAGACAAAATCCGGCGCCTGGTGGGAAGCGGGCAAAAGGTAGCCTTGCTGCAGGCTGAGCAGGATTATGCAAGCGCCCGCCAAGCCGTGGAGGAAACCAAACGCCAATTGGAGCAACACAAACATCTGGCGGCCGAATTCAGCGCCCGGTTCGCTGAACACGAGGCGCGGGTGGAGGAACTCAAGCAGATGGAAACCCGCCAGCGCGAGTTTCAGGACCGGATTACCCAGCTGGAAGTCAAGCAGGCGGAGAAATATCCCCAGGTGGAAGTGGTTGAACGCGCCTTCCGCCCGCGCTATCCGATCCGGCCCAAATACTTGCGCGATGCCGCTTTGGCCGCCGCCATTTCCTTAGGTTTAGGAGTGGCAGCAGTATGGCTGGTAGAGTATCTGACTCGGCATAAGAAGCCTGAAACCACCCTGACTCTCGCTGGCATCCACGTCTACGCCACCCCGGAAGTCTCCAAACTGTTTGGCCACCCTACCGAAACCCACCAGCCCGCTTTGGAGGAACCGGCCCCAGCGCTGGAGGCACCTTTTCCCAGAGAGCTTACGCGCGGCGAACTGGAATCTTTGCTCGATCGTGCCGATTTGCGCACCCGCCAATCGATTGCCTTGCTGTTAAGCGGCTTGACCCCGGACGAGATCATCCGCCTAGACGCCAGCCACTTCGATCTCGCTCAGGGGAAACTCTCTACCCCGCCTCCTGACCGCCGTCTCATTCCCCTGTCGCCGCGCCTTTTGACTTGGCTTTCGGCCAGCGGTGGTTCCCCCTTAGCACCGACCAGTAGAGAAGAGTTGACCAAATTGATCTATCTGACCGCCGTCGAGGCGAGACTCGCCGAGCCGGAAATGGTCACCCCGGAGGCGATCCGCCACACCTATTTGGTCTATTTGATCCGCCAGAATTTGCGCCTTAGCGAACTGGAAAAAGCCGCCGGCACCATGACGTTGACGCAACTGTCGGCCTATGGCCGCCTGCTGCCCCCGGGGGAGGCTCACTCGATTGAGGAGATCGAACGCATCCACCCCTGCCTTAAGCTCTGATGCATACGCCAAGTTTCCTACCGCTTAGGCGCTATACCTGGCGCACTCTGATCCAGCTGGCTTTGCACCACAAGCGCAAATTGCTTTTGGCGCAGGCGATTGCGATTCTGACCACCCTGGCCTCGGTTCCGGTGCCGCTTTTGATTCCTGCCCTAGTGGACGAAGTCCTGCTCCATCGACCAGGCCCGGTGACCGCTTTTATCGACCGCTGGCTTCCCGGCGACTTCTTGCCTTCGACCTGGCAAGGACCGGTGTGGTACATCGGCGTCGTGCTTGTAGCATCGATGCTGCTGCGCTTGGCGGCATTGGGGTTCACCGTCTGGCAGATGCGCTGTTTCACGGAAATCTCCAAAGACGTGATCCTCAAGCTGCGCAGCGATTTCCTGAACCGGCTGGAGAAAGTCTCGCTGGCCGAATACGAATCCTTGGGGAGCGGTACCGTGGTTACGCATTTAGTCACTGACCTGGACACTCTCGACAACTTCCTGGGCGCCACGATCAGCCGATTTCTGATCGCAGTATTGACGATTTTGGGCACCGCTGCCGTGTTGCTTTGGATCCACTGGCCTTTGGCCTTGTTCATCCTGTGCCTGAATCCGGTGGTGATTTATTTCACCAAAGCTCTGGGCAAACGAGTCAAACGCCTCAAATACAAAGAAAATTCCGCCCTTGAATCCTTCCAGCAGGCGCTGACCGAAACCCTAGACGCGATCAGCCAGATTCGTGCTAGCAACCGCGAGCGCCATTATTTCGACAAGCTTCGGGCGTTGGCGCAACAGGTCAATACCTGCAGCGTCAATTACGCTTGGCAAAGCGACGCCCTGGGCCGTCTGAGCTTTATGACTTTCCTGCACGGGGTAGACGTGTTCCGCGCCGCGGCGATGTTGATGGTGGTTTTTTCCGACTTGAGCATCGGTCAGATGCTGGCCGTCTTTGGTTATTTGTGGTTCATGATGGCGCCGGTTCAGGAAGTGCTGGGCATCCAACATGCCTTCTATAGCGCCCAGGCCGCTCTAAACCGCCTCAATCGGCTGCTGGACCTAAAGCAGGAGCCCCAATATCCCCACTGCTTCAACCCGTTCAAAGGTAAACGCACGGTGGGTATCCGGGTTGACAATCTCCACTTCACTTATGGCCGTGGAACCGAAGTTCTAAAAGGGGTAAGCCTGAATATTCTTCCCGGCGAAAAAATCGCCTTGGTCGGAGCGAGCGGCGGCGGCAAATCCACCCTAGTCCAGGTATTGATCGGGCTTTACCCTCCAACCCGGGGAATGGTGTATTACGATGGCGTTCCCATCACTCGGATCGGCATGGATGTGGTGCGCGAACACGTGGTTACTGTGCTGCAACACCCTATCCTGTTCAATGCTACCATCCGCGCCAATCTCACGTTGGGGCGAGAGTTCCCGGAGGCCTCTTTGTGGCGGGCCTTGGAGATTGCCCAACTTAAAGACACGATCGCCGCTCTGCCACAGGGTTTGGAAACCGTCCTCGGCCGCTTCGGGATGCGCCTTTCCGGCGGCCAGCGCCAGCGGCTGGCGATCGCCAGGATGATTTTGACGGACCCCAAAGTCGTGATCCTAGATGAGGCTACTTCAGCTCTCGATACCGACACCGAGCAGCGCCTCCACCTGGCTTTGGCCGAGTTCCTTGAGCGCCGCACCACCATCATCGTCGCGCACCGCCTAAGCGCCATCAAACAGGCGGATCGCGTCTATGTATTCGAGGATGGCCGGATCTGCGAGCACGGCGAGCACGAGCGGCTACTCGCGTATAATGGTTTGTACGCCAAGCTTTACGGTGACTTACAGGGGAGCTAGCTTTGACTTCAGCTTATGACCTGCACTGTCATTCCACGGCCTCCGACGGCGCCTTGCCGCCAGCGGAAGTAGTGCGCCGCGCTGCGTCTCTGGGAGTCAAGCACCTGGCGTTGACTGACCACGACACCGTAGCCGGAATCGGGCAGGCTTTGGCTTGCGCGAGTGAGATCGGCATTGAGCTGATCTGTGGGGTGGAAATCTCGGCTACCTGGGAGGATCAGGGTTTCCACATCTTGGGACTGAACGTCGATCCAAAATGTGAATCTCTGCGCGCAGGACTCGCCCGACTCCAGAAAATGCGGCAAGAACGCGCGGAGAAAATTGCCGATCAGCTGGCCAGATACGGAATCCAAGGTACGTTAGCCCAAGTCCAAGCCATGGCTGGTGAAGGGATGATCACGCGCACCCATTTTGCCCGCTGGTTGGCCGAGCACGGCTATGCCCCCTCGGTCTCGGAGGTATTTGAGCACTTCCTGGTGCGCGGTAAACCCGGTTACGTCGCCACCCGCTGGGTAAGCCTAGAAGAAACACTCAGCTGGATCTTGGCGGCCAAAGGTCTGGCCGTGCTCGCCCACCCGCTGCGCTATCAGTTAACTGCCAGTAAGCTGAGGCGGTTGCTGACTACGTTCCAAAGCCTTGGGGGAATGGGGATCGAGGTGGTGTGCGGCAACAGCACGCCGGCACAGATCGCAACGCTGGCCGACTACGCCCGCCGCTATCGGCTCTTGGGGTCAGTGGGATCGGATTTCCACGACCCGGCCTGCACCTGGACCGAGCTAGGCAGGCTGGCACCGCTTCCGGCGGGGGTTGCCCCAGTCTGGGAAGCATTCGGTCCCCTTGCCGGTCGTAAGCTTTTAAGGGAAAGCTGGTCGGGGTGACTGGATTTGAACCAGCGACTTCCGCCTCCCGAAGACGGCGCTCTACCAAGCTGAGCTACACCCCGAAGGAATCAGTGGGATCTCTGTACGGAGAATTCCGCCAGCGCGACCATAGCATCCTTGTAAGTCGATGGCGCCAGCGGTGCAAGTGCCTGGATGGCTTTTCGCACCTCGTCCTTAGCAAGCGCGATAGTATAGGCGATCGCATCGGTTGATTCAATGATTTTATAAACTTCGGCGAAGGCGCTGCGGTCTCCCTCTTCGATGCCGCGCCGGATTATCGCTGCCTCGGCGGGAGACGCCTTCTGCATGGCGTAGATCAAAGGCAAGGTGGGTTTACCTTCGGCCAAGTCATTGCCTAGATGCTTACCCAACTGATCTGGATTGGCCTTATAGTCGAGCGCATCGTCGATCAACTGGAAGGCGATGCCAAGATGCATCCCATATCGGGCCAGCCCATCCTCCACAGCCGCGGAGACTTCGACCAGAGTCGCCGCCAACCGAACCGCAGCGCTGAACAGGATAGCCGTCTTGCGCCAGATCACATCCAAATATTTGGCTTCAGAGGTAGCGGGGTTATTGACGTTGAGCAATTGCAACACTTCGCCCTCGGCGATGGTAGCGGTGGTCTCAGCCATGATCTCCATGACTTTAGCCCGTTTGAGACGAACCATCATTCTAAAAGCCGTGGCATACAGATAATCGCCCACCAGCACGCTAGCGGCATTGCCCCACACCGAGTTGGCGGTATCCTTGCCGCGCCGCAGCTCCGATTCATCCACGACGTCATCGTGAAGCAGAGTAGCGGTATGGACGAACTCGATCACCGCCGCTAGCGTGATGTGGTGATCCTCGCGATAGCCTAGCGCATTGGCCGCCAGCAGGTGAAGCAAAGGCCTAAGCCGCTTGCCACCGCTGTTGATGATATAACGACCGATCTTATTAATCAGGACGACATCCGAGCTGAGTTCCGCGAGGATCAGGCCATCTACCAGCTTGATTTGATCTGCCACCAACGCACGAATCTGCTCATAGCTTCGCGCAGGATCATTAGTTTCTTGAAAAGGCACGGATGTCACCGTCATAGAGCGGCAAACGCATTGATTATTCCGGACACTTTGAAATAAATGGAAAATAATACAATATCCTTTCTTTCTTGACCAATTCTAATGAACACGGTATATTTTTTTGTTTATATTAGGAAAATTCAACACTATCGAGTAGGGAGTACATAGCGATGTATGCGGTAATTCAAACAGGCGGCAAACAGTACCGAGTTGGGGCGGGCGACCGCCTGAAGGTCGAAAAACTGGACGCGGACGAAGGCGCGACAGTGGCATTCGACAAAGTTCTGCTGATCCGCTCGGATGGAGGCATCAAAACCGGCACCCCTTACGTGGAAGGCAGCAAAGTCACCGCGCGTGTGATCGCCCATGGCCGCCACCCCAAGATCAAGCTCATCAAATTTAAACGACGTAAGCATCACATGAAGCGCCAGGGCCATCGGCAGTATTATACCGAGGTCCAGATCACGGATATCTCCTAAGTCTTCAAGTTCGGGAGGACATACAACATGGCACACAAAAAAGCAGGCGGCAGCAGCCGCAACGGCCGCGATTCGATTTCCAAACGGCTGGGCGTGAAACGTTTCGGCGGGGAGTTGGTCAAAGCTGGTAACATCCTCGTCCGCCAACGCGGCACGCACTTCCACGCGGGTGAAAACGTAGGCTGCGGCAAAGATTATACTTTGTTCGCCCTAAAGGACGGGCGGGTGATGTTTCAGGTCAAGGGGCCAAAACAACGCAAATTCGTCAGTGTGATCCCGGCCTAAGCTTTTATTTTTTATTTCAACCGCAAGGCCCCGTCTTAAAACGGGGCTTTTTTGTCTGCCGTAAACAACCCTCGACTCAAGTCGAAGGCTTTATCGTAGGACGAGACCATGCTCATCCCCGACATTAGGCGTGTTTACAACCACCCTTGGCGGAACGGCCGTTCCGCCAATCCCCCGATACTTGCGCCTCGGGGGAAAACGGCTACCGATTCTTTAACTCCCGTTACTTGCCAGAGATACCGACCATTGGAGCCATCCAATGCGTACCGTTGGACTGGGAGTTTGGTCGCACAGCGACTTGAATGCAAGCCTGTTGCTTTTACCAAAAGCTTGGGCTTTGCGCAAGCTGCCATTCCTCCCAGGACTGAAATCGCGGGTTTCCTTGCGAGGGGTCTATGAAATTTGTAGACGAAGTAGAAATCCAGGTAGAGGCGGGTGATGGCGGAAGTGGCTGCGTTAGCTTCCGGCGTGAAAAATTCATCCCCAAAGGCGGCCCTGACGGCGGCGACGGCGGCGACGGCGGCGACGTCTATCTAGTTGCCAGCGAGGGCTTGAATACTTTGGCCGATTTTCGCCATCAGCGGATTTTTCGGGCAGGCCGCGGAGAAAACGGTAAAGGGAAGCAGATGAGTGGCCAGCGCGGCGAAGATTGCCGCATCCTGGTACCGGTGGGCACTTTGGCGTACGATGCCAGCACCGGCGAGCTGATTGGCGATCTCACCCAGGCTGGCCAGGCCTTACTTGTCGCCAAAGGGGGACGCGGGGGATTGGGCAACGTCCACTTCAAAAGCAGTATCAAACGCACTCCACGCAAGGCCACGCCCGGCATGCCTGGGGAACACCGCTGCCTGCGACTGGAATTGAAACTGCTTGCCGACGTCGGCCTGCTTGGGCTTCCCAATGCCGGTAAATCCAGTTTCATTCGCCGGATCTCTGCGGCCAGACCCAAGGTGGCCGACTACCCGTTCACCACCTTGTACCCTCACCTCGGCGTGGTTCGGGTCGATCCGACGCGAAGCTTCGTGGTAGCCGACATTCCTGGCATCATCGAGGGCGCTGCCGACGGGGCGGGACTTGGAATCCGGTTCCTGAAACACCTCAGTCGCACCCGTCTGCTGCTGCACGTGGTCGATCTCGCTTTGAGTGATGAGCAGGACCTACCAAAAAGCGCTGAGAAGGTCATTGCCGAAGTAACACGCTGGAGCGAGGAACTTGCCCAAAAACCTCGTTGGCTGGTGCTGAACAAGATCGATCTGCTGTCGCCGGCTGAAGTTGAAACTCGCACCCAAGCGCTGATCAACGCCTTGCAATGGCGCGGACCGGTATTTAAGATTTCGGCCGCCACCGGGGAAGGTATCGAGCCTTTGATCTACGCCATCTGTCACTTTTTAGAGGCTGCCAGTGCGTAGTCGAGAAGCATTCCGCAAAGCCCGTAAGATCATCGTCAAGATTGGGAGCTCCCTGCTCACCCGCGGCGGCCTGGGGCTTGACTTGGAGGCCCTGAGCCAGTGGACCGATCAAGTCGCCGCGCTTTGGCAGGACGGCCGTCAGACCTTGCTGGTCTCCTCCGGCGCTGTGGCCGAAGGGATGGTCCGGCTCGGATGGCGCACCCGCCCGCAAAACCTAAACGAACTCCAAGCCGCCGCCGCAGTCGGCCAAAGCGGTCTGATCCGAGCCTACGAGAGTCAGTTTCAACGCCACGGCCGCTGCACCGCCCAGATTCTCCTTACCCACGACGACGTGGCGCATCGCCAACGTTACCTCAATGCCAGAAGCACCCTGACGACCTTGCTCAATCACGGGGTAATCCCGATCATCAACGAGAACGATACGGTCGTCATCGACGAAATCCGATTCGGCGACAACGATACCTTGGGGGCCTTGGTTGCCAATCTGGTCGAAGCCGATCTCCTGATCATCCTGACCGATCAGCTAGGGTTGTTCGATAAGGACCCAAGCCTTCATCCAGACGCCCGTCTGATTCAAGAGGCGAGCGCGACCGATGCTCGACTAGAAGCTATGGCTGGTGGCAGCATAAGCGGCTTGGGACGCGGCGGGATGGTAACTAAGCTGCGCGCAGCCAGGCTGGCCGCTCGCTCAGGCACTGGAACCGTGATCGCTCATGGCCGCGAGCCCAACGTGCTCGTGCGCCTGATTCAAGGCGAACCCTTAGGTACGTTCCTAATTCCTGATAGCGAACGCCTAGACGCGCGCAAGCGCTGGCTGATGGGGCAATTTCAGGTCAAAGGACGTCTGATCCTGGACGCCGGGGCCGTCCGGGCAATCCGGCAGGAAGGCAAGAGCCTTCTGCCCATCGGGGTACGTCAAGTTGAAGGTCGTTTCCAGAGGGGCGATGGAGTGAGCTGCCAGGATGAAGAGGGCCGCGAGATCGCCCGCGGCTTAATCAACTACGCTGCCCACGAAGCGCGTCAGATCATGGGCAAGCCAAGCAGCCAGATCGCAGCGATTTTGGGCTACGTAGACGAACCGGAACTCATCCACCGCGATAACCTGGTGCTGCTGTAGTTAAAGCCGAGCCCAAGCTCAAGAAGCCTGGGCCAGCGACAATGCTTTCAAGCGCGCGCTGAGGCGGCTCTTTTTGCGGGCGGCATTGTTCTTGTGGAGAATGCCCTTGTTGACCATGGAATCGATCACTGGCACCGCCTGGCGGTAGGCCTCGCGGGCAAGCTCTAAATCCCCGGCCTCGGCCGCTCTGAGTACCTTTTTGATCAAAGTCCGCATGCGGCTGCGGTGAGCCTTGTTGCGAAGATAGCGCGCCTGCGCTTGACGCGCGCGTTTTTTCGCCGATGGAGTGTTAGCCAAGCTTTCCCCCTTTTGGATTTTTAAAACAAAAAATTATCTGGTAGCTCTCGGTAAGTGTCAAGGCTTGGCCGCTTATCTTACCCAGGCAGCTACTTGTGGGCTAGTAGCCAAAATGGCTTGCAGCTTTTCCGGGCTCAGATCGCTAAGCAAGCTGGCCTTGAATTCAAAATCTTCTATCCAAGACAGGCCCACTACTCCGGAGGTTGCGTTCCAATCCACCACCGGCCAGATGCTAAAAGACTCGGAGAAACCGTCGTATTCCCCAAACCGCAGGTGGACAAAGTCAGAAGGCGGTCTTGGGTCATTGATCAAGCGGCGGGCGATCAGCATCCAACCGCCGCCAAAGGCGTTCATCGCGCAGCGCGCGCCTAACAGCTCAGGTCCTGTGGGCGTCTTTAGGACCACAGGATAGCTGCCATCGCCGTAAGACTTCCCCGCCGTCTGAATCTGGCTGCACGAACCGAATGCTTCAGACACCGGACAGGCAGGCAGAGCCACCACACTTCGGTCTTCTGCTTCGGCCTCCTGCGGTCGGACGGTCACAGCAGGCGGGCTTTCGGCGCGCGCGATGGCGCGCTCGCGCAACAAGCTGGCACCTGTAGCAACCACGGCGGCAGACCCCTCCAGGCTGCATTCTGGAAGACTGCCGTCGGCCTCCAGTTTGAGCAGCCAGTCGCCGCGGGTTTTCAGAAAACTAGCACCGGCCAAAAGCAGTTTGCCGTCGGCGAGCTGCTTAAGAGGCAGCGTGTCGTTAAAACCTGCCTTGCCGTACAGCTTCTGCCACTCGATTTCGCCTTGGGCGGTGAGCTTGGCCAGCCATACTGCCAATCCCTTACCTTGCTTTGGATCCCCGCCTGCCCCCAAAGCCAAAAACCCGCCGTCAGAGGTAGGCAAAACCCGAACCATCTGTGCAAAGGGCAGCTGTTCGCCGTAAACCTTGCGCCACTTTAATCGGCCGTTCTGATCCAACGCGGCAATCCACGCTCGGGAGCGAAATTCGGGAAGAGTCTCGTTTTCCGGATCAGGCAAGGCATCGGATGTGACCCCTGCCATCATTAGATCCCCAGCTGGGGCCTCTTGGGCGTCCAAAACCACAAACGCATCCTCCCACCCCTCAGGCAGCTCTTCCTCTCCCCCATAAGTTTTTTGCCACACGCTTTGGCCGTTGGCGTCGAGCTTAAGCAGCCACGCCTCGCCTTTGCCAGCCACTTCGGCAGCACCAGCGATCAGAAAATCGCCGTCGCGGGTCGGCTGGAGGGTGGTCGCCATAAAGCCGGTCAAGGTTTTCTGCCAAAGGAGGTTGCCGTTTTGGTCCAAACCCAAAATCCAGGCTTTGGAGGCACCGCTCTCGGGCACAATCTCGCCTATAGCCACATAACCTGCCGCCGCTTCCTGGACCGCAGTCAGCCTGGCCTCATTCGGAAAAGCATCGTAAACCTTTTGCCATTGCACCCCACCCTGGGAATCGAGCTTGACCACCATGCCGCCAAAATAATCCGACCCACGAGGGGTTATCAGAGCCAAGCTGCCGGCAAGGAGATACCCACCCTCGCGGGTTGGCGTAATAGTCGAAGCCTCCCCAAAGTAACACTTCTGCCAGGCAATCTCTCCTGCTAGGTCTAGCCTAGCGACCCAGGCGCTGCAGCCCTCGGCGTCGAATTCCCCGTTGTCGTTGGGCTCAAGAGCGCCTAAAGCGATCATCCCTTCGCGGGTCAACTGGAGATCCTTAAAAGCTACGTTATCGCCATAAAACCTCGCCCAGCTTCCCGCAGCCTCGGCCAAACCTACCGCAGCCCAGAGCCACACTCCCCAAACCCTACCCATATCTACCTCCATTGCGCCGCCGAAAAACGTTTGCGCTTTAGGCGTTTGCAAATTAAAGTGGTTGCCAACGATTTTGGACAGGTTGCCAAAGAAGTCAAGAATGCGTTGGCCGTTTTCACCCCTGCAGTTCGTCTTGCTTTTGTTTCTTTTAGTCTTTTTGCTGACCTTCGTCCAGCTGCAGCTAATCTCGCTGTCGTTCGAAAAGCTGGGACTTTCCCCTGCGGGGGCGCTTTTGCTTCTACTCGGCTGCTTGCTAGGAAGCGCCATCAACCTACCGCTGTTTTCTATCCGCTCCTTGCCGCCGCCTGAGATCATCCGCACTCCTTTTGGCCTGCTTCGTCCCCCTCCCCTGCCGTTCACTGGTCGGACCATAATCGCGGTCAACGTCGGCGGCGGTCTGATCCCGGTATTGTTTTCGCTTTACCTGATCAACCGCCTGGACTTGCCCATGCTGCTGTTAGCGCTAGGGACGGCGATCGTCGCCGGTGTCGCTTACACCTTAAGCCGCCCGATTCCAGGGATAGGTATTGGGATGCCTATGCTTATCGCGCCGCTGACCGCCGCTGTTGTAGGAATCGTTCTAGGCGGGGATAATCCCGCTCCTTTTGCCTACATCTGCGGTACCTTGGGGGTACTAATTGGCGCTGATCTTTTGCGCCTCAAAGACCTCCCAGCACTTGGTGCCCCTATCGCTTCCATCGGCGGCGCCGGCACTTTCGATGGAATCTTTATGACCGGAATTTTGGCAGTGCTTTTGGCCTAACCCTTGATGCAGATGAGGGGCTTCAAGCGCGCCACCAGCCTGGCGAGCCCAGCTTTGTCGGCGGCGCGAACCACGGCGTCTACGTCCTTGTAGGCTTGCGGGGCTTCTTCCGCTACCCCGCGCATGGACGGGCTGCGCACGATGACGCCTTGTTTAGCCAGTTCCTCGACCACTTCCCTCCCCTTCCAGGTTTTGGTCGCCTGCTTGCGGCTCATCGCACGACCTGCACCGTGGCACGCCGAAGATAGCGATAAAGCCTCACCTTCCTCGGTACCGACCAGGATGTAAGAGGCCGTCCCCATGGAGCCGCCAATGATCACCGGCTGGCCGATCTGGCGGAACACCTCGGGGAGCTCCGGGTGGCCGGGACCAAACGCGCGCGTCGCCCCTTTGCGGTGGACGAACACGCGGCGCGATTTGCCGTCGATGAGGTGGGTTTCCTCCTTGCAGGTGTTGTGGGAGACGTCGTAGATGAGCTCAAGCTCAGCTTGCGGGAAAAACTGGGCAAATACCTGGCGCACTAGGTGGGTGATGATCTGGCGGTTAGCCAAAGCGCAGTTGATCGCCGCGCGCATCGCGCCAAGATAGCTTTTGCCCACCTTAGAGTCCAAAGGGGCGCAGGCCAGCTCCCGATCTGGCAGCTCGATGCCGTATTCTTTGGCCGCCTGCTGCATTTTCTTCAAGTACTCGGTGCCGATCTGATGGCCCAAGCCGCGCGAACCGCAGTGGATGGTGACTACGATCTCGCCTTTTTTTAAACCGAACGCCTCGGCGACTTTTTCGTCGTAAACCTCATCGACCACCTGGACCTCTAAGTAGTGGTTGCCGGAGCCTAAGGTACCCATCTCGCGCCGCTGGCGCTCGCGCGCGTGCTGCGAGACCTCACTGGGCACGGCCCCGCGCATCTTGCCCCGCTCCTCGATGCGCTCTAGGTCCTTTGGGCTACCATAGCCTTGCGCCACCGCCCATTCGGCTCCACCTTGGAGCATCGCTTCCATCTCCTTATCGCTCAAGGAGATTTGGCCGCGGCTGCCGACTCCTACCGGGACGGCATCATAGAGGGCATCGGCCAACGCCTCGGCGATGGGTTCTATGTCCTCGCGTTTAAGGCCAGTGCGCAAGGTCCTGACGCCGCAGGAGATATCAAAGCCGACTCCGCCGGCGGAAATCACTCCACCCTCCTCGGGATCGAATGCCGCCACTCCTCCGATCGGGAAGCCGTAACCCCAATGGGCGTCGGGCATCACGTAACAAGCACCTACGATCCCAGGGAGAGAAGCGACATTGCTGGCCTGTTCTGCGACCTTGTCGTCCATCTCTTGGATCAACTTCTCGTCGGCGAAGATCAACACCGGAACGCGCATTTTCCCAGAAGGGGGAATGCGCCATAAAGTCTCACTTACCCGCTCGAGTTTGCTGGCGTCCATAGAAAATCCTCACCTTAAACGTCTAACACGCACTGTGCGACCCAGCAACCATCCTCTTTGGCTACCTTCAATTCGGTATAGGTCGCTCCTTTGACTTCTACTGCCGGCTGGTGTTTCGCGCGGTCCACTTGCTCTCCCCACAGGGTGGCGCGAAGCCGGTTTGGCTCAATCTTTACCTCAAACTTACCAAACACCATAGACCGGACCGCCATTTCGTAAACAACAGCATTGAGAAAGTCGACCAGGAGCAACTCTAAATCTCCTTCGTGCGCCAGTTCGACCTCTACCTGTTCGGTCAAAGCGACTTGATTTGGATCGGTCACTACCGCCGTCAAGGCCAACCCTGCTTGAGCAAAGGCTTCTTCGGGCGTAGCCCCGAAACCGCGCACGCCGATATCGGCCATGTGTTCAAAATGTTCCCAGCCTGCCTGTGCCACCGCCTGCCCTCTTGGTATCATTGCTTAGCTTTTAAAATAGGGATCAAATGCTGGAATTCAAGCTGTTAACGCTGATTATCGTCGCCAACGGCGCCCCGGTGATCGCCTGCGACATAATGAAAGACCGGCTGGCCTTGCCAATAGATTTAGGTTTCGCCTTCTTCGACGGCCGGCCGATCCTGGGATCGGCCAAAACCTGGCGGGGGCTACTTGCCTCCCTGGCGGCTACCTCCTTGAGCGCCCAGCTGCTTGGGCTTTACTGGACGGTCGGGTTTGAAGTCGCAGCCGGGGCGATGGCAGGGGATATGCTTTCCAGTTTTCTCAAACGGCGGTTGAATATCGAACCCAGTGGCCGGGCCATAGTATTGGATCAGATTCCAGAAAGCCTTTTCCCGCTGCTTTTGGTCAAGGAAAAGCTGGGTCTGGAGTGGGGCACCATCGTTCAGTTGGTGGCGGTTTTCTTCCTCCTGGAATTGAGCTTATCGCCCATGCTCTATCGCCTGGGCCTGCGCAAGCGTCCTTATTGACCGCAGCGCAAAACATGGAGGGTCACCTCCGGCGGGCAGTTGAGGCGCACGTCTACCACGCTCACCCCGCAACCGCGCGAAGTGTAGCCTTCAAGACCCGCATACCGCCAGCGTCCAGCGCACAAGGAGAAAGGAGCGTCGGCATTGCGCCAGACGGGAATGCCACCAGGCAGGCAGATCTGGCCGCCGTGAGTGTGGCCGCACAACATCAGGTCGCACTTGGCGTAAGCAGCGTTGCGGTAGATCTCCGGCGAGTGCGAGAGAAGAATCGTAACCTCCTCCTCCGGCACGCCTTCCAAGGCCTTTTCCAGATTATCCGCGCGGTAATAATGGGGATCGTCGATCCCGCAGAGGTAAACCCTAGCCCCATCCCGCACCAAGGGAACTGCCTCGTTCATCAGCATTCGGATTCCCAAAGCTTCCAACCCGGGTACCATACGGATCGTGTCATGGTTTCCCAACACCCCATATAGCGGGGGTTTGAGATAGGGCATCACCCTGGCGAGAGCCTCTAAGGCTGGTTGCCAAGGTCCGAAAGTACGAGCACGGAAATCACCGGTCAGGACACAAGCATCATAATCCAGGTTCCTGACCGCCGCGATTAGGGCGTCAGGCAGGTCCTGGCTCATGTCCAAGTGCAAGTCGCTCAGGTGGAGTAAAGTGAAACCGTCGAATTGAGCCGGCAGATGGGATAAACGAATCTCATTCTGCAGCACGCAAATCCTACGCGCATTGCGCCGCCCACGCCTATGCAATCCAGCCAAGCGCAAGGCGTGGCGGATCCAGCTATGGATCGAGTACCAGTTTTCGAGGTGAAAAAAGTTGCGCCCCAGCCCTCCGAATACCCGCTGCTCGAAATCCTGCTCCATCCCCAGGCGTTGATTTAAATGAGCCCGGCCGACACGAGCTTCGAGCAAGCGGTACAATGCATGATCCGACGGCGGGCTATCCACGGGTGCCACTCTCCTTGGGCGCCAGGGGTTTATCAAAGCCCAACTCGACTTCTCTCAACAATCTTTCCGGCGCATGTTGGTAGCGGGCGGAGAAATGAAACGGCACCACCCGTTTGGCGCCCACCTGCCGGGCAATATTCCCGGCCTGCCAGGCAGTCAGATGATATTTTTTGGCCGCGTCTTCCGCAGCCTCCTGGAGGAAACAGGCCTCGATATAGAGGCAATCGACCCCTTGCAGTAAGGCTTTGAGGCGGCGCAGATTCTCCTCGCAATAGCGCGCATCCACCACGTAGCCAATCTTCAATCCCGGAACGATGCGCAGGACCTTTTCTTTTAGCTCGCCAAGGCAGAAACGGCGTAAGTTTTGCTTCGTTCCATCCTGCCACTGGACGACAATGGGAAAATCGTCTCCCTCGCCGCGCCAGATCGCCTGTTTCAGCTCTTGCAGCCAGGGCCCAGTCGCAAGGCCTAATTCATCTAGGCGATTCTTCCAGACATTGACGTGTTGAGGCTCCTCCAAAGCAAAAGCCAGACAGGGGATTTTGTGATCCAGAACCACCGCGCGAACACGGATTCCCGGTTCATCGAGCAATAGGCCGTCTCGGACTTGAACCGAGGGTAAAGGCTCGCCGACAAATTTCTTCAGGCAACGAAAGCGAGCCCGAGCCATTCGGTCTTCTCCTCCCCACTCGTGGACTAGGAATACCAACTCCTCGGCGTAATTTTCGACCAAATTCCAAGTATAGCCCCCCAGCCGATGCCCGACTCGCTCGATGAAACCCGAAGGACCGTACAGGTGGATCGTCATGGCCCGCCCTAGACAAACCCGAAGCAGGTAGTCGAAGCCGTAGAAGTGATCCATATGGGCGTGGGAAACGAAGACGTGGCTCAGGCGCAGGAGCTTTCTCGGAGTCAGCGCATGAATGTCCCCCAAATCGAACAGCATAGCGCGCTTTTGAAACAAAAACTCGATATACAGTGCCGGATCGCCGAACGGGTCGTTAACCAACTGAGGATGAAAGCTTGGTTTCACCTGCTCACCGTTGTCTCACTGGAGGCCTTAGGATCCTACCGGTTTCCTGATCCACCCGCACGTGCACCACTCGGCCGTCCGGCGTCAGCACGCGGATGACGTAAACCGGTCGGCCTTCTTCCAGGACTTCCCTCGCCCCCAGTACGCGTCCGTCGATCTCTCTTTGCACCTGAGCGACAGCCTTGTCCAGGTTGAAAGGCTCGGCTCCAATAGGACCCGCTGCAAGTAGCCAGAGCCCTACCCACCCAGACCATCGCTCGATCACTTGAGCGCTCCCAAGCTGTCTCCCAAAGAATGCACCAAGGTTTCTCCCAGATTAGTGCCGATCTTCCTGGCCAAACGCACAAACACGTCTTCCTTCGGGGTGAAATCGACCACTTTGCCGGCACCGATCACCTCCTTGGCCACGTAGTCCACATCGCCTATGCCGTCGGCCAACCCTAACTTCAAGCTTTGGCTACCGGTCCACACCAAACCGGAGAACAAGCTCGGATCGTCCTTAAGGCGCTCGCCCCGTCCCTGTTTGACCGCATCGATAAACTGACGGTGAATCTCCTTGAGCAAATTTTCTACGTGCGCTTTTTCCTCGGGCTTGACCGGCGAGAACGGATCGAGCAGCGCCTTGTGCTCGCCAGCGGTCAAAAGGCGCCGCTCTATCCCAAGCTTGTTGAGTGCTTCTACAAATCCAAAGCCATTCATGACGACGCCTATGGAACCGATGATGCTGGTCGGGCTGACGTAGATCTTGTCGGCCGCCGCAGCGATATAGTAACAACCTGAGGCACACACGTCGGTCACCACCGCGACTACGGGAAGATCGGGTTTCTTCTGTTTAAGCCGCCGAATCGCCTCATAGACATAGGCCGCCTGGACTGGACTGCCGCCAGGCGAATTCATCTGTAGCAGGACCCCCAAAGTCCTAGGGTCGGACGACGCACGCTTGAGCCCCTTGATCAGGGTTTCGGCATTCGCCGGCGAATCTTCTAGCAGGATGCCCTTTACTTCCACCTTGGCGGTGATCTTGCCTACCGGCTGCACGATCTCGGTCCACGGCTGCAAGATGCTCAAGGTCACCGCCACCAGATAGGCAAAAAACAGAAACTTGAAGAATATACTCCAGCGCCGTGCCCGGCGTTGTTCCGCGATTCCCTCTAAGACCAGCTTCTCCAGTACTTCACGCTCCCACGTCCCCTGCTTCGGGGTTATCTCCGGTTCTTGGGCCATTGTTCCCCCAGAAAAAATCTAACTGCGGCAGAATCAAACCTATCTCTGATACCGAATCCGATAAATCACCCCGCGTTGGTCGTCGGATATCAGCAACGAACCATCCTCAAGCTCGAGGATATCTACCGGCCGTCCGAGTACTTTGCCGTCCGACTGGAGCCAGCCTTCAGCGAAAACGTGCTCGGCCACCGGCTTGCCATCCTTGAACTCCACCCAGACCACCCGATAGCCGACCGGTTTCGAGCGGTTCCAGGAGCCGTGTTGAGCGACGAACAACTGCCCCCGATATTGGGTAGGAAATTGTTTCCCCGTATAAAAACGCAAGCCGAGCGGGGCAACGTGCGCCCCGAATCGCCACGCAGGCGGCGTAAATTCTTTACACTCGGTTTCTTTGCCATACTCGGGATCTGGAATATCGCCGCTATGACAATAAGGAAATCCGAAGTGCAAGCCGGCTTTTGGGGCATGGTTAAGCTCATCCGGAGGGCGGTCGTCGCCCAACCAGTCGCGGCCGTTGTCGGTGAACCACAAGGTTTTACTCTCAGGGTGCCAGTCAAAGCCAACGCTGTCGCGCACCCCGCGGGCGAAGATTTCTAAATTTTTGCCGTCTGGACTGAGGCGGACCAAAGTGGCATAAATTTCATTCCCCGGCAGGCACACGTTGCACGGCGCACCCACGTTGAAATAAAGCTTACCGTCCGGACCGACCCGCAGGTACTTCCAACCGTGCCAAAGATCCGTCGGCAGAGAGTCGGTAACTACCTCGGGACTTGGGGGGTCAGCCAGATGCTGGGCGATGTTTTTGAAACGCAGGATTCGCGAAACCTCGGCGACATAAAGGTCGCCCTTGTAGACGGCCACCCCGTTGGGCATGGTAAGGTCTTTAGCGATCACGTAGCGGCGCTCGGCCAAGCCGTCACCGTCATCGTCACGCAGCGCGTACACTTTGCCAGCGGTGCGGCTGCCCACGTAAACCGTGCCGTCCTCTCCCAAAGCCATGGATCGAGCATCAGGGACGTCGCTGGCAAACAGCTCGATCCGAAACCCCGGTGGAAGCTTGATCGATTCGAGCGGATCGCGCACCGCCTGGACCTGGCTTATCCAGACCAAACTCCCCAGCAGCACCCACAGGATTTTCATCGCCGTTTACCCCCTTTGGATTCAATCTGATCCATTATCAGCCCTTAGCTAGGCGACATCAACTTGGTTCCACGGGCTAGGCAAATCTGCCAGCAAGACGACGCTAAACAGCATTGCCACGCTGGAAAAAGGGTCAAGAGGATTCGTTTCGGATAAATAAAAACTTTCAGTTAGAAACACTTTATACTTGAAATTTGCATTTTCGTACCTAGATAGTCAACCGTCACTTTTCACAGGAGGATTGGTAATTCATGCTACGCATCCTATTGTTCCTGGCGACCAACGTCGCCGTTTTGCTGATGATCAGCCTTGTGTTCCAACTGTTAGGGCTGGGCACGTTCTTAGACCGCCAAGGCGTGCATTTGGATTTAAACAGTCTCCTTGTTTTCTCGGCCATGATCGGCATGTCGGGTTCATTCATCTCGCTGGTTTTGTCCAAATGGATGGCCAAAACCTCGATGGGGGTCTACGTTATCGACCGCCCTCAGAACCAGACCGAGGCTTGGTTGGTGAACACCGTGGAGAAACTGGCACGCAAGGCCGGGATCGGGATGCCGGAGGTGGGAATTTTCCAAAGCCCCCAGCCTAATGCCTTTGCCACCGGCATGGACAAAAACCACGCTCTGGTTGCAGTTAGCACTGGACTGTTGGAAACCATGAACGCCGATGAAGTCGAGGCCGTATTGGGACATGAGATCAGCCACGCCGCCAACGGCGACATGACTACCCTGACCCTGGTGCAAGGCGTAGTCAACACCTTCGTCTATTTCCTCGCTACCGTCATCGGCCACGTCGTGGATCGGACGCTATTCCGTTCTCAAGATGAAGAAGGCGGCCCCGTGGGTTATGGTCCCGGATATTACATCACCCAGTTGGTAGCACAGATGCTCCTTGGGATTTTGGCTACAATGATCGTGATGTGGTTCTCGCGCTGGCGGGAATTTCGCGCCGATGCTGGCGGCGCCCGCCTGGCCGGCCGGCATAAGATGATTGCCGCGCTTGAAGCCCTGCGCCGCGCCGCCGAACCCCAGGATTTGCCTGGGGAATTCGCCGCTTTTGGCATCAGCGGGTCGATCGGACACGGGCTCATGCGCCTGTTCATGAGCCACCCGCCAATCGAGGAGCGGATCGCAGCGCTGCAAAAGATGCGTGGATGAAGTCCAATTTCTCTCTCCGGGCGGCTTGGCAAGCCGCCCTTTTGTCTATCCCAAACAGCCTTGTCACGCCTTAGACCAATAAAATTTCCTAAGTTGGCCGCCGTCGTCCTGGCCCTGCCCGCTTCCCTGATGGCGCAAGAAATCCTTAAAGTGGCAAACTTCTCTGCAGAAGGCTTAAGCGGATGGAAGACGCAAAGCTTTGCCGGTAAAACCTGTTACCGGCTGACACCCTTAAACGGCCAAATCGTCCTCAAGGCCGAAGCGCAAGCCTCTGCATCTGGCCTGTGGCGCCAGATAAAGATCGATCTCGGCCGAACCCCGTATCTGAACTGGTGCTGGCAGGTGATCGAGCCGCTGTCTCCTCTGCCGGAGGCGACCAAAGCCGGCGACGACTATGCCGCGCGCATCTATCTAGTCAAACAAGGTGGGCTGGCCTTCTGGAAAACTAAGGCCCTCAATTACGTCTGGTCCTCGTCCCAACCCCCTGAGACACTGTGGCCCAACGCCTTTGCCGGCAGGAATGTCATGATGCTGGCGGTGCGCACCGGTAACAACCGCTGGCAGTGTGAAAAGCGCAACGTACGGGCCGACTGGCAACGCGCTTTTGGCGAAGAACCAGACTATATCGACGCGCTGGCGCTGATGACCGACAGCGACAACAGTAAGCAACGAACGGCGGCTTATTATGGCGACATCTGGTTTTCCGCGGATTGAGATCAAGCAGGAGTCAGATTTTCCAGCCGTCTCTCGCAGCCGTCTGGAAGTCCTGCAGGTGAACCTGGGCTACCGTTGCAACCAGGCCTGCACCCACTGCCACGTAGCCGCAGGCCCCAAGCGGACTGAAATGATGGACTGGGATACCGCTCAAGCGGTGCTGGATTTTCTCGTCCGGGCCAAGGTTTCGATCTTGGATTTGACCGGCGGGGCGCCGGAGATGAATCCGCACTTTCGGGATTTGGTGCGCTCGGCCAGAAGCCTTGGCGTGCACGTCATCGATCGCTGCAATCTCACTATCTTAGAGGAGCCTGGTTATGAGGACCTGGCTGAGTTTTTAGCCAGGCAGCAGGTAGAAATCACGGCTTCTCTTCCTTGTTATCTGGAGGAAAACGTGGATAAACAGCGCGGCCGGGGCGTATTCAAAAAAAGCATCGCCGCCCTCATGCGGCTCAACCACTTAGGCTACGGCAAAGGCTCAGGACTCAAGCTCAATCTGGTCTTCAATCCCCAAGGACCGATCTTGCCTCCGCCCCAGAGCCAGCTGGAGGCCGCCTACAAAATCCACCTCAAAGACCGCTTCGGGATAGAATTCGACCGCCTCTATACGCTCACCAACGTGCCTATCCAGCGTTTCGCCCAGACCCTGACCCGTGAGGGCCGGCTGGATGAATACCTGACGCTCTTACGTACCCGTTTCGACCCGGAGAACCTCAAAGGTCTCATGTGCCGTACCACGCTGAGCGTGGACTTTCAGGGTTATGTCTACGACTGCGATTTCAACCAAATGCTGAAACTCCCTCAGGACGGCTTGAGAAAGCATTTGCGCGACATCGACCCCTCTTCCCTGCTCGGCGCTCCGATCGCGGTGGCCGGGCATTGTTACGCCTGCGCCGCCGGCCAAGGAAGCAGCTGCAGCGGGGCCCTCCAAGCCTAATCGAACAGATGCTCGGTCCCCGGCAAGACCCCGGCCTCGATGAATTCGATGGCGTTGGCGTCAGGATCGCGGCAAAACAGCGCGCGCCGGCCGGATTTGCTCAAGCTATAGGCCACCCCGGCCTGTTCCAAGCGCTGGCGGATTTCCTCTAGGTCGGGCACGATCAAGGCGAAGTGGCGATCACGCCCCCCATGCTCAGGTCGCCCTACGACCGGGTCAGGGTTGGGAAGTTCGATTAAATGGATCTGCTGATGCTCGGCGACCTGGAGCCAGGCGCCCGGAAACGGGAAGTTGGGCCGATCAATCTGAGTCATCCCTAGTACGCCGCAATAAAAGGCGAGCGACTTTTCGGTATCGGAAACCAAAATGCTAGCGTGATGCAGGTAAAATCGCATAAAGCTTAAATCTTTGGAAAGATTTGCTTATTCTACCCCAACCCGCCACGAGCGGTATCCTACGAATGAAGCTTTTGCCTTTTAAGCCGCCGCCTGTCCCGCCACCAATATACCCAAGCGCGGCGCCTTTTACCCTGGGCTTGCACCCATACCAGCCGCCGCTCGTACTCTGGCCCTTCGTATCGGTCCAAACGCAGTAGATCGCGCCGAGCCAGGCCCAACAAAAGTTCCCCTTCGGTCCACCCGCCAGGCAAGCGCGCCAACCCCGGATAGGGAGAACCCGACACCGGAAAGCTGGCAAATCCCACGAGCCGGGCCGGTACGGTCTTGACTTCCCGCCCGAGCAGTCGCCTTCTGAGCCGCTCGGAGCGCAGCGATCCGTATACGAACAATTCAGAGGTGATAATAGGCATCCAGATTCTTAAGCCTTGGGTCTTCCAACCCGCCTCCGACGGTGAAGTGATAGATCACCTGAAAAGTTTGGTCCGGTAAGCCGAACAGCTCATGTACGGGATCGTCGAAAAAACACCCGATTCCGGTGCCGCGTAGGCCTGCCGCCTCGGCTTCCAGATACAAAAGCTGCCCCAAAGCCCCCGCCTCCATATGCAAGCGGGCGTATTCCCACACCGATTGCTTAAGGCGCAGATCAAACTCGGCCAGCATCGAAACCGCAAATGCCCCATCGGAGGCAATGTCCTGATGGCAGCTTAGCGCTTTGGCAATCGCTTTGGCATCGCCATCGGCTAACAGATAGAACGGCACGTTGGGGAAAGCAGCCAATTTCTGCCAACGCCAGGCTCGGGTCGTCGCCCTACGGAACAACTCTAATCCCGCGTTGGAACGCGCTAAAAAATACAATCCCGCCGGCAGGCCCTCCACCCGATGCAGGTAAAATCCAAGATGCACCGCAGGCTCCCTCCCCAGCGCGGCCACTGGCAGCCCACCCTGCCACAGCCGCCAGACAAGCCGCACGAAATCGTCATAGACCATCACCGTCTCTCCGTCCATCTGCTGCACGCTGCGGCGGTGACGAATGAGCCAGCGCGCTCCGACTTGCCGCTGCGGCATGGCGGGGATCTCCCGCACGGGGGACAACCCGACTGCGATCCGATCCGTCGCCATCGCTCCGGCTGCTGCCTCGATGATCGGCCAGGGTCGATGGGAGACGCTGAGACGGTTGGGGGAATCCTGCCTTAAGGCAGAGGCGATCTCTTGCACCTTGGCCGCGTCTAACTGCCATTCGCTCAGCGCCGGCCAGGGTATACTGCCTTCGGGGAACACTGCCACCAGGCAATCTGGGTGTTCGGCCTCAGGACCTGACTGGCGATCGAGGCCGAGCAGCCGCGCTAACTTCCAAGGTACCGTCTCCGGCAACAGCGCACAAGGCCAGCCTAGGCAAGCGGCGCTGTAGGCCAAAGCTGCCAGGGCATGCCCTAAATCCAGAAGGCAATAGCGCAACGCCCGCTCGCCGTACTTCCAGCTCTCGCGCCAAAAAATGGAAGCCATCCCTACCAGCAACACTGACGTCGGCAAAGACCCGACCAAACCCCGCCAATCGAAACCTGGACACTCGGCACGCAGCTCCAGGCTATGGTCGTAAGGCTGGTAATGATAAAGCGCTGGAACCGCGCTCAAACCGGCCAAAGCTCCGGTTAGAACATAAACCTCGGTGGGATGGAGATTGCCGCTGGAGGGATTGCACCTAAGCGCCCAGCGCGATCCCCCGACCGCCTTCCACGCGGACAGGGCGAAGCTGTGGAAGAACAAATCGGCCAGCGTCTCGACATTCAGCGGTGCGATAGGCACTGCCCCATACAAGGCGTCGAAACCTGGGGGCTCCTTGGGGTTTGCCTCGCGGCGGGGCAGGGGCAATCGCGGTGCGCCTTGATAAAACCGGAACGGCTCAGGTTGAGTGTCCCAATCCAAGTATCCCGGCCCTGCCGCATAGCGGTGAAAGTGATGCTTAGTACGCTGGTGATAATCGACCAGGGCAGCGTATGCCTCAGCCATGAGTATTTCCACCTTCGATTTACTGTGACCATTGTATCCCTTTTCAACGCAACTCTCTCGGCGTGCCTAGCACGCTCACGCTCACGCTGACTGTTTTCGTGCCGCCAGGACCGACACAGCTGACGGTGTAGGTCGCGATCCCAGGGACCGACAGCACTTGGTTTTTCGATCCGAAAGTAGCTGCCCGCTTCTGCCTCCAGCCG
Organism: uncultured Methylococcales bacterium; assembly: GCA_964654415.1. Taxonomy (GTDB): domain Bacteria; phylum Pseudomonadota; class Gammaproteobacteria; order Methylococcales; family Methylothermaceae; genus Methylohalobius. The sequence continues at coordinate 66,491 of CAZZIP010000007.1, read as the reverse complement.
GGACCCCCTTCGCTTAGATTGCAAGATTTGGCGTGTGTGGCAGACCAGGAAACGGTGAACCACTGTCCGACTCTGACGCTGGCGGGCAAGTAGACTAAAATCGAAGGCAAAGGGACTGTCGGGGCGATTTCCACGGTCTTGCGGACGCTACGCGTTCCCCAAGGTCCAGTGCAGCTGACGATATAGGTAGTGGCAGACAGGATCGCCTGGGTCTTGGACCCTGCCGGTCCGGCTAGCGATTGCGCCCATCCGGGACCTCCTCCGCTTAAGCTGCAAAACTTGGCATTGGTCGACGACCAGGAGAGGGTAAACGGCTTTCCTCGCGAAATGCCGGAAGGGACATCCAGCCTTACCGCAGGGGGAAACGACGGCGTGACCTCCGCTTTCACCGTTTCGGTTGCCAACCCCGCACCCCCGAAACCGGTACAGCTCACCTCATAAGTGACGACGCCTGGGGCAGAAATCGTTTGGTTTTTAGCACCGGAAGCGCCCGCGTCTGTCTGCGCCCACCCCGAACCGCCGCCGCTCAGCTTGCAGCTGGTGGCATAGCTGCTGAACCAGGCCACGGCAAACGGTTCGCCGACAGTCACGCGTGAAGGCGCAAGGATTGTGACCGTAGGGGGAGGCAAAGAGGCTGCTGCCGCAAAGAGGCTCGTAAACGTCCCTAGTAGCCTTGCGACCCTCCACCCTCGTGGAAATCTACGGCAGACATTGATGGCAACGACCAGTAGGCTGCCGGCAAGCCGAGCCTCGAGCGCTTCGCGGATCAGGCGGCGAGACTGGTCGATGGCTTGCCGAGCGAGCGCCATAGCGAGAATCCTGGCCAGAGTATTGCTCGTTGAGCGAACATATAGTAAAGAATCTCCAACCGCTTGCCATAAACAAACCACTGGCTGGAAAATTTCATGCACACGATCATGCTCATCGGCCGGCAAGGACAGCTAGCCTTTGAACTGCGCCGCAGCCTGCTGCCTCTGGGCAGGATCATCGCCCTCGACCGCCGCACTGAGCCGGCAGTAGACCTTGCCGATCTTGACACTCTCGTCCGCGCCGTACGGGAGATCCGCCCTGCTCTCATTGTCAACGCCGCTGCCTATACTATGGTGGATCAGGCCGAATCCGAACCGGACTTGGCCCACCGCATTAACGCCATCGCTCCCGGCCTGCTCGCCGAGGAGGCCAAACGCCTTGGCGCCGGGCTGATCCACTACTCCACCGACTATGTTTTTGCCGGTGACTGCGACCGTCCCTACCGCGAGGACGACCCCACCGCTCCCCGCTCGGCTTACGGCCGCAGCAAACTGGAAGGCGAAGAGGCGATCCGCGCCAGCGGTGCTCACCATTGGATTCTGCGCACCGCCTGGGTCTACGGTACCCGCGGCAGGAATTTTTTGCTAACTATGTTACGCCTGATGCGGGAACGGGAGTCCATCGGCGTGGTGGCCGACCAGCATGGCACCCCCACCTGGAGCCGGGTAATCGCTGCAGCGACAGCTCTGATGCTGGCCAGAACGCATTCAGCGCTAAGAGAAACCACAGGCACCTATCATCTGACCTGCCGCGGTCAGACCACCTGGCATGGCTTCGCCAACCAAATCCGTCGCCAGGCCATCGCCCTAGGGCTCTTGCCGGAGACCGCCGGGCGCGTTAAAGCCATCACCACCGCAGACTACCCCACCCCCGCCAAACGCCCCGCCTATTCCGTCCTAAACACCTCGCGAATCGAGGAAGTTTTCGGAATCCGTCTGCCTGAATGGGACATGGCTTTGGAGCTGTGCCTAGAGGAATGGCAAGCGGCCATACACCTGGCTAACTCCTCGACCTGAGGGTGTTGGCTCAAAACCCCAGGTTCGGATAGGATACTTCGATGACTTCCCGCCACGACCACGATCATTGCGTCCATGAGGCCCTAAACCTGGCCGAAAAACTCTGCCGGGAACGGAGCGTGCGCCTGACTCCGCTGCGGCGCAGAGTCCTGGAGCTAATCTGGGAAGACCACCGCGCGGTCAAGGCCTACGATCTACTCGGTCGCCTCAAGCCTATCAACGCGGCCAAACCGGCCACTGTTTATCGCGCGCTCGATTTTTTAATCGCCCAAGGGCTGATCCACAAGCTCGAGCGGCTCAATGCTTTTATCGGCTGCCGCTGCAGCGACCGCCCGCACCAGGGGGTATTGTTGATCTGCAACCGCTGCGGCCAAGTCGAGGAGCTTCCCGCGCAAGAGCCAGTGGCGGAACTGATGGCGGCGATCCGTCAGACCGGCTTTGCCCCTATGCGACAAACCCTGGAAGTCCTGGGCCTGTGCGCCTCCTGCCAGGCAAGCTCGCCCCCTGGCGCGTAAAGCTTGACTTTTTTGTGCTTTAAATTGTTACGATATAACATATCAATACACGGAGGCCTAAGATGCTCAAAAAGCTCTGGCTGGGAGTGGTCTCTGGCGCCGCGCTGGCCCATCAAGCCACCGTCGAGTTAACGCCGCTTACAGTCACTGCCGCCCACGAGCGCGGCGCCGGTAGCACCGTGCTAGAGAAAGAGGTCTTCCAGCGCAGCCTGCGCCGCACGCTGGGTGAGATGCTGGAACAACTACCTGGATTTGCCAACCAGTCCTTCGGCCCCGGAGTAGGTCTGCCGGTGATCCGCGGCCAAAGCGGGCCAAGAGTGCGGGTGCTGCAGAATTCGCTCGGCGTCAATGACCTCTCGCAGATTAGCCCCGACCACGCCATCGGCTCGGAACCGTTGTTTGCCGAGCAGATCGAAGTACTGCACGGGCCAGCCGCCTTGCGCTACGGCAGCGGCATCGTCGGCGGCCTGGTCAACGTGCACGATGGCCGCATTCCCGAAGAGCCTCCTGCCAGACCGGCGATTGGGATCGGCGAATACCAGTACGACTCCACCGCCGACGAGCACGCAGGAGCAGCGCGTCTGAGCGGTGGCCTAGGCCATGTAGTATTGCGCGCGGACGGCGTGCGCCGGGCGCGCGGCGACCTGGTTACCGGTTCCGGCAGCTTAGCCGGCACCGCCGGCGACGACCGCAGCGGGAGTTTAGGGTTGTCTTGGGTGGATGATTGGGGATTTGTCGGCGCCAGCTTGCAGCGCCTGGAGAAAAACTACGGCGTTCCTTCCCTAGCCGAAGCAGGGCACGAGTCCGCCGGGGAAATCCACGAACCCGGAAAAATCCGCATCGACTTAAGGCAAACGCGCCACGACCTGCGCGCTGGCTTTAAAAGCCCTTGGGCGTGGGCCGAGGAACTGCGCCTGGGGTACAGCCATACCGACTACCGCCACTTGGAACTGGAAGGCGGTGCGCGCGGTACGCTTTGGACCCAAAACAGCCACGAAAGCCGGCTGGAGCTCAGCCATATCCCGCTGGGTCCAGCGCGCGGCAGTTTCGGTTTTCAATCTCGCCATGGAACCTTACAGGCCCAGGGCGAGGAGGCTATCGTTCCTAGAACCGATACCGAAAACTACGCCGCGTTCATCGCCGAGCATTTGGACTTCTGGCCGTGGGAAATAGACCTAGGCGCGCGAATAGAGCACCTGCAAACTCACGCCCAAAGCTTCAACACCCGGCGCGATCTGCCCGTCAGTGGCGCAGCCAGCTTGACTTGGAACATTGCTGACTTCCACCGCCTTACCCTCGCCTTTACCTCCACTCAGCGCCCGCCGGCGGCGCAAGAGCTTTATTCCTTCGGTGTCCACCGCGCCAGCCAAGCGTTCGAGATCGGAAACCCCAAGCTGAATCTGGAACATTCCCATCAACTCGAACTGGGTTATCGCTTTGAACATTCCGCGCTGACTGCCGAAGTGAACTTCTTCCACTATTGGGTCAACGATTACATCTTTTTCCAAAACACCGCTCAGCGGGATGAGGAGTCCGGATTGCCGATCTTGGTCGCTGCTCAGCAGAACGCCATATTCAAAGGGTTTGAAGCGCAACTCCATTTGCCGCTGCTTACCACGGCTTACGGCGATCTGGATTGGATCCTATTTGGCGACTACACCCGCGGCAGCTTCCAAAACGGCGGCGATGTTCCGAGGATGCCGCCCTGGCGCTATGGATTTGAATTTAAATTCCACCGCGAGCAAGGCCAGATTTTCCTGCGCCTGACGCGGGCTGAGCCGCAGGATCACCCCGGTCAGAACGAAGCTCCTACCCCAGGCTACCTCCTGCTCAACGTAGGCGGCGAATATCGGATTCCGGCCGGCGACCGCTTTCAGCTTGTGCTGTTTGCCCGCGCTACCAACCTGCTCGATCAGACCGTGCGCAACTCGACTTCGTTCTTACGCACCGTCGCCCCAGAACCCGGGCGCGGCGCGCAGGTGGGGATAAGAATTGGGTTCTGATCGCCCGTTTTTGAGGATTAATATGCCCAAACCGATTTGGTCTACGGTGGCCGTTTTGGCTCTTCGCGCTTGGCCGTAAGCTCTGCCTCCAACAGCGCAAGGCGCTGGATCAAACGCCGCAAAGTGCGCTCCTGGCGGGAGTACTCGATGTCCAGCAGGAGCAGCTTGACCAGCAAGACCCCAATCGCCACTACCAGGATCAAAACGGGCGGATAAGCTACTCCCAAAAGACCGCCGAACCAGTCGATCACCTCAGGAAAGACTCCCAGTACGATCACTGCGAAAGCGACCGCAAACCACCAAACGGCGTGGCGGGTATGGAGGCGGTCGCGGGCGATCAGCCCCAGAATCGTCGAGGCGATGGCAAGCCCTACGATGGCGGAGGTCAGGCGGTAGGAGATCATCGTCTATCCTTGGTTAGCCGCAACGATCCTGTCGCTGGAAGTAGCGCAGATTTCGATGCCGCTATATTTTAGCTATTAAGCTACAATCTTGTCGGATTATTCGAGGAGTTTCGCTATGGCTACTTCCGCAATCACCCCAGCTATCCTACCTGTGTTGATCCAGGCTGCCGCCCAGGCCATCGAGGCTCATGCCGAGGAAGTCACTGCCTTAGACCGCGCGCTCGGCGATGGCGATCACGTCACCAATCTCAAACGCGGTCTTAAAGCCCTAAGCGAGCAGAGCAAAGAACTGGCGCAGGCTCCGAATTGGAGCACAGCCTTGCGGCAACTCGGAATGACGCTGATGTCCACGGTGGGCGGTGCATCCGGCTCGCTGTATGGGACGCTGCTCATCTCCCTAGCCAAAGCGCTCCAAGGTACGCCCCTGGAACTTACAGCGTTCGCCGGCGCTTTTTCCCAGGCGGTGGAAGCGGTCAAACAGCGTGGCAAAACCCAGGTGGGCGAGAAAACCATGATCGATACCCTACAGCCAGTGGCGGATGCTTTGGTTTCGGCGGCGCAGTCCCCCGCCTCCTGCGCGGAAGTTGTAGAGAAGATCAAGGCTGCGGCGATAGCGGGGATGGAATCGACCCGCGACCTGCTCGCCACCAAAGGCCGCGCCTCCTACCTGGGCGAGCGCGCCCGCGGCATCGTCGACGCCGGCGCTCGGACTTCGCAACTAATGATCTGCGCCATCGCCGATGCCTTGGTCAACAGCCCCAACGCAACGCCGGGGTATGGACCGGAGCATCCCACAGCCGAGTGAGTTCGTCGTCGAGCAGGGTTAGGGTAAGAGAGCAGCCGGCCATGTCCAGCGCGGTGGTATAGTTGCCTACCAGCGAGCGGCGGATTTCCAGGCCGCGCTGTTGCCAGAATTCGTACGCCAATTCATAGACCAGATACAGCTCCATCAGGGTGGTCGCCCCTAGCCCGTTGACGAGCAATAGGACCGGCTGGCCTCGGTCGGCCTTGAGCTCGTCGTCGATGGCCTCAGCCATCCTTTTGACGATCTCAGTAGCGCTGGTGAAATCCGCAAGCTCGCGCCCGTGCTCGCCATGGATTCCTACGCCCAATTCGATCTTGTCCGGTGGCAGAGTGAAAGTGGGGCCGCCCAAGGCCGGAACGTTGCAGCCACTCAAAGCCACGCCGATGGTGGCGGTGCGTTCGGCCACCTTGTCCCCCAGGGATTTGAGGGTGACTAGGTCGGCGCCTGCCTCGGCAGCGGCGCCGACGATCTTCTCTACGATCACCGTCCCGGCCACACCGCGCCGGCCAATGTCGTGCTCCTTGGGAAGGGAGATGTCGTCCTGCACCAGCACCACCTTGACCGGGCATTCGAGCATTTCGACCGCGATGTCGAAGTTCATCACATCGCCGGCGTAGTTCTTAACGATGAACAACACTCCCCTACCATTCTCAACGGCTTGGGCGGCGGCGAGCATCTGATCAGGCGTAGGAGACGTGAAGATCTGCCCAGGACAAGCGGCATCCAACATTCCCCTACCGACGAAGCCGCAATGCAGCGGCTCGTGCCCGGACCCGCCGCCGGAGATCACCGCGACCTTGGCAGGTCCTCCTGGATGCTTGCGTTTGATGAAGCACGGTTTGGGATTGAGTTCGATCAGATCCGCATGGGCTTTGGCAAACCCCTTCAGGCTCTCATCGAGCAAGGTATCGACGTGATTGAGGAATTTCTTCATGGGATGTTCTCCTGGCACTGGATGATTCCCATTCAAGCCTATTCTCCTCTTCCCTGCAACACCTCCGTCACCGCCCGAATATCCGGTAGCACCCAATCGGGGCGGTAATCTATGTTGGCCAGATCTTCTTCACGCGAGACCCCGCTGAGCACCAGAAGGCTCGGGATGCCAGCCCGGATCGCACCCAAAATGTCGGTCTCCAGCCGGTCGCCGATGGCTACCACCTCGTGCGGTTCCACGCCAAGGCGGAGAAGTGCCTGTCGGTACAGGGTTGGCTCCGGTTTGCCGATGACGACCGGATACACCCCGGTGGCCGCGGTCAAAGCCGCCAGGATCGCCCCATTGCCGTGGGTGGTTCCGATCTCAGTCGGAAAGGTAGTGTCGGCATTAGTACCAAAGAAGGCGGCGCCGGCGTTGATATTCAAAGTAGCGGTGGCGAGCTTGTCCCAAGTTAAGGTTTCATCTTTGCCGACCACCACTACGTCGGCGCGGAAGTCCTCGGTCTCCTTGTGGCTTTTGGTCAAGATAAAACCTGCCTCGCGTAAGGGGCAAAGCAATCCCTCTTCACCGATGGCATATACGCGCGTGCTGCGCGGATCGTAGCTTTCGGCTAGATAGCACGCGGTGGCCACGCCGGAGGTCAAAATCTCCTCTGCCCTCACCGCAACCCCCATCCGCTCAAGTTTGGCGACGTAGCTTTCCGGCGTGGCGCTAGCGTTATTGGTCGCCAGGATAAAGGGAATTTCGCGCGCGCGCAGAGTTAAAAAGAACTCCTCCAGGCCGGGAAGCGGCTGGGATCCTCGCCACAACACCCCGTCCATATCGACGATGAAAGCGCGTGCCTGGATTAAAGCGGATTTGTTAAAAATGTTCATAAAAATCTTTAAAAAACAATAGCTTGATTTAAATCAAAACAAGGTAAATCGGCTTTTTGTTTACTAGTATCTCCCAAAAACACAATCAGGAGGAAAAGATGTCTACTACAGTTGCTAGGGTTGCTGAACAAGAAGCGCCGCTGTTTAACGTCAAGGCGTTCATTGGGGCGATTGCAATCTACAACATTTTCTACCTATGGGTGCGATGGTACGAGGGCGTCTATGGCTGGAGCGCTGGGTTAGACGCTTTTGCACCGGAGTTTGAAAAATACTGGATGAACCTGTTGTATACCGAAATCACGCTAGAAGTCATGGTCGCTGCGGTTTTGTGGGGCTACTTGTGGCGGACCCGGCCACGCGATCTGGACCGCATCACCGCGCGCGAAGAGTTGCGCCGCAATATTAACCATGTGATTTGGCTATGCGCTTACGCGATGGCGGTCTATTGGGGAGCAAGTTATTTCACCGAACAGGACGGCACCTGGCACCAGACCATCGTCCGCGACACCGATTTTACCCCCAGCCATATCATCGAATTTTACATGAGCTATCCGATTTATATCATCACTGGCTTTGCCTCGATGATTTACGCGCATACGCGCTTGCCTTATTTTGACTATACGAAAAAAGGAATTTCCCTACCTTACCTCGTCTTCACCATCGGCCCGTTCATGATCGTGCCCAACGTTGGTTTGAATGAGTGGGGACATACCTTCTGGTTCATGGAAGAGCTGTTCGTCGCCCCCTTGCACTACGGCTTTGTGTTCTTCGGCTGGTTCGCTTTGGGCGTCTTGGGCACCGCGCTACAGGTCTTTGCCAGTATAGCCAACCTGATCGGCAAAGAATTGTGCGGTAGCGTCTACGACGAGGCCGTCGCCAAACTGGGCAAAGACCAAGCGCAATGGTCGGATTGAAAGTGTTTTCCTCTCAGTAGAGCATCGCGAGAACATCGCAGCCATCTTGACCTGCCTCCTAGGTCGAGCCGCCCTTTGCGGGCGGCTTTTTTTACTTTCTAAGATACCCTATCATAGGGCTTGTTTGCTCAAGCCAGCATTTGATTTTGCCCGTATTTGGCCATGACTGCGACTCCTAAACCTTGGGGTGGGCGTTTCACCCAACCCACCGACCGCTTCGTCGAGGAATTTACCGCCTCGGTCGGCTTCGACAAGCGCCTGGCGCCTTACGACATTCAAGGTTCCATCGCCCACGCTAAGATGCTCTGCAAGATCGGCGTGTTAACTCAAGCCGAATGCCAGGCCATCGTCTCGGGTCTGGAGAAAATCGCCGGCGAAATCGAGCGCGGCGAGTTTTCCTGGTCGGTGGCGCTGGAAGACGTGCACATGAACATTGAGGCGCGCCTGACCGAGCTGATCGGCGAGGCCGGTAAAAAACTCCACACCGCCCGCTCGCGTAACGACCAAGTGGTGACTGACCTGAGGCTGTGGCTGCGCGACCAGATCGACTGTATCCAAGCCGAACTCAAGCGCCTGCTAAGTGCTCTACTGGATTTAGCTGAGCGTGAAGCGGAAACCATCATGCCCGGCTTCACCCACCTCCAAGTCGCTCAGCCGATCACCTTCGGCCACCACCTGTTGGCCTGGTTCGAGATGCTGCAGCGCGATGCAGAGCGCCTCGGTGACTGCCGCCGACGGGTCAACGTCCTGCCTTTAGGCGCGGCCGCCTTGGCCGGGACGTCCTTCCCCATCGACCGCTTCTACACCGCCGAGCTTTTAGGATTCGAACGCCCTGCCGCAAACTCCCTAGATGCAGTCTCAGACCGCGACTTCGCGATCGAGTTTGCCGCTTGCGCGGCGCTTTTGCTGACCCATCTTTCGCGTATGGCCGAGGAATTGGTGTTGTGGACCTCGGCGCAGTTCGATTTTGTGGAACTTCCCGATGCCTTCTGCACCGGGTCTTCGATCATGCCTCAGAAGAAGAACCCGGACGTACCGGAACTGGTGCGCGGCAAGACTGGCCGCGTCTTCGGCCACCTGATGGCGCTTTTGACCTTGATGAAGGCCCAGCCCTTGGCCTACAACAAGGACAATCAGGAAGACAAAGAACCTTTGTTCGACACGGTCGATACGGTTTTAAACTGCCTGCGCGCCTTCGCCGAGATGATCCCCCACCTTAAGCCCAAGCGGGAGAAGATGCGCGAAGCGGCAAAGAAAGGGTTTGCTACCGCTACCGATCTGGCCGATTATCTGGTACGCCGAGGCGTTCCGTTCCGCGACGCCCACGAGATCGTGGGCAAAGCAGTTTGCCTGGCGCTAGCGCAAGGTTGCGACCTGGCTGAGTTGAGCTTTGCGCAGCTCAAAAGCTTGTCGGACCGGATTGAGGCCGACGTCTATCAGGTCCTGACTCTGGAAGGCTCGGTCTCCTCTCGTGCCCATTACGGTGGCACTGCTCCGCAGCAGGTCCGACAGGCAATCTCAGAAGCGCGCGGGCGGATGGCGGCAACCCGTTGACCAAATTCTGACCAGTTTATGCCATACTGTTAGAATTAATCCGGGTTCTTAAGGGGAAGTCATGATCGCCACGCTGGATGAACTGATCGTCGCGTTGGAGAAAGCCCCAATGGGAGTATTGGTCCTTAAAGCGGGACGCGTCGCTTGGCTTAACGAACGGCTTTTGGAACTTATTGGTCAGGCCAAGGCCGCTTGGATCGCCAGGCCGCTGGCGGAAACCCCTTTGGCCCGATGGCAGGACGAGTTGGTGGAGATCACCACCGACGCCGGTCCGCGCTGGCTCCAGCGTTACTGTATCGAGCCGTTCGAAGAAGGCGAAGTTTTATATTTCCTAGATGTCACCGAACAAATTGCGCTTAAGGAAACCGTATCCGCCTTGCGCACTCGGCTTCAGAGTCTGGAAACCACCGACCCGGCCACCGGTCTCAAAAACCGCCGCGCGATCCTCAAAGAACTGGACCGGCAGATCAGCCGCAGCCGCCGCTATGAAAACCCCCTCGCGGTCATCCGGCTCACCGTAGAGACCAACGGCACACCTGAGCACCAGCGGGAGTTAATGCGCAGCATTAGCCAGACGCTGAAGGACAAGTTGCGCTGGGCAGATGAAGTCGGCATGCTCGATCAGTGCACTTTTCTAGTGGTGTTACCGGAAACTTTGCTGGATGATGCCAAAGAACTGGCGGTCAAACTTTTGGGGGATCGGGCCGCATTCCGGTTCAAGGATGGCGAAGGTAAAGTCCGATATGGAGTCGCCGCCTGGTACAAAGGCGACGACTTGTGCAAACTCTTAAGGCGCGTGCAACAGGATCAGGAAATCGACCTAAGCGCGCTTTTGTCTTGACCCTTGTCCTCCAAACCGCACCTTCCCATTCGACTAGCTGCTCCCGGCGGGGAAATCAGTCGCAAAGACCTGAACACTCTAATCCGCCGCTTCCTCCATTTACACCGACAACGCCTGCAAAACCTGTATGCCTGGCTGTCTCCCCGGCAACGCGATTGCTTGGAAATCCTGCCGCTCGTGTTCCACTGTAACCATCCTGCCCTGCCCGGCTACGGCAACGGCCAGGCCCCGGCTGGGATCAGCGCTTACCTTCTAACCAGCGCCACCCGTAAAGCTGCCCAACGCCTGGCGCCAGGATTCGATTACCGCCGCCGGAGCGGCGTGATGCCTCCCATTCATGGGTTGTTCCTAATGGGCAGCGCCGGCAGCATAGCCTACTCGAAACACAGCGATCTGGATGTCTGGGTCTGTCACCGCTCCGATCTCAGCGAGGAAGAGATCGCGGCACTCCGGGTCAAGTGCCAGGAAGTCGAAGCCTGGGCTGGCGTGCAGGGACTTAAAGTGCACTTTTTCCTGATCGATCCGGAAGGTTTCCGCCAAGGCCAGCTCGAGCCTTTATCCAGAGAAAGCTCAGGTCCTACTCAACACGGTCTGCTTCTGGAAGAGTTTTACCGCACCGCGGTTCATCTCGCCGGTGGCAAGCTGCTGTGGTGGCTAGTTCCACCGGAGCAAGAAGACCACTACCGAGAGTATGCCGATTACCTTCTCACCAAGCGCTTCGTCGATCCCAATTCAGTCATCGATCTAGGAGGGCTGGACAATGTGCCGGCGGAAGAGTTTGTCAGCGCTGGCCTCTGGCAGTTGTACAAAGCGCTAGACTCGCCCTACAAGGCGCTGCTTAAACTCCAGCTCCTGCTCGATTACGCCGCCGCCTATCCTCATCCTAAGTGGCTCGCCACCTGGATTAAAGCGGCAGTCTACGACGGACAGCTGGAAGCCGAAGCACTCGATCCTTACCTCTGCCTGTACCAGCGGGTCGAACAGTCCGCAATGGCCCAAGAGCAAACCGAGCTCTTACCCCTGATCCGACGCTGTTTTGTCATCAAAACCTACCCGGCTCTGAACCATCCCGCGTACCGCCACCAATTGACGGCACTCCTGCAAGCTTTCGGCTTGAACCCTGCTTCCGTCGGCCTGGGCGGGATCGGCCTCAAACGGATCGAACAAGCAGAGCAAGAATGGCAAATCTTAATCCAGACGCTCAAACAGAACTACCACCGCATCCGCCAGTTCACCTCCCGTTACGGCGGCGATCAGATGCCCGAAAATGAGGCTATGAGGTTGCTCGGACGCAAACTTCGCGCTGCCTTGGAACGGCGCCCGGACAAGGTGGACATCGTGCGGTTGGTTCCCGAAGGTGGCCTTCCCGAAACCGCGCTGAGTTTGCGCCGCGAACAAGCTCAAGACGGCGGGTGGTACTGGCGGCTGGACCGAGGCGGCGACCATCCCCTCCCGGACCGCCCGCTCTATCAGGCCAGACACCTCATCCAAGTAATCGCCTGGTCGCAGGTAAATGGCATCAACCAAGCGGGCAGTCAGTGGACCCTGCTTCCCCGTCAGCTGCCACTGACCGCCGCCGAGCTCAAGTTTCTCAACCAGGGGGTGCGCCGCTTGCTGTGCCTCCGGACAGAATCGCCGCTTCAGGTGTACCGCCAGCCGGCGCGCATCCAAGCGGCCGCCTTGTTTTTGAACATCGCCGCGCCCGCTCACCCACAACGGAGCGGATTCGAAGTCACCAGCGAGCGTTTCGACCCTTTGAGCTACGGAGCCGAGCGTTGCGCCCTGGTCCACCACCTGGAAGTCTTAAGCTATGACTCCTGGGGAGAAATCCAGGTCAACCGCTACGAGGGCCTAGAGGGGCTGCTGGACTGCCTTTGCCGCCTGTACGAGCAAGGTGGGGACAATGCGGATATTCAGGCTCACTGCTTTTCCTCCAGGACGCTGGCCCTGCGCGTCCTGGGTCTGTACCGGGAACTGGCGCAGACCTTGGACCGTAACCCGGCGAGCTGGTTCGTGCTACGCGGGGGCACTCACTTATACCTGTTCCGCTATCGGGATGGGCGCCTGGACTGGTGGCCGTGCGAGGACGAATTGGCGCTGACGGAAGCCCTTGGACAAGCGCGAACCGAATTCACCCCGGTAGCTTTCGATTCGCAGGCATTGGGAAACTCGCCGCTACCGTTTCTGTATCGTCATAACCGACCTGGAAAAGTACAATTGTTTCTTCTTCCCTACCCAGGCGGCGTGGAGGTGTTCGTGCTCGACGAACGCGGCGCCCTCTACCGACGGGACTATCCCGGCGCCCCGCCACAGACTGTGCTCCAGCGTTACGCCGTACTGCTAGAGACTTTGGATCAGCGCTATCCAGGCAGCGGTGAAGCAGAATATGCCTGGATCGAGGCTGCGGCTGGAAGCTGGCGTCTCAAAGCGGCGCAAGCCAACCAACCCCTACAACCTGCTATCCAAGTTCGCGTGTACGCCGAAGAAGTCCCCGGCGGCCCACCCAGGTTTACCTTGGTGTGCAACGATCGGGAATTCTCTTCCCTGGAGCTGGGCGATAAAGTCTTCGCTGAGGCAGCGCACTACATTCGCCAGCTCCGCCGCGGCGGCGAAGAATATCCCTGCTATGTGAGCGACCTTAAGGTACCCGCTAGCGTCCTTGGGCTGACTAGCCCTACCCTGGTCCACACCGCCTGTTTGCTCGCCTACAAGCGCAAAATCGAACAGCGGTTAAATCACTAACCTAAGGCGTGCATAGAGCCACTGGCGCAGCACTTCGATCTCCTCGGCACAGACCGAGTGGGGCATGGGAAAAACCTGCCAGGTCACCTGATAACCTTTGCGCGCTAACTCCAGCTGGCTTTGCTCTGCCAAAGACAGCGGCACGATCGAGTCCTGGCTGCCATGCAGCATGAGGATCGGCGGCGCGCTCGGAGAAGCCTGCGGAAACTCATCCGGCAGTGCCACATAAGCCGACAGGGCGACGATGCCGGCAAGGGGCGGATCGCACCTTACCCCGGCTTCCAGAGCAATCGCCCCACCTTGGGAAAACCCTCCCAAAATCATCCGGGAAGGATCGATTCCTGAAGCGAGCTGTTCGGCCAGCAGGTCTAAGACCAAGCGCTGGGACTGACGGATGCCAGCCTTGTCCACGTGACGCCGCAGGTCTGGGGAAACGATGTCATACCAAGCCCGCATCTGCATCCCGCCGTTGATGGTGACCGGCCGGACCGGGGCATGGGGAAAAACGTAGCGAATCGAACCCGGCAACCGCAGTTCGCGGGCAAGCGGCTCGAAATCGTGACCGTCGGCCCCCAGGCCATGTAACCAGACGATGCAAGCTTTAGGATCTGAGCCGGTTTCCAGTACGATCGCACTCAGTTTCTCAGTCATGCGCATCTCCTAATTTATTGACGATCTCCCTAGCGGCGCGGTAAAAAGACATCCGAAACACTGCGTAACTGACCATTCAACAGGGAACACCAGTATGCTTCAGCTCGATCTAAACGACGCCGAAAAAACCCATCTCATCGAGGCGCTAGAGAGCTATCTCTCCGATCTGCGCTACGAAATCGCCGATACCGATTCCCAGGATTTCCGCGAGCGCCTCAAAGAAAAAAAAGCGGTTTTGGAAAAAATTCTGACCGCCCTGAAGCAATCCTGATTGTAAGGGACGAAAAATCTTCGTCCCCCTACAAACCACGCGCAGAAAAGCCTGGGTTGAAATCGCTGACCAGGCCGAGACCTGTTTGCGGAAGCGGCTGAAAGAATCATAGACTTTACGCGCCATTGGATCGCCGCAGCAATTTCAGCGACTACTTCCTCTGAGAGCGCTTTGAGCTTCTTAAGCACTTCGTCTGGAAGTGCCCTAAGCTGCACCTTGTGCTCATTCACCAGGGATTCCAACGCCTGTTGATTGCGCGCGGTCAATTCTGCCAGCATGTCCAGATTGGCGACCCTGTAGGCAGCCAGCACTATCTGTTGCAGGTCCTCGGGCAGACGTTCGAACGCCGGTCGGTTGAGGAAGCATTCGATCACCGACCCTGGCTCCTGCCACCCTGGATAGTAGTAGTATTTAGCTACCTTGTGGAGACCGAAGGCCAAATCGATGTAAGGCCCCACCCACTCGGTAGCGTCGATGGTGCCTGACTGCAAAGCGGTAAACAGCTCGCCCGCCCCAAACACCTTGACCCGAATGCGGCCGCCGCTCAAGTCGGTAAGTCTGCGCCAGCCGGTTGGCCCCCGTGCCAAGTCCCGGAAAGTTCCTCAGCCAGGCGGTGATCATCTTCCACCTCAGCGGTCTTTTTGCCACCCCAAGCGAGGGTGCCGCCAAAGTAGCGCCGGCGAGGGCGGTCAATCCAAGCCGCTTGACGAATTGACGCCGCTGCATTTTTTCCCTCTCCTTAAGACTCTGCATACGCCGGGTCGTCCACCGCCGCAAACCGGTAGCCGTGATGCAAGCAGTGATCGAGCCATTTGTCGAGAAAATAATTGAGCAGCCATTTGCGCTCTAAGACTTCTGAACCTACCGGTGCGCGCGGATGCAGCGCCCGCTCGCAGTCGCCCAGGACCTCCACCATCCGAACGTCCAGATACACTTTAAACCTCAATGCCGGTTCGAACACCGGCTGGGGGCCATGCCTTAGGCAGTAGCTCAGCTCTAAAGTCACGGTATAAGGCGCCCTTTCCTTAAGCTCGAGGTACAGGGCCGGTTTGCCGCCCAGATGAGCCACTGCACGCCGCTTTAAGCACGGCAGCTGGGGAATCATGCGCAGCAGCTTGCGATAATTCGATTCGCAAATTTCTTGCAAGCAGCGGAATTTATTTGCAGGTTTTAGGCGAGGCATGGTTTCAAGCTACTCTCGGTAATAGGCGTAGGCGTCGTCAGTCTCCCATAACCCCACTTCGCAGACCGCATAGCCTTTGGCTTTGACGTGTTCGAAGATCAGCCGCGCCAGCACTTCTGCGGTCGGATGTTCGGACAGCGTCAGGAAGCGTTCTCCGGCAGCGCGCAGCAAAGGCACCAGAGGATCGGCCTCGTGCAAGAGCAGGGTGTGGTCAAGCCGCTCTTCGACGAAGCCGGCCACCACCGCCTTGAGCTCGCTAAAATCGCAGACCATCCCCCGAGCATCCAAATTCCCAGCCGCAACAGTCACCGCCGCCTTGACGCTGTGGCCGTGCAGATGCCGGCACTTACCAGGATGATTCAGCAACCGGTGACCGTAGCAAAACCGGACTTCCTTCGTGACGGAATAGCCGCCCATAACTCTATCTCGCATTCAGCTCTTGATCCCTTTGATCGTTGCTGCAACCTCGTATTTCCCGTCCCGTTCCTCCACCCGCATCACCTCTACGAAGGCTTCCAGCGGAGGTGTTACCGGATTGGCTGGCGCGATCCTGATTTCCAAGGCTTTGCCTGGATCAAGCGGGTGGGTAGTGATAAACAAAAGCCCCCCTCCGCTTAAGTTTTGGCACGTGGCCTCAAAAACTTCTGCGGACTGGGGAAACCGATAAGTCATTTTACACTCGGCCTGCATCCGGATGAACCGGCGCCGCTCTCCATCGGATTCTAGCATCTTCACCCCCTCTCACTCGATCTGTCTTACAGCATAGCTTAAAGCATAGCCAATGGGCTATCGCGCTGCGACCTGATTCTGGTATGGTTTCTTTAAGAACTGAGAGCGAGGACACCACATGCGCATTTTGATCGTTGAGGACGAGCGCCCCTTGGCTGAGCAACTTAGGCGATTCTTCAGCCACAAGGGCTTTGCCGTAGATACTACCGCTACCGCTAGGGATGGACAGTATGCCGGTCAAGAATTTCCGATCGATGTAGCCATCGTCGATCTCGGCTTGCCAGATGGCTCCGGCATGGAGCTGATCCGGACCTGGCGTGCCCAGAACCGCCGCTTTCCGATCTTGATTTTAACCGCTCGCGGCCGCTGGCAGGAGAAGGTCGAAGGGTTGGAGGCGGGGGCGGACGATTATCTGGTCAAACCCTTCCACTACGAGGAACTGTGGGCGAGGATCAACGCCCTGATCCGGCGCACCGCCGGGCAAGCCCACCCCGTCATCCGTCACGGACCGATAGAATTGGACAGCGCCGCGCAAACGGTGCGCCTTAATGGCAATCCGGTGGAATTGACCGCCTACGAGTACAAGGTGCTCGAATACTTGATGCTTCACCCCGGCAAGGTCGTCTCCAAGACCGAATTGACCGAGCACTTATACGATGAGGACCTCGAGCGCGACAGCAACGTGCTGGAGGTGTTCATCGGCCGGCTGCGCAAAAAACTGGACCCCGAAGGAACCTTAAAGCCCATCGAAACCCTGCGCGGACGCGGCTACCGTTGGGCGCTTGGGCGATCTGCCCCCTCCCCATGATCCGCGGCTCCTTGCAATTGCGCCTGCTCCTGGCTGCAGGACTGATGCTCATCGCCTTCTTGGGGTTGACCGGCATCGCGCTCGAGCGCGCCTTCCGCGAGGCAGCCCGCAAGGCGATGCAGGAGCAGCTCAAGGTCCACATCTACGCGCTGCTTTCGGCCCTCGAGTTGGACCGCCAAGGCCAGCCCAAGCTGCCCGAGGCTTTGCCTGAGCCACGCTTTGCCAGTCCTGGTTCGGGACTGTATGGCTTTATCTTCCTGCGCGATAAGCTTTTGTGGCGTTCACCTTCGGCGCTTGGGATCGAGCTTCCCCCCCAGCGCGTCGCTTCAGGCAAAATTCTGTTCATCCGCGAGCACGCGCCTGAACTATGGGTGCTCTACTACGGCGTCACTTGGGAGACCGTCCGCCGCCGGCGTTTCCCTCTGGTGCTGGCGGTCGCCGCCGATGCCGGCTCTCTCACCCGTGAAGTCGACCGCTTTCGCTATACCTTGTGGCTGTGGCTAGGAGGATGCGGCCTGTTGCTGCTCGCTCTCCAGGCGGGTGTTCTGCGCTGGAGCCTGCGTCCCCTGCGCGCCGTCGCGGTCGATCTGGAAGCGATCGAAAACGGCCGCAAAGAGCGGCTGGAAGGCCCCTATCCCAAGGAGCTTAGCGGTCTGGTCGCCAACCTCAACGCCTTGCTTTACAGCGAACGCACTCACCTCGAGCGCTACCGCAACACCTTGGCGGATCTGGCCCATAGCTTAAAGACTCCGCTGGCGGTGCTGCGCGGTTTGAGCCAGAACCAGCCTTTGCCGCCGTCGACTCAAGCCACCTTGACCGAACAGCTGGACCGCATGCAGATGCTGGTCGATTATCAGCTCCAGCGGGCAGCGGCGCGCGGCAGCCGCAGCGCCTTGACTCCCGTCGCGGTGTGGCCGGTGCTGGAACGGATCTGTGCCAGCCTAGACAAAGTCTACGCCGACAAGGGAGTAAGCTGCACCCTGGAAGGCGACGAAGCAGCCAGGTGCTTTCTGGAAGAAGGCGATTTATACGAACTGCTCGGCAATCTGCTGGATAATGCCTACAAATGGTGTCGCAGCCAAGTGGCAGTTAAAGTCATCGCCTGTCACGAGAGCGGCCGCCGCCTTCCTTCCCTCCACCTGACGGTGGAGGATGATGGTCCAGGGATTCCGCACGCCCTGCGCGGCGAAGTGTTAAAACGCGGCATTCGGGCCGATGAGGCTACCTGCGGCCACGGCATCGGTCTTTCGGTCGTCGCCGAGTTGGTCCGCCTCAACCGGGGGACGCTGCGCTATGCCGACGGCCGCTTAGGCGGTGCCCGTTGGGAAATCACGCTGCCCAGTCCAATCTGAACGAAACTTAAAAGGAGCGCTATGTCAAACCAAGACTATGCTTACGAGATTCTGGCGGAAGAAATCGCCTACCGGGGGTTTTTCAACCTCATCAAATTCAAACTGCGTCATACCCTGTTCCGCGGCGGCTGGAGCCAAGTGCTGACACGCGAGCTATTCTGTCGCAGCAACTGCGTGGCGGTGGTGCCGTATGACCCGATCACCGACCAAGTCGTTCTGATCGAGCAATTCCGCGTCGGGACCTTAAAACAAGGCGACCCCAAATGGATGCTGGAGATCGTCGCCGGCGCGATTGAGGCCGGCGAAACCCCCGAAGAAGTCGCCCACCGCGAAACCTGGGAAGAGGCCGGGTGCCGAATTTTAAACTTAGTTCAAGCCACCGAGTTTTACACCAGCCCAGGCAGCTCTTCGGAGAAAATTACCTTGTTTCTGGCCCAAGTCGATGCCCAAACGGCCAACGGCATCCACGGCTTAGACGAAGAACACGAGGACATCAAGGTCCACGTGCTAAGCTTTGCCGAAGCCTTAGCCAAGGTGGCCGACGGTACCATCTGCTCGGCCATTCCCATCATTGGCCTGTTGTGGCTGGCGCGCGAGCGTGAGAAGCTCAAGCGCCTCTGGATAGGCTAGCGGCCTCTGCGGCCAAATCTTCCAGCATCACCTCAAATTGAGCTAAAGTGATTTCTTTCATCCCCAAAGCGTCGGCTTCGGCGGTGGCTGAAAGCGCCAGTTCCGGTTGCGCCTTTTGCCCTACCCCAAGCTTTAAGCAGGCCAGGTCTGTCAGGCGCACGCAAGCCATGAGCCAGTCGCCTTCGGCCAGATTTTCCAAATGATGGTCGCGGGCGATGCGCGCGTATTCGTCGGGCAGATTCCACTGGGCCAGTAACCTAGCGCCAATCTCAGGATGCAAGGAAACAACCGCCTCTTCGATCACCGCTTCGGTCAATTCTCCGGTCTTTTCCCGCAGCTCTTCTAAAGCGCGCAGCACAAACAATTCCCCCAGGTCGTGGAACAGGCCGGCTAAGAACGCCTCCTCGGCCCGTTCGCTTTGACCTGCGCGTTCAGCCAGCCAGCGCGCCCCACACGCTTCCGTATAGGCCCTTTGCCAAAGTTGGCTCAGTATCTCCCGATACGGCGGGCGCTCGCCGCGATACACCAGGCTTTGTGAGGCCGCAAAGGCCAAGCTGACGACCCTTTTCATCCCCAAGCGCAGCACTGCCCGGCTCAAGGTGTCTGCCTTGCTTAACCCGCGATATAAAGCCGAGTTAGCCAGGCGCAGGACTTGCGCCGAAAGCGTTGGGTCTTTTTCAATGGCAGCGACGATTTTATCCATTCCGACGCGCCCGTCGTTTTTCAGCCGTCCGAGCTCCAGCGCCACTGGATGAAATATCGGCAATTTACTGCTTAACGCGCTAAAGTGCTCTTCGATCAGTTCAGCTATGGACTTATCTTCCATCTTACCCCTCTAAGTTTCCCACCAGGCGCAGGATCTCCTTTACTGGCCTAGGTTTGCCCAAACGCGGCAGGCAGCGCAGAATTTCATGCGGAGTCGTCATCCCCTGGGCCGCTTTGGCAATCCCATCTTCGAGCAAGGTCACCAGCCCGGAAGTCTCAACGCTGATCCGGCGGATTTCCGAAGAGGTCTTTTTCGCCAGAATCGCCTCCTTGACCGGCTCGTTTAAGACCAAAAGCTCGTGCACCCCAATCCGCCCTTGGTAGCCGGTGTAGTGGCATTGGCTACAGCCTTCGCCTTGCCGAAACCCCGCGCCAGCGACGTCGCTGCCTTGCAAACCCATGCGTCCTAACTCGTGCGGCGTGGGTCTGTAGCTTTTCGCGCAGTTTGGACAGACGCGCCGCAAGAGCCGTTGTGCCAGCACCGATACCACAGTCGAGGAAATCAAAAAGGTCTCGATCTCCATGTTCATGAGACGAAGCAATCCGCCGATCGAGTCCTCGGTGTGGAAGGTGGTCAGCACCTTGTGACCGGTAAGAGCCGCTTGGATCGCGGTTTCGGCGGAAAAGCGATCGCGCACTTCACCCAACACGATCACGTCCGGGTCCTGGCGCAGCATGTGCTTTAAGGTCTCTTCGAAAGTCAAGTTGATCTTGGGATTGATCGAACACTGACCGATGCCGTCAATGAGGTACTCGACTGGATCCTCGGCCGTGATGATGCTGTGTTGAGGATTATTTAAGTACTGCACGCACGCATAAAGCGTGGTGGTCTTACCCGAACCGGTGGGACCGGTAATTAAGATCACCCCGCTAGGGATGTCTAAAGCTTCCTCCTGAAAGCGTTGCAAAATCTTAGGCGCCATGCCCAACTCGCGGATGTTCAAGAGTTCGGCCTTGCGCGCCAGGAGCCGCAAGACGATCTTTTCCCCGAACACGGTGACGAAAAACGAAACCCGCACGTCGCAGGTTTTGCCGCTTTTTGCGTCCTCAAACACGAACCCTCCCCCTTGGTGCCTTCGCCTTTCGGTGATGTCGGCCTTGCATAAAACTTTAAGGCGGGCTGAGATCGGCGCCAACAGCTCAAGCGCCAACTCGCGGTGGACGTGCAACACCCCATCCTGGCGAAAGCGCACCCGCAACCCCTGGCGCAGGGGTTCGATGTGAATGTCGGAGACATTGGCTTGCAGCGCTTTTAAAATCAGCTCGTTGACTAGGCGTACGGCGGTGGCTTCGTCTTCGACGGTAGGTTTTTTGGCGAGCTTTAAGCTGGCCTCGAACGCGGCAATCGCTCCCTCCAAAGCGCGACGGGTAGCCAGCGCCGGCACGATCTCGCCGAATACCTGCGCGGCTTCAAGCCGCGCCGATTGGTTTAACGGGTCTTGGAAGGCTACTACGGTCTTGCCGTTCTCCACGCGCACTGGGACAGCCTGGTTTCTCTGGCACCAGTCGGGAGTGACCCTGGCCAGAAGGCTGCGGTCGAGATTGGCAAATTCCAGCTCTTCCACCTGGAAGCCGAGCTGGTCGGCGAGTATCGAAACCAGTTTGTCCTCCGGCAAAAAATGCTTTTCGATCAGGATTTCGCCCAAGCGCTTGCCGGCGTTTTCCGCCTCCTGTTGCAACTTGAGCGCAGCATCCAACTCACGCCGCTTTAGCGCCCCAAGCTCAACCAGCAGCTCGCCCAGGGGTAAAGCGTTTGGGCTGGCCTTAAGCGCCTGCCGCAACTTCTTTTCGCTTAAGTAGCCGAGCTCTTTGAGCACCTGCACCACGGAATAGGATTCGCCCAGTTTCTCTCGCACTCGCAAGGCGTAGCGCAACTGTTCCGGGTCGATCAGCCCTTGTTCCAACAGCAAGCGTTCTATGGGATTTACCTCGTTCATTGCGCTTTACACCCTTGAGGGGACTCTACTTTCACAAACAGGCGCATCCGGCGCGCTTGGGTCTCATAACGGTGCGCTAGGGGTTCAACATTGGCCAGCGCTTCGTCGAGGCCAGAAGCGCCCAACTCCACCCAACGCCCAAGAGGAGCCTCTAGGGTCGTCTCGGCGGCGTGGATGGAAAACTCGCTGCCCAAACTTCCAAGGCGCCTGGACCAAGGAACCACCGTAAGCCGCACCCGGCAACCGATCAGCCTGGGGGTGACCTGAAAGCCGGTGGTGGCTGGCAGGTACTCGATTCCCCCGACCGCCTGCGGGCTGAACAGGTTGATTACCGGAACCGGGTGCTCCTTGCCGACAGCGATGAAAGCCGGTTGGCCTTCGAGAGTAGTCAAGCGTTGGAGCGCGCCGAGGCTGCCTTCAGAGCGCGTCTCGTACACCTTAGCTTGGGCTTGATCTGCTTCGATGCCGGCTTGGGCATTGAGTTCTTCTAGGGAGAAACGATCGCTTTGCAGTACGGTAATGACCAGCTGCGGTAAGCGTTGGTCTAAAGAAGCAATCAAACCGGCAATTTCCTCAATCCGCGTAGGTTCTGCCTGCACCCAGATGCCGTCGGGAACAGCCACCAGGCGTTCGCCTTGCTCCAGCATCGGCGCCAATGCCTTGACCACTTCCTGCGGCAGGCGGTGGTGGACTGGCACGACCGCAGTCTCAGCTGCAACGCGGCATGCCAAGAGCAAGAGCCCAAGCCACCAGACAACTCGCATAGCATTTTTTTAGGTATGATGTTTCAATTCCAAGTATAGGAGGTTTTCATGACTCGTTTTGATCTGTATCCCATTTTGGGGCTGGCAGCCCTGATGGCTACCACGCGCTTTCATCACTTTGCACCGCTGCCGGACGCTTCGTTGGCGGTGTTTTTCTTGACTGGCCGGTTTTTGGCGTCGCCTTGGGCGTTTGCCTTGTTCTTGGCCGAGGCCGGCCTGATCGATTACCTCGCCATCGCCTACGGTGGAGTCAGCGGCTGGTGCGTGACCCCGGCTTATCCGTTCTTGCTCCCCACCTACGGAGTGCTTTGGCTAGGGGGGCGCTTGAGCCGCCGCTACGAACTGAGCGAGCTTGCGGGCCTGAGCGCAGCTTTGGCCATCTTGTCCGTTTCCACCCTGATCGCGTTTTGTATCTCTAACTTAAGCTTTTACGCCTTCTCGGGCTATTTCGCTGCGATCGATCTAAAATCTTACGCCGTGCGCATTTTGCCTTATCTTGTCCCCTACCTTGCCGCTCCCCTGATCTATACGGCTTTGATCTTGGCCGCACACCGAGCATTCAAGCAGGCAAAAGCGAGCTTGCCGCAAATTTCTTGAATTTAAGCTTTTCTTTCCTACAATACCCTCTGCCGCCGGGTGCCCCACAAGGGTGGGGTGAAACGGGAAGTCAGGTTCAAGCCTGCGCTGCCCCCGCAACGGTAGGTGAGGCAAAGAAGGCCACAAAGCCACTGGGCTTTTTGCCTGGGAAGGCGGCCTTCTGGGGCACAGCCCGCTCACGAGCCCGGAGACCGGCCCGGCGGTAGGGTGTGGCCTTAGGGCCTTAATTCATCAACCTTAAAAGGCGTGCGGAGGGCGCGCCCAAAGGAGGTTTATCATGCGATCTATTCTTGTGCCGGTGGGCTTTTTGGCGTTTTCTTGCCTGGCCGAAGAGCCTACGCTCCTTGATACTTTGACCGTCACCGCCACACGCCGCGAAGTCCCGCTGCGGGAGCTCAGCAGCAGCTTAACCGTTCTGACTGCAGAGGATCTCAAGGCCAGACAAATCTACACCGTCGCCGAGGCGCTGCGGGTAGTGCCCGGGGTGGACGTCGTGCGCCTTGGGCCTTTAGGCCAGCAGACCTCAGTGTTTTTGCGCGGGACCAACTCCAACCACGTACTGGTCCTGATCGATGGGGTAGAGGCCAACGACCCTTCCAACCCAGGAGGGCTTTTCGACTTTGCCCATCTGACCGTAGACGACATCGAGCGCATTGAAATCCTGCGCGGGCCGCAAAGCAGCCTGTACGGCGCCGATGCCATCGGCGGGGTCATTCAAATTTTCACCAAGAAAGGCGAAGGCAAACCCAAAGCCTCCTTGAGTGCCGAAGGGGGAAGCTTTGGCACCTATCGGCTAATCGGAGGAAGCAGCGGTCAGTGGGAGGCCTTGCGTTACAGCATATCTGCCTCGCAGCTCAAATCTCACGGGTTTTCCGCCGCCGACCGCCATTTGGCCGGCAACCGCGAGGACGACGGTTACCGCAACACGACGGTTTCCGCCCGGCTCGACTTTGAACCCAGTTCGATCTTCGCGCTCTCTGGCACCACCCGCTACAGCCGCGCTGAGGCCGATGCCGACAACTGCGGCGGAGCCTTTTGCGACGACCCCAACGCGCGCGCCTTCACTGACCAGTTGTTTTCTAGCTTAAGCGGAAAGCTCAAACTGTTCGATGGCCTGTGGGAGCCTAAGCTGCACCTTGCGCATACCTTCATCGACCGCAATTTCAGCAATCCCCAAGATACTGCCAATCCATTTGCTTTTTTCTCCCGCTTCCAAAGCGAGAAACTGCGCTTGGACTGGCAAAACGCTTTCCACCTTTGGCCTGAGGACGATTTGCTCGTAGGCTTTGCCGACGAATTGGAAGTCCTGCGCTCGGATCAAGCCCCGCGCCGCGGCCAAAGCACCCGCCAGTACTATCTGGAAAACCGCCTGCGGTGGCTGGATCGCTTCATCACCTC
Source organism: uncultured Methylococcales bacterium (assembly GCA_964654415.1). Taxonomy (GTDB): domain Bacteria; phylum Pseudomonadota; class Gammaproteobacteria; order Methylococcales; family Methylothermaceae; genus Methylohalobius. The sequence continues at coordinate 41,993 of CAZZIP010000007.1, read as the reverse complement.
GGCCGGGCTGCGCCAGGAGGACCCGGAAAACTTCGGCGACAAGCTCACCTGGCGCGTTACCCAAGCAGTGCTGTTCCCAGAGACCGGCACCAAGCTGCGCGCCAGTTACGGCAAAGGCTTTAAAGCCCCGACCCTGTTTCAGCTGTTCGGCCCGGACACAGGTTTTGGTCCGGTCGGCAATCCGGCTTTAAAACCGGAGACCAGCCGCGGCTGGGAGGTGGGTTTCGACCAGAGCTTCCTGAACGAGCGCGCGCTGCTTGGAGCGACCTATTTTCGCAACGACTTTAGGGATCTGATCGCCTTTGCTTTCGGTCAAGGTTACCTCAATCTGAACCAAGCCGAAAGCGAAGGGGTGGAGGTTTACGGAGAGGTCAGGCCGTTCGATTTCCTCACCCTGCGCGGCAGCTACACTTACACCCGAACCGACGATGAGGATAATCATCGCCTCCTGCGCCGCCCCTCGCACAAAGGAAGTTTCGATGCGGATTTTAAAGTGTGGGAAGGCGCCCACCTCCACCTCAACGTGCTGGCGGTGGGAACGCGCGACGATTTCGATTTCAACGCCTTCCCGGCCAGGCGCGTGCGCCTTGCCAGCTATGCCTTGGTTAACCTGGCAGCAAGCTATCGCGTAAACAAATACCTTGAGGTCTTCGGGCGGCTCGATAACCTACTCGACAAGCGCTATCAAGAGGCCTTTGGCTATGCAACAAGCCGCATCGCCGGTTTCGGCGGAGTACAGCTGTCTTTCTAAGCTGCGGCAAATTCCCCAAATTGCGGCAAATGCCGCACCAGTCCGGCGCAGCTGAGGCGCAAGGACCGCGCGCCCTGCGGCAGGGACGCCGAATTCTTAACCGGCACGCCTTTTGCTAAATCAAAAACAGCGAAACTTTATCTAAGGCTTGGTTTTATGAAATCCGTATTGGCCTTTAAACCGATTCCCCAGGTCGAGGAAAAAAATCCCACTTGTTTTCGCACCGACGTTAGATACCTATGCCGCAAGCCTTGCCCGGTACGCAAGGAGTGCTTAAAGCTGATCGCCGAGTGGCGGCGCTAAAGCTGATAACGGGTCGGGTCGGCTACTCCCGCTTCGGCAAACCCCTGAATGCGGAAGCGGCAGGCGTCGCAGCGGCCGCAGGCACGGCCTTCTTCGTCGGCGGCATAGCACGAAACGGTTAAGGAATAATCAGCGCCGAGCTTTAAACCGGCCTTTATGATCTCGGCTTTGCGCCAATAGAGGAGGGGGGTGTGGATGCGGAACCGCCCGCCCTCGACCCCAGCTTTAGTCGCAAGATTGGCCAGCTGCTCAAATGCTCGAATGTACTCGGGGCGACAGTCGGGATAGCCGGAGTAATCTACGGCGTTGACGCCGATAAAAATGTCAAATGCCCCCAAGACTTCGGCATAGCCCAAAGCAAACGCCAAAAATACCGTATTGCGCGCCGGGACATAAGTGACCGGGATGCCTTCGGTGGGCTCTTCGGGCACGGCGATGGCAGGATCGGTCAAGGCCGAACCGCCGATCGCTTCGAGACCTATGCGGATGATCTTGTGTTCTACCGCCCCAGACACCTGGGCGATGGTTTTGGCTGCCTTAAGCTCTGCTCGCTGCCTTTGCCCGTAATCGAAGCTCAAGGCGTGACAGAGAAAGCCTTGGGACTTGGCGATCAGAAAGGTAGTAAAGGAATCCAGCCCGCCAGAGAGCAAAACCACGGCTTTTTTCATCGCCCCCGCTCCTCTCCCCATAAGAGCTTATGGAGCTGGATTTGAAATCTCACCGGCAGCCGGTCCTCTAAAATCCACTCGGCCAAAGTACGCGGATTCATTTCCCCAGCCACCGGCGAAAACAATACTTCACAGCGCGCAGGTAAATCATGAGCTTTAAGCACCGCTTTACACCACTCGTAGTCGCTGCGATCGGCGATCACGAATTTGACCTGATCCTTACGGGTTAAAAACTTAAGGTTCTCCCACAAATTGCGCTTGTCTTCCCTAGAGCCTGGGGGTTTTAAATCCATCACCTTGATCACCCGCTCATCCACTTGGGACACATCCAGTGCCCCGCTGGTTTCCAAAGAAACCACAAACCCCAAATTAGCCAAGCGACTGAGCAAAGGCAAACACCCCGGCTGGGCCAAGGGTTCCCCGCCGGTGACGGTGACGTGGGAAACGCCGAAGGCTTCCACTCGGCTGACGATCTCATCCAAAGTCATGCGTATTCCGCCGTGAAAGGCATAAGCGGTATCGCACCACCTGCAGCGCAGGGGGCAGCCGGTCAAGCGCACGAACACCGTCGGCCAACCCTGGCTTTGGGATTCGCCCTGAATGGACAAAAAGATTTCGGTGATGCGAAGGGAAATCACGCTACTGCCGCTCCTCGCGCTGCATTTGGCCGAGGCGCTCGCTCGCCAACTCGGCGGCCCGCGTGCCAGGAAAACGCTGAATCACGTCGTTGAGATAGTGGGTCGCAGCCTGCCAATCCCCCAGGTCGATGGCGACATAAGCCAGTTTGAGCAGCGCATCCGGAGCTTTTGGATGATTTGGAAAACGCTCGACCACCTGCTGGAAAGCTTGACGTGCTCCGATAAAATCGCGCTTGACGTAATAAGCCTCCCCCAACCAATACCAGGCATTGCCGGCCTGTTCGCTGTCGGGGTGCGCTTTGAGGAAAGCGGAAAACGCCAAGACAGCCTCGTCATAAAGGCCTGCCTGCAAGGTCTCGTAGGCTTTTTGATAAGCCTGCTGCGGATCCTCCGGCAAAGCAGGTGCCGGCTGTTCTGGGGCCGGCGCTTCAGGCGGTATGCTGGCCACCTCGGCCGGCTTTTGGGGTGCCGGCAATTGAGGTGCCGCCGGGGCCTGCGGTGCTTCGGGTTGGGGAGCGCTTTCCGCTTGGCGCAAGCGGGCTTCCAGCTCTGCTTGCCGACGCTGCAGTTCCTCGCTTATATGCTGCAGCTCCTCGAGCTGACCGCGGATAAGCTTCACTTCCTGCTGGAGTTGATCCAATTGCTGCACCAACTCCACCAGCGCGCGGCTGGAGAACCGCTGCTCCAAAACACGCACACGGGCTTCTAAGTCTTTTTCCCCTGCCTGCGCCAGGAAGGCGAACCCTAGCCAGAGGAGCGATCCCAGCCGGAGCATCTTTTAATACTCGCGGTAGACGATCTCCACCCGCCGGTTCTGGCTCCAGGAGGCTTCGTCGTGGCCTGTAGCGACTGGCTTTTCCTCCCCATACGAGACGATGTTGATCTGATTGCTGGAAGCCCCATTGAGCTCCATGGCTTTGGCCACCGACTTGGCCCGCGCCTCCCCTAGAGCGATGTTATATTCGGGCGAGCCGCGCTCATCAGTATGGCCTTCCAAGACTACCTTGGTCCCGGGGCGGGAAGCAAGGTACCGAGCGTGGGCCTCGATGATCGGGACGAACTCGCTGCGAATCTGGGCGCTGTCGAAATCGAAATAGATCACCCGCTTACCTAGGATCCCCTCCTTAGGACCCGTGTCCTGCGGACCGGCATAGCCTCCGGCACCCAAGGCACCCCCAGATTCATAGACATCTTCATCTTCTCCGGTACCATAGGCCCCGGTTTCTTCACCACCTAGGCCTTTAGTAGCTGCTTGCGCCTCAGGGCCCTGAGCGGCCATCTGCTTAGTGGCGGTACTGCGGCAACCTGTCAAAGCAACTACCAAAACCAAGAAAAACAACATCGGCTTGTTCATGCTTTATACGCTCCTCTTAAGTCAAATCAATCTTCAAAACGGTGACCACGCCGGCTCCCGAACGTCGCCTTCTTCGGTTTTCAGGCGCTGTTCTATCCTCCCATCCACCGACACCACAGCCAGTTGCCTGCGACCATCGCCGCGGGTGGCATACAAGATCATGCGGTCATTGGGGGAAAAACTGGGAGACTCGTCCAGCGGCCCAGAAGTCAATACGTTCATAGATTTGTCTTGGAGATTAAATACGGCGATCTTGTAGCCGCTGCCGCCGTGCACGAATGCCAGACGGCTGCCGTCCTTAGAAAATACCGGACGGGCGTTGTAATTGCCCTGGAAAGTCACCCGCCTGGGCACTCCTCCCGAGGCCGACATGAAATATACCTGAGGACTACCGCCGCGGTCAGAGGTAAACGCGATCGTCTTGCCGTCCGGCGACCACGCCGGTTCGGTGTCGATCGCTGCGCTTTCGGTAAGGCGCCTTAGCTGGCGCGCAGCCAGATCGAGCACATAGATATCAGGACTACCGTCTTTGGACAGGGTCAAAGCCAGCTTGCTTCCATCGGGGGACCAGGTCGGTGCGCCGTTGATTCCAGGAAATTGGGCTACCTTCTCCCGCGCTCCGGTGCTCAAGGTTTGGATGTAAACGGCCGCGCGTCGGTTCTCGAAAGATACGTAGGCCAGCCTCTTGCCATCCGGCGACCAAGCCGGAGACATCAAAGGTTCAGGTGAGACCACGACGGTATGCGGGTTGTAGCCGTCGGCGTCGGCCACCTGGAGCTTGTAAATCCTTCGGCGGTTCTGGACGCCTACCGTAACATAAGCGATCCGGCTAGCAAAAATCCCCGGCTCGCCCGTGATCTTTTCGTAGATGATGTCGCTGATGCGATGGGCAGCGCGCCGAAGGTCCTTGGCATTAGAGGGCAGGCGGTAGCTTGCCAGCTCCTGGCCGGAAAAGACGTCGTAAAGATAAAATTGGACTTCGAACCGATCTGCCCCGGCAGGCTGAACCTGGCCGATGACCAAGTAATCCTGCCCCAACACTCGCCAGGACGGCCACAGAATCTGTTCGGGAGTCGTCGGGCGGGTGAGCATATCTTCGGTGGGCAAAGATTTGAAGCGACCGCTTCTGGCTAGGTCTTCTTGGATCACCTGACCAACCTCCACCGGTAGCTGCCCCGTCCCAGCCCAGCCAAACGGTACCACTGCGATGGGAATGGCTCCCTCTATGCCTTTGGTGATTTCAATGGTCAAAACAGCATGAGCATTGCCCAATCCACCAATGGTAAAGAGCCAGATCAGGCAGACGCCGGATCGCAACAATCTAAGCATGATTTCCATCAACCTTGAGGTTTGAACAAGAAATTGAACTCTTGAAAAGTGGCAAATGTCGCCGGATCGCTAGGAATAGGCAAAGGCGATGCCTTAAGCACTGCAACTTCTGCGCTGCGGTCGAAAGCCACGTTCCCACTGGAACGAATCACCCTCGCCTCAATCACTTTGCCGCCGGGGGCAAGCCGAACTTGAATTATACAAGATAAGCCAGCGTGATACGATTGAGGCCGCAGCCAATTGCGTTCAACCCGCTGTTGAATGCGTAACATGGCGGCATTAATTTGTTGGCGGCGGTCTAACTCGGCCTGGAGCCTGGCCTCCTCTTCGGCTTTGCGTCTGGCTTCTTCAGCAGCCTTGCGACGTGCCTCTTCCTCGGCCTTACGCCTGGCCTCTTCTTCCGCCCGACGCTTGGCCTCTTCCGCTAAGTGGCGCGCTTCCTCGGCTTTGCGCTTGGCCTCCTCTTCGGCTTTGCGCCTGGCTTCTTCAGCAGCCTTGCGACGTGCTTCTTCCTCGGCCTTCCTTCTTGCCTCTTCCTCGGCCTTACGCCTAGCCTCTTCTTCCGCCCGACGTTTGGCCTCTTCCGCTAAGCGGCGCGCTTCCTCGGCTTTGCGCTTGGCCTCCTCTTCGGCTTTGCGTCTGGCTTCTTCAGCAGCCTTGCGACGTGCCTCTTCCTGTTGACGTTGGCGCTCGGCCTCGATCCTGGCCTGCTCCAGCCTGGCTAGGCGCTCTTTCTCCTCACGCTGGCGCTGCTCCAGCTCGGAAAGCCTGCGCGCCTCTTCCTCAGCCTGGCGACGTTTGGCTTCGGCGATTTCTTTAAGGCGCTGCTGCTCCTCCTGTTGCTTACGCTTTAATTCTTCAATCTTGCGCTCTTCCTGGAGCCTTGCCTGTTCCAATTCGCGCTGTCTGGCCTCTTCCTGCTGGCGCTTGGCCTCTTCCTCAGCTTTCAGACGCTGGATTTCAGCCTCCACTTCGGTCTCGTTCACCGCGACCGCTTGCACTACCTCGACGGGTTCGGTCCGTGCTTGCGGCCGGGGCGGTGTATCTCCCAAGCGCAAAAACAAAACTACAAGCAGCAGGCCGTGGAGCAGTAAGGCCTTGATAAAAGAAACCGACCAAGAAGAGCGTTCGCTCATGATTCTGGAGAGCGCGTAAGCAGCCCGACTTTGCCTACTCCGGCCTCCCTCAATGCCGCCATGATCTCGACCACCTTGCCGTAAGACACCTCGCTGTCCCCTGCCACGAGCACTTGGGTACTCGGCTTGTAACGTAAGATCGCCGCCACCTTTACCAATAGAGATTGGGGCGAGACTGCCTCCGGCCTTCCTTCCCAATCCAGGCGACAGCTACCATCGGCGCTGACCGTCACGATGACCGGGGGAGTTTCAGGCTCGACCGCGACTGGGTTAGCCGAAGCCTCCGGCAGGTCCACATCCACCCCGTTTTGGAGCAACGGGGCCGTCACCATAAAGATGATAAGCAACACCAAGCTAACGTCGATGTAAGGCACCACGTTGATATCGGCCATCGGCCGACGGCGAGGACGAGGAGATTTGATCATTTTTCCAGCTCCAACGCCCGCTGCTGCAAAAGGCAAAGAAATTCTTCAGAAAAATGCCCATAGCGCCGCGCCAGACGATCGATACGGATGGCATAGCGGTTGTACGCGATTACCGCGGGGATGGCAGCGAACAAACCGATAGCGGTAGCGATCAGGGCTTCCGCAATGCCAGGGGCAACCAGCGACAAAGTAGCCTGCTGGACATTTTCCAGGGATCTGAAGGAATTCATTATCCCCCATACAGTGCCGAATAACCCTACGTACGGACTCGTAGATCCGACCGTCGCAAGCCATGGTAGCCGATCGTCCAACTCCTCTAAGCTGCGATCGATGGCTACGCGCATGGTGCGCTCGGTAGCCTCGGTGATAAGGCTCAGCGGCGCCTTGCGCTTGAACATCCGCACGAATTCCTGATAGCCGGCCACGAATACCGCCTCCAGCCCTTCGGCCTCGGTCTTGACCAACTGCTTATACAGCTCGGCTAGGTCAATTCCAGACCAAAAGCGATCTTCGAAAGCTTCGGCCTGGACCTCGGCCTGTTTCAGCTCGCGCGCTTTTTGGAAAATCACGGTCCAGGAAAGCACGGAGGCGGCTACCAAGATCGCCATCACTATCTGGACCAGAAGACTGGCGTTTACGATCAAACCGAGCAGAGAGTTACTCATACAGCTGTAAAACCTTCCTCAACGATTCAGGCAGCGGGCACGGCCGCAGGGAACAGGCATCTAGACAGGCGATTCTGATCCACCCTTCACACAAGGTTTGCCGGTCTCTCAAAACCGTTTGGAAAAACTCCAGGCTTGCATGTTTCCGGCCACTCACCGCACAGGTGATCGTCAGCAGATCGTTAAAACGGGCCGGTTTAAGATATTCTGCCCGGACAGATTTGACTGCAAAGATCACCCTTTCCTGGGCCCTGAGCTCGTCCTGTTCAAAGCCTAACGCACGCAAAAATTCCGTCCGCGCCCGTTCGAAGAATTTCAAGTAATTGGCATAATATACTATACCTCCTGCGTCGGTATCTTCGTAATAGACCCGCACCGGCCAGGTAAACCGAGACTTTAAGCCCCCTACCTGCGAAGCCATACTCTCCAAGCTCGCTTTATTTTCCACGGTTAGCGCTTCTAGCCAACTCTCGCTTCGGGATCAACCGAACAGATCCCCGCTGACGCCATCGGACGGCTTGAGGCCAAAATGCAGATAGGTTTGCGGCGTTGCCATCCGTCCGCGCGGGGTCCTGAGCATGAACCCCTGCTGGATCAGGTACGGCTCGAGTACGTCCTCGATGGTGCCGCGCTCTTCGCCGATAGCCGCCGCTAGGCTATCTAAGCCCACCGGCCCGCCGCCGAATTTCAAGATCAAAGTAGTCAGCAGCTTCCGGTCGAGCTGATCGAAACCGTTGGGATCGACCTTGAGCATCTCGAGAGCGCTCTCGGCGATGGTCCGAGTCACCCGGCCATCGCCTTTGACCTGGGCGTAGTCGCGCACCCGCCGCAGCAGCCGGTTGGCGATCCTGGGGGTACCGCGGGCACGGCGGGCGATTTCCTCGGCGCCTTCCGGCTCAATCTCAAGATTCAGAATCTGCGCCGAGCGCATGACGATCTGGGCGAGTTCCGTTACTGAATAGAACTCTAACCTATGGACGATGCCGAAGCGGTCGCGCAGCGGCGAGGTTAGGAGACCGGCACGAGTGGTAGCCCCCACGAGGGTAAACGGAGGCAGGTCCAGTTTAATCGAGCGCGCTGCCGGCCCTTCCCCGATGACAATGTCGAGTTGGAAATCCTCCATCGCCGGGTACAAGACTTCCTCCACCACTGGGCTCAGGCGATGGATCTCGTCGATGAACAACACGTCACGACGCTCCAGGTTGGTGAGGATCGCGGCTAAATCTCCCGGCTTCTCCAGCGCCGGCCCGGAGGTCTGGCGAAGATTCACCCCCATCTCGGCAGCAATGATGTGAGCCAGGGTCGTCTTACCCAAGCCGGGCGGGCCGAAGATCAGGACGTGATCTAAAGGTTCCCGCCGGCTGCGGGCCGCTTCGATGAAGATTGCAAGCTGCTCCTTGAGCTGGAGCTGACCGATATAGTCGGCTAGCCTACGAGGACGGATCGCCCGATCCAGGGCCTGTTCCTCGCCGAGCATGGCCGGTCCGACGATGCGCTCCTCGATCATTGGCCTCCTGCTGCTTTCAGCGCCAGGCGGATTAAATCCTCGACCGCCTCGGCTTTACCGTCCACCTGTTCGAGCAAGCGCTGCGCCTCCTGTGGCTTATACCCCAAAGCCATCAGGGCCGCTTGAGCCTCACGCACGGGATCGGTCGCCCCACCCACGGTCAGGCTGGGCCGGAAAGATTCCGGCAGGCGGTCGCGCAGCTCGATGATCAAGCGCTCGGCGGTCTTCTTGCCGATCCCCGGTAGCCTCTGGAGACTCAAAGCATCCCCCTGCTGCACACAGCGCTGGAATTCTTCGGTGCTCAGGCCCGAAAGAATCGCCAGTGCCAGGCGTGCACCGATCCCGTTGACTCGGATTAGGGAGCGAAACAGGGCGCGCTCGGCCTCGGTGGCAAACCCAAACAAAACCTGGGTGTCCTCGCGTACCATCAGATGGGTGTAAAGAGTCACTTCGCTGCCGGTCTGAGGCAAGCGATAAAAAGTGGACATCGGCGCGTCCACTTCATAACCTACCCCCCCCACCTCTACCAACATCCGGGGCGGCTGCTTGACCGCCAGGGTCCCGCGCAGGAAACCGATCATGCGATCCCTAAGGCTTGACGCTGAAAAGTCTGCTGATAATGCGCGTGACACACTGCCACCGCTAAGGCATCGCTGGCATCGAGTGGGAGTTCGCCGCGGAAATTGAGAAGCATTTTGACCATATACTGGACTTGTTGCTTGTCGGCCCCACCTTTGCCTACTAGCGCCTGCTTGATCTGGCGCGTAGCGTATTCGTATACGGGCAATTTCCGCGCCAGACCGGCGCAGATCGCTGCTCCTCGCGCTTGCCCCAGCTTGAGGGCGGAATCGGCGTTCTTCTGCACGAACACCTGCTCGATCGCGAGCACTTCCGGCAGGTACTGGCTGACCACCTCTAGTATGCCATCATAGACGATCTTGAGCCGGGTAGGAAAATCGCCGTCCACACTTCTGACGCAACCAGCCGCAACCAGCCGCAAGCTCGTGCCGTCCGCATCGATGATCCCGAAACCAGTGACCCGGGAGCCGGGATCAATGCCCAGGATCCGAGTCACAGGGAAAACCTCGAGGATAGGATGGACATCAAGCGATCCCTACCAAGACGTCCTCGCTGATCTCGGCGTTGGAATAGACCTGCTGCACATCGTCCAGGTCTTCTAGCCGCTCCAGCAGGCGAACCATCTTTTCGGCATCGTCCGCCTCCAACCTCACCGAAGTACTGGCGCGCATGGTGACCTCGGCCGACTCAGGTTCCAAACCGAACCGGACCATTGCTTGCTTGACTGGCTCAAAATTCTCCGGCGCCGTCAGTACCTCGATGCTACCGTCTTCGTGCGTGATCACATCATCGGCACCCGCTTCCAGAGCTACCTCCATGATCCTGTCTTCATCGCTGCCGGCCGGATAATTGAGCACCCCAACCTGGGCAAACAGGTAAGCTACCGAGCCAGTCGTGCCGAGATTGCCGCCGGCCTTAGTGAACGCATGTCGGACTTCGGCCACCGTACGGTTGCGGTTGTCGGTCAGGCAATCCACCATCACCGCCACTCCACCCGGGCCATAGCCTTCATAGCGCACTTCCTCGTAGGCATCGCCCTCCTGGGTCCCGGTCCCCTTGTTGACAGCGCGTTGGATGGTGTCCTTAGGCATGTTCTGGGAGAGTGCCTTGTCGATGGCAGCTCGCAGGCGTGGGTTGGTGGAAGGATCCCCACCTCCCATTCTAGCCGCGACTGTGATCTCCCGGATCAGCTTAGTGAAGATCTTGCCGCGCTTGGCGTCTTGGGCGCTCTTGCGATAGCGGATATTGGCCCATTTACTGTGTCCTGCCATAGCTCTACTACAGAATAAACGAATACACTATTATACAAGCGCTAAAATGCCTGGAGAGAGAACTTTACAAGACTTTAGACATATAGCCGAAATTGCTCGTTCAGCGCAACCGGTCACGGGCTTCGTGTATGTCCTTCTCCCACGAACTACGGCTCAGAGCATGCCCCCGCTCGCTTAGCTTTCATAGAATCAAGCGTCAAGAGACCGAAACGCTTGCCGGTGATGCTGACCATTTCCAGCAAAGAGGTCTCTTAATAAGTTAAAATCAGACAATTTCCTTATCTCAAGTGCTATGAGAAATATCCTCTTTGCCGTCCTAATCTTAATCGCCCCGCCGCTTCCGGCGGCTGATTTGAGCCGCGCGCAGGTCATCGAGCTGATCCAGCACGCTACCCCAAAGCGGCCGGCTGACTTAAAGCGCAAAGATTTAAAGGGGGTGGATCTATCTGGATTGGATCTTCGCTACGCCGACCTGTGGGGGGCCGATCTTCGCTATGCCAACTTAAGCCGCACCAATCTCGCAGGCCAGAATTTAGACCTCACCGTCATGCGCGGTGTCAACCTCTCCTATGCCAACTTGGAAGAAGCCAGTATTTTCGGCGTGACTATGGTCGATGCCGACTTATCCTACGCTAACCTAAAGCGCAGCCGGGTCATGGCCATCCTGGAACGGGCCAAGCTGGTCGGCGCCGACTTGGAAGAGGCCTTCTGGGGAGCGGACATGAAAAACCAAAGCATGGGGTTGATGCGCGCTACCTGCAACAAGGCCGATTTCACCGGCGCCAACCTCAAAAACGCCGATTTCAACCGAGTGCTTTTGCGCTTTGCCAAGCTAACCAACGCCAATCTGCAAGGAACAAATCTTTACCGAGCCGATCTTTCTGGTGCCAACCTTTCCGGTGCCGATCTCTCCGGCGCTGACCTGCGCGAGGCCATCCTGGACGAGGCCGATTTCACCGGTGCAAACTTAAGTGGGACAAAGCTGGACGGCGCCGCGGGACTGGGATCTGCCCGTGGCCTCAAACGGTAACCAAAATTTCATCCAAACGTCTCAAATCCTGTAATACATCCCTGCCATCCTGTCCCCCATCGTCCAATTGTGGGGAGTCCATGGAACTTCGCTATCGTACTGTCTGCCTGTCTGACATCCATCTTGGCACCAAAAGCTGCAAGGCAGAATACTTGGTCGATTTCCTCCGCCACCTCCGTTGCGATAACTTATATCTGGTGGGCGATGTGATCGACTTGTGGCGCTTGAAACGTTCCGGCTGGTATTGGCCGTCCATGCACAACGAGGTCGTGCGTCAACTCCTCACCCTAGCTCAGAACGGTACGCGGGTAGTCTATATTCCCGGCAACCACGACGAACTCTTGCGCGATTACGCAGGGACCCGGTTCAACGAAATTGAGATCGCCGCCCGCTGCATTCACGAAACCGCCGACGGTCGCCGGATGATGATCCTCCACGGGGATGAATTCGACGTAGTGGTCTGCTCGAATCCTTGGCTGGGCGCTTTGGGAAGCTTGAGCTACGACACGCTGCTGGGCTTGAACCACTGGATCAACCTGGGACGCCGCCGGCTTGGTCTACCCTACTGGTCTTTTGCGACCCGCCTTAAATCTAGGCTCCGCAACGTAAATCACTACATCGCCACCTTCGAACAAACTCTCATCCAGAGCGCACGCCGCTACCAGGTAGACGGCATCGTCTGCGGTCATATCCATCATCCTGCCCTGCGCCACGAGGATGGGGTGCTCTACGGCAACTGCGGCGACTGGGTGGAGCACTGTACCGCCCTGGTGGAAGACGATAACGGCCGATGGTCCTTACTCGCTTGGGTAGAAGACAGCATCCGTCTGCTTACCGACCGTCAACTAGAGCCGAACCTAAAAGCAGCCGTGCCGGCCGTCTCCCCACAGCGCCTGCCGGGGACGGCCCACCACGCGGTGGCAATCAAACGATAGGAAATCGTTTTTTAAACGCCGAGCTTGCCAGACAAAGCACCGAGGTCTGGAACAGGTAGACGCCTACCCGCCACCAACTATAGAACACGCGCGACTTACCATACAATCGCGGGCGCATGGCCACGCTCGTCTCGGCGATTCTAAAGCCTTGGGCACGCAACAGCAGCAGTACCCCGATATCCTGATAATCGAGCAAAGTCGCTCGAGGCGAAGCCAATAAAGCCAGCGCACGGCCCCGATAGGCGCGAAAACCCGAAGTCAGGTCGGCAAACTCAAACCCGGTCAGGGTGCGGAAAAACCGCCAGGCGATGCGGCGCGCACGGCTGCCCCGCTCGGGATACGCGCCGATGGCCACCTCGGCTCGCTCGCGCTCCAAAGCTTTAAGAAGTTTGGGAATCTCCGCGGCCAGGTGCTGGCCGTCAGCATCCATAGTCACACAGGTATCGCAGTCCTGTTTCAAGGCGTAGCGCATGCCAGTTTGGATCGCCCCCCAGGCGCCCAAGGAAACCGGCAGAGACAACACGACGGCTCCGGCTTTGACCGCCACCTCGGCGGTTCCGTCGCGGCTGCAGTCATCGATCACCACCACCAACGCCTGGGGGAAATGCCGTCGCACCGAAGCAATCACCTCTCCGATCATCGCCGCTTCGTCCCTGGCTGGCATCAGGATGGCGAGCTTCGGCCGATCTCTAGAGACAGTCCTCTGAGGCAGGGCGGTAGGAAACAGGGGGATTTCTCTGGGGACGCGCATGGCCGACAAAGCTCGCAAAGCGGTTATTTTAAGGCAGCAACTTCAAGCCGGTAAATCTCAGCCAGCTGCCGTGCACACGCCTGGATGTGAAACCTTTCCCAGACCTGCTGTCTTCCCCGCTCCCCTACCTGGCGGCGCGAATCCGGATGACAGCGTACGAACTCGATCCGGTGCGCCAAGGCCGCTGCATCTCCTGGTGGCACCATCCAGCCGGTTTTTCCCTCCTCCACCACCCAACCCATGCCGGAACCTTGCACCTGGGTGGCGATCACCGGTTTGCCATAAGCCATCGCTTCCAGCAGCACCAGCCCGAACGCTTCGGTGCGTTCTATGGCAGGCAGCACGAGCACGTCACAGGTAGCCAGTAGGGCGTTGCGGTAGCCGTCGCTGACTTCGCCTAGAAGCGTAGCTTTTTCTCCGAGACCGGCCTGTCTAATTTGGGCCGCCAGCTGTGACAGCAACTCTCCGCCGCCGGCACACAACAGGCGCACCCCTTCAAGCTGGGTCAAAGCGTCAAGCAACACCTTATGCCCCTTGTAATACGTCAGCCGGCCCACACATAACAGCCGCAACAAATCTTCCCTCCCCCACTGCTGCTCGGCCCAAAAGCGGCTGTTTTGATCAGGCTCACCCAGGCGGGTTGGGTTTAGCCCTAAAGGCACTACCACCGTCTTGCCCAGCCAAGGCTTTAAAGCCCGACTAGAATCCCGATAAGGCGGAGAGGTCACAATAATCTTCTCAGCCCGCCCGAGCAGCGCTTGTTCTAATGGGCGATAGGCTTGATAAGCCAAGCGCAGGCGGAAATCGAACCGAGACGGCACCACATCGGCGTGCCAATGGATGATCCACGGCAGGCGGCGCGCAGCCGGGACAATTAAAGCCCAGAAAGCCGACAGATTGGGTAGGTGGAAGTGCAACAGGTCCGGCCGGAAATCGCGGATTATCGCCTCTAGCCAGGCGGGAAAGAGCGGACTGATCGGGGCATAAAGCAAACGCCCATAGGTAGGCGCCCGCCATATGGGAAAAGGGTCCCCGCCTTTTTCCGCGCCGGCGTGGGCATGCACCAGTGCCGCTGGTTTAATCCCCACGCGCTGCAGCGCAGGAAGTAGATCTCCCAAAAACCGCTCGATACCGCCGCGATAAGGAGGGTAGTATTTACCGAGGTGAAGAACGCGCATCAGCTGGCGCAAAATGATACTCTATTAACTTCTTTCAAGGAAAAGGCAGCTCTGATTTATTCCCTCTCCACCGCTTGTGGGGGAGAGGGCAGGGTGAGGGGGCAATACAAAACAATGCGTTACACCCTCACCCCTCTCCCTCTGGGAGAGGGGGGTTATTCAGAGTGTCCTTAAGTGGGCCTAATCCCATTCTGACGAACCAAAAGGAAACGTTATGCACGCAAAATCAATCTTTCTAAGGCATCTATGGTTGACTTTGTTGCTGATCGGCTGGCTACTTTGGATCCCGCCGATCCAAGCTCAATACGAAGAGCCCACCGATCCAGGCTACGATCTTGCCACCGGCGCGGCTTGTTTTCTCATCACGCCAGTCTACGGCGCGTTTAAACTGGCTTTTGCCGGCTTAGGTGCGCTCACCGGCGGGCTCACCTGGATATTCACCGGCGGCGATACCGAAACCGCCCAAAGGATCTGGAACACCAGCCTGGGTGGCACCTATATCATTACCCCCGACCACTTGGCCGGGCGCAAACCCATCCGGTTTGTCGGCGATCCTTAGATCGCATGACCTTAAATCCCCCCTTCGACCATCACACCCCGATGATGCAGCAGTATCTCCGCCTGAAGGCGGAATACCCAGATATCCTGTTGCTGTACCGCATGGGGGATTTCTACGAACTCTTCTTCGACGATGCGGTCAAGGCCGCCAGGCTGCTCGACCTGACTTTGACTTCCAGGGGGGAGTCGGGGGGAGCGCGCGTGCCTATGGCCGGGATCCCCTACCACGCGCTGGATAACTATCTTGCCCGGTTATTAAAAGCCGGCGAGGCGGTGGCGATCTGTGAACAGATCGGCGATCCCAAGGGGAAAGGGCCTATGGAACGTAAGGTGGTCCGGCTCATCACCCCGGGTACCGCCACCGACGAGGCCTTGCTTGAGGAAAGGCGCGACAATTTGTTGCTCGCGCTGGCTCCGTTTAAAGACAAGTTCGGCTTGGCTTACCTAGAATTGAGCTGCGCCCGGTTCGTAGTCCAAGAAGTAGCTGGCGAGACCGAGCTGGCGGCCGAGTTGGAACGCTTGGACCCGGCCGAAGTCCTGATCCCAGAGGATTGGTCCCCGCCGCTGTTCGTGCACCAACGCTTAAGGTTGACCCTACGACCCCCCTGGCATTTCGATCCATCTAGCGCTCGCCGCGCTCTGCTTGAGCAGTTCAAGGTCCAGGACCTGACCGGCTTCGGTTGCGAGGGCATGGACGCTTCAGTAGCCGCTGCCGGTGGCCTGCTGCAATACGTGCGCGAGACCCAAAAACGCACTCTGCCTCATCTGACCTCGTTACGGGTAGAAACCGGTGCTGAGACCATTGGGATTGACGCTGCCACCCGCCGCAATCTGGAACTGGACCGCCACCCATCAGGCCGCTCCGAATTTACCCTGCTGGGGGTACTGGATAGCACCGTCACCGCTGCCGGTGGCCGCTTGCTCAGGCGCTGGCTGCACCGCCCCCTGCGCGACCGCAGTGAGATTGCGGCGCGGCTGGATGCCGTGGAAGAACTCATCGAAACCCAAAGGTTCGCGCCCCTGCGCGAGCAGTTGCGTGCCACCTCTGATATCGGCCGTGCCGCTACCCGCATTGCCTTGAAGACCGCACGGCCACGCGATCTCGTTCTCATCCGCCAGACCCTCACCGTTCTGCCCAAGCTGCGCGGCCTGCTGACCGATCTGGGCAGTCCCAGGCTACGGCAGTTGTGCGAGCGCCTAGATGACTTGCCAGAAGTCCGAGACCTCATCCAGCGAGCGATCGTTCCAACCCCCCCGCCCCTTTTGCGCGATGGCGGCGTCTTAGCTCCCGGTTTCCACTCAGAGTTGGACGAATTGCGCGCTTTGAGCCGCCACAGTGACGAATATCTTTTAGAGATTGAGCGGCGCGAGCGCGCGCGGACCGGCATTACTGGTCTCAAGCTCCGCTACAACAAGGTCCACGGCTACTATCTGGAGATTCCCCGCGGCCAAAGCGATCGAGTGCCGGCCGACTATATCCGCCGCCAGACCGTCAAACACGCCGAGCGCTTCCTCACCCCGGAGATCAAAGCATTCGAGGAGAAAGTCCTGTCCGCCCGGGAAAAAGCCCTGGCGTTGGAAAAAGCGCTCTATGACGCGCTGCTGGAAGAGCTGACCCCAGCGGTGCCGGACATCCAAATCCGCGCCGAAGCATTGGCCGAACTGGACGCTTTGGCCGCCTTCGCCGAACGCGCCATTAGCTGCAACTGGACGCGGCCAATCCTGACTGAAACGCCTGGGATTTGCATCTTGGGCGGCCGCCATCCGGTGGTGGAACGCCAGGTGGAACACTTCGTCGCCAACGACCTTAAGCTGACTCCAAGCCGGCGGATGGTCATCATCACCGGCCCGAACATGGGCGGAAAAAGCACCTTCATGCGCCAGACCGCCCTGATCGTGATCCTGGCGCACCTGGGGTGCTTCGTGCCGGCCCAAGAAGCCAGCATCGGCCCAATCGATCGGATTTTCACCCGCATCGGTGCCTCCGACGATCTGGCCTCAGGCCGCTCGACCTTTATGGTGGAAATGACCGAGACCGCCAACATCCTCCACAACGCCACCGACCAGAGCCTGGTGCTTTTGGACGAGGTCGGTCGCGGCACCAGCACCTTCGATGGCCTCTCCCTCGCCTGGGCGGTGGCTGAATTCCTAGCGCGCAAGCGACGCGCCTTGACGCTATTCGCCACCCACTATTTTGAATTGACCGCTTTGGCCGATGTCTTGCCGGCGGTGGTCAACGTCCACCTGGAGGCGGCCGAATACGGCGAGCAGATCGTATTTTTGCACGCGGTGCGCGAAGGACCTGCCAACCAAAGTTACGGCCTGCAAGTGGCAGCGCTCGCAGGAGTTCCTGGGGAAGTAATTGAACGCGCTCGGACCAAACTGAAAGAGCTTGAGGACCGCTCCCACTCACTAAATACCCCCTGCTGCTCCCAGCTGGAGCTGTTTGCTGCCCAGGACGAATCCCCATTGGTCAGACAGCTCAAGCGGATTGAGCCAGACGATCTCACGCCCCGCCAAGCGCTTGAGCTGCTTTACGAGCTCAAGGCTTTGCTCGGGTAAAGATCAGCGCCTTCGGGTACGCTTGGTTTTGCCCGCGCGCTGACGGTTGGTCGTCGCCAGGGTTTCCTCGACCTCTACCGCTAGTTCCTCAAGGTCCTCCTCAGCTTCCAAACTCTCTTGGCCAGAATCGCCGGTCTCTGGCGTGGTTGGATTCGATCCAGCCGCCACGACGCCTGCGGGCTTTTCCCGCCGGGTAGACCACCAGAAGGCCAGCGCGATCACCGCCACCGCCAGCCCCAGGGCTCCATAAGGCGGCGTAACGTCGGAAATCGGACCAGTAGATTTCGGGCTTGGACGCGCCTCCTTTGCTGGGATTGCCACCTCGGGCTGGATAGGAGCCGCTTGCACCGACAGGTCGGCAGCTTGGGTAAGGGGGCCGGTTGTTTCGATCAACTCCGGATCCTGGAAAACAACCTTGGGGGTAAAACTGGCAGCAGGATATTCGGCATCCAGGGCAGCCGCCCCAGCACCGGAAGCTTCCACTTGGGCCTGATAAATTACCTTGGGTTGGAAATCCGCGGCCGGATAGCGCTCATCGGCCTGCGCTTGAATCGAACCCAAAATCAACGCCATCAGCCCGGCTCGAAGCAGAATCGAATAATACATGCGTCAATTCTCCCTCTAATTTCATCCAATGGATTAAACCTCATCAAGCATAAGCGGCTTAAGGCAAGCGCGCAATCACCTTCCAACGGATAGGATTTGTTCTACACTTTAAAAAAGTGAGACAGCACTTAACTTATGGGGAATCCCATGCGCCAACGTCCTGTGCCCAAAAAGCAAGAACGAAGATTAGGAGACGACGACTTTATCGTCTCTAAGACAGATACTACTGGCAAAATCACTTACGCCAACCGGGTTTTTATGGAGATCTGCGGCTATTCGGAAAAAGAATTGCTTGACGTTCAGCACAACATCATCCGCCATCCAGACATGCCGCGTGGAGCCTTTTGGCTACTTTGGGATACCATTCAGAAAAAACAGGAGTTCTTTGCCTTTGTCAAAAATCTAGCCAAAGATGGAAGCTTCTACTGGGTGTTTGCCAATGTGACCCCAGATTTGGACAACCGCGGCCACGTCGTCGGCTACTACTCGGTCCGCCGCCAGGCCCCAACCAGTGCCATCCGCACCATCGAACCCGTTTACCGCGAAATGCTCGCCATCGAGCAAAAAGCCGCCTCGGTCAAACAGGGCATCCAGCAGTCGGTGGCTTATCTGCAAGATGTGCTGCAAAGCAAAGGCATCACTTACGAACGGTTTATTCTAGACCTTTACGGAGCCAAGCTATGAAACCTAACCCTGCCCGCTATCCCAAGCAGCCGTTGCTGCGCGCCAAAGTCGCTTATGCAGCCTACAGCACGGGGGGGCTGGCGCTGCTTTTTACCCTTTGGCTGAGCCTGCGCTTTGGCTGGCACTTAGATTTTTTGCTCCTGCCGGCCTGCTTTTTGCCTTTGGCGTGGTGGATTCTGCGGCAAATGCAGCCTTACCTCAATGCCCTAGAACAGATCTACCAAACGCTGCGCAAATGCCGCCAAGGCGAACTCCACCACCGAATCACCAGCGTATATGCCTTGGGGGAGATCGGCAAGGTGGCGTGGGAGCTCAACGAATTGTTGGACTTATGCGAAGCCTATTTCCGTGAACTCAACTCGGTTTTTAGCCGGGCCGGTCGCCACGACTTCAGCCGTCCTGCCTTAGAACAGGGGCTTGTCGGCCAGCTCAAAACGGGGATGCAGTTTGCCAACCACGCCCTGGCCGAGATGCGGAAAAACCACCAACAACAGCTCACAATCAAGCTCGGATCCGGCTTGCATCAACTCAACATCGAGAACTTAATCGCCAACTTAAGACTGTGCCAACAAGACATGCAAACCATCACCCAAACTCTCGCTGAGGTCGCCGCCACTGCCGACGCCAACGCCCGGGCCGCCAGTTCCAGCAAGCACGGAGTGGACGAGGTGCGCGAAGCGGTGCAAGCGATCGCCACGAAGGTAGCCAGCGCCGCGCAAATCATCGCGAACTTAAGCGATACGAGCAAACAGGTAATCAAGGCTCTGTCGATCATCACCGACATCGCCGACCAGACCGGGCTGTTGGCCTTGAATGCTTCCATCGAAGCGGCGCGCGCTGGAGAATATGGAAGGGGATTTGCGGTGGTAGCCGATGAGGTCAAAGCCCTGTCCAACCGTACTAAAGAAGCCGCTGTGGAAATCTCGAGGATTTTGAAAGGCTTCGGCGACAGCGTGGCGGCTATCTCCCAAGAGGCCCAAGCTTCGGTGGAACTGGCCAACAAAATGCAGCCAATCGTCGAAACCTTTAGCGCCCGCTTTAGCGAGTTCGAAGAAGCCGCCAATAAAACCAAGCTCAGCGCCACCGACGCCCAGGAGACCTCGTTCTCGACCCTGGTCAAGATCGATCACATTATCTACAAGCAAAACGCTTATTTGGCCGTGGCTGACAAGAAAAGAGAGGACGAGGCCAAGGCGATCTCAGTCAACTACACCGCTTGCCGGCTGGGCAAATGGTACTACGAGGGGATAGGCAAGGAGCGTTTTGCCGATCTGCCAAGCTTCAGGCGGCTTGAGACCCCCCACGCTCAGGTTCACGGTGCCGCCCACCAGGCCCTGGAGATCTCCCGCCAAGATTGGCAGGCACAACCCGAGTTGATCGAAAAAATCCTAAAGCAGATGGAGAAGATGGAACAGGCTAGCCAAGAAGTGATGCAGATCTTGACCGCCCTGACCCAGGAATCCATCGAGCGCCGGACCAACCTCCAAACCAAAACCCTACCGCGGGCGGCCTAGATAGGCGGCAAGCTGTTCCGGTGGCACGTACCCGGGCAGGACCTCGCCGCGATCAGTGATGATCGTCGGCGTGCCCTGGACGCCGAATTCTTCAGCCAGAGCCATGTGGCGGTCCACCGGATGATCGCAAGCGCGCATTTCGATCGCTTTGCCCTGCTTGGCAAGAGTTAAAGCTTCGTTTTTGTCTTTGGCACACCAGACCGCCACCGCTTTATGGTATGACTCCGAATCTTTGCCGGCGCGCGGATAAAACAGGTAGCGCACCTTGATCCCGCGGTTTAGATACTCGTTTATCTGCGAGTGAAATCTTCGGCAGTAGCCGCAATCGATGTCGGTGAACACCGTAATTGAGGCATTGGGCTTATCCGGAGAAAAGACGATCATCTGCTCTTCACCGATCTTCTCTAACCCTGAGAGTCTCGCTTTAGCCAGCTTGGCTTCAGTAAGGTCTTGGTGACTTTGCAAATCAATCAGATGGCCGTCTATAAGATAGCGACCGTCTTGGGAGACATAATACAGACGCTGGCCAATGGTAACCTCGTACAGCCCTGGAATCTCCGCTTGACGGATGGCGTCTATGCGCGCTTCAGGCAAGCGCTGCTGCAAGATTTGGCGTATCTTGGACTCGGCAGCCTCAAGGTCCATGGACAGAATCAGCAAAGCAAGAAACACGTATTTGATCATGAATTAGCCCTTCATTCGAACAAACGCTGAATATCCAGGAAGATGGCCAGCGCCATCAAGGCGATGAGGATCGCCATTCCAAGTTGTTGGAACCTGGCGATCGCCTGATCCGACAAGGGTTTCCCCCGCACCCCCTCGACTAGGTAGAACGCCAGATGGCCACCGTCGAGCACCGGGATAGGCAATAGGTTAACCACCCCTAAACTGATGCTTATCACGGCCAGAAATTTGAAAAAATAGCTCATCCCCAAAGCCGCCGACTGGCCGGCGTATTGGGCAATGCTGATGGGACCGGAGAGATTTTGGATGCTTGCTTGGCCAATCAGCATCTTGCCCAGCATTTTTAAGGTCAGCCAGGAAAACTCGGCGGTTTTTTCAACCGCTGTGGTCAATGCCTCCAGCGGCCCCAGCCGGTAAGTGACCTGGTAAGGGTCATATAGTCCTGGCGGGACCTTCACCCCTGCGCCGATCCTGCCTTGAAGCTTGCCATCCTGACTCGGGACTCCAGCCGGGGTAAGGGTGATTGTCAGGGTTTGGCCTTGCCGCTCGACCACGACCTCAAGCGGCCGCTTGGGACTGTCGCGGACAATTTCCACCAACCGACGCCATTCCTCGATGGATGCGCCATCCACCGCTACGATCCGATCCCCGGGTTTTAACCCCGCAGCTTCCGCAGGGCTTCCTGGCTCTACTTTGTCTATGACAGGTGGCAGCGGAGGTTCAAATGGCCTCAGCCCCAGCTTCTGTCCCAAGAGATTGGGGTTTTCGGTTAACTCCTGGGGGATTTCCAGCGTCCGAATCTGCTTATCCCCCGCAGGGGTGATGACCTCTACCTGGACATAACGGTGCTGGGCGACTTGCGCGAACAGCAGGCTGAAAACCTGATTCCAAGTGGGCGCTTTTTCGCCCTCGATCGCGACGATCTCATCGCCTTTCTGGAAACCCGCCTGAGCTGCCAGGGAATCCGGTTCTACCGAACCGACAATCGGTTTGAGCCCGACTTCACCGCTGACTAACACGATCCAATACAACAAGATGGCCAGCACAAAATTAAACGCTGGCCCAGCCGCTACAATTGCGACGCGACTTAAAAGCGGCTGACGATTAAACGCATACGGCAGGTCCTTTGGGGCTACTTCGCCCTCGCGCTCGTCCACCATCTTGACGTAACCGCCAAGCGGCAGCGCACAAACCACAAACTCGGTATCCTCAGGTGATTTCTGATAGCGCCACAGGGGGGTACCGAATCCCACCGAGAAGCGCAGCACCTTCACTCCCATGCGGCGGGCTATCCAAAAGTGACCGAATTCGTGGAAAATGATCAAAACCCCGACCGCAAGGACGAAAAAAAACAGATTATATAAGGCGCTCATTTTTCCACCTAAAGCTTTGCAATCAAGGCAGTAGCCAATCGACGCGCCTCGGCATCCGCTGCCAGCACGCCGTCCAGATCATAGGCCGCAGAAGCTGGGATCGCATTCAAAGTCCGCTCGATAAGTTCGGCGATGCCAGTGAAAGGGATTTGGCGCTTAAGGAAAGCCGCCACCGCCACTTCGTTGGCAGCATTGAGCAGCGCCGGTGCAGTACCGCCGGCACGAGCGGCTTCGAATGCCAATCGCAAACAGGGAAACCGCTGATAATCCGGAGGCTGAAAATCCAGCCGCGCCACCTCGAACAGGTCCAGCGCTAAAGCTCCCGATTCGATCCGCTCCGGCCAGGCAAGCCCATAGGCGATTGGAATCCGCATGTCGGGATTACCCAACTGCGCTAAAACCGAACCATCCTGATAATCGACTAAGGAATGGATCACGCTCTGAGGATGGATGACGACTTGGATTCGCTCGGGTGGCAGGGCGAACAACAAACTGGCTTCGATCACCTCCAAGCCCTTGTTCATCATAGTCGCCGAATCCACCGAGATCTTCTTGCCCATCTCCCACTTAGGATGGGCGATTGCCTGCTCCGGCGTTACCCGGGGCAAGTCTTCAAGCGGCGTGGCAAGAAACGGCCCCCCAGAAGCAGTCAGCAGAATCTTACGCACCGCCGGGGGAGCAATACCCGCTCGGAAGCCTGGCGGCATGCACTGGAAAATCGCGTTGTGCTCGCTGTCGATCGGAAGCAGTTCCGCTCCCGCCGCCCGAATGGCGTCCATCAAGATTGACCCTGAGATCACCAACGCTTCCTTGTTGGCGAGCAGGATTCGTTTGCCCGCTCGCGCCGCAGCCAGGGTGGGAAGCAGCC
Organism: uncultured Methylococcales bacterium; assembly: GCA_964654415.1. Taxonomy (GTDB): domain Bacteria; phylum Pseudomonadota; class Gammaproteobacteria; order Methylococcales; family Methylothermaceae; genus Methylohalobius. The sequence continues at coordinate 18,624 of CAZZIP010000007.1, read as the reverse complement.
CGGCAGCGCCAACAATCGCAGCCATGACGTAATCCACTTCCGCGAGCTGGACGACCTCTGTCAAAGCGTCGGCGCCAGCCAACACTTCAGTGGCTAGCCCCGCTGCCTTGAGTCGCTGGCGCAGTTCCCCTGCGGCCCCGGAATCTACCATCACCGCATAGGCGGGTCGATGCCGCAAGCACTGCTGAAACAGCGTTTCCGTCCTGCAATTGCCGGTCAGCGCAACGACCCGAAATCTCTCAGGATGGCGGACCACCACATCTAGCGTATTGACCCCGATCGAGCCAGTTGCTCCGAGAATGCACAGCCCTTTCACCAGAAGAGCTCCCGTCCTAGAAACCCGGCATAGATGACCACGCAGGCAGCCAATAAGCTATCGATCCGATCGAGAATGCCCCCATGCCCGGGCAAAAGCTTTCCCGAATCCTTTACTCCGGCCCAACGTTTGTAAAGGCTGACAAGGAGATCGCCGCAGATCGAAACCAGTACCGCAATCAAGGCCAGGATCACAAAATCCAAGATCAGTTTGGGTTTTAGCTCCAAAAAATAGCCCACCGCCCCGGTGTAGAGTGCACTAAACAGCATGGCCCCGTAGACCCCCTCCAGGGTCTTGCCCGGACTGATGGCCGGGGCAAGTTTTGTCCGGCCCCACTTTTTGCCAGCAAAGAAAGCGCTGGTATCGGCGATCCAGACCAAAAACAAGAGATAGAGGATGGAGGCATTGCCGAAATTTGCCCTGAGCCTGGCCATCAGCAACCAGGCGGTGAACAATACGAACCAGGCCACAAAGACCCGCGCTGCTGTAGGCCATGGTTTGGCAAGCAACGCATTTGGCCAGGTGCGCAAGAAAAAGCCCAGCACTAGCCAAGCCAGCACTGTTGGAAAGACGATGTAATCCAATCCCCACGCCACCAGTACGGTCAATGCATCGAAGTGGACCAGCGCGGCGAGGTGGGTGATGAGTTTCGGCCAATACCAAGCCAGGACCTGGGATGCGAATAAACCCAAGACGAATCCTATTCGCCCAGCCAGGGTTCGGATCCCCGTCAAAGCACTCCATTCCCAGGCCGCAGCCAGAATGACTACCCCCCAAGCGATGAGAAAGCTTTTGACTGACAGGGCGTAAGCTGCCCACAGGACGATGGGAATCAAAACGGCCGCGGTGGTGATCCGCAGCGTTAGGGATCGGTTCCAAAAAGAGGCACTGGGTGAGGGAATTTCAGCCATAGTGAATAATGTTCTTGTGATTGTAACGCTAATCAGACGGAAGAGAGCGCTTGCACTTTATGCTCCAATTGCTCGCTGGTATGACCGAAACGCCGCTCGCGACGCGCATACTCGGCCAAAGCGCGGTTGAGTTCTACCTCGTCGAAATCAGGCCAAAGCACCTCGGAGAAATAAAACTCCGTGTAGGCCAACTGCCAGAGCAGAAAATTGCTGATGCGAAGTTCGCCACCGGTGCGAATGAATAAATCCGGTTCCGGCAGGTCAGCGAAAGACAAATGGGCCGCCAACAAAGATTCGTCAATCGCCGAGCTTTTTAGCTCGCCACTTTCGACTTTGCGCGCCAAGGCTCTCGCTGCCTGGACGATGTCCCAACGGCCGCCATAATTGGCGGCGATTAGCAAGGTCATCCGCTGGTTGGCCGCAGTCAAGCGTTCAGCCTCCACGATGCGGCGCTGCAATTCGGTAGGGAAAGCGCTGCGCTCACCGATAATGCGCAAGCGGATGCCATTTTCGTGCAGTTTCTGGGTTTCGCGCTCCAAGGTCAGCTGGAATAGCCGCATCAGCACCGATACCTCCTCGGGCGGGCGGCGCCAGTTCTCGCTGCTAAAAGCAAACAAAGTCAACACCTCGATGCCGGATTTGGCGCAGTGCTCCACGGTCTTGCGGACTGCAGTCACGCCCGCCTGATGGCCAGCCGTACGGGGAAGTTTACGGCGCTTAGCCCAACGGCCGTTGCCGTCCATGATGATGGCGACGTGACGAGGAATCGGCGTGGCGACGGAAACGGCTTGGGAGTGTGGATCGCTCATGAGATAACGCCGGGGCTTTACAGAGACAACAGGTCCGCCTCCTTGTCTGCCAATAGCTGATCGATCTTTTTGATATATTGGTCGGTCAGCTGCTGGATGCGCTCCTCGGCCTTGCGCTCGGCATCCTCAGCAATCAGTTTTTCCTTTAAGGCTTCTTTGAGTTCGGCGTTGGCCTCGCGGCGCAGGTTGCGAATCGCCACCCGACCTTGCTCGGCCTCATGCCGCACGACTTTGATCAACTCCCGACGCCGTTCCTCAGTCAAAGGCGGCAAAGGCACTCGAATCACGGTGCCGGCAGTCTGGGGGTTGATCCCCAGGTCCGATTCCATGATTGCTTTCTCGATCACCGGAACCATCTTTCTCTCCCACGGGGTGATGGCCAAAGTGCGGGCGTCTTCCACCGTGATGTTAGCTACCTGACTCATCGGGACCTCACTGCCATAATAGTTCACTTTGATGTGATCTAAGAGACTCGGGTGGGCCCGCCCGGTACGGATTTTGGCCAACTCCTGCTTTACCGCCTGGAGGGTTTTTTCCATTTTGGCTTGGGTTGCTTTGTATATGCTATCGATCATCGTTTCCTGCCCGTCTCAATCAGTGAACCGATCTCCTCACCCTGAACCAGACGTGCGATCGCGCCTGGTTCGAATACATTCATGACCCGCAAAGGCAGTTCATGATCGCGGCATAACACCAGGGCGGTAGTATCCATCACCGCGAGCTTGAGTTTGAGCGCCTCGTCGTAGGTCAAATAGGGAAGATGCGAAGCCGTAGGGTCCTTGAACGGATCGGCAGTATAAACCCCATCCACTTTGGTCGCCTTGATCAAGAGGTCGGCGTTGATTTCGATCGCCCGCAGGCTGGCTGCCGAGTCGGTGGTAAAAAACGGGTTGCCCAAACCGGCCGCAAAGATTACCACCCGACCCTTTTCCAGATGGCGGATGGCGCGACGGCGGATGTAATCCTCGCAGACCTGGTTGATCTTGAGCGCCGACATAACTCTGACCGGCTGTCCTAGATGTTCGATCGCATCCTGCATGGCTAAGGCGTTGATGACGGTCGCTAGCATTCCCATATGATCGCTGGTGACCCGATCCAAGCCTTCTGCGGCTTTCTCCGCCCCGCGGATGATATTACCACCGCCGATTACCACCCCTACCTCGACGCCGAGCCGGCGCAAATCGACGATCTCGGCAGCGATCCGCCTGACGCGCTCGGCGTCCAGGCCGCACTCGCGCCCACCCATCAAAGCTTCGCCGCTAAGTTTGAGCAGGATTCTACGGTAACGCGGAGTGGTCATTTCAGTCGCCACGCACCTGGGACATGACCTCTTCGGCAAAGTCGGTCCGGGTTTTTTCAATCCCTTCACCCAACTCGAAACGGGCAAAACGGATCACCTCAGCTCCCGCTTTCTGCAAAAGCTCTGCGACGCTCTGATCGGGATCTTTAACGAAAGGCTGCCCCAGCAGGGTGACCTCTTGTAAGTATTTGCGCAACCTTCCCTCGACCATTTTCTCAATGACACTCTGAGGTTTGCCGCTGGCCTCAGCCTGAGCGATAAAGATCTCGCGCTCCTTGGCGAGAAGTTCAGGCGGGGCTTCCTGCTCACGCACCCATAATGGCTTGCTAGCAGCGATGTGCATGGCGATGTCCCGGGCTAACTCCGTGCTGCCTCCCTGCATTTCCAGCAGCACCCCAATGCGACTGCCGTGGAGATAAGAGGACAAGTTTCCAGTTTCGGTCTCGAATCGCACCAGACGGCGGAGGTTGATGTTCTCCCCTAGCTTGGCCACCAGCTCGCGCCGCACCTCCTCGATGGTGGGACCGCCAGCCTCGATCGGTGTGGCGAGAAGGTCTGCCACCGTCGTCGCTCCGCTTTCTAGCGCTCTTTCGACCACCCGATCCACGAACCTTAAGAAGTCCTCGTTCTTGGCCACGAAATCGGTTTCGCTGTTGACCTCGACCATTACCGCGCGCCTGCCATCGTCGCTCACCTTAATGGCGATCCGACCTTCGGCAGCGGTGCGGTCTCGTTTTTTGTCAGCCTTGGCTAATCCGGATTTGCGCAAGATTTCTATGGCGGCTTCGATGTTACCTCCGGCTTCTGAGAGCGCTTTCTTGCACTCCATCATCCCGGAACCAGTGCGCTCGCGCAGTTCTTTGACCAATGCCGCAGTTATGTTCGTCATCGCTTGCTACCTCGTTTATCTTTAAGCGGACTCGGAACCCGCCGAGACCCCGCTGGGCTCCTCTGGCGCTTCCACGAATTCGTCCCCGGCCGCCATCAACTCTACCCGGCTGGCCTTGCCTTCTAGAATCGCCGTGGCCGCAGCCCGGCAATAGAGCTGGATAGCGCGGATGGAATCATCGTTGCCGGGAATCATGTAATCGATCCCGTCCGGACTGTTATTGGTGTCCACGATGCCGACGATAGGGATGCCTAGCTTCTGTGCCTCTCTGACGGCGATGTATTCCTGACCCACGTCCAGGACGAAGAGGACGTCTGGCAACTCCTCCATGTCTTTGATCCCGCCGAGGCTGCGCTCGAGTTTTTCCAGCTCCCGCATCAGCTCCAGCGCTTCGCGTTTGCTGAAGCGTTGCAGGGTACCATCGTCGCGCATCGCCTCCAACTCCTTAAGGCGCCTGACCGATTGCCGGATGGTTTTGAAGTTAGTCAGGGTACCGCCTAGCCAGCGGTAGTTAACGTATGGCATGCCGCAGCGGACAGCCTCTTCCTGGACCGCCTTCTGCGCGGTTTTCTTGGTTCCAACGAACAGAACCACACCCCGATTGGCTGCGGCCTGTTCTAAGAAATGCAACGCCTCCCGCAGATACGGCAGGGTTTTTTCTAGATTGATGATATGAATCCCACTGCGGACTCCATAAATGAAAGGAGCCATTTTCGGGTTCCAGTAGCGGGTCTGATGACCAAAGTGCACGCCCGCTTCCAATAGCTCGCGCATGGAGACATCTGCCATTTGGATCACTCCTTAAATAAGGGTTAAGCCTCCACCTATCCCACCCTAGACTTGCTCCTTTAAGGAACAAGCACCCCCTAGGGTGTGTCGATAGGTGTGTGAATTATTGCTAAAATAGCTGTTCCTTATACCATAATCCGCTATCACCAGACAATGGTCCAAACGCTCGGGGGGTCGATAACATGAGGCAAGAATATAAACGCCTAACGCGTCAGGGAATCCCGTTGAAAACCCCTGAGGAGCTGGAAAAAATGCGCATTGCGGGGCGTCTGGCAGCGGAAGTTTTGGAGATGCTCGCCCCTTATGTCCAGCCTGGGGTGACTACCGAAGAATTAGACCGCATCTGTCACGATTACATCGTCAACGTCCAGAAAGCGATTCCGGCTCCTTTGAACTACAAGGGCTTCCCCAAGTCGATCTGTACGTCGATCAATCATCAGGTTTGCCATGGGATCCCTACCAACAGGCGGCTCAAGAACGGCGACATCGTCAACATTGACATTACCGTGATCAAGGACGGCTTCCACGGCGATACCAGCAAGATGTTTTTTATCGGCGAACCCTCAATCAAAGCCAAACGCCTGGTGAGCGTGGCCCAAGAAGCCTTGTATGTGGGAATCCGTGAGGTCAAGCCGGGCGTCGATCTGGGTAGAATCGGCCATGCGATCCAGCAATACGTCGAAGGGCAAGGGTACTCAGTAGTGCGCGAATTCTGCGGCCACGGCATCGGACGGGGTTTCCACGAAGAACCGCAAGTGCTCCATTATGGCCAACCCAACACCGGGATCATCCTGGAGCCGGGCATGACTTTCACCATTGAACCTATGGTCAACGCCGGCAAGCGCCACGTCAAACTGCTGCCCGATGGTTGGACCGTGGTCACCAAGGACCACAGTCTGTCGGCTCAGTGGGAGCATACGCTAGCGGTGACCGAAGACGGGGTCGAGGTCCTGACCCTTCGAAAGGAAGAAGATTTTCCCCGCTTTATCAACAATTCGGACTGAAGCTTTTGCACGCTACCAGCCACCTTTACAAAGAATCCGTCCAGGCGTTTTATGCCGAACTTAAACGGCGCTTTCATGCTGGCGCAGCGGTAGCCGAACTCTTGCAAGCCCGGGCCGCTTTCATAGATGCCCTCCTCCAAAGTTATTGGCACTCGCTGGGAGAAGCTGCAGAGTTTGCCAGCCTGGTGGCCGTCGGCGGCTATGGCCGACGCGAACTGCATCCCCATTCAGATATCGATTTGCTCGTGTTGGTGCCGGATGAAAAAATTTCCCCCGACCTGGAGGCGAGCCTTAGTGCTCTGTTCACCGCGCTTTGGGACATCGGCCTAAAGCCTGGTCATAGCGTACGCACCATCGCTCAATGTGAGGAAGAAGCGACCAAGGACCAAACGGTAGTCACCAACTTAATGGATGCGCGCTGGATCGCGGGAAATCGGGTATTGTTCCAAACCATGCAGACTTGCCTCGGTCCGGATCGGATCTGGCCATCGCCCGCCTTCTTTCAAGCCAAGCTCAAAGAGCAGGCTGCCCGCCATGCCAAGTACCACGATACCGCTTATAACCTGGAGCCCAACCTCAAAGAAGGACCTGGAGGGCTACGAGACATCCAGACCATTGCGTGGGTGGTCAAACGTCATTTTTCGGCCTCCACGCTGCACGAGTTGGTGGATCAGGGTTATTTGACCGAGGACGAATACGCTGAACTGCAGCAGGCGCGCAATACTCTGTGGCGGATCCGCTTTGCCTTGCATCTTCTTGCCGGGCGCTGCGAAGACCGAATTTTGTTTGAGTATCAGCGTACTTTGGCCGAATGGCTCGGCTATGAAGGCGAAGGCAATGCGCCGGTGGAAGCCTTCATGCAGAACTATTTTCGCACCGCACAAAGCGTACAGCGGCTTTCGGAAATGCTGCTGCAACTTCTGGAAGAAACCCTATGCCCGGATTTTAGTACCGAACCTGAGGTCCTCGACGCCTATTTCCAGGTAGTCAACCAGCACCTGGAAATCCGTTATCCGAACGCGTTTGCCGACCACCCTTTGGGGTTGCTCAAGATTTTTCTCCACCTTGGACGCCATCCAGAACTAAAAGGTATCCGCGCCCACACTATCCGCGCCATTCGGCAAAACCTCCACCGGATCGACCAGAACTTTCGCAGTGATCCCCGCGCCTGCCGGATGTTTTTAGAAATCCTGCGCCAACCCAGCGGGATTACCCACCAACTGCGCCGCATGAATCGCTACGGCCTATTGGCGGCTTACCTGCCAGAATTCGAACGCATTGTTGGCAGGATGCAGTACGATCTGTTCCACGCTTATACGGTAGACGAGCACGTGCTGTTCGTGGTTCGCAACCTGCGCCGTCTGGCTATGCCTCAATTCCGCCACGAACTTCCCTTAGCCAGCGACATTTTCCCATTGATCCCAAAACCGGAACTGTTGTACCTGGCCGGCCTCTATCACGATATAGGCAAAGGACAAGGCGGGGACCATTCCGTCATCGGTGAACAACTGGCGCGCGACTTCTGCCGCCGCCACGGTCTGCCGGAGCACGATACCCGGCTGGTCTGTTGGCTCGTGCGCCACCACCTGCTTATGTCTCTTACCGCCCAGCGCAAAGACATCAGTGACCCGGAAGTGGTACGCGAATTCGCCTATCAAGTCGGCAACGAGGAACGACTCAACTATCTGTATCTTTTGACCGTCGCCGACATCCGCGGCACCAATCCCACGCTCTGGAACGCCTGGCGCGATTCTTTGCTACGTGAACTGTACCTGGCCACCCGCGACCAACTCCGCTACGGCCTGGAAACCCCGGATGCCGCCGCGCGCGCTGCCGAGGCCAAACGCGACGCAAAGCTTCTGCTGGCGCGCTTAGGTCTAGATGAAGTCAGCATAGAGAAGGTATTTGCCCATTTCAACGAGGACTATTTCCTGCGTTGCCAACCGGAAGAATGCGCTTGGCAGACCCTAGCGATCGCTGAAACTCCAGAGGAGGCATTGCCGCTAGTGCTTTTGCGTCCCGAGAACCCGCGCGGCAGCGCTGAAGTATTTATCTACATGCGCGACCGCGACGGGATCTTCGCATTGGTCGCTGCGCTTCTGGATCAGCTTGGGCTGACGGTTCTGGCGGCACGTTTGGAAACGACTCAGGACGGGTATGTGGTCAACAGCTTCCAGGTATTGGAGCGCGACGGTCAGCCAATCCGCGAATTGGCCCGCGAACAGCAGATCGTAACCCGCATTCAGCGCTGTCTGAAAGACCCCAAACCGCCTTGTTTCGCGATCGAGCGGCGCCCGAGCCGGCGGCTTAAACACTTTTCCATTCCGACCCAGGTCAACTTCCATCCGGACTTAAAGCACGGCCGCACGATGCTCGAACTCATCACCGCTGACCGGCCCGGCCTGTTAGCCCGCGTAGGCGACGTCTTCGCACGCTTCAGGTTGCGCCTGCACGAGGCGCGCATCGCCACCCTTGGAAATCGCGCCGAGGACATCTTTTTCCTAACCGACCACCAAGGACAGCCTCTATCCAATGAGGAAGGCCGCAAAGCCCTGACGCAGGCGCTCGTTGAAGCGATTGCCTAGAAACCGCGGCGGAGGTATCGCTTGAGCGTGACCAGTTCCGGTTGCAGCGGATCGGCGTAACCTAGGCCAATGCGGTAAACATCAAAGGAGAGGCGGCGGACGAAAACCAGCCGGCAACGCAGGCGCACCGGCGTCTCTAGGCAACAGTCCAAATTCAGTTCACGCACCCTTCCGCTTTCGTCCAAACAGCTCATCGCTGGGGCTAAGATAGCGCTGCTGAACGCGTCGCACTCGATCTGAGCCCCGCCGTCAGAGAAGTCCAAAATCCTCACCGGCACCCGACTCCCGCTATCCAAGATAGCTATCCCGGGAAGGTCCACCGCGATGCGGTTAAAGCTTCTTCGCTCCACGATTTCAAGTCCCGCGCCATTTCTCCCAATAGGGAATAGGGTACAAGCGTTCGGTGAGGAAATCCAAAAACGTCCGCACCTTGGCCGACAAGTGGCGGCGGTGAGGATAGACGGCATAGATATCCATAGAAGGCAACTCGTATTCTTGCAGCACCGCGATAAGGCGCCCTTTACTTAGATCCTGGCCGGCGATATAAGTCGGCAGCACCGCAAGTCCTGCCCCGTGGACGGCCGCCAGACGCAGAGGATCTGCGGTGTTGGCCCTGAGCGTACCGGACACCTTGACCGTGATTTGTTCCCCATCCGGACCGGTGAATCTCCACAAATCGTGCGGCTCAAACCCCATGTTGATCAAGCAATTGTGCTCGCGCAAATCCTGCGGTACCTTAGGCATCCCGTACTTTTCAAAATAACTTGCCGCGCCGCACACCACCCTAGGAGAGCTTGCCAGCTTGCGCGCGATCAAGCTGGAGTCAGGAAGCTCCCCCAAACGGATGGCAAGATCCAGCCCCTCGGCCAACATATCTACCGCTCCACCGCGGATGACCAAGTCCACCCGGACCTTAGGATACTGCTTGAGATAGGCCGCAATGGTGGGGGCTAGATGGAAAGTTCCGAAAAACGGCGGCGCCGAGACCCTGAGCAACCCTTGAGGTTCGGAATGAAGGCGGGTGACCGCTAATTCGGCCTCCTCGATGTCTTCGACGATCTGCCGGCAGCGTTCCAGATAAATCGCCCCCGTCTCGGTCAAGCTGATGCGGCGGGTGGTGCGATTGAGCAGGCGCACCCCTAAGGTATTTTCCAAGTACATCACGTGCTTGGTCGCCATCGCCCGGGAAATTCCCAACTCCTTGGCCGCAGCGGCGTAGCTGCCGCTCTGGGCCACCTTAGCAAAAACCTTCATACTGGTGAGCTTATCCATGGATATTCTGTTGCCGTTCGAAATAGACGCGCTGGGCGAGCTTCAAATCTTCCCAAGCCTGCCGTTTAGCCGCCGGATTGCGCAGAAGATAGGCAGGATGATAGGTCACTACCAATGGAATCATCTCATAACGGTGCACCTTCCCCCGCAATCTGGAGAGCGGTGCGTCGGTTTTCAGGAGATTTTGAGCGGCGATCCTACCTATCGCGAGGATGATCTGGGGTTGAACCAAGGCAATCTGACGTCTTAGAAACGGCTCGCATGCGGTCACTTCCTCTGGCCTAGGATCGCGGTTACCAGGCGGCCGACTCTTGAGGATGTTGGTGATATAAACCTCTTCACGGCGCAAACGCAGGGCTTTTAACATTTCGTTCAAGAGTTGACCGGCCGGCCCGACGAAAGGTTCACCTTTAAGATCCTCCTGCTCTCCCGGCGCTTCGCCGATCAACATCCAGGCAGCACGCTTGTTCCCTACCCCAAACACCGGCCGGGTGCGGGTCTTATGCAGGGAGCAGGCGGTACACTCGGCGACCTCCTGGGTCAGACGTTCCCATTCATCTCCGCACGGAGAAAGCGATCCTCGGGCGCGCTGCACCCATACCTGAATCCCCATCGCCCGAAGATAGGAAAGCCTTCGTAAATCCACGCCTTCAGACGTCTGCTGCCTGGGGATGTCTGCGCAAGGACGGACAGAGCAGTTTGTTGACCGCGTTTAGATAAGCCTTGGCCGAGGCAATGACGATGTCGGTATCGGCTCCTTGACCGTTGACAATCCGCCCCGATCTCTCCAACCGTACGGTTACTTCCCCTTGAGCGTCGGTGCCGGTGGTGATGCTGTTGACCGAGTACAACAGCAAACTGGCGCCGGTATTGAGCAGGGACTCGATCGCCTTCAAGCTGGCGTCCACCACCCCGCTGCCTTCGGCCTGGCCGCGCTTTTCCTCGCCATCTATCTTGAGCACTACTTGTGCTAGCGGCGTCTCACCGGTATCGGCGCACACGTGCAGGGCAATCAATTTCACCCGCTCAGCCTCGGCCTCATAAATCTGCTCGGAGATCAACGCCTGCAAGTCCTCATCGAAAATCTCGTGCTTCTTGTCCGCCAGTTCCTTGAAGCGGGCAAACGCCTCGTTGAGGGTTTCCTCGGAGGCGAACTCTATACCCAGTTCCTTCATCCGGGTGCGGAAGGCGTTGCGCCCGGAGTGTTTGCCGAGCACCATCCGGTTAGCGCTCCAGCCCACATCTTCAGCGCGCATGATTTCGTAAGTCTCACGATGTTTCAACACCCCGTCCTGGTGGATGCCGGACTCGTGGGCGAAGGCGTTGGCCCCGACGATGGCCTTGTTGGGTTGAACCGGGAAACCGGTGATGGAAGAGACCAATTTGGAACAGGGCACGATCTCACGGGTATTGATGAGCGTATCGCAGGGGAAGATGTCCTGGCGAGTTTTCACCGCCATCACGATCTCCTCCAAGGCGGCGTTTCCCGCCCGCTCGCCCAAGCCGTTGATGGTGCACTCTACCTGGCGTGCGCCGTTTAAGACCGCTGCCAGGGAATTGGCTACTGCCAATCCCAGATCGTTGTGGCAATGGACCGAGAAGACCGCCTTGTCGGCATTGGGGATGCGCTCTCTCAGCCTGCGGATCAACTCACCGAACTCAGACGGGAGGCTGTAGCCTACGGTGTCAGGAATATTGACGGTGGTGGCACCGGCTGCGATCACCGCCTCGATGACCCGACACAGAAAATCCTCCTCGGAGCGACCGGCGTCCTCGGGTGAAAATTCCACGTCATCGGTATAACGGCGTGCCCGCTTGACGGCAGCTACTGCGCGCTCGACCACTTGGTCGGGGGTCAAGCGCAGCTTGCGCTCCATATGGATGGGGGAAGTGGCAATGAAGGTATGGATACGGGGACGCTTGGCACCCCGTAGCGCCTCGCCGGCGCGGTCGATGTCGCCGTCCAACGCGCGCGCCAAACCGCAGACAGTACTGTCGTTGATCGCCTGAGAAACCGCCTGAACGGCCTCGAAGTCACCGGGGCTGGCCGCAGGAAAACCGGCCTCGATGACATCGACTCGCAAGCGCTCCAAGGCCTTGGCGATCCGGACTTTTTCCTCCCGATTCATCGACGCACCGGGGCTCTGTTCGCCGTCGCGCAAAGTAGTATCGAAAATGATAAGCTTATCTTTCATAGTGGAAACTCCGTTCTGGTGTGCGGGTAACTTCGCGAATGCAGGGAAATAGGTCTATCTGCCCCTAAAGGGGCAGCAAACGCAGCCCAAGAACGGAAATGCCATACCCGCCGTTTGAATCGAAGGATTCCGCTGCTTCCCGCCGGATGGCGCAATTGTACATGTGGCAGAACAGCTCTGTTTTGATTTGAAAAATATTACACCTCGCCGCTTGGGTTTGCCAATGCCGGCAAGCTCAGCCGTTTGATTTACGGCGTCTGGCTTTTCTCTGCCTGCGCAGGAGCAAAGTCAACAACGGCCCAGAAGCGGCATAACCGGTAAAAATCAAAAGCAGCATCGACTGCGGATCGGTCAGGATGACGGCCAGCGCGAGCACCACGGCAATGATGACCACGAAGGGCACTCGACCGCGGATGTCGATGCTCTTGAAGCTGTAATACCGGAAATTGCTCACCATCAGCAATGCCGCAAGCATGGTGGTAACCACCGCCACATAACGCATCGCGTCTCCCTCTAGGCCGTAGGCTTCCCCCAGCCAAACCATTCCGGCAACGATCGCCGCCGCCGACGGGCTGGGGAGCCCCTGGAAATAGCGCTTATCCTCGACGCCGAGCTGGGTGTTGAAGCGCGCCAAGCGCAGCGCGGTGGCGGCCGCATAGACGAAAGAAGCCAACCACCCCAGCTTAGCCAAAAAGGAAAGCGACCACAGGTACATGATCAAAGCCGGCGCCAGGCCGAAAGAGACCATGTCCGAGAGGCTGTCGTATTCGGCACCAAAGGCGGTCTGAGTATGCGTCAAGCGCGCCACCCGCCCGTCCAGGCCGTCCATAATCATGGCGGCGAAAATCGAAACCGCCGCCTTATCGAACTGCCCGTTCATCGCCGCAGTGACGGCATAAAAGCCGCAAAACAGGCACCCAGTGGTAAACAGATTGGGCAGCAGGTAAATCCCGCGGCGACGCTTTGGGGGCGAGGTGACGGTCATGGAAGCAGTCAGTTCTTATCCCGGTCCACCAGCCGGTTGGCGCGGATCCAAGGCATCATCTCCCGCAGCCTGCTCCCCACCTGCTCGATCGGATGCTCACGCGCGATGCGGCGCTTGGCCTTCAAAGTCGGGCAACCGGCCTGGTTTTCCAAGATAAACTCGCGGGCGAACTCGCCGCTTTGGATTTCTTTGAGGATCTTGCGCATCTCGTTCTTGACGCGCTCGTCGATCACGCGGGGGCCGCGCGTCAGATCGCCGTATTCGGCGGTGTTGGAGATGGAGTAGCGCATGTTGGCGATCCCGCCCTCGTACATCAGGTCGACGATCAGCTTCAGCTCGTGCAGGCACTCGAAATACGCCATCTCGGGGGCATAGCCGGCCTCGGTCAATACTTCGAAACCCGCCTGGACCAGCGCGGTTGCCCCACCGCACAAAACCGCCTGCTCGCCGAACAGGTCGGTCTCGGTCTCCTCGCGGAAGGTAGTTTCTATAATTCCCGCGCGGCCTGCGCCGTTGGCGCAGGCATACGCCAGCGCGATCGCCTTAGCCTGACCGCTGGCGTCCTGATAGACCGCGATCAAGGACGGCACCCCTCCGCCCTGGACATAGGTAGAGCGCACCAGGTGACCTGGACCTTTGGGCGCAACCATGATCACGTCCAAATCCGAACGCGGTTCGATCTGCTGGAAGTGAATGTTGAAGCCGTGCGCGAACGCCAGCGCTGCCCCCGGTTTGATATTCGGCTCGATCTCTTCGCGGTAGAGCTTAGGCTGGTGTTCGTCCGGCGCCAGCACCATCACCACATCTGCCCCAGCGACGGCCTCGGCTACCGGTTTGACTGGCAGTCCCGCCTTCTCCGCCTTGGTCCAGGAAGCAGAACCGGGGCGCAATCCGACGGTCACCGCGACCCCGGAATCTTTCAAGTTGTTAGCGTGCGCATGGCCCTGGGAGCCATAACCTACGATAGTGACCCGTTTGGAACGGATGATGGAAAGGTCAGCGTCTCGGTCGTAATAAACCTGCATGGATTCCCTCTTTCGTGTCATTTAAGTCTTTAAAGATGCAAGCCGCGCTCGCCGCGCAAAATCCCAGTCGGTCCCGAACGGACCACTTCGATGATCTGATCCCTGGCCAAATTGGTCAGGAAAGCATCGAGCTTGGGGCTGGCGCCGGTCATTTCGATGACGTAGGAGGAGGCCGTCACGTCGATGATGCGCGCGCGGAAAATATCGACCAGGCGTTTGATCTCCTCGCGCTCTGGGCCTTTCGCACGGACTTTGAGCAACATCAGTTCGCGCTCGATGTGGTCCGCTTCGGAGATGTCCATCAGCCGGATCACGTCGATGAGTTTGTTGAGCTGCTTGATGATCTGCTCGATGACGCGCTCGTCGCCGCGGGTAACGATGGTCATCCGCGATACCGTCGGATCCTCGGTAGGCGCCACGGTCAGCGCTTCGATGTTGTAACCGCGTGCCGAGAACAACCCGGCCACCCGCGACAACGCGCCTGCCTCGTTTTCTAGCAGCAGGGAAAGGATGTGCCGCATCAGGCCAACTCCCGTTCCGGTGAAATCCAAGGCGGCAGGCGCATCTGGTGCTGAGCTTTTCCTGCCTCCACCATAGGATAGACGTTCTCGGTGCGGTCAGTGATAAAATCCAGAAACACCAACTTATCCTTCATTCTGAAAGCCTCCTCCAACGCTGGACGCACGTCCTGCGGTTTTTCGATCAGCATCCCCACGTGCCCATAGGCTTCGGCCAGCTTCACGAAATCCGGCAGCGCGTCCATGTAGGAATGGGAGTAGCGGCTTTCGTAAGTGAACTCCTGCCACTGGCGCACCATGCCCATGTAGCGGTTATTGAGGTTGACAATCTTGATCGGCGTCTTGTACTGCAAGGCGGTAGAAAGTTCTTGAATGCACATCTGAATGCTCGCCTCGCCGGTAACGCAGACCACGTCCTCTTCCGGGAAGGCGAGTTTGACCCCAATCGCTGCCGGCATCCCAAAGCCCATCGTGCCGAGCCCACCGGAATTGATCCAATGCCTTGGATAATCGAACTTGTAGTATTGAGCCACCCACATCTGATGTTGGCCGACGTCCGAAGTCACATAAGCCTTGCCGCGCGTGACCTGCCACAACTGCTCGATCACGTACTGCGGCTTGATCAAGGGGCTTTCTCGATCGTAACGCAGGCAGTCCAGCGCGCGCCAGCTTTGGATCTTCTCCCACCAGGCCGAAAGCGCCTCTTGATCGGGACGCTTGCCGCTCGCCTTGAGCTGGGCCAGAAGCTCGGCCAATACCGGCTTGACCTGACCGACGATGGGGATATCCACCGGCACGTTCTTGGAGATCGAGGAAGGGTCTACGTCGATGTGGATGATTTTGGCGTACGGGCAGAATTCGTCGAGCTTGCCGGTGACCCGGTCGTCGAAGCGGGCGCCGATGGCGAGCAAGACGTCGCACTCGTGCATGGCCATGTTGGCCTCGTAGGTGCCGTGCATGCCAAGCATCCCCAGGAACTGGCGGTCGGTACCGGGGTAAGCGCCTAAGCCCATCAGGGTGTTGGTAATCGGGAAACCCAAAAAGCGGGTCAGTTCGGTCAGTTCGGCCGATGCCTCGCCCAAAATCACCCCACCGCCGGAGTAGATCATCGGACGCTTGGCTTCCAGGATCAGATCAGCCGCTTTTTTGATTTGGCGCGGATTGCCTTTGACTGTGGGGTTATAGGAGCGCAAGGATACCGTCTTAGGATAGTGATACGGAATCTTAATCTTAGGGTCGGTAATGTCCTTGGGGATGTCCACCAGCACTGGCCCGGGGCGTCCGGTGGTGGCGATGTAGAACGCTTTTTTGATGGTCTCGGCCAGCTTGTGGCGATCCTTGACCAAAAAGTTGTGTTTGACGCAGGGGCGGGTGATTCCAACGGTATCGCACTCTTGAAAGGCGTCGCTGCCGATCACCGGGGTCGGCACCTGGCCGGTGAGGACCACCAGCGGAATCGAATCCATGTAGGCGGTGGCGATGCCGGTGACCAAGTTGGTCGCCCCAGGCCCTGAGGTGGCCAGCACTACCCCCGGTTTGCCGGTAGCGCGGGCGTAGCCATCGGCCATGTGCGCCGCGCCTTGTTCGTGGCGGACTAGGACGTGCTTGATTTCTTCCTGGCCGAACAGGGCATCGTAGATGTGCAGCACGGCTCCCCCAGGATAGCCGAAGATGAACTCGACCCCCTCATCCTTCAACGCCTGAACCACGATTTCAGCACCGCTCAGCTCCACCACACACCCCTAAATAGCCGCATTTCCAAAGAAAAATAGTAAGCTAAGTTAACGCAAACAGCATTTTAGCGTCAAGGCGCCTTCGGGATCGAAGGATGTGTTAGATTTAAGGTTTATCCAAACACCGGATAAAATCAACTAAACAGGGGAATCGTTATGCTCCATCGACGCTTTTCGGTCCGCGCGCTGTTTTTGCTTCTGCTCCTGGTCAGCCTGAGCGGTTGCCCCAGGGCGTTTAAAGGGGCGGAAGGGAATCTGCCGCCTCAAATCCAAATCGGCGGCCAATACTATACTCAATACTCCTTCCAGTATGAAAAGAACCGCCACCGAACTACTAACTATCGGCGCGGTTTCCTGGTTCCGGTCAACACCCCCGTGCAACTGGTGAGCTTCGGACGCAAGGGGTTCGTCATTCAGGTATTGCCGGACGGCCCCCGCATTGAGATCGAAAACGTGGAGAAACACACCGGGGACACGGTCGAGCAGGCGTTTCACAAAATGCTCGCGCGCACCCAGCTTGATCTTAGCCAGTTCACTCCCGCCGAACGCGAGCGCATCGTGGCCGGCAAGGTGGCGCCCGGAATGCGCAAGAAAGCGGTGATCGCGGCCATCGGTTATCCGCCCGCCACCGCCACGCCCTCCCTGAACACGGACGAGTGGCGCTATTGGGCCTCTAGGTTCGACACTTTCATCGTGCGCTTTAGCAACGGCAAGGTCACGGCAATCACTAACTAACTAAATCGTAGCTCATGGCGGACACACCTTTGCGCGAGCTGATCGAAGAACTGAAGACCCTGCTGATCCAGGGATTGCACCTGGAGGACGTCACCCCGCAAGACATCGATCCCGAGGCTCCGCTATTCGGCGAAGGGCTGGGTCTCGACTCCATCGATGCGTTGGAGATAGGCGTGATGCTGGACCGCAAATACGGCATCCGGCTAGTTTCCAACGACGAACGAAACCCAAAGATCTTCGCCTCCCTCAACTCCCTGGCCGAATTCGTGGCTACCCATCGCGTCCGCTGATATGCGCTGGCTGCCAGGCTCCATACTCGCTCTGCTGTTGTTGGCCTATCCTTTCCTGAGCCAGGCCCTCATCGCCTGCGGTTGGGGCAGCCTGCTCTCTTTGGCTGTCGCCGGATGGCTGCTGTGGCGGGCCTGGCGCAGCACAGGACTCGCTCGATGGCTTTGGCTGGGACTAGGGTTGGCCCTGCTCGGGGGTAGCTTGTGGTTTGGACCCAGGATAACCCGCTGGGTACCGACGGTGGCGTTGCTGCTGGTAGCGTCTGGTTTTGGTCGCACCCTGATCCATCCGCCGCCGTTGATCGAACGCATCGTGAGGCTCAGTTTCCAAGAGCTACCGCCTTATATCGTAACTTATGTCTACCGTTTGACCTGGGTCTGGACTGGGTTTTTCTTGATCGCCGCGTTGATTTCAGCCGGATTGGCTCTGGCCGGGTCGGAATCTGGATGGCTTAGCTTCCATGGAATCGGAATCTATCTCGCCATGGCGGGGCTATTGGGGGGAGAATATTTCTATCGGCGTTGGCGTTTCCCGGAACTCGATCGGGCGCCGCCACCGCATGAAACCTTACGCGAGATCGTCAAAAATGGCAAACGCCTGTGGTAAGAATGAATGGAAGATCGGCCTTTGGTGGCTGACCTTGTGGCTGTCGGCGGCCCTTGCGGCCGATCCGGGCGAACGTCTCAAGCTCACCGCCCCGGTCCAGTTCCGCTACGAGGAAACCCGTACCCTCGCCCTCCTGAGCCAGCCCTGGCATGGCAGTGGCTTTATGCTGGCCGATGCGGACGGAACCCTGGTCAAACTGCAGCTTGCCCCAGAGCGGCTTATCATGATCGCGGCCCCCGAAGAGCTGCTTTACTACAACCCTGGAAGCGGCGAACGTCGCAGGCTGCCGCTTCCTGCTCCGGTCCCGCAAGCCGAGGGCATCGTGTTGCTCAGGCACCTGCTCAAAGGGGAACTCGAGCCGATCCGGCGTCAATATCATCTGGAGTATCGCGAGAGTGGTCAGAGCTGGCGGCTGGACTTAATTCCCAAGGACCCGGATTCTGTCCCATTTCGAGCGATCGCCCTACGCGCTGAGCCGGAAGAAAACCGGCGGGTGCTGGAGGTCGTCGAGCGCGACGGTGACCACAGCACTACCGAGTTGATTCTGGACGAACAGGGAGAGCGGTTGCGCTTGACCATCGCCCGCCTACGCCAAGAAGCCGCCGGAGAGTAAATAACCCGCTCCTTTCGTCGCAGGCTTTATCGTAGGACGAGACCATGCTCA
>CAZZIP010000006.1:0-143228 GCA_964654415.1 uncultured Methylococcales bacterium | reverse complement strand
CCCAGGAAAAACCCAGAGCGACCTCCTTCCTTTCGGTATCAGCCAGTTTAATACTCTATTCTAAGCTGTCAAGAGGGGTTTAAGGGATATTCCACACTTTTGCGGCATCTGCCGCACCCGCCGGTGGCCTAAAAAAGGCCCGTGATCTCACCGCTCTCATTGATATCGATCCGTTCAGCAGCAGGCCGCTTAGGCAAGCCTGGCATGGTCATGATATCGCCGCAAATTACCACCACAAATTCAGCTCCATGGGCGGGTCTGACCTCTCGGATCGTCAATGTATGCCCGGTGGGGGCACCGCGTAGCCTAGGGTCACAGGCAAAGGAATATTGGGTCTTGGCGATACAGACCGGATAATGGGCATACTCTTCACTGAGAAACGCCAACTGCTGTTTTACTTTGGATTCTGCGGCAATTTCAGCAGCGCCATAGAGCTTGGTGGCAATGGTTTCGATTTTTTCCCACAAGGAAAGCTCGTCTTGATAGAGAAAACGAAAATTTGAAGGTTGCTCTATTGCCTGAAGCACCTCGTGCGCCAACTCTTCGGCTCCAGCACCACCTTTAGCCCAGTGATGGCAAACCACCGCTTTTGCCCCAATGGATGCGACTTTATCCTTGATATAGGCAAGCTCGGCTTGGGTATCGGAGGTGAAATGATTGACAGCCACGACGCACGGCAACCCAAAATGCTCTCGGATATTGTAAAGATGCCGCTCCAAATTCACGAAACCAGCCTCAAGGGCAGTTAAATTTTCCTGCTGCAGCGCCTCTTTAGGCATCCCGCCATGCATCTTCAACGCCCGTATGG
The DNA here is from genome assembly GCA_964654415.1 of uncultured Methylococcales bacterium. Taxonomy (GTDB): domain Bacteria; phylum Pseudomonadota; class Gammaproteobacteria; order Methylococcales; family Methylothermaceae; genus Methylohalobius. The sequence goes on along the minus strand of CAZZIP010000006.1, from coordinate 142,420 downwards.
TTGCCACCAGCACTACCACATCCGGCCGAATTCCGGCCTTACGGCACTTGATGTCTATGAATTTCTCGGCCCCCAAATCGGCACCAAAGCCCGCTTCCGTCACTACATAATCGGCCATCTTGAGCGCGGCCTTGGTGGCGATGACCGAGTTGCAGCCATGAGCGATATTGGCAAATGGCCCGCCGTGGACAAATGCCAGGTTGTTTTCGAGGGTCTGAACCAAGTTGGGACGAATGGCGTCCTTGAGCAATGCTGCCATTGCCCCCTGTGCTTTGAGATCGCGGGCGAAGATAAGGTTTCCGGACCGAGTATAGCCAACCAGCACGTTGCCGAGGCGCTGTTTCAATTCCGCTAAGGATTCGACGAGACACAGAATGGCCATAACCTCGGAGGCTACTACGATGTCGAATGCGTCCTCGCGCGGCACGCCGTTGGTTTTGCCTCCCAATCCCACAAGGACATGGCGAAGACTCCGATCGTTCATGTCGATGACCCGCCTCCAGACTGTCTGGCATACGTCCAGATCCAGGGCGTTGCCATGGTGAATATGGTTGTCGGTCAAGGCTGCAAGCAGGTTGTGAGCGGTTCCAATGGCATGAAAGTCCCCGGTGAAATGAAGATTGATGTCCTCCATTGGCACTACCTGAGACCACCCACCGCCGGTAGCTCCTCCCTTAATGCCGAAACAGGGGCCCAGAGACGGCTCCCGTAGGCAAATCAAAGCCTTTTTGCCAAGGCGATTTAAGGCATCCCCAAGCCCTATCGTGGTAGTAGTCTTTCCCTCTCCGGCAGGGGTTGGGCTGATCGCAGTTACCAAGATCAATTTGCCGCTTGGACGATCTTTCAGGCTTTGGATGTAGTCGAACGATAGCTTGGCTTTGTAACGGCCATAAGGATCTAGGTGAATGGGATCAATGCCAAACTTCTCTTGGGCCAACTCGACGATGGGGCGCATTTTGGCCCGTTGGGCGATTTCGATGTCAGGGAGCATGATTCTGTCCTCCAAGAGGAGCCAAAAAGTAACAGGTTAACATAGAGAACTGGTCCTCAAGCAAACAAGAAGGGCCCGCAGATTTGCGAGCCCGCCAAGGAGTGATTTTGAGCCCAATCGGAGATTAGGCCTCCAGCGGTGGAAGCTTCATCACCTCCTTGAACTTAGCAATGTGGCGCACACCATCGCCATCGACGACCTCAATGCTGCGCAGGCCCTCGATACCATCGTCGACGTAGACCTCCTTCGGTCGACGAACCAAATGATCTATCCCCTCTAGGACAAATTCAATGACATCGTCCTTCGGATCATAACTTATCCCATAAAAGGGTACCCATTCAGCCTCTATCTGATCCCCTAAGTTTATTGCCGCCACTTCAATCTCTACCTGGTTAGCTCTCAGGTGCTTGGAAATGTTATCGAAATAGGTTTCCCATTGGGATTTGGGCATTGTACGAATTGCCATGGCACGATCTCCTTACAAAGTTGTCAAGCCGTTTTTTAAATGGGGGTCGATGCAAGAAATCACAATCCTCTATATGCAATAAGGTGGTTTGGGCAATCCAGCCATTTTACAGGCATATTTCAGCGGCCCTTTGGGAAACAAACGATAAAGGTAGCGGCTATTCCCCTTTTCTTCCCCCAGGGTCTGTGCCACTGCCTTGACGAACATCCGCATGTTGGGCAAGTGGCGAATACGCAGATAATACGCACGCGCGAAGTGGATGATTTCCCAGTGGGCCTCGGTCAAGGTCATTCCCTCGCGCGCCGCCAAGGCAGCTGCTACCTCTTCACTCCAATCGCGGTGATCGCATAGAAAGCCATCCTCCGTCAGCGCTACTGATCGACCTTCGATCTCTAGAATCACCATGACAGAATGCGTGAATAAGCCACGGTCAAATCCACAAACCCTTCAAAATCCACCGGAGTGATTTCCGGCAGCATCCTGTCCATGGCGATCCCTCGGGCCTTAAGGTCTGGAATCAACACATAGCACGCAGCAGGACTCGCTCGAATGGCGTCAGCAATCGGACTTCCGTAACAAGCGCCGTATACTGCACCGGCAAGCAATAGGAGGGCATCCCCTGGCTGCAGCCGTGCCAGGCAGTTGGAAAGATCCAAGCTGGCATAAGGCGAGCGCGATACCAGGTGCAATACACCCATCGTTAACCTCCCAGCACTCGATCGTATTTCCGTAACAAACCGGCTACCTTCGCCCGCGGCACTAATCGCACCGGCAGCACTAAGTCCGCCACGTCCACCCCCCGCTCGACCAAAGACTCGCTTTCTACCCATGGGGGATCGATGCCATATATCTCCAGCGCTTGCCAGAGTGCCGCGATGTTTTTCTGCGCCAGGATTTCCGGCTGTTGATCCCGGTGGAGTTGCCAGATTCCATCCTCTAACAGCACAACATCCACTACCTGATCGAAAGCTGCCAAGGTCAAAAGCAAGTCCAAAGACTCCTGGGCACGCCCGCCGACATAAGGGGCATCACGAACGACAAACAGATAGCGCATCAGCCAAATACCAGCAAGCGGTCAGTTTCGAGAATAGATTCTACCAGCAAGGCCAGGCCGGCGATCCGAAACCCTGGCGCAAGCTTAACTTGCGCTTCTGGCGTCCAGACACCCCGACGCTGAGCAGCTGCCGAGCAAACCACTAGATCCACGCCATGGGTGTTGGCAAGCTGAGTCCAGCGCGTTACCCGATTGGATTCATCCGCAGGCGGGGCAGCCAACCCAAGCGCGTGGTACACTCCATCATGATAGAAAAACACCCGTCGTACTCGATGCCCCTTAGCCAGTGCTGCTAACGCGAAACGATAGGCAAGGTCTGCTGCTTCGCCGGCATAAGGGCTAGCATTGACCTGGAGGGTAAATCTAAGGAACCCAGCTGCTGTGACTGCGGTCTCTTGCTCGTCCATTTTCGAAAGTTCGTATACATGCTACTCGTTCATGCGATCATCTTAGCTTGGCTTTATTCCATCTCACAGGCGTCTGCAGCGTTACCGGAACTGCCCGACATGGGGGCCTCTTCTGATGAGGCCGTCTTTAGCCCAGATGAAGAAAAGCATTTGGGGGAGGCTTTTTATCGTAACCTTCACCAGCACGTGCGCATCAACCAGGATCCAGAAATTCAGGATTATATCGCTTCTTTGGGCGGGCGCCTGGTCGCCCACAGTGAGATGGCAAACCAGACGTTTCACTTTTTCGTTGTCATGGAGCCAGAGATCAACGCCTTTGCCGGTCCTGCCGGTTATATCGGGATCAACAGCGGATTGATCTTGGCTACGCAATCGGAAGGAGAATTGGCGTCGGTTCTAGCGCACGAAATCGCCCACGTGACCCAACATCACCTACGACGCGCGTTTGCCGCCGCCAAACGTCTGACCCTGCCGCTGGCGGCGGCTACCTTGGCTGCCATCTTGATCGGCACCCAGGTACCTGAACTTGGACAAGCTGCCCTCATCGCGCTGCAAGCAGGAGGGATCCAACACCAGATAAACTTTACCCGCAGCCACGAACAAGAAGCCGATCGCGTCGGCATTCAAATACTTGCTGCCAGCGATTTTGACCCACGCAGCATGCCTATATTTTTCGAGCGCCTTCAGCAATCGAGCCGCTTCCTGGGGCAGAACATTCCCGAATTCCTGCGCACCCACCCGGTCACTAGCGCGCGCATTGCCGACACCCGTGCCCGCGCCGAAACCTTTCCCTACCGTCAGTACCTGGACTCCTTCAGCTACCTTCTGACCAAGACCAAGCTTCAAGTCCTGACCACTACCGATCCGACCGCGTTGCAAAAAAGCTTTGAGACTCAACGCCAGCAAGGAACCCCGGAGCAACAGGCGACGGCCAGCTACGGCCTAGCCCTGGTCTTAAACGCTCAAAACCGACTTAAGCCAAGCCAGCAGATACTCAAAGCGTTGGTCGATCGTTTTCCCGATCAGCCCCAGTTCATCCATGCCCTGGCCCAAGTCGAACTCGCCTTAGGCCAAACCGAGCAGGCCCTCAAGCGTTACCAGACCGCTCTTAAGCGTTTCCCAGCATCGCGCGTGCTGCAATTGGAATATGCCAACGCCTTGCTTGAGACCGCTCATTTCCAAGCGGCGCGCCAGTTGCTTGAACCACTCGTTCCGACTCAAGCGCTGCAGCAGCCGATACTGTTCAAATTACTCTCGCGCGCTTATGCCGGCCTTGCTAAGTCTGCCGAGTCCCAGCGCTACTTGGCCGAATATCATTACGCCAACGGCGACCTTAAGCAGGCAATAGAGCACGCCACTCTGGCATTCAAAATGGCCAAAGGCGATCGCATCTTGGAAGCCATCACCGAACAGCGTCTGCACACCTTCGAAGCCGAAGAGCAGGCCCGCAGACAGCGCTAAGCAACGGTTAAAGGCTCCCCTTGAGCCAAGCGCGGTAGATTCCCTTCTAACCCCATCGCATACCGCATCACCGCCAAGCGGGCCGGGTGCAGCCTTTGGGCCAGACTTAACCCTAAATTGCGCAACAGCTTCAGAGGGAAAGATGGCGTGCCAAACACCCGATAAAACAGGTCCATGGCGGTCATCATGGTCAGGTTGTCACGCCAACGCATGGCCTCGTACTCTTGCAAGACGCGCAAATCGCCAAAATCCTTACCCCTTGCTTGGGCAGCCATCAATACCTGGGCCAAGGCTGCAGCATCTAGCAAGCCGATATTGACCCCTTGGCCTGCTAGCGGATGAATCATGTGCGCGGCATCGCCAATCAGGGCTACCCCTTCTTTGACATACCGCTGGGCATGCTGGCGGCGCAAGGGAAAACTTCCCCGATCCAAGATTTGGACTACTTCCCCAAGTTCACGTGGGAAGGCCTCATACAGCGCATTCAATAATTCGCCATCGTCAAGAGATTGAAGCCTTCGCACCTCCTCGGGATGCTGGTACCAGACCAAGGAAGCATAAGGACCTGGCAATGGCAGGAACGCCTGGGGACCACTTTCAGTAAAGCGTTGCCAGGTAATATCCTGCTGGCCGTAAGCGGTCTCCACCGTCAACACCAGCGCTGACTGCTCATAGTCCCACGCCGTAACGCCGATAGCAGCAGCTCGCCTGACCTGGGAGTGACCACCGTCGGCGGCAACCAATAACCTCGCCTCCAGCAGACTACCGTCATCCAACTCGATCACCGACCCCCGAGGGTGATAATCGATTCGGCAGGACTTTGCCGGGCATAATAAATCGACGTTGTCGAATTCTCCAAGGCGCTGAAGCAATCCCAATTGGATCACCCGATTTTCGACGATGTATCCCAACTCCGGATACTGAACGTCGCGGCTGCGAAACTCGGTGCCCTCGGTGATCTCCCATACTCTCATACGCCGAAAAGGACACAAGCGCATTGCTGCGATGTTATTCCACGCGCCGATCCCCTCGAAAATCCGGCGCGATGCGATACTAATAGCCGACACCCGCAAATCCAGCGGCTGTCCGGATGCGAAGGGTTGCGGGTGCCGGCCTTCGATCACCGCTACGCTGAGCGGCGTGTTCCCCAAGCAGCAAGCCAATGTGGCCCCAACCATCCCTCCCCCCACGACAATCACGTCATAGCGTCTTGTCATGACCTGATCCTCCCCGATTCGGCAGGTAATCAGCAAAGCAAAAAACCCGAAGCCGGCAGAGTCGTCTTCGGGTCGATTCGATTCCTCTCCCTGTGGGCGGATATTAGGACTGAGGCTCTATAGTTATGCGAACTGGCGACGCGGCCGGGAATTCTCTCGGGGACGAGCTTCATTGACGCGTAGGGCACGTCCTTTCAGATCTTGACCATCGAGATTTTTGATCGCCGCATCCGCTTCGGAATCCACCGGCATTTCCACGAAACCAAAGCCCTTGGAGCGGTCGGTATAGCGATCTTTAATGATGCGGACGGAGGATACTTCCCCGAATTGCGAGAATGCCGAGCGCAGTTCGTCTTCGCTCAGCTGGTATGACAAGTTACCTACATAGATATTCTTCATTGCTAAAACCCTATTGAAAAACGACGCCATTTCTATCACTATCGATCGTAAAGCTAGCCAATGGCGCGAAGACCAGCCTTACGAGTCCAGGGCGGGCGCACAAGTTTTTGGTTTGTGTCCGCAACTTAAGCCACACGCTACAGCGGTTTTCAGCACACCTACGAAAAGCTATATGCCACATGGGGTCGTGTGCGAGAAGCCGAGACTATAAATAAGAAGGGAACAACCCAACGACGTTATCCCCTTAGATCGAGGCACTAGCCCCTTGAGGGGCGGCGGGAACTCCGGCTTTTTGACCGGAAGTTCGGAGACGAGGAAATCCATAAAACATTAACTCGGATCAGATAAGCGTAAAGATATTAGACTCGACCAATAAATGCAAGATTTATCTGTGGAAATTCAACAAAATTTCTTTAGCCCGGTTGATTTGGGCGGCTAAGAAGTCCGACCCTCCGCGATCGGGATGAACTTTTTGCACCAGGCGGCGATAGGCAGCGATGATTTCCGCGCGCGAGGCACCTGGCTTGAGACCCAAGATCTCATAGGCCTCGGCGACAGATTCAGGCATTGCTCCACGGCGGCCACCGAATCCACCGGCGTCGGCCTGCGGTCGCTGTTGCCATGTCCGTAAGAGCTCGAGCAAATAAGGCAGCCCCCGAATGACCACCGCCCCGATCGCCCCAAGCACGGGCAACAGCCAGCTGTGAACCAATAGCGCCAGTAAAATCAACGCCGCAGCTAAACCCATGCCACCACGACCACGCAGCTTCGCTATCACCTCCTGAGGCGGTGTACGCATGAACCAACGCAAGCCCCAAAGGAGGACAGCGAGTAGCCCCAAAATCAACAAAATGCGAATCATGTTTTCTACTTACTACTTACGCCATGTCTGGATCAAAATGATATAGTACGCGCCCATGACGCTCACCCGTGCATTCGCTTACCTGTGGCTGGTCTGGATGGGCCTTTTGAGCGGCTGCGAGGCCCCGCTCAACAGTCCCTACCCGGCTTCCGAACAATACCGGAACATTCTCTATTCCGCGTTCATCGAGCATCCTAAACATCTGGACCCAGCAGCGGCTTACAGCGTCGATGAATATACCCTGATCGCTCAAATTTACGAGCCTCCTTTACAATATCACTATCTAAAGCGCCCCTACACCTTGACTCCGCTCACCGCTGCTGAGATGCCCAAAGTCACTTACTTCGATAATCGAGGAAATGTCCTTCCCAAGGACGCGTCGGCAGACCAAATCGCTTTCAGCGAATACCTGATTACTATCCGCCCGGGCATCTACTTCCAGCCCCACCCTGCGTTTGCCAAGGATGCGCAGGGGAACTTTCTCTATCATAACCTCACCGCCAAGGCGCTGGCAGGTATTCGCAGGCCTTCGGATTTTCCCCGCCAGGACAGCCGCGAACTGACCGCTGAGGACTACGTCTATCAGATCAAGCGCCTAGTGCATCCCCAAATTCACTCTCCAATCGCCGGCTTGATGCAAGGCTACATCGTCGGATTGGCAGAATTTGCTCGAGAGATCGAACGCCGCTATCAAGAAGCCAAACCTAAAGGGTTCTTCGATGTGCGCTCCTACCAAATCAGCGGGGTTCGAGTCCTAGACCGCTACCGCTATGCGATCCGCATCCGCGGCAAATATCCGCAGTTCAGATACTGGCTGGCGATGCCATTCTTTGCTCCGATACCCTGGGAAGCGGATCAATTCTATTATCAGCCTCCATTGATCGAACGCAACCTCACTCTCGATTGGTATCCAGTGGGCACTGGCCCCTACCTGTTGGCCGAGAACAATCCCAACCAGCGCATGGTGCTGGTCAGAAACCCAAATTTCCACGGCGAAGCCTATCCAAGCGAAGGGGAAATGGGCGATGTCGCCGAAGGGCTGCTCGCCGACGCCGGGCGGACGCTCCCTTTCATCGATGAAATCCAATTTATCCTGGAGCGGGAATCGATCCCTGCCTGGAACAAATTCTTACAGGGCTACTACGAAGTTTCCGGCATCGGTTCAGACAGTTTCGATCAGGCCATCCGCTTTGGCGCTCAGAATCAGGCGGAGCTGACCGACGATCTCAAAGCCAAGGGTATTCATCTCCAGACCACGGTCGCGCCGTCCATTTTCTATCTCGGCTTTAATATGCTCGACCCAGTGATAGGAGGATTGGAGGAACCCAAACGCAAATTGCGCCAAGCCCTGGCGATCGCCATCGATTATGAGGAATACATCTCTATTTTCCTCAACGGCCGGGGGATTCCGGCCCAGGGTGTGCTGCCGCCTGGAATCTTCGGCTATCTCGAAGGACCTGAGGGCATCAACCGCTACGTCTACGACTGGCGCAATGGCGAGCCTCAGCGCAAATCCATAGACTATGCCCGCCGCCTGCTCGCCGAAGCGGGCTATCCAGGCGGTATCGATCCTAAGACGGGCCGACCTTTGCTGCTTTATTTGGACACGCCTGGCGGAGGCCCCGAGGACAAGGCGCGCCTTGCCTGGTACCGCAAACAGTTCGAAAAGTTAGGGATCGAACTCGTCGTGCGCGCAACCGACTACAACCGCTTCCAACAGAAGATGCGCACCGGCAACGCCCAGATCTTCACCTGGGGTTGGAACGCTGACTACCCAGACCCAGAAAATTTCTTTTTCCTGCTCTATAGCGCCAACGGCAAGGTCAAATACGGTGGCGAGAATGCCGCCAATTATGCAAATCCAGAATTCGACCGCCTGTTCGAGAAGATGCGCCATCTAGACGATACCCGCGAGCGTTTGGAATTGATCCAAAAGCTCCAGGCCATCCTGCGCCGCGATGTCCCGTGGGTGTTTGGCTTCCACCCCAAAAATTTTACCTTGTATCATGGCTGGCTCGCCAACGTGAAGCCAAATCCGCTGGCGACCAACACGCTAAAGTATCTGCGCCTGGACACACAACGGCGAGCTGCGGCGCGCAAGCTTTGGAACCGGCCGATCTGGTGGCCGCTGGGATTGCTCATGCTCGGCCTGGTAGCGGCCTGGCTTCCCGCCTGGATCAAGTATCGCAAACGCATGCAGGAAGCCGCGCTGACGTGACCGCCTATCTGCTACGCCGCATTTTGCACGCCTTTCCGATCCTGATCGGGGTCAACGTGATCACCTTCGTGCTGTTTTTCGTGGTCAACCCGCCCGACGACATGGCCAGGATGCAATTGGGTCACAAACACGTCACCCAGGAGGCAATCGACAAATGGAAGCACGAGCGCGGTTACGACTTGCCTTTGTTTTTCAATTCAAAAAGTCAAGGCACGGAACGAATTACCCACACGATTTTCTTCCAGAAATCGGTCAAGCTGTTTTTGTTTCGCTTTGGACGCTCCGACAGCGGCCGCGACATTGGGGCCGATATCCGACAGCGGATGTGGCCCTCGCTGGCGATTGCGGTTCCTACCTTGTTTCTGGGGCTTGTGGTCAATATCAGCTTCGCCCTGGCGGTAGTATTCTTTCGCCGCACCTATCTGGAATTCACCGGCCTTGCCGCTTGCGTCGTGCTCATGTCGATCTCGGCGCTGTTCTACATCATCGCCGGCCAGTATCTGTTTGGTAAGATTATGAAACTCGTCCCGATCTCGGGCTATGGAGAAGGGGTGAGCGCGATCAAATTCGTGATCCTACCAATACTGGTGGGAGTGATTTCGGGAATCGGTTCAGGTGTGCGCTGGTACCGCACTTTGTTCATGGAGGAGATCGAAAAAGATTACGTCCGCACTGCCCGGGCGAAGGGACTGACTGAGCCTCAAGTCTTGTTCCGGCATGTCCTCCAGAACGCGCTGATTCCGATCCTGACCGGGGTAGTGGCTATTCTTCCGTTGTTGTTCCTCGGAAGCCTTTTGACCGAATCCTTCTTCAGCATTCCTGGATTGGGAAGCTACACGATCGACGCCATCAGCCGGCAGGACTTCGCTATCGTACGTTCCATGGTGTTTTTGGGGTCGGCGCTCTACATCTTGGGATTGGTATTGACGGACATTTCTTATACTCTGGTGGATCCAAGGGTGCGCTTGAAATGACCTGGGTGGTGTTGTGGACCGATGCTTTGTTGTACTCGCTGGTGGTGAGCATCGCCCTGTTCATGATCTATGCCCACCGTCAGGAACATCTGCGCCGGCCCTGGCGCAAAATCGCCCGCAGCCGCACCGGCATGGCGGCCTTGACCGTTCTTGCCGCTTTTGCCGCCATCGGCCTGCTGGACTCCGTCCATTTCCGCAACGCCCACAATGGCCAAGTGCTTAGTCTGTTCGACCAGTGGGTCGAACCGCTAAGAACCCGAACCGAGAAGAGCTACTCGCCCCCCCTGGCCACCCACTTATACACGCGCGAATACCAGACCTTGCCCGACGGAAGCCGGGCGTGGGTCTATCCCCGCCTCAAGTATGGCGGCGCTCATCTCCAAGACCCTTCGGAAAAAGGGTCAGACATCGTCCAAAGGATTCTACTCGGAGGTATCGAAGGCTTGGGGATCTGGCTGCTCGTGAACTTGAGCATCGCGATTCCAGCATGGCGTAAATTCAGCCACCCAGCTTGGATGACAGTCTCCCTCACGCTGGGGGCAATTCTCGTCGTGGGGTTTGTAGCCGCGGAACTGAGCCGTGTCTACCACGTCCTGGGAACCGACAAGGTGGGTGAGGACGTGCTTTATCAAGCTTTAAAAAGCATCCGCACTGGCCTGGTTCTCGGCTCTCTGAGCACCCTGGTGATGCTGCCTTTCGCCCTGGGGCTTGGGATTCTGGCAGGCTATTTCGGCGGCTGGGTGGACGACCTCATCCAGTATCTCTATACCACTTTGAACTCGATTCCCAGCGTGCTGCTGATCGCGGCGGCGATCCTGATGCTCCAGGTCCACATGGCCGCCCACGAGGAGCAATTTACCAGCCTGATCGTACGCGCCGACATGCGCCTGTTCTTCCTGTGCCTGATCCTGGGGATGACCAGCTGGACCGGGCTATGCCGACTGCTCAGGGCGGAAACCCTCAAGCTCAGAGAGATGGAATACGTGCAGGCGGCTCGTGCACTCGGGGTCTCCCACCCAATGATCCTGCTGCGCCATATTTTGCCCAATGTGTTCCACATCGTCCTGATCTCGGTGGTATTGGATTTTAGCGGCCTGGTCCTGGCTGAAGCCGTGTTGTCCTACGTCAACATCGGCGTCGATCCTACCACCCAGAGCTGGGGCAACATGATCAACAGCGCGCGTCTGGAATTGGCCCGCGAGCCAATCGTCTGGTGGACCTTGGCGGCAGCATTCGCCTTTATGTTTGCGTTCGTACTCGCGGCCAACCTGTTCGCCGACGTAGTCCGCGACGCCTTCGACCCGCGCCGAACTGAGGAGTAACAAATCCCATGCCAAGCTACCGCACTGTCATCCATCGCCTCGATCTTCCACCCGAACACCGTTCTCGGCTTGCCCGGCTTGGTCAGCTCCAAAGCCGGCCAGGCTATCTTCTCCTCCGGCATGAGGCGCCATTGGAACTGGAAGCGTTGCGATGCGAACTGCGCTGTGACATCAATACGTTGCCGGCTGACTTTGAACCAGAAAAAGCCCGCCTCTTGGTCACCGATCTGGATTCTACCTTGGTCGCCATCGAGACTATCGACGAGATCGCAGCGACGCTAGGACTGCGCGATCAGGTCGCCGCTATCACTGCCAGGGCGATGGCGGGAGAACTGGACTTCCCTGCAGCGCTCAAGGAGCGAGTGGCGCTGCTTGAAGGGCTACCGGAAGCAAAGCTAACGCAGGTCTTCGAGGAACGGATGAAACCCGCCTTGCAGCCTGGTGCCTGCGCTTTCCTAAACTGGCTCAAGCAACGCGGCTTTACCACGGCAGTGGTTTCGGGCGGATTTACCTTTTTCACCGAACGGCTCCAGACCCTGCTGCCTATTGACTACAGCCTGGCTTGTGTCCTTGAAATCAAGGACGGACGGCTCACCGGCAAGCTCAAAGGCCCGATCGTCGATAAACACGCCAAAGCTGACTTTCTCGCTTATCTGGCCCGGAAACTGGGTATTTTACCGGCGCAGGCCATCGCGGTGGGGGATGGAGCCAACGATATTATGATGTTGGAGTTGGCGGGGTTAGGCGTAGCCTATCATGCTCATGCCATCGCCCGCGCCTGCGCCGACGCCGTGATCGACCGAGGCAACTGGGGCGATCTACGTTACTTGCTGACAGCATGACTGAACCGTTGCTTGCCGTCGAGCACCTCACCACCCGATTCCAACAAGGTGGCCACACCTTCACAGCCGTGGACGGGGTGAGTTTTACCATCCACCGCGGAGAGACCTTCGCCCTGGTAGGCGAATCCGGCTCCGGCAAATCGATCACCGCCCTATCGGTGATGCGCCTTCTGCCCCCTAACGCCCGGATCACCGCCGGCAGGGTGATTTTGGATGGCGAGGATCTGCTCAGGCTGCCGGAAATGCGAATGAACCGCCTGCGCGGCAAGCGCATCGCGATGATCTTTCAGGATCCGATGACCTCCCTCAACCCAGTCAGAACCATCGGTGATCAGATCGAAGAAGTTCTGACCCTGCACTTGGGCCTTGGGCGTCAAGCGATCCGCCAGCGTTGTCTGGAGCTCCTGCGCCAAGTTGGCATTCCCGATCCCGAGCAAAGGATCGAAAGCTTCCCGCATCAGCTGTCAGGAGGTCAGCGCCAGCGGGTGATGATCGCCATCGCCCTGGCGGGAGAACCGGAACTCCTCATCGCCGACGAACCTACCACTGCGCTAGATGTCACCATCCAGGCCCAGATTCTAGACCTCCTTAGCAAACTCCAGCGCCAGCGCACCATGTCCTTATGGTTGATTACCCACGATCTGGGGCTGGTGGCCGATCTGGCTGATTCGGCAGCGGTGATGCAGGGCGGTAAGATCGTCGAAATGTTCCACAAGCGCGATGCGCCTTTGTTCGCTCGCCCCACCCACCCGTATACGCGGCAACTGCTCGAGGCCCGACCAAGGCTGGATAGCTGCCTTGCCCGGCCTACGCCCAATAAGTTCCTGTCTAAACCGACGCCCCCCTTGCTTCAGGTAAGGAATTTCAAGGTCTGGTACCCCATCCGCCGGGGTTTGTTGAAGCGGGTCAAGGATTACGTGAAGGCAGTAGACGACGTCTCTTTTACCCTCCTCCAAGGCCAAACCCTGGCCGTCGTGGGCGAATCCGGCTGCGGCAAGACCACCTTGGGCAAAGCATTGTTAAAATTGATTCCGCCCACCTCAGGGCGGGTTTACTTCGACGGCCGGGAGCTGGATGACTTGCCGACCAAGAGCCGCTGCCGCGCGCTTCAGATCGTGTTTCAGGATCCGTTCTCGGCGATGAATCCCAGAATGTTAGTGGGCGACATCCTGGCCGAAGGACTTAAGTCCTTACGCCCAGACATTCCCCCCAAGAAACGCATCGAGCGTATCGAACGCCTGCTGGAGGAGGTAGGTCTACCCGCTGCAAGCCGCCTGCGTTATCCGCATGAATTCTCCGGCGGCCAGCGCCAGCGCATTTGCATTGCCCGGGCACTTGCGGTCGAACCCAAGCTGATCGTGTGCGACGAACCGACCAGTTCGCTCGACGTATCGGTCCAGCAACAAATCATCAAACTGCTTAAGACCCTACAGCAGCAGACCGGGGTCAGCTATCTGTTCATCAGCCACGACTTGGCCGTAGTAGCTGAAATCGCCGATCAAGTAGCGGTAATGCACCAAGGCAAAATCGTAGAAATGGGGAGAACGGACCAGATCTTGTTCTCCCCGCAGCACCCCTATACTCAAAGACTCCTGGCCGCCCTGCCGGGTAAACACCTCTCGTCTCCGCAAAGCCCGTCTTCCAGTCCTTCAGGCAAGGCCGAAACACCCATTTAAACCCCCAATCTTATCCGTCGCTAGAACTTCCCAGCTTGACGGCACGAAATGGAGGATTTTCTACCCGAGCGACAATCACCTGCAGGCGCTGACCCACCCGCAGGGTGCTAGCGGTCCTCAAGCCATTCAAACGCAACAATTGCCCGATCTCCATCCCGTAACGACGCGCTACTCCCCATAAGGTTTCCCCGGAGCGCACGACGTGGATTTTTACCTGGCGCGGCCGATCATGGATTCGGCCTGGATCTTGGATTCTCCCGACCATGTTAAGGCGGGATTGGGGCGGATGGTCCGCTGCAATCAACGACGTCTGTCCAGTTCGGACTCGATCGTTATTTAGGTGATTGGCGGTTTTTAGGGCTTTAGACGGGGTTGTGTAGTTTCTGGTGAAGTTGACTAGGGTTTCTCCAGGAAGCTCGGAGGATTGCCAATGTACCCACTTGGACTTCGGCAGTTGGGCCAACCGCTCCTCGAACAACTCGACCTTTTCTAACGGCAGGACAAGGCGGTGGGGACCATCGGGAGCGGTGACCCTTCGTCGGAAACCGGGATTGAGCCGCTGGATGGCTTCCAACGGCATATCCGCCAGCCGGGCTGCCAAAGCCAGGTCGATCTGCGACCCCACGTCTATCCGAGCATAGAGCGGACGGTTGGGGATGGGCTTCAAGGCAAAACCATAGCGTTCGGCGTTCGCAAACAGGCGCGCCACCGCTAGGAGCTTGGGAACATAGGCTTTAGTTTCCTCTGGCAGATCCAGGTGCCAAAAGTCGGTCTGTCTGAACAGTAGGCGATTTTTGACGATCTCCTGCATTACCCTACCCTCGCCGGCATTGTATGCGGCCAGGGCGAGCAACCAGTCACCGTTGAAATCGGCGTGGAGCTTTTTCAGATAGCGCACCGCGGCCCGGGTAGAAGCGTGGACATCGTGGCGCAAATCCACCCACTGGTTTTGCTTCAGACCGTATTGTTCGCCCGTCGAAGGGATGAACTGCCACAACCCAGCAGCCTGTTTAGGGGAACGGGCATAGGGCTGAAACGCACTTTCCACGATCGGTAGCAAAGCCAGCTCTCCAGGCAGACCGTTACGCTCGATTTCCTCCACAATGGTATAGAGATAAGGCCTCGCCCGCTTTTGGATCTGCTCGAGGTAATCCAGATTAGCCGCATACCACTTTAGCTCTGCTCGGATACGGGGATGATCGATATTCGGCAGCTGATAGAGAGCAAACAACCGCTGCCATAGATCATGGCGGTGAATCGATCGAGACTTCTTTTTTTCTGGTTTGGTTGGAGGCGCAAATTCTAGATCACGCAATTTAACATTCAAGGTAGGCGGTTTATTTGAGAGGGCCTGGGTTGGTTTGATCGGCTGCTGGCTACAGCCAGACAATGTTACCGCCGTTGCCAGCGGCAACGCGAGGATAGTTTTGTTCATCGTTCTTCCTCCCTTATTCCAGCAATCCGACTGGATTGTCGGCTATTATATTGCAAACTCCTCGATTGCCAACCCTATAGCGTGTTTCACCGTCGCTTATCTTCGCCTGTCCCACCTCGTCTCGCTTTGCGCCGGTGGTATCAAACCCCCTTGGGACGCCGGCTGGGGCAATTGGAGGCTGGTTTCTTAAATCGCTCGATCAAGGTCCCTTACTCCTTCACTCTAGTCCAGTTAGGCACAGTAGGTTGGGAAAAAAATTATCTAGACAGCGGCTATTTGCCGCGTTTTGTCGTTGTGGATGAAAACTTGGCTGGGATGAACCTGCCGAGCATCTGCAGCCACCTAAATTCTTTGCCGTTGGCCTCAGAAAGCATCGACGTCCTGATTCTACCGCATACCTTAGAATACGTTCCCGACCAGCACCAACTCCTGCGCGAAGTGGAACGGGTATTGAAACCTGAAGGTCAGGCATTGATCCTAGGGTTTCATCCCTGGAGTTTTTACCGCTTGTACGCTTATCTTCCTGGAAGACATCACGCCGCTCCCTGGCGCGGCCGCCCAGTCAGCCAGCACACCCTGCTGGACTGGCTGAGTCTCTTAAACTTTACCGCCGAGATCTGCGCCCATTATGATTTCCACACCCTTTATAATCCTTGCCGGCGCTGGTGGCGAGGTTACTGCTCGGCCTTATGGTCCCTGGGATACGCCGTGCGCGCCATCAAGCGCACCTATACTATGATCCCGATTAATCCGGTCGCAGAACCCTGTCCAGACTGGGTACCGGAGATTGCCTCAACGATTCAGAGAAAACTCAATGGCGCAAGACGATGCAATCGTTGAAATTTATACTGATGGCGCCTGCCGCGGTAACCCTGGACCGGGTGGTTGGGGCGCCCTGCTGCGCTGTCGGGGCAAGGAGCGGGAACTGTCTGGAGCTGAGCCAAACACGACCAACAATCGGATGGAACTGATGGCAGCCATCGTGGCCCTCGAAACCTTAAAACGTCCTTGCCGGGTCGTCCTGAGCACCGACTCTCTATACCTCAAGCAAGGCGTCACCGAATGGCTGCCCAACTGGATCAAGCGCAATTGGAAAACCGCTGCCGGCAAGCCGATCAAGAATCTCGACCTATGGCAGCGGTTATGCGAGGCGATGGCGCGCCATCAAATCCAATGGGAATGGGTACGCGGCCACAGCGGTCATCCTGAAAATGAACGTGCGGACCGCTTGGCCAACCGGGCTATAGATGAACTATTACAGCACGCAAGTCCTAAAGCATAAGATTCAAGCGAGGAGGTCATGCGTCAAATCGTGCTAGACACCGAAACTACTGGGCTTGACCCTGAAGCTGGGCACCGCATCATCGAAATCGGCTGTGTGGAATTGATCGACCGCCGACTGACCGGCAATCGCTTCCACGAATATCTAAACCCCGAACGCGAGATCGACCAAGGCGCGTTGAGCGTCCACGGCATAGACAACAATTTTCTTGCCGATAAACCTAAGTTTTTCGAGATCGTCGACGACTTTCTCGCTTTCATCAAGGACAGCCAGCTCATCATCCATAACGCGCCTTTCGACGTCAGCTTCGTCAACGCCGAATTGAACCGCGCAGGTCCGCAATTCGGGCGCCTGGAGGACTACTGTACCATCGTCGATACCTTGGAACTGGCCAAGCGCAAGCACCCTGGTCAGCGCAACAGCTTAGATGCCCTATGCAAGCGTTATCAGATCGACAACAGTCGGCGCGACCTGCACGGCGCGCTGCTCGATGCCGAGATCCTGGCCGCGGTATACCTGGCGATGACCTGCGGCCAAATCGCGCTCGGGCTGGATGGCTACCAGCAAGAAATCCGCCCTCAGATAGCATCGAGCAGCGGAAATCGCCCCCGCCCAAACCTAAAACTGGTGAAATGCTCGCAGCAAGATCTTGACGCCCACCGAGAGTGGCTCAAGCTCATCGACGAAGCCAGCGGCGGCAAGTGCCTGTGGCTTGAGCACTAGCCCGCCCCACCATTTTTGGTTATGCTGATTCGCGCTTTAAAGGAGAGGTGGCTGAGTGGTTGAAAGCACCGGTCTTGAAAACCGGCGAGGGGAAACCCTCCGTGGGTTCGAATCCCACCCTCTCCGCTCCTCCGAGCCGGTATCGGACCGGTTCCCCTCCAGGCGTGCGAGAAGGAGCTGAGTCTGGCGCCGGAGACAGTCTAGAGAGCCGGTCAAATTTTCTGACGAACCTTGGCCTTAAAACCAACTTGGATTTGATTTTCTCGCGCACAAATCCAAGCCTTTGTCAGAATTTTTTACACTCGATTTCTGGCCCGACTAAAAATTCTTTTTAGATCAATAGATTGAAAATTTTGGAACAATTCGTGCCTTTAACTTGTTGGGTCTGCCCTTAAAGGCAACCTTACGTATTAGCCACCTTGTAAGGAGGAGACTATGCTGACGCTACGTTTTTTGGCGCCCGGGCTGACACTGGCAGTACTACTGCTCTTTGCATCACCTCGCCTCGTTCTCGCGACCTTCATCAACTTCGATGACGTGTCTGTCGATGGGATCATCGGTAATTCCTTGGGGATCCTCCCTGGCAACCAGTACGCTTCTCAAGGGGTATCGTTCCGGACGGGGAGTCTGAGCGGTACCGTCTCGGTCGGTGGCACCGTCACGCTCACCAGCCCCGTGGACGAGTTTGAAGTACTCAATACCATCTCTTCCATCTCGTCGCCCAACTTGGCCATCGCGAAAGGAGGCGGGTTGAACGATCTGCTGATGATCTTCACGACCCCCGTCACTTCGGTCCGCCTCACATCCGACGACTTTCCAGGAGAAGCCCCTGACATCATCCGGCTGATGGCTCTTGCGCCTACGTCCACCCCCAACCAATTCACGGTCCTGACCTTTGACCAGAAATTGGACGATGCCGTGAGCTCTCCGGGTAACCTGCTCTCGGTCGCTCTAGGCGGCACTCCATTTTCCTACGCGCTGTTCGAGGCCACGACCGAGCAGGAAGGGTTCGACGACCTAAGCTTCGACCCGGTCCGTGCGGTCCCGGAACCGCCGGCGCTCGCCCTGGCCGGAATCGGGCTTGTGGCTATGTGGCGCTTGCGAAGGAAGCTCTGATTTATTCCTTCTCCTCCGCCTGCGGGAGAGGGCAGGGTGAGGGGGCGATACAAAACAATGCGTTATACCCTCACCCCTACCCCTCTCCCAAAGGGAGAGGGGGTTATGCAGAGTGTCCCTAAGGCATCGGACGCCAACATACGCTTGCTAAATGAAGGTGGCGGCTAAATAATAAATAGCCTGCCTCGGTGGTGAAATCGGTAGACACACGGGACTTAAAATCCCGAGGGGGAAACCCCGTGCCGGTTCGAGTCCGGCCCGAGGCACTAAGATTTCAGGATCATCCTCAAAAAACGCCGCAAATTTAAGGTTAACACCCGATGGCAGGTCGCAATCACCTTTACGTTCCAGGCCCCACCAACGTGCCGGATTCGGTGCTCAGCGCTATGCACGTACCCATGGAAGACCATCGAGCGCCGGATTTTCCGAAACTCGTCAAGCCTCTGTTTGAGGACTTAAAAAAAGTATTTCGCACAGAAAGCGGCCGAGTTTTTATCTTCCCTGCCACTGGCACCGCTGGGTGGGAAATCGCAATGACCAATACCCTGTCTCCGGGAGACAAGGTTCTGTCCTACCGCTTCGGCCACTTCAGCCACCTGTGGATCCAGTCGGCCACCCGCTTGGGGCTCGAGGTCGAATACCACGAGGTCCCCTGGGGGGAGGGGGTGCCCTTGGATCACTTAGCCCGGCGGCTCGAGCAAGACACGCATCGGGAGATCCAAGCGCTGCTGATCTGCCACAACGAAACCTCTACCGGGGTCACCAACGACCTCCAAGCGATCCGCCGCATCCTGGACGAGACCGATCATCCGGCCCTATTCATGATCGATGGGGTCAGCTCTATCGGGAGCATCGAGTTTCGTATGGACGATTGGGGCGTAGACGTAGCTTTGACCGGTTCACAAAAGGGCTTCATGTTGCCGGCCGGCGGCGCTTTTGTTTGCTTCAGCCAGAAAGCGCTGGAAAGGCGCCACAGCGCAAGACTCCCACGCAGCTTCCTCAACATCGAAGACCAAATCCAGGCTAACGACAGCGGTTATTTCCCTTACACGCCCAACACCGCCATGCTTCACGGCCTGCGAAAAGTGCTCGACCTGCTTTTGGCCGAGGGGATGGATCAGGTACACGCCCGCCATCGCCGCCTAGCCGAAGGAGTGCGGCGCGCCGTGCTGGAAGGCTGGGGACTAAAATTGTGCGCACGCGATCCTAAATGGTATTCGGACACGGTTTCTGCGATTGTAGTGCCTGCAGGCTTCGACGCCCGCGACGTGATCCATACAGCTTACCATCGCTACAAGCTGTCACTGGGTTCAGGATTGTCCGAGGTGGCCGGTAAAGTGTTCCGCATCGGTCATCTGGGAGACGTCAACGAACTCATGCTGGCCAGTGCGATCGTCGGCGCCGAGATGGCAATGCGCGATGTAGGGATCGATATCCAACCCGGCAGCGGCATCGCAGCAGCGATGGAGTATTGGCGCGATACTGCCCCGGCAATTCCGCCGCGCTGATGCCTGCCAAAGTTCTGCTTACCGCGCGCTGGCCTGAATCCGTCGAAGCCGAGATCAAGCGGCGGTATGCGGTCACCTTGAACGAGGACGATCATCCTTTCTCCGCCGCTGAGCCTAAAGCTGCCTTGCGCGATTATGATGTGGTCTGCCCCACCGTTACCGATCGGATCGACACCAGCGTACTGGAGACTGAACCCTTGCGCTGCCGCCTGCTTGCTAACTTCGGCGTCGGAGTCAACCACATCGACCTGGAGGCGGCCAGGGCGCGCGGCATTACCGTCACCAATACTCCTGGAGTACTCACCGAGTGCACCGCCGATCTCGCCATGACCCTGATCCTGATGACTGCCCGTCGCGCCGGTGAGGGGGAACGGCAGGTGCGTGCAGGCCGCTGGACTGGCTGGCGGCCGACTCAGCTTTTGGGCACTAAGGTCAGCGGCAAGACCTTGGGTATCATCGGCATGGGGCGCATCGGCCGGGCGGTCGCCCGCCGCGCTCATCACGGATTCGGTATGCGCATTATCTACTACCACCCGCGGCCTTTGCCTGCGGAAATCCCCGCCGAGCTAGACGCCACCCCCTGTGCCAGCATCGACGAGCTTCTGCCTTTGTGCGATTTCGTCACCCTGCATTGCCCCGGGGACAGACGAAATTACCACCTCATCGACGCGCGCCGGCTCAAGCTCATGCGGCGCGGATCCTTCCTAATCAACACCGCGCGCGGCGAGGTGGTGGACACCGAAGCTCTGATTGCGGCGCTCAAAAGCGGCCATCTGGCTGGGGCAGGCCTGGATGTATACGAGAACGAGCCGTACATACATCCTGGCTTGGCAGCCTTGGAAAACGTAACCCTTTTGCCCCATCTGGGCAGCGCCACCCTCGAAACCCGCCAGGCGATGGGATGGCGGGTGTTGGCCAACCTCGAGGCTTTCTTCGCCGGCAAGATTCCACCGGACACAGTCGCCTGATATATGCCCTTTGCGCCATCCAGCCTACGCACCCTGGCCCAATTGGCTGCTTGGGTGGCCAACCACAAGCTCCAAGCACCAATGATCATCGGGGTGAGCGGCGCTCAAGGGGCAGGTAAGTCCACCTTGACCGCGCTCCTTGCCACCATGCTCACTGAGGATTTTGGCCTCAGGGTGGCAAGCCTCTCTCTCGACGACCTCTATCTGACCCGTGCCGAACGATACCATCTGAGCCGCACCGTCCACCCGCTGCTTGCTACCCGCGGTGTCCCGGGAACCCACGATGTGGCCTTAGGAATCCGCCTTTTGAAGGCCCTTAAAACCGCTAAGGAAGGAAATGAAATCCCTCTCCCGGCCTTCGACAAAGCCACCGATGACCGTCGCCCCAGGCAAATGTGGCCGACCTGGCGGGGGGCAGTGGATATCGTTCTATTCGAAGGCTGGTGCGTAGGGGCGCGTCCTCAACCAGAAGCGGCGCTACATGAACCGATCAGCGACTTCGAAAGATACGAAGACCCAGACGGCTGCTGGCGCCGCTATGTCAACGCCCAGCTTGAGAAAACTTATCCACCCCTGTTTGCCCTACTGGACCGGCTCGTCATGCTCAAGGTGCCTAATATGGCGTGCGTCTTCCGCTGGCGCCTGGAACAAGAACGAGAGCTTGCCCGGCAAGGCCACGCGTTGCGGATCATGGATGAGGTAGCGCTTGAGCGTTTCATCCAACACTACAGGCGCCTTACATTATGGATGTTGGAAGAAATGCCCCATCGCGCCGATGTGGTGTTGACCTTGGGAGAAGATCACCAAATTCACGCGATTGGATACCGATGAAAGCGATCCTGTTTGTCTGGTTGCAGTACCTACTTCCCCAGCACGCCCTCTCACGCCTAGCGGGAAAGATCGCCCGTTGTCGCATCGGCTGGCTCAAGAACGCCTTGATTTTGCTGTTCGCCCGCCGCTACCAGGTCGATCTGACCGAGGCGGAAATCGAAAATCCCAAAGCGTATGCCTGCTTTGATGAGTTTTTCACCCGCGCTCTCAAACCTGGCGCTCGGCCGCTTCCTCAAGATCCAGAATTCATCGTCTGCCCGGCCGACGGCCGCTTAAGCCAGCTCGGCAGCTTAACGGGGGAATGGTTGATCCAGGCCAAAGGCCGAGACTACTCGGCGCAGGCGCTTTTGGGTGATGCCGCTTTGGCTGAGCCGTTCGTCGATGGGGAATTTGCCACTATTTATCTTTCGCCGCGCGACTACCACCGCGTGCACATGCCTTACCCCGGCACGCTTAAAGAGATGCTCCACATTCCCGGATGCCTGTTTTCGGTGAGCGAATCCACCGCCGAAGAGGTGGAAAACCTGTTTGCCCGCAACGAGCGCGTGGTGTGCCTGTTCGACACCGAGCTTGGCCCTATGGCAATAGTGCTGGTAGGGGCCCTGCTCGTGGCCGGGATCGAGACCGTCTGGCACGGGCTGGTGACCCCTCCCTCCGGCAGGCAAATCCGCCGTTGGCGCTACGATGGCCTGCGCCTTGAGCGGGGGGCCGAGCTTGGACGTTTTCACCTAGGCTCGACGGTGATCCTTCTGTTTCCTCCTGCTAGCCTCATCTGGCGCGTTCAGGCAAGAAAAAAAGCGCGCGTGGGAGAAATCCTGGCTGCAAGGGCAGGTTTGAAACCTGGGCAGGTTTAAAACCTGCCCCTACCTTAGAAGTACACCCTCGCCGAAGCCTCGAAGAAGTCGGGGTTGACGCCTTTGAACGTCCCTTTGTTGATGTCCAAGACGCGCACGTAGTTGAACATCAGCTTGGCGTTGGGGTTGACGTACCAGTTGAGGCCAAAGGTAGCGTTGCGCTCAGCAGCACACTGAGGATGGGCGCAGTCGCTCAAATTGGCTTTGCTGTAGCGGGCCGCCAGTTCCCACGCGCCCCATCCGCCTTTGCCAACTAAGGTGTTGGGGTGAGGATTGTGGATGAGACCGTTCTCAAATTCGTACTCTCTGGGCTCGCCGGTCAGGGTCCAGGTAGCCTGAGCGTACCAGGCGTCAAAATTAAAGTTTTGCTTGCCATAGAGCTGGGCGCGTTGGTATTCGCCTTGCAGCGAGAAGGGGCCATAGATCAGCGCCGCCTCGGGCATCAGGCGCACTACGTTTTTAACTCCATCGAGTAAGCCGGTGTCGAGAAAACGCACTGCCTCCCCAACGCGCTCCTCAGGCACGGCGCGAAAACGCACCTCGCTGGGGCCGTCGAATCTGAGCCAGGATCCGCCCATTCCCAGGTGTACGACTCCCTCTTCGCCATGCCAGGGTGCCAGGGTCGCGCGGCCGGTGAATACCAAAGGATCAGAGTCTTGGGTCTTGCCGAACTCGTTACCCGCCGCCCCCTTACCGAACACGGCGGCCTGCGCCGTCCACAATTCATGACCGTGGGTAAACAGGCCAATTCCTACGCGACGGCCGTCGCTGGCACCGCCAAAGTCGTGAAACAGGCGCGAACCGATGGCGCGTTCGATAAAAGTCATATCGTTGGAGCTATTTAAGCTTTCCAGCCCCAGAGGTTCCTTGAACTGCCCAAGCATGACCATCAGCGGCCAGTTCTGCGGGAGGTCTTGGAAACGGTAAGCGATATAGATGTCGCGCAAACCCGCATCGGATTCAGGCTCCGAGCCGGAGAACTCGTAATGGACTCTGTAGTCCCACGCTTTCCATAGGGTACCCCGCACCTCCAAACGCGCGCGGCGCACGTCTACCCCATCTTCAAACTTGGTGCGCGTAACGCTTCCGTCGTCGTTGCGCACGAATCCGCCGTTCAGGTGCACGCGGCCACCGATGCGCAACTTATAATCCCCATCGGGACTGGCGATCTCGAACTTGCCCTTGGTGTCGATCTTGGGCTGTTCTTCGAGCTTTTTGACCGCTTGTTTGACTTTTTCCTCGTCTTTTTGGTCTTTTTTCAAAGCTTGTTCGACTTTCTGATAAGTGGCCTCGTCGATGGTCCCCTTGGCCTTCAAGGCCTTGAGGAGTTCCAGCACCGCATCGGATTCGGCTGCTACCCCTAAGGATGGCAGTAAAACAAAGCTCATCAGTGCAAGTTTTTTAAGCCGCATGCTTCTTCTCCAGCTAAAAAAAAAAATAATGCCAAGCGAAAATTACAAAAAGATGACAATTCAATCGCTCAGAGGGCAAAAGCTGCTGCTTGGCAAGAGGGGGAGATTGATGGCCTGTCTATAGGACGGGCTTGGCGAAGAGCGTAGCAACTGCCAGCCGTTCCTACAACTACTTAAGGTTTTTTCCTAGGTTGGCGGAGAGGGAGGGATTCGAACCCTCGATGGGCTTTTGGCCCATACTCCCTTAGCAGGGGAGCGCCTTCGACCTACTCGGCCACCTCTCCGATCATTTGAATTTGGAGCGTATCCGCTATTCGGCTTCAGATTCACCGTCAGACGGTCCAGCGTCTGAAATCGGCTCAGATCCAAGCGTCGGCTGGACTGCGCTCTCCTTTTCGCGCCTGATGCGTTCGTAGATTTCTTCACGATGGACCGCGACATCCTTGGGCGCATTGACGCCAATGCGAACCTGGTTGCCCTTGACGCCAAGCACGGTGACTGTGACGTTATCGCCAATGACCAGCGTTTCCCCTACTCTCCGGGTCAGAATAAGCATTTGAATCGTCCTTTCCGTTTACTGAAATCAGTCACGGCGCAAATCGCGCTGGCACTGAAAGCAGCTCAAATCAATTATAACACCTCGTTTTTGAGGGGCAAATCCAAATCAAACCGCCGGCGCCTTGTCCAGTTCAAAAGTATCGTGCAAGGTACGCACGGCAAGTTCCAAGTATTTTTCGTCCAACACCACCGAAATCTTAATCTCCGAAGTGGATATCATGCGGATATTGATTCCCTCCTGGGCAAGGGCCCGGAACATCTTGCTCGCAATACCGGCGTGGGAACGCATCCCCACTCCTACCAGCGATACTTTGACGATGCGGTCGTCGCCGGTGATCCGGCGTGCCCCCAGATCGCGCCGCATATGCTCCAAGATGTCCAAAGCCTTGGGATAGTCATTGCGGTGAACGGTGAAAGTAAAATCGGTGGTATCGTCTTCAGCTACGTTCTGGACGATCATATCCACCTCGATATTGGCGTCGGCGATTGGCCCCAAGATCGCGGCGGCGATACCTGGGCGGTCGGGGACGCCCTCCACCGTCAGCTTGGCCTCGTCCCGATTGAAGGCGATACCGGAAATCAACGCTTGTTCCATATTCTCATCCTCGTAGGTGATCAAAGTTCCGGGGCCGTCGTCGAAGGTGGACAGCACCCTTAAGGGAACGTTGTACTTGCCGGCAAACTCCACCGAGCGGATCTGCAACACCTTGGAGCCCAGGCTGGCCATCTCCAACATTTCTTCAAAAGTAATCCGGTCTAAGCGCCTGGCTTTGGGTTCGACCCTGGGATCGGTAGTGTATACCCCATCCACATCGGTGTAGATGCGGCATTCATCCGCCCTGAGAGCGGCGGCCAAAGCTACTGCAGTGGTGTCGGAACCACCCCGGCCTAAGGTGGTGATATCGCCTTCCTCGTTCACCCCTTGGAAGCCCGCCACTACCACCACTTTACCCTGGGCCAAGTCTCTGCGGATACGGGAAGTGTCGATGTCTAAAATCCGCGCCTTAGTGTGGACCGCATCGGTGAGAATCCTGGCCTGTGCCCCGGTGTAAGAACCGGCGGGACACCCTAGCGTCTCCAGCGCCATGCACAACAAGGCGATAGTAACCTGCTCGCCGGTGGCCAGGAGTACGTCCAGTTCGCGTGGATTGGGCCGATCCTGGATCTGCCGCGCCAGTCCAAGCAATCGGTCGGTCTCACCGCTCATGGCCGAAACCACGACCACAAGCTCGTCACCGCACTGCTTAGCCTGGACGATCTTAGTCGCCACGTGTTTGATTCGCTCAATCGTGCCGACCGAAGTACCACCGTATTTATGAACGTAAAGCGCCATCACTGCCTCACAAGCGTTCTCTTACCCAATCCGCCACGGAGGCCAGCGCCTGATTCAGTTTCTCCGGCTGGGTTCCACCGGCCTGTGCGAAATCCGCGCGCCCGCCGCCGCGCCCTCCTACCTGGCCAGCGACAAAGTTGACCAACTCCCCGGCCCGGATGCGGTCGGTGAGGTCCTTAGTCGCGCCAGCGACCAACGTGACCTTGTCATCCTTTACCGTCGCTAGGACAATCGCTGCGCTGCCCAGCTTGTCTTTGAGCTGGTCGACGATAGTACGCAGAGCCCTAGGATCACCAACGTCTAGGCAGGCGGCAAGCACTTTGATTCCCTCCACGTCCACTGCCTGGGACGCCAGGTCGCCGCCGGCTTTGGTTGCCAATTTGGCTTGGAGGCGTTCCAGCTCCCTCTCCAACTGGCGATTCCTTTCCAGTAGCTGACTCACCTTGTCCTCCAGCTCCTTAGGCTGACAGCGCAGCAATCCTGCCAAGGCACTTAAGCAACGGTCGGCCTGCTGGACCCAACGCAGCGCGTATTCCCCCGTGACCGCCTCGATCCGCCGAATACCGGAGGCGATGCCAGTTTCGGCGATGATCTTAAACAAGCCAATGTCGCCAGAACGACGCACGTGGGTGCCACCGCACAACTCCACTGAGAAATCACCGATCCTCAGCACTCTGACGCGCTCGCCGTATTTTTCTCCAAACAAGGCAACAGCGCCAGCAGCTAGGGCATCCTCCATGGCCATCACTTCGGCGATCACCGGCTGGTTCTTGCGGATCTCGGAGTTGACCATTCGCTCGATCTCCTCAAGCTGCACGCGCGTAAGCGGCTCAAAATGCGAAAAATCGAACCGCAACCGTTCGGCATCCACTAGGGAACCTTTCTGCTGGACGTGCCCACCCAAAAGCCTTCTTAAGGCTGCGTGCAGCAGGTGAGTGGCAGAATGATTCAAGGCGGTAGCGCGACGCAGTTCTTCGTCCACCCGCGCGGTGCATTCAGCGCCACGGTCGATATGACCTTGCACTACCTTACCCAAATGCAGCCAGATGTCGCCGTGCTTGCGGGTGTCTTCGACTCGGAATACGCCGGAAGCAGTCACAATCTGCCCCTTATCTCCCACCTGACCACCGCCTTCGGCATAAAATGGCGTCTGGTCCAGGACGACTGCACCGGACTCCCCCGCGGCCAAAGCTTCGATTTGCTCGCTGTCCTTGAGAAGAGCGATGATTTTAGCTTTGATCTCGAGCCGGTCATAACCGACGAAGGAGGTTCTGCCGTAGATCGGGACAACTTTGTGGTAGTCGGCAGCAAAGCCGCTCGCCGCCCTGGCCCGCTCGCGCTGTTCGGCCATGGCTTGCTCAAATCCCTCAAGGTCTAATTCTAGGCCGTGTTCTAGAGCAAAATCCCGGGTCAGGTCGACTGGGAAGCCATAAGTGTCATAAAGTAAGAAAATCAAACTGCCCGGAATCCGCCTCCCTTCAAGCTTTCTCAGGCTGTCTTCCAAGAGCCGGATCCCTTGTTCCAAAGTCTCGGCGAAGCGCTCTTCTTCACGCCTGAGCACTTGTTCAATCTGGGGGCGGGCCACTACGATTTCAGGATAAGCCTCCCCCATTACTTCTCCCAACGGAGCGACCAATTGGTAGAAGAAAGGTTCGCGGATACCGAGCCGATACCCGTGTCGGACGGCCCGGCGGATGATGCGGCGCAGCACGTATCCGCGCCCCTCGTTCGCCGGCAGAACACCATCGGCGATCAGGAACGCTGCGGCCCGAATGTGGTCGGCGATCACCTTCAGCGAACTATTCTTTAAGTCGTCGGTATGAGCCAAATCGGCAGCCGCCCGAATCAGGTGGCGAAACAGATCGATATCGTAGTTGCTGTGTACCCCCTGCATGACCGCTGCGATCCGCTCCAACCCCATGCCGGTGTCTACCGAAGGCTTGGGAAGCGGCGTCAAAGTCCCATCGGCCGCCCGATCGTATTGCATGAACACTAGGTTCCAGATCTCCACGTAGCGGTCACCATCGGCCTCGGGCGAGCCAGGGGGGCCACCCGGAATCCCCGGGCCATGGTCGTAGAAGATCTCGCTGCACGGACCACAAGGTCCGGTGTCCCCCATCGCCCAAAAGTTGTCCTTGGCACCGATGCGGGAGAAGCGCTGCGGATCGACCTTGATTTGTTCGAGCCAGATGGCGGCGGCTTCGTCGTCCTCTTCGAACACCGTCACCCACAGCCTCTCCTTAGGGACCTCTAGCACCTGGGTGAGAAATTCCCACGCATACTCAATCGCTTCGCGCTTGAAATAGTCGCCGAAGCTGAAGTTGCCCAGCATCTCGAAGAAAGTGTGATGGCGCGCGGTGTAACCGACGTTTTCTAGATCGTTGTGCTTGCCGCCGGCGCGCAAGCATTTTTGGCTCGATGCCGCGCGGGTATAGGGCCTGCTTTCTCGCCCCAGGAACACGTCCTTGAATTGAACCATGCCGGCGTTGGTGAACAACAAAGTCGGATCACCCACCGGAATCAAGGAACTGGAAGGCACGATGGTGTGACCGCGCTCGCGGAAGTAATCCAAAAACAAGGTACGGATTGCCGAAGTCGTCAAAGTTTTCATGCCTTTCCCAACAAGGTGCGGATGTGCTCTGTCTCGAAACCACGCTGAGCCAAGAAACGGTAGCGCTTGCCGTACTCACTTGCGGTTTGGATCGGCCGGTTCCCGTACTTACGCCGATAAACCTCGCGAGCGGCCTGCTGCCAATCGATGGCCAGCGCGTTCAAGACCTGCTCGATCAAACCATCGTCGATTCCCTTTGCTTTTAGCTCAAACCGGATTCGCACAGGACCCATACCGCGCTCGTGGCGCGTTCGAATGAAACTCTCCACAAACCGGCGTTCGTCTTGCCAGCCGACCGCTTGGATCTCAGCGACGACCTGAGCCGCAAGATCCTCGGTGATTCCCCGCCTGCGCAGTTTCCACAGCAGTTCACGCGCGCTGTGCTCGCGTCGCGTCAGAAGTTTCAAGGCAAGGTTTTTTATTTTAGCCCGATCGTCCGTCTCACTCAGCTCGTTTACTCCTCCAGCGGGGCTTCAGCGGCAGGTTGGGCCTCGGCCAGGGCCGGGCCGAAGATCTTTTCCCGGATTTTCTGCTCCAACCCGCGCGCGACTTCCGGGTGCTCCTTCAAATATTGGCGAGCATTGTCTTTGCCTTGACCGATACGCTCCTGGCCGATGCTGTACCAAGCACCGGATTTCTGGACTAAGTCGTGCTCGACTCCGAGATCAATCAACTCTCCCTCCTTGGAAATCCCCTCGTTGTAGAGGATCTCAAAGCTGGCGGTTTTGAACGGCGGCGCCACCTTGTTCTTAACCACCTTGACACTGGTATCGTTGCCAATGACTTCCTCGCCTTTCTTGATCGCCCCCGTACGGCGGATGTCGAGCCGTACCGAAGCATAGAACTTCAGCGCATTGCCGCCGGTGGTGGTCTCCGGGTTGCCGAACATCACCCCGATCTTCATCCGGATTTGATTGATAAAGATCACCAGGGTGTTGGAACGTTTGATGTTGGCGGTCAACTTCCTCAGTGCCTGGGACATTAGCCTGGCCTGAAGCCCCACGTGGGCATCGCCCATCTCGCCCTCGATCTCGGCCTTGGGGGTCAGCGCTGCCACCGAGTCCACCACGATCACATCCACCGCCCCGGAACGCACCAGCATATCGACGATTTCCAAGGCCTGTTCGCCGGTGTCCGGCTGGGAGATCAGAAGGTCGTCCAGGTTGACGCCCAGGCGCTGAGCATAGGCGGGATCCAGTGCGTGCTCGGCGTCCACGAACGCCGCCACACCTCCTCGATTCTGCGCTTGGGCAATGGTGGACAGCGCCAGAGTGGTCTTACCCGAGGACTCGGGACCATAGATCTCGACGATTCGCCCTCGCGGTAAGCCTCCTATCCCTAGGGCCACGTCCAAGCTCAAAGAGCCGCTGGGGATGGCTTCGATTTCGCGTACCAAACCGACATCGCCCAGGCGCATCACCGTGCCCTTGCCGTATTGTTTCTCGATCTGCAACAGCGCCGCACTGAGCGCCTTGCGCTTGTTTTCGTCCAACATGATCTGCTACTCGAGTCGTCAAATATATAAATTATTGCACAATTTCAACGCCATGGCGTAGCTTGTGCCAACCCTCCGCTACCGGCCGGCTTTCGGCCAACGGTCGAGCACGGTATAGCGAGACCCTTGCGAGTCGAGCTCCGATTCCACCAAGGTGAACTCGCGCACCGGCCAAGCCAGTGGCTCGATCTGCCGGTTTGCTACCCGCCTGCGCACCTTGCGCGCTAGAGTCAGATGCGGGCGGAAAGGACGTCTCTCCGGCGCAAAACCGAGCTTGCACGCTCCCTGCCGCAGTTCCTCTACCAGCCTTGTCAGAGGTTGGGGGGGATGGCTTGCGGTTAAACATAAGACGGCCGGACGCACCCAATGTTCCAACCGGTCTAACGTCAGCTCGCAGGGCGCCAGCGGGAGTTTCTCCGCTAGCGCCTTGAGGTCCTCGATTTTGTCCTCGGGAACTTCGCCCAGAAACAGCAAAGTAATGTGGAATTTGTTGCAATCGACCGACTTGCCCTCGTTCAGACCAAGCTCCTTACGCACTCTGGCCAGCCTCTCCAACACTCCGTCATCTGGCCACAGGGCGAAAAACAATCGTTTTTTAACTGGCTCGGCCGCAGACATCCAAAACCCCCTCTAAAGCCGCCTGCACGGCTTGACGACGCACGCTCTCCCGATCCCCGACAAACCGAACCTGCCTGGTGCGACAAGGTTGACCTTTAACCTGCCAGGCCAGCCACACCAACCCGACCGGCTTGTCCGGCGTTCCCCCGGTAGGACCTGCAATCCCGCTCACCGCTACCGCCACCTGCGCCCGGCTGCGCGCCAACGCGCCTTGGGCCATCTCCTGCACCGCCGCTTCGCTCACCGCACCATGCCGGTTCAAGGTCTCGGCCAAGACCCCGAGCATCTCCATTTTGGCGGCGTTGCTGTAAGTGATAAACCCGCGGTCGAACCAGGCCGAACTGCCTGCTACATCCGTGATGCACTTGGCGATCCAGCCGCCAGTGCAAGACTCGGCGGTAACCAGTGACCAACCGCGATGCTTTAAGGCGGCACCGACTCGGAAAGCAAGTTGCTCCATCATTTCTTGGGTTACTTCTCCCGAATGTAATCATAAATGTTCAGGTAATCCTGCCCTGGATTCTTCCAGGAGTAATCGTAACGCATCGCGTTTTTCATAAGCTCCCGAAAGTTCTGCGGATAGTCGTAGTAACAGCTGATCGCTCGGCCAAGGGCCGATTCCAAGCCTGGATAATCGTAATCCCGGAACACATAGCCGTTGCGTTCGTGCAAGGGTCTGGGAGAAAAATCCTTGTCGTGGACGGTATCGGCAAGCCCGCCGATCTCGCGCACGATCGGGATGGTGCCATAGCGCATGGCGATGAGCTGGGTTAGTCCGCAAGGCTCGAAGCGGCTCGGCACGACGATCATATCCGCTCCGGCGTAGATCAGATGGGACAGCTCCTCGCTGAAACCGATCTCGAGATGACAGTCGGGGTTGTCGTTGAGTTGGTGCTTCAACCCCCAGAAATAGCCGTTGATCTGTCCATCCGGGCTGGAACCTAAGAGGACGAACTGGCCACCCCGATGCAAGGTGTAAAAGATAGCATGGCGGATGAGCTCCAAGCCTTTTTGCGGGTCCAGGCGCCCGATGAAGGCGACGATCGGCTTTTCGTTGTCGGCGAGCAGAAAGCGGCTGCGCAGCGCCTTCTTGTTTTTGTACTTGTCGTCCAAGTTGGCAAGGCCGTACTGGAACGGAATATAGCGGTCGATCTCCGGATTCCAAACATTGTAATCGATCCCGTTTATCACCCCGCCGTATTTCATGTGATGGATATGCAGAGTGGGTTCCAGACCGAATCCTTGTCCCTTGTCCTTGGCCTCCATGGCATAGTGCGGCGAAACCGTGGTAACAAAGTTGGAATACACGATCCCACCTTTCATGAGATTTAAGGCGTGGGGATTCCAATTGTCCCGGAGGCGGTCGTAGTGAAAGTAATATTCGGGTCGGTTGAGGCCGGTAGCATACAAGACTTCCGCTCCGGTCACCCCCTGGTGTTTGAAGTTGTGGATGGTATAGCAGACCCGCGGGTGGGTCATGCCCAAATATTTATAGATTTCATAAAGAAACACCGGCACCAGCGCGGTCTGCCAGTCGTGGCAGTGGATGATTTCCGGGTGTTTGCCGGATTTCCATAGAAACTCCATGGCTGCGCGGGAGAAAAAGGCAAACCGCATGATGTCGTCGTTGAAGCCATAAATACACCCCCGGTTGAAGAAATTGTCCTGGGAGTGCGCATCGATGAAGAAACACTTACGCCCGTGGACGAAGCCGAAATAGACGCTGCAATGGATGGCTCCCCCATACCAGGGCACCCACAAGTCCTTGTAGACCTCGGTCAGGCCGAAGATGTGGTCGTAGCGCATGCAATCGTATTTGGGTAGGATGATCTCGACGTGGTTGCCGCGGATCTCGAGCTCATTGCTCAAACCGAACACCACGTCCGCCAACCCCCCGACCTTGGCGACCCAGGCGAGTTCAGGGGCAACTTGCACGATAAACATCGACGGAATGGTATAAACAGGAGCTTGTACAGGCGGTTCCGGTGCCAGCTGGGGGGGCACAGCGTCGGCGATCTCAACCTGCGGCTTAGGCTCGGCTACCGTTTCGGTAACAGGCTCAACCGCCGGTTCAGGCAACGCCTTGGCGGCCGGCTCAGAAATTTCCGACTTAGATTCAAGTTCGTCCGCTTTGGCCGGCTTGGCCGCAGGCTGCGGCTTTTCTACCTGTAGGGTTTTCGCTTGTTCTGTCTGGGCTTTTTCAACTTTTATGGCGCTCGTTGGCCGTTTCTCGGCCGCTTCAGCCGGCTTTGCGGACGATCCGCTTGGTTCAGTCTGTATGGGCGGTTTTGCCGCTTCGGTCTTGCCATCGTCCCCGCTGGTCTTAAGGGGATCATTGCTCGGCAAGGCTTTGTCCTTGGTTTGCTCTGGATTGCGAGGCGGGGTCTTTTTCGTCATCGGTTAGCCTGAGTAAGATTCCAACTTGCACAGTTTAAGTCATCCGCCTGGTTTTTAAACACCGGCCACCAATACCCGTCCCATGCCTGGGGTCAGTTCAAAGTGAAAAGGGGTAGGCAAATACTCCTGTGGCCACTGCGGAGAGACGTCTACGAGCGGGGGGGAAGTTTGGATATATCGATAAAGGTCATCGATATAAAACTGCTCACGCCCCCAACTATTCTTGTTGAGGATAATCAGCGCCTCCTGATGATTGCGAGAGGCCGCTTTCCACATGAATAACACAGCGCGATTCGAATGATCCAGTACTTCGGTGACGCTCTCTTCCTGAAATACCCGATACTGGCTCTTGATGCGGTTGACTTTAAGGATAAACTCGCAGATATCAACCCCGGTTTCTTCCCAGTCCGCAGGCGTGGTCTTGACCACGTGCAGGGGCTTTTGAAACCCGAATTCGTAGCCGATGGGCATCATCACCCCAGCAGAAAACAGCGCCGCAAACAGGTATCGCTGTTTTAGCGCGTCCACGTTGTGCTGACATTCGGCAAACAGCCTAGGCGTGTCGTGGCTTTCCGGAAAAGCGATCGAGGGAACCAGATCGCGGGTCAGATTGTACTGCTCCAACAACCAAGGGCTTTCGAAATCCCACCACTTAGCACTGTTGAAGATATAGTCGAAACCTGCCCCCGCCGCCTCCCGGGTTTGATCGACACTGCAACCCAACGTCTCGGCAACGAAGATCACTTCGGGATGGGCGCGTTTTGTCTCCTCGATCAACCGCCGCCAGAACTGGCTCGGGACCTGATAAGCGGCGTCGCAGCGAAACCCTTTAAATCCAAGCGCAATCAAATGCTCGACTACGGCGCGGCTGTATTGATACAAGCCCTCCGGATCGACCGTACGGCGATGGTCGAAGCTGGCCAGATCGCGCCAGACGACTTTCTGGCCGTCGTGGAGACAGAATGGATGGGCGATGCGCCCCTTTTCCTTGACGAACCATTGCGGATGCTGTTTCACCAACGGCGAATCGTAGGCGCAATGGTTGACCACCAAGTCCTGCATCATCTTAAGTCCAAGACTTTCTGCGAATGCGACCGTCTCGCGGACTTGGTCTTCGGGCGATTTAGTCGACTTGGGATCGACGAAAACCGGATTGATCTTGAAGTAATCCTTGATCGAATACAGGCTGCCTGAACGGCCAGGCTGCTGGATCGGATTGACGAAAATCCAGTTGAATCCGAGACTTGCCGCCCGCTCTAGGTGGGGTCGCCAGGCCGAGAAAGGCCCCACAAGCAAGGGGAACAAATTGTAAATGCGCATACATTACCTCATTAAAACAAAACTAGGATTAACCCCGGACATCCCCCCACAGCGCCTGGGCAATGCTCAAAGCCGTCACCACGGCCGTCTCCACCCTCAAGATCCGCGGCCCCAAGCTCGCCGGTACGAAGCCTGAGGCCAAAGCACACTGGCGTTCGGCATGGCTCAATCCCCCTTCTGGGCCGAGCAGCAAGGTCAGCTCATCGCCGGGCTGAGTTAAAGCGGGAAAAGGAATTCCCTCGGGGTCAAGCAGCACACCTTTCCCTCGGGTATCCAACCATTGATCGAGGGCCTGCGGCAGGAGAATTTCGGGAATCTTGTTGCGCCCGCATTGCTCACAAGCGGCGATGGCGATTTTTTGCCAATGCGTGCGTTTGTGCGCTGCTTTGTCACCTAGGCGGACGTTACAGCGTTCGGTAGTCAGTGGCGCGATCGCATGGACGCCAAGTTCGGTGGCCTTTTGCACGCTCCAATCCATCCGCTCGCCCTTGGCAATCGCCAGCCCTAAGTGAATGCGCAAGGGTGATTCGGCTTCACGCACCTTGAAGCTGCCGATTTTGAGGCGTGCCTGGCGACGGTCGGCGGCGATCAACTCAGCCCGATACTCTCCTCCCCGGCCATCGAACACGGTCAGAGGGTCTCCCGCCTTAAGCCTGAGCACGGCGAGCACGTAATGGGCCCGCTCCCCAGTGAGGACGAGTTCGGCTCCGGTTTGGAATGCTTGGGGAAGATACAGCCTAGAAACGCGCAATGCAATGCTATGGGAGCAATCCGAGATTACGGCAAATGGTCAAGGTCGGCTCAGCCCGGTTCATGGTGTAAAAATGTAGTCCAGGCGCCCCCCCTGCCAGGAGCTTTTGGCACATCCCGGTCACCACTTCAATGCCGAAGGCCCGGATTGATTCCAGATCGTCGCCAAAAGCTTCCAGCCGCTTGCGCATCCAGCGGGGAATATCGGCCCCGCACCGCTCCGAAAAACGAGCCAGTTGGCCGTAGTTGGTGATCGGCATGATCCCCGGAACGATCGGGACGTCGATTCCCTCACGCTGGCAGCTTTCGAGGAAATAAAAATAAGCATCGGCGTTATAGAAATACTGGGTAATCGCCGCATTGGCGCCGGCCTCCAGCTTGTGTTTGAAGTGTTTAAGATCGGCGCAGTAGCTTGGGGCCTGCGGGTGAACCTCAGGATAGGCCGCCACCTCAATGTAAAAATAATCCCCGGTGTCAGCGCGGATAAACCGCACCAACTCCTCGGCGTAGCGAAAATCGCCATCGGTGTGCATCCCCGAAGGCGGATCCCCGCGCAGCGCTACGAGCCTGCGGATGCCGTGCGCGCAGTAGCTTTGGAGGATCTGGCGGATCTCCTCCCGGGTAGAGCCGATGCAGGACAGATGCGGGGCCACCTCGCAGCCGGTCTCGCGCCGGATTTCCAATACCGTCTCGAAAGTATTGAGGCGCGTTGTTCCCCCCGCCCCATAAGTGACCGAAA
The DNA here is from genome assembly GCA_964654415.1 of uncultured Methylococcales bacterium. Classification (GTDB taxonomy): domain Bacteria; phylum Pseudomonadota; class Gammaproteobacteria; order Methylococcales; family Methylothermaceae; genus Methylohalobius. The sequence continues at coordinate 106,581 of CAZZIP010000006.1, read as the reverse complement.
AATAATCCGGTTTTAGGCGGGCGAGCACAAGATAGGCTTCACGCAGCTGGGCAGCAAGTTGCTGAGTGCGCGGCGGGAAGAACTCGAAGCTGAGAGAAACTGCCATTTCAGTAACGATAATGGTCCGGCTTGTATGGTCCCTCCACCGGTACTCCGATGTAAGCCGCCTGGGCCTGGGTCAGACGGGTGAGTTTGATTCCCAGCTTGTCCAGGTGCAGGCGCGCGACTTTTTCATCGAGGTGCTTGGGCAGCACGTACACCTTGTTCTCGTATTTGCCAGGATTGGTCCACAGCTCGATCTGAGCCAGTACTTGGTTGCAAAAAGAATTGGACATCACAAAGCTCGGATGGCCAGTCGCACACCCCAGATTCACCAGCCGCCCTTCTGCCAATAAGATAATCCTCTTGCCGTCGGGAAAGATGACTTGATCGACCTGTGGCTTGATGTTTTCCCAAGGATACTGGCGCAAGGAGGCCACGTCGATCTCGTCGTCGAAATGGCCGATGTTGCAGACGATGGCGTTGTGCTTCATCGCCCGCATGTGCTCGTGAGTAATCACGTGGTAGTTGCCGGTGGCGGTGACGAAAATGTCGGCGACAGGAGCTGCCTCCTCCATGGTCACCACGGGGTAACCCTCCATCGCCGCCTGCAGCGCACAGATCGGATCGACCTCGGTCACCCACACTTTCGCCCCCTGGGCGCGCAGGGATTGGGCACAGCCCTTGCCGACGTTGCCGTAGCCCAATACCACCGCGATCTTGCCGGCGATCATCACGTCGGTGGCGCGCTTTAGTCCGTCGAGCAGGGATTCGCGGCAGCCGTACAAATTGTCGAACTTAGACTTGGTCACCGAGTCGTTAACGTTGAACGCCGGACATAAGAGTTTGCCTTCGTTCATCATCTCATAGAGCCGCTGGACGCCCGTGGTAGTTTCCTCCGATACCCCTCGCACGTCTTTGAGAAGGTTGGGATATTTCTCGTGCATCACCTTGGTCAGATCGCCGCCGTCATCGAGCAGCATGTTCGGACGCCAACCATCGGGGCCGAAGATCGTCTGTTCGATACACCACCAGTATTCCTGCTCGGTTTCCCCTTTCCAAGCGAACACCGGAATGCCGGCAGCGGCGATCGCCGCTGCCGCGTGATCCTGAGTCGAGAAAATATTGCAGGAAGACCAGCGCACTTGGGCGCCTAGCTCCACCAGGGTCTCGATCAGCACTGCGGTCTGGATGGTCATGTGCAGGCAACCGGCGATGCGCGCCCCTTGCAAAGGCTTTTGCGCGCGATACTCCTCGCGAAGCGCCATCAGACCCGGCATCTCAGTCTCGGCGATACGGATCTCCTTGCGCCCCCACTCAGCCAAGGAAAGGTCGGCGACCTTGTAATCCCGGGTGAGTTTCAAATGGGTTGCAGCTTGACTCATCATAACCTCCTACATTGCTTATTTGGTTTAGTCACGCGGGGGAAGTCCCGCAGCGTCGCGCAGAATTTCAGCCTTGTCAGTGCGTTCCCAGGTAAACTCCGGTTCGGTTCGGCCGAAATGCCCGTAAGCGGCAGTCTTGCGGAAGATCGGCCTGAGCAGATCAAGTTCCTGAATCAAACCTTTGGGGCGTAGATCGAAGTGCTCGCGCACAATCTCGACCAAGCGCGATTCGGCCACCCGTCCGGTGCCGAAGGTCTCAATCGAAATCGAGGTCGGCTCGGCCACTCCGATGGCATAGGACACCTGGATCTCGCAGCGGTCGGCCAAGCCTGCGGCGACGATGTTCTTGGCCACATAGCGGCCCATATAAGCCGCCGACCGGTCCACCTTGGTTGGGTCTTTGCCGCTAAAACAACCGCCGCCGTGGCGCGCCATCCCGCCATAGGTATCGACGATGATCTTGCGCCCGGTCAGGCCACAGTCCCCCACCGGCCCGCCGATCACAAACTGGCCCGTGGGATTGACAAAGAACTTGGTTCCCCGATGAATCCACTGGTGCGGGATGACTTTCAAGATGATTTCGTCTATCACCGCCTCCCGCACCGCAGCCTGAGGAATTTCCGGTGCGTGCTGGGTGGACAGCACCACCGCATCCACCGCTACCGGCTTGCCGTCTTGATAGCGGATCGTAACCTGGCTTTTGGCGTCCGGCCTAAGCCAAGGCAACACTTTAGATTTGCGTAGCTTGGCCTGGCGTTTGACCAATTCGTGGGCATAGTAGATGGGAGCTGGCATCAGGACGCTGGTTTCGTCGCAGGCGTATCCGAACATCAGACCCTGGTCACCAGCGCCTTGTTCCTTGTTTTCCGACTCGTCTACTCCCATAGCGATGTCGGGCGACTGCTTGCCGATGGCTTGGAGGACGGCGCAGCTCTGCCAATCGAAGCCGATCGCTGGGTCGTCATAACCAATCTCTTTGACCACCTGGCGGACCAGTTGCTCAGAATCCACCCAAGCGCTCGTAGTAATCTCACCAGCCAAAAGCACCATTCCGGTCTTGACCAGCGTCTCGCACGCCACCCTCGCCTTAGGATCCTGCTCTAACAGAGCATCCAGCATGGCGTCGGAAATTTGATCGGCGATCTTGTCCGGATGACCTTCGGAGACCGATTCGGAGGTAAAAACAAAATCTTGACTCACCCTCTCAACCCTTGTTTTGTGTTTTTAAGTTTTTAAACCCTTGCTGACCTATGAGTCAATTTTAACTTAAATGATCCGTCTGTGATTTATTATGATGATAGACCATAAATTTCACACCAACTGAAATCGACTTCCATGCCCAAATACCTCGTTCTCATCGGTGCAGCCGTATTCCTCGGCGGCTGCATCGTCAACCCTTATACCGGTGAACCCCAGCCCAGCAAAACGGCGCCAGGCGCCGGGAGCAGCGCGGCCCTAGGTGCCGTCATGGACAAACCCGGAACCGGCACTGCCATTGGCACAAGCGTTGGCGCGTTGGCCGGAATGGCGATTGACGCTTACATGGACCGTCAGGAAGCAATCTTACGCCAAAAACTTGCAGGCAGTGGAGTCCAACTCGTCCGCGAAGGCCAAAACCTGCGTCTGATCATGCCGAGCAACATCACCTTCGCGAGCGACTCGTCTGAGATAACCTCTCAGTTTTACTCGATCCTCAACTCGGTGGCAACCGTGTTGAACGAGCATCGTGAAACCTTGGTCGAAGTGACAGGGCATACCGACGCTACTGGCAACCCCGAATACAACCAACGCTTGTCCGAGGATCGCGCGCGCAGCGTAGCTCGGTATTTGGCCGCACAAGGGGTGGACCCTTCGCGGCTCCTCGACCGCGGCATGGGCCAAAGCAAACCCATCGCGCCCAATGACACCCCTGCAGGCCGAGCCCAGAATCGGCGGGTGGAAATTCGCATCCATCCTCGCTCAATGACTAAAAACTCAATATACCATAGATAAGAAATGGAACTTCACTGGCCTTCGCGTTCATAATTCAGTAATTCAACAATGCTACTTTAGCTGGTCGATTCAACCAAATTTAACCTTATGGCAAAAATCGACATTCTGGTCGTCGAAGACGAAGCTGCTATCCGCGACATGTTGCAATTGGTACTGGAACAGGCGGGGTTCAAGGTCCGCCCAGCCATGAACGTCCAAGCCGCGCTCCAAGAGATAGAGCAGCATCTTCCAGACCTAATCCTGCTAGACTGGATGTTGCCCGGCATAAGCGGCGTTGATTGGGCCAAAAGGCTACGCCGGAATGCCGCTTACAGCGACATTCCGATCATTCTCCTGACCGCCCGCAGCGAGGAAGAAGACAAAGTCTTAGGACTGGACAGCGGGGCTGACGATTACATCACCAAACCCTTCTCCCCACGCGAATTGATCGCCCGCATCAACGCCGTGCTGAGGCGCTTCGGCAAGGGCGAAAAACCCGCTCTGATCAAAGTCGGCGGTATTCTCCTAGACCCTGAAGAGCACAAGGTCGAGATCGATCAGCAGCCAATAAGCTTGAGCCCCACTGAGTACCGCTTGCTGGAATTCTTCCTCATCCACCCGGACAAGGTGTACAGCCGCGGACAATTGCTGGACCGGGTGTGGGGGCACGATGTCTATATCGAAGAACGGACCGTAGACGTGCATATCCGTCGCCTACGCAAAATTCTGGCCGAATACGGGCGTGATGCGATGATCGAAACCGTGCGAGGCTTCGGCTACCGCTTCACTACTTCTCCTCTACAACCTTGAGAGACTCATGGCCCAGGCCCTGCGGTCGGAATTTGTTCTGTTTGCCTCGGGCTTGGCCGTCGCCCTTGCCGTCGGCTGGATCGAAGGGCACCTCGTGGTGGTCATGGCTGTGTTCCTCCTTGGCCATCTCGCCCGTCATCTCTATTACGGCTGGTGTCTTTTAGCTTGGTCCTACAGCGAGAGAAACGAACTGCCGGAAGGCAACGGACTGTGGGTCGAAGTGTTTCACCGCCTGCGCCTGCGGCAACGCCGCCATCGACGGCGCAAACGCCGGCTGGCCAAGATCCTAAAACACTTCCGCCAAGCTACCGAAGCCTTGCCGGACGCCACTGTCGTGCTCACCGACGGATTCGAGATCGAGTGGTTCAACAAAGCCGCCGCTTATCTTTTGGGACTCCAATCCAAAGACAGGGGGTTACGCATCGACAATCTTCTCCGCCATCCCGGATTCGTCAACTACTTAAAGCAGGCGAAATTCGAGCAACCCATCACGATTCAAGTGCCAGACCGCGATAACGTCCAACTTGAGATCCGAATCGTTCCCTACGTGCCGGATCGCTATTTACTCATCGCCCAGGATGTTACCCAGATTCGCCTATTGGAACGCCAGCGCCGAGATTTCGTCGCCCACGTCTCCCACGAACTGCGCACCCCGATCACCGTCATCAAAGGCTATCTGGAAACCCTGATGGACACTGAATCGGCCGTTTCCCCGGCTTTTCGGCCGTCGCTTAAACGCATGGACGATCAACTTCGCCGACTGCAATATCTGATCGACGATTTGCTGTATTTGAGCCGCCTAGAAACCACCCAGAACAAACCCGGCTCGTTGCATCCGGTGGATGTGGAGCAATTGTTGGCAGGCATTTTGGCGGAACTCGACCAACTCAAGGAACAACACGCTTCCGTCCAGCTCCACATTGAATCTCGGCAGTTCCTGCTCGGAAACGAGCAGGAACTGCGCAGCGCGTTTACCAACCTGATCGTCAACGCGATCAAATATACCCCCGCCACCGGCACCATCACCGTACGCTGGTATACAACCGGGCAAGGGGCATACTTGGAAGTCGCCGATACCGGACCCGGCATCCCAGCCGAGCACATTCCCCGCCTAACCGAGCGTTTTTACCGAGTCCCAGGCGCCGAACAATTAAATCCCACTGGCACCGGACTGGGACTAGCGATCGTCAAGCACGTCTTAAACCGGCATCAGGCCCGCCTGGAAATCGACAGCCGCTTAGGGCAGGGCAGTACTTTCCGCTGCCATTTTCCTGCAGAACGCATGGTGCAGCCCAACGCAACGGCGGTTGCCTCATGAAATCCAGTCCTTTTAGCCGCTGGCTCGGGATAGCGCTGGGGTTGCTGATCTGGCAGGTCACTTCGGCAGACACTCTGCGCATCTACAGCGACCGACCCTTAGCTCCGACTACCTCTTTTTGGATCGCTAACTTCCGCACCGCCCACCCGGAGGCAAATGTCTCCTCTGCTGCTGCTAACACGCTCACCGCCGTCCAGGCCCTGCTCAACCGCGAGGCGGAGCTGGTCGCCATCAGCAGGACTCTGACACCCGCCGAGGCTTCGGTATTCCAAAACCGCCACGGCCGTCCTCCCCTGGCTCTAACCGTGGGTTTGGATGCCTTGGGCGTAGTTGTCCACCCAAGCGACCCTAGACAAGAACTCAGCCTTGCCGAACTGGAATACCTATACGCTGGAACCCACCGCTGCCAGCCAGGTCCCCCTGCCGCCCCCTTGCTTTCTGGTCCTCTCTATGGTTCCACCCCGGCTAACGCCAGCCATTTCCATTTCCAGGCCAAGGTGCTCTGCGGCAGCCCAATGCGCAACGTCGTCCTGCTCGCAGACGATGCCGCGGTGGTCGATCAGATCGCCCAGCAACCAGGCGCACTAGGATTTGCTAGCCGCGCCTTGGCAACCCAAGAGGTTCGCCTGCTCCCGTTGGTTTTGCCACCCGGCCGGCGTAAAGTTCTACCCTCCGCTGACCGCCTCGCAAGCGGCCATTACCCACTCACCTATTATCTCTATTTATACCTCGATCCATCTAATCCCTTGGCGGTCGCCTTTGCCCGCACTGCCCTCCTACCTGAAGGCCAGGCAATCCTCGCCCAGCGCTTCGTGCCCCTCCCCGAATCGATACGCCAACAAGCGCTAAAGCGCCTGGAACAATTGCGCGATTGACCTCCCCATACCTGAGCGGCTTCACCTGTTCAGATGGACGATCTTCGGGGAAACGCGCGCCAAAAGCGCACTAGAGGCTGACGCAGCGATCCCGGCCAGCCTGTTTGGCCTGATACAGAGCTTTGTCCGCCCGTTCGAATAGGGACATCTGGGTATCGCCAGGGCGCGCGCAGCTCAAACCACAAGAGATAGTAATAGGTACCGGTTTGCCGCGGCTGTTAAAACCGCGCCTTTTGACCGCCTCGCGCAGCTTCTCAGCTACTTTTAAGGCGTCTTCCAGCTTGGTACCAGGTAGCAGCATGACAAATTCTTCACCGCCGTAACGACCAACAAAATCCACCGCCCGAATCCCTTCGCGTAGGGTCTGACCGACGATACGCAGCGTCTTGTCACCAGCCTGATGACCGAAACGGTCGTTGATCTGTTTGAAATGATCGATATCCCATATCAAGAGACTCAGGGGCTGATGGAAACGTTGCCAGCGGGAAAATTCCTGCGCCAGCCGCTCGTCTGTTGCCTTGCGATTGGGCAGGCCAGTCACCGGATCATACAGCGCCTGTTGGTAAGCTATCTTGAGCTGCTGGCGCAATTTTTTAGATTCCTGCTCAAGTTCCTGCAAGCGTTCGGTCAAAGCCGCGATGCGCTTTGCCGCTTGGGCATTTCTGTCCGTTTCCTCTTGGTAGAAGACGCGCAATTGGCGGGTTAGAATGTCGAGCCTTTCGGTGATAACGAGCTTGAGCGCTTCCAGATTGGTTTCTTCAAACGTCTTAATGCGCAGATGAGCGACCTGGGCAGTCAAGGTTCTGTTCCAATTCCCATCGCTAGCCTGGAGCACTCGGCCAACATCCTGAGCCTGGGCTTCCAGAAGTTGCAACTTTGCCGTCAGCTGCTCCAGAAAATCTTCAATCTCCGCCCGTTCCTTCCGTAGCCTGGTATTGATCTCGGCGAGCAAGCGCGCGGTTTCATCCAACGCTTCCTCAGACGCGCATCCCTGCTTTAAGGAAGCGCTTAGTCGCTCGCCCAGATCGCTTAAGCTGGGGGGAATCTCGACCACTTCGAGGAGGCGCAGCAATTGGCGGTGCAAGCCCTGCTCACCGGAGGATTTCTCGCGCCGGATTTGCTCACTGGCGCGCAACAGGACATCCGATGCAGCATCCAGCTGCTCCAAACCGTGTTCGTCGAGGGAGCCACGGCGCAATACCTGGTGCAACTGCTCAAGGAACTGATCTAAGCGTTGGGATTGGCCCTCGAAGGCACAGACCAGGCGGGCCAAAATTTTAAGCAAGCGCTTCTCGGTACGCTCAGCCCTGGCCTGTAGAGCGTCTAACTCCTCAGCAAGCGCCAGACACTTGTTTTTCCATTTGTCCGGCTCTGCCTCGGCCATGTCTTACCTCAGGCGGCCAGAGGCAAGGTTTCTGGTAACACGATTTCGACGCCAATCGGCAGATGATCGGAACAAACGAAATCGTACACCTGCCTCCGGCTGACCTCAAGACTGGCGCTGACCAGAATGTGGTCCAGCTTGCGCAGAGGCTGCCAACTGGGGAAAGTGCGCGCATGGGGGATCGGGTCGATGAGTCCAGTACGGGTCAGAAATCGGCGCAGCTCAGGCGCGTTGGCCCCACAGTTGAGGTCCCCCATCACGATCACATGCTCGTAACCGGCAAGGCACTCCGCGACAAAATCCAACTGCCGGCGCCGCGCCCGGGGGCTTAACGCCAGATGCAAGACACAGAGCAACAAGGCCTCTCTGCCTTGGCCGAAGCGTACCCAGATCGCCCCTCGTCCGGGTAGGCCAGGCAGCGGCGTCTCATAGATCCCATCCGGCGGCAGGCGGCTTAAGAAACCGTTGCTGTGCAGAGCCAAGCGGCCGATTCTACGGTTGACCTGATTGTGCCAATAAGGGAATCCGGCGCGCCTGGCTAGGTATTCGGTCTGAATTACGTAGTGGCTGCGGGCACCGCCACCGTCCACCTCCTGCAGGCCGACAATGTCAAAGGGCCGCAGGAATTCAGCGATCCGCTCCAAATTGACAAAGCGCTTGTCGCAGGGCCACAGGTGTTGCCAGCTTTTAAGGAGGTAATCCTCATAGTGGCACGTACGAATGCCGGTCTGGATGTTGAAGCTGGCAAGCCTTAAACTCTGCCCCATTTCCCCCTCCATGCATGCATTATTAGCGCGCACCGGTACTTAAGCGTTGCCGCTCGCGTTCGACCAAAGCCTTAAGCACTTCAATCATTTTGGCATAGCTCTTGGCGGTCTGGCCGGTGATCGCGTACTTGCCGTTGACCACCAGCGCCGGCACCCCGGTGATTCCGTAATCGGCTGCGATGGCTTCGGCCTGGCGCATTTTCATGTCTACTGCAAACGACCGGAAGGCATTTTTGAAGTCTTGCCGGTCGATGCCGTGGGCGGCAAAAAATTCGGTCAGTTCTTCCTCGCTTGCCATCGGCTTCTTGTCCACATGCATCGCATTGAAGAAGTCCTTATGGATTTTGTCTACTACTCCCAAAACTTCGGCGGTAAAATAAGCCCGCGCCTGGGGCGCCCAATTGGCGCCGAAAATCACCGGCTGGCGCTTGAACACCACCTCGGCGGGTTTGCCCTTGACCCACTCCTCTAAATAAGGATCAAAGCGAAAACAGTGCGGGCAGCCATACCAGAAAAATTCGATGACCTCAATTTTGTCGGGATCTTGCGTCGGCCTCGGCGGATTTAGCTCAAGATACTCTTGAGCCACCACGCCGCCAGTCAAACACCACCCTAACAGTATCGTCCAAACGTAGCGCATCATCGGTCTCATCATCGTCCCCCATCGTTCGGTGTGGATAAGCTCACTTCAATCCTGCGATATAAGCGGCCACGGCTTTCATTTCGTCCTCGCTCAGCCGAGCGGCGATAGTGTGCATCGGCGTATTCTCGCCGCGCACGCCAGCAGCATAATCGCTCAAGGCCTTGACCGTGTAAGCGGCGTATTGACCCCGCACCAGCGGGAAACCTGCTGGGGCGTTCCCCTGCCCTTCAGGACCGTGGCAGGCAGCGCACGCTGGCACCTCCTTGGCGGCGATCCCGGCGCGGTAAATTGCTTCTCCTTTGGGCGGCACCTCACCCGACTCTGGCTGGGATTTTTGAGCTGCAAAATAAGCGCTCAGCTCGCTAATATCGGCTTCGCTCAGCGTTGCGGCAACGGCATTCATGGCTGGAACAGAGCGGGTCTGATCCTTGAAAGATCGCAGTTGCGCACTCAGATACTTGACATTTTGTCCCGCCAGTTTCGGAAACACAGGAGTTACGCCCTTACCCGCTTCGCCATGACAGCCAACGCACACAGCGGCTTTCTCACTTACCTTGCCGGGCTGAGCAACAACTAATCGAGCCTCCCACATCAGACCTATCACACCGATCAATGTTAGTATAGTTTTCATGCTGCTCCTTAAATTCTACGGCTTAAGAGGTATCATTGTACCGATTTTGCCGTCTAAATTACTCTCACCGTGGGTTTTTTCTTGAAACTTAATGAATTCTTTGTATCACCAAGCTCGCTTTCTGCTCAGCACCCTTGAGTTTGCCAAAGACGTCCCCGACGCAGGGCTCGAAGTCGCCTTCGTCGGCCGTTCCAATGCCGGAAAATCTAGCGCTATCAATACGCTCACCAATCAAAAAGCGCTTGCCCGCACGAGCAAAACGCCGGGGCGAACTCAGCAATTGGTATTTTTCCAAGTAGATACGAAGCGTCGCCTAGTGGACCTGCCCGGTTACGGCTTTGCTAAGGCGCCCGCCCAAGTTCAGGAGCGCTGGAGCAAAGCCATAGAGGATTACTTCAGACAACGTAGGTGCCTGAAAGGAGTATTTTTGATCATGGACATTCGCCATCCCCTGACCGAGTTTGATTTGCGCATGATCGAGTGGTGCAATCATTACCAACGGCCACTGCACATACTCCTGACTAAAGCCGACAAACTCAGCTACGCTTTGGCTAAAAACACGCTTCTTAAGGTGCAAAAGGTGTTAGCGGAATATTCCAGAAACTTAAGCTGCCAGATTTTTTCGGCCCCTAAGAGAATCGGCATCGACCAAGCCCATGCCGTGCTCGACCGCTGGCTAGAAGTAGACAGATAAAAAAACCCCGAAGCCAAAGGGGGAGGGCTTCGGGGCCAATGATGCTCCGGCTTGGGGGAACCGGAGCTGCTCGCTACTCATAAGGGAGGAAATGAGTAGATTTGGCGTCGTTCCAGACACTTGCCCAATTAGAAGGCAAGAGTGAGCAAAAGTTCCCCGACTTCAATGCGCTTCGTCCCAGTTCGCCCCAACCCCGACTTCCACCACCAACGGCACGCTCAAGCTCGCTGCCCCTTGCATATGCGCTCGGATCTGCAAGATCGCCTGCTCCAAGCAATCCTCCGCCACTTCGAACACCAGTTCGTCGTGAACCTGCATGATCATCTTTACCCTGCAGCCAGAGTTGAGAATCCAGCCATCCACTGCAATCATCGCCCGTTTGATGATGTCGGCAGCGCTCCCCTGCATGGGCGCGTTGATCGCAGTGCGCTCAGCATATTGGCGGCGCTTCGGATCTTTCGACTTAAGTTCCGGCAAATAGAGCCGACGCCCAAACAAGGTTTCCACATAACCTAAGGCGTAAGCCGAGCGCTTGGTTTCCTCCATATAATCGCGAACCCCAGGGTAGCGCTCAAAATAGCGGTCGATGTAGACCTGGGCATCCTCCCGCTCTATCCCCAATTGTTTGGCCAAGCCAAAGGCAGACATACCATAGATCAAGCCGAAGTTAATCGCCTTGGCGGCGCGGCGCTGCTGGGGCGTGACTTGTTCCGGGGCAACGTTGAAGACCTCGGCGGCAGTGGCACGGTGAATATCTATCTCTTCAGCGAAAGCGCGCAGGAGATTCGGATCCCCTGACAGGTGGGCCATGATCCTAAGCTCGATCTGGGAATAGTCAGCGGCCACCAGTTTAAACCCGGAAGGGGCCACGAAGGCGCGCCGGATCCGGCGACCCTCCTCGCTGCGGATGGGAATGTTCTGGAGATTGGGATCCGAAGAGGACAGCCTGCCGGTGGCGGTGACCGCCTGATGATAAGAGGTATGCACTCGGCCGGTGCGCGGATGGATTTGCTGCGGCAAACGGTCGGCATAGGTTGATTTGAGCTTGCTCAAAGCCCGGTGTTCTAGAATCAGGCGCGGCAGTTCGTAGTCTGCGGCCAACTGCTGGAGAACCTCTTCTGAGGTAGAAGGCTGGCCTTTGGGAGTTTTTTTCAACACCGGAAGATTCAGCTTCTCGAATAGGATATGATGAATTTGCTTGGGCGAGGCCAAGTTGAAAGCTTCCCCAGCGATACAGTAGACTTGTTCTTCGATGAGAGCGCAGCGCCTGGCTAACTCGGCGCTCAGCTGGGTGAGCTCTTCTCGATCCACCTGCACTCCGTTGCGTTCCATCCGCACCAGCACTGGCACCAAAGGCATCTCGATCTCTTGATATACCCGTTTGAGCTTGGGTTCCGCTTCGAGCTTGGGCCACAATACCCGATGCAGGCGCAGTGTAACGTCAGCGTCCTCGGCCGCGTAAGACACCGCTTGATCGAGGCTTACCATAGAAAACGGAATTTGCTTGGCGCCTTTGCCCGCCACCTCCTCGTAATGGGTAGTCTTGATTCCGAGATAGGTCAGCGCCAGAGAGTCCAGATCGTGGCGGGTGGCAGTGCTATTTAAGACATAAGACTGAAGCATGGTGTCGTGGGCGATCCCTTTGAGTTCGATGCCGTAGTTGGCAAGCACGTGGGCGTCGTACTTAAGGTTTTGACCCAGCTTGGCGATGTTTTCCGAAGTCAGCAGCGGACGCAACTCCTCGAGCAAGTCGTTCAAGCCCAGCTGCGCCGGTGCGCCCAAGTAGTCGTGACCTACCGGCACATAAGCGGCTTTGCCCGGCTCTACGGCAAACGATACTCCGACCAAGCGCGCATCCAGATAATTCAGATCCGTGGTTTCGGTATCAAAAGCCACCAGCGGCGCCTGCCGTAACGCTTCCAGCCACTGGTTAAGACTGGCCTGCGTGAGCACCGCCTGGTAACAAGAACCTAAGCCTTGAGATTGGCTGCGGGTGGTCGGCAGATCGAGCTGGCGCAACCAGGAGGTAAACTCGAACCGCTTGAGCAACGCCGTCAACTTAGCGTTGTCAGGCGGCCGCCGCTTGAGGTCCTCAGGCGTGATAGTCAATGCCACATCGCTATGAAGCGTGGCCAGCTGGCGCGCAAGGGCCAGTTCATTCAAATGGGCGCGCAGGTTTTCTCCCGCTTTGCCCGGTATCTCATCCGCATGGGCTACTATCCCATCCAAGGAGCCGTATTGACGCAGCCACTTGGCAGCGGTCTTGGGTCCAACTCCGGGAACCCCGGGAATATTGTCGGAAGGATCGCCTACCAGCGCCAGGTAATCGACGATCTTGTCCGGCGGCACGCCGAACTTCTCCCGCACTCCGGCGGCATCCAGGCGGGTTTCGGACATCGTGTTGTCTAGGATCAGGCGGTCGTCCACCAATTGGGCCAAGTCTTTATCGCTGGTGGCTACCACCACGTGAAAACCCGAGGCTTTAGCTTTAGCGGCCAGCGTGGCGATGACATCGTCAGCCTCCACTCCTTCCTTCACGATCAGCGGAATACCCATCGCCTCGATCAATTCCTGCAAGGGTGCTATCTGGACTGTCAGTTCCTCGGGCACCGGCGGACGTTTGGCCTTGTAAGCTTCGAATAAAGCTTCACGGAAGGTCTTGCCCGGAGCGTCGAACACTACCGCGAAATAAGGCGTGTCGTAAGTATGGAGTAGCTTGCGCAGCATATTGGCTACCCCGTAGATCGCCCCGGTGGGATCACCCTTGGAATTGCTCAAAGGCGGCAGGGCGTGATAGGCGCGAAACAGGAACGAGGTGCCATCCACCAGCACCAGAAGCTTGTGATCTTGGGTCATAGAGTGGTATTACTTAAACTTGCTGCAATCTATATCATTGACGCCAGCATTGCCAGATGGTGAGCACAAAATCTACTCGGCCAGCACCCTACCACTACGTCGATACTCCAGCAGACCTCGAACGCCTATGCCAGGCATTGGCGACCAGCCCCTGGCTGGCCATCGACACCGAATTCTTGCGCGAATCCACCTATTATCCCAAGCTCTGTTTGCTTCAGATCGCCGGGGAGGACACGCTTGCCTGTGTCGATCCATTGAGACTTTCTGACCTAACTCCCTTGTGGCGACTTATCTACCGGCCCGATAAGCTAAAGGTCTTGCATGCCGCTCGTCAGGATCTAGAGATCTTCTACCACCTCCACAAGCAGTTGCCTGGACCGGTGTTTGACACGCAATTGGCCGCCCCGCTCCTGGGCTATCCCGAGCAAATCGGCTATGCTCATTTAGTGCTGGAGGTCTTAAAAGTATCCTTAGAAAAAGGCCATAGCCGCACCAACTGGCATCAGCGTCCGCTAGACTCCGAGCAGATTCGCTATGCCATCGACGATGTGCGCTACTTAGGTCCTTTGTTTCTTAAGCTGCGCGATCGTCTCGAACAAACAGGGCGGTTGGCGTGGCTGGAACAGGAGTTCAGCACCCTCATCGACCCTACCACTTACACCAATCCACCCGAAGAGGCCTGGCGTCGAATCAAAGGGGCATCTAGCCTGACTGGCCGCCAACTGCTGACCTTAAAGCGCCTGGCGGCGTGGCGCGAAGAGACCGCGATAGCGTCCAATCAGCCCCGGAGATGGGTGTTGAAGGACGATCTTCTCTGCCAGATCGCAAAGCTGAGGCCGCAAACTCCCGAGGCGCTGGCGCGACTGCGCGGAATCGACAACCGGTTTCTCCACCGTTACGGGGCAACCATCTGCCAACTTGTCGCCCAAACTCATACTGACGACGCTGGAGCCCCTCCAGCGCGGCCGGCGGCGCGTACCGCCGAACAGGAAATTCTGCTCGAGCTGCTCAGTGCTGTGGTCCGGCTACAGGCGGCAAAGCACGGTTTAAACCCCGTGACGCTGGCCTCGCGCAAAGACTTGGAACAATTCCTGGCGTGTCCTGAGGACTCTAACCTCTGCCACGGTTGGCGCCGGGAGCTGATCGGCGAGGAGTTGATGGCCTTTTTGGCTGGCGAAAAGCACTTGCAAATCGAAGACGGTCGGCCGTGTCTGAGATAAACCTGCCTCCCTTGATCCGATCCCTGCTCGACCCTTCGGTTTACGACCACCCCACCGAATCCATCTGCTACCGCGAAACCCATATCTCCTGGATCATTCTTACTGGTCCCTATGCTTACAAGATCAAAAAACCAGTGAATTTCGGTTTTCTCGACTTCTCCACCTTAGACAAGCGGCATTTCTATTGTCAGGAAGAACTGCGCCTCAACCGTCGCCTAGCCCCCCAGCTCTACTTGGCGGTGGTGGCAATCACCGGCAAGCCAACGTCTCCCCGCATCGATGGTCCAGGCCCAGCCCTGGAATACGCCGTCAAGATGCATCAATTCCAGGAACAGGACCTGCTTGCAGAACGTGCCACCCGCGGTGAATTAACCGAAGCAATCTTGCAATCCCTGGCAGAACGGATCGCCTGCTTTCACCAATCCGCCGCCCGGGTGAGAGCAGAAGACCCTTACGGCGACCCAGATCTGATCCAGGAAGCCGCCAGGCAAAATTTTGCCCAGATCGCCCGGACCGACCGGGCCATCCTGGCAGAACTCAAAGCCTGGACCGAGACCGAATTCGATCATCTGCGTTCGAATATGGCTGAGCGCAAGCACCAAGGCTTCATCCGCGAATGCCACGGCGACCTGCACTTGGGCAACATCGTTCTATGGCAAGGGCAGCCGCTGCCGTTCGACTGCATCGAATTCAACCCGGCGCTGCGCTGGATCGACGTCATCAGCGAAATCGCATTTACGGTAATGGACCTTTGCGCGCGTGGATGCAAACCGCTGGGATTTGGTTTCCTCAACGACTATCTGAGCCTGATCGGCGATTATGCTGGGGTGCGCCTGCTCCGCTATTACTTGGTCTATCGGGCCATGGTGCGGGCCAAGATCGCCCACCTTAGCGGACAACAGCACCCGGACGAGATAGCCTACCAGAGGGATTTCGAGCATTATCTGGAACTCGCTCGAGCCTTCAGTCATCCAAAGCGAGCCGCCCTCTGCATCACGCATGGCTTTTCCGGCAGTGGCAAATCCTACGCCTCACGCCACCTGGCTTCCCATCTGGGAGCGCTGCATCTGCGTTCAGACGTAGAGCGCAAGCGCCTAGCGGGGCTTGAGGCTACTGCCGATTCTAAATCCCAGCTCGGCGGTGGAATTTATACTCCGGATTTCACCCGTCGCACTTATCAAAAGTTATGGGACGACGCTCGCACAATCCTGACCGCAGGTTATCCGGTGATCGTGGACGCTACCTTCCTAAAGCGCGCCTATCGAGACAGGTTCAAAGAACTGGCCGCAAGCTTAAAGCTTCCTTTCCTGATCCTGGATTTTCAGGCAACGGAAGAAGTTCTCCGCCAGCGCATCCTAAAGCGCATCCAGGAACGGCACGATCCGTCAGAAGCCGACTTAACCGTCTTGGAGTATCAGCTTCGCCATCACGATCCGTTGGACCCATCCGAGCAAGCCGCCACACTTAGCTTCGATACCGCGCAAGCAGGCGGCGTGGAAAACCTGCTGCCAGCATTGCAAGCCCGGCTAGGGTTTGAATGAATTTGGATCGAGCCGGTGGCGATTCAGCAACCGGTAGAATTCGGTCCGATTGCGCTTGGCCAGCTCCGCCGCGCGGGCCACATTACCTTTGGTGATCTGCAGCAAGCGAATGAGGTACTCGCGCTCAAAGTTGCGTTTAGCCTCGCGCAATGGTGGCAGGGCACCACTGCTGATATCCCCACTGAGGGACTTTTGCACCAAGCTCAAGGAGATCAGGGGCGTATTGGAGAGTGCGACGCATTGTTCTACGACGTTCTGCAGCTGGCGTACGTTCCCGGGCCAGTCGTAGCGCACCAAGCATTCTAAGGCTTCGGGGGAAAATCCCTTGACCAGGTTCCCGTAAGGTTCAGCCAGTTGTTTGACGAAGTGGGCAGCAAGCAGCGGAATGTCCTCTGGCCGCTCGCGCAGCGGCGGCACCCTCAGCGTCACCACGTTAAGTCGGTAATAGAGATCTCCGCGGAACTCCCCGGTAGCTACGGCCTGCTCCAGATCCACGTGACTGGCAGAGATGATCCTGACATCCACCGACACAGCTTCAGTGCTTCCCACCGGCCGCACACTCATCTCTTGAATCGCTCGCAGCAGCTTGACCTGGAAGGATTTAGGCATATCGCCGATCTCATCCAAAAACAGAGTCCCTCCGTCGGCGGCTCGGAATAAGCCTTCGTGGTCTCGAATTGCGCCGGTGAAAGCCCCCTTTTTGTGGCCGAACAGTTCTGATTCGAACAAATGCTCAGGGATGGCGCTGCAGTTGACGGCAATGAAAGGCTGATCGCGCCGCGGCCCTGCTTGATGGATAGCCCTAGCCAAGAGCTCCTTACCCGTACCGCTTTCGCCGTGAATATATACGCTCGCCCGGCCCTGCGCCAATCGCGCCACCTGGTTGAGCAGATCTTCCATCAGCTGGCTTTGGGTGATGATCCCGCTGCGCCAAGCTTCCCCCGACTCTTCGTCCCCACGTACTTCCGCACCGAGGCAAATCTCCATCGCCTGGGTGACCTGACGCACCAGTTCTTTGTTGTCCACCGGCTTGGTCAAAAACCCAAAGATTCCCCGCTTGGTGGCATCTACGGCATCGCTGATGGTACCGTGAGCAGTGAGAATGATAATCGGTAAAGTAGGACAACGCGCGTGAATGGCATCGAACAACGCTATACCATCCATGTCGTCCATCATTAAGTCGGTCACCACTACATGGGGACGAAACAACCTCAGCTGCGCCAATGCCTCCTCACCGCTGGTCACCGGCTTGACCGCAAATCCGGCCGCGCTCAAGCGCATAACCAACAGACGCAGGAAGCTCTCCTCGTCGTCAACCACCAGTATCCGCTTGCGTGAGTCCTGCATCGGTCTACGGTGCCCCCACAGGATTCAAGCTTTGTTCAATCGCCTTTAAGGCTTCCAATTTCGCTCGTGTGTCTTTAAGCGCCTCATTGCAGGCTTGCAAGCGCTGATTTAAGTTTTGATTGGCCTGTTTCCACTGTCGTTCCAACTTCCGGGTTAATTCCTCGTGGTACCGTTCTGCGCCCTGTCGGTGCTGGGCCAACGCTGCATGATACGCCAGCAAACCGCGTGTCCGTAAGTCTTGGATCTGGGTCAATCCCGTTTCGAACAACTCGATCGCCTGCTGCGATTCGTTGCTACCACAATCAGGGGCCAGCAGTAGGGCAAACGCCAGATGAAGCTGTACTCCCGGCCCCGGAGCAACTGCATTGAAACGCTGTAACCACTCACATTCGGCCTGACGTTGGAAAGGCTGCAATTCGGCGAGATAACCCAAATAGCTCTCCAACTCCGGAAGACTATAATCCGTGTAATTCGGCTCTTGAGCCAGCGAATACTCGGGTACTTGCCGAAGAGGCGGAGGTTTAGGCGGCTGACCAACGCATCCCGCCAAAAAGGACAGGCTCAAACCCAGCAATCCGGCGCGTGCAGAGGGGCGTTTATTCAACTCGAACTCCATCCAGCGGAATGACGACTCGGAAATAGGCTCCCCGGCCTTGTGGAGGATCCAGAATTTCTACCTGCCCATGATGCATGACGACACACTCGTTGACGATCGCAAGCCCTAAACCAGTCCCTTCTATCCCCAATTTCCGCCCGGTGGATCCTTGATAGAGCGCGTCAAACACCCGCTTCCGCTCCTCGGGAGGAACCCCCGGACCCTGATCTTGGACCTCAAAATACATCATGCCCTTCCTCTGAAATAGTGCCACAATGATCTCACTACCGCGTGGCGAGTATTTGACCGCATTGGACAACAGGTTATCGATCATTGACCGCAACAACTCCGGGAATCCATAGAATTTCACAGCGGCCAATCGACTCTGGAGGCGAATTTCTTTGGCGCGCAGACGAACGCGATAATCTTCGATAACTTCCTCAACCAAAAGCTTCATATCAACCGCTTGGGGGCGCATCGCTTCATCCATCCGCTGTAGCTGACTATAGCGGATCAAGTCTTCGATCATACGGTAAAGCCGAGTGGTGTTGTCGAAAACGATTCGGACGATCTCAGCCTGTTCTGGGGTCAACTTTCCGACCACTTGATCGGCCAACAATTCAACTCCTTCGTGGATATTGGCCAGGGGGGTTTTCAATTCGTGAGAAATATTGCGCATAAAGCGCTGCTTCTCCGCCTCGAGCATGGAAAGCCTGATCCGCAGCCACTCCAGACGCCTGCCGAGCGCCTCCAAGTCACGCGGCCCCTGTACCTTGATCGGCTGATCGAGGCCTTTGTCCCCCAGCTTACGAATGGCTGCATCCAACTGGCGAATGGGGCGGGTGATCAACACCACGAAAAATACCAGTAACAGCAGCGCGATAGGCATCATGACCATCAAGTGCTGCAGCGTTTGTTGCTGGCCTTGCTTGGAACGTTGCTCAAGCGCTTCAAGATTTTTCGCCACTATCAGATTGCTGAGCTGCCATATCTGATTGGCCAACTGACGTAAAACCGGAAATTGATCCGCCTCGCCTGTCTTGATCTGCATAGCGATCCGCGGATCCATAAAAATCATATACAAATCAAACTCGTAGCCTTCCAATTTGGCCACGAGACGGAGTAGATCTGCCTCCTTTATCACACTCCGTAGCCCCTCGAGTTCAGCGGTAAAGGTTTTCCGCATATCTCGGTAATACTCAAACAATGCCGGATCAGCGAGAATGAGATATTGCCTTGCGCTGCGTTCCATTGCGATCAGATGTTCCAACAACATACGGCTGCTGTGGGTCATTCGAACCGATCGATAAACCACCGTCTGACTGTAACTGGTCAGCTTTTCCAAAGAGTACAGCGCCGACCCCAGAGCCAAGAGCAGGGGCAAAAGCACCAGGCTGAAACCCACTAATAACAGGGTAACCAGCGAAGGGAAACGAAAAGGTCTCACCATGCCAGCCGGAGGGGAAATGGCAGGACATCGGAAATGGCCGAAACCCCTTCAGCGAGCATCAGAACCCGGTCCACCCCTAAGGCTACGCCTGAGCAGTCCGGCAGCCCAGCCTCCAGCGCAGCCAAAAACGCCTCATCTACAGGCGGGAGCGGCAGTCCGACGCGGCGGCGCCAGGCCAAGTCCGCATCGAAACGAGCACGCTGTTCGAGCGGATCGTTCAGTTCGTGGTATCCGTTGGCAAGTTCCACCCCGTCCACAAACACCTCGAATCGCTCCGCCACGTCAGGATCATCCGGCCTGAGCCTGGCCAAAGCGGCCAGCGGGGCTGGAAAGTCGCAGACGAAGACCACAGCTCCCCTAGGAAGCCTGGGTTGAACTGCATGGGAAAACAAGAAATCGAGCCACAGGCTGCGCTCCTGCCCACATATTGCAGAAGCCTCTGGCCACCCCAAAGATTCGGCCTGCCGCTTGAGATCGGATAATGACGCCTGCCAGGAAACACCGATGTATTCTTGGAACAATTCCCCATAGCTAAAGCTCACCCGCCTTAAGACGCGGCTGTCCAACAATTCTTGCAAAAGCTGAGCGATCTCGTCCATCAGCTGGGACAAATCGAAGCCGACCCGGTACCATTCCAGCAAGGTAAATTCCGGATTGTGCAGGCGTCCTGCTTCTCCACGCCGGAACGCTTTGCATATCTGGTAGATCGAGCCGGAACCTGCGACTAGCAGGCGCTTCATGGCAAATTCCGGGGAGGTTTGAAGATACAGCGAGTAACCTCCTCCATCCACTGGGAAATAGTCCAAGTGGGGATCGGTTCCCGCCGTTGACCAGAGCAGGGGAGTCTCTACTTCCAGCACCCCGGCGCGGCGGAAAAAGGCGCGGATCTTTTCCAACATTGCCGCCCGCCGGTGCAGCATCTGCAAACTGCACGCGGGCTGCCAGACGGGTTTATTTACCGACCCGAGAGACGTATTCACCGGTGCGCGTGTCTATCTTGAGAACCTCACCCACCTGGATGAACAACGGCACCCGCACCACCGCTCCAGTTTCGAGTTTTGCCGGCTTGCTGCCACCAGCAGAAGTATCCCCGCGGACCCCGGGGTCGGTCTCGACCACCGTAAGCTCAACGAAATTAGGCGGCGTCACCGCAATGGGGGCACCGTTCCACAAAGTGACCGTACACAAGCTCTGTTCCTTCAACCACTGCTTGGCGTCGCCCACGACTTGAGCGTCTGCGGCAACCTGTTCGAAGGTGTTGGGGTCCATGAAGTACCAAAACTCACCGTCGTTATATAGGTACTGCATCTCAGCATCCACGACATCGGCGCCCTCAAGACTTTCGCCGGACTTGAAGGTCCGCTCCAGGATTCGACCGGTCTTCAGATTCCGAAATTTGACCCGGTTGAACGCTTGCCCCTTACCAGGTTTGACGAACTCGTTCTCTAAAATCATGCATGGGTCTCCATCCAAAAGCACTTTCAACCCCGCTTTGAATTCGTTGGTACTATAGGTCGCCATGTCGAATAAGTCCTTTGCAAAGTTTAATCAGTGATGATCATTATACCCCAACCCTCCACTCCGACTGCCTGGCAGCAAGAACTGGCGCAAGGATTTCGCTCGCCACAGGAGCTCCTAGCATTTCTCGGCCTACCTGAGGATCTCTGGAGTCCAGATGCGGAGGCAACTTTTCCTTTCCGAGTACCGCGCGCGTTTGCAGCTCGGATGCGCCCCGGCGATCCCAACGACCCTTTGCTGCGTCAGGTATTGCCCCAGGCCAGTGAAACCCTTTGGGTCCCTGGCTTCGTCAGCGATCCGGTCGGCGACGGGCAGGCCAGAAAAGCCCCAGGAGTACTGCACAAATACCATGGCCGCGCCTTGCTCATCGTCACGGGCGCCTGTGCAATCCATTGCCGTTACTGTTTTCGGCGCGAGTATCCTTACCTCAACGATCAACTCAACCCAAGCCGCCTACAGGCAGCTTTGAACTATCTGCACCGCGATCCCTCGATCAAAGAAGTAATCTTAAGCGGCGGCGATCCCCTGATGCTGGCAGACGCGCGCCTTAGAACCCTGATCCAGGCCCTAGCCGAGATTGGCCACATCCACAGGCTGCGCATCCACAGCCGCCTTCCTATCGTTCTACCCTCTCGAATCACGCCGGAATTGGTGCAAATCTTAACCGCAACTCGCCTGCAGTGCGTGATGGTGGTCCATGCCAATCACGCCAACGAGATCGACAATGAGGTTTCAGAAGCAGTCCACCGGCTTCGCAAGCACGCCATTCCCGTGCTGAATCAAAGCACGTTGCTCAAAAACGTAAACGACGAGGTGGAGACTTTAGTTGCCCTGCAGGAAACCGCCTTTGCAGCCGGCATCCTGCCTTATTACCTGCATTTGCTCGACCGCACCCGGGGAACAGCCCACTTCGAAGTCCCTGAAACCGAAGCCAGGTTGCTTTACGAACAACTGCGCCGCAGGCTGCCGGGCTACCTCGTGCCCCGCTTGGCACGCGAGCAACCCGGAGCACCGTACAAGACATGGCTCTAAGAATGCTAAGCAGCGCCTTCTTTCAGTTTGGCGGGCTCAGAACCTACCACTCTTTTTTCAACAACTTCAGTTTACCCGGTTTGCCATTCCATTCGTCGGCGTCCGGAAGGGGATTCTTGACTTCGGTAATGACAGGCCATTTCTTGGCCAATTCGGCGTTGAGCTGGACGAATACCCGTTGGTCTTCGGGGACCTCGTCTTCGGAATAAATCGCGTTGACGGGGCATTCAGGCTCGCACAAGGTGCAGTCGATGCATTCATCCGGATCGATCACGAGCATATTGGGCCCTTCGCGGAAGCAATCGACCGGGCAAACGTCTACGCAGTCAGTGTACTTACAATTGATGCAGTTCTCAGTAACGACGAAGGTCATGGCAGGGTTCCGCAAGTTATTAGTGAGCTGCTTTATTATACACTGCCCCTTAGGTCCTAGTAAGGAACCGGTCCAGTCAAACTTTATGGCGCTTGCTGAGAATCTTATAATTAAAAAGAATATTTATAGATTAAACGATAGCCGAAATGAAACTTCAACAGCTGCGTTACATTTGGGAAATCGCCCATCACAATCTCAACGTCTCGGCGACGGCCGAAAGTCTGTTCACCTCCCAACCTGGGATCAGCAAACAGGTCCGCCTGCTTGAGGATGAGTTGGGCATCCCAATTTTCGCCCGCAACGGCAAACAACTGACCGAGATCACGCCGGCGGGAAAGCTGGTCGTGGAGCTGGCGGGGGAAATCCTGCGCAAAGCCGAAAATATCAAACGGATCGCCGAGGAGTATCGCGACGACCAATGCGGTACCCTGGCGATCGCCACGACCCACACCCAGGCGCGTTATGCCTTGCCACCAGTAGTTAAGAAATTTATGGCTCGCTATCCGCGGGTGACTCTGACTATGCACCAGGGCACTCCGGTGCAGATCTCAGATCTGGCCTCCCGCGGAGTCGTCGACCTCGCCATCGCTACCGAAGCGTTGGAGCTGTTCGAAAATCTGGTGATGCTTCCATGCTATCAATGGAACCGCTGTATTCTAGTCCCGCAGGGACACCCCCTGTTGGAAAAGCAGCTGCTGACTTTACAGGATGTCGCCGAATGGCCATTGATAACTTATGTATTCGGTTTCACCGGCCGTTCCAAGCTCGATGAAGCTTTCGCCCAGCACGGCTTGCAACCGCGCCTGACGCTGACGGCGGTGGACGCCGATGTGATCAAAACCTACGTTCGGTTAGGACTAGGCGTTGGTATCGTGGCCAAGATGGCTTACGACCCCAAGGTCGATCAAGATTTAGTAGCGCTAGACGCCAGCCATCTATTCGGGCCCAGTGTGACCAAGATTGGCTTGCGCCGGGACATGTTTGTGCGCAAGTTCATCTATGACTTCATCGAGCTGTTTGCGCCCCATTTGACTCGGGCTAAGGTAGAGCAGGCAATGAAACTGCGCGACCAGCGCGAGGTTGATGCTTTGTTTGAAGAGCTTAAGCTACCTTGTTATTGATCCGGTTTCCGGTGAATCCCGCACTCTTTTTTAGCAGCCTCTTCCCACCACCATCGCCCTTCGCGTTCGTGCTGATGCGGAAGCACTGCTCGAGTACAAGGTTCGCAGCCTATACTGCGAAAGCCGCGCAGGTGCAGTTCGTTGAAAGGGACCTTGAAGGCTTCAATGTAGTCCCAAACTTGGACCAAGGTCCAGTTAGCAAGGGGGTTGAATTTGACCAATTCGCCGCCTCGGCCTTTAAAATTCAGATCTAGCTCCACCTCTCTTAAGTTCTCCCGGGTATCTGGGCTTTGGTCGCGGCGCTGGCCGCTGATCCAAGCATCCAAAGTAGCCAGTTTGCGCTTTAAGGGGGAAACTTTGCGGATCTGGCAGCATTCTTGGTGGCCGTCGCGGTAAAAGCTAAACAGACCTTTGCGCTGGACAAGGTCGCGGATTTCTTCGGCGTCTGGATACAAAATGTCCAGTTCGATGGGATAGCGCTCGCGCACCTGCTCGATGAAACGATAGGTTTCTGGATGCAGGCGCCCCGTGTCCAAAGTGAACACGGACACTTTTTCACGCAGTTGGCAGGCCATGTCGATCAACACCACATCCTCAGCACCGCTGAAGGCGATGGCGATGCGCTCGAACTGCTCTAAGGCCACCTCCAAAATGGTGCGCGGCTTTTTGCCGGCTAGCTGTTCCTGCCAATAATCTAAATCAAAACTCATCTTTCACTTTGACAAGTTTGACTGAAATAGTTTTTGAGAAATTCATCGAAGCCAAGCTTGTCTTCAGCTTCGATGCGTTGTTGCTCTTGAATGGACTGGCGGGAGATTCGATCAAACCAAGCCAAGCGATCCCCTAGTAGCGGGCGTCGGCGAAAATAGTCTGCGTGCTCTAGCGATTTTTTCAAGGCAAAGCTGGCAAAAGATTCCCCGGTGGCACGCAGCTGCGCCAATATCCTAGCCGAGGGAGTCGAGTCGGGGTTCAGCACCCGTTCCTGATGGAACTCCAGGCTAGTCTGATAAGGTCTAGTCGGCAAGGAATCGTCCAACAGTTGGCACAGTGGGAGAAGTACGGTAAAAATCTCTTCGGCCCATTGGCGCAAAGGCACAGCGCAGCCATCCCGGACTAGGGTCAGCCTGGGATCGCGCCCCCGCTGGGCAGTGGCGAGCAGGTTAGCCTGGATCGCCTGGCTTTCGGCCAGGGTTTGGGGCGGACTGTCTTGAAGCAAGCAATGTAATAGAAAGGCTTCTAAGAAATAAACCTCATGGTGGTCTATCCCCAAAGGTTCATAAGGGTTAAGGTCCAACGCTCGCACCTCAATATATCTTACCCCCCTTCGGCGCAGCGCCAACGTTGGCCGCTCGCCGTACTCCGCCGGTTGCTTGGGGCGCACGATGCTGTAATATTCGTTTTCGATTTGCAGGAGGTTGGCATTGAGCTGACGATAGTCGCCGTTGACTTTAACTCCGATAGCTTGATACGGGGGATAAGGAGTTTCGATGGCGTGACACAACCCGGCGGCGTATTCTTCGAGAGTATTGCAGGAAATGTGTAGCTTGGCCTGGGTTGGGTTCTTGTAGCCTATATCGCTCATCCTGAGAGAAGTGGCGTAAGGCAGGCCATAGGTATTTGGCGCAAGCTGAATGAACCCTGTAGGGATTCCCCCCCGGCACTCCAGAAAAACCCGGTTCACCACCGGCGAGGCGCCGAACAGATAAAGCAACAGCCAACCGTAGCGCTTGAGGTTGCGGATCAGGTCAAAATAGACGGCGGACTTAAATTCCTGCTGCGGACGGTCGTCCTTTAAGATTTCCCGCAATATCGGCCACAATCCCTCGGCAACGGAATAGTTGTAGTGGATACCGGCGATGGCCTGCATGGCGCGGCCGTAACGATAGCTCAAGCCGACTCGATAGACATGCTTCATCCGACCGATGTTGGACTCACCATAGCAGGCGATGGGAATGTCCTCGTCGTGCGCAAAGCCTATAGGCATGCTGGTGGCTAAAAGAACCTCATGCGGATCTAGGTGCAGGTAGACAAACCGGTGGATCTCGTCCAAGAACGCTAAGGTGGCAAGGCCATCGGCATAAGGTGGAGTGATAAACTCCAACAGCGCTTCGGAATAATCGGTAGTGATGTGGGGATGGGTGAGGGTCGAACCTAAAGCCTGCGGATGGGGGGTCTTGGCGATCCAGCCAGCGGTGGTGATGCGCAGGCTTTCTTTTTCCAAGCCGACCAGCCCCTTAAGCGAAGCCCCTGGCAGCTTGGCAAGTCGTTCGAGACGTGAGAGAAATAGGCCGGTATTCAAAGAGGCAATTCCTTAATCATCAATCCCTACCAGCCTTATTATATAAAGGCAAGAGTTACAGCTTATAGTTAGTTTGAATCAGGGCAGCAAAAAACCCGGGCAAAGCCCGGGTCACGAGACACATCGAAAAAACGGATTTTTATGTTTGGGCGTCTTTAGCTCAAGTTTAACCCAAAACTTTAGGAGAAATAGTGGTGCTGGACAGGCGCTGCTTGTCGCCATCGGGCGAGTTACCACAGCCAACCATGCTTATGGTCGCCAACACGATTGCCAGGATACCGAGAGTTTTCTTCATGTTTTCCTCCTCGTCGTTATAGGTTTATAGAGATCGTTGTGCTCGGTGCACACCGCTTTTATATCCAAGTCGAATAAAAAATTCAACTCTTTCATCCGCCCAATCGACTGGCCGGACTTTCCATACCGATTACAACCCCCTTTCTCGAAATCATAGCCAGCCTGAGTAAAGGCGGGTTATCCCTAACCCACCTTAGCCACAGCGCTTACTGCTTCAAATACGCTAGCACCTTCTCCAAGCTGTCCTTAGCGTCGCCGAACAACATCCTCGTGTTATCGCGGAAAAACAACGGGTTATCTACCCCAGCGTAACCGGTGGCCATGCTGCGCTTTAGGACGATGCAGGTTTTGGCCTTCCACACTTCCAACACCGGCATCCCGGCGATGGGGCTCGTTGGGTCTTCTTGCGCAGCCGGGTTGACGATGTCGTTGGCGCCGATCACCACTGCCACATCGGTCTCGGGGAAATCCTCGTTGATCTCGTCCATCTCGAAGACGATGTCGTAAGGTACCTTGGCCTCGGCCAGAAGCACATTCATGTGCCCAGGCATGCGCCCTGCCACTGGATGGATGCCGAAGCGGACGTTGACACCCTTGGCCCTCAAGGTCTTGACGATCTCAGCCACCACGTACTGGGCCTGCGCCACCGCCATCCCATAGCCGGGCACGATGATGACGTTCTTGGCGTCGGCCAACAGGTTTGCGGCCTCTTCGGGGTCGATCGCCTGGACTTCTCCGCTCACCCCTACGGCCGGTGCCCCCCCTTCGGTGCCGAAACCACCGGCGATGACGCTTAAGAAATTCCGATTCATCGCCCGGCACATAATGTAGCTCAGAATAGCGCCAGAAGAGCCGACCAGCGCACCGGTGACGATCAGAAGGTCGTTTTCGAGCATGAAGCCAGTCGCCGAAGCCGCCCAGCCCGAGTAGCTATTGAGCATCGATACCACCACCGGCATGTCCGCCCCGCCGATGGCCATCACCATATGTACTCCAAAGGCAAAGGCGATCAACGTCATAAGAGTTAAGGAGACAAGACCTAGCGCCGGGCTCTCAGCGCCTAAGAACCACTTGCCGAGCAACACGGCCAAAATCAGCATTCCCAAGTTGAGCCAGTGGCGCGCGGGAAGGAGCAGCGGCTTGCCAGAAATCTTGCCGCACAGCTTACCGAAAGCGATGACCGAGCCGGTAAAGGTTACCGCCCCGATCAGCACCCCCAAGTAGATCTCAAGTTCATGGATGGTTTTGGCGGTGCCTTCGAAGCTCGCGGTGGGGTCGAGGTAGTTGGCAAACCCAATCAACACCGCCGCCAGCCCCACCAGGCTGTGCAGGATCGCCACCAGTTCCGGCATCTGGGTCATCTGCACTCGGCGCGCCACGGTCACACCGACTGCCCCGCCAATAGCCATCGCCGAGATCACTAGACCGTAGGTGGTCACGCGTTCCGACAAGACCGTAGCGAGGATCGCCAAAGCCATCCCGATGATGCCATAAAGGTTACCAGGACGGGCAGTCTCCGGGTGGCTTAAGCCGCGCAAAGCCAAGATGAACAAAATGGTCGCTGCAATGTAAGAAACAATGATGATACCTTGTGGCATGTCCTAATCCTCCCCTTATTGTTGCTTGCGGAACATGCCGAGCATGCGCTGGGTCACCCAGAATCCGCCGAAGATGTTGACGCTGGCGATCAATACCGCCACCCAGGCCAACAGCTTGAGCACTACGCCGGGCGAAGAAATCTGGATCAAAGCCCCCAAGACGATGATCCCGGAAATGGCGTTGGTCACGCTCATCAGCGGCGTATGCAGCGCCGGGGTCACGTTCCAGATCACCATGTAACCGACGAAACACGCCAGTACGAACACGGTGAAATGGGTCAAAAACTCGGCCGGCGCCACTAAGCCGATGCCGTACAGCCCCAATCCCCCAAGCGCCATGAGCGCGGCGGTGATCCAGGCAGCAGGCAGTTTCTTAGCCGGTTTTTTCTCCGCAACCGGCGGAGCGGCCACTGCGCCAGCCGGCTTTTCTTCCTTGGACACTGGAATCGGCGGCGGCGGCCAGGTGATCTTGCCTTCCTTGATCACGGTGGCGCCGCGAATCACCACATCGTCCATGTTGATATGAATGATACCGTCCTTTTCCGGACATAGGTCGGTCAAAAGATGGCGCAGATTGGTGGCATACAACTGACTGGCGGTAGTCGGCATGCGGCTGGGAAGATCGGTGTAGCCGATGATGGTGGTACCGTATTTTTTAACCACCTTGCCCGGTTCGGTCAGCTCGCAGTTTCCTCCCTGCTCGGCCGCCAGGTCCACGATCACGCTGCCTTCCTTCATGGTTTCCACCATCGCCTTGGTGATCAGTTTGGGCGCAGGTTTTCCTGGAATCAGGGCGGTAGTGATGATGATGTCTACTTCCATTGCTTGGCGAGCGAACAGCTCCATCTCGCGGCGGACGAACTCCGCGCTGACCTCTTTGGCATAGCCGCCTTCGGTTTTGACCGCGTCTTTTGGCATCTCGACCTGGAGGAACTCCGCCCCTAAGCTTTCAACTTGGTCGCGCACCTCGGGGCGCACGTCAAAAGCACGCACGATCGCCCCCAAGCTTACTGCCGCCCCGATGGCTGCCAATCCAGCCACCCCAGCGCCGATGACTAAGACCTTAGCCGGCGGGATCTTGCCAGCGGCGGTTACCTGACCGGTGAAGAAGCTGCCAAAGTGCTCGGCGGCCTCGATCACCGCCCGGTAGCCGGCGCAGTTGGCCATGGAGCTTAAGGCATCCATTTTCTGAGCACGCGAGATCCTAGGAATGCAGTCCATGGCCAAGACAGTAGCCTTGCGGCTTGCCAGCTTTTCCAACAATTCAGGATTCTGAGCCGGCCAGATGAAGCTGATTAAAGTTCCTCCCTCGCGGAGAAGATAGGATTCGTCACCGCAGAATGGGTGCACCTCCGGCGGGCGGACTTTGAGAACGATGTCCGACTCCGCCCACAAAAGCCGAGCGTCGCTGATTATTTCTACCCCCGCCTCGCGGTAGGCGTCGTCGGGGAAATTGGCCTCAGCTCCGGCCCCTGCCTCGACCGCCACCGCAAACCCCAGTTTTTGAAGCTGCTCAGCCACCTGCGGCGTGACCGCCACCCGGCGTTCCCCCGGATGGACCTCTTTGGGTACTCCGATTTTCATTGCTTTTTCTCTCCTCTATATTGTTTTTTTGATTACCTACACAATTTATGGACACTCTGAATAATCCCCTCTCCCTGGGAGAGGGGTGAGGGTGTAACGCATTGTTTTGCATTACTCCTCACCCTGCCCTCTCCCCCGCAAACGGTGGAGAGGGTATAAATCAGAGCTTCTTTAGCGTTTTTTGCTGACGATCGTCCGCCGCCATCCTAAGCAGAATAGCCAGACAAGGTCAAGCGCATGTATTCGTCCAGCAGCTTTGGCACTTGGAGAAGTTTTCGAGAAGAGATAATAGCGGAAGTTTGCGGTCGGGACTGTAAGAAAAGGAAAAGACGAAGGAGTTGCCGCAGACAACAAACTGGTCGGTCAGTCCCCTTCGGGCTTACCCTTGGCTTCAAAAGAACGCAGGATTCATAGAAGAGCAGGACGCTAGCCGGCCCTCGGTTTCCCTTACAAACAAGGACCTGACTCGGGCCACTGCTCGGCGCATATCAGTAGAAAAATCGGGTATCTTCCCGCCCGGAAAAGGCTCACCCAACCAAACCGCACGACGCTCAGCGATCACTCGCTCATGGACTCGAGCCAAATCCCGAGTGAGGCGTTTGGGAGCCCAACCCATCGCGAAACGATAAATAGCAGCGCGCAGATGATCCAAGCTCAAATCGCACCAGCGCCGGGAGACCCGGTCGAGATCAAAGATATGCACCGGTTTGCCGGTAGCGCAAGCCTCGGTCAACATGGATGCGCTGTCGCCGCTGACGATGATTTGATCTGCAATGGCCAAATAAGCGTAATAAGGGTTGGCCACACACTCCCGCGACCAGCGAAACAGATAGGCTGGAACGGTAACCTCCGCCGCGAACGCTTCCAAAATTCCGGCTGAAGTACGAGCGCTGGTGGTCACCAGCAGCGATCCTTTAAGGTTGCGCGCCAGCTCGTTTACCTGCACGGCCAACTGGCGCGCTGCCGCCCGGTCTAAAACGTAAGGGCCGCTCGAACCGCCGATCATGACCGCCAAATACGGCCGCGGTAAATGGGCCAGCATTGGACGCCAACGCCTGGCTTCTTGCGCCAGACGCGCCGGGGTAACCCGATGGAGGGTGGTGCTATTGTGGAGAACGTTGGGCCGGCACGGCAGCCGGTATTGAGGTGTGGTGATGACCAGATCGAAACGGCTAAGGGGTTTCCAGGGCCGACCAATATGCACTAATCGCACCCGCTTGCCGGCCTTAGCCGCTTGTTTTTGGATCCAAAAACAGATGGGTTCGTTACGGGCAGAAGCGGAGATGATCAAATCCGGCCAAGGTGGAGTAAGAGGATCAGATTGCTGCAGGCGGATCCCGGCTAGCGAAGCCCCAAGCAGCAAATACGGCATGCGCCGGCGATAAACAAAGCGCTTGACCGTAAACGGCCAGCCTAAGGCTTCAGCAAGCGCCAACACCTGCGCGTTTTCCCCGGCTCGGTGATTGAGCAGCACCCAGACATGAGGTGCAGTGGTAGCGGACGGTTCCTGACCGAGCCAGTTGTTCAAGATGAACCACATACTCCACTCCCATTCAACTTAATAAAAATGATAGCAGACAAAAAGCAACAAATTGTATTTTTGACGCAAATCTACTACAGTCTGTGACTTAAAACAAGCCAGTTGTTAAAATGGCCTAGGAATTTTTAAACTGCCCATTGGGACCCTCATGTACCTGCTTTGGAAGAAAATCTCACGCTTTTTGATCTTGGCCGCCGCTGCGCCATTTTTGTCCAAACCGCGCCAAATTGCGCTGGAACGGTACCTGCGCGGCAGAGAAGAAGCGCGAAAACTGGCCTCATGCGATGTGGTGATCGTTTCCTACGGGAAAAGCGGGCGCACCTGGCTCAGGCTTATGCTGTCGCGCTTTTACCAGGTCAAACACCAGCTCCGCACTCGGCAACTGTTGGGTTTTGACAACTATCACCGCAAACACCCAGCTATTCCCAAACTGTTTTTTACCCACGACAATTACCTCAAAGACTACACTGGCCATGCCGACTCCAAAGTCGATTACTACGGTCACAAGGTAGTGCTTCTGGTACGCGATCCTAGGGACGTGGCCGTCTCGCAGTTCTTCCAGTGGAAATTCAGGATGCGTCCGGGCAAGAAAGACCTCAACCAGTACCCTCCCCACGGCAGTGAGACTCCCCTGTACGATTTCGTGATGCACCCAAGCTGCGGGCTTCCCAAGATCATCGACTTCCTCAACCTGTGGGCTCAGGAGATGCCCAAGCTGGAGCGCTTGCTCCTAGTGCGCTACGAGGACCTGCGCGCCGACACCGCCGGAGAGCTAAAGCGCATCACGGAGTTTTTAGGAACCCCAGGCACCCAGACAGAAATCGAAGACGCCGTCGCTTATGCCTCGGTGGAAAACATGCGCAAATTAGAGCAGGAGAAAAAGTTTTGGCTTTCAGGCAGCCGCCTTATCCCCAAAGATAAATCCAACCCCGATTCTTACAAAGTGCGGAGGGCTAAAGTCGGCGGCTGGCGCGATTATTTCGACGAGGCCCAGGCCGCCATAATAGACAAGCTGGTAAGCGAGCGCTTAAGCCCCGTCTTCGGATACACCTCAACCAACCAACAGGTGGTCAACTTATGAGCGATTACTGCGTTTTTATTCATACCAACCACAAACAGTGGATCGGCGCTTTGGTTTCGCAATACTCGATGAAGCGCAACTCGGCCTATCCCGAGCGCTTTGAGGTGCGCATCATCCACCACAAGGATTACCCCTTCTTCCAGGAGATGGAAGGCAAACCCTTCCTGCGCGACGGAGTCAAGCGCCTGTGGCGCAATGAAGATTTACAATCTTTCACTCCTTTGCGCTTTATGCCCCCGGAATTGATGGGCTATAGGGGCCGGGCGGTGGTGGTCGATCCCGACATCTTCGCCGTCGGCGATATCTGGGAGCTCCTGACGCGCGACATGCAGGGCAACGCGATCCTGTGCCGTAAGCGCTCAGGCCCTAAGTGGTGGCTGGATCGCTGCTATGCCTCGAGCGTGATGCTCTTAGACTGCGCCAAGCTCACCCACTGGCGCTGCGAAGAGCAATTCCGGGCGATGTTTGAGTTCAAGCTCGATTACATGGATTGGATCGGGCTGCGCCAAGAGACGGCTCCCATCGGTTTGTTTGAACCGGAGTGGAACGACTTTGACAAGCTCACCCCCGCCACCAAGCTTTTGCACAACACAAGAAGGCTCACCCAGCCGTGGAAGACGGGGCTTCCCATCGACTGGACGCCCAACGACCGATTTCGCCTCTTCCCTCCCATCGGCTGGTTGATGCGCGCCAGGAGAAGATTCTTGGGAGATTATGCGCTGCTTGGCACGTACAAGCGCCACCCGGATCGCAACCAAGAGCGGTTTTTCTTCGGCCTGCTCAAAGAGTGCTTAGAGCAAGGCATCGTCAGCGAAGAGCTGCTCAAAGAGGAGATGCGGCAAAACCACATCCGCCACGACGCCCTCGAAGTGCTAGAGAAAACCCCGCCTTTGGGGCCGCCGGGCGATCCCCTCAACTTGGGTTGGGGAAGGCAAGCGGCTTAAGTTCCTCAAGCGGCGCTGGTTTTCCGAAAAGATAGCCCTGCACAAAGTCGCACCCAAGCGCTTTTAGCTTTTCGTATTGGGCTTGCGTTTCGACTCCTTCGGCGGTCACCTTGAGTCTTAAGCTGTGGCCCAAGGCAATGATGCTTGAAACGACGGCAAAGTCGTCCGGGTCTTCCGTCATGTCTTGGACGAAGGAACGATCGATCTTTAAGCCAGTCACCGGCAAGCGGGTCAAATAGCTGAGCGAAGAGTAACCGGTGCCGAAATCGTCGATACTGACTCCGACCCCCCAAGACTTAAGATGGGCAAAAATCCCGATCGCCGCTTCAGGATCGCCCATGGCTGCCGATTCGGTCAACTCCAGCTCGAGGCAGAAAGGATCCAAGCCGAACTCAGCAATCTCAGCCCGGAAAAAAGCGAGCAGGCGCTCGTTCAACTGGCGCGCCGAGATATTGACCGCTACTTTAAGCTCCTCGCCGAACTTTGCGCATAACTTAGGATACGCCGCTAATACCTGGCGCAGCCCCCATTCTTCTACCTCTTCTATCAAACCTGTTTCCTCGAGCAGTGGAATAAACTCGACCGGGCTAACCAAACCGAACTTCGGATGGGACCAACGGAGCAGGGCTTCTAGCCCGGTAATCCGGCCAGTTCCTACCTCTACCTGAGGTTGGTAATGAAGCGTAAACTCCCCCCGTGCGAGTGCGTGGTAGAGCGCGTTTTCCAGCATCAGCCGCCGCGAGCTTGCGGCATGAAAGTTGCCGTCGTAGCGGCAGAACCGATTACGCCCCAATTGTTTGGCGTGATACAAGGCCAGGTCGGCGTGGCGGATGAATTCATCAATGGTTTCGGCGTCTCCCGGATGGACGGCGATGCCACAGCTTGCCGTCACCGAGCGCTCAAGTTTCCCGAGCAAAAAGGGCTCGGCAAAGCGCCCTAAGATCTTTTCTGCTACCTTCTCAGCGTCTTCCGGCGACTCTAAATCGTTCAAGATGATGCCGAACTCGTCTCCGGACAGACGCGCGGCAACATCGCCGATACGCGGCGCCTCCTGCTTGCGCAGGACATGGCTAAGCCGCCTGGCGACCTGCTGGAGAAGACAATCGCCTACCTGATGGCCTAAGCCGTCATTGATGGACTTGAACCGGTCCAAGTCGAGCATGAGGAGCGCCGTGTATTTGCCGGTGAAGCGGGTGCGTAGCATCGCTTGCTTTAACTGGGCGCGGAAAGTCAAGCGGTTGGGCAGATTGGTGAGATGATCGAAGTGTACCAGCCGCTCGAAGCCCTTGCGCTCCAGATTCGTCTGAGAAAGGTCCGAGAACACCGCCACATAATGGCTCACATGCCCGGCTTCGTCCGTCAGGGCGGAGATTCTAAGCCATTCCGGATACACCTCCCCATTCTTGCGCCGGTTCCAAATTTCTCCTTGCCACTGGCCTGTCTCCTTAAGGTTCTGCCACATTGCCCGGTAAAATTCCCGATTCTGATGGCCGGATTGGAATACCCTAGGCGTCTTGCCGAGCAGCTCTTGCTCACGGTAGCCGGTGATGGTGGTCAACGCCCGGTTGACCAGCACGATCTTTTCCTCAGCGTCGGTGATCAAAATCCCTTCGCTGGCCTGCTCGAATACCTTGGCTGCCAGCTTGAGCTTAAGGTCTAACTCTAGCCTCCGTTGCCGCTCTAACAAGCTCAAAGCTAGAAGCTCGGCAAACTGCTTGACCTCGCGCTCGTCTTCGGCGGAAAACGGCTCTCCATCTTGGCGATCGCACAGGTACACCCGCCCCAGCACCCGATCCTGATAGGCGATTTTCGCCGCCACCAGCGAGCGCATTTGCGGATGATGTTCAGGAAACCCAGCCGCTTGCGGATGCTCGGCAAGATTTGCCAAGCGCAGGCTACCTTTTCTGCCGAGGACGTTCGGACCTAAAATCCCTGTTCCTTGTGGCAAGCGCCCGATCCGCTTGGCAGTCTCCTCATCGATTCCCCAGAACACAAACTGGGAAATTGCTCCTTGCTGGTCCAAAATCACCAAGGCGCCGTAACGAGCTCTGACCAGGACACATAAAAGCTCCAAGGTAGCTTGCAAAAATGCGCGTTCGGTGCGACCTTCCAACGTGCAAATCAAAAGGCCTCTGGCCGCCTGGTGCAGATCCATCATCTGATTCAGCGACTCCTTAAGCCGCTCGTACTCTTTGCCGCAATGCTCAAGCTGCGCCAGACCCTCTTGCCTAAGATTTGCCTCGCGTTTAAGCAAGGTCTCAAGCAAACTCACCAAAGTGACTGCTCCTAGGAAACGGCCATCCTCGTCCACCACTGGCAGCGCTCCTACCCGCTCGACTTCCAAGCGGTGCAAAGCCACCTCCAAAGGAGTCTCTGGCATAAGGGACGGTGGAGGCGGTTTCAACAAGAGGTCGGCCAAGACCCGGCTCGGATTGGCTGCTACCTGCTCGGCGGTCACCAGCCCCAAAAACACTTCCAGGTTATTGGGCAGGCTCTCAAACACCGCAAACACGGTCCGGTCAGGAAGTCTTTCAAGCACCGGTCTATCCTCGGGGGCCGCCCGCCTGACCTGGTCGCATAAAGCGTCGCGCACGCACAGCGGCTGACTTAAAATCACAAAATTGTTCTTGGCATCCATACAGTTACCCTTGAAAGTGCCTGATAAGATCGCGCAGCTCAGCGGCCAATTCGATCAAGTCAGTGCGACTCGGTCAGCACCGTTTGAATTTGCCGGCGCGAATCTTAGCGCAAAGCTGCTCGACCCTTTGTTTCCATCGAGCTTTGGGAGGGACTCGCACCGATTCGTAGCCGGTCACCTGACCATTTTGGAACACCGGAGTGATAAACGCATCGACCCAGTAATGATCGCCGTTCTTGCACCGGTTCTTGGCCACCCCCATCCAAGGCTTTCCAGCTCTGATCGCATCCCACAGGCTCTTGAACGACTTGGCGGGCATGTCGCGATGGCGGATGAGGTTGTGCGGCTGACCTAAGAGTTCAGCCTCAGAAAATCCCGAGGTTTTGACAAACTGGGGATTAGCGTGAGTAATCTTCTCCTTTAAATCCGTAGCGGAGATGATTTCCCCGGCAAAATCGACTTCCCGGCCGGTGACGGGCAGATTGCGGCGCATTCCTCTCTATCCTGATTACCTTATTTTTACAAGGTAATTATGAGCTTGGGAGTTTGCCGCTTAGCTATAAGAAAAATCCTTAAATTTGCTGAGGCTGGAGCAGACCAGCGCTAAACGCCAAAAGCACCAGGCAAGCGGTATTAGGAAGATGCAGTTTATGGAGAATCCGCGTCTGGTGGACGCCCACCGTCTTGGGGCTTATGCTCAAAACCTTAGCGATTTCCGCCACCGATTTGCCCTGAGCCAATAACTGAAACACCTCAAATTCCCGGCGCGTCAAGCACTCAAGCTTAGCATGAGGCGACTTAGCCTCTGCTAATTGAGGGTCGATAAACCGTTCCCCGCGTAGCACCGCTTCAAGCGCTTGGAGCAAAAGCTTGGGGCTTGCACCTTTGCTGAGATATCCCAAGGCGCCACCCTCCAGGGCCCTCTTTAGCAACAAAGGGTTGTCGAAGATGGTAAACACGATCACTTTAGCGCTTGGATCGCGCTGACGGATTCTCCGCAAAACTTCCAGCCCGCTCATATCCGGCAGGCGCAAATCGAGCACCACAACCTCAGGCGTAAAGCGCACGAAGGCTGAATAGGCTTCCCGCCCATTGCCGGCTTCGATCACTTCTATTGGCAGGGCTTTCGCCAAATAGCTTTTATATCCTTGGCGCACCACTGGGTGGTCGTCGATTAGAAGCAAGGAAATCGGTTTCATGGAAGTGGCAGCCCGACAGTAACGGTTACTCCCTGTTTAGGTCGACTGTCGAGCTTTAAGGTTCCCCCAAGCGCTTGGACCCGCTCGCGCATACTGATCAAGCCGAAACCACCCTTGAGATTTGCTGCCAAGCCTTGGCCGTCGTCGCGGATCGAAAGATAAACTACTGGCTGGGAAGAACAAGGAAAATAGCCGCGGCAGGAATTTTTTGGACCTTGGGGAAACCGGCACAGGCATAGGTTTATCTGGCGAGCCTTGGCGTGGCGAACGGCGTTAGTTAAAGCTTCCTGCGCAACCCGATACAAACACAAGGCATACTCTTCATCCAAGTCCTTAAAATCGCCGTCCGCTTTAAGCTCGAACCTCACTTGGGGATGGTGACGCCGGTATTCCTCGACCAACTCGTACAGCCCTTCCACCAATCCCAACTGGTCCAAAACCATTGGGTACAGGCCACTCATCACTTTCTTCAGGGTCAAGCACAAATGCTCCACTACCCGGCCGATAGCTTCGACCTCAAGTTTGGCTTCTCCCCTGAGCGAGAAGGACAGGCGTTCTAGATCGGCCCTAAGGGCGGTCAGGTACTGACCCAATTCGTCGTGCAATTCGCGGTATAAAAAGCGGCGTTCCTGTTCCTGAAGAGTAAACAAGCGCAAAATCAGGCGTCGGTTTTCCGCAAACAAGGCCTTTACGATCCCAAAGCGGGTCACTGCACCTAAGAAACACCCCCCGCTATCTACGACCGGAAGATACCATAAGCCTTCCTGCTCCATGTGCCTGAAAACCTGATCCAATGGAGTATCTTCTGCCACAGGTTCTAGCGCTTGTCTGGGCAACAAGTCGGCAAAAATCCGCTGCGGCTTGGCCGCAATCTCCTTGGCTGACACCAAGCCTAAGAAGTGCTTAAGATTTCGATCGGCAAATACCGCGTACAAAACTTCATCAGCGTTCTGGCCGATCTTAGGACGCGCTTCGGCTCGGACTCTGACCAAGCGATCGGTCAGAGCATCGCGGGCAACGAGGACCATCAAGCTTTGGTGACTTTTTCGAACCGTTCCTGGCAAATTAGCCGGGCGTCTAAAAGTACCTCGGTATCGATTTCCAACTCAAGGATTTCTTCCTCTCCCATCAGCGGCTTGACCTTAGCCAACACAAAAGCGATAAGTTGCTCTTTGGGAAAGCGCCTGAGCACCGATTCGCGCACGATGAGGTCGGAGATCACTTCGTCCTCGAGCTCCAAGTGAACAAAAGGCGCTGCTACGAGCAGGTGCAAAGCTTTGCGGATGGCATAGCAGCCAATCTGCGCCTTGCGCCCCAACACCAAACCGTCCCGCACCGGAGGAATTTTAAACTCCCTGACCTTGACATATACCTGGCGCGTGGTTTTTACCTCATCGCACGTTTGAAATTCACTCTGCTCCATGATACCCCTCGCGTTCAAGCCAGTTTAAAAGTTCGGGCGGAAGCGGTGCCTTAAGCCTTAGCGGCGCGCCGGTGACCGGATGAGCAAAAGCCAACTGCCAAGCGTGCAGAAACAAGCGCTTCAACCCTCTTCGGCGAAAGCTTAAATTAGTCTCCTCATCGCCATAACGTTCATCTCCTACGATAGGATGACCTAAATAAGCGGCGTGGACGCGAATCTGATGGGTACGTCCGGTCAGGAGGCGCGCTTCGACCAAAGTGGCGTCGGTCAATTGGGCAAGCTTGATAAACTCGGTCTGGGCGGGTTTGCCTTGCGGGTCCACGCGCACGAAACGCTCACCCCCTTGCAGCACGTATTTGCGCAAAGGAACCTCGACCAAGCGCTGCTTCGCCCCCCACACTCCAGCCAGCAAAGCAAGATAGCGCTTGTCTAGCTGACTATCGCGCAAAGCCTGATGCAAAGTCCTAAGCACGCTTTTGCGCTTGGCGATCAACAGGCAACCGGAAGTGTCTTTATCTAAGCGATGGACCAACTCCCAGCGCTCAGCCTCAGGACAAATAAGGCGCAATCCCTCGATTACTCCCCCAGAAAGGCCGCTGCCACCATGCACCGGCATCCCAGCCGGTTTGTTGATCACCAGCAGCCAGTCGTCTTCATACAAAACTTGGTTTTGCAAGCGGCGTCCCATTGCCCGCGCTTCCGGAGCGTCCAGCACTGGGTTTGAAGGCATAGTCAGAGGGGGCAAGCGGATCAAATCCCCAGAATTTAAGCGATATTGAGCCTTGACCCGCCCTTTGTTGACCCGCACTTGCCCGGTGCGCAACAGGCGATAAATATGGCTTTTGGGTACTCCTTTGAGATAAGCGATGAGGAAATTGTCAATCCGCTGGCCTGCATCATCGGCGTTGATCTCGACCAGTTTTGGCTCAATTTTGTCAGATTTTTCAATCACTTGAGATTCGTAGATTTTATTTATTGCCAACGTTATAATGACTCATTTGATAGGATCTTTGATCCCTCACGTGCTCTGTTTATACCGGATTTCACCCCAATACCAAAACATCGAACAAAATGCCGGTCTTTAAGGTCATAAGAGCATAAAACCCTAGGCAATAGGCTATTTGATTTAAATCAATCCTTGAAAAACTACAAATACGAATGAAAGTCATCTTGAGGGAGAGGGTAAAACAGCATAGGTCTATGCTGGATCAGAATCCGAGCGCGCCCCTTGTAGCTGCGCTCCTCTTCGAGGACGATCTTAAGTCCCGGCCTGCTCCCGCCTCATTCGCTTGGACGCAAAAGGAATATCAGAATGAAAAGAATGCTCATCAATGCTACGCAGCCGGAGGAGCTGCGCGTCGCCTTAGTGGACGGTCAAAAACTTTATGACTTTGATATTGAGGTTCCCTCGCGCGAACAAAAAAAAGCCAACATCTACAAAGGCATCATTACTAGGATCGAACCCAGCTTAGAAGCCGCCTTCGTCAACTACGGTTCCGAACGCCACGGCTTTCTGCCGTTCAAGGAGATCGCGCCTACTTATTTCTCCCACCCTTTGGAGCCGGATCAAAGCCGTTCCGAGATCAAGGACTTGATCCACGAAGGTCAAGAGGTAATCGTCCAGATCGAGAAGGAGGAACGGGGCAACAAGGGGGCGGCACTGACCACTTATATTGCCCTGGCCGGGAGCTACCTGGTGTTGATGCCCAACAACCCCCGCGCCGGAGGCATCTCGCGCCGCATCGAGGGGGAAGCCCGCGGCGATCTCAAAGAAATCATTGCCTCTTTGGATCTGCCCGAGGGGATGGGGCTGATCGTGCGCACCGCCGCCAGCGGTAAAACCGCAGAGGAATTGCAGTGGGATCTCAATTATCTCCTGCAACTGTGGGAGGCTATCGAACGCTCGGCCAAATTGAAACCCGCGCCGTTTTTGATCTTCCAGGAAAGCAACGTCATCATCCGCGCGCTGCGTGACCATCTGCGCGCCGACATCGACGAAATTTTGGTTGACAATCCCTCCACCTACCGCATGGTGCGCAATTTCTTGCAGCAGGTCATGCCGCACTTCATCAGCAAGGCCAAGCTGTACGAAGATCCCGTCCCCTTGTTCAGTCGCTTCCAAATCGAAAGCCAGATCGAGCTGGCCTATCAGCGCGAGGTTCCCTTGCCCTCGGGCGGTGCTATCGTAATCGACCATACGGAAGCGTTGACCTCCATCGACATCAATTCCGCCCGTGCCACCAAAGGTGGCGACATCGAGGAGACTGCTCTCACTACCAACCTCGAGGCGGCCGAAGAGATCGCCCGGCAGCTGCGCCTTAGGGACCTGGGAGGGCTATTCGTAATCGATTTCATCGATATGGCCTCAGCTCGCAATCAGCGTGCGGTAGAGCAGAAGCTCAAGGAGGCGGTCAAAAGCGACCGCGCCAAGGTCCAGCTTGGCCGGATTTCGCGTTTTGGCCTTTTGGAGATGTCGCGCCAGCGGCTCAGGCCCTCACTCGGCGAATCCAGTCTCATTCCCTGCCCCCGCTGCCAGGGCCGTGGCACGATTCGCAGCACCGAATCGCTGGCCCTGTCGATCCTACGCATCATCGAGGAGGAGGCGCTCAAACCCGCTACTTCCCGCGTAGTGGTGCACCTGCCGTTGGAACCGGCTACTTATCTCCTCAACGAGAAACGCCAAGCGCTGGAGCAGATCGAAAAACGTCATGAAGTGAGCGTCGTCATCCTGCCTTCCAAACACTTGGAAACTCCAGCTTACGAGATCCAGCGTGTGCGCGAAAGCGCCGAAGCAGCCCCCCCCAGCTATGCCCAGATTCCCCAGGAGAAAATCGAGGTTCCGGCTTTCGCCGCCGAAGGAGCACGCAAGGTAGAGCAGGCAGCGATCAAGGATTTCTTCCCCTCCACACCGGCCCCGATT
This sequence comes from uncultured Methylococcales bacterium, assembly GCA_964654415.1. Lineage (GTDB taxonomy): Bacteria > Pseudomonadota > Gammaproteobacteria > Methylococcales > Methylothermaceae > Methylohalobius. The sequence goes on along the minus strand of CAZZIP010000006.1, from coordinate 65,491 downwards.
CGGAGCAAAGTGTCCTCGGCTGAGCTGATCAGACGTTTCTGGCAAAAGCTCATCGGCGGCGCCAGACGCGCCGGGCCACCTGCGCCACAGACCGCAACCCAAGCAGCATTGCCGCCACCCAAACCGGTTTCCGACAAGCCTGCTCCCGACGGAGGAGAGCCAAAGCAACTGGCCAGCCCTTTTATCCGGGAGGCTCCGCGGCAAAGTCCTCCCCCGGAGGAAGCTTCTGTCACGCCAACTCCCCTCGTCCAAGGCGACGAGAAGGCGCCAGAAGAAACTGAAGCAGCCGCACCGCCTCCCCGTAAACGCGGGAACCGGCGCGGTTCATCCAGGCGTCGCCGCAGTAGCCGCCGTTCGCTTGCTAAGTCAACTGTGTCTCCTCAAGAAACCCAGGAGATACCCTCGCAGCCGGAGAAGACTGCTGATCCCGCATCGACCGCTGAAGCGCCGACGTCTGACGAATTTCCCGCCTCCAGGGAGGCCAAAAACGAGGTTCCACAATCCAAACCGCTACCGGAATCAACCACTGAAAGCGCCGATCAAACATAGAGATTGAGGAGGCGGCTGCCGACATTCACCTCAAGCCGCCTGCTCTCTTTTCCGGATTCCTCCAACCCGTCTTCCTGCGCGCTGGCCTGGTAATCCCGGGCGGAGGCGTGAGACTGCTCTCGGCGGGCATGGGACCGATCCTCCAGGGATTGCTGAGACACTTCCACGTGAGTCAAAGGCAACTGTTGGGCGTTGAATAATTCTTTAAGTCGCGGCAAAGCCGCTTCGATGGCCTCCCGCACCGCTGCATGGGGAGAAGCAAACTGGATGCTGGTCTGATCATCGTGCATCTGGATCCTGACTGCCATCGGCCCCAATTGCGGTGGGTTGAGATGGATCTCGGCTGCCTGGACCGATTTTCCGTGCATCCAAATAAGCCGTTGCCCCAACTCGTCTGCCCATTCCGGAGACGTAAGGAGCGACTTGAGTTCCAACCCTATTTTATCCCCACTCTGAGGAGCGAGTGGGAAGGCAGGGGAAGACTCTGCCACCTTGCCTGGCGTCAAGGACGACAGCAATTCTCCCCCGTGACTAGGCAAGTCAGGGCCGATTTGGCCCCCCTGGGGGTCCTGCCTGGGCGATCCATCAGGCACTAGGATGTCCGGCTGGGGCGATCCACCGGGGAGAGCAGATTCCGACACTAGCCCAGGCTTGACTGGTAGCGTGGTATCCGCGGGCCTTAAGACCTCTGTCTCGGTGGCCGCCTCCTTAAACCGGGATACTAGGCCCAGCGCAGGTTTGGGTTCATCGTCCGAAGAACTCAGCAGCGCCGGAGTAGCTTGAGGAGAATTGTTTGTTTCAGCCGGTACCGCTTCGAACGGCGGTGATACAAAATTTGACAAGAACGGCCAAAGCTGAGCTTCCCCGGCCGCGAGGATCGCTTTGGCCTCTTCGGCCACTTGCCTCACGCCCGTTTGGACCTTGTCGCCAACCGGCGCAAGTTCCTCAGCTTTGGAATCGTCGATCGCGGGCGATTCGACTGTACCCGAGGGGCTGTCGGGCTGGTATTGTCCTATCCATTGCGACAATGCCTCGATCAATCGAAGCGCTGGGATTGCTTCTTCTCCCGGTCTCTCCGCGGTAAGCTGAGTTTGCCCTACGGCACTCCGCAAAGCCGCTTTCAGCTGCGTGCGCAAAGCCTTCAAGTCTTCGAGTGGTTCCCGGGCATTTTCTGTGGCTGGGACCCCAGGCTGGCCAAGTCCGCTAGACAGCTGGGGTAACTGCTGTCCTACCCCCACCGCTTCTGCCCGCAAGTCCTGCAGGGCCGTCTCCACATACTCGCGCAAAGCTCTCAGGCTTTCGAGCACCTCTCCATCTTCCACCGAGCCAAAATCCCGGTTCTGCCCGCCGGATGCTCCCGGCAGAGCCACAGCGTGACGCTGCCTTTGGCTGAGGTCTGCAAAAACCGCGCTCAATTTGGCCAGAATCTGCTCGAATTCCGGTGCCGGCGACTCACCAAGGCTGATCGAAGCATTGCTCTGTTTCGGGAACAGCGCCGCCAAAACCGAGACCAACCCCTCGCTCGGATTCAGATACATGATTACTCTCCAATCAGGTTACTCGTCAAAACAACTAGCAAACATCGGGCCATTATGTCGTCTCACCCCCGCCTTTGCTCGGCCTGCGTCTGCCGGCGCGATCGTCTAGCTCCCGTTGCAGCCTGCGCTCGGCGGTGAGTTGCTGGCGGCGGAGAAAATCCGCTTGTACCTTTTCGATTCCTCGATGACGGCAATGGGCCCGTTGCCAGGCCAGCTGCAAGGCGGCATGTTCTTGCCGCAGCTTCTGCAAAGCAACTTCCTGTTCCTCAATCGCGCGGCTCAGACTACTTAAGAACGCGCGCAACTGTTGGAGCCAGATTGCGCTCATGACATCCCCACCCGGCTGCAAATGGAGGAGGTATTCGGAGCGGAACCGATATAAGGTCTCCAGTCTGGCTTTGGCTTCCTCCAACCTTTTGGCGGAAGCCGCCAATGCCTCAGCAGCTTTTTTCTCCCGCTCGGCGGTCAATTTCGCCACCTGCTCAAAGCGCTGTGCGCGGCTCATAAGTCAGGCGGCAACAGGGTTGTCAAGGCGGCTACGCTGTCCTCCAGACTGACTGCCTCATGCATTCCCTGCTGCAGGAATTCGGCGATCTTCGGTTGCAGGAGGATGGCCTGATCGATGCGCGGATCGGAACCCCGTTGATAAGCCCCCAAGACAATCAGGTCCCGATTGCGTTGATACAAAGAATAATACTTTTTCAACCGACGGGCGGCTTCAAGCTGAGGCTCTGGGACGATATCGGCCATCACCCGGCTGATCGAGGCCTCGATGTCGATGGCCGGATAATGCCCGGCTTCGGCCAACTCGCGCGACAACACGATGTGGCCGTCCAGAATCCCACGCGCGGCATCGGCAATCGGGTCGTTGGTGTCGTCCCCCTCGGCCAAAACGGTATAGAAAGCAGTGATCGAACCTGTCCCTTCCTCCCCACAGCCGGCGCGTTCCACCAAACGCGGCAGCTTGGCGAACACCGATGGAGGATAACCCTTGGTTGCCGGCGGTTCGTCGATAGCCAGGGCGATCTCGCGCTGGGCTTGGGCATAGCGGGTCAGGGAGTCCATCAGCAACAGCACATCCAAGCCCTGATCGCGAAAATGTTCGGCAATCGCGGTGGCGTGCAACGCACCGTGCAAACGCATAAGCGGTGGCTGATCGGCGGGTGTGGCCACGACCACTGCGCGGGCCAACCCCTCAGGCCCCAAAATTTTATGCACGAAGTCGTTGACCTCGCGCCCTCGCTCGCCGATTAAGCCTACCACCACCACGTCCGCCGAGGTAAAGCGGGTCATCATTCCCAAAAGCACGCTTTTCCCAACACCGGTACCGGCAAATAGTCCCAGGCGCTGTCCCCGTCCCACCGTCAACAAAGCATTGATAGCCCGTACGCCCACATCGAGCGGTTCGACCACTGGTCGGCGCCGCAATGGATTGAGCGGCCGTCCCTGGAGCGGACGGGTAGTTTCATAAGCAATCGGCCCTTTGCCATCGAGAGGATTACCCGCCCCGTCCAGCACTCGCCCCAATAGCCCCATGCCCACTTTGGCGACGCAGGGCGCTCCGCTCGGGATCACCCGGCAGCCGGGCTTTAAGCCATACACCTCGCCTACTGGCATCAGATACAGATGCTCGTCGGCAAATCCCACTACCTCAGCTTCGATGCGGTCCTGGTAAGCCGTTTCCACGAAGCAGCGTCCCCCTACCGGCGCTTGGCATCCTACCGCCTCCAGGGTGAGGCCAACCATGCGCGACAGCTTGCCCTCCACCACCAACGGTGGAGGACGTCCCAAGCGCTGTTTAACGCTACGCAGGCGCTGGCACCACTGCGCGCTGCGCTGCCATGCTGCCCTCCCCTCGCGAACTTCAGCCCGCTCGGGTTCTTGCCGATTCTCTTCAGCTCGATCCGGTCCTAAGCTCATGTTTTTCCTCCAGGTCATCCCGGCGCTCTCCCCCGAAAGCGGTAGCGATCACTGCTGCAAGCCTGCTCTCCACAGTGGCGTCGATGCGCGACACTTCCGTCTCGACCCGAAGGCCGCCGCGGCTGAGCGTAGGATCCTCGACGATCTGCCAAGAGACCTTAGCTTGATCCAGATGCAAAGCCTTGCGCACCAATTCGGCATCCCTGGGATGCAGCACCAAGGTGACAGAGCGTTTGGCTACTGGAAGCAGCGCCAGAGCCTCGCGCACCACTGCGACGATCTGCCCTGGATCGGTTTTCAATTCCCGCCGGACCAGATGCTTGGCCACCGTCATCGCCAGGGTGACCAACTCCTCCTCGACCTGCTCGTCCAACTGTTCAAGGGGCTCGGTCAAAGCCGCCATCAACTGCCGCAGATAACCGACTTCGACCGCCAAGGCTTGGTCCGCACAAGCGCGGCTCTCTGCCTCGCCCTTTTCCTTTCCCTCCCGGTATCCTTGCTGAAAGCCTTTGTCGTAGCCCTCTTTATATCCTTCCTGACTGCCCTTGGCATAGCCCTCGCGGTGGCCAGCTTCACGACCGGCCTTGGCTGCCTCCTCGAAAGCCTGTTTCTGCACTTTTTCCAAGGCCTCCGCGGTAAGCAGCGGTAGCGAATCGGACACCTCCGACTCATCCAAATCGTGCTGCAGCGCTTGGGCAAAGGCACCCGATGACGCTGCTACTTCTGGCCACCGCCAAGGAGATACCTCATTGAGTTCTTCGGGAGAAAAACGCTCATTCTTATTAGATGAGTTCATCGCCGCCTCCGACCAAAACGATCTCGCCTGCATCTGCTAGGCGTTTGGCGATTTGCAGGATTTCTTTCTGGGCCGCCTCCACCTCGCTGAGTTTGGCCGGCGGAGCCGCCTCCAGATCGTCGCGCAGCATCTCCGCCGCCCGCCGCGACATGTTGCCGAAAATCTTTTGCCTGAGCGCTTCGTCGGTGCCGCGCAGAGCGAGCAACAAGGTGTCAGTAGAAACCTCACGCAGCAAGGTCTGAACGCTGCGATCGTCGAGCTGAATGAGATCCTCGAATACGAACATTTTGTCTTGAATCTGCTGGGCCAGATCGGGGGCCTTTTCTGTCAGTTTTTCCATGATTTCGGCTTCGAGGCTGCTATCTGCCATATTGAGAATCTCAGCGGCTTTCTCCACCCCGCCAAGGCGCGAGGACTTGAGATTCGTCTTACCCATCAACTGCTCTTCCATGATCGCATCCAACTCCTTGAGGGCATCCGGTTGCACCGTCTCCAAGTCAGCGATTCGCATCACGATGTCATAGCGCATGATTTCCGGGAGGTGTTCGAGCACCGCCGCCGCCTGATTCGGTTCCAGCAATGACATCAGGATCGCCACGATCTGGGGATGCTCGATCCGCAGGAGCTCAGCGATAGCGCGCGGTTCCATCCACTTGAGCTGCTCGATCCCGCGGCTGTTGCGATTGAGCAGAATCCGGTCAATCAGATCCCTGGCTTCTTCTTCACCGAGCGCCTCGATCAGGACGTTGCGGACATATTCATCGGTGCGCACCCCGAAACGAGTCTGGCCACGGATGTGCTCTAGAAACGTCGTCACCACCTCCTCTACCATCTCAGAGCGGATATTCTCTAGCCTGGCCATCGCCATCCCCACCAACTGCACATCCCGGGGACTTAGGCGCCTTAAGACTTGCGCGGCACGCTTTTGACCGACCGCCAGAAGCAGGAGACCGGCGCGATCGACGCCACTTAATTTTTCACTTTCGGCCATCCTCGATAATCCAATTCTTGATCACCTGCACCACCCGGTCCGGGTCCTGGTCAATCAGACGGTGAACAAATTCAAGGCGCTTTTCATAGCTTTGTGGTCCCGTCAATTTCAAGAGCTCTTCGCTCTCCTGCTCCAGCGTTAACGGCTGCTGTTCAGATTCATTTTCGGTTCCAACAGGCGCCTCAGGCACGACAGTCTCTGCCTCAATCACAGGTTCCGGAGGCGGCGGCAACAGCGCTCGAAGCAGTGGCCGGAGCACCGTGAAAACCAAAACCAATACTGCAAGCAGGGCAACCGCTTGTTTTCCCAGGGTCCAAACCCAAGCCTGCTGCCACATCGGAACCGGTTCTAAGGCGATTTCCTCACTCCCACGAAAAGCCACGTTGGTCACCGTCACTTGATCCCCGCGGCTGGCGTCGTAACCGACCGCCTGTTTCACCAAAGCGATCAAACTATTGAGCTCCTCTTGGGTGTAAGGGCGAGTGACGATCGTGCCATCGGCCTGCGGAACTTTAATGTTGTCTACCGCCACTGCCACCGTCAGCCGACGGATGGCACCGCTAGATTGGCGGACATGACTGACGATTCGATCGAGTTCATAATTGCGAACCAGCTTTTTCTGGGACTCGAGCGGGGTTTTGGCAGCCTCTCCATTGCCTTGGGCCACTTCCGGTGCGGTCCCGGCCGCCGGCGGCTGATTGGTGAGGGCACCCGGCACGCCCTGGGCCGCTTCCTGGCGGCTTTCTTTCTGCTCTTGCTGCTCGCTGCGCAGAGCCGGAAGATCTGGATTGTAAAGCTCTTCGGTCCGCTCTACCGCGGTGAAATCGATATCCGCGGCCACCTGGGTGCGCAAGGCGTCGCGCCCCACCAGCGGAACCAGCAGAGTTTCGATGCGTTCTACCAGATGCTCCTCCACCTTCTTTTTGTATTCGAACTGCTTGTCGGTCAGAGATAGTTCATCCTTGTCCCGACTGAAAGAATTGAGCAAATGGCCGTATTGATCGACGACTGTGACTCGCTCAGGCGCAAGCTTGGGCACGCTGGAGGCGACTAAGTGAACGATCGCCTGGACCTGCTCGCGCCGAATTTCGTGATCGGGCACAAGCTGCAATAACACCGACGCACTGGGGGGCTTGCGCTGGCGCACGAACACCGATTCCTTGGGCAAGGCCAGATGCACCCGCGCCGCCTTGACTCCCTCCAGGGTCATGATGGAGCGGGCGATCTCCCCCTCGAGCGCGTGCTGATAGCGCGCCTGTTCCAAGGCCCGGCTGACGCCGAGTCCAGGCTCTTTTTCTAGGATTTCATAACCGCTCTCGTTTTTCTTGGGATAGCCCTGAGCCGCCAGCCGCAGCCTGAGTTCATGGACCGCTTCGGCCGGTACTAAGATGGTGCCGCTTTTGCGGTCGATCTTATAATCTGCCTGCAGCTTGTCCAGCACCCCTAAAATCTCTCCGGCTTGGTCCTCGCCTAGATCGATAAACAGCGGTTTGTACTCGGGGGCCCCGGCCCATAACATCACCGCCACCCCGATGGCGACAGCCAGAGCGAATACGGCAAGCACCCCTAGCCTGCGCCCCCAGGAGAGCTCATGCCAGGTCTTCAGGAGCCCATTGACCCGCCCCGCTTCGGACTCCTCCGTCAGCGCCAGCGCCTGCCCTGTCGCCACGCTCAGACCTTTGTTTCCAGCCGGTGCGGGAACTCCATCGAGGTTGGTTTCAGCCGCTTCCGCCGCTTCCATGGTCGCCATCCTTAACGCGTAGGATTAAGTTCTCTTGCTCACATCTGCATGTTCATGATGTCTTTATAAGCCTCTACCAATTTATTGCGCACCTGGACCATAGCCTGGAATGAAACCCTAGCCTTTTGCAGGGACACCATGACCTCCGCCAAAGGAACATCCGTTTCTCCCCGCTCGAACGCCTTGGCCAGGTTGCCGGCCTGCTGCTGGGTTTCGTTGACCGTGTCGATGGATTGCCTAAGCAGCGCCGCAAAATCTGTGGCAGGCGGTTCGTTGCCCGACTGGTTTTGCGCCGCTTGCGCCTTGAGCGTATGCATTTGGGCCAAGACGGCATTGATATCTATTTGATTCATCGTTTCACACCTCTCTTAAAACCCGGTCTACCAGATAAGCAGTTTTCATGCCAGTCAGCATGGGACCGAAATTCCGGCTTGGCGCATCTTGGCAAGCTTGTAACGCAAGGTTCTGGGGCTGATGCCCAAGCGCCTTGCGGTAGAAATCCGGCTACCGTTTTCTTCCCGAAGGGTGGCGAGGATGATCTGTTCCTCCCGGGAACGCAGGTCCTGGTTAAGCGGAGTTGTCTCTACCTCGGTCGCGTCCGGTAGCGGCCCATGCGTAGCTTCATCGAAGATCAACACCTCTGGCCCGATCCATCCATCCCGGCACAAGATCAGGGCACGCTGGATGACGTTCTCCAATTCACGCACGTTGCCCGGCCAATGGTAAGCCTTGAGCTTGCGCAGGGCCTCGGCAGACAACTGCGGCAAAAGGTTGCCAGCGGCATGCCGCTTGAGCAAGGCTTGAGCCAGCGGCACGATGTCTTGCGGGCGATCGCGTAGGGCAGGCAGGTGCAGCGGAAACACATTGATGCGATAGAACAAATCCTCCCGGAACCGACCGGCGGCCACTTCTTCATGCAGGTTGCGATTGGAAGTGGCGATCACGCGCACGTCTAGTTTCAAAACCCGGCGCCCGCCGATCCGCTCCACTTCACGCTCCTGCAGCACCCGCAGCAACTTAGCCTGGAGCGCCGGGTTCATTTCCGAGACCTCATCGAGCAGCAACGTGCCACCTTGGGCTAGCTCAAACTTCCCTGGGGTGGACTTGAGCGCGCCGGTAAAAGCGCCTTTTTCGTAGCCGAACAGCTCAGCTTCCAGCAAAGCTTCGGGAACAGCGGCACAGTTGATCGCGACGAAAGCCCCCCGGCGTCCGGAATGCCGGTGCAGGTAACGGGCGAGCACCTCTTTGCCGGTGCCCGATTCCCCTAAAATCAACACGCTGGCATCCGTAGGGGCCACCCGCTTGGCCAACTCGTACACCTTCTTGCTGGCCGGATCGACCACGATCTCGCTACCATCTTGGGAAGGCAGAGCCAGATAACGCCTGACCTGCTCAAGCAGTGCCTCGGCCGTAAACGGCTTGACCAAGTAGTCGCAGGCACCAGCGCGGATCGCCGCCACCGCCTGCTCAATCGTCCCGTAGGCGGTCATCATCATCACCGGCAGGTTGGGAAAACGGCGTTTGATGTTTTCAAGCAGCGCCAGTCCATCCATGGGCGCCATTTTTACGTCGCTGAGCACCAGTCTCACCTGGCACCTGTCCAATTCGGCCAACGCTTTGACGCCATCGGCAGCACAGCTTACCCGATAGCCGGCCAGCTCTAGGGTGTCGCATAGCGCCTCCCGGAACGCCCGATCGTCTTCCACGACCAAAATTTCGGGATCCATCATTAACTTGACTCCTTGCTACCTTTAGCGGTGCTAACCGCAGCACTCAAGCTGCCGGTATCCGCCCGGCAGTGGAACGCTGCTCGCTGCCGGCGGCAGATAAACGTGGAACGCCGATCCCTGGCCAGGTGCAGACTCACAGCGTACGGAACCCCCGTGCGCCTTGACGATGCTGTCCACTACTGCCAGCCCCAACCCCGTACCGTTGGGGCGAGTGGTGAAAAACGGTTCGAAAATCCGCTTGCGCACCGCCTCATCCATGCCTGGACCGTCATCGACGACGCTCAGGCGGATCAGACGACCCACTCGCTCTGCCCTGACCTCAATTCGGCCCTGCCCGGCCACCGCCTCCAGAGCATTACCAAGCAGATTCAGGAACCCCCCCTCCAAGGCCTCCAAATTCCCCTGAAACGCTGCACCGGCGGTCAGATCGATAAAGCTTAAGTCCACTGAAGTGCCGGCAAACTGGGGTTCGGCTGCCTCCTTAAGCTGCCTCAGAAAAACTGCGACCGGGATGGTTTCCAGCACAAATTCTCCCTTCCGGGAAAACACCAACATATCGTTGACCTGGCGCTCGAGATGTTGGAGGCGTTCTACTACCTTAACCGTGAAATGGCGGCGCCGATTCTCGTCCAAGCGCCCATCTTTTAGCTGCGTGGCATACAGAATGGCCGACGCCAATGGAGTGCGCACCTGATGGGCCAGCCTCGCCACCATTTCTCCCATCGCCGATAGGCGTTGATGTTGCTCGACCAGTTCCTGCAAGGCACGCATTTCGGTCACGTCGGTGAGAAGCAGAATCTGGCCCGGCTCTTCCCCTAAGGACCGCGCCGAGATATTGACGGTCTTGCCGCCTTTAAGACGCCACTCGTGGGGGTTGTTACCGCTGCCCTCGAAACTGCGCCGGCTGACCGCTACCCAATCTTCTCCCACCAGGGGTTTCCCCAACAGCTCTACTGCCTTAGGATTGCACTCGGCGATTCGACCTTCCCCGTCGAGTACGATCACCCCTCCTGGCAGCGCCTCCAGCAAGCGCTGTAGCCGATTGGCCAGCTTTTCCTTTTCGACCAGGGCCTTAAGCCGCTCGCTACGGGCGGCAGCCAGTTCGCGGTTAAGCCGCGCGACTTGGCCTTCCAGTTCCCGGTAGGAATTGGTCAGCGTTCTAGAAAGCTGATTGAAGACCTCAAACGCGTGCTTGAGCTTTTCCGCTTCGCAGCGCCTGGGGTCCAGGTTATCTGCAGATTGAAGTTCGGTCATCGCCTGCTTGGTCGTTCATCCTTTACCCTGGACGAATATAAGCAAGGTCGATGCCAAAAATGCGCTTCTTGTACATCAAGAAGTTATTCAAGAGGAGTCAAGAATTTGACGTGTCCTCGCCCTGTAGGCCACGCTTGAGCAGCTTTACAACGCTAGCTTGCAGGTTGCGATCACCGCAGTTCCTTGATCGACCTAAGCCGAGGGCGCAATTCCTCCAGGTGATAGGCCAGATAATCGAGGAGGTGACGGCGCTTTTCCGCACCGCGGTGACCGGTGTAACCCTGACTTGGGAGCCAGCCGGGAACGAGGTCCTCGACCCGCTGGAAGATGTCCTTCCAAAGCCTTTTGACGGTGTGGAGGGTGACGCCCAGTTCCTGGTGCTCCTCCTCATCGCTGAGATTGCGCAAGGCGAGGCGCAGAAGGGCTTGTTCGGAGGGGCGGAAATGAAAGCGCGGCGGTGGGGCGGTGAAGAAGAAGGTATAGCGCGATCCCGCCCGCTTCCAGTAATTCTGCCGGCCAATGCCCAGGAGATACGGCCGCGGCTCGGTCAGCCCGCCAAATTCGGCACACACCTCCAACCCCGCCGCCACGAGGAAATCCCGCCAGTCCTCGCCGAACACTTCCTGCAGGATCCAGTTCAGACGGTAGCCGTAGAAATTGAAATGAAAGGCTTCCCAGACCACGTCAAGCAGCGGAAATACTTCAGGACGCAGCAGGTCGCGCTCGGTCAAGGCAAAGTCCAAAGGCACAAGGTTGATCCCGTCTTTGGAATTCGCCTCTCGGATTTTGCTGTATCCCAAAGGCAAGGGACAGCCCACGAGGCAGCTTTGATAGACGCGATTGGCCAGATAGGGCTTGGGCTCGGCGAGGAGCTCGGCGCAGAACGCATCGTCTAAAAACACCCCGGTGCCAAAGCCCAAAAGGCGCCGATCGGGCGGCAGATCCTTGTCCTCGAACACCGTCATCGCCAAGGCTCTTTGCGCCAAAAGCCCGCCCCAGAGCCTAGGCAGCGCCCGCATGACCTCGCCGTCGTAATAGCCGCGACCGAAGGCCGCAAGCACGCGGCAACAGGCAGGAAAGTCTTCCGCCTTCGCCGGTCGAAAATCCAGCCACATGGCGCCTCCTCAAAAATCCCCTCTTTTTGGGGAATTGTCTGCTTTTGCCCTTTCATTAGCATAAATCGTAGGTCGCGTCCAGAAGGCCGAGAGCCGGCTTGGACAAGGCCGTGGGGGTTCTGACAAATCAACGGAGGCATCCGCCATGAATGAAAAAGCCATCACGCTCACGCAGGCAGGGCGGGGCAGAGCCAAGGCTTTGCTCACCTTGTTGTTTTTCTCAGCGCTCGTCCTCAGTCAAACGGCCCAGGCTCTGCCGTATTCCTTCAGCACCATCGACTCGCCCGGCGCGACCACCACGTTCCTGTTCAAGATGAACAATGCCGGCCAATTCGTGGGCGCCCATCGCGACGCCAGCGGGGTGTTACACAGCCTCATCACCGACGGTCAGACGTTTACCGTGTTCGATCCCCCGGGTACGTGGGGCACGGGGATTCCCGGCATCAGCGAAGCTCGAGGCATCAACGACTTGGGCCAGATCGTGGGCTATGTGGAACTAGTTAGCAACGATCATGCTATTGCGTACGCAGGGAATAGCACCGCGTTTGGCTTCTACGCTCACCCTAACGCCGGCAGTGGCGACCCGTTCCGTGGGACGGCTTTCTACGGCATCAACAATGCAGGGGTGATCGTAGGCGAGTATATAGACAACGCCGACGTAGAGCACGGCTTCATCCAAACCGGCAGCGTGGTGACGTTGTTCGACAACCGCTGGTCGGCCCCAGGAAGTCAGGCCGTCCCCTACGACATCAACAATCTCGGCCAGATGGTCGGTGCCTTCTTCGACGTCGATGCCAGCGGGAACCTGATCCAGCGCGGGTTCTTCATGGACCCGTCGCGCTCGCTCCTGAGCTTCATCGACGTGCCGGGAAGCTCTTCCGTGTTTGCCAACGGCCTCAACGACCTTGGGGACATCGTCGGAGCGTTTTACGACGACGCCACGGGGGTGTTTCACGGCTTTGTCTTGAGCGGCGGCGTACTGATCGTACTCGATGTCCCCGGCCAAACAGGTCTTCTACCCGGCACCTTCATCCACGACATCGACAACAGGGGGCGTCTGGTGGGGTACTACGGAGACGATCTGACTCGCACCTTTAGACCAGGCATCCACGGCTTCCTAGCCAGCCCGGTCCCGGAACCGCCGGCGCTGGCGCTGGTTGGAATCGGGCTGGTGGTCATGTGGTGCTTGCGGTGGCGGGAAGGCGTCGCTTATGCGGGAAAGCGTCGCTTATTCAGCAGAGGAGTCACTGAAAAGGAGGAGACTATGCTGACGCTACGTTTTTTGGCGCCCGGGCTGACACTGGCAGTACTACTGCTCTTTGCATCACCTCGCCTCGTTCTCGCGACCTTCATCAACTTCGATGACGTGTCTGTCGATGGGATCATCGGTAATTCCTTGGGGATCCTCCCTGGCAACCAGTACGCTTCTCAAGGGGTATCGTTCCGGACGGGGAGTCTGAGCGGTACCGTCTCGGTCGGTGGCACCGTCACGCTCACCAGCCCCGTGGACGAGTTTGAAGTACTCAATACCATCTCTTCCATCTCGTCGCCCAACTTGGCCATCGCGAAAGGAGGCGGGTTGAACGATCTGCTGATGATCTTCACGACCCCCGTCACTTCGGTCCGCCTCACATCCGACGACTTTCCAGGAGAAGCCCCTGACATCATCCGGCTGATGGCTCTTGCGCCTACGTCCACCCCCAACCAATTCACGGTCCTGACCTTTGACCAGAAATTGGACGATGCCGTGAGCTCTCCGGGTAACCTGCTCTCGGTCGCTCTAGGCGGCACTCCATTTTCCTACGCGCTGTTCGAGGCCACGACCGAGCAGGAAGGGTTCGACAACCTAAGCTTCGACCCGGTCCGTGCGGTCCCGGAACCGGCGACGCTCGCCCTGGCCGGAATCGGGCTTGTGGCCATGTGGCGCTTGCGCCGGCGGGAAGCCCTGAACAACAAGGTATGAAGTTAAGACAGCCGCGGGATTGGAAACTGCTGGCCGCGGCCCGCCTGATTTTGGCGGCCATCGTCGTGGGCTGGCTCAGCACCGTTGCCGCCGCACCGATTACTTTCGGCTTCACCGGGCGGGTGACCTCCGCGAATTTCGGGCCCGATGACCAGCCGTACCCGAACCCGATCACAATCTTCAGTGGATTCAACGGCAGCTACACGTTCGATTCGCGCGCGGCCGACCTTGACCCGGCGTCGAGCGTGGGACGCTATGCCATGGCCGGCTCCCCGTTCGGGCTCACGGTCGATATCGGCGGCAACACCTTCACCACCGCGAACCGGCTGCTCATCGAGGTGGACAACGCGTCCTCGCTGGATGCGTATCTCCTCGGAGCCGGCGATCTCGCCCTGTTTAGGCTGCTGGTCGGGCTTACCTTCCTGGACCCGACGGGCAGCGCGCTCTCCAGCGACGCGCTGCCACTGACCCCGCCGCCGCTCACCGCCTTCGCCACGCGGGCGCTCGATTTTCAGAACAATATCCTCGATCGCGCGCCAGTGCACATCACCGGGCGCATCGACACGCTCACCTGTCTGGCCGGCTGTACCCGGGCGGGCGGAGGCTCTCCCCTACCCGAACCCTCCACGCTTCTGCTTGTCTCCGCCCCTCTTGGGCTCATTGGCATCAGGCGTCTCTTCGCCACTCGCTTAAGCCTGCGTAGGCTGGGGTGATAAGAAGTCTCCACCCCCTCGTCGTAAAACTGAATCTGCCGTCAAGAAAGTGCGCGGTATCTTGCCAAACTAAAGATAATAGGGTCCACGTCGACCACGTCCAACCACCCCACGACCTGGCCGGCATCGTTGAAGGCGCAGCTTGCGATCAACCCCGTCGGCAAGCCGACCAAGTTGGTGCTGTGGCCGGTCAGAGGCAGATCTTGCGACACTTTGCCTTAGCCTGCCGGCAGGATGGGAAGGCCCAGATCGGCCCGGCGGCCCAAAAGCAAATCGACCTTGCGGCGGGTTTTTTCGATCGTCAAGGGTTTGCTCAGGACAGCGTCGGCGCCGTTTTGCAAACATTCCCGGACCAAACGCTCTTGGGCCGAATCTGCCACCAGCACGATCTTGAGCGGTCCCAACCGGAAGCGGATCTCGGTGAGAACCTCTGTGCCTTGCGCCGCGACGATCCCAAGCCCAAGCAGCAACAGGTCCGGCTTGAAGCGCTCAGCCCTGGCATAGGCGGCCGCCAAGTTTGGAAAGGCATGGGTTTCGATCTCGTCGAACAGCATGAACTGCAGCGCTTGGCGCGTGATCTCGTCCTCGTCCACCACAAACACCCGCCTTTTATCCACCGCTTTGGCGCTGTCCACTCCGATCTGCATCAGGTCCCCCGTTGAGCTTCTTGCTGTGCCCAGAGTCGAGCAAACTTCGTTCCATCCCCATCCGACCGGTGCGGTCGCCATCGGCTTGTCCCGTTTGCGACAAATTAGCTGCCTTTGTCTTGTTTGCAACAGCCACGCGCTCGGTTGCGCGAACAAGCGTTATTGAAATCAATAAGTTAAAGTTGGCATGGCGATTGCTTAGCCTGTATTGGACAGTATTTTCGGCAGGGCGAAAAGTACAACCAGAAAATTCCTTACCACGGAATACTGCAGGAATCGTTTAAGACAACCGGAGAAAAGCCATGTCTGATTTGCGACAAATTGCCTTTTACGGTAAAGGTGGGATCGGCAAATCCACCACCTCTCAGAACACCCTGGCAGCCCTGGCCGAAATGGGCCAGAGGATCCTGATCGTCGGCTGCGATCCGAAAGCCGACTCCACCCGCCTGATCCTGCACGCCAAAGCCCAGGACACGATTCTCCACCTAGCCGCCCAGGCCGGCAGCGTGGAAGACCTGGAGCTGGAGGACGTGATGAAGGTCGGCTACCTGGGTATTAAGTGCGTGGAGTCGGGCGGTCCGGAACCTGGGGTGGGCTGCGCCGGCCGCGGGGTCATTACCTCCATCAACTTTCTGGAGGAAAACGGCGCCTACGAGGACATCGACTACGTCTCCTACGACGTCTTGGGCGACGTGGTGTGCGGCGGCTTCGCCATGCCCATCCGCGAGAATAAGGCCCAGGAAATCTATATCGTCATGTCCGGCGAGATGATGGCCATGTACGCCGCCAATAACATCTCCAAAGGCATCTTGAAATACGCCCACTCCGGCGGGGTGCGTTTGGGCGGCCTGATCTGTAACGAGCGCAAGACCGACAAGGAGCTTGAGCTGGCCGAAGCGCTGGCGAAGAAACTAGGCACCCAGCTGATCTACTTCGTGCCGCGCGACAACGTCGTCCAACACGCAGAGCTTAGGCGCATGACGGTGATCGAATACGCCCCCGACTCCCAGCAGGCGGATCACTACCGCGCGCTGGCCAGGAAGATCCACGAGAACGCCGGCAAGGGCGTGATCCCCACCCCGATCAGCATGGACGAACTGGAAGACCTGCTGATGGAGCACGGCATCATGAAGCAGGTGGACGAGTCTCTGGTGGGCAAGACCGCCGCGGAACTGGCCGCCTGATGGCGGGCGGGCTGTCACCATGCGGCCCGCCCTATCGCCTCAACGACTGAACGGAGAAATGTCATGAGCCTGACTTCAGAACAAATCAAGCAGCGCAACCAGGAACTCATCGACGAGGTCCTTAAAGCCTATCCCGAAAAGACCGCCAAAAAGCGCGCCAAACACTTAAACGTCTATGAAGAAGGCAAGCCCGACTGCGGGGTCAAATCCAACATCAAGTCTCTTCCCGGGGTGATGACCATCCGCGGCTGCGCTTATGCCGGCTCGTTCGGGGTAGTGTGGAACCCGGTCAAGAACATGATTCACCTAAGCCACGGACCGGTCGGCTGCGGCCGCTACAACCGCGGGGGAAGGCGCAACTACTACATCGGTACCACCGGGGTGGACACCTTTACCACCATCCATTTCACCTCGGACTTTCAGGAACGCGACATCGTCTTTGGCGGCGACAAGAAGCTCGCCAAGATCATCGACGAGATGGAAATGCTGTTTCCCTTAAGCCAGGGCATCACCATCCAGTCGGAGTGCCCGATCGGGCTGATCGGCGACGACATCGAGGCGGTCGCCAAGAAAAAGGCCAAGGAAATCGGCAAAACCGTCGTCCCCGTCCGGTGCGAGGGGTTTCGCGGCGTGTCCCAATCTCTAGGCCACCACATCGCCAACGACTCGATCCGCGACTGGGTGCTCGACCCAGCTTCAGACAAGCCTATGGACATCGAGAGCACCCCGTATGACGTGGCGATCATCGGCGACTACAACATCGGCGGCGATGCCTGGGCCTCTAGGATTTTGCTCGAGGAAATGGGCCTTAGGGTCATCGCCCAGTGGTCGGGCGACGGCACCCTGGCCGAGCTGGAGCGCACCTCCAAGGCCAAGCTCAATATCATCCACTGCTACCGCTCGATGAACTACATCGTGCGGCACATGGAGGAAAAATACGGCATCCCCTGGGTCGAGTACAACTTCTTCGGCCCGACCAAGATCGCCGAGTCGCTGCGCAAGATCGCCAGCCACTTCGACGCTAGGATCCAGGAAGGCGCAGAGCGGGTGATCGCCAAGTACGAACCCGTGGCCAAAGCGGTCATCGCCAAGTACCGGCCGCGCCTTGAAGGCAAGAAGGTCATGATCTTCGTCGGGGGCCTGCGCCCGCGCCACGTGATCCCGGCCTTCGAGGACCTGGGGATGGAGTGCATCGCGACCGGTTACGAGTTCGCCCACAACGACGACTACCAGCGCACCACCCACTACGTCAAGGACGGCACTTTGATTTACGACGACGTGACCGGCTACGAGTTCGAAAAATTCGCGGAAAAGCTGGTGCCGGATCTGGTCGCCTCCGGAATCAAGGAGAAATACATCTTCCAGAAAATGGGCATGCCTTTCCGCCAGATGCATTCTTGGGATTATTCGGGACCTTACCACGGCTACGACGGCTTTGCCGTGTTCGCCCGTGACATGGACCTGGCGATCAACAATCCAGTCTGGAAGATGACCCAAGCCCCGTGGCAGGCAGCCTAAGGCAACCTTTTAAAAGGATCGGACCCGGATGGAGGTCTGGGTCCGATCCAGACCGATCATCAAGGAGACCACCATGAGCCAACAGGCGCAAAACCCGACCCCACAGAATCCGGATCAGGTTCTAGACCATATGAATCTGTTCCGGCATCCGGACTATATCTCGCTGTTTAAAAACAAGCGCCGGGAATTCGAGCGGCCGGTCGCCGACGAGAAGGTCGAGGAGGTCCGCGAATGGACCAAGACCTGGGATTACCGTGAGAAAAACCTCTCCCGTGAGGCGCTGGCGATCAACCCGGACAAGGCCTGCCAACCGACCGGAGCGATCATGGCCGCAGTGGGCTTCGAAGGCACCCTGCCGTTCGTGCATGGATCGCAAGGCTGCGTGGCCTATTACCGCACCTACTTCAACCGCCACTTCAAGGAACCCAGTTCGGCCGTATCCAGCTCCATGACCGAAGACGCGGCGGTTTTCGGCGGCCTGAACAACATGGTCGACGGCTTGGCCAACGCTTATGCCTTGTACCAGCCGAAAATGATCGCAGTGCTCACCACCTGCATGGCGGAGGTCATCGGCGACGACTTAAACGCCTTCATCAAGACGGCCAAGGACAAAGGTTCGGTGCCGGCCGATTTCAACGTTCCTTTCGCCCACACCCCGGCCTTCGTGGGCAGCCACATCACCGGCTACGACAACATGATGAAGGGGATACTCTCCTATTTCTGGGACGGCAAGGCCGGCACTGCCCCACCCTTGGAGCGAAAGCCGGCCGAGACGATCAATTTCATCGGCGGCTTCGACGGCTACGTGGTCGGAAACCTGCGGGAAATCAAGCGCATCTTCTCGCTGTTCGGGGTGGACGCGATCGTCTTGTCGGACAGCTCGGACGTCTGGGACACCCCAACCGACGGCCAATTCCGCATGTACGACGGCGGCACCACGGTGGCAGAGACCGAAGCGGCGCTCAACTCCAAAGCCACCCTGGTGATGCAGGAGTTCGGCACCGAAAAGACCTGTGAGTACCTAACAGAAAAAGGCCAGGAGGTGATCAGCTTCAACTACCCGATCGGGGTGAGCGCCACCGACGAGTTCCTGATGGCGCTTTCCCGACTCACCGGCAAGCCCATCCCCAAGGAGTTGGAGAAAGAGCGCGGCCGGTTGGTGGACGCCATCGCCGATTCGGTCGCCCACATCCACGGCAAGAAGTTCGCCTTGAGCGCCGATCCTTCCATGGCTTATGGCCTGACTCGCTTTCTGCTTGAGCTGGGCGCCCAGCCGCTGCATATCATGGCCACCAACGGCAACAAGGAATGGGAAACGAAGATGCAGGCCCTTCTGGATTCCTCGCCGTTCGGCCAGGGCTGCCACGTCTGGGCTGGCAAGGACCTGTGGCACATGCGCTCCTTCCTGTTTACCGAACCGGTCGATTTTTTGATCGGCAACTGCTACTGCAAATACTTAGAGCGCGACACCGGCACGCCGCTGATCCGGATCGGGTTTCCGATCTTCGACCGCCATCACCACCACCGCTTCCCCACTTGGGGGTACCAAGGCGGCCTCAACGTCCTGGTGAGGATCCTGGATAAGATCTTCGACGAGATGGACCGCAACACGATCGGGATCGCCACCTCCGACTACAGCTTCGACCTCATCCGGTAAAGGCGCCGCTATGGGTTTAGCCGACAAGATCCAAGAAGTCTTTAACGAGCCGGGCTGCGCCAAGAACCTAGGCAAGTCGGACAAGGAGCGCAAGAAGGGCTGCAGCAAGCAGCTCGAGCCTGGGGCGGCAGCCGGCGGCTGCGCTTTCGACGGCGCCAAGATCGTCCTCCAGCCCATCACCGACGCGGCGCACCTGGTGCACGGTCCGATCGCCTGCGAAGGCAATTCCTGGGACAACCGCGGGGCCAAATCCTCAGGCCCCCTGCTCTACCGCACCGGTTTCACCACCGACATCAACGAGACCGACGTCGTCTACGGCGGCGAGAAGCGCTTGTATCAGGCGATCAAGGAGACGATCGCCAAGTACGACCCGCCGGCGGTATTCGTCTACCAGACCTGCGTGCCGGCGATGACCGGCGACGACCTGGAGGCGGTGTGCCAAGCGGCTGCGCAAAAGTTCGGCAAGCCGGTGATCCCGGTGAATTCCCCGGGCTTTGTGGGCAGCAAGAACCTGGGCAACAAGCTCGCCGGGGAGGCGCTGCTCGACTACGTCATCGGCACCCAGGAGCCGGAGTACACCACCCCTTACGACATCAACCTGATCGGCGAATACAACCTGGCCGGCGAGCTGTGGCAGGTCAAACCCTTATTCGACGAACTGGGAATCCGCATCCTGGCCTGCATCAGCGGCGACGCCAGGTATCACCAGGTAGCCTCCTCCCACCGCGCGCGGTGTGCCATGCTGGTGTGCTCCAAAGCGATGATCAACGTCGCGCGCAAGATGGAGGAACGCTACGGCATCCCGTTCTTCGAAGGCTCCTTCTACGGCATTTCCGACACCAGCGATGCCTTGCGCAACATCGCCCGCCTCCTGGTCGAGCGGGGTGCTGCCTCCGACCTGCTCGAACGCACCGAAGCGGTGATCGCGCGCGAAGAGGCGCGCGCCTGGGCGAGAATAGAGCGTTTCCGACCCAAGCTTGCGGGCAAGCGAGCCCTGCTCGTCACCGGCGGGGTGAAATCCTGGTCGGTGGTCTCTGCGCTCAAGGAGGCGGGAATGGAGGTGGTGGGCACCAGCGTCAAGAAATCCACCCTGGAGGACAAGGAGAGGATCAAGCAAATCCTAGGCGAGGACGCCCATATGATCGAGGACTTAAAACCCAAAGAGATCTACCGCTGGCTCGTGGACGCCAAGGCCGACATCCTGCTTTCGGGCGGAAGAAGCCAGTTCGTCGCCCTAAAGGCCAAGGTGCCTTGGCTAGACATCAACCAGGAACGCCACCACGCTTACGCCGGCTATACGGGCATGGTGGCGCTGGTTGAAGAAATCGCCAAAGCCCTAGGGAACCCGATCTGGCAGCAGGTTCGCCGGCCCGCGCCGTGGGAGACCGGCCATGGCTAAGGTCGTCTCCTCCAAAAAGGCCTGTACGGTCAATCCCTTGAAGATGAGCCAGCCGCTCGGCGCAGCGCTGGCGTTTTTGGGGATAGCCGATGCCATGCCGCTGTTTCACGGCTCCCAGGGCTGTACCTCCTTTGGCCTGGTGCTGTTGGTGCGCCACTTCCGCGAGGCGATTCCGCTGCAGACCACGGCGATGAACGAAGTCGCCACCGTCTTGGGAGGTTTCGAGAACCTGGAGCGGGCGCTCGTCAATCTCCAAAAGCGGGCCGAACCCTCGCTGATCGGGATCTGCTCGACCGGGGTCACAGAGATCAAGGGCGACGACGTGGAAGGCTTTCTCAAGCTCATCTTGGAGCGCCACCCAGAGCTCGCCGAAACCCAAATCGTGTACGTCTCCACCCCAGATTTCAAAGGCGCTTTCCAGGACGGATGGAGCAAGGCGGTCTACCGGCTGGTCGCACAGTTGGCCGAGCCGGGGGAGCGTAGGTCCGACCAGGTCAACCTGCTGCCGGGCTGCCACCTGACCCCTGGGGACGTGGAGGAGTTGCGCGAGACCATCGAGGCGTTCGGCCTCAAAGCCGTAGTTGTGCCAGACCTTTCCGGTTCCCTGGACGGGCACGTACCGCAGATGGAGGAATTCAAGCCGACCACGTTAGGCGGAGCTTCGCTCGCGGAGGTCCGCGCTTTGGGCCGTTCGGCTTTGACGCTCGCCGTCGGCGAGCAGATGCGCCCTGCAGCCGAAGCGCTCAGGGCCAAGACCGGCGTGCCTTACGTGCTCTTGGACCGGCTCACGGGCTTGATCCCCAACGACGAATTCTTAAAGCGGCTTGCCGAGGTGAGCGGCAAGCCGGTGCCGGCCAAATACCGAAGGCAGCGCTCCCAGTTAGTCGACGCGATGCTCGATGGCCACTTCTATTTCGGCGGCAAGCGCATCGCCATCGGCGCCGAGCCGGACCTTTTGTGGGCGATCGGCATGTTTTTGAGCGAGATGGGAGCGGAAATCGGCCACGCCGTCACCACCACCCACTCGCCGCTGCTCGAGTGGCTTCCGGTCGAGGAAGTGGTGATCGGAGATTTAGAGGACCTGGAGGCCGGTGCGGCCGGATGCGATCTTTTGATTACCCATTCCCACGGCCGCCAGGCCGCCTCCCGCTTGGGGATCCCCTTATTCCGCCTGGGGCTGCCGATGTTCGACCGGCTGGGGGCTGCCCACCAGCTCAGCGTCGGCTACCGGGGCACGCGCGAGCTGATCTTCGCCTTGGGCAACCTGTTTATCGAACACAGCCCAGAGCCCACCCCAGAAACCTGGAGGAACTGGACGGATGCTGGCGCGCAGGCTGAAGCTTGTTAATCTGGACGAATCGATTTTTGGACGGAGGGGAAGCATGAAAGTTGCCTTTGCCACCCAGGACCTGAAACGGGTCGACGCCCACTTCGGCTGGGCCAAGAACATCGCGATTTACGAACTATCGCCGGAAGGCCACCGCTTCTTGGAGGCGGTTCAATTCGAAGGCGAGCTCAAGGAGGACGGCGACGAGGACAAACTGGCCCCCAAACTGGAGGCGATCCGCGGCTGCGCCATCTTGTATGTGGCCGCGATCGGCGGCTCCGGTGCGGCGCGGGTAATCGCGCAGGGCATCCATCCGATCAAGGTTCAGCAGCCTGAGCCGATCCTAGAGCTCCTAGAAAAGCTGCGGCAAGTTTTACAAGGCACCCCGCCTCCCTGGCTGCGCAAGGTCCTGGCGCGCGAGGCCAAAGGACGGGAACGGACGTTCGAGGATTTCGAAGAGGTGGAGTATGGTCAAAGCTAGGTTAGCGCAGGAAAACCAGCCTTCGGTATTTTTAAGGGAGTTGGTCAACCAGTGGCGGGCCCAGGACGCTCACGGGACCTGGGACGGCAAGCGCGACGAAGAACTGCTCGATCCTTATATCCTCGACCGCGCCAAGCGGCAGGCGATCCCAATCGTCGGCGACCCCGACCCGGATACCTTATGGCGGGTGGAGCTTTTCTACAACGCCGTAGGTTTGGCCATCGAGCGGGCGACCGGGGTGATGGTGACCCCGATGATGAAAATGCACCACGAGGGTTTCGGCCGGGTGGTCCTGATCGCCGGCCGCCTGGTGGTAGTGAACAAGCAGCTGCGCGACGTCCACCGCTTCGGCTTCCCGAGCTTGGAAAAGCTCGTCGAAGAGGGAGAAAAACTGGTAGCTTCCGGGATCGAGATGATCCACCGCTTTCCCGAAGTGGCTGGATACCATTGACGGAGGAATCATGGCCGAATCCGAAGAGCTCAAAGCCAGACTGAAGAAACTGAGCGCCCAGGCGACTGCTCTGAAGATGGACCTACACGACCTGGCCGAGGACCTGCCGACCGGCTGGGAGAGGATCATGGAGGTGGCGGAAAAGACTTATCGCGCCTATCTGGAGCTGGACGCGCTGCGCAAACAGCTCGCCGAATCCGGTTAGGAGCCCTTATGAGCGAATTTAGCGTGACCCTGCCGAGCGGCAGGATATGGATCCCCAAGTTCGTCCAGGCCATAGACCAAAGCAGGTGCATAGGCTGCGGCCGCTGTTTTAAGGTCTGCGGCCGGGAGGTATTGGCGATGGTCGGCCTGGACGAGAACGGCCAAGCGGTGGATGAAGGCGAAGACTACGAAAAGCAGGTCATGTCCATCGTCCATCCGGAAAACTGCGTGGGCTGCGAGGCTTGCGCCAAGATTTGCCCGAAGAAGTGCTATACCCACGCGGCCGCCTGAGGCGAAATGCTGCCCATCCAGACCGCCCGAGCCGAAGCGACCCCTATCTCGGGGACCTGTTGGCGCGCGCCTTTGCCAGCGCCATCGAGCTTGCCCGAAGCTCCTCCCGGCTAGTCGGGAGGGCAGATTTGGGGCTTGGGGAGCGGGAATTTGCCCGCCTAATCGAGCGCTATTTCCCCGGCAGAAAGCTAAAGCTTAAGGGCGCTGGCGGCAGCCCGGCCATGGACGAGTTCGAGGACCTTCTTGCGCTCTTGCTCGAACACCGCGTCGACGAGCTTCCCGAAACCCGCTGGCTGGCCCACGCGGTTGCCGTGTGCTGCGTAGGAGGAGACGACCACCTATGGCAGGACCTGGGAATGCCGGACCGGCAGGCCCTATCCGGCCTTCTGGCCCGGTATTTCCCAGGACTTTTTGCCCAAAATACCCAAAACATGCGCTGGAAGAAATTCTTTTACAAGCAGCTGTGCGCGCGCCAGGGGTTGACGTGCCGCTCCCCGAACTGCCATCAATGCAGCGAGTATTTCGGCTGTTTCGGCCCCGAGGAAGAATCAAGCTCGTGATCGAGGTCCCCCGTTTCGTCTACCGCCACGACAGGCACTTTGCCTGGGCGTAAATCTCCTCCTTAAGGCGGGCGAGAAACTCGCCTAGCGGCAGGTCGATGCGCGCGATGCGCTGCTCTTCCAAAAACCGCGCCTCGTTGCGCGTCAGCTCTCCCGCGATGACGGCGAAGTGGCGTCCGGCCGAGCGTTTGGCTATCTGGCGCGCGAAGATTCGCTCCAGTTGGGTGGCGAAGCGGCAACCCAGAAACAGAAACTGCCGCCCGCGGCGCAACTCCTTCACCCGCTCGGGGATGGGGGTTTGGATGTCGATTTCGGTCAGGATTTCTACGTAGTCGGAATCGGAAACCACGAATTGACCCGCCGGGGCCACCGAACCTAAGGGCTGGTAGAGCAAAGTCGGCCAGCTTTGGGCTTCCTCGGGCGAGGCCGCCGTGCCGTCGGTGCGGTAGTACCTTACCCATTCGCCAGGGCAATCGGCGCGGCTGACCCCCTGCACCCAGCCGAACCTTCGGCCTTGGGCGAACAGGGCATGGGCCATCGCATCGGTGTACCAGGTGTCCACGATCAGCGGCACAGGCTCAGGAAGCTGGGCCAGGAAGCGGTGGAGTTCGCACGGTTCGGCAGGAGCCTTGAAGATTTCGCCCAGCAGCCTAAGCAGCGTCTTGCGGTGCTTGAAGCTTTCGATGTACTGGGCGACGGCGCTGAGGTTGCCGTGCAGCCGGTGCGGCACTGCCACCCTGGCGGCAAGCTCCTTGGCCAACTGCTCCGCAGAGACAGGAAGGTTTTGACCAGGATCGAGCACGCCCGGGCCCAAGTAAGGAATGACCGTCCCCGCCTGGAGGCCGGCGCTGATTTCCGCAAGGCTCATGGAGACCTGCCTTCCAGGCAGGCCGCCTGGAGGGTCGCCACTTCGGCCTGTGGCAGGCGAAACAGGCCGCGCCCGCCGGAGAGAGCCTCGAAACAGGAGGTGTGCTGGCGCAGGAAATCGTACCACTCCTGGGCCGGGACGCCCGAAGGGCGCGCGCTGATTTCCGAGACCTTGCCGTCATAGTTGAAGCGGACGTGGATCATGACCACCTCGGCCTGGGCGGTTGTTTCTTGGGAAACGCTAGTATTGTTATTGTCTGGGATTAGATTGGCTTCCATAAGCGATCTCCTCTGGTTAAGGGTGGATGAGTTCTACGATCACTTGCCGCCCGGGGCCAAGCAGCGCCTGACAGGCCAGCCTGAGCGAGGGTCCTTCCCCGCTTTGGGCGAGCCACCTGTGTTCTCTGGCGCCGATCTTGGATAGGCCGCGTCCGCCCCGGATCACCCGCACGCGGCAGGTGCCGCAACTGGCACGCCTGCCGCATAGCTGGGCGAGCGTCCCGCCGGCTTCCAGGATGGCATCCAGCAGGCATACTCCGCTTTTGGTCTCTACGGTTTTGCCGGACGGCAGCACTGTCAGGCGGACTTTGGCCTGCCTGCGTTTGGCTAGCCTTAGATAACCCAGCATGGGGGTGTTCATAGGTAAATCGCCGCACCCGCCCCGACGTTGACCGAGGCGTCCTTTAAAGCCTGGACGATGAAGCCGACCTGGTCCTCGCGCAAGTGGCCGTGGAAAGGCAACGCGATGGCGCGGTCGGCGAGTTTCTCGGCCACTTTGAGCGCCCCCCTGCGGTAGCCCAGCTCGGCATAAGCCGGATGCAGGTGCCAGGGGTGAGAAAAGGCAGCCGCTTCGATCCCCACCGTGGCCAGGTCGTGGAGGATAGCGTCGCGGCTCGAACGGGAAAAGCGCGTTCCCAGATGAACCAGATACACCATCCAGTGGACTTCATCCACCTCTGGCGCGACGTAAGGCGGTTTGATGCCCTCGAAAGACTGGATGTGGACCAGGTAATCGGCTTCAACCTGTTTGCGGCGGGCCAGGATCTCGCCCAGGCGCTTGAGCTGGACCTGTCCCAAGGCGGCCTGAAGCTCGCCCATCTGAGCGCGGTAAGATAGCTCACCAACCGCGCCGGGCCGGCCCCCGCGCAGGCGGCGCAGCTTGTCGGCGAACGAGGCGTCGTCGGTCACCACGATCGCCCCGCCTGCGCTCAAAGGACCGGGCTGGGTCAAGTCGAAGATCGCAAGATCGCCGAAGCTCCCCACCGGCCGGCCTTGATAGCGGGAGCCAAGCGCCTCGCTCGAATCTTCGATCAACACCAGACGATGGCGGTCGGCCAGCGCCTT
Organism: uncultured Methylococcales bacterium; assembly: GCA_964654415.1. Taxonomy (GTDB): domain Bacteria; phylum Pseudomonadota; class Gammaproteobacteria; order Methylococcales; family Methylothermaceae; genus Methylohalobius. The sequence goes on along the minus strand of CAZZIP010000006.1, from coordinate 39,251 downwards.
AAGCGCCTGCCAGGAGGCGGGATGGCCGTTGGTGTTTCCGGCCACGATGGCGCGCGTCCGCGGGGTGATGGCCGCGGCGGCAGGTTCCAAAGCCAAGGTGCCCGACCAGTAGTCGACGTCGGCGAACACCGGCCTGGCCCCGGCCAAGGCGATCCCGTGCACGGTCTCGCGCAGGCTGAACGGCCAGGCAATGACTTCATCCTGCGGTCCGACTCCTAAGCTTTTGAGTGCAAGCAAAAGCCCGAGCGTGGCGCTCGCCACCGCCACCCCGTTCCGGCGTCCCAACGCTTGGGCGAAGGCGGCTTCGAACGCTTCGACCCTGGGGCCGGCCTCAAGGCATGGGGACTTGAGCGCCTCCGAGACCGCCTCCAATTCCTCCAGGCTGATATCGGGGTCGGACAGGAGAATGGCCATCTTCAGTCCCCCAGGCGGCGCGCCTCGACCGTGATTGGCAGGCGCGTGTCAGGAGCTAGCGGGGGAAGAGCCAGTTGCCAGCCGTTGGCTAGAGTCACTCTCCCCCCCCAAAGCCCGGGTTTTTCCTGTTCCACGATGGGCTCTTCTAGGTCCTTCTTGGGGACGTAAACGGATAATTTCCCGTCGGCGTTTTTCCGGATCATAACTTTCATCGGCGATCTCCTAAGTTGGATATAGGCTGCTCATTGCCAGAAAGCCCGCTCTGGGTCTTCGTTGAGGAGCACTAGCGCCGCCTCCAGCTTTGGGTAGCGGCCGTACTCGATCCAGCTGCCACCTCGATGGTCTTTGGCCCACAGCCGCCAATCCCCAGACTCCTCCAAAAACTCAATCCGGGCGATGTCGATCGGGCCACCTTCGGGATCGATGGTGCGCGAGCAACAGGGGCTGATGATCTGATAGCCTTTGGGGTAAGGGAAAACCACAGGCTTGACGTAGCGGTAGCGTTTGCGGTGCTTTAGGAGGCGTTCGATGCGTTTTAAGTCCACTTGGTTCGGATGAGCCGCATCGGCATGCGGAAAAAGCGGCGCGTTCATGGGCGGGGATCCGGGCGGTCTAAGGATTCCAGTTCGCTCGCCTTCATGCCGACCCGGTAGCCGCGCTCGGGAAACTCTACGCCGTAGATGTAAAACCGCTGCAAAAACGTGCCGATGGTGGCCACGTAGCCGACTTCTCCTTTTTTCACCAGAACCTCGCCTACGTCTTTGCCTGGGAAGGTTCCGTCGTTGCGGACGAGCTTTAGGCTGCGGACCTTTTCGCCGAAGTCGAAGCGCGGCGGACCGTCCAGTTCGATGATTTCCTCGCGGCTCACAGCTCCCTCCTCAACAAGCTTCCGGTAACGCTTCTGGGTTCGCAAGGCGCTGCCTGACCAACTCCCGCACCTCGGGGTCCGGATCCTCGCACAACGCGGAGAGTTCCGTCGGATCGAGCCGGCGGGCGACTTCGTAGCGGACCCGCCAATCCTGATCTTGGATCAAGGCCTTAAGCCGGCGCGGGTCGAGCCGGCGGACCGCCTCCAGCCGAACCTTTGGGTCTGGGTCGCAGGCCAAATCCTCAAGCCACCTGGTATCGATCCTGGAGGCGACCACCCGCCGCACCTCGGGGTCGGGATCGTGCCTCATCGCCACCAGTTGCCCGGGCGGCAGGCGCTTGGCGACGACCTGGCGCACGTAGTAGTCGGGGTCGGCGATGAGGCCGATCAGGTCTTTGGGCGCCAGCCTTTCTGCCACCTTAATCCGCACCTCGCGGTGGGGATCGCCGAGCAGCGCTTTGAGGTGCTTGGAGTTGGCCGGAAGGCGCGACGCGACCTGGCGGCGCACGGTCTCGTCGGGATCGTCCAGGAGCCTTGGCAGCTTAAATACCTCTACGTATTTAGCCGCAACCGCCCGGGTTTCGAAGTAAGGGTGGTCCAGATACCGGGCGGCCAAATCCGGATTAAAGCGGAAGAAGCGTTCTATCCTGGGGGCATAGCGGTCGTGCGCGCAGGCATAGCCTAGCCGGCAGTTAAGCCGGGCCTTTTGCAGGTAGCATTCGCACCGCGCGCAGTCCAGGCGCCGGCCTTGGAAATCCAAAGCTTCAGGTTCGGTCTTTAAGGCCATGGGCTTGCCTGGACAAAACGTTCACCAATCCCTTACCGCCCAGTTTGTCGCCGGGATCGAGCTCCAACAGCTTGGCGAGGGCGGCTTTGCCTTCCTCCAGCTTCCCCAGACGCAGCTTGAGGTAAGCATATGCTTTTAAGGTAAACAGATAGAACCTGGGCAGGCTGGCCTCAAGGTTGGCAAAATCGGCGTCTTGCCGCCTGACCTTGCGCCAGTCTGAGGCGATCTTAAGCTCGCCGGCGACCTGCTTGAGACAGGCAGCGGCCACTTCCAAAGCCTCGGCCAGGCGGTGGCGATAGAAGTAAAACCGGTACAGGCCAACGTATACGGCAGGGTGTCCGGGCGCCGCTTGCCAAGCGGCGCGAAGATGGTCCAGGGCGGCATCGTGAAGGCCGGATTGACTGGCAAGCTTAAGCTGCCGCTCGGCTTCTTCCGGCAGCCCAAAGCCCAGGCAGGCATCCTCCGGATAGCTTGAAGCTCTCCAGTCCAAACCCGTTGCCATCAGTTTCCCCCTTTACGCTGGATGGCCGACACCGAAACCGTCCCGCTGCCGCAGCTCGAGCAGGCGCTCGCCTTGGGGTCGAGAAAGACCAGGCCGGTGGAAGTCGGGGTGTCGATGAAATCTATGGTCACCCCGGAAAGCCGCTTTAGGCTCTCCTGGGGCAAAAAAAGCCTGATCCCGCGGCAATAGACGGTCACATCGCCGGGCTGGGGGGCAGCCTCGGGGGAGAACTGCGAAGCTAGGCCGGAGCAGCCGCCCTCGCTCACGCTTAGGCGAACCCCCCCGCCCTCGCCCACGCTCAGGCGCAGCAAGCGGCGGATGAACTGCTCGGCCTTGGGAGTCAAGCTGAATTCGGCTTCCATGGCCTAGACCGCTTGGTAACGCGGGTAGCGAGTGTCGATCACGCACGTGTCCTCAATGGGGCACACGGCCACGCATTGGGGCTCGTCGTAAAAACCGACGCACTCGGTGCATTTTTGAGGATCGATGGTGAACAGGCCGTCCGGGGTTTCGGAAATCGCCTGGTTGGGGCATTCCGGCTCGCACGCCGAACACCCGGTGCAGTTGGCAGCAACGATTTTGTAAGGCATAAGCTTAAACTCCTCTTAAAACGCTCAATTAGGCCGAAAGCAGGGCACCTTGGCGGATCAGGGCATCGCCGCGAGCGCGGTGCTCGATCTCGCCGCGCCTGAGCTTTTCCAGATACTCTTTGAAATAGGCGATGGCGGATTGCTCGATGAACTGCCCGGTGTACTGGTCTACCGGATCGATGCCGGCTTTTTTGAGCTCGGCTTTGGGACAGTTGCCGATTTTGGCCACCAGCACCGCATGGCAATCGCCCAGCGCGCGGATGATGGTGGCAAGCACGTCTTCCTCACCCCAGCCCCCCTGACAGTAGAGGTCCACCCGGCGGTGGCCGATGAATTTGGCGCCCGCAGCGGATACCTCGTAGACCTGGAATTCCTTGGCGTGGCCGAAGTGCTCGTTGATCCTGCCGCCGCCCTTGGTCGCCACCGCCACCAGGAGCTTGAGGTCTGAGTGCTCGCCGGCCAGGCTCGCCAACTCCTTCTGCCTGGCCGCGGCTTTGGCCTGGCGCTCCTGTTCGACCAGCTCCTGATACGCCCGGCGGGCAGCGAGATCGTACTGGACCTCGCGCTTGAGGATCTGGTCGAGGGAAAACTCCTGGCTGCGATCCTCGCCCAAAAGGCCAACCGCGTCGGCGCGGCACTGGCGGCAGTGGCGCATCATGTTCATCTCGCCCTCGCACTGGTCCTGCAGCGCCTTGAGCTCCTGCGCGGTGGGGCCGCGTTGACCCCTGAGCCCGAACACCGTGCCGTGTTCCGGGGAGGAGATGAGCGGCATGATGTTGTGCAGGAAGGCGCCGCGCGCTTTGACCGCGCGGTTGACCTCGACCAGGTGGCGGTCGTTGATGCCGGGGATCATGACCGAGTTGACCTTGCACAGGATGCCGCGCTCGGTGAGCATCTCCAGGCCCTCGAGCTGACGTTCGCTCAAGATTTTGGCGGCTTCCTTGCCCTTGTAGCGCTTGTGCCGGTAGAACACCCAAGGGTAAATCTCAGCCCCTACCTCCGGATCGATCATGTTGATGGTGATGGTGACGTGGTCGACGTTGAACCTTTTGATCGTGTCCACGTAATCGGGCAGGGCCAGGCCGTTGGTCGACAAGCACAGTTTGATATCCGGGGCGGCCTTGGCTACCAGCTCGAAAGTCTTGAAAGTCTTGTCCGGGTTGGCGAGCGGGTCGCCGGGGCCGGCGATGCCAAGCACGGTCATCTGGGGGATGGCGGAGGCGACCGCCAGCACCTTTTTCGCCGCCTGCTCGGGGGTGAGCCTTTCGCTTACCACGCCAGGCCGGCTTTCGTTGGCGCAGTCGTATTTGCGGTTGCAGTAGTTGCACTGGATGTTGCAAGCCGGCGCCACCGCCACGTGCATGCGCGCGTAATGGTGGTGGGCCTCTTCGCTGTAACAGGGATGGTTTTTGACCTTTTCCCAGATCTCGGCTGGCAGATCGCCCGCCCCCGCTTTGGAGCCGCAGCCGGTTTTACCGGAAGCGCTGCAGCCTTTGTGCTCGGCGATTTTTTGCATCAGTTCGTCCAGCCTGATCGTGCGGTTGACCGGATTTGGGTTCGGCATAGCCTGCTCCTTATCTTTCTAGCATCACATCTGTCGCCTTGACCACCGCCACCACGGTTTCTCCTGGCTTGAGCCCAAGTTCTTCGGCGGACTTTCTGGTGATGACCGCGACGATTTCCTTGCCGCCTATGTCCACCACCACTTCGGCCACCACGGTCCCAACCAAAACCTCCTTGACTTTCCCAGTAAGCTGGTTGCGCGCGCTAAGCGGCATGATCCTTAACTCCTAAGGCGATTGTCTTTGTTTGCTGTTTGGCAAGCTTTGTGCCAAATGGATTGACGCGCTTCTTCAAGCGTCTTGGCTGTGGCAAATAGCACAAACCCAACGGAGGCCGGGGCAGGTTTGTGACAAACCGAACAATTAGGCTACAAAGACGAGGCGCGTTTTAAATATGGCGCGATCTTTGCTTTCTAGTAACTAGACGAATTACGGAGGTCTAAGCATGAACCGCAAAACTGCAACGTTGCATAAGGAAAAAAAACCCCGCGAAGCCGCGGAGGCAGATATCCCCCCTTTGGAACCGAAGGCGGAGCGAGCGAAGGTCCGCATCCCTCCGCCGCCGATCCCAGGACGCACCTTCTGGAGCCTGGTGCCGCTACCTGGGGAATGAGCCTGTGGGCGCAGTGGCGGGAAGATGTGGCGTGCGTGTTCGCGCGCGATCCAGCGGCGCGCAGCGTGCTCGAGGTCTGCTTGACCTATCCGGGCGTCCACGCCGTCTTGATCCACCGCCTCGCCCACCGCTTGTGGCGGCGGGGATTTAAGCTCGCGGCGCGGGTGCTGGCGGCCTTGGGGCGGTTCCTTACCAACGTAGACATTCACCCCGGCGCGGTCATCGGTCGGCGTTTTTTCATCGACCATGGCGCCGGCGTGGTGATCGGAGAGACCGCCGAGATCGGCGACGACGTCACCATTTATCACGGTGTCACTTTAGGCGGGACTTCCTGGAGTCCGGTCAAGCGCCACCCCACCGTCGGCAACCGCGTGCTGATCGGCGCCGGCGCCAAGATCTTAGGACCGATCACGCTTGGCGACAACGTCCGGGTCGGGGCCAACTCGGTGGTGATCCGAGACGTGCCGTCCGACTGTACGGTCGTAGGCATCCCGGGGCGCGTCGTCCGACGCCAGGGAATGAAAAAAGCGCACTCTTCGGGGATCGACCTAGACCATCACCTGATTCCCGACCCTACGGGTCAGGCCATCGCCTGCCTGGCAGAGCGGGTGAGTGGCCTGGAGGCCAGGATGAACGCTTTGCAAGAAGAGGCCTGTTTTCCGCAGGGGAAGCAGCCAGGCTTGGTAAAGTGAATGTATGGCCCAAGCGCCCACCGCACCACCCAGCTACGCCGACCTCAAACCAACGGCTTTGTCGCTTCCATCGTACTGGATAAATTCTATCGCGCGGCCTTAAGAAGAAAGTTCCTTCCGGGAGCAGGCGCGCATCTGTGCTACGATCGCCTCGATCCGAGAGGCAGCGGGGTAAGAGATAGACTGCCTTTGAGGTCCCATCAGCCCTCAAATATTATGCTGTTGTCGGCGACGCTCAGAGGTGGAACTTAATGGTAAATCCAAATGCTTTAATTATCCCCAGACTTGCTGGGATGGGGAATGTTTTATTTTTTTCGACGGCATTGCTCAACAGCTTGAGCGCGTTTGGTGTGTTTACGCCTTGGATGCCTGCCTCAGACCTCGATCCATCTTGGTGCCTTGGTCTTAACCAAGCGGTTGCCCAAGGCCTGGTGTTCGGCAGGGATATTGTTTTTACCTTTGGTCCTTACGCTTCGGTTCACACTCGGCTTTATCATCCGGCCACCGACACTATGATGCTGCTGGGCAGCCTGTATCTTGGTCTGTCATTCTGGGGTTGTTTTACCTTTCTGCTGCAAAATAGGAAGTGGCTATGGAAACTGGCAGGTTGCTTTATTCCTCCTTTGTTGGAGGTATATTCTCGGGACGCACTACTATTTTCCTATCCTCTGCTTGCTGGGATCGCCGGCCACAGATTAGCGGTCTTGACGAGTGCTCGGCAGAAAAAAAAGGTTCTCCACGCTCTGTCGCTAGCCGGGATTTTTGCCCCGTTTGGACTATTGGTTTTAACCAAAGGGACGGTATTTATACTTTGCGCCGCAGTATTGGCGTTGTTTTCGCTTTACTCGTGGCAAGGTGGAAGGATCGCCGATGCTGTGGTGAGTTTAGGCACATTCTGCCTGGTAATGGTCGTTTTATGGCTGGTTGTAGGACAACCAGCTAAGGCGTTGCCGGCTTATGTTTCCAGCCTTTTTAGAATTACCTCCGGCTATTCAGAAGCTATGGCTTTTCCTGGCGATCCCACAGATATTGTCCTGTTTGGGCTTACAGCAGCATCTATTTTGACGTCCGCCCTCCGGGTCAAGGAAATGCCTGCGGTTTCGAAAGCTTACTTGGGTTGCCTTTTTGCTGTTTTCCTGTTCATTTCGTTTAAGGCCGGCTTTGTCCGCCACGACCTGCACGCCCTGGCGGCGGGAGGGTCAGTGCTTGTAGCCGCTTTTTGCCTGCCGATTGTCACTGGCGCGTTGACGCCGCCGCTAGCCTTCGTTCTATCTATTGCGACCTGGGGATACATAGGTAGTCACTGGCCAGGAAGATTTAACGAGCTTGTGGATATCAGGCGAGTTTACGCTTTGGCGTGGGATGGCCTGGGCTTGCGTCTTCACGATCAATTGCCGAACAACTACCAGGCCGCGCTTCGGGAAATTCAAAAACAAGCAGGATGGCCAACTATGCCTGGCACATCCGATGTTTATTCCTACGGTCAAGCGTTTCTGATCGCCTCTGGCAACCGCTGGGCACCGCGTCCCGTGATGCAAAGCTATTCAGCATATACGGCTGAACTGGCCGAAGAAAATGCTCGTCATCTGGCCAGCGACCGGGCACCGGAAAATATCTTCTTTAAAATTGAGACCATCGATAACCGCTTGCCTTCAGGCGACGATGGCGCCAGCTGGGTACAGCTTTTGGCAAGTTACCAGCCAAAACACATAATAAAGGATTACCTGCTGCTGCAAAAAAGAGAGAATGCCCAACCAAGTGAATTGACCTTGTTGGCGAGCGGGACATACAAGCTGGGAGAGGAAGTCGCCGTGCCAGGCGCAGAGCAACTGGTTTTCGCCCGCATCGAGGTCAAACCGACGCTGTTTGGACGGCTTGCTGGGTTTTTCTTCAAGCGCCAGCCTCTGAAAATCGAACTGCAGTTGACCAACGGTGAGGTTCGCAAGTATCGACTGATCTCAGGAGCTGCCAAGGCTGGTTTGTTGTTCTCGCCTTTAATTGAAACTACTTCCGATTTTGCCCTGTTGTACAGCCAGGACATTGATCTGGCCGAAAAGCGAGTGCGTTCTTTTACCATCAAGGCTCGTGCAAAGCGCCAGTGGCAAAGGCGCTATTCAGTTGCGTTTTTCCGACTCAAAAAACGTCTGATAGGGAAATATCCAAGTAATTTGGATAGTTCAAAAAGTTGCTATGATTAAGAATACAATTAGTCAGACTTTCCTTTTGATAATTCTGCTTGGATCTTTCTCAATTATCGGCTCATCCTATGTTGGACTAAATGGAAGTCACGTTTGGCGGCAATCAGACGTCTATTCTCAAATGTTGGGATTTATTGGGTACAAAGCTATTGGGCCACTAGAGAACTTTTTTGGCAATAAGGTTATATATGATATCCCAATTTATCAGTTCATCGTTGCAAAGGCATCTCTTCTGGTTTCAGCCGATCCATTGGTAACTTCTAAATACGTAAATTTTTTCTTTTGGATCATTCTGCTGTGGAGTGGTGAGCTTATTGAAAAAAACTTTACAAGCGGAAGGAGCGTATTCTTTTGGATAACAGCGGCAACTTCCCCGTTACTTCTACATTATTTTTCAACCCCTCTTCCCGATGTGATGGCAACTAGCCTTTCTGCTGCGGCTGTCGCTATTTTGATGTATGAAAAGCGTATAGGGGCGTTGTATGTTCTGGCCGTCTTGATGCTTGTTGTTTCTACCCTTATAAAATCTCCAGTGCCATTTGTATTCCTAGTTTTCTACTTTATGTATCTTGTCGTTTTCTACAGGACTACTGCAATAGGGGCATTTTCTTTACGAAACTTCTTTGTTTTTATTGTTTCTCTTGCTGCTGCAGTTTCGACTGAGTTTTTGAGAAAGAAAAATGGCTTCGCCCAGGACCCGGTATGGTACTTTGGAACCTTTGCCCAAAGGCTATCTGGCGATTTCTGGGCGGTAGCCTTTTCCAGGTTCATTCAAGCAAATGCTTTTCCGATTATAGGTTATGGCTTATTGATGGTGTTGGCAGCTTATTTGGTGCTCGGACGGATACAAGCGCTTAAGACACTAATTCCATTTGTTATAGCATTTTTTTCAGGATGGTTAATTTTCTCAAAGGTGTATTTCTGGCATGATTACTATGAGATCCCAGTTACTATCATGCTATTTTTAGCATCTAGCATTTCTTTAAATAATATCATAGCTCATGTTCAGAGTAAATGGATTACCGGCATTGAACTGAAAAGATATTTTAAATATCTGTGTGTTTGTTTTGCACCGCTGCTTGTCCTTTATGGCCGGAAAATAAGCAATTATCAGACTGAAAGCCTATTTGACAGCATACGCTTTGCTCTTAGAAATTCGAACTATGTATTATGGGTGGTGGATGATGAAAGCAACAAGGATCCATCTGTGGGTGGTTTGACAAGAACCGAGGTTAAGAAAATAGCCAAGACTCGATTTGAGCAAGATTGCGAGCGCATCCTTATGGAAAATGAGGCCATCTTAATTTATGGTAGATCTTCGTGCCTTAGCAAAAATAAGCCCAAGGCAACAACGTATATCGAGGATGACGGGTTTCAATTCTTTCTGAATCGCAATCTCTACCACCAACGGCTATTGCAAGAGGTATCCACATTAAGGCCATTAATTAATTCGTATTATTCTTTATATCGGATGGAGGATAATTTTATTTATGTCAAGAAAAACTGCTCGCTTGAAGATACCATTGGAAGATTTTTCTTGCGCTTTTATAAGGACGGCGATGTCAAAATGCAGGAATTTGATTTCTTTGACAGCGGAGCCATCGTTGATGATGTCTGTATCGCAGTCAGATACTTGGAAAAAGATTCCAGTCTTTTAGAAACCGGCCAGTCTTTCAACGGAATCCAGCTGTGGAGGGTTACCTCGTCAGGGGATTCAGCTACCCGTTTCGAAAGCACGTTTTTGGAAGATGTTGCAGGAGTTGGTGAGTGTCAAGGTTATTGGGGTAGATTGAATGGGGTGGATTCCTTGCCTGACCGGCTAACTGTGAATGAGTCGATCTTAAATGCGGAGGGTTGGCTGGCCGCCTCTATCGATCCGCCGATCGTACCGGAGGAGACTTATCTGACCCTGGCGGACGGCCGCCGCGTATGGTTTCATAAGGCTAGAGTAAAAGCACGTCCCGATGTGAGTCAGTATTTTCAAAAGCCCGAACTCGTACAGACGGGTTTTGCCGCTTCCTTTGACGTTTCTTCGCTATGCGGCCGCTATACCTTAGGGTTAGCCTACAAGCTTGGAGGGAAAAAGTTTATCTGTCCTAAGCCTTCGGCAGTCCTGGACATTCACCCAGCTGGCTGCCTTCACTCAGAAGAGAAAGCGTCTTCGCCAAATTAAACCCCAACCCTCACGCCCACTGCGCACCGCGTCCAGGTTCTGGGGCCACGGTGCGCAAAAACGAATAGGCGATTGGATAAGCATCGATCCGCTTCATGTTCATGGCCGTGGGTGAGTTTCAAGCAAATGATCCAGCCACAGGTTGGAGAGCTTCTCCAAAGCCGAATTCTGGCGCAGCCTGGCGGCAAGGTGGGGGAAATCGACCCGGTCCAGGTCTTGATCCTGGTTGTAGCAGGTGTAAGTAAAGCTCTCTTGGCCCGTTTCGGGGTCGATCTGTTTGCCCAGGCACTGCGCGCAGACTCCCTTCATCATGCACTGCATGGGGGAGTTGATCGAACCGATCGCTGTGTGCTCTTTAAAATGGGATTTAAGCTCTCCAAACCGCGCCGCCTTGACCGCAGCCATCATCCGGTCCGAGCCAATGGCGATGATGCGGTCGACCTCGCCTAGGCGGATGGGGGCCTCTCCCAGCGCTCCGCTGGCGTAGGCCGAGATGGCCTGGACGATGTTGCCAACGAAGGTTTTGTCCCAAGGCCTGGTGGGGGCGATGATCCCCCCCTCGGCCCGATCGACCGACCAGACGACGGCGTCGCAGGCCGCCTCGATTTCCTGGCGTTTGAAGAGGTCGCGCGCGGTGCGGTAGCCGGCAAAGTACAGGACCCGGTTGCCCGCCTCGCGCATGGCTTTGCCAATGGAAAACAGCACCGCGTTGCCCAATCCCCCGCCCAACAGCAGTACGGTCTCCTTTGTGGGGATCTCGGTCGGCGCGCCGGTCGGCCCCATGAGGATCAGCGGATCGCCCGGCTGCAAAGTAGAAAGCAAGCGCGTGGAGGTCCCCACCTCCAAGGCGATGACCCCGACCAGTCCTTCTTTCCGGTCGACCCAGGCGCCGGTCAAGGCGATGCCTTCGCTGACCAGGCGGGTATCGCCTAGGGTCGGAGCTAAGGACTCGAAGTTCTGCACCCGGAAAAACTGCCCTGGCCGGAACCGCCTTGCAGCCATGGGAGCGCGCACGACGACCTCGACGATGCTGGGGGTCAACCGCTCCACCTTCACCACTTTAGCGCGGAGAAGCTCGTCCAGCTTGGCTTGGAACGTTTTGAGTTCGGCTTCCCGCGCCGCCTGTTGGGCAGCGTCTAGGCGGCCTAACGCGCGGGAAAACAGGCGCACGATGTGCGGATAGCCGTCCTTGGCGCTGGCCATGGCCTTGACCACGTTGCCGGCGTACACCGGATGGTTGTCGCCGTAATAGGTGATGTATTTGCCGTCCTTCGCATAGGAAGTAAAAGGCGCCGGCGGAAGCTCCTTAGGATAACCGGAGCCTTGCTGGGGGACGAGCTTGGGCGCATCTTCCCCATTCCAATGGGCTTCAAAGCGCCTAAAAAAGCTTCCCTCTAAAGCGAAGCTCCCCGGATATTCGTTCTCGTAGATCGTGTTCGGCGAAGTGCCGGCGGCGACCAGCAAGGTGCGCAGCGGGACGATTGGCCGCTCGCCCGAATCCACCCATTTGCCGTCGTCGCGCTTTACCTGCTTTTCGAACCGCACCGCTTTAAGGTGGCCGAATTCGTCCAAGATCGCCTCCACCGGATTCATCCCCTCGGCGAATACCAGCCCCTCCTCCATAGCCTTGACGATCTCTTCGTGGTTTTGTCGATAGGCTGGGGAATCGTTCATACCCTTGCGGTAGAACAAAATCACCCCACCCCAGCGGCGCAGCAAGGGCTCGAAGTCAGGAACCTCCCCGGCGTTCTCGGCGCGCCGCCGCTCGGCCCGGACAGCACGGCCGTGGTCTAAGAATTCGTCCAGGATCAAAAGCTCCTCCTGGTCAAAGCGCGCCCGGACATTGGCCTCACCGTAGCGGGCGACGAGCTGCTCGTAGCGCTCCAAGGTTTTTTCTACCTGCACCGGGTAGTACGCCAGGAGCTCGGTCACCGCGTCGATGGCGGTCAATCCTCCGCCGATCACGCCGGCTGGAAGCCGAACCTGCAGATTGGCCAGGGAGGACTTTTTGGCCGCGCCGGAAAGCTGGAGCGCCATCAGGAAATCCGAGGCCTTGCGGATCCCTCGGGCGAGGTTGTTCTTGAGCCCGATCAGTGTGGGTCGGCCGGCGCCGGTGGCGATGGCGATGTGGTCAAAGCCCATCTCCCAAGCGTCTTCGACGCTCAGGGTACTGCCCAGGCGCACGCCGCCGTAGAGGCGGAAATTCCGGCGCCGGGCGAGGGTGAGGTAGATGAGCTTTAAAAAGTTTTTGTCCCAACGCACGGTGATGCCGTATTCGGCCACCCCGCCGAAACCCAGCACCAGGCGTTGGTCCAAGCGTTCGTACAAGGCCCTGACGTCCCGCACCGCTTGCGGGACCCCGCCGTCGGCACCGGTCAGTTCGGGGGGAAGGGGCTCGATCTTCAAAGCGTCGATGCCCACCACTCCAAAGCCTTCGTTCAAAAGGTAGTGCGCTAGGGTGTAACCAGCTGGCCCCATCCCGGCCACCAACACCTTCTTGCCGTTGTAGGGAAGCGCATAGGGGCGTTCGAAGTTGAGCGGATTCCAGCGGGTTAAGAGGCTGTAGACCTCGAACCCGTAAGGCAAATCCAGAACCGAGGTCAGGATGTTGGTTTCGGCCTGCGGGATGTTGACCGGCTCGGTCACGCGCTGGAACACGCAGGCTTTCATGCACTCGTTGCAGATCCTATGGCCGGTTCCTGGAACCAGGGGGTTGTCGATCATCATCACCGCCAGGGCGGCGAGGTTGTCCCCTTGCCGTCGCAGGGCGAAAGCTTCTGAAATCCGCTCGTTCAGGGGGCAGCCGATCTGGGCTATCCCCAAGGGGTTGCGGCGAAACCCACCTTCCTTGGTGCGCTGGCCCTTGGAACAGGCGTCGCTGTCGCGCTCGTGGCATAGGACGCAGCGGTCGATTTCGGAATTGGCCTCGCGCAGACTGGCGCGCGAGTCGGTTAAGGCAAAACCGTCGCGCCGGCGGCGGCGATCTTTTGGTCCGGCCAAGACCGAAACGCCGGCGCGGGTTTCCAGCTCGCACTCGACCAGATGGTCGTAATCGATGCGCTTGGGTTTTTTGAAAGCCGCCCAATGTTCGACGCCAAACTGGGTCGGATCCTGCGCCGCCGCATACGTCCAGCGCTCGACGAGGTCGAGCAGGGCGTGCAGAAAGCCGGGCAGCTCAGGTTCGGCGAGCTCTGCGGCAAGGCACCGGGAGGCTTCAGCGTCGGCGCTCAGGCGCTGCTTGAGGGCGGCGATTTCAGCTTGTGCCGCGTCGGTTTGCTCCTTGGTCAGCCGGTCGAGAAAGATGGCCAAGCTGGCGAACTCCCGTTCCGGGTCGCCCGGGTTGGGGAACGCCACCCGCATCAAGGCTGTGACCTTCTCCGCAAGCGCGGCCCTGTCCCAGCCGTCCAGATCTTCCGGGGAAAAACGCATGGCGCGCTTGACGAGGGTGTTTTTATAGGCGAACACAGTGGCAAACTCGTCTTTGAGCCGAGCGCTTTGGACCTCCAGCTCGCGGGCGATGCCGAACAACCGGCCGAGAAACCGGCTAAGGTGCGGCGCTGCCTTAAGAAGCACCTGGGAGCGCTCGCCTGAAGGCAGCTCCCCACGCCGACCAGCCAGCAAGGCCTGAAAGGTCTCTGGATCGGCGGTTTTAAGGGTTTGGTCGAAAGTCTCCGCCAGCGCTTTAAGGCGCCTCGGGTCGTAGAGGTCACTGTAGCGGAAGCCCGCGATGCCCAGCAGGAAGTTGCGGTCCTCAGCCGCCGCGCGTGGTAAGTGCATAGCAATCCCCTATGAGTTATATGCCTTTATAGGTCGGGCATAAATCGTGCCATCTCCAAAAGTGCCCCGTTTTGGACATCGCGCTTGTGGCATTTGTGACGGACACGCTCGCCTTTAGGGAAGGTTTGTCGCAAATCCAACAAAGGTTGCTTAGGGAAAGCGGCGAGATTCCACGCCTCAGGTGTTTTGGCATTTACTTTGCTTAAACTTCTAGCAAGAGAGCTGTTTGTAAGGTGCTCGCATGAAGCTTCCTATCTACCTCGACTATGCTGCCACGACTCCGGTAGACCCCAGGGTGGTGGAAAAGATGCTGCCCTATCTTGGCGGCAAATTCGGCAACCCGGCTAGCCGTTCCCATCGCTTCGGTTGGGAGGCAGAAGAGGTAGTGGAAAACGCGCGCCAGGAGGTGGCGAGGTTGATCGGCGCCGAACCCAGAGAAATCATTTGGACTTCCGGCGCGACCGAAGCGGACAACCTAGCGCTTAAAGGCGCGGCGCATTTCTATGCCGACCGCGGCCGCCACTTAGTCACCGTCAAGACCGAGCACAAGGCGGTGCTCGATACGATGCGGGAGCTGGAAACCCAGGGATTTGCCGTGACCTATCTCGATCCAGAGCCGAACGGGCTGTTGGATTTGGACAAGTTCCGCGCCGCCTTAAGGCCAGACACCATTCTGACCTCGGTGATGCTGGTCAACAACGAGATCGGCGTGATCCAAGACATCGCCGCGCTGGGAGGCATCTGCCGCGAGCGCGGGGTGATCTTCCACGTCGATGCGGCGCAGGCGACTGGCAAGGTCGAAATCGACGTAGAAAAGATGCAGGTGGACCTGATGTCGCTTTCCGCCCACAAGACTTACGGTCCCAAAGGCATCGGCGCGCTGTACGTGCGGCGCAAGCCGCGCGTGCGGATCAAGGCTCAGATGCACGGCGGCGGCCACGAACGCGGCCTGCGCTCGGGGACACTGCCCACCCACCAGATCGTCGGCATGGGCGAAGCCTTTCGCCTGGCGCGCCTGGAGATGGCCCAGGAACTGCCGCGCATCCGCCAACTGCGGGACAGGCTCTGGGCGGGCCTCCGCGAACTGGAGGCCGTTCACCTCAACGGCGACTGGGAGAATCGCGTGCCCCACAACTTAAACGTCAGCTTCGCCTACGTCGAGGGCGAATCGCTAATGATGGCGCTTAAAGATATCGCGGTCTCCTCAGGCTCAGCCTGTACTTCGGCGAGCTTGGAGCCGTCCTATGTCTTGCGGGCTTTGGGGCGTAGCGACGAACTGGCTCACAGCTCGATTAGGTTTTCTTTGGGGCGGTTTACCACCGCCGAGGAGATCGACTACGCAGTTTCCTTAATCCGGGAGAAAGTCGCTCAGCTGCGCGAGCTGTCGCCCTTGTGGGAAATGTACCAGCAGGGGATAGACCTCAACTCGGTGCAGTGGGCAGCGCATTGAACCACGACTTTAAGGAGAGGACCATGTACAGCGACAAAGTCATTGACCACTACGAAAATCCCCGCAATGTGGGATCTTTTGACAAACAAGAGCAAGACGTCGGAACCGGCATCGTCGGAGCGCCTGCCTGCGGCGACGTGATGAAGCTGCAGATCAAAGTCTCGCCTTCCGGCGTCATTGAGGACGCGCGTTTCAAAACTTACGGCTGCGGATCGGCGATCGCCTCCAGTTCGCTAGTAACCGAATGGGTCAAAGGCAAAACCTTAGAAGAAGCGCTCGCCATCAAGAATACCGAGATCGCCGAGGCGCTGGCCTTGCCACCGGTCAAAATCCACTGTTCGGTGCTGGCTGAGGACGCGATCAAAGCCGCCGTTTCCGACTATTTGGCCAAACGCGCAGCTCCTAAGGCGCAGGCGGCCTAGGAGGGAAGCATGGCGTTCGTGCAAGAGGAGACCCCGGCTTTGCTCATCACGGCCAGTGCCGCCGGCAAGGTCGGAGAACTGATCGCCGAGGAGGGCAACCCCAAGCTCAAGCTGCGAATTTATGTAACCGGCGGCG
Organism: uncultured Methylococcales bacterium; assembly: GCA_964654415.1. Lineage (GTDB taxonomy): Bacteria > Pseudomonadota > Gammaproteobacteria > Methylococcales > Methylothermaceae > Methylohalobius. The sequence goes on along the minus strand of CAZZIP010000006.1, from coordinate 23,067 downwards.
GCTGTTCGGGATTCCAATACGGTTTTGCGTTCGAGGAGACGGTGGGCGAGGACGATACCCTGGTGGAAAAAGACGGCGTGACCTTCCTGGTCGATTCAACCAGCCTCCAATACCTGGCTGGGGCTGAAATCGATTATCAGGAGGGGCTGGAGGGAGCGCGCTTCATCATCCACAACCCCAACGCGGCTTCATCGTGTAGCTGCGGCAGTTCATTCTCGGTATAGGAGGTGGGTATGGCGGTGACATTGACCGAAAAGGCCGCGCGCCAGGTGCGAAAGCACCTTTCTGCACGCGGCAAAGGGATAGGCATTCGGCTGGCGGTCAAAAGCTCAGGCTGTTCCGGCCTGGCCTACGCTTTGGAGTTCGTCGACGAGCCAGGCCCTGAGGACAAGACATTCGAGAGTCTCGGGGTGACGGTGGTGGTCGATCCCAAAAGCCTGGTTTATCTGGAAGGAACCGAGCTCGATTTCGTGCGCGAGGGCCTGAACGAAGGCTTCAAGTTCCACAACCCCAACGTCAAGGGTCAGTGCGGGTGCGGTCAGAGCTTCAGCGTCTAGGAGTCCCCTATGATCGCAGCCGAGCGCAATTATTTCGACTTCTTTCAACTGCCGATCCAGTTTGCGCTTGATCTTGGCGAGCTGGACGACCGTTACCGCAAGATCCAGGCGTGGGTCCATCCGGACAAGGCGGCGCATTTGAGCGAGGTCGAAAAACGGCTTTGCCTCCAGTGGTCCACTTTCGCCAGCGAGGCTTACTGCACCCTGAAGCGACCTTTGGAGCGGGCGAGGTATTTGCTCAAGCTTCACGGTGTGGATCCGGAGGAAAAAAGCGCCGCCCCGCTGCCGCGCGAGTTTTTGCTGGAACAAATCGAGCGGCGCGAGGCGTTTGAACAAGCCCTGGCCGAGCGGAACCTAAAAGCCCTAGAGCAGTTGGCCGACCACCTGGAGGCAGCGATGGGCGAGTTGGTCGAGGCGCTCGCTTCCCTGCTGGACGTGGAGAAAAACCATCGGCGGGCCGCCGAGGTGGTACGCCAGTTGGCGTTTTTGGAAGCGCTGGGGGATAAGGTCAACCAGGCCAGGGTCGCATGGGGGGAATGATGCTGCTCACCATCGAAGAACCCATGACCGGCTTTAGCGCAGGCCAGGCCGTGGGCATCGATCTGGGCACCACCCATTCGCTGGTGGCCGCGGTAGTCGATGGGAAGGTAACCGTCCTTGCCGACGATCGGACCGGGCCGCTTTTGCCTTCGGTGGTCAGCTACCGTCCGGACGGAATCGAAGTGGGTCATGCGGCCAGGCGTTGGCAGACCGAAGACCCGCAGAACACCGTCGCGTCCGCCAAACGCTACCTGGGGCGAGTCCTTGAAGATTTGCCGGAAGATTGGAGGCGGCCCTATCGGTTCGCCGAAGGGCCGGGAATAGTGCGCTTTGCGACCCGGGCCGGGACGGTCAGCCCGGTCGAGGTCTCGGCTGAGATCTTAAAGGCGCTCAAGGCGCGCGCGACCTTGGCGCTGGGGAACGAGCCGGGCGGCGCCGTGATCACGGTACCGGCCTATTTCGACGACGCACAGCGCCAGGCAACCAAAGACGCCGCCAGGCTCGCTGGCCTTAAGGTGCTCAGGCTGCTCAACGAACCCACCGCGGCGGCCATCGCCTACGGCCTCGACCAGGAGGCGGAAGGAATCTACGCGGTCTACGACTTAGGGGGAGGCACTTTCGATTTTTCCGTCCTGAAACTGACCGACGGCGTGTTCGAAGTGCTCGCTACCAGCGGCGATCCGATGCTAGGCGGGGACGATTTCGACCAGGCCGTCTGCCGTTTCCTCATGGCCCAAGCCGGCCTTAATTCCCTGGGACCGGTCGATTACCGAAGGCTGCTCGAAGCGGCGCGGCTAGCCAAAGAACGCCTGTCCTTCGCCGACCAGACGAACGTCGAGGTAGCGCTTGAAGGAGGAACGGGGCTGTCCTTTGCCCTCACTCGGCAGAGCTTCGAGCAGCTGACGGCCGAGTTGGTCAAACGGACCCTGATTCCAGTGCGGCAGGCCATGAGCCTGGCCGCGCTTTCGGTCGGGGAAGTCCAAGAAGTGGTATTGGTCGGCGGGGCGACTCGGATGCCCTGCATCCGCCAGGCGGTGGCCGACTTTTTCGGCAAACCGCCGCTGACCGGCCTGGACCCGGACCAGGTGGTAGCGATCGGCGCCGCTCTGCAGGCCGATCTCTTAGCCGGCAACCGGGCGCGAGGGGACTGGCTCCTGCTCGACGTTCTCCCTTTGTCTTTAGGGATCGAGACTTTGGGCGGAGTGGTCGAGAAGATCATCCCGCGCAACTCGACCCTCCCGATCGCCCGGGCGCAGGAATTCACCACCTTAAAGCCCGGCCAGACGGCGATGAGCTTCCACGTGGTCCAAGGCGAGCGCGAGCTGGCGCGCGATTGCCGTTCGCTGGCTCGCTTCGAGTTGCGCGGCATTCCACCCATGGCCGCAGGTGCCGCGAGGGTGCGGGTGACGTTTCAGGTGGATGCCGACGGGCTGCTTTCGGTTTCGGCGCAAGAGATCACCTCGGGCGTTTCGGCCAGCGTCGAAGTAAAGCCTTCCTACGGCCTGAGCGAGGCGGAAATCGCCGCCATGCTCAAGGAGGCTTTCGCTCATGCTAAAGAGGACGCAGAGGCGCGCCGCTTGAGCGAACAGCGGGCCGAGGCGGTGCGCCTCCTAGAAGCGGTGGAGGCGGCCTTGGCCGAGGATCGCGCCCTGCTCGACGAGGCTGAGTTGGCTACCATCGCCCAGGCGATGGAGGCCTTGCGCACCTCCTTAGAAGGCGGCGACTGGCAGGCGATCCGAGAAAGGATCGAGGCGCTCAACCGAGCCACCGTGGAGTTTGCCGCCCGGCGTATGGATCAAGGCATTCGCCGTGCCTTGGCCGGGCGCGAGATCCAGGCTTTGGCGGTGGAGCAAGGCTGGCCGGAGGACTAAAGCCGTGGTGCGCATCACCGTGCTGCCCCATCCCGCTCTCTGTCCCGAGGGCGCGGTCATCGCCGGCAAACGCGGCCGCACGCTGTGCGACGTCTTGCTCGAGGCCGGCGTCGAGATCGAACACGCCTGCGAACAAGCGTGCGCCTGCTCTACCTGTCACGTGGTCATAAGGGGGGGATTTGCTTTGCTCAAGCCTCCTACCGAGGTCGAGGAAGACATGCTGGACCGCGCTTGGGGTCTCACCCCCACTTCGCGCCTGGCGTGCCAGATCGTGCTCGAGGAAGGCGTCGACCTCACCGTCGAGATTCCGCGCTATAGCCGCAACCTGGTCAAGGAGAAAAGCGGATGGCCGTAGTCATCGTCAACGACACCACGCTGCGCGACGGCGAGCAGACTGCTGGGGTAGCCTTCAATACTGAGGAAAAATTAGCCATCGCCCGCGCCCTGGCCAATGCCGGCGTACCCGAGATGGAGGTCGGCATCCCAGCGATGGGGGCGGAGGAGCGCGAGGTCATCGCCGCCATCGCCGCCCTCAAGCTTCCGGCCCGGTTGATGGTCTGGGGACGGATGTGCGAGATGGATCTTAAAGCCGCGCTTCAGTGCCAGGTCGAACGCGTCAACCTCTCGGTGCCGGTATCGGATATTCAGTTGCGCTATAAACTGGACCGTTCGCGCGCCTGGGCGATCGAGACCGTGTCCCGATTCGTGCCGCGGGCCAAGGACGCCGGATTTGAGGTGTGCGTGGGGTGTGAGGACGCCTCCCGGGCCGACCCGGACTTCCTGCTCCAAGTGGCCGAAGCCGCCCAGCGCGCCGGTGCCTTCCGCCTGCGCTTTGCCGACACTTTGGGAGTGCTCGATCCGATCGGCGCTTTTGTCCGGATCCGGTGCCTGGTGCAGGCCGTAGACCTGGAGATCGAGATGCACGCCCACAACGATTTTGGTCTGGCGACGGCCAACACCTTGATGGCGGTGGTGGCCGGAGCGAAATCGGTCAACACCACCGTCAACGGCTTAGGCGAACGGGCCGGCAACGCGGCTTTGGAAGAGACGGTCATGGCCTTGCACCAGTTCTACGGTTTGACCACCGGCGTTAAGACCAAGCGGCTGCCTGAGATCTCGCGCTTGGTGGCGAAGGCTTCCTGCCGGGAAGTGGCGCCCAACAAGAGCATCGTGGGCGAGGCGGTCTTCACCCACGAGTCGGGGATCCACGTGGATGGCCTGCTCAAGAACGCGCTGAACTACCAAGGGCTTGATCCCAAGCTCCTGGGCCGCCAGCACCGGCTTGTGTTGGGCAAGCATTCGGGTTCGCACGCGGTGGCAAAGCGCTACTTGGAGATGGGGATCGAGCTCAAGCCCAAGGAAGTGGCTCTGATCCTCGCGCGCATCCGGGGGTACGTGAGCCGGACCAAGCGGCCCCCAGGGACGGTCGAGCTAATGAATTTTTACCGCGAGTTGCAGCAAGCGGTCGGTTCCCTTTCGGATCCGGAGGCGGGTGTATGAACCCTGTCCTTTTGCGTTTACAAAAGCTCTCGGCGGCGGAAGAATTCTTCGAGTTCTTCGGCATTGCCTATCAGCCCCAGGTGGTCCACGTCAATCGCCTGCACATCTTAAAGCGCTTTCACCAGTACCTTGCGCGCGACCCGATTCCGGACGAGCTCGACGAGGAACAGGCCTTTGTCCAGCTTAAAGGGTACCTGACCCGCGCCTACCAGGATTTTGTGACCTCCACCGCCGCCCGCGAAAAAGTGTTTAAGGTGTTCCAGACCACAGGTAGGACGGTTCCCTTAGAAAGCCTGAAGCAAAGCCTGAAAGCCAAGAATCAACGGTAACCCTTTAAGGAGAAATCCGATGCCTAGACCGATCCGCCACGTATTCGTCTGCACCCAGACCCGCCCGCCGGGACACCCCAAGGGCTCTTGCGGGCAACGGGGGTGCGCGGCGGTGTTTCAAGCCTTCGCCCAGAAGTTCGAGCAGGAACTGCTTTATCGGCGCTTTGCGCTGACCGCCACAGGCTGTCTGGGAATGTGCGACTTTGGACCTGCGGTGTTGATCTATCCGGACGGAGTGCTCTATGCCCGGGTCTCCGCAGAAGACGTCGGCGAGATCATCGCCAAGCATCTGGAAAAAGGCGCCCCGGTCGAGCGGCTTTTGGCACCCGAGGCGATCTGGGGATAATGGAGCGGCGTGAAACCGGCTCGAATTTTTTAAACCATGGGTAAAGAAGCACTGGCAGACGAGTTTTCTGAAGCATTCAGAAACTTCCTGGCCGCACCGCCAGCCGGTACGCCGGCTGCGGTCATAGAGGTGTTGGGGAATGTGGTGCGGGCCGGTGGCGGATGCCTGTCGCCCCACCTGTTTCGAGAGGTTGTCGAACAATCGCCGGTGGCGATTTCCATCACCGACCTCAAAGCCAACATTCTGTACGCCAACCCGCAGTTCAGCCGGGTAACCGGTTACCCGCTCGCCGAGGTGGTCGGCAAGAACGAATCGATCCTATCGGCCAAAATGACGCCTAAGGCCATCTATCAGGCGATGTGGCAATCCTTGCTGGCACAAAAACCCTGGTCGGGAGTGTTGGTCAACCGGCGCAAAAACGGCGAGCACTACCTGGCCGAGCTGACCGTCACTCCGGTCTTGGACGCGGCGGGAAAAACGACCCATTACCTAGGCATGCACCGCGATGTGACCGAAGTGCACCGCCTGGAGCGGCAAGTCCGCAATCAGAAAGCGCTGATCGAATCGGTCGTGAATACGGCGCCGGTGGTGGTTGCCCTGCTCGACGACAATGGGCGCGTGATTCTGGACAATCTGGCCTACAAAGCGCTGAAGGCCGACCTCCAGGGACGGGAACCGGCTGATCTGTTCTTGGCCGAATTGCGCGCCGGGAGTCTGCTCGAAGAAGCCAGGCGCAAAGACGCCGCTTTCAGCGGCCACGAGGTGTGCGTTGATCCCGGCGGCGGCAGGCCCTTGCGCTGGTTTAGCTGTTCGGGGAGCTGGTTCGAGGAACAGAGCGTCAGCGCAGATCATTTTTTTGATTCCTGCATTCAAGCTTATCTCTTGTTGGTGGCCAGCGAGGTGACCCGGCAAAAATACGAACAGGAACAGACGCGCATGAACGCCTTAAAGTCGCTGATGGCCGAAGAAGAATTGGTGCAGGGAATGCGCGAAACGCTGGCCGGGGCGATTTTCAAGCTGCAAACCCCGCTCAACCTGATCCAGGCCGCCGTGGCCATGCTCGAGCGGCGCCCTGCTGAGGACGGTGGGACCTTACTCCAGGTATTGCAACAAGCCTTGGCCGAAGGGCGGTCGGCGCTCAAGACCTTACAGGCTTCCATGCCGGCGACCGCAAGCGAGGCGTGGGAACCGGTGAACCTCAACCAACTCCTGCACGAAGTGCTCGGCCTGTGCACCGACAGGCTGCTGGCGGAGGGAGTCGTGGTCGACTGGAAACCCCAACCGGTGTTACCGGCGGTACTGGGGTATGAAAACCAGTTACGCAATCTATTCAAGCAGTTGATAGAAAACGCTCTCGACGCCATGGCCGAGGCGCGCTCCAAAGTGCGCGAGTTGCGCATTCGTACGACCACCGAGGACGGCGCCGTCCTGACCAGCATCGAGGACACCGGGCCCGGGATCCCCGCAGAGCTTCGGCTTAAAGTGTTTGAGCCTTTCTTCACCACCAAGAAGACGGCCAGGCGCTGTGCTGGGATGGGACTTTCGATCGTGCAGGAGATCGTCAACGAACACTCCGGGACAGTGGAGATCGATCCGGGCTATACCGGGGGATGCCGTTTCCGGATTCGGTTGCCGATCCGAAACCATCGCCCGGACTTGTGAATGAGTTACAACTTAAGCGAGTGCCTGAGTGGACGAGCGTTCGAAGCTGCTCGAAAGCGAACTCGATTCCCTGTTTGAGCTCATCCAGATCCTCAATCGGCCGCTCAACCTGCACGATACCCTGACCGCCGCGCTTAAAGTGCTGCACGAGCAGGCCGGTTTGCAAAAAGGGCTGGTGGCGCTCATCGATCCCGACACCGGCAGGCTTTCGCTCGGTGCCGCGTATGGGGTCGATCCTGCCCAGGCGGACCGCTGCCTTGCGGGCGAAGGGGTGATCGCTTCGGTCTTGCTTTCCGGGAAAGCGGTGATCGTCGAGCGCGTTGCCGATGAACCCTTCCTGTTGAAGCCATACGACCCGGATTTGTCGCTCATCGCCGTACCCGTTCGAGCTGGTGAGGATACGCTAGGTGTTCTGGCTGTCCAGCCGCGCTTTGGGGTCAGGTTGCTCCCCCAGTGTGCCCGCTTTCTGGAAGCGGTCGCAGCGCTTTTCGCTCAAAGCCGGCATTTTCCCCAGGCAGGGGCTCTGCGCCGTACTGGGCTCGATGAGCGCGACCGCCAGCGGGAAGCCCGTGGGGAGTATGGATTGCGCAACCTGGTCGGGTCGACGCCGGCGATGCGCAAGATCTTCGAACAGGTGCGCCAGGTGGCCAAATGGAACACCACGGTGCTGATCCGGGGGGAGTCGGGCACCGGCAAGGAGTTGATCGCCCACGCCATTCACTATAACTCCCCGCGGGCCGGCGGCCCGTTCGTCAAACTCAATTGCGCCGCCCTGCCGGATGCGCTCCTAGAATCGGAGTTGTTCGGCCACGAAAAAGGGGCCTTCACCGGGGCGAGCTTTCAGCGCAAAGGGCGTTTCGAACTGGCCGACGGCGGGACATTGTTTCTGGACGAGATCGGCGAGATCTCGCCGGCCTTTCAAGCCAAACTCCTTAGGGTATTACAGGAAGGCGAGTTCGAGCGCGTCGGCGGCAGCCAGACTTTGCGCGTGGACGTGCGCATCATCGCTGCCACCAACCGCGATCTGGAGGCAGCGGTAGAGAGCGGAGCTTTCCGCGAGGACCTTTACTATCGCCTCAACATCATGCCCATCCAGATTCCGCCTCTGCGCGAGCGGATCGAGGATATTCCGGCGTTGGCGAAATTCCTGGTGGAAAAGATCGGGTGCAAACAAGGCCGGGAACTATCCATCACCGACAGCGCTATCCGGTTGTTGGTGCGCCACGATTGGCCAGGCAACGTGCGGGAATTGGAAAACACCTTAGAGCGCGCAGCGATCCTCTGCCAGGGAGAGGTCATCGACCGGGAGGCGATCCTCGAGAGCGGGATCGAGGAAGATCTACCGCTTAAGCCGAGCCTGCCGCAAGCGAGCAATCTGAGCGATCCTGAGCTTAGCGAGCGCGAGCGGGTCATCGCAGCGCTGGAACAGGCGGGCTGGGTCCAGGCCAAAGCGGCCCGGCTTTTGGGGATGACGCCGCGGCAGATCGCGTACCGGATTCAGACCTTGAAAATCCAGGTGCGCAAGATATAGAGAATGCCTGGACCTCGATTCGCCCGGCGATCGAATGAATAAACAAGGCCAAAAGCCCCATGCCGGGCCATAAGGATCAGAGGCAACATAAAGACTGACGGCGGGGTCGTCAGCCGTCACGGCACTCCTTGGAGCATGTTCCAAAATCAACCCTATTCTGGCTGATTAGGGATACACTCCTTTGCATTGCACCAACATTTCATTGAACTATGGAAAATAAATCTGTCGTCACCGCGCTCGCCGCGCTTGCCCAGGAATCCCGTCTAGCCATTTTCCGCTTGCTCGTGCAAGCGGGGCCCCAAGGTCTAGCCGCCGGAAAAATCAGCGAAGCGCTGGGTATTTCGCCTTCGTCGCTGTCCTTCCACATGAAGGAACTTGTCTATGCCCATTTCGTGTCGTCGCGTCAGGAAAGCCGCTATGTCATCTATTCCGCCAATTTCCAGACCATGAACGAGTTGCTCGCCTTCCTCACCGAAAACTGCTGCGGCGGCCAGGCCTGCACGCTGGCCACTGAGACTGGGTGCCATCCACTATCGCGAGCTTCCGAACGGGGCCGAAATCGAATATGCGGCTGACTAGGCGCAAAGAGCGCACGTCCGGCCGCATTCCGACTTACTCCTCGTCCACCGAGTTCGGCAATCCGATCGAGGCGGCGAACCAAGTCTGCGGGAATAAGTCCCGCACTGGTCGTGCTATGCGGGAATCTTACGGATAAGTGGTTGAAAGTAGTGGGCCCTGTAGGATTCGAACCTACGACCAAGGGATTATGAGTCCCCTGCTCTAACCGACTGAGCTAAGGGCCCAATTTGAAATCAATCCTCGAGAAAGCTGCGCAGCGAATCAGAGCGGGAAGGATGGCGCAGCTTGCGCAACGCCTTTGCTTCTATCTGACGGATCCGCTCACGCGTGACGTCGAACTGCTTGCCTACTTCCTCCAGCGTATGGTCAGTGTTCATATCTATTCCAAAGCGCATTCGGAGCACTTTGGCCTCACGCGCGGTGAGGCTGGATAATACTTGTTGCATAGCCTCGCGCAACCCTTCGATAGTGGCTGCCTCGACTGGGGACATTACCTTGGAATCCTCGATGAAGTCGCCAAGATGGGAATCTTCGTCGTCGCCGATCGGAGTTTCCATGGAAATAGGCTCCTTGGCGATCTTGAGAACCTTGCGGACCTTATCCTCAGGCATATCCATGCGCCTGGCCAGTTCCTCAGGAGTAGGTTCGCGACCCATCTCCTGAAGCATCTGGCGCGATACCCGATTGAGCTTGTTGATTGTCTCGATCATGTGCACTGGGATGCGGATGGTACGCGCTTGATCAGCAATCGAGCGGGTAATCGCCTGGCGAATCCACCAAGTGGCATAAGTAGAAAATTTATACCCGCGCCGATACTCGAACTTGTCGACCGCCTTCATCAAACCGATATTGCCTTCCTGGATCAAATCCAAAAACTGCAAGCCGCGGTTAGTGTATTTCTTAGCAATGGAGATGACTAGCCTCAGGTTGGCTTCGATCATCTCCTTTTTGGCGCGGCGTGCCTTGGCCTCACCGATGGAGACGCGACGATTGATGTCTTTGATTTGATCGATACTCAGGTAATTCGCTTTCTCGATGGCCGCAAGTTTGCTTTGCGCACGTCGAATTTCATCGGCGTAAACCTTGAGCGCCTCGGCATAGGGTTCACCGGAATTCAGGTGGGATTCCAGCCATTCGGGATCGGTTTCGTGCCCGACGAAGGTTTCGATAAACAGCTTGCGCGGCATCTGCGCTTGTTTCACGCACAAGTCGAGAATCTGCTTCTCGTAGGAGCGGATCTCTGCCACCACGCCCGCCAGAATTTCAGTCAACTCTTTGAAAAACTGCGGCGTGCGCCGGAATTCCATGAAGATTGCGGCCAGACCGGCGTAGGCCTCTTGAGTCCGCTTGTCCTCGTAACCGTACTGCTCCAGGCAATTGAGCACTGTTTGGTAACAAGCCTTGACCTGGGTCAACTTTTCCTTGACCTCTTCCAAATCCGGCCCGCTGGTTGTTTCTTCCACCACCTCAGCATCATCGTCGTCATGAGCGACGAGCAGTTCCTCATCGTCGATCTCATCATCGGTTGGCTCGCCGACCTCGATGAAGTCGGAGATCAGGTCAGTCACCTTGGCTTCGCCTCTGACGACCTGTTCGAAAGAATTGATGAAATGCTCGATCACCGCTGGAAATCGAGACAAGGCCTCAGCTACCTGATTCTGACCTTCCTCGATCCTCTTAGCAAGTTCTAGTTCCCCTTCGCGGGTCAGGAGATCGACCGTACCCATCTCGCGCATGTACATGCGCACCGGATCGGTGGTCCGGCCAAATTCGCTATCTGCTGCTACCAGGGCAGCCGCCACTTCAGCCGCTTCTTCCTCGTCACTCACGACCACATCGGGCAGCAATTGACCATCGTCAGGGGCTTCTTCCACCACCTCGATGCCCATGTCGTTGATCATGGCGATGATGTCTTCCACTTGGTCAGGATCAATGATATCGCCAGGCAAGTGATCGTTGACCTCGGAATAAGTCAAATACCCCTGCATCTTACCCCTGGCAATGAGATCTTTGATCTGAGACTGCTGCTGCTCTCGATTCATAGTAAATTTAACCTATCGATGTTGATCGCTCCGGCGGAAGAAAACTTTAGATTATAACCTCACTTCAAATATCGTCTACCGATGATCTCGATCATTTCCCATCAAGCTTCGCAATTCGGCCTTTTCCTCCTCGCTCAATCCCTCAGTATCTGCCTTGTGAGTCAATACCTTAAGGCGTAGCTTCCGGGCTTTCTGCTGGAGGAAGGCGACTGCATCCAGCAGCTCCTTTTCAGGTTCCCGTATCGATTGGAACTCTTTCTGGTCCAATAATTCCTGCAACCTTGGCAAATACGGGCTGTTTCGAAATTCATCCAACAAAGACGCAGGGGTCAGCTCATCGAGCTTATCCAAAGCCGACACCAGCTGCGCCAGCAATTCTCCGTACTGGCCGGCGCGTGCCGGCCCGAAGAATCCGGTCGGCAAGCGTTCAACCACCCAAGGATGGTGAATCAACAGCGCTATAATTCGTTCCTCGAGGTGTGGCTGCCGCAAGCGGGGGAAGCGTTGCCTAGACTCATTTGGGTGAGTGCGCCTTTCGACCGCCGGATTTCCGGCAAGTTCCGCTAAACGACTTTGCATCATGTGGCGAAATTCACCGTTCGGCAGGCGCAGCAAGAGCGGCCTGGCCCGTTCCTTCAGAGCAACGCGATCTTCCAATCGGGAAAGGTCCATCCCCGCGCTCAACGCGCGGAAAAAATAAGCCGACAGCGGTTCTGCCTGGCGCATGCGGCGCTCGAATTCCTGAGCACCTTCCTTGCGGATCAAAGAATCCGGATCCTCCCCTTCCGGCAACCATAAAAAGCTCGCCCTACGCCCTGGTTTAAGCTGGGGCAATACTGCTTCGACCGCACGCCAAGCGGCCTTATACCCGGCAGCGTCCCCGTCGAAGCAAAACATCAATTCCTCGGCATGCTGGAAGAGCAATTGGGTGTGCTCTGAGGTGACGGCAGTGCCCAAAATAGCGACCACATAGGGGATGCCGTGCTGCGCTAAAGCGATGACATCCAGGTAGCCTTCTACTACCAAGATCCGAGCTGGCTTTCCGCCTGCCTGCAATAATTCATATAGGCCGTAGACCTCGCGGCCCTTATTGAAGGTTTCGGTTTCCGGGGAGTTGAGGTACTTGGGGCCCCGACCGTCCAAGGCGCGACCACCAAAACCGACGACCTGCCCCAGACGGTTGCGAATCGGAAACATAATCCGATGACGGAAACGGTCATAGTGCCCCCCCTCTTCTCTGGCGATTACCAACCCTGCTTCCTTTAACAGATCGATGTCAAAAAACCGGCTTAAGGTTTTCCAAGCTGGCGGCGCATAGCCCAAACTGTAGCGTAGAGCCGTCTTTCCGTCCACGCCGCGTTGGCGCAAATAATCGACCGCCGCCCGTCCGCCTGCTTCTTTGAGCTGGCGCGAATAAAAGACCGCTACTTCTTGATTAAGCCGATAGATGGCTTGTAAGTGCCGTCGCTTCGACTCATCGGCTTCCTGCCCATTTCCCAGTTCACGCGGCACCCTGACACCATATCGGGTCGCCAGCGCCTCGACCGCCTCCTGAAAGGTCAGGTGATCGTATTCCATCAAGAAGCGAATCACCGAACCAGAAGCCCCACAGCCAAAACAATGGTAAAGCTGCTTGCTCGGGTTGACCGTAAAACTTGGGGTTTTTTCGTCGTGAAAAGGGCAATGGGCCACGAAATTGCGGCCCGTTTTCTTAAGTGGTATGCGGGCATGAATGACCTCGACGATGTCTGCCCGAGTCAACAATTCATCGATAAAGGATTTAGGGATACGCCCCGCCATCGCTACAGGCAAACGGGGCCATCCATCTCAACCCTGCATGAGCGCCGCCTTCACTTTGGCGCTCACTTGCCCCAGGTCGGCACGCCCCTGGACCTGCGGCTTGAGTTTGGCCATGACCTTGCCCATATCTTGGACCCCTTGGGCGCCAATCTCGGCTATGGCGCTTCGGATCAATACCTCGATTTCGGCTTCCGTCAAGGCTTGCGGCAAATAAGACTGGATCACCTCCAGTTCGGTTTGCTCTTTCTGTACCAGATCGTCACGACCTGCCGCCTCAAAGCAGGCGATCGATTCGCGCCGCTGCTTGGCCATTTTATCCAGCACCGCCAGTATCTCAGCCTCGCTCAAATCGGCCCGCGCATCTATCTCGCGCTGCTTAATGGCCGCCAAAATCAGGCGGATTGCCGAAAGCCTTGGCTTGTCACCACTCTTGAGCGCGGCTTTCATATCGTCCTGGATGCGCTGTTTGAGGTTCATCTTCAAGCAACCGCACGGCCTCGGCGCAGGTTCTCAAGCGCAAAGCGCTCGCGCGACAAACGTTTCAAGTGTCGCTTGACCGCAGCAGCCGCTTTGCGTTTACGCGCCTCGGTGGGCTTTTCATAATATTCCCGACGGCGCACTTCCGACAGGATAGAAGCTTTCTCACAAGCACGCTTAAAGCGGCGCAAGGCAATATCGAACGGCTCGTTTTCTTTCACTCGAATACCGGGCATCAAATCTCCTTAAATAAGTTTGATCGAATTCTAAATTATACTCATAAATTCATATCCCATCCACCAGATTGCGTCCATTGAAAAATGTGGCTTAAAGCTTTCCATCTGATTTTTATGGTGACCTGGTTCGCCGGATTATTCTATTTGCCCCGTTTGTTCGTCTATCACGCACTCGCTGAGGACGACATCGGCCGAGAGCGGTTCAAGCTCATGGAACGCAAGCTGTACTTTGGAATCATGACGCCAGGAATGATCTTGACCTTCGTATTCGGTTCATGGATGCTGATCGATTATGCCTGGGCGCTGTATGGGGATCAGGGTTGGCTGCACGCCAAGCTGCTCCTGCTCGCCGGACTTGTACTCTATCACCTGGCCTGTGGCAAATGGCTGCTCGATTTCGCCCACGACCGCAACCGCCACAACCATGTATTCTATCGTTGGGTCAATGAAATCCCGGTGGTATTTCTATTTGCCATCGTGATTCTGGCGACGGTCAAACCGTTCTGATATGGTATCGCCCTCGACGATCGAACTTTGGAATAGGGCACGATGCTTACCCCTCGCCTTGGCTTTCTGCTTGGCTTCCTGTTTTGTGTTGGCCTGCTTTTAGTGGCGGCCTGGTTCCAATTCGGGAAAGGACTGGAACCGTGTCCCTTGTGCATCACCCAGCGGGCATTGGTATTCTTCACTGGGCTGGTGCTGTTGGCGGCAGCCTGGCACAACCCGAACTCTTCGGGCCGGAGAATATATGCTACTCTTGCGGCGCTGCTGGCGCTTGGAGGTGCCACGATATCCGCGCGCCATGTCTGGTTGCAGCACTTGCCCAAAGAAGAGGTTCCAGCTTGCGGCCCGGGCTTGAGTTACGTATTTGAACACCTGCCGCTGACGGAAACCCTCAGGATGCTGGTCAGCGGCACCGGTGAGTGCAGCGAAGTAGCGTGGACTTTCTTGGGACTCAGTATCCCCGGCTGGACCCTCGTGGCGTTTTTGCTATTGGCCAGCTGGTCGCTTTGGAACGGTTGGTGTAACGAGACCTAATCCATTCTCCTTCTTAGGCGCTCGTGCAGCGGACTGCGCCTTGGAAAGTGGGCACGCAGAAATTCCATTTGATCGCTCAAGATCCTGCGACCCTGCAGGTAAATATATTCGGCATGAGTCGGGGTGAAGGGAATCGCGAGGAGTTCCATGCCTGCCTCCTCCGGCGTACGGCCGGCCTTGTGATTGTTACAGCGCTTGCAGGCAGTCACTACGTTGTTCCAGGCGTCCAAGCCGCCTTGGCTCAAGGGGGTGACGTGGTCGCGAGACAAGTCGCGATGCAAAAACCGCCCCCCGCAATACAGGCACAGGTAATTGTCACGCCGGAATAAAGTCCGGTTACTGAGAGGAGGCGTGTAATCCGAACGGTGATGCTTGCTCTGCAGACCATGGCCGTAGGTAGCAATAATGGAGTTGATCTCGATCACGCTACGCTGCCCGCTGCGGGCATTGATTCCCCCCCGGATCTGGTACAGGCGCGTGCCGCAAGTATAAGCCACTTGATTCAGGCAATATAATTTGACCGCTTCCTGATAATCGATCCATTCCAGCGGCAGGCCGGATGCGTCAGTGCGTAGCACCTGCAACGACAACGGGTTCATCAAAGCCTCCGTCCCAGTTGGGTTCAACAAAAAATCATTATGTCAAGAGTTATACACATCCTGATAAGTTGCTCTGCCGCATCCCAGACATTTTGGTGTCACTCGCAAAGGCAATCCGTAAGTAACTGTTTTTTATCAGTATTTAATATCTGTCTAGAAATTTTGCAATTCGATTAAACACGAGCATTCATGTGATTCATAGGCCGATTTCAGCAAATTTTCCACAAAGTTATCCACAATTTTTGTGAATAAAAAATTTGTTGTGACCAGAACCGCTTTAGCATCGCGATAATACTGCAAGATTCGATCTCTCTGAAAGTCTTAAAGGACTCTCATGCCAGTTATCCTCAAAGTCGCCGTTCCTGCCCCGATCTCAAAGACCTTCGACTACCTGCCGCCGATGTCCGAGCTCTGCTTTTCACCCACCCCCGGAGTGCGCCTGAAAGTTCCCTTTGGGCGCACGCTTCAGGTCGGCGTCCTGCTCGGGGTAGCAACCGCCAGCACCGTCGTTCCGACCCGCTTGCGGCAGGCCTTGGAATTTCTGGATCGCGAGCCCCTGCTGGGACCTTCTGACTTGGCCCTGGTGCGCTGGGCCGCGCACTATTATCACCACCCTATCGGAGAGGTAGTGGTGAGCGCCTTGCCCAAGCTACTGCGCCAGGGAAAGCCAGCCGAGATGCAACTTAGCCTCCAACTTCGCCTGACCCCGGCCGGCCAAACGGCTACCCCTTCGGCGCGCGCCGCCAAACAAGCCGCTCTCTTGAGTTTACTCCGCCAACATGAAGGAATCTTGACTGCCGACGACCTGAGCAGCTTGAGCTGGGATTGGCGCCCAGCGGCTAAAGCCTTGGCGGCCAAAGGCTGGTTGCAGATCGAAGCGGCAACCTCTGCCACTGGACTGACGGTTCCCGCCAGCTTTCAGCCCAATTCTGCCCAGCAGCAAGCTATCGAGGCGGTCACCGCTGACCCGAACCGATTCAACGCCTATCTGCTAGAAGGGGTTACCGGCAGCGGCAAGACCGAGGTCTATCTCAAAATTATCGAAAAGATCTTGGGCCTTGACCGCCAAGCGCTAGTCCTCCTCCCGGAAATCGCCCTCACCCCCCAGTTGCAAACCCGCTTCCAAAATCGGTTCACTTGTCCGATTGCCGTCTACCACTCCGGGTTAAGTGATAGCGAGCGGCTCAACGCCTGGCTCGGCTTCCAGCGCGGTGAGATTCCGATCCTACTGGGAACCCGATCGGCGGCATTCATTCCGATGGCAAGACCTGGCCTGATCGTAGTCGACGAAGAGCACGATCCTTCCTTCAAGCAGCAGGAGGGTTTCCGCTTTTCGGCCCGCGACGTGGCAGTGGCGCGGGCGCGCCAGTTGGGCATCCCGATCGTTTTGGGCTCGGCCACTCCCGCCCTGGAAAGCCTATACAACGCTCAGCGGGGTCGCTATCACCACCTGCACTTACCCCAGCGCGCAGGCGGTGCGCGGGCGCCAGCCCTCAAATTGGTGGATATCCGCGGCGCAAATCTCCAGGCAGGCCTGGCCCAGCCTGTGCTGGTAGCCATCGAGAACGCTTTAGCACGTCGGGAACAAGCGCTGTTGTTTTTGAATCGCCGCGGCTTTGCGCCGGTTTTGATCTGTCACGAATGCGGCTGGGTAGCCAACTGCACGCGCTGCGATACTCGCCTGTGCCTGCATCGCCGCGACCGACACTTGCGCTGCCACCATTGCGGCCACGCCCGTTCCCTCCCAGCGTGCTGCCCGAGCTGCGGCTCGCAGGACTTGCGCCCGTTGGGGCGGGGAACCGAACGCCTTGAGACCGAACTTTCCACCCTGCTCCAAGGCGTCCGCATCGCCCGCATCGACCGCGACGCCACTCGCCGCAAAGGCAGCCTAGACAAGCTGATCGAAGCCATTCACGCCAAAGAGGTAGACGTGCTGCTCGGCACCCAAATGCTCGCTAAAGGCCATCATTTTCCCAACGTCACTTTGGCGGTTATCGTCGACGCCGACGCTGGCCTTTACAGTACTGACTTCCGCGCGCCGGAACGGATGGCGCAGTTGATCATGCAGGTGGCAGGCAGGGCCGGCAGATCCGACAAACCCGGCCAGGTGCTGATCCAGACCCGCCATCCGGATCATCCGCTCCTGACCGCCTTGCTCGAAGGGGGGTATTCGGCGTTCGCCAGGCAGGCGCTCGCGGAACGCCGCCAAGCCGGCCTCCCCCCATACAGCTACCAAGCCCTGTTGCGGGCCGAAGCCCACCAGCCAGAGTTGCCCGAGCGCTTTCTCAACCAAGCAGCAACGCTCGCCAGAGCGATGGCCGATACGAAAGTCCAGGTATTAGGCCCTGCCCCCGCGCCGATGCCCAGACGGGCCGGGCGCCACCGTGCCCAGTTGCTGCTTCAGGCCACCAAGCGTGCGCCTTTACACTGTTTGCTCAACCGTCTGCTAGCGGGCCTCGATAAGTTGCCGGTCAGCCGCAAAGTCCGCTGGTCGCTGGACGTAGATCCCTTGAACCTAGATTGACCGGTGCCGGGCCAAGAACGCCTCTACCTCGGCGCGGGCAGGGATTCCGGGCCGCGCCCCCAGTTTCGTGCAACTCAATGCCGCCGCAGCGCTGGCAAAACGTAAGGTCTCAAGCCATCCTAGCCCATCGGCGAGAGCAACCGCAAACGCTCCGTGGAAGGTGTCGCCTGCACCGGTGGTGTCCACCGCTTGGACCGGAAAGGCCGGCATCGCCCCGCGCTCATCGCCCCGCTGCCAAATCACCCCTTCCTCACCCAAGGTGATGACCACCGCCGGGGATTGAGCCGACAATTTCTCCAGTGCCTGGGGAGGATCGTCGCGCCCCAACCACTGAGCGGCGAATTTGCGCGAGGCGACCAGGTAATCGACTTCAAACATCAGCTGCCGAGTCCCTGGGTGGAGGGAGCCAGCATCCAGCACCGTGGCCGTACCCTGACTGCGGCAATGAGGTAAAAAGCAGCTGGAAACCTCGGGTTCGTGACCATCGAACAGGGCGACTTTGGCCTCAAGGCCCTGCGGGTCGACGGCATCGGCGGCCAACGGGGGGGTGGCACCCCGGTAATTGACCAGAGCCCGCCGACCATCCGGCTTAACCAGGACCACCGACAGGGGGGTGGGCGAATCACCGCGGCAGACGAGCGCGGTTTCTACCCCCTCTCGAACCAATTCCTGAAAGTGAGCATCGCCAAGAGGATCCCAGCCCAGGTAGCCGACAAAGGCTGCCCGGCGCGCAAGCCGTGTCGCAGTCACCGCGGCGTTGGCGGCCGGTCCCCCGCCGCAGGCGACCAGGCCAGAAGCGGTGCACTTTTCGTCTGCCTCCGGATGATGATCGAGCTCAAACACTAGATCGTAACTGGCGTGACCGATACAAACGACATCCACTTGCATGGCTTCAGTCCCAACGGAACAACCAAAACACCCAACCGAGCAGCGTTTTGGGCCGCTCCTCCAGAGTCGGTTCCACCTCACCGAAATTGAGCGCATAAGTCTTGGCGGCCTGATCAGCCAGTTCTTCCATTCCTAATTGGCGATAAGCGCGCTCCATGATCCGCAAAGCAAACGGGATGGCAGAGGTGCCGGGATAATTTTCGACGATGAAGTAAGCCCGGTTGGCCGCCGCCAGATACCCCCCCCGCTGGAGATAGAATCGGGCCACGTGCAATTCGTGCATAGCCATCCAATTGAACAGGGCAAGCTTGCGTTGCTCGGCGTCCTGGCGATATTCGCTGGTGGGGAATTTCTCGAGCAAAGCCACGAAATCCTGATAGGCTTCAGCCAGGGGAGCCACATCGCGCTTGGTCAGGTCGATTGGGAAATAGCGCTCAACGAATCCCATCCTCTGGCTGGTGTGAATAAGTCCGCGCAGATAATAAGCATAATCGAGGCGTTCGTGGGTAGGGTATAACTTGACGAAACGCTCGATGACGGCCAAGCCCGATTCGGCATCGCCCTGTTTGTAATGGGCATAAGCCAGGTCCAGCAACACCTGCGGTCCATAACGGCCAAACGGATAGCGCGATTCGATCGCCTGATATAATTCGACCGCGCGGGCGTAGTTTCCCTGATCTAGCTTCTCCTTGGCTTGGCGATACAAATCCTCTTCCGGCAAGACTTCTACCGCTTCCGGCTTGTGCTCGAACAGGCCCTTGACAGCACCGCAACCGCAAAGCCACAAACACATCCCTACAATCAGCACCACCCGCATGGTTTTCCTTAGAAACGTCGAAAATCGTGAGAGTATATGCCAAAATGTTGTAATCTGCGCCTGGCTTCACCCGCCCGGCAAAACTCACCGGTAGCTAAACACCGGCGGATTGACCTTCTCTGCAATCGGAAGGTTACAGCTTAACAGGGGTTCTATGCTGCGCAAAATTCTTATCGCCAATCGCGGCGAGATCGCCGTCCGCATCATCCGCGCGTGCGCCGAAATGGGAATCTTGTCGGTAGCAGTTTACAGCGAGGCTGATCGCCACGCCCTGCACGTCAAGAAAGCCGACGAAGCCCACAGCCTGGGAGAGGAGCCTTTGGCCGGTTATCTCAACCCGCACAAGCTGGTCAACCTCGCTTTGGAAACCGGCTGCGACGCGATTCACCCAGGCTATGGATTCCTCTCGGAGAACGCCCAATTTGCCGAAATCTGCGCGCGCCGTGGGATCTGCTTCATCGGCCCCAGCGCCGAGATTATTCGCCGTATGGGAGACAAGACTGAAGCCAGAAACACCATGCAGGCAGCCGGAATCCCTGTGATACCCGGCAGCGGCAACTTGCAGGACGTTGATCAGGCTCTGGCGTTGGCTGAGAAAATTGGCTACCCGGTCATGCTCAAAGCCACTTCCGGCGGGGGAGGCAAAGGGATCCGCCGCTGCGAAAACGCCACCGAATTGCAGCGCAACTACGAGCGGGTGGTCTCCGAGGCGACCAAGGCTTTCGGCTCGGCGGAGGTCTTTATGGAAAAATGCATCGATAAGCCTCGCCACATCGAGGTGCAGATTCTGGCCGACCACCACGGAAATGTGATTCATCTGTTCGAGCGCGACTGCTCGATCCAGCGCCGTAACCAGAAGCTGATCGAGATCGCCCCTTCGCCGGCGCTCACCGAAGCCCAGCGCCAGATGGTGTGTGAGTTGGCAATCAAAGCCGCACGGGCGGTAGGTTACCAGAACGCCGGCACAGTAGAGTTTTTATTCGACCAGGCGGGTAATTTTTACTTCATGGAAATGAATACTCGGATCCAGGTAGAGCACACCATCACCGAAGCGATCACCGGAGTGGACATCGTCGAAGAGCAGATCCGCATCGCCTCCGGCCTCCCTTTGCGTTACTCTCAAGACCAAGTACAAAAGCGCGGCTTTGCGATCCAATTCCGGATCAATGCCGAGGACCCGCGCAACGATTTTCTCCCAAGCTTCGGCCGTATCACTCGCTATTACGCGCCGGGAGGACCTGGAGTGCGCACCGACACCGCCATTTACACCGGCTATGACATTCCGCCCTACTACGACTCGATGATCGCCAAGCTCATCGTCTGGGCGCTCAGCTATGAGGACACCATCGCCCGCAGCCGACGCGCCTTGGACGACATGGAAATCAGCGGAATCAAAACCACCCGCTCCTATTACCAGCAGATTTTGAAATCGGCAGATTTCCGCGCCGGTCGCTTCGACACCAGCTTCGTCGATACTCACCCAGAACTCACCCGGTATTCGGAAAAACGCAGCAAAGCCCATATCGCGAGCGCCCTAGCGGCCGCTATCGCTGCCCACGCCGGACTGTAAGGAGAAGTCATGAGCAAAGTACATATTACCGACCTCATTCTGCGCGATGCGCATCAGTGCCTGATCGCCACTAGGATGCGCACTGAGGACATGCTGCCGATTCTCCCCAAACTCGACCGCATCGGCTACTGGTCGCTGGAGTGCTGGGGTGGGGCTACCTTCGACACTTGCATTAGGTTCCTCAAAGAGGACCCCTGGGAACGCTTGCGGCAATTGCGCCTGGGACTGCCGAACACCCGCCTGCAGATGCTGCTGCGCGGCCAGAACCTCTTAGGTTATCGCCACTATGCCGACGACGTGGTGGAGGCTTTTGTGAACCGAGCAGCCGCCGCTGGCATGGACGTGTTTCGCATCTTCGACGCGCTAAATGACTTGAGGAACCTGCAGACCGCCATCGCCGCAGTCAAACGTGCCGGCAAACACGCGCAGGGAACCCTCTGCTATACCGTCAGCCCAGTCCATAGCATCGAGAGTTTCGTCGCGCAGGCCAAGGAACTGGCCAGGATGGATTGCGACTCGATCGCGATCAAGGACATGGCTGGGCTACTTACGCCTAGAACGGCTTATGAGTTGGTCCGTGCGCTCAAGCAAGCGGTCAAGCTCCCCCTGCACCTGCATTGCCATGCCACTTCGGGGCTTTCCGAGATGTGCCACCTCAAAGCCGTGGAGGCCGGTTGCGACCACATCGACACCGCCATCTCCTCGTTTGCCGGCGGTCCCAGCCATCCGCCCACCGAGAGCCTGGTCGTGGCCTTGCAGGATTTAGGCTACGATTTAGGGCTTAACTTGAAAGCGCTGGAAGAAATCGCTGCCTACTTCTGGGAAGTACGCCGCAAGTATCACCGCTTCGAGCCGGAATACGTAGGTCCCGACCCCCGCGTCCATCTGCACCAGGTCCCAGGAGGAATGATTTCCAACCTCTACCACCAGCTCAAAGAACAAGGCGCTCTGAATCGACTTGAGGAAGTGCTTGCAGAAATCCCTAAGGTCCGCGAGGACCTCGGCTATCCGCCACTGGTTACCCCAACCTCCCAGATCGTCGGCACCCAGGCGGTCATCAACGTGCTGAGCGGCAAGCGCTATGAGACCATCACCAATGAGGTGAAGCGCTATCTGCAGGGGGGTTACGGCCAGCCGCCGGCGCCGGTCAATGAAGCGCTCAGACAAAAAGCGGTGGGCAACGAGGAAATCATCGAATGTCGCCCGGCCGACCTATTGCCGCCAGAGATGGAGACCCTCAGGCAGCAGATCGGAGAACTGGCTAAATCTGAAGAAGACGTCCTCATTTACGCTATGTTTCCAGACGTAGGGCGCCAATTCCTGGAGCAGCGCGCTGCTGGAACCTTGCAGCCTGAACCGATCGAGCCACCGGTGGAAACTTATGCTCCCCAGATCGCCCCCACCGAATTCAATATCCACCTGCACGGCGAGACTTATCACGTGCGCATTACCGGAACCGGCCCCAAACACCAGGCCGAGCGGCACTTCTACATGGTGGTGGACGGGGTGCCGGAGGAAGCCGTCATCGAGACTTTAGACGAAGTGGTCCTCACCGGTGGCGCTGAGGGGGCAGTGCCGCGCCGTCTCAGCAGTAAACGTCCCAAAGCCCGCAGCGAAGGCGATGTAACCCTGTCGATGCCGGGTAACATCGTTGAAGTGCTGATCAAGGAAGGCGATATGGTCAAAGCCGGTGACCCGGTTCTGATCGTCGAAACCATGAAAATGGAGACCGAGGTTCAGGCCCCGATCACAGGCCGAGTCACGCAAATCTACGTGAGCAAGGGGGATGCAGTCACACCTCAGGAAACCCTGATCCACATCGAGCCGTAAAGCCTCACCATGCGCTCGTCAGGACAATTCCGCCAACTCTTTAAAGTAGCTTGACTAAGGTCGCCACCACGCCTACTGCCAGCACCATCAGGCTGCCGAGCTTGATGATCATTCGGTATTCAAGGTCTTTCAAATCGCGCTCGAGTTTGCCCTCCAGCCCTTGCACATCCCGCTCCACCTTATCCCGCAGCCCGGAAATCTCCCTCCCCATCTCGTCCCGCAGCGCGGCAACTTCCCGCTCCACCTTGTCCCGCAGCTCGGAAATCTCCCTCCCCATCTCGTCCCGCAGCGCGGCAATTTCCCTCCCCATCTCGTCCCGCAGCGCAGCGAT